>NZ_JBGGWF010000019.1:0-42917 GCF_041321135.1 Fibrella aquatica | reverse complement strand
TCCGAACAGAGCCGTTAAGCCCCGCACTGCCGATGGTACTGGTGTCACGACCGGGAGAGTAGGCGGTCGCCACCCCTAGACAACAGAGAGCTGCTTCGCAAGAGGCAGCTCTTTTTGTTGATATATACTGTAGCTAAGAGTTTTTTGAATTTATACAATGCTCTGACAATGAGTTAATTAATTATTTGCTAAGAAAAATATAACTTAGTTGAGTACCTGCTCTTTTGGGCAAAAATAGGTCGTACGACCACCCACTTCAATTACCTCTATTTCAGTACCGCAGCGAGGACAGAATTTATACGCTTGGGGATCTTCGTAGGGTGAGGTATCCCATTGCCGGGCATGAATCAGAAACGAAGGTGGAAAATCGCGGTAGTTGGCTTCTTTGCTAATAGCTGTTTCAAGAACAAGATGAATAGCATCGTGAATAGCCTGAGTTTGATCGTCTGACAAATCTGCACTGATGCTTGACGGATGCACTCTTGCCTGGAAAAGTACTTCGTCCACAATCCAGTTGCCTAGTCCTGCTGTGGTAGACTGGTCAAGTAATACAGGCTTAATCGGAGAGCGACGCTTTCTAAGTTTGTTGGCTAGCGTACCTACGTCAATTGATAGAGCATCAGGGGCTATCTTTTTCAGTTTTAGGTAAGCATCTATGTCTGAAACTAGTCCAACGCGTTCAAATTTGCGAGGGCATACGAATCCCAAACAGAAGCCATTCTTAAAGTAAAAAACGATGCGTGCGTGCCTAGGACGGTCGATGGAGTTGTGATAATATATCAAATCGCCGGTCATACCGAAATGCATGCGGACGATTACTGAGGGATCATCCGTGTAAACGAAGAGATTTTTTCCAACCCGTTTTGTGCCTAATAAGCGGCGATTGTGGAGGCTTTCTTGTAACGTATTGAAATCCGTCGTCAACAGCTTCTTATCTTCTACAGTGATTGAGTCGATTGGCTGATCAAATGAAGTTGCTTCCAAGTAAAGCCGACGCATCTCGACCTCTGGTAATTCAGGCATATAGATTAGTTGAATGTCAGATATATAACCAATCTGTTAGCGTTTGTTCGTAAAAAGTTGCGGTTACAGTTTCAAAATCAGACTGAATAACTATTTTTGTGCTCCAAACCAGGGTGTAGCGCATCTTGGAAGCGATCTACATTCGGGACGTAGAGATCGTGGACGGTCCGCTGCAGTGGTTCAAACCTTGCTACCCCGACATTGATAAAAGAGAACATGAATCTGATTACGAACAAAGCATGGTGGTGGCACTTTTCCTGCAAAGGATGAGGGTTGCCCTGTTGTGTTCTGTATAACACTATATCAAAAGGCTCACCGTCATCCCGGTGAGCCTTTTTTATTGTCCGAACTTCCGTCTAACGCCTTTCTAGAATGACTATTTCGCCTCAATCAATCCAACAGTATTCTGTTCATACCACGCATCGTCGTATGCTGGCTGATATCATCACGCCTGTAAGCAGCTATTTGCGTATTCGGGATAAGTATCCCAATAGCATTTTGCTCGAAAGTGCCGACTACCATGGCAACGACAACAGCTTTTCGTATATCGCGTTTGATCCTGTTGCGCGGTTTACGTACGATGAAGGCATCATCAGCACGGTATTTCCTGGCCAGGAGGAGACACGTAGAAAAGCTGATCCAGACGAGTTAATGCCAGCGCTACGCAATTTCAAAGACCAATTTGCGGCTCCGTCCTCGGGATACTCGTTTATCTCAAATGGTTTGTTTGGCTACTTCGGCTTTCCGGCAGTCGAAGGGTTTGAGGACATTCACCTGACAGCTCCGGTTCCTGAAGAGAATCGTATTCCCGCAGCGGTTTTTCAGGTGTACAGGTACGTTGTGGCGATCAACCATTTCAAAGACGAACTACACCTATTCGAGCATCAATACTTGCAGAATGGCCAGGAACCGGGCAATAGCAGCATTGATGAAGTAGCCTCGTTCTTGACAAGTCGTAACTACGCGCTGTATTCATTTACGACAACGGGTAAAGAAACCTCTAACTTTAGCGACGACGAATTTCGGGGCGTTATTCAGCATGGAATCGATCATTGCCGTCGGGGAGATGTATTTCAGATTGTGTTATCACGGCGCTTTCAAACGCCATTCAGAGGCGATGAATTCAATGTATACCGCGCACTGCGGTCGTTGAATCCATCGCCTTATCTGTTCTATTTCGACTATGGTAATTTCAAGTTGTTTGGCTCATCGCCTGAGTCGCAGATCGTGGTGAAGAAGGGCGAGGCTACCATTTATCCGATTGCAGGTACATTCCGCCGGACGGGAGATGATTTAAAAGATGCTGAACTGGCTCAAAAGCTATACGACGACCCGAAAGAATCGGCCGAGCATGTGATGCTGGTCGATCTGGCCCGTAATGACCTCAGCCGGAACTGCGATGTGGTGAAGGTGGAAACCTTTAAAGAAGTGCAATACTATTCGCACGTGATTCACCTGGTGTCGAAGGTAGTCGGTCAATTGAATGAGGGCGCTGATCCGTTGCAGATTGTGGCTGAGACGTTCCCCGCAGGTACGTTGTCGGGGGCGCCGAAACACATGGCGATGAAGTTGATTGACCGCTATGAAAACCAGAGTCGCGGTTTCTATTCGGGAAGCATTGGCTACATGGGCTTCGACGGTGAGTTCAACCACGCCATCATGATTCGCACGTTCATGAGCCAGAACAATTCGCTCTATTACCAAGCAGGGGCCGGTGTTGTAGCTAAATCAGTGGTCGAAAGCGAACTACAGGAAGTACATAACAAGTTGGGCGCACTACGGGCCGCTATTCAACAGGCAGAAGGAATTTGAAAAACCAAACCTATAAGGTTTCCAAACAACCTTATAGGTTTAAAATGCAATCTCATGAAAATTCTCGTTTTAGATAATTACGATTCGTTTACCTATAACCTCGTCTATATCCTGCGCGAACTGGGTTATCGTCCCGATGTGATTCGGAATGATAAATTAACGGTTGAGGACGCTTCGGATTACGACAAAATCTTACTGTCGCCGGGGCCTGGTATTCCCGATGAGGCTGGTATTCTGAAGCCTTTGATAGCCGAATATGCCCCAACAAAGTCCATTATGGGGGTATGTCTGGGACATCAGGCAATCGGTGAGGTGTTTGGGGCAACGCTCGAAAATCTGGGCGATGTGCTGCACGGGGTTGCCCATTCGGCTTATGTGCTGGATCGGGACGAACCGTTGTTCAACCAATTACCCGATGATATGACCGTTGGTCGCTATCATTCGTGGTCGGTGGTTCGGGATAGTTTACCCGCAGATCTGCTAATTACTGCCGAAGATGAAAACGGCCGGATAATGGGCCTCCGCCACGCCCGGTTCGACGTTCGAGGTGTTCAATTTCACCCCGAATCGGTACTAACAGTTGGCGGCGTCCAAATGATGAAAAACTGGCTGGTATCGTAGAGCCGCAACATCTTGCGGCTCTACATTAATAGACATATTCTTATGAAAGCAATCCTGAATCACCTTTTTGAATATAAAACCCTAACCACAGCGCAGGCGAAAGAAGTGCTGTTGGGCATTACGCAGGGGCAGTACAACCAGTCGCAGGTAGCAGCGTTCCTGACGGTTTATATGATGCGGAGTATTCGCGTGGAGGAACTGGAAGGTTTCCGTGACGCGATGCTGGAACTCTGTTTACCCGTTGACCTGTCGGGCTTCGACGCTATGGATGTTTGCGGCACGGGCGGCGATGGAAAAGACACATTCAATATCTCTACGTTATCAGCGTTTGTCGTGGCGGGGGCGGGCCAGCGTGTAGCCAAGCATGGTAACCACGGCGTATCGTCGTTGACCGGGTCAAGCACGGTGATGGAGCGGTTGGGCTATAAATTCACCAACGATATCGGTGAGCTACAGCGTAAGATCGAAACGGCGGGCATCTGTTTTCTGCATGCGCCCCTATTCCACCCGGCTATGAAAAACGTGGGTCCGATCCGGAAGGAATTAGGCGTGAAAACGTTCTTCAACGTGTTGGGTCCGATGGTTAATCCGTCGCGGCCAAACAAGCAGTTGGTGGGCGTCTACAGCCTTGAATTGGCCCGGCTTTATGCGTACCTTTATCAACAGACAGACAAGCAGTTTATGGTGCTTCATTCGCTGGATGGCTACGATGAAATATCGCTCACGGGCCCTTTTAAGGCTATCACGAACAAAACCGAGCTGATGTTAAATCCAGTCGACATTGGGTTCGAGCGGTTATCAGCCGAAGCGCTGTCGGGTGGCAAAACGGCGGAAGAATCAGCTCAGATTTTTATGAACGTGCTGAACAACGAAGCAACCCCGGCCCAGACGCAGGCCGTACTGGCCAACGCCGCTATGGCACTACTAGCCGCCGGAAAAGCGCCAACCAATGAAGAAGCCGTAGCGATGGCCCGCGAGTCATTAGTAAGCGGCCGCGCCAGACAATCGTTTGATAGATTGATGAACTAGAGAGATGACCATTTTAGATACCATAGTTACCCGGAAGTGGGAGGAAGTTGCTGAGCGGAAAGCGGCGGTTTCAGAAGATGATCTACGGAAGATGCCCCTCTTCGGCCGCACGGTGAATTCGGCGCGGGCCGCGATTTTGGCCCCTGACTCAACGGGTGTGATTTCGGAGTTCAAGCGTAAGTCGCCATCGAAGGGAGTTATCAACGACCGGGTCGATGTGGCAGAGACTACGCGTGGGTACGTTGCTGCGGGTGCAGCTGTATTATCCGTGTTGACAGATGAGCCGTTTTTCGGTGGAACACCGGCCGATTTGCAGGCAGCGCGCGCTGCTAATCCACAAACGCCAATTCTGCGTAAAGACTTCGTTGTCGACGCGTACCAACTTTTAGAAGCTAAAGCGTGGGGAGCCGACCTGGTGTTGTTGATTGCCTCATGCCTGAGTCCCGATCAGATACGTTCATTGAGCGAATATGCGCACGAACTTGGGATGGAGGTGTTACTAGAAGTACACGACGCCGACGAATTGCAACGTTCTCTCTGCGAAAGTGTTGATCTAGTAGGCGTGAATAACCGAAATCTGAAAACCTTCGTCACGGATATTGATACATCGGTTCAACTGGCCAGTCAAATTCCCGATCAGTACGTGAAAGTAACAGAGAGCGGACTGCACGATGCCGAAACAATGGTGCGGTTGCATGAAGTTGGCTACCAAGCGTTCCTAATTGGTGAGGCATTTATGAAAACAGACGATCCGGCAACGGCTTTGCGTCATTTAGTGACCGATTATAAAGAACAACTTGTTACGTCTAAAAACAGTCATCAAATCGTATGAAGATTAAAGTATGCGGCCTACGTGATGCGGCCAATCTGGAACAAGTGGCGGCCCTGAATCCGGATTTTGTCGGCTTTATCTTCTACGATCAATCGCCCCGGTTTGTCGGCGACGATCTGAATGCAGATGTGGTGAAAGCGCTGCCCCGGTCAATCCGGAAAGTGGGTGTGTTTGTGAATGCCAATCCGGAATACATTCTGCGGTCGGTTAAAAAGTATGACCTACAGTACGTACAGCTTCACGGTAACGAAGCACCTGACTATTGCCGGAGCCTTCAGAATCGGGGGGTTAACATCATCAAGGCCTTCCGGGTCGATGGTGCGTTCAACTTCTCGATGGTGAACAACTACAAGGCCTACGCCGATCTGTTTCTGTTCGATGCCAAAGGTGATCAGCCCGGCGGTAACGGACATACCTTCGACTGGAACGTTCTGAAAAATTACGATAACGAGAAGCCGTTCTTCATCAGCGGTGGAATCGGCCTCGACAACCTCGATCAGCTCGACCAACTGAAAGGCATGAAGCTATACGGCGTTGATGTGAACAGCCAGGTCGAAGTATCGCCGGGCGTGAAAGACGTAGCGAAAGTGAAGGAACTCATCGACCGCCTGCGGCCTATTGAAGAGGAGGAAGAAGCGTAGAGAATGATGTTGATTCTAAATGAGAATGGCTTATTGATTCCGGGTGGCTTGATTGATACCTCATTGCATGAAGTTGAAGAAGCGTTTGTTTTTAGTATGCCATTGTCGTCAAATAGATCACAGCTTTTTGATCAACTGTCGAGTTACATAAATGAGGTAAAAGTTATAATTGGAGAGACATTCACGTACTGGCTGGATGGTAGTTTTACTACGAGTAAACTGAATCCGAAAGATGTTGATATCGTTCTATTTGTAGACTACCGAAAGCATCAACAATTCAATAGAGAACTTGATCAGTTACGGTCGGTGCGAAAACCAGTGATAGACAGTTATTTCGTTCCTGTTTATCCATCAGGCCATCGGAATTACAGACTGTATGAGTTGAGTCAAACAGAGTGGTTGTATGTTTTTGGAACGACAAGAGACTACAAAAACAAAGGAATTCTTTCTTTACAGGTACAGTAATATGGAAATGCAGCCATCAACACAGGAACAAGCTTTACGGTTAACCCGGGTGTTGGAGTTAATTGAGCGTAATCGACGGTTGGTAGATGCGTACAAAGCGCAGGCTCCTGATGACCAACTGTCCATTAATCAGTATACAGCATTACACGATTCATATCTGGCTGAATTAGAAGAGTTAATGAAACCATATGGCGTAACGGTACATTACTCAGCAACAGCTTAAAAATCATGCAAACGACACTTGAACCCCAAACCTCCTTTGAGGTGACCGACAAAGGCTTCTACGGCCATTTTGGTGGTGCATTCATCCCCGAGATGCTGTACCCCAATGTTGAAGAGCTACGCCAAAACTATCTGGACATTATTGCCGATCCGTCGTTTCAGGCTGAATTCTGGCAGTTGCTCACCGATTATGTAGGTCGTCCCACGCCGTTGTTTCTGGCTAAACGGCTGTCGGCGCAGGTGGGCGCAACGATCTACCTGAAGCGGGAAGACCTGTGCCATACGGGTGCGCACAAGATCAACAACACCATCGGACAGATTCTGGTGGCGCAACGGCTCGGAAAGAAGCGTATCGTAGCCGAAACCGGCGCGGGGCAGCATGGCGTGGCTACGGCTACTGTTTGCGCTCTGATGGGCCTGGAATGCATCATCTACATGGGTTCGATCGATATCGAGCGGCAGAAGCCGAACGTCGACCGCATGCGGATGCTGGGCGCTGAGGTACGTCCCGCCAAATCGGGCAGTCAGACGTTGAAAGATGCGACCAACGAAGCCATGCGTCACTGGATTAATAACCCGGTCGATACGCATTATATCATTGGCTCGGTGGTTGGTCCGCACCCGTACCCGGATATGGTGGCGCGTTTCCAGTCGGTAATTTCAGAAGAGATTCGGAAGCAGTTGCTGGAAAAAGAAGGCCGCGAAACACCTGATTATGTAGTAGCCTGCGTAGGTGGCGGCAGTAACGCGGCTGGGGCATTCTTCCATTTTCTGGATGAGCCTCAGGTACGTCTGGTTGCCGCCGAAGCCGCTGGGCAGGGCGTGAATACGGGTCATTCGGCCGCTACAACGGCGTTGGGTAAGCCCGGCGTATTGCACGGCTCGCGCACGATTTTGATGCAGACAGAAGATGGTCAGGTAACCGAGCCCTATTCAATCTCGGCAGGGCTCGACTACCCCGGTATTGGTCCGCTGCACGCTCACCTGTTCGATTCGGGACGGGGCGATTTCTACAGCGTGACCGACGATGATGCCCTGAAGGCAGGTTTTAACCTCAGCAAGCTGGAAGGTATTATTCCTGCCCTCGAAACAGCCCACGCACTGGCCGTATTGAACGAAATGCCGCTTAAGAAAGACGACGTCGTTGTCGTTTGCCTGTCAGGCCGGGGTGATAAAGATTTGAGCACGTATACGAAGTATTTATAGTCGAAATGTCATTATGCTTCGCGTCATTCAGTGGTCATTTGCCTACGGCGTCATTAGATAGTTATTGATTGTCTTTACAACGAATGACTACTGATGACGCCGTAGGCAAATGACCACTGAATGACAGCGTAGCGAATGACCACTTAATGACAGCGAAGCATAATGACAATTCTACAAAACCGCATCACCGACCTGTTTTCTACGAAGAGCGATCGGTTGCTCAACGTTTATTTTACCGCAGGTTTTCCCCAATTAAATGACACGCGGACGGTGCTTCGTGGCTTGCAACAGGCAGGCGTCGATCTGGTTGAGATCGGTATGCCCTACTCTGACCCGGTAGCCGACGGTGAAGTAATTCAGCAGAGCAACGGGGTTTCGCTGGAACATGGCATGACCCTGCGCATCCTGTTTGAGCAACTAGCTGACTGCCGTGATGAGATTAGCGTGCCTATTCTGTTAATGGGCTACATCAACCCGGTGCTGCAATTTGGCGTTGAGGCGTTCTGTCAGAAATGCCAGGAAGTAGGCGTCGACGGTGTGATTCTGCCCGACCTACCGTTCGATCTGTACGTGGCTGAATACAAAGAAACGTTTGAACGCTACGGTATTCTGAACATCTTCCTAATCACGCCGCAAACAACAGACGAACGCATACGCTTCATTGACGAGGCTTCGGAAGGGTTCATCTACATGGTGTCGTCAGCGAGCATTACCGGTTCTGTATCAGGCATCAGCGATACTATGAAGGCATACTTTGAGCGAATAGCGGGCATGAATCTGCGGAATCCTCGTCTAATCGGCTTTGGTATCAACAACCAGGAAACGTTCGACACCGCCAGTGAACACGCCAACGGAGCGATTATCGGTAGTGCGTTCGTTAAACATCTGCAGAAAAACGGACCAGGCGCTGAAGGTATAGATGCCTTCGTGAAAGCGATTAGACCATAGTTAAGGGTAAAAGGCCACGTCATAAGCCGGTAACTGTTTGTTAACACGAGCAGCTACCGGCTTTTTTTTACATTTGATCTTAACGTACCTGATAACCGATGCGCGCTTTACTGTTCATACTTTGTATGCTGACAACCTCTTCTCTTGCTGCCCAGCCAGCACGTAGCTACGACTTGCAGGGCCATCGCGGTTGCCGGGGCCTAATGCCCGAAAACACAATTCCTGCTTTTCTGAAGGCACTCGATTTAGGTGTAAATACGCTTGAACTCGACGTGGTGATTAGTCAGGATGGGCAGGTTGTTGTCTCACACGAACCCTATTTCAATTCGGCGTTTAGTACTAAACCAGATGGTGAGCCGGTAACTAAGGCTGAGGAAAAAAATCTGGTTTTGTATAAGATGCTCTATGCCGAAATCAGGCGGTATGATGTAGGATCAAACGGGAACCCGCGCTTTCCGGAGCAACAAAAACAGAAGGTATTCAAGCCATTGTTGAGCGACATGCTAGCAGCAACAGAAGCTTACCGCACCGAAAAGAACCTACCTGCTTTTGCGTACAACATAGAACTGAAAAGCGAAGAATCAGAATATGACCAGAGCCAGCCCCGCCCGGCAGAGTTCTGTAAGCTGGTCAATGAGGTGTTAGTAAAGGCCAACGTACCTGCCAGTCGCATCATCATTCAAAGCTTCGATTTCGCCATCTTACAAGAGTGGAATCGGCAACTTAAGGGGCAAACGGTGCTGCCTGTTCGGCTGGCGGCGCTGGTCGAAAACGTTCGGGGTGTAGACCATAACCTAAAAAAGCTTGGGTTTAAACCCGCTATTTATAGCCCCAATTACAAGCTTATCGGGCGAGAAAGCGTGCAGAAACTGCATCGGCAAGGTATTCAGGTTGTGCCCTGGACAGTGAATAATGTGGTCGATATGCGTAAGATGATCAATATTGGTGTAGATGGTATCATTACTGATTATCCTAACCGTGCAGATGAACTCTAAACCAAGGAGGCAAGGCCCGTGTTTGTACTTAGACTAACAAACGGTTAAGTTTATAATCTAATAGCCTGATCGTACTGCTTGTATGACCTTTCTAAACACGACGCTCAGTTGGCTGCTCAGCCGACGCCTGCCCCGAATCGAGGGGTTAAAGGCCCGGCCCGGCGACGCGCAACAAATCGTATTCCGATCATTGATCGGGCGGGGGCGGCGTACCGAATGGGGGCGAAAACATGGGTACGAAGACATACACTCAGTTCGTGCTTTTCAGCAACAAGTGCCCGTTTCCAGTTACGAAGACCTGTTTCCGTACATTGAACGGATCATGAAAGGTGAGCAAAACGTACTGTGGTCGTCGCCCATCCATTGGTTCTCGAAATCGTCGGGAACAACCAACGCCCGTAGTAAATACATTCCTGTTTCGTCGGAAGCCCTTGATGATTGCCACATCAAAGGTGGTAAAGACATGATGGCGCTTTACATCGCCAACCGGCCCGAGACTCGTGTTTTTGAAGGCAAAGGTTTATCGATTGGTGGAAGCCTGCATGCCAATCCGTATGGTCGTGATAGCGCAACGGGTGATATTTCGGCGGTGGTCATGAAAAACCTGCCTGTCTGGGCTCAGGTTGTGAGAACACCTTCGCTGGATGTGGCCCTGATGGACGAGTGGGAGGCCAAAATCGACCGGATGGCCCAAATTACTGCTCAGGAAAACGTAACCAGCATTTTGGGCGTACCTACCTGGACAATGGTGCTTATTCAGAAAGTGCTTGCCCAAACTGGTAAAGAAAACATTCTGGATGTATGGCCTAACTTCGAAGTATTCGTGCACGGCGCTGTTGCCTTTCAGCCGTACCGAACCCTGTTCAGTGATCAAATTTTTGGTGGTCAAAACGTTGGCTTTCAGGAAGTTTACAACGCGTCGGAAGGGTATTTTGCCATTCAGGACGATATGACCCGGGCCAATGAGATGATGCTTATGCCTGACTATGGCATCTTTTATGAATTTGTGCCCGTAGAAGACGCCGACAAATCATTCCCGAAAGCATACACGATTGAAGAAGTAGAACTGAACCGGAACTACGCGCTCATTATCTCCACCAATGCCGGTTTATGGCGTTACCGGATCGGCGATACCGTTCGGTTCACGTCGTTATATCCGCACCGCATTCGGGTAAGCGGGCGGACCAAGCATTTTATCAATGCGTTTGGTGAAGAGGTGATTGTAGAAAATGCCGAAATGGCCATTACGCAGGCCTGCAAAGTAACCGGCGCAGTAATCTCTGATTATACCGCCGGGCCTATTTACATGCAGCATAACCGTGTGAGCGGGCATCAACAGGGAGGGCACGAGTGGGTGATTGAGTTTGCCCGTGAACCAGGTAGTCTCAGCCATTTTACACAGGTGCTCGACGATACCCTCCGGCAGGTCAATTCAGATTATGATGCCAAGCGCTACCATGATCTGGCGCTAGTGGCACCGGTTGTTCACTCGGTACCCGCAGGTACGTTCTATGCCTGGATGAGGCAACGCGGTAAGGTGGGCGGACAACATAAAGTTCCTCGATTAAGCAATTCTCGCGAGTATGTCGATGATCTGTTGGGTGGTATGAGTTTCCGGTTACAATAGTAGCCCTAAGTTTCTTTATCAGTAGCCTTGTTGTTAGTTTAGCACTTTGGCTTTGATAACGAACTATGGCTGGCTTATTAACTCCACCTACACGCATTGAACAATTCGGTAATAGTAAGTTTTGGCTTGCGATCTTTTTGATCATACCATTCTTCACCTTTGTTTTCCTACTTGTCCGTTACTCCCAAAATATTCCGGCTACTGATGACTTTGTAGCTACGTTACAATTTATTTACAGTTACTTATATACAGATACATCTGACAGCCAGCATATCCGGCTTATTTTTTCGCAACATAACGAACACCGTATTGTCATTAGCCGCTTACTGACGGTTGCTTTTCATGCATTGACAGGCGAAGTAAACCTGGCGCATTTTCTGTTTGTTGATGCTCTTTTTCTGGCCGGCTTATTAAGTGTTCTGGTAATTATTTACAGATCTATCAGCCCATCATTATCCTGGTATCATTATCTGTTGCCCTTCTTGCTGTTGCTGAGTCCGCATTCGTACGAAACGTTTCTGTTCATTTCGGGAGGGTCACAATCATATCCGGTTCTTTTCTTTACAGCCCTGTCAATCTGGCTATTACACCGGGCATCATTGCCCAAATCAGTCGGCTGGTCGGGGCTATTTGGGCTGTCGGTTCTGGCGGCGGGACTAGCCACGTTTTCGTTCGGAAGCGGCTTTTTGGTATGGGCAGGCGGGGCGGCTTTTCTTTTCTTCAAACGCCGAAATAGCTGGCTGTTTATCTGGGGATTAATGGCGTTTCTGGCTATCAGCTATTACTTCATTGATTTTTACCGGCCCAGTAACAATCTGGCCATGACAGACCCATTTGGTACACAACTCATTGCCTTTCTGAAAGGGGTATTGCTCTTTCCAGGTGCTGCTTTCATTGTTCACTGGCCAAATTTTACGGTTGTCAGCATTCAGGTAGTTGTCTGTTATCTGATAGGCTTGGTAAGTTGGGGGTATGTTGCCTACTTGCTGATATCGGGATATGGCCGTCAGAACCCACTTTTGTTTTCGTTATTGGGTATCTCGCTGGCAGTGGGCGTTTTGCTCTCGTTGTCGCGAATCGGTGTGGGAAGCGGGTTTCTGTTTACATCGCGCTATATGGTATTCACCAGCATGACCCCAATTCTGCTGTATGCTATCGCCCTGGATCAGCGGCTTCGTTTGGTCAGAAATGCTAGCTGGTTGCCCATAGGGGCATTTCTGCTGTTTGTCGGTTCACTTTGGACTAATTTGCCCTTTATCGAAGCCATTTACGAAAAGCGACAAGCGGGATTCGCTGAATGGCAACGTACGGGAAAACTAACCCTATACATCGAAGACGACAAACAGGCCGAGGCAGATAAGACACTTAGGCAGGTAATACAGAAAGGGTTATTCCGACCCAACGAAGCGTTGCCATCAGAATAGCCGGTCAACCCCGCACCAGTTTTTTTTCCTTTAGATAATCGTTGGTCAGCACCGTTTTGCCGGGGTTCAATACGACTTGCTTCAGCACTTCACAGATAAAAACGTCGTGGTCACCGCCATCTACACTGGTCAGCACGCGGCACTGAACGTACCCAACCGCTTCGGTTAGGTAGGGACAGCCACGGTCATCAAAAGCATGCGGAAGCCGGGCAAACTTATCAATACTCCGTCCCGACTGACGGCCCAGTTTGCGAATCAGGCCGGTTTGGTCTTGAGCCAGCAGATTTACGTTCAGCAGTCCGCTTTCGCGTACCAGTTCAATGGTGTAATCTACTTTGTAAAGAGCTACCGCCAATCGACTACCACCCAGGGCTGTTTGCATCACCCAGGTGGCAATATTGGCGTTCTGGCGTTTGGTCAACGTACCTGGATCAGCAACCGAGGTGATCGAGTGCACGTCGTAATTTTTATATTTCAGCAGGCGTTTGGGCATGGGTTTGGCGATTGATGAGGTAACGGCGGGTATCTAGAATGAACAGCGCGAATACAGGTCCATATTCCAGGAGTAGCAGTGTTTGATCTTCGCTGACGGGCGTGGTGCGGTAAGCCGAGTAAGAGAGCCAGACCAGTGCTGACCACACCAGTACATACCGAATGCTGTATGCGCGTGAACTGGCAAACACAGAAACGGCTACCAATGATGTGATGTACCAGGGGTGAACTGTGGTGGCCATGATCAGATAAAGTGTCAGCATCCAGAGCGAACGTACCTGAACAGGAAACGATTTGGCAAAAGCCAGCACCGTTAATCCAATGGTGGTCAACAAAGACAGCCATAGTCCAACTCGACCCAGTACATTGTATCCCTGAAGCCAGTAGCCCGCCTGCCGGATCACATAATAGACACTGGCATTGAACTCAAATTTTCGAAAGTAAAGATCAATGCTTTCCAGCATGTTCATCAGCAGCGATACGTTGAAAAAGGGAATGAATAGTACGGCTAAAAATCCGCCGGTGATAAACGCGTAACGCAACCCTTTCTGCCAGCCTATATGCGCTATAACAAGCGGCAACAGCATGAGTGGCAACAGTTTGGTAGCAATAGCCAGTGAAAGCGCTAATGCCGATAACACCTGCTTGTGTTGCTGCCAGTAGTAAACGGCCAGCAGCGTAAAAAAAATCATGACTGCCTCGAAATGAACATTACCCGTCAATTCAAGAATAATCAACGGATTGAGGCCATACAGTAAAGCCAGATTTGGGTTGTGCCCGTTCTGAGTCAATAGCTTCGTCATCAGCCACAACGTCCCCATTTCGGCCAGCATAATGGGTAACCGCAGGGCTATTACACCGCCCGCTGCATTACCCGGCGATAGCCAGGCCGAGAAGGCAAAGAAAAGCTGATTGACAGGTGGATAAACGGTATAGTAATTCGGGGAGTTTAGCAGTTGATACAAGGCCGGGTCGACCTTAACGGCCGGCACGATGCCACCGGCCATCAGCTCAACGGGTAAATAGCGGAATGGGTTAATTCCCTGGAGAAGCAGTTGACCATCCCACATAAACCGCGCATAGTCGTCGGATAACCGGGGCATTGCCAATAACAGCAACAACCTGAAAACGAGCGCCGACCCAAACAAGAAACGATCCGGAGAGGCGGCATGGTCATTCATGCGGCGTAGTATTGGCTGCACGCGTAGGCTATAGCCCCACATCAGCAGCGTATACAGCCCAATCAGCATCGGAAACTGCCCGCGGGGCGTGGTGTAGCCAAGTAATACGAACAGGCAGGCAGAAAGAATAAGCCATCCCCAGCGCGTGGCCGAAGTAGCAAATAGGGTGGGAGTAGAGGTCATGCAACCGCACCAGCCGCGCGACGCTCGGTGTTTGGCAAATCAGAATCAACTGACCGGGGCCGTGCCGACGTACGAACTGTGTGCAGGAGCGAATATACGAACACCATACCGAAGCCCGCCGTTAGCATACAGTGGAAGAACAGCATTCGGTAATCGCGTAGGTAAATTCCCAGCGTAATGCCCCCAACGAAATAGAGTAGCATGGCTCCCTCCAGTAGTGTAAGCCACGGGAACCCCGAGGCCATGTACACATTAGACCGCCAGGTATCCGAGCCTTTCTGCACATTGAATTTCGGTGTACGAACAAAGGGCGTTTTCCGGCCTATGTACCCTTCAATAACGGCGATGGCATTGTGAAGCGACAAGCCCATCATCAGCGATGAATAAGACAAAAAGTACCACGGAAATGATAGTCGATTCTGGGTGTTCGATCGCCAGAATGGGATGCCGTAGAACAGTAGTAGAATGAGTAGATTGACCTGGAAAAAGTTGATCAGGAAATAAACGGTAGCCCATTCGGGGTGAAGGCTACGAATGTATAAAACCGGCACGCTTAAAAATGCCAGCATAAAAACCAGCAAAAAGGTTGAGCTGCTGAAGAGGTGAAAAAAGGCGTGCAGCTTATTGACGACAGGTACGTTGGGCGATCGTAATACGCTCATCATCAAACGGCGTGCACACTCGGCAGCCCCTTTCATCCAGCGATATTGCTGCGATTTCAGGGCCGCCATCGCTACCGGGAGTTCGGCGGGTGACCCGATATCTTCCCGATACACAAATTTCCATCCTTTCAGCTGGGCACGGTAGCTAAGGTCAAGGTCTTCGGTCAGGGTGTCGCTGCTCCAGCCACCGGCGTCATAAATGGCCGCTTTACGCCACACGCCGGCCGTGCCGTTGAAATTCATGAAGAAATCGGCGGCATTACGACCTCCCTGCTCAATAAAGAAGTGGGCATTCAGCCCAAAAGCCTGCAATTGAGTCAACAGTGAGTAATCTTCGTTGAGGTGCGTCCAACGGGTTTGTACAATACCTACCGAAGGCGCGGCAAAATGCGGAATCGTTTTGAGCAGGAAATCAGGATCAGGCACAAAATCAGCGTCGAAAATGGCGACGAACTCGCCCATCGACCGGTCAAGACCGTAGGCTAAAGCACCCGCTTTGAAACCTACCCGCTCGGGTCGTCGGATGAGTTGAATGTTTACGCCGCGTGCCCGATACTCGTCTACTTTCTGTCGGCTCAATTCAATCGAATCGTCAGTTGAATCGTCGAGTACCTGAATTTCGAGTTTCTGGGCTGGGTAAGTCAATGCGGCTACGGCATCAATAAGGCGTTCCACTACATAACGTTCGTTGTAGAGCGGCAACTGAATAGTAACGGTTGGCAGGTTTGCCCAGGCAACAGAGTCAGGTACAACCGTGTCGGCGCGCTGTTTTCTGCCCGACCGCAGGTAGATGACAATCAGGCTCAACTGTCCCAGGTTGTAGGCAAACAACAAGAGGAGCGAAAGGGCGTAAAGCGTAAGAATAAACTGTTCCATACATTCAGACAAAACCGTCTGCTCATGTTCATAGCGTTGATGATCAGTCAAAAAGCTATTTCTCAGCCTTGCGACTATATTTCGCAATCGTACTCAAAATTTTGTAGCCAGCCAATACTGTGCCGCGCAACGTACCTGAGATTTTGGAGTGCCCAATCCGGCGACGATACCGCACGGGGACTTCCACACTTCTAAGGCCAAGTTTTGCCGCTTTCACCTGCATCTCTACCGTCCAACCATAGGTAGTGTCCTGCATATCGATGGCCAGTAAACTCGAATATCGAATAGCCCGGAAAGGCCCTAAATCGGTAAACTGAACATCGTAAAGCAGACGAATAAGGCGGGTAGCCAACCAGTTGCCAAAAACCTGTTGCGGCGTCATTGAACCACGTTGCCGTTGCCCCAATGCCCGCGACCCAATAACAAGATCGGCATCTTTGGCCAAAATAGGGGCAACAACGGTAACCAATTCGGCCGGATAGTCGGAGTAGTCAGCATCGAGGAAAACGATGATGTCGGGTTTTTGTTGGCGATTGTGAGCGTATGCAATTCCCCGCAGGCAGGCACGCCCGTATCCCTGCCGTGGTTCATCTAAAACGGTTGCTCCGGCGGCGGCCGCCTGAACCGCCGTTTGGTCGTTGGAATTATTGTTGACTACAATTACTTCGGCGACAATATCCATCGGAATTTCTCGGATAACATTGCCGACCGAATTTTCTTCGTTGAACGCTGGAATAATAACCAGAATGACGGGGGTAGGTGATGGTTGCACAATCCTATATACGTAAAAATGCCGGTAAAGGTTAACCCTTTACCGGCATCATAGCACAGTGTGCCTGGTTTATTCAATCTCAATCACCACGTTTTTAGAGGCCGGATGAGCAACGCAGGTCAGAATGTATCCTGCTTTTATTTCCGATGCTGACAGGCCGTCTTCTTCATCCAGTTTTACCTCGCCGGATACGCACTTACCCAAACAAGCCGTACACATACCTGCCTGGCAAGAGTAAGGCAGATCGATATCCTGCTCAAGGGCAGCTTCCAGAATGGTTTGATGGGGTTCAACGGCAAATTTATACTCGTTGCCTTCGTATAACACCGTTACATCTTGTATGCTGCTATCTTCATCATCAATGTCTCCTTCCACGACTGCTCCCACGGCCTGCGCCGTATTAGCTGTCTGGAAGCTTTCGCGATGAATTTTTTCGGCCGGAATGGAGAGCAAATTCAGTGCCGAACGTACCTCGTCAATCAATCCGTCGGGGCCACAGAGGTAGTATTCTGCCTGGCGTAACGAGTCTGGTTTATGGGTTTCGAGCAGTTTCAGTAAGTTCGATTGATTGATGCGCCCCGAAAAGCCGGTCCAGTTAGGAGTGGGCTGACTAAGCACGTGGGTTATGGTTAACCGATCGGTGTAAACGCCGGCAATAGCGTCGAGGTGCGCCTTATAAATGATCTGCTCCTCGTTGCGGTTACCGTAGATAAGCCACACTTCGCTTTTTGGTTCTGAATGCAGGATCGACTTCATCATCGAGAACAGCGGAGTAATGCCACTGCCTGCTCCAATGAGTACATATAACCGGCTGGCCGAAGCGGTAAGCACCGGAGTGAACGTGCCCATAGGCTCGAGCGTTTCCAGCACATCACCTTCTTTGAGTCTGTCGCACAGGTAGTTTGACACCAGACCACCAGGCACCCGTTTTACTGTAACCGACAATGATGCGTCGACGTGCGGTGAACTCGACATTGAGTAAGAACGACGTACCTTTTGGTTACCAATCGTCAATAAGAAAGTCAGAAACTGGCCCGGTTGGTAACGAATAACTTCATTGATAGGGTGCCAAAACTGAATGGTGATGGCATCGGGAGTTTCCCGGACCACTTCTTTTACTTTTAGGTAATACCGATTAGCCATGACTGTGTAACGCCCATCAGACAAGCTTTGTTGATGGTTTTTTAATTGCAAATGTCGTGATAAATCAAATAATATAGCGTCGGAAGTAAGTCGCTCGATTACATAGCTTGGGTGTATTTTTGTTGCAAGCCGTACATGTTGTTATCATATGATTTTTCTTTCGTCTCAATTTTTATCTGATTTATTTCCTCGCACGATAATTGTGAAGAAAATAAACAAGGCCTATTCGGATATATATACATTCTTCAGAATAAGGACCTCGCTAACCCAAACCATAAGATTAACTCTGTTCAACCCGGTGACAGCCTCCCGTCGGTTGACCAGGATTAGTGTGCATACAAAAATCCAACTACATTAAATATGCAACAATCTTTTACGATTGGGAGGCGACTTGTGTTCTTGTTTTTTCTGCTGGCAAACTTTACGCTTGCAGTTCCTGTATCAGGTCAGGGGTACGTCGATGATGGAAAGCGGTACGCCATGTATACGCTCTATCACTATGGAGACGTTGATGGTAGCATGCAACGGCGTCAGATCAGAGGTATGGAAGATGCCTTCGCCAATGGTTGTAACTCCGTAGTTATTGGCATTGGCTGGGATGTTTTGCAACCCAGTTTGAATAGTGCTCCCGATTGGGCCTACATTGACCGGTTTGTTGAGGTTGCGCTACGGCATAACGCCAAAATCGCCTTACGCCTGCGTACAGGTCGACGCGACCGTACGGGTTTCTGGCCCGAAGAACAGTCGATGCGGGATACGCGCGGCAAGGCTCTGGAATTGGAAGAAGCAACCCATTTTCGGTTTGGCTACACACCCGCTATTGATAAGGTTCAGGATTTTGCGCGCTCGGTCGCCCAGCGCTACAAGTACCTCAATGATCAGGGGCACCTACTGTTTATGTCAGTCACGTTTAACCCACAGTGGGAAAACGAGTACTGGCATACCAATTATCCCGACCAGTATAAGACCGCCTACGACTATAACCCGCTGACTATCGCTGATTTTCAGCGGTGGGCGCTGGATAAGTACAGCGGTAGCCTTGAGGCGGTAAACAGGGCCTGGGGTACCGACTACAAGTCTATCTCGGCCATTCAACCAACCTATCCGGATGCCAACAACATGGGCGGTTTTCAGGGGAAGCGCGGGCAAGACTGGTATGTCTTTCGTCACATGCAGTTTAAGGCCTTCAATGACCGTTTTACCAGAACGGTTAAAGCAGTAGACCCTACCATTCGTGTTGTTAGCGAACAAGGTAGCGTATATGACGCCAATAGTGCTAACAGGGGCACTTTAGGCTTTAAAAGTCTGGCCGAATTGTCAGACGGTATTAAGGTAAACGACGCGCCAACGTATGTTCATCAGTTTTCGATGGACCTGCTTCGGAGTAACATGAAGCCCGGTGGGTGGGTGATCAACGAAGTCGACGGTATGTCGTTCCGGGAACCGGGCGCTACAGCAGCTTTGGCCGAGCAAATCGAAACAAGCTATAAGTACGGTGCCAAGATCATCACCTTTGCCAACTACTTTCTCGATTATAACCAGGAAACTCAACTTCGGGAGTTACTGGCAGGGATGAAAGCGAAGCGATTACTGGAGCAACCTGTGCCTACCATAACGCCGGCAGGTACAATGACCTATAAGCTCTCGAGTATTATTCAGAGTAACATTTACGAGGCGGGTGTATTTGGTCAGTGGAACGCAATTAGGGGTGGAGGTGAGCAAAAACCAGTGCGCATCTTACTTGATGAGGATGTGCTGACGACGGGCCCGACGCCCACGGAAAACCAACCTCCTACGGTTGCCAACAGAGTGCCAAACCAAACGGCATTGGTTAATAAGTCGTTTTCATTTAAAATTCCAGATAATACGTTTGCCGATGCTGATGGGCAAATTACGTCGGTTTCACTATCAGGATTACCAGTTGGGTTGAATTACAACGCGACTTCGCGCACCATTAGTGGAACGCCGGCTCTGATTGGGTCGAATGAAATCACGATCACGGCCACCGACAATAAGAACAGCAGCGTTACCGATTATTTTGTACTGGTGGTGAAACGGGCTACTCTACCGCTTCAACTGCTAGACCCGGTTGTGAATTGTAGCACCGGTCAGTTTGAGTTTCGATCAACAGAAGGAGATGGGTCGCCCATTGAGTACGCGGCCGATAACCTGTATTCCTGGAACACCCAAACAGTATACACATTACCTGAGCAACTGCGGTCTGGCAGTGGGCTCACTATTCGAGCCCGGCAGAGTGGTGCTGAGTTTTCAATAACCTACAACACCACTTGCCCGGCACCAACGCAGAATAAGCCGCCAGTGGTGAATATTCCGCTTGGCGATCAGGGTACGGACGCCGGTAAACCCTTTATCATTATACTACCGGCAACCATGTTTACTGACCCCGACGGCACAATTGCCTCGATCAGTATGTCGGGTTTGCCTTCGGGTATTACCTATTACCCGTCTAACCGGGTGCTCGAGGGTACCACAAGCAGCGTAGGCGTTTGGCCGATTACCATTACGGCCACTGATAATCAGGGAGCAACGGTAACAACCACCTTCAAATTTACGGTAGGTGCCGCGCCAGTAGAAAAACTATTGAAGTTACTGGACCCAGTGCTGGACTGTGCAACCGGCCGGTTTGAATTTCGATCGGCAGAAGGCGACGGAACACCCGTAGAATATGCCGCTGATGATCTGTATTCGTGGAGTACGCAATCGGTGTATACACTGGTTGACCAATTCCGGTACAATAAACGATTAACGATCAGAGCCCGGCAAAGCGGCGTAGAGCAGACATTGTTTTACACCACTACGTGCTCGGTTGCCAACAAAGCGCCCGTAGTTAATGTGCCGATAGCCAATCAATTGGGCACCGTGAACAAAGCAGTGTCGGTGCTGATTCCTACAGGTACGTTCTCTGATCCTGACGGCCAAATTGCGTCGGTATCGGTTAGTGGTCTACCAGCTGAACTAACCTATGATGCTACAACGCATTTGATTACCGGCACAGTAGCTAATACCGGTAACTGGACCATCACGGTGGTAGCAACCGACGACAAGGGAGCAACCGTGTCAACAACATTTACGCTCACTATTGGGCTGGATACAAAACCACTCCGCTTGCTTGAGCCATTACTGGACTGTGCTACGGGTTTGTTTGAATTCCGGTCAGCCGATGGTGATGGGTCGCCGGTAGAATATAGCATCGATCGACTAATAACGTGGACAACGCAATCGTCATTCACGTTGGCAGAAGCGCAGCGAAGAGGTGATCAACTCGATATTAAAGCGCGGCAAAATGGCCAGGTTGTTTTTTCTGTTTTCTACCCGGCCTGTCCGTTACCAAACCAGGCGCCAACGGTGAAGAGGCCGATTATGAACCAAACCCTGACGCAATTTCTGAATACCACCCTGGTTGTGCCGGCAGGTACGTTTGGTGATGCCGACGGCACCATTGACTGGATTGGTCTGACAGGCTTGCCGCCGGGTCTTACCTTCGCTGCTAATACGCTTATAATTAGTGGTGCACCAACCTTAACCGGTACATGGACTGTTACGGCTACCGCTACCGATAACCGGGGGGCTACGGTCTCCACTACGTTTATGGTATCGGTAATTGCGCAGCAGAAACCGCTTCGTTTGCTGGCTCCGGTACTGGATTGTAACACAGGTAGGCTGGAATTTAAAACCGCCGACGGCGACGGAACCCCCATCACGTACAGCATCGATCAGATTCTTAACTGGACCAGCCAACCGGTGTATACGCTGGCTGAAGGACCCCGTTATGGCACATCGCTCATTCTGAGAGTACGACAAAGTGGCGGTGAGCAAACAATGGCCTACACAACTACCTGCGAGCGACCCAATAAGGCGCCTGTTGTAGCGGCTGCGTTGGCCAATCAGGTGCTGACGGTCAATGTGCCCGCATCGATAGCCATACCGGCAGGTACGTTCACAGACCCCGATGGAACCATTGCCTCGGTAACGCTCACAGGCCTACCGGTTGGGCTGAGTTATGACCCCGCCAAGCGACTGATTCAGGGAACGCCAACCCTGATAGGAACCAGCCCGGCTGTGGCCAAGGCAACAGATAATGGCGGTGCTTCAGTGAGTGACACGTTCCTGATCACTGTGCGGGTAGCCCCTCGGTTTGCGGTGACAACCACGTTGCTCGATGCACAGGGTAAGGTGTTGAAAGACCTGATCGATGCCGATTTGCTCGATAGCAAGAAGATGCCTGTGCTGGCCAACCTGAGTTGTCAGCCTAAGGTAACAACGGGTAGTGTATTGATGGAGTTAACCGGAAAAGCGCGTCGTACCGTGTATGCTAATGCTGCACCTTATCTGCTGTATCCGTCGGGACAGGGTTTTAAACCGGAGGTTGGTTCATACCAGTTCAAAGTGTCGGTATTCTCTGGACCCAACGGCACAGGTACGTTGCTGGGCACAAGCACGGTTCGGTTTGATGTCGTGCTCGCTAACGAAGAAGGGTAACGCGGATCAGAACATACAAAGTTTATCATGCCTGAACCTTGCATATAAGGTTCAGGCATGGTAACTGACCAGCCCATCGATAGGAACCTGGACAAATTGGCCCGGTAGCAGTTGATGGTCTGTCAGTACCTCGCGAAGCCAGTCGGCAAAATAGTAAGCAACCGACCCAACAAAATGGATAGGCGTCTGGTCATATTCAGGCATTCGTAGCACGTAGAGTTGCACAAAATCAGTGAAGGCCGCTCTAACTAGTTCGCGTACGAATGCATGGCTGCGATGGGCCGACAGGAAGGGTACGAAATGCGCAAAATAGCGGTTGGGATAGGGCTTGTTATACGCATGGTCCAGCACCGTTAGCCGGTCCAGCGGAAACTGATCGGTAAAGGCCTGGTAAAGATCGGGGGGGAGTTGGCCGTGTAAAAAAGCCGTAACCAGGCGTTTTCCCAGATTACCGCCACTACCTTCATCGCCCAACCAGAAACCCAGCGCGTAACTGGGCGTTGTGAGTTGATGACCATTAAAAAAGCAGACATTAGCGCCCGTACCCAGAATGCAGACAATACCTGGCTCAGTACCGGCTGCTCCTCTGGCCGCCCCCAGCATATCACTGGCTACGTTGATGGTTGATTCGGTTGGCAACGTAGCTTTAATGGCATTGGCCATGCGGTCGTTACTGGCTGGTCCAGTGCAGCCTGTACCGTAGAAATGCACAACTACACTGGTTGTCAGTGGCGGCAGATTAGGTAGTAACTGTGTCTGTAAGGTTTGCCTGAGCTGGTCTTCATCCTGAAAATAAGGATTTAGCCCGTCAGTGCGAATAGCTACTGTTGGCTGACCGTCGACAACCAGCCGCCATTCTGTTTTTGTAGAGCCGCTGTCGGCAATTAGTATTGCATTCATTCGTTAGTTAGATAAGAATCCCTACGGCTTTAAACCGTTGAAAGACAAGCTCAGTATGGGGGGCGTCGGCCAGTTCGTCGGTGAGATCCTGCCCGGCCCAATGCTCGTAATGTTTGCCGTTTCGCCAAAGTCTCGACGTACCTACGTCATAAATCAGACCCTGATAGGCGCACCATATTTCGTCGCGGTCATTGCCATTACGCAGGGCAAGTTGCGATCGTGAATAGTGGGGTAAAGTAGGTGGAAGTACCATAGGGTGTACCGTTTAGTCAACTCGTGCAAAAATAACAGGAAGTACCTTTGTCAATTTACTGATTATACATGTACCTTTAACGTTCGAGTCAGATGCAAAAAAGGCTTATGAAAAAGACACAATATACCCTCCTGCTTGCGCTTAGCACCGTATTCTATGTCCTGACAGGATGTGGGAAAAAAGAACCTGTTGTTCCGGTAGCTGACCGGATCAAAAATAATTACGTGGCCGCATCTGTACTCGAAGGCAGCACAACTGTGTATACAGCAGGTGGTGCTTCGAACACCAAACCCGGTTACTCACAGTTCAGGCTGAATTTAGCCAGTCCGCCAGCCGTAACCTATACCGCTCTAGACGGCACCGTTTTCACCGGC
Source organism: Fibrella aquatica (assembly GCF_041321135.1). Taxonomy (NCBI): domain Bacteria; kingdom Pseudomonadati; phylum Bacteroidota; class Cytophagia; order Cytophagales; family Spirosomataceae; genus Fibrella; species Fibrella aquatica. The sequence continues at coordinate 18,736 of NZ_JBGGWF010000019.1, read as the reverse complement.
ACCTATGCCGTTGTGGGCGATAACCAAATCGTTTTGAGTAGCTTGACACCGCAGCCTACCGGTACGAATGGTACAATTACGTTTACTATTTCAGAACTGGCCGACGGCACCGTGACGCTTACTCGCACAACGCCCGACCAGAAAACAGGCAACACAACAAACGTATACCGGTTGAGGAAGAACTAACCAACCGCAACTTATTCTATACTGAAGCCGTTCCGTTAAACTGGAACGGCTTTTTTGTTATGACTACACTTGATACCCTTGGCGAACTCGGTTTGATCGATCGCATTCAAAAAGAAACACCCGCCGCCTTACAACCCGGCACCATTCGTGGTATTGGCGATGACGCCGCTGTTTTCGCCCTGTCTGATTCGGAATTTGGCCTGCTGTCGACCGATATGTTGCTCGAAGGCATTCACTTCGATCTGACCTATATGCCACTCCGGCATCTGGGCTTTAAAGCGGTGGCCGTGAACGTATCAGACATTGCGGCCATGAACGGATTGCCCACGCAGATCACCGTTAGCCTGGGCCTGAGCAGTCGATTTACGGTCGAGGCCATTGATGAACTGTACGCAGGTATTCGGGCCGCCTGCGAAGCGTATAAGATCGATCTGGTGGGTGGCGATACTACGTCATCGCGCTCGGGGCTGGTTATTTCGGTGTCAGTGCTGGGGCAGGTGGCTAAAGACCGCATTACTTACCGCAACACGGCCCAGCCTAACGATGTAATCTGCGTGACGGGCGATCTGGGGGCGGCTTATCTGGGCCTTCAATTGCTGGAACGTGAAAAGCAGGAATACCTGGCCAATCCCGATATGCAACCCGCCCTCCCGGAAGAACGCGCCTACCTGATTCAGCGGCAACTGCGCCCCGATGGTCGTACCGACATCATTCACGAACTACGCGACCTCGACGTTATTCCAACGGCTATGATCGATATTTCTGACGGACTGGCCTCTGAACTGCTTCACCTTTGCACGCAGTCGGGAACAGGTGCAGTGATTTTCGACGAAAATATTCCGCTGGATGACCAGACGTACCTGGCCGCCGAGGAGTTTAAAATCAGCCCGATCACGGCGGCGCTTAACGGTGGTGAAGACTACGAACTGCTGTTTACGGTGAAACCGCAGGAATTCGAAAAATTGCAGAATCACAGCCGCATTACCGCCGTGGGCTACATGACCAACACGCCCGACCGGATTGTGCTGGCCACTAAAGCCGGTCAGCAAACGCCAATTCGGGCGCAGGGCTGGAAACGGTAATTACTTGTACCAACCCGCATACATGACGTAATTGTTAGCGGTGCGCATAAACACCTCGGCCTGCTCGGGCGAAACGGCTTTGAGCAGGCGCGCGGGGTTACCCGCGTAGATACTGCCCGGCGGCACAATGGTGTTTTGTGTAACAATAGCCCCGGCGGCAATGATCGACCCGGTCCCGATCACGGCTCCGTCCATAATGATCGCGCCCATACCAACCAGCACCTGATCTTCTATAGTGCAGCCATGAACCACTGCGTTGTGGGCAATGGAAACGTAGTTGCCAATGGTGGTAGCCGTTTTCTGATACGTACAGTGAATCACGGCCCCATCCTGCACGTTGCAACGATTGCCCATCGTAATCTTGTTTACATCGCCGCGAACTACGGCGTTGAACCAAACGGTGCATTCACGCCCCATAATGACTTCACCAACAACCGTTGCGTTGGCTGCCAGCCAGCAAGAGTCATCAAATTGTGGGGATATGCCCCGTACAGGTGCAATTAAGGCCATATTGGTAGAGAGTAAGGTGGCAACTCAGGTACATTGCTGAGGCCCGCTGCCGTAAAGGTCGCAAACAGAGGCGTTGGCTCTTCACGATCGGGACATAAAAAAGCGGTGCTGACTTTTCAGTCAACACCGCTTACACCTCTATATCGCCCTCACTATTTTTTGTCGGTTGCTTTCTTCACCAGCTTTTCCAGCGAATCGGCGACATCATCGACAATGCGGTTGGTTTCGCGACGTACCTGACGGAAATCACTTTCTGACGAACGTTGCACTTTGTAAGCCTGATCGGTCAGTTGGCGGCGCTTTTCCTGAAGATCTTTCTGGGCATCTTCGCGAGACTTACGGGCCGACCGGCTTTCGTTAGGTACGTCAGCTTTCAACTCGTCCATCTGCTTGTCGAGCTTCGAGATTTCTTCGTCAATCTCGCTCATCAACTCCTGACGGTTTTCGTTGAAGCGATCGTTGTTTCCACCCCGGTTGTTCGAATTGGAATCATTCTGCCTCTCGTTCCGGTCGTTACTCATGTTCCGATCACGATCCTGATCGTTCTGATTGTTCGACCGATCTGACTGCGAATAAGACCGATCCTGATCATTCCGGTTTTGACCATTCATCATCGATGAGTTGTTGTCATACCGGTTCATGTTCCGATCATCTGAACCCTGACGCCCATCCTGCTGATTGCGAGAATTGTTGTCACGGTTGTTCATTCGATCGTTATTGTTGTTGTACTGATCGTTATACTGACCTTGTGAACGGGAGTTTTGATCCTGGCGATTCATGTTCCGGTCATCGTACGAATTCCGGTTGTCATAAGAATTCCGGTTATCATTCCGATCCATGAACGAGTTGCGGTTGTCGAAACCACCGTTATACGAGTCACGGCTGTTATTGCGATCACGATCGTTGTTGTTCCGGTCGCGATCATCATACCGGTCATTGTATGAATTACGGCTGTCATTACGGTCATCATACCGGTTCGATGAACGATTGTTCATATCCGAACTATAACGGTCTGCATTCGAACGGTTGTCTCGGTCATCGCGATTGTTCCGATCGTCGCGGTCACGGCTATCGCGATCATCCCGATCATCGTTGCGACTGTAACGGTCGTTCGATTCATAGCGGTCATTATCGCGGCTGTAACGATCATCACGACTGTACCGAGAGTCGTAACGTTCGTCATCGCGATCATCGTCCCGGTCAGAGTTGGACTCTGATTGGTAACGGTTGTTATACGATTCTGAATTACGGCGGCTATTGTTGTCAGAGCCTGAGCGGTAGCGGTTGTTATAAGAACCCGACTGTTGTCGGCTCGACGTGCGATCATCGTCGCGATCGCGGTCATTGTTGTTACCCGAGAAGAGTCCCTTCAGCCCTTTTTCGTCGTTGTTGCGGTCACGATCACGGTCATTTCGGTTCGAGCGATCATTGTCCCGGTCATTGCGAGAGAAAAGGCCGTCGCGATCGTCATTTCTCCGCCGGTCATTGTCCCGGTCAGAGCGTCCCTGACTAGCTGTAGCCGGAGCCCGGTTTACTGAATTAGAGTCTTTATAAAGCCAGCCTTCTACGGTGGCGCAGGACGATAAACTGGTAATGGCGGCCAACATGGCACCTACTACCCACACCTTCTTTTTCATAACGTTGCTATTTGGAATGAAAAAGTGGCCCAAAATTGGTGCCAACACCAATTTTGGGCCACTGAGGGCGTTTTGCTTTGCAAGCGGTGTAGAATTATTCTACAAAAACTGTAGAATATATTACCTACCTCACGGTTACGGTATTCCGGTTAAGGGGTGTACTAGAGCGTTTGATCATCTACGGTGGCATCGGGAGCGTTCTTCTTCACCGACTCAATGCCGTTTTCGCGGGCTGCTTCACTTTCGTACAGTTCGCTCGAGCCAATGACTTGCCCATTACCTGCCTTTAAGCTGAAATACGGTTTTCCGTTTGCTGACTCTTTCCGCTCGAACCGGCCGTCATCCTGCGCGTTTTTTCGAACCGATTCAATTCCATTTTCGCAAGCCGACTTCGACGAGTACCCTTCGCTACTTAGAATAGTTTGCCCGTTCCCTGCTTTCAAACTGAACTGAACTTCGCCATTAGTACGGGTGGTCATTACAAATTTTCCCATGGTTTATTTAGAGGTTTAGATACATCGGCAGACAGTTACATATGTTGTTATACTGTCTGCCTGTTTGAGAAGCAAGTTACTATAATGGAGCACTCTATGGCGTAATGGTATACGTATTTCCCGTTTTTTTAAGCGTAATGTTGTTACCTCGGGGTGTTCCGAAGTAGTTGTTGGTGTTGAATGGAGCCAAACCTGCAGCAAATGAGCCGTTTACGGTGTAGGTTTTCTTGTCGGTAATGCCTTTAAATATAATCGTGTACGGCATGGCTGCAGTGCCGGTTCTATAGGCTGCAACAACTAATAATTCTTCATCAGGCGAAACGGGTTGAATATCAGTCGATAGTACACCGGTATCAGATGGGCCAATGGTACCTCCCTGTGGGTTAGACGTACCTGAGTACGAACTTTTCCGGTATAAGTATAAATCCAGATCGGCTGTGGCCGGCGATTTAGTATACGTCAGCGTAATGTTCAGCCCCCCGGCATCGGTTATGGTATTGTCGGGGGTTGCGGGGGTAAGCTCTGTTTTTTTGCTACAACTGGTTAGAGTAAGCGCAGTGAGGAGGGTTAATGACAGGAGCGGATAGATCTTTTTTTTCAACATAATCCAAAGCGAGTTAGTAGATGAAACAGATACATACAGGCTTACATACCTTGCGGTTTGTAGGATTGTAAAGTAGGCTGTTCTCTCTTAAGTCGCTCTGCCTCATTTATCGTGTGGTCAGTAACGTACCTGATCGGTCGAAAATGACGCAAGCTTACCGATCTGCCTTAGCGTTTGCCGGTGCGGTGTTTTTCCAGCAGACGTATCGTGTGCTGCAGTGATTTGGTGTCGCCCCATTCCTCGTGACCGGGAACCACAATTTTAGCCGTACCGAACTGTGCCATTACCCGCCGCATAGAGGTAGCCCACTCGTTCAGATTGGCATCGCCCACGAAGCCCATGCCGAACGCAGCTACGCTTTTTACGAAACAGCCGCCGTGCAGAATCTGCTGCTGTGGCAGCCAAACCACCATGTTGTCGCTTGTGTGGCCTTCGCCGGGGAAATAGCACCGAATGGGTACGTTACCAATGGTGAAGGTTGTGTCGGCCGGTAAAATGCCTTCAGGGGATACGTACCCATCCTTTACTGCCAGTTGGGCTGTTCGCGCTGTACTCACAACACGAACGCCTGCTTTCTGTAGCTCGCCTGTGCCGCCAACGCGGTCGCCGTGAGCGTGGGTGACAATGCACAACCGCACGGGCTGACGCAGACTGTCGGCCACCCATTGCAGCAACTGCTGTGTATTGTCGGTGTTCTCTCTTGTGTCCCAGCCTGTATCGACCAATACAACGCCATCATCTGTTTTGATGATTAGCCCGTTGGAGGGGGTGAAGCTTTTCTGATATTCGCCATACGTAACGTGCACATACACCCGTTCGGTCAAAGGCGTAACCGTGAGTTTAGGCTTTGTAGTAGGCTGAGCCTGAACAAAGCCAACGAGAAAAAATGGGACAAGTAACGCTAACAGAATACGCATCAGGAGGGTAGAAATTTGGAGTACGTTCGTACCGCCAAATAACGCTAATTCCTGACTTGGCAGTGATAGGTGGGTAAACAAATAACTAATTTTTAACTCCAGCGAGATAGCTAAAGTACACCTCTTCATGTTACCTATTACAGAAAATAGACAATGTGTACGGATTCAGCACTGCCTGCGTTCTACGAGTAAATCCTACATCTAAGTGGCTACGGTTCGTCTCGTCTGCTATTGCTTTATACTGTGTTTTCCTATGCTTGCACAGGCACAACTTCAAAGGCCATATGGAAAGCCTGTTCGCTGGGCAGTTACCGGCGAGGTGGGTGGGCTGAGCCCCCTTTTATCGTTGAACGCGGAATATGCCCCTGTTCAGTTCAGAAAAAGTTTCCTGGTAATTCGAGGTGGCGTTGGCCACCTGTTCACGAACTACAGCATTCTGACATTGCCCCACGCGCTAACCTGGAACGTGGTATTGAATGGCCAAACAAGAGGCTGTTTGCCCCGAGAGCCTCGAAATTCATTCTTTGCTGAGGTTGGTCTTGGCAGTGTTTATCTGCCGGGGGCTATGGAAGGCGTTACGTATCGATGGAGCCCAATCTTAGGCGTTCGTCGCTATTTTGCTTATAATGTAAGAGCAAACGGCTTTTGGAAAGTCCAACTAACCCCGGTTGTTTCCGGGCAATGGGTGCCTTGGGGAGGAGTAGGACTAGGTCTGCTCATCGATTAAGGTGTCGCTACAAACTCATTTGTGGAGCCAGCCCGCATGATCAAAAATGGAGAAAGCTAACCTACAAAGTAACCTTTTACCTGATTGACAGTTAGACTCTTATCTGTAAAACCAAACCCTTTGCTTGTATGAAAACCCTACTTTTTAGCTTTTGCGCGACGCTTGTCTCTGCTGCTTGCTCTTGGGCACAAGTAGCCACTTCTACGCTGAATAACGATCTCTCTTTTCGCCAAGCGTTAACGTCAGTTCAGTACCCGCTTCTGGTTGAGCCATCGACAAAAGAAGCAAAGGTGTACGTCAATTTTACGATCACTAAAGCCGGAAAGATTGATGAGGTTAAGCTCCTGAAAATGGGTTCTTTTAGCAATGCATTTGTCGGCGAAGTGAACCGAATAATTGCAGATTTGCCTCTCCAAAAGTCAAATTATGCGGGTGAGTATGTGCTTCCCGTGGTTTTCGAAGCGAAAATCAAATCAGGCGATTACCAACCAACGGCATCAGACCGGGCCGCCTTTGATAAGACCTTTATTCAGCTAAGGCGTCAGAAAACGGTGCTTGATGAGCTATACGTATTCGCGAAATAAACTGACCAGTCAATGGCTTTTTCAGCTGTTGGCAATCGTTAGCAAAGCTTGGAAAAATAACCAGAAGGCACGCAGTTCAGAATATCCATGCAACCTGTCAAAGTAATTGATACCATTGAGTTATTTCCCGTTTTGCACGAGCAGCTGGTTTCGCTTTTGGAAGAACTAACGCCCGATCAATGGCAGTCGCCAACGGTTTTGCGTGGTTGGTGCGTTAAAGACATTGCGTCGCATATCATAGACGGGCATTTTCGGCGAGTGGCGCTATACCGGGATCGATACATAGATCCGAATCCACCCCGTATCGATTCTTACCAATCACTGGTCGATTACCTCAATCAGTTGAACCATGATTGGGTGATCGCTACCCGACGGATTAGCCCGGCTCAATTGCTTGATTGGCTTAGGCAGGTGGGACCTGAGGTCTATCAGCTTTTCAAGACATTGCCGCCCCATGACGCGGCCACATTTTCGGTGGCCTGGGCGGGCGAAGAATCGTCACAAAACTGGTTTCACATTGCCCGCGAATACACCGAGTTATGGCACCATCAGCAACAGATTCGTTTGGCTGTCGACCAGACGGAGCCGTTGATGAACGCGGCGCTATACCATCCTGTAATAGACACCTTCATGCGGGCGCTGCCGTACACCTACCGGTCGGTAATGGCTCCCGAAGCAACGCGGATCAGGTTTACGCTTACCAATCTGACAGGCTCATGGTATCTGTACCGGGCGGCTACTGACTGGCAGTTGGTTACAGACATCGCTGATCAGCAGCCGGTTACGGATGTGTCAATCGACGGGCAGCTAGCCTGGCGTTTGTTTACAAAAGGCCTGACCGACGCTGAGGCCGCATCATCGGTTACCATCGAGGGTGATCAATCGTTAGGCAATCCGGTACTGCGGATGCTATCGGTAATGGCTTGAACCACTCGTAACAGGCTCGTTTACAGCCCTAACTCACGGCGGAGGGTGCTGTCGGCGGGGGTGTTGTGGTTCCAGTAATCAGATTGGAGGCTTTTCTGAAGAACGGCACGCGAGGTCAACACCTTGTCTTTGGTCTTGTAGGTGTCTTCCCAACCGGCAATTTTGTGCGGAAAAGCGGCCTCGAAAATAACCGTTAACTTCCGACCATCCTCTTTATAATCAAGCGTATAGGCTTTGCAGGGGCCGACAGCTATGCCAAGTATGTAGGTACGTGTCCACGCAGCACCCTGCGCCGAATCGAGGGTGGCGGTGACAGGCAGCGATTCCAAGCGTTTATGACGAAGGCGAGCGGCCTGCGTGCCGGGAATCAGGTGAATAGCGCCGGTGGGTAGCTTATCGGGGTTTAGCCGGATACGGTTCCAGAGTTCATCTTCCAGCAGTGCCTTATCTACGGTATAATCTTCGGCTACTTCCTGCTCAAAATACGACCGGCCCGATACCGCGTAACCGTTGTTCTTGTAGCTCACCTGTACATAGCTCTGCCCGCACCATTCCTGCCCCGATGTGGTGACTTTCAGCGTGTTCGGGAATTTTGGCGAATCGATTGGCGTGAAGACCGACGTGAACAGCGAGTAGTCATAAACGCCTGTCACGAACCGCCGAATATAGTTGGTTTTCAACACCGGAATGGCCAGGCTACGGCTTTCTTCTGATTCTGATTTTACCTGTTTATCGGTCCGAAAATCTTCGGTCACGAACACTAACACGGCTTCACCCGTTCGGGCGGCTCCGTATTGCGCCTGATCGAGGCGGTAGGTGTTCAGTTCGGCTTTTCCGCCAAACCAGTACGCCCGAAATTCGGGCGACGATGCCGGTGACGGGGCTGGCGGTGGGGTAGGGCCTTTCTGGTAGACGGTGGCACCCATAAAGATGGCAAGGCCCACGGCCAATGCCATCACAATATATAAAAAGTTGCGTTGAACGAACATAGAATCAGGTATTTAGCGTAGAGACGCAATATCTTGCGTCTCCTCGTGCGTCAGCAACCTACATATGCCTAACAACGGTTGCAGGCCATACCCAAATTGCTGACGCACGAGGAGACGCAAGATATTGCGTCTCTACAACAAACCGATATCCATTATGCATAGACTACGTCTACTTCTTCTTATTTGCAGCACGTTCACCGTTGTTTATTCTGGATTTGCCCAGATCGAAAAGGCACCTACCCGTAAGGCTACTGATGGCGGTGGTCCATATAACCGGCTCATCATTCGTGGCGTTACGCTGATCAACAGCACGGGCGCACCACCGGTTGGCCCGGTCGATATCGTGGTAGAGAAAAACCGGATTGCCCAGATTCAGCAGGTGGGCTATCCCGGCGTGCCGATCGACCCGAAACGGCGGCCACAGGCCAAAACGGGCGATCAGGAACTAAATTGCGAGGGTATGTACCTGATGCCCGGCATGATCGATATGCATGGTCATATTGGCGGCAAAGACCAAGGTACACCGTCGGAATACGTGTTTAAACTATGGATGGGGCACGGCATCACCACCATTCGCGACCCATCGGCGGGTAACGGACTCGATTGGGTGCTGGAACACCGCGCCAAAAGCGAACGTAACGAAATCATTGCGCCACGCATTAAAGCCTACACCAGCTTTGGGCAGGGCAGCAAAGAGGCCATCACCACGCCCGAACAGGCCCGCGCCTGGGTACGTCAGAATGCGCAACGCGGTGCCGATGGGATCAAGTTTTTCGGGGCCGAACCCAACGTATTCAAGGCTGCACTGGAAGAGAACAAGAAGCTGGGGTTGCGGTCGGCCTGTCACCACGCCCAACTGGAAGTGGCGCGCATGAATGTGCTGGCCACCGCCAAAGCCGGACTAACCTCGATGGAACATTGGTATGGCCTGCCCGAAGCCCTCTTTGCCGACCGTACCGTGCAGGATTACCCCGCCAACTACAACTACAACAACGAGCAGGACCGGTTTACCGAAGCAGGGAATCTCTGGCAACAGGCCGCCAAACCCGGTACGCCCCGCTGGAATGCCGTGATGGATTCGCTGATTCGGATGGATTTTACCCTCGACCCGACCTTTAACATCTACGAAGCCAACCGCGAACTGATGCTGGCCCGCCGCGCTGAATGGCACGACGAATACACGCTACCCAGTCTGTGGCGTTTCTACGGCCCAAGTCGCATTTCGCACGGGTCGTATTGGCATGATTGGGGCACCGAGCAGGAAGTAGCCTGGAAAAAGAATTACCAGCTCTGGATGCAGTTCATCAACGAATACAAAAACCGGGGTGGCCGCGTCACCACGGGTTCCGATTCGGGCTTCATCTACCAATTATATGGGTTTGCCTATATCCGCGAGCTGGAACTGCTGCGCGAAGCGGGTTTCCATCCGCTCGAAGTGATTCGGTCGGCAACCATAAAAGGAGCCGAGGCGTTGGGCATGGCTGATCAGATTGGCTCTGTCGAGGTGGGCAAGCTGGCCGATTTCGCCATCATGAAAGAGAACCCACTGGCCAACCTGAAAACGCTATACGGCACCGGTGCCATTCACCTCAACGAAAAAAACGAGGTGGAACGAATCGGCGGGGTGACCTACACGGTGAAAGATGGCATTGTCTACGACGCCAAACAGTTACTAGCCGACGTTCGCCAAATCGTAGCTGATGCCAAGGCAAAAGAAAACTTCGAGATTCGTCAACCCGGTGTGCCCGCCAAACCCGCCAAAGTGGGTTCGGGACAGTGATCGGTAAGGGTGACTACTTCGGTGGGTTTTTTACGGTGAAAAGCCGTTGCTGGCTACCGGCCTGGCCTTGGGTGGTCAGGCCGTTTACCTCGATCAGGTACGTTCCGGTCTGGTCAGACGTCGAGAAGGTGAGTTGGGCGTTGCCCTGGGCGTCGGGTTTCACGTCCGGGTTCCAGTACAGCAAAGTACGGGCGTCGGGAAGGCGACTGGTTTGCTGATTGGCATTGTCGTAGCGGGGGGCGTAAAATTCCCGTTGCAGTTGCAGGCCATCGTAGTCGAGTTTCAGCGTCTTATTGTCGAGCGAAAAACCAGCCAGATCACCTTTATAAGTCATAAAACTGATGACGCCCGGAAACGGATTCGCCCCCAACAGGTATTGATTGGTAATAACATCCAGCTGACTGATTTTCAGTGGACTAAACTCAATGAGTCTATCTATGTTGAAGATCGGAACCCCGTCTATCAGTACCAGCGATGGCTCTTCGAAAAAGGTGCCTTCGTAAGGGCTGTTCGGAACAAAAAGCCGGAATCGTCCCTGCCGCTTGCGGGGAGCTACGCCTCGTACATACTCGCGCAAAACTTCTTCCATACGCGGGAAACGGGTATACACATCCAGCTTGTACGATTCACCAGGAACACCGTAAAAAGCCGTACTGTCGACCGTCGGAACGCGAAACTGACTGGCTGGATCGCCCGGTCGCCGAATGTCGCCAAATGACGAACGTACCTGCATGGCCACGCTGCGGTTTACCACCACATCGGCCATTGATTCCGACACAGAGAAAGCCGGTAACCGGCTACCCGAAAGCGTTTCTGAAAACGGGTTGGTAATCGAGATCGTATAGAGGCTGTCCTGAGGATTAGTCTGCACAATCAGGTATTTAGGGCCGTAGAAATCATCGAGCTCGAACCGAATTTGTCCGGCCGAATTGCTTCGGTTGGCATACAGGCGCACGGGTTTACCTGGTGGCGTTAGGTACGTTAGCACGTCGGAAACGGGTGCTCCTGTGGCGGGGTTGGTCACCGTTCCCTGCACAATGAGCCGGTTATGTTCAGGAATAAACAGTCGGTTCACTGGTTTACCGCTCAGCACGTCGTTCCAACGAAACCTACGCCAGCCGTGGGTGAGCATCAGGTTATCGGCGGCCTTCGTCTGTTCCGGCGTTTCGGGTTGCAGGTAGTACGTCGGTGATTCAATATCGCCCCGCAAATCGGCGGTTAGCCAGAGGTAACTCAGGATGTTTTCGGTACTGGCCGTCACCAGTGAATCGACCCGGTACACGGCCACCGATAATGAGGCCTCGCCGGTTTTTGACCCAGCCGCCTGCACCGCTGCCGAAAGGGTTACCGTGGCGCGAGGGGCATACTGGTTCTGATTGGTTTTCAGCTCAATAGCTAGTGGCTGATCGGGGCGTTTGAAATACAGGCGTTCACAAACGGGCTGGCGGTTAGCATCGAAAATGGTCAGGTGCGAAATGCCGTCGCCCAATGCTTTTTTGTCAACCAAAAAGGCGGTTTCGCCCTGAATGGCCCGCCTCTCAGCCACTTTGATGTCGTTCCGGGTGTGCGCAAACAGATACACCTCCGATGCGCCTTCGATCGTGGTGGCTACGGTAATTTTTAGTCGACTATTTCCTTCTTCGCTAACGTGCATCGCGTAGCCCTTCGCCTGTGCCACAGGCAGCGGTTGGCTGCTAACCACGCCCTTGTCATCACGAAGAACTACCCGATAGTTGCTGTTGATGGCAGGCGTTACCGGGAACGTACCTATCCCGAACTTATGCGTGCTGAACCGGGCTAGGGTGTCGTTCGTATTCGAGAGCAACCAGCCGCGAGCGGCTACGCCCCGGCCCGAGGCATCGGTTACCCGGAAGGCCACATTGCCTGGCAAGCCCTGCACCAGTTGCCCGCCTTCGGGGAAAAGCTCAATCGTATGCCGGGGTGTTTCGGTCAATACGGGCAGGCCCAGCGGCCGGAACGGATTAACAATCGTCAGTGCTTTTTCGAAGTAAAAATCGGCGCCAACGTTTTTCATCCAACTGGTATAGGCACGCATCAGGTACGTACCTGAGTTCAGCGAAGCGGGAACAAACAGCGACCCGTTACCGCCATTGGCCGTGAGCGCCACTTTGGTTTGTAAGGCTGGTTTTCCGTCTTTATCCAACAATTCCAGGTACGTTACTTTGCTGAGGTCGAGTGGTTGGTGGAAGGTGCCGTCTACGTAATAAATCTTGAACCAGATCAGCTCACCGGTGAGGTAAACCGACTGGTCGGTGTGTACAAACAGCTTTTCTTGCAACGACTGTCGCCGATATTGGTCGAACGACTGAATAAGGGCGCTGGCCGGTGTTGGTAACTGCGCAACCGCCGATAAGCTGGTCAGAGTCAGCAGGCAACGAAGCGAAACGGATAGAAGTCGTAGTCGGGCGGTCATCAGCGTTATTTCCAGAAATCGGGCTGTTTGTTGGTGCCGCCTTTCAGACGGCAATCGATGCATTCAACGGTACTGGTTTGGTACGTCCCCTCCTGAAAAGATACAACGGCTGGCCGAAGCCGACGGATCTCGGCCTCCGACATATCCACAAGTGCACAGTCGCCAATGCCGGGTAGATTTGGCCAGTTTGGGAGTTGCGTGCTAGCAATGAAAAGGCGTTTGGTTTCAATCGATCCAACCCGGAAGAAGCCCATAACCAGGTCGGCGGGGTTAGAAGTCGAGCGAATATTGCCGGTTACCTGCGCGGGTTGCGGGTCGAAAATAGAGCCGATGTTCTGAGTCAGTTTGCCTAGTTGGTCGTAATACGTATACCCCGCTTGTGTCAGCCCGATTTGCCTGACCAGAATGCTGTACTTGTACGTTAGTCTGGGCGACGTACTCGGAACGAACACCAGCGGGAACTGACTCACTACATCGTTGCTGAGCCGTTTGGTAGAGGTTGTTATAATGCTGGTTGAATTTTCGGTACTCCAGCATTGGTAGATCAACTCGGCACGCGGGACAATCTCATTGTTCTTAAGTTCGAGGTAGGCGAAAAATGGGGCTCTATGTTCCCAGGTAACGTCGTATTCCCACCGGTAAAAGCGGGTGTTATTGGTTGGGTCATGGGTGTTCAGGTTAATCTGAACGCCATCGCTTTGTACGCGCCAGCTCAGGCTGTCGATGGGTGGGGTTTGCACTACAGGCACGTAGTCAGAATAGTAGTCGGTGCCTTTTGCGGTGCGGATGTGCAGCCGGTAGGTGTCGCCCACGCGCGGGGTTACACCGGCCAGCGTATACGTACCTGCGTTGCCTTCGGTGAAAGGGTAAACGGCCTTGGTCTGGTTTTCGATGGTTACCTGCGCTTTGGTTTCGGCAACGGGCGCTTTGGTCTCCGATAGATTCTGGGTACGTGTCAACCGGATGGTCGACGTAGTTCCCGGCGCGCTGTTGAAAAAGCCATTGACGACCAAGTAATTATCTGGTGAAACGATCTCGGGGGGGCGGTACAGGTCAACGCATCCGGTTGCTGCCAACAGGCCTACATACGCCAGTAGTTTTGTGAATGAGTTGTTCATCAGAATCTGAAGTTGTAGGTCACCGATGGAATTGGCTGGCCAAAGATGGATAACTGATACCCGTTGATACGGCCGTTTTCCGATTTAAAATAGACTGAATACGCATTTCGCCGCCCAAACAGGTTGTAGACCGAGATGGTCCAGGAACTGTGGGCCAGCTTTTTTACTTTATGATTTCCCTCAATGTTCATGGCCAGATCGGTGCGGATGTAGTCGGGAATCCGGTACTGATTTCGGTCTGAATAAAGCAGGCGGGGGGCATTGTCGAGCGTAAATTTGCTGACGGGCAACGTAATAGGCCGGCCGGTGCTGTAGGTGAAATTAAGCGACAGGCTGAATCGGCGGCTGAATTTGTAATTGCCTACCATCGTCACGTCGTGTGGTTTGTCGTAGCTACTCGGATAATATGAACCGTTGTTGATCAGTTCGTCGGTACTTAGTCCGCTAGTGCGTAGCAGGGTGCGGGCGTAGGTGTAGCTCAGCCATCCGTTCAGCTTGCCCGTTGCTTTTTTTGCCATCAGTTCCACGCCATAGGCCACCCCGTCGGCATTGACCACATCGGTTTCGATATGCTGGTTTAGAATCAGTTCAGCTCCGTTCCGAAAGTCGAGCATGTTTTGCATGGTCTTGTAGTAGACTTCGACCGACGTTTCGATGGTGTTGGCTCGGGCATTTTTATAAAAACCCAGCGAATACTGGTCGCCGATCTGTGGTTTGATGTTGGCGTCGCTCAGTTTCCAGATGTCGGTGGGCGAGATAACGGTGGTGTTCGACAGCATCTGAATGTACTGGCGCGTTCGGTTGTAGCTGGCTTTGAGCGAAGCCGTAGTTGAGAACGCGTACCGGAGGGCCAGCCGATATTCGGGGCCGTGGTAGGTCGAAATAGCCTGCCCATTGCCATAGGCTACCGTGTCTATGATGGAGTTGACCGACCTGGGAATCCCCGGCGCATACTGGAACACCGAATTTGGCCCCAAAGCCGTATACACCGAATAGCGCAACCCGGCGCTGATCGACAGGTTGGCGTCGATATCGTACCGATCGCCAACGTAGATAGCGCTTTCCCGACCCTGTTCGGTGGGCACCACATCGGGCACAACAAGTGATTCGGGGCCTTTTGGGCCAAACGTACCCGGTGAAATCCGGTACGTCATGGTGCTGATGCCCATATCCAGCGTGTGCTGGTTGGTAGGGTAATAGTTGAAATCAGCTTTGGCTTGTATATGCCTGATTGCGAACGCCAGTTGATAGGCATTCACGGGGTTTTTCTCGCTGGTGACGTCGTATTCGTAGCCGCTATAGCTACCGGTAAATACGCCGTAAAGCTTGTTGCTGAAGGTGTGTTTCCACTTCAGAACCGCGGCCTCGTTTTTATATTGATAGGTGGTATCGTTCAAAAGCCTGAATCGATCGTGGCTTAGATAGCCGGTCAGGTACAGCGTGTTTTTCTCGTTTATGTCATGGGTGATGTGCAGATTCAGGTCATAAAACTGGGCACCGCTCTGGCTAAAGGCGCTGTTTTTCAGTTGTTTCAGCAGCCAGTCGGAATAGGTTGACCGCAACCCGAGAATAAACGACGTTTTATCTTTCAGTAGCGGCCCTTCCAGCGTCAGGCGCCCGGTAAGCAGACCAATTCCGCCCGAGCCAACCAGCTTTTTCTTGTTGCCATCGCGTGTTTGCACGTCGAGCACCGACGAGAGCCGCCCGCCAAACCGCGCCGGGATAAAGCTTTTGAACAGCTCGGCGCTCTTGATCATGTCGGGGTTGAAGGTGGAGAAGAAGCCGAACAGGTGCGACGAATTGTAGATCGGTGCGTCGTTGTAGAGGATCAGGTTCTGGTCGGTAGCGCCCCCGCGCACGTTGAGGCCCGTTGCGCTTTCGCCCACCGTTTTCACCCCCGGCAGGGTCTGAATAACGCGCAACAAGTCGGCCTCGCCCAGGGCGCTGGGCATCTGCTTGATACTTCGGATATCGACCCGTTCCTGACCCATTTGCAGCCCCGACACGTTTTTGTCTTTTTCCGCTTCGATCACGACCTCTTTCAGGGCAATCACATCGTCGGTCATTTCCAGATCGAGCTTGCCATTATCGTATAGAATAATTCGGCGTTGGGCGTCTTTCAGGCCAATGCTTTGCAGTTTTAGCTCATGCCGACCGCGCGGTAGCGTAATCGAGTAATACCCAAACTGGTCGGTTGCGGTGCCGATGCGCGGGTTTTCCAGGTAGATAGACGCCCCTACAATCGGCTCGCCCGAGGCAGCGTTGCGAACGTACCCGGCCAGTGTAGCGCGCCCCGATCGAATGGGCTGGGTACGTTTCCCGACTTCATACACTTTCGTTTCGGGCACCACTGCTTTCTTCTGGCTTTCGGTCAGGTACGTTGTCATGGCCGAGTCGCTACCGATCCCAAAATTGCCCCGCTCAAAAAAGCCAATCGGTAAATCGGTGCGGATAACCCGGTTCAACGTAATGTAAACCCGCCCCTCATTGTCGAGGGCATAGCCGTAGTTAGTGCCTTCAAATACACGCTGAAGCACCGTGCGGAGGGGTTGATTCTCAACGCGAGCCCCAATCAGCACGCTATCGGCATAGGTAGGGTTGTAGTAAAACCGGTAG
This sequence comes from Fibrella aquatica, assembly GCF_041321135.1. Classification (NCBI taxonomy): domain Bacteria; kingdom Pseudomonadati; phylum Bacteroidota; class Cytophagia; order Cytophagales; family Spirosomataceae; genus Fibrella; species Fibrella aquatica. The sequence continues at coordinate 2,131 of NZ_JBGGWF010000019.1, read as the reverse complement.
GGCGTTTGAGCTTCTAAGCGCTGCACCAGCTGTTCGAGGCGCAGGTTCTGAAAATCGCCGCTAATGGGTTTGTTAGCAGTTGTCTGTGCATAAGCCGGTAGCAGGAAGCCCAATAACCCCAATGAAAGGGCGATAATACGGTAGAGAGGGGACATCGTTAGCGGGTTAATTCGTCGTAGTGTCGGGCTAGTTGAGTAAGTGCCGCTCCCAACTGTTCCCCTTTAAAAATCAGATCATTGGCGCGAATGTATTTTCGCAGCTCCTTGCTCTGGTCTTTGAAAATGGATAGAATAGCCCCTTTCGAATTCGCGTCACGATAGCTCCCCTCTTTCAAGATAAAGAAACGGTCTTTCTGCAGAAAGTCGGCTTTGTACGTACCACTCGATATGTCTTCGTGAATGGTTTTGATTCGCCGTGCCAGTGCTTTTGTCTTTCCGTCGTACAGCATTTCGTAGAAACCCGTTGTCAGTCCGATGGCCGAACCGCCTTCAGTGGGAGCAACGAGGCGGATAAACGGGTTAGCGTTGATTGAAAACCTGCTGACTTGTTCGTTGTGTAACCGCACTTTAAATCCGCTTCCTACCGGTTGCACTACCAGTTGGTCGCGTACAATATCGTATTGCATGCTCACCCCCTTGTAGTAGATCCCATTATAGGTAACTGCACCTGCCTGCAAGCTGTCGATGGAATAGAAAGGGTGTCCCTGAATCTGATGATTGTGAGCAATATACTCGTTCCCGTCGTACACATGGGCCTGCTTACGGGTGGCCTGCTCGTAGGTGGCTATAGCCTGCTGACGGGCCACTCTGACAAATAAACTATCCTGTGCGGCTACCTTATTTTGCGTACTAATGGACAGGAAAAGAAAGAAAACGAAGCAGACGTGCGGCATAAAGAGGAACGTTTTCTAGTACAGATTGCCAATAACAGCCTGAATGGCTAAACAGACGGCTACCTAACGGCGGTCGTGCTGATAAAATGCAGATTAGCCTCATTCATACCCTTGTCTATAAGGAACATAGAGCGAAGTATTTGCACAGTGTGTTGAGCCCAGTTGCTCTATAGGTATTAGTATTTGTGAAGCTGGCGCGAGTGTATACTCGCGCCCCTTATGTCGCAAGCATCTGCTTGTTGCCCGACAGGGCAATACGGTATAGGCTGACCAAGTGGTAGGCTTAGAAACGGCTTCTTTTCGCTACCGTATTGTGCCTTAGCGCTATGCAAGCGGATTGGTCCGGCGTCCCGGCTTGCGACAAAAACGCGAGGATTTCCTCATGCCAGCTACCGTAACCGATTTGCGGGCGCAAACATGTGCCTTAGTAAAGCAGAATTACGGGTAATAAGCCGGGGCTGCCACTGTAGTTGCTGGCGCTGCTGTACAGATAATGTTCGGGCTCATCTACGAAGCCCGCTTTGACCGGGTTTTGATGTATGTACTCCACCTTCTGATCGATGGCTTCATTGCTACTCAACTCGATTGGGTGAAAACCCTGCTGCCAGATTTGGTATCCGTTGTTACTGCTATTCTGTCGACCGGCCCTCTGAAAAAACCACAATAGCCAGTCGCGCCTACTTTCCATAACATCCTGATCAATTGCTTCATACAGGGCTTTAGCCGTGTGTCGTTTCATGTCGCGCATAATTGCGTCGATGGGGTTTTTATGCGTACCGACGATCACGTGGATATGGTTTGTCATCAGGCAATACGCATACACTTCCAGCCCCTTTTCACGGATACAGTGGCGCAGACTATCCACAACAATATCCTTGTAATGCCGCCTGGTAAAGACATCAATCCAGTTGACGATGGTCGTGGTGACAAAATACAATTTAGTGTTATCTCTAACCTTATACTTACGGCTCATAGCGATGTGGTTTCGCCGCAATATATTGACTGACAATGGCTTTCTAAAACAAGCAGTTTGCCAAGCCTCAGCAATCTCCGCTTTCTCGGCCCCCGCAGCGCTGGCGCGAGCATGTGCTCGTGCCTTTCATGTCGCAAGCCGGGACGCCGGACCAATCCGCTTGCACAGCGCGAAAGCGCAATGCGGTAGCGAAAAGAACCTGTTGCTAAATCAACCACTCGTCAGCCTCTACCGTATTGCGCTTTCGCGCTGTGCAAGCGGATTGG
>NZ_JBGGWF010000018.1:0-73351 GCF_041321135.1 Fibrella aquatica | reverse complement strand
TTTAATTAATTTTTGTACTCTGCCGGGATGCTGACCCTTTGCCGTCTTCAGTAAAAGCGGCGGATTTGCTGTTGCTCAACCGCCGTTGTTCCTGATTGGGACTGCAAAAGTAGGGCAACTTTAGCCCCATGTCAAGTACCTGTTAAAAGAAAGTGGTTAACAATTTGCGACCTTATCTGTTAACCACTTTCTTTCAGTAAGTTAGAGCTTAAAAAAAAGTCAAACTTTTTTCAGCAGGTGGTTCTTCTTACCCTTCGAAACCAGCAAATAGCGGTCCTGAAGCCATTCTAAGGTCAACGAAGCAGCAGGATCACTCACTTTTGACCTGTTCAAACTGACTGCATTTTGGCTAATTGCCCGTCGCGCTTCACCCTTGGAAGCGTAAACTTCCCCCTTAGTTGCTACAGACAGCAGGTCTGTGATGTCTTTACAACTAGCTAATTCATCAGCTGAGACTTCCGTTTGAGGTACACCTTCGAAGATTATGTCGAATTCATCAACGGCAATAGACCGTAACGTATCGATGGTTGCTTTGCCAAATAGTACTTCTGATGCTTTTACCGCCAGTTCATATCCTTCCTGCCCATGCACTCGTGTAGTTACCTCCTGCGCAATAGCCTTCTGCAACAAACGCAGATGTGGCGCTTCGGCGTGCTCTGCTTCCAGGCGCAGTATTTCTTCCTGACTCAACAGCGTAAAGACACGAATAAGCCTAGGACAATCATTATCCGCAGTATTCAGCCAGAACTGGTAGAACTGGTAAGGCGACGTCAACTTTGGATCGAGCCAGACGTTACCGCTTTCCGACTTACCGAACTTAGTACCATCTGCTTTGGTGACCAACGGCGTTGTTAAGGCAAAGGCACGATCATCCTCGGCTTCAGTACCCCGCTCTTCTTTTCGCCGGATAAGCTCGGTACCAGTGGTGATGTTTCCCCATTGATCGGAGCCACCCATCTGTAGCCGCACGCCTTTGTTCTTGTAGAGCCAGTAGTAATCATAGCCCTGTAGCAACTGGTATGAGAATTCGGTAAAGGAAATGCCTGTTTCAAGTCGCTTCTTTACCGAATCTTTCGCCATCATATAATTAACGGTAAGGTGCTTGCCTGCTTCGCGCAGGAAGCCCAGGAACGAGAACTCCTTAAACCAATCGTAATTGTTGACCATTTCAGCTGAGTTAGCGGCTTCGCTAAATTCCAGAAACTTCTCCAACTGCTTCCTGATGCCCTCCTGATTTAGGCGCAGCGTTTCTTCCGACAGAAAATCACGTTCGGCCGCTTTACCAGATGGGTCGCCAATCATACCTGTTGCACCGCCAACCAAGGCAAATGGCTTATGTCCGGCGCGTTGGAAATGCACCAGTAGCATAATGGTAGCCAGGTTGCCGATATGGAGTGATGCCGCTGTGGGATCAAACCCAATATACCCGGCGGTCATTTCTTTACTGAGTTGGACTTCGGTACCGGGCGTCATGTCGTTAAGCATGCCTCGCCAGCGGAGTTCTTCAATGAAATTCATAAGATATACAAAGAATGAAAGAGATAAAGAGTGAAAGAGTGACTAATCGGCGAGACCGCAAAAGTGGTTGGCAACGCAATAGCCACTCTTTCACTCTTTATCTCTTTCACTCATTAAGTTATGGTAATAACAGTGACGAATCGCCGTAACTGAGAAACCGGTAGTCGTGGCTGAGCGCTTCTGTATATATAGTACGCCAGGCATCACCGACCAGCGCAGCTATCAGCAAAATGAGCGTAGAGCCTGGTTGGTGAAAATTAGTAACAATACCCCGACACATCCGCATCTGATAACCCGGCGTGATATAGATGGCCGTATGTGCAGTCAATGCAGGTACTTTATGCTGTTCCATATATAGACGTACTGCCTGTACGGCTTCCTTTGCTGATGGGTGCTTCTCAGCAGGTACATTGTAGGCATATTCCTGATCAAGGTGGAACGGATCGGGATGATTATTTAGGAGTCGAACGCCAAACCAGTACAGGCTTTCTAGCGAGCGCATGGATGTTGTGCCTACTGGAATTAGATGGTTCAGATGTTCCAGAACGTTCGTTATGTTTTCCCGCGTGTAGACAACCTGCTCTGCGTGCATAGTGTGCTGCCGGGGGTCATCTGCTTTGATGGGCTGGAACGTACCTGCGCCAACGTGTAGCGTAAGTGCATCGTGACCAATGCCGCGTTCGGCCAACGTACCCAGCACCTCTTTAGTCATATGTAGGCCAGCGGTGGGCGCAGCAACGGCCCCTTCCTTTTTGGCATACACGGTCTGATAGGTTTGGCTATCGGCGGCTACGGGTTCCCTTTTCAGATACGGAGGCAGGGGCATCTGGCCAGCCTGCTGAATCAGCTCGGCAAAGCTCACATCGTCGGGCTGCCAGGTGAAACGAATCAGGCTCTTCTCGACATCTTCCCACTCGGCAATCAGGACAACTTCGCCAAAAGTCAGCAGCAGCGTTTCGCCTTCGCGCCACTTTTTGCGGTTACCAATCATGCACTGCCAAACCGCATTGCCTTTATCAAGCATTGCTTCACCCACAGGACGGTCAGCTGGCGTTGGATTTAGCAGAAATAACTCGATGGTTGCGCCGGTCGATTTGGTAAAAAGCAACCGGGCCGGAATTACTTTCGTGTTGTTGAATACCAGAAAACTATCGGCGGGCAACAGATCTGGCAAGTTGAAGAACTGACTATGACTGATCTGCCCTTCCTTATATACCAGCAGTTTCGACTGATCGCGCTTAGGCAATGGAAACCGGGCAATGCGCTCGTCGGGCAAGTCGTATTGAAACTGGTTGAGACTGAGGTCAGGCAACATGATCTACAGGCGGTTTCATCATTAGCCGGACGGGTAATGAAATAATAACAATGGCAACGATCGCCGTGCTGAATGGCAATAACCAGCCGTAATCGTTCGAGTCAGCGCTAATGTTACTTCGGTTCAAAAACGACAAAACCATCAGGCCTAAAGCCAAAATCGTATTGAAAGCGGCCGCCAGCGCGTAAAACCAGTTTACGTATACATCGGCCAGTTTACGCCGTTGCCCTTCCCAAGCCGTTGGATTTGGATTAGGTATCTTCTCGGTCGGCAATTTTGGAAACAGGCGGGCAACAGCGTTAGTTATGACATAAACCACGATGAAAATGCCAATGCTAACATAGAAAATGGTTTCACGGCTCAGATATTGTATCGCCTGACCGCCCTTGTTGAAACGGAAAGCTACTTCGCCAGGGTACGATATATAGCTGCTCATCAGCAAGCCTACGAAACCCAGTATAGACAGTATTCGCCAGGTGCGAACAAAAAAGGAACCAGCGCGCATAAGTACGGTATAACAACGTGTTGTGTATTGGGCCGCAAAGGTACGGGGGAAGTTAGTCCAAAGTCTAACGTTTAAAGTTCAAAGTTGCTCTGTCTTTGTCTCGCGTACCCTTATAGACCTGTACCTTTAACAACTAAACAATAGACTTTTAACAGGCATTCATTTTCATGAAAATATATACACGAACCGGCGATGCCGGTCAGACGTCCCTTATCGGCGGACGGCGCGTTAGTAAAGCCGATTTGCGAATTGACACCTACGGTACCGTTGATGAGTTAAACTCGTGGATTGGCCTCCTGCGCGATCAGCCCGTTAATGCCAATCGCCGCCCCTTATTGAAAGAAATCCAGGATAGGTTATTTACAGTAGGTGCGGAATTAGCTACTGACCCTGAGAAACCACCTCGTCAGGCCATTCCGGCTATTATCGAAGCGGATATAACGCGTTTAGAGGATAACATGGACGCGATGGATGCTGAATTACCCGAGCTACGGAAATTTGTTTTACCGGGTGGTCATGCGTCTGTCTCCTTCGCCCACCTGGCCCGTACGGTTTGTCGCCGCGCTGAACGCCTTACTATTAGCCTCAACAACGTCTCGCCCGTTGATCCACTGGTGATAACGTACCTAAACCGCTTATCCGATTATCTATTCGTGTTAAGCCGGAAGATAGCGCAGGAACTGGCAGTAGACGAAGTAGCCTGGGAGCCGAGAGTGTAAGAAACGGTCCAAAGGTTCAAGGTTTAATGTCCAAAGTTGCAGTGCCAAATTCTATGACGTTGTGTCTCAGCAGCGCAACTTTAGACATTAAACCTTCAACCTTTGAACTTCTCTATTCCCTTCCCAACATAATCCGGTCGACGGAGTAGAAGTTGGATTGTTGCGTCCAGACCAAGATGAAGAAGATAACGGAATAGATAAGTTGGGAGGCTACAACATCCCATTTCTGCTGGAATGACGTACCTACCATTAGCGCCATCATCAGAAGACTAGCTGCTACGAGCGCGTAACGGGTGAACAATCCGATGGTAAGCAGGATACCAATAATAAGTTCGATATAGGTTAGCACAGTCCCGAACGTATATACTAGAAACGGAGATAGAGGCGTCTGGCTGAAGTCAGCAACCATTTTGTCACGGAAACCGCCTGTACCTTTAATAAAGCGCGGTATAGCGTGAAAGATGAAGTTTACACCCATAGTGAGGCGTAGTAGTAGATAAGCCAGGAACTGATCAGACATTTTCATACGTCAATACACTTTATGGTAAAACGCGGATACGGCCTCTTTAGCCCACTCGGTACGGAATTTGTTTAGTTTTCGGCTAACCCCATGAAAATGAGAGCCCATTTTTTTTACATTTGTTGTCAAAGCAACTAAATAAGAGTCGGTAGTCAACAGTGGGTAGTCGATAGTCGCGTTGCTGATTACCAAATCAGCAACGCGACTATCGACTACCCACTATTGACTACCGACTTACCAAGACCATGACCACTGACTTGCTTCAAATCGAGATGCAGAAGGCTATGCAGAGCCGCATCCAGGAGGTTGACTTCAATAATCTGCCCTTCGGTAAACATTTTGCCGATCATATGTTTGTGGCCGACTATGCCGATGGCCAATGGACCGACCTGCGGGTTGTGCCTTTCGGCGATTTCTCATTCAACCCGGCTCTTTCATCGCTGCACTACGGGCAGTCGATTTTTGAAGGCATGAAAGCCTACAAGAATGAAGCTGGTGAAGTATTGATGTTCCGCCCGCTCGACAACTGGGCGCGAATGAACGAATCGGCCAAGCGCATGTGCATGGCGACGATTCCTGAAGAAGTATTCATGGGTGGCCTGGAAGCCCTGCTGCGTACCGATGCTGACTGGGTTCCTAATCAGCCGGGTAGCTCGCTATATATCCGTCCGTATATGTTTGCTACCGACGTCTATCTGGGCGTAGCCGCGTCGAAGACATACCGGTTCTGCATTTTTACCTGCCCGGTGGGTGTTTATTACTCAAAGCCACTGAAAGTGAAGGTCGAGATGCAGTATATCCGTTCGGCACCCGGTGGCGTTGGCGCAGCAAAATGTGCCGGTAACTATGCTGGTTCACTGTACCCAACCGTTCAGGCACAGGAAGAAGGGTATGATCAGTTGATTTGGACAGACGCCACCCAACATCAGTATATCGAAGAATCAGGAACCATGAACGTTATGTTTGTCATAGACGGCAAACTCGTAACGCCAGCTTTATCTGATTCTATTCTGAACGGGGTTACGCGCCGCAGCATTGTGGAAATTGCGAAAAGCTGGAACATACCCGTTGAAGAGCGTAACATCTCAATCCGGGAAGTGATCGACTGTATTGAGAGTGGCTCATTGACCGAAGCATTTGGTGCAGGAACGGCCGTTGTCGTATCGCCTTTCCAGGCAATTGGTTTCGAAGGTAAAGACTATATGCTGCCAGAACGTGCCACTGGCGATTCGTTTGCGGCACGCGTGAAAGAGTATATGAGCGACCTCCGCACTGGTAAAGTCGAAGACGCTTTCGGTTGGACTTACAAAGTGTAACATCTTTTCCGAACTAGTTCCACCATTGATTGAAGATAAAGGGTGGTACTAGTGTCACTGCTCAGGTACGTACCTGAGCAGTGACACTAGTACCACCCTTTATCTCTTTATTGATACCCCCTTGCCTGAAGCGCAAACAACTCAGCGTAGCGGCCATTCTGGAGCAGTAATTGTTCGTGCGATCCGATTTCGAGAAGCTTCCCTCCTTCCAGCACCAGAATCCGGTCGGCCATGCGCACAGTGCTGAATCGGTGCGAAATAATGACCGACGCCTTTCCGCGGGTCAGTTCGGCAAAGCGCTGAAAAACGTCATATTCGGCGCGGGCATCGAGAGCGGCCGTTGGTTCGTCGAGAATTATCAGTTGGGCATCACGCATGTAGGCCCGACCCAAGGCCACTTTCTGCCACTCCCCCCCCGACAATTCAACCCCTTTGTTGAAACTCTTGCCCAATTGCTGCTGATAACCACCCGACAGTTTGGCAATAACCGAATCGGCCAGGCTCCGCTGCGCCGACGTTTCAATGCGCGGCTGATTGGTGCGCTCGTCAATATCTCCCACGGCAATATTTGTTCCGGCCGACATCTTGAAGCGTATATAATCCTGAAAAATAACACCAATGTTACGCCGCAGATCGGTTAAATCGTAGTCGCGCAGGTCGTGGCCATCAAGCAGAATCTGACCTTCGGCGGGGTCGTAGAGCCGGGCCAGCAGTTTCACCAGTGTGGTTTTTCCCGCACCATTTTCGCCAACCAGCGCCAGTTTCTCGCCCATGTGTAAGGTGAACGATAAACCGCGCAAGGCCCAGCGGTCAGAGTTGGTGTACTTGAACCCAACGTTTTCGAAGACGAAGCCCGTTTTTATTGGATCAGGAAACAACAAAGGCTTTTTGGGCGAATGAATGGCCGGTTGAATGGCGAAGTAATCGAACAGATCCTGAAGATAAATAGCCTCCTGGGTCAGGCTGCTGAACTGGAGCAGAATGCCTTCGAGCGAACCACGTACCTGCCGGAATGACCCTGCCAGAAACGTGAGGTCGCCCAGCGAAATTTGTCCCGTAACGGCCCGTTGTACAATCCAGACGTAGGCACCGTAGTAGCCCGCCGTACCCAGCGCCGTAAGTAACGTACCCCAGCCCGCCCGACTAATGGCAATGGCCTGATTCTTTTTGATGTACTCATTCGACAACGTACGAAACCGATCGACCAGAAAGCCCGACAGGTTGAAGATTTTCACTTCCTTGGCGGTCTCATCGCTCGCCCCAACAAAGCGCAGGTAATCCAGTTCACGCCGCTCAGGTGTCCAGCTTCTTGATAGGGAGTAACTTTTCCGGTTGAAATAATTGTCGCCAATAAACGACGGCGTTACGGCCACCGCAATCAGCAGCAACAGCCACGGATTGTACACGGCCAAACCAACCGCCAGAAAGCCAATCGAGATCACTTGCTGTACCTGCCCGAAAACGCCCGACAGCAACACCGTTCTACCAGTGGTTTGTCGGCGAGCGCGTTCGAGTTTGTCGTAAAAAGTAGCGTCTTCGAACTGTTCCAAGTCCAGTTCGGCGGCGTGCTCCATAATCCGGATCGAGGTGGCGTTGGCGAATTTATCACCCAGCAGCCCGTCCATGAGCGACACCGCCCGACCAATGGCCGTTGAGATTACGGCCAGCCCAAATTCGGCGGCAACCAGCTCCCACAGGTACGTTGTATCGGTAGCGCCTCCGGCCTGGGTTAAGGCAACAACCTGATCAATAATCAGTTTGCCGACATAGAGCGATAAGGCCGGAATGGCTGCCTGAATGAGCCGCAGAAACGCATTACCCAAAAACAGTGCAGGCGACGTTTCCCAAACCAGTTTAAAAAAGGCGGGCAGGTTTCCCAAAGCGGCAAACCGTTCACGCCAGCTAATCTGATCGGCTGATTCTTCTTTTTTCCCCGTCGGCACGGCGCCAATAGGCCGACCAGACGGAGGTGTATTTGTTGGTATCATCTATAAAAAAGACAAGCCCCGCTCTGGATTGGTTCAGCCTGTTCTGACGGGCTAACGTATGACTGGCGGTTAGATTGGCAACTACCACTCAGTCAATTAAGAGGTAGACTTTATGGAACATTCGCCAGTCAGGCATCGTGACGGTATGGGGCCTCTAAAAACGCCTCCTACTCCTAAACGCAAGACGTATGAAAAATCAATTTCATGCCAGATTGGCGACAATTCTACTAGTTGTAAGCCTATCACTAAACTTCACAGGTTGTTCACAAACGCCCGCCAGTGTACGGTTTTTCACCGGTACATGGAACGAGTTACTGGCCGAAGCGAAGAAACAGAATAAGCCCATTTTTGTCGAGGTTCATACGGTGTGGTGCGGTCCATGTCGACAGATGGAAAAGCAGGCGTTTCCGAACCCGGACGTGGCTCGTAAATTCAACGCAAACTTCATTAATTACCATATCGACATGGAACAGGGCGAGGGACCAATGCTTCGGGAACAATACGCCATCACGGGCGTACCTACGCTGCTCTACCTGACGCCCAACGGCACACTGGTTTACCGCTCATCTGGATACAACGACATTGCCAGCCTATTGGCCGATGCCGATAAAGGCTTGGCGGCAGCCGAGTCATCGGCCCAGCTGTCGGCCCTGGAAACTGACTACAAAAACGGTCGCCGCGACATGCAGTTTCTGCGAACGTACCTGACGCAGCATGCCCGAATGCGACAGCCCGCCCCAGAAGCACTGGAACTATACATGAAACAGATTCCGGCAAGAGACTGGGAATCGGCCGAAAATATCAGGTTGATGACCCGCAATAACCTAACGTCGACCTCGGCCACGTTCAACTGGTTGCTGAATTATGTCGACGGACTTCACACAGATCAATCAAAAGCCAGTACTCGCTGGGCTATTATAGAGATGGTAGACCGGATAACGACTGCTGAATTGGAGCGCGCCGCAACACGGGCAGAGGTAGAAGAGGCTATTGCTCTCCGTGAACGCTCGTTGGGACCGCTGACGGCCGACAACAAAGCGTTTCTGGCAAACCGGATTTGGACCACCTTTTACAAACGCACAAAAAATCAGGCCGGGTATCGAAAAATTGCCTTGCCAGTAGCCAGCCGGTTTATGGCCAAACCGATTGACTCACTTCGGGCCGCCGATGCCTATTCGGCCGCACTCGCCGAAAAAATAGCTGCAAAACGCGCCAAAGTTGTACCCGCTTCGTTGTCCACCGAAGCAGCGCCGAAACCACCATACGGACGTCACTCGGGGTACGTTGCCAATGAGCTGCATAGTTTCACAAGCACCTACCTCCTGATCATGACCTCTCCTGCCGATTTAAAACAGGCTCTGGCTTGGTCTGAACGCACGATCGAACTCACACCGGCATGGGAATTTCTGGATACGCATGCGCAATTGCTGGTGCGGTTAGGTCGTAGCGATGAGGCTATACAAACTGAAAAGCGCGTTATCGCTTTAGCCAAAGCAGCGGGTGAACCAACCGCCCAATATGAGAAAGTACTAAGCGAAATGACACGACAACCCAAACAGTAACAGCCTGTTAAAAAATCAACACTCCAACTACATCATTAGTTAATCGTAAATCGTTACATTGCTGACAGCTTGTTCATGTCTAACCAGTTTATCTTTATGAAAACCCTGCTACGTCCCTTTTCCTTTAGGCTGGCTTTGCTGCTTGCCTTCGTATTCGTTACTAACCTAGCCCGCGCCGACGTACCCAAAGGCGAAGATCCCGTTGGTATCAAATTCTTCACCGGCACCTGGAAAGAACTGTTGGCAGAAGCCAAGAAGCAGAACAAACCTATTTTCGTCGACATTTACACCACCTGGTGCGGACCCTGCAAACTCATGGCCAAACAGGCTTTTCCAGACAAAGCGGTGGGCGACCTATTCAACGCCAACTTCATTAACTATCAGATTGATGCGGAGAAAGGCGAAGGCATCACAGTAGCTAAACAATACGCCATCACAGCTTACCCAACCTCACTGTTCGTGTCAGCCGATGGTAGCCTGGTTCAACGGACAATTGGTTACGGCGGCATCAAGGGGTTTCTGGATGAAGCCAGCAAAGCCGTTGAGGCCGCTAAAGATCCCAAACCAATTGCCGTTTGGGATAACGAATTTGTAGCCGGAAACCGCGACGCCGCTTTTCTGAAAGGCTATCTGGCCAAGCGAGCAAAACTGGGCATGCCCAATGCTGATGCGCTGGAGACGTACCTGACCGTTGTTCCGGAATCAGAATGGACAACCGGCGACAACGTTGATGCCATCAGCGGCAATCTCACTACATCGAAATCGAAAGCCTTTGATGCCTTACTTAAAGCCGCCAAAGACACGCGCGGAAATAATGGGCAGATGAAACGCTTTCAGACCATTATGCAAGCGACTGGCATGGCACTACAACGCGACGAACGGCAGGCGAAAACAGAAGCGGAGCTAGATCAAATCATCGGCAACCGGCAGAACATGAACGCGATGCTGTCGATCAAACCCGTGTCTGACCTCGATCAGAAATCAATGGCCAATGACATTCGGACGGCGTTCTACAAACGGACCAAAAACGTGGCTAAATACCGCGAACTGACCACCGAAACGGGCAATAGTTTAATGGCTATTTCTGCCGACTCGTTACGTGCAAAAAACGCCGCTTCGTACCAGCGTTTTATGGACCAGTCGAAATTGATGCCTGATTCAATAAAGAACAGTGCCAATTTTGTGCGGTATGCCACCATGATGAAGACCGTTGAAACGCAGCAAATGGCTAACAAACTAAACAGCCTGGCTTGGGCTTACTTCGAAACAATGACTGACCCCGCCGACCTGAACAATGCCTTAGCCTGGTCGGGCCGATCGCTTGAGCTAGACCGATCGCATATGCTGCTGGATACCTATGCGCAGCTATTGGGCAAATTAGGGCGCAAAGCCGAGGCCATTAAACACGAAGAAGAAGCACTGGCCAAAGCCAAAGCCGCCGGCGAAGACACCGGTGACTACGAAAAAGCACTGGCTGGTTTTAAAAGGTGAGTAGCTGAGAATGAATAGACTTCCATATAAAAATCCCCGGAGACAACGTCTCTCCGGGGATTTTTATTGATGCAGGTACGTACCTACGCCATCACATTCCACAAACTAGCGGGGGCCTGTTTATAATCGAACACGCTTTCGCACATGAACAATACCATCAAATTACACCAATTCAGTCTGTTGTTGCCAATAGGTATGGTACGCCTGCCCGTGCGTGATCAAGTCGATATGACTGCCTTCTTCAACGACCTGCCCTTTCTCCAGCACTACGATCTTATCGGCCTGCCGAACAGTGCTAAGCCGATGGGCAATGATAATAATGGTCCGGCCCGCTTCCCGAAGGTGCTGAATGGTTTGCTTCACAAATTGCTCGGAGCCTGAATCCAGAGCCGACGTGGCCTCATCCAGAATAAGCACTGCCGGATCACGGTATAGCGCACGGGCAATGGCGATTCGTTGCCGCTGACCACCCGACAAGGCGACTCCATTTTCGCCCAGATACGTCTGAAAGCCATTGGGCAGTTTTTCAATGAACTCCATAATTCCCAACTCCCGACAGATACCAATAATGCGTTGCATATCAGGCTCGGGCTCACCTACGGCAATGTTATCGACCACGTTACCGGCGAACAGATCGATTTTTTGGGGCACTACGCTTACCACCCGCCGCAGACTATCTGGGTGGAGGTATTTGATGTCATAATCGCCGATATGAATGTTGCCTTTCAGTAACGGGTACAGCCCCTGCACCAACGAAAGCAGCGTGCTTTTGCCCGAGCCGCTTTCGCCCACAATAGCCGTAACCTGACCCTTCGGAATCGTGAGCGTCAGGTTCTCGAAAACGGTGGTGCGCGTACCGTAGCGGAAACTCACGTCATCGAAGCGAATATCGCCAACCAGTTCAGTCGTGAGCCACACTTTGTTATCGGTTTGCTCCCGTTCCAGATCCATAATCTCAAACAGACGGTCGGCAGCAATGCGCGCATCCTGAATGCTCCGGTTAGCCCCGATCAGGCTAGAGGCGGGACCGGTGAAATAGCCGATGAGGGCGTAGAAGGACAGCAACTCACCGGGCGTAATTTGCCGGTCAAGTACATAGGATGCGCCCAGCCAAAGCAGAATAATGGTAAACAACCGGGTTACGAAACCAAGTGCCGTGCCAGACCATATTCCTGCGCTTCCTGTTGTGTAGATCGTTTGCAATAAGCCAATAAACCGGCTCTCTGTTTTTTCATTGGCAAACGCTTCCAGGCCAAACCGTTTGATGGTGGCCACCGCATTCAGCGACTCGACCAACTGCGACTCCAGTTCAGCCCCTTCCTCCATCAACCGGCGTTGGTATTTTCTATTTATACGGTTTACCACAAAATAAATCAGCGCATAAACAGGCACAATCAGCACCATCACCACCGCCAATTTCCAGTAGTAGGTAAACATCAGACCGAAAGAAAACAAGACGACCAGCACATTGACGACCAAACCAAGCGCCACATCGTTGATAAACAGCCTGATCTTTACCGCGTCGTTGACCCTGGAAATAATTTCACCCACCCGCATCGTATCAAAGAAGGATTGCGGCAGTTTAAGCAGGTGTTTGTAATAGCCTAAAATCAGCGTGGCGTCGATTTGCTGACCGGTTTTCAGGTTGAAAAAGTTTTTAACCGTATCGATAAAAATCTGGAGAACTAGCAAAACGATCATTACTACGCTCAGTAAATTGAGCAGGTTCCGATTGCCGCCCACCAGCACATTATCCACAATTTTCTGCACATAAATAGAGATAGACAACCCCAGCAGTGTGTAGATTACCGCGCCGAAAAGGGCCTGAAGCATAACGCCGCTGTGCGGGCGCAAGAGCTGCCAGAATCGTTGCCATACCGACGTTTTGTTATCGCCGGTTTGAAAGCCATCGCCGGGCAAGAGCAGCACCAAAACACCTGTCCACTCCTGCTTGAATACCTCGTGCGATTTGCGGTGTATGCGTCCGTCGGCGGGGTCCATCACCACCACGTGCTTTTTTGTCACTTCATAAATGACCACGTAATGGTGTAGCTGATTGTTAACGACCACGTGCGCAATAGCGGGCACCGGAATTTTGCTGAGGCTCTCGAACGTACCCTTCACGCCTTTGGCCTGAAGCCCCATTTTTTGAGCCGCCTCGATCAGCCCCAGCACATTGGTTCCTTTCTGATCGGTGCTGGCAAACTGACGGATACGCGCCACCGGCAGCAACAGCCGATAATGCGCGGCCACCGAAGCCAGACAAGCCGCCCCACAATCGGTAATATCGTGTTGTTTGATCTTAACGCGATTAGTCATGATGCAATCAGGATAAAGGCTGAACAAGGCTGATAATGCTGGTCAAGATCTGCGATCTTGACCCTCCTAAAAGCGCGTTTGCAACGCGCCCGTAGCACTGGCCGACGCACCGTTGGTGGCCGGATTCAACCAATCGTCGGCATTATCGTAGAGGAGCTGAAACAGAGACCGTTGCGTGACCACAAACCGGGCTTGCAAAGTCATGCCTTTTTTGAGATAACCCCGATAGCCGTTGGTCAGCGTCAGGTAGTTTTGGTTTAGTTGGCAACGTACCCGAAACGCCGGTTGCTTATCCACCACTGTAAAGTCGTTGGCAATGTCAAGCACCTTTCCTTCCAGTAGCCCCCACTGATTGTAATCAAACGCATCGACCTGAAAACGGGCCAACTGACCCGCCCGCAACAGGCCAATATCTTTGGGCGAGACATAACACTCGACAATGAGCGTAGAGTCGGGCGACACCACGCCGATTGTTTCTCCTGCCTGAACGTACCCACCCACATACCGCCCAGCCAACTGACTCACCGTGCCG
Organism: Fibrella aquatica; assembly: GCF_041321135.1. Lineage (NCBI taxonomy): Bacteria > Pseudomonadati > Bacteroidota > Cytophagia > Cytophagales > Spirosomataceae > Fibrella > Fibrella aquatica. Next base: position 59,566 of record NZ_JBGGWF010000018.1, on the reverse strand, counting down.
TTTACTGAGGCCCGCACCGTATACAGGTCGCGCTCCTGCTGTAGCTGACGTACCTGCGATTGCAACTCCGTGAGGGCTAGTTTCTGCTGTGTCAGTGCCCCCTGCCAGTCACCGCGCTGCCGTTCAACCAGCGTCTGATACTGCGCCACCACGCTGTTAAGGGCATATTCTTTGTCTTCCAGCTCAATGCGGGCAATGACTTTGTCACCGTATAGTTGCCGGGCAGTGGCTAGTTCGCGCTGCCTTTTGGCCTGTGTTTGCAGGTTTTCCTGCGCCAAAAATCGAAACTGCTCATACTGCTGCCTATACAATGGCGACGATAACCCCGCCACTATCCAACCCGCCAACGCCTCGGCCGACGTGGGTACGTTCCAACCCATCAGCCGCACCAAATCGGCGATGTGGGTTTGCTTTTCGGTTTGTTGCGCCGTCAACAAGCGCAGTTTGGTATCGAGCACATCGGTTTGCAACCGCATCAGCACATCACCCCGCTTCACCGGCTGATTCTCGGCCACGAGTACCGCCGCGATGTACCCACCCGCTAGTGGCCGCACCTCGCTCCGCTCCACCACCGGCCGCACCAACCCCGTAGCCTGTACCGACACATCGACGTAAACAAACGGCAACGTACCCAAAGCCACCGTGATCGCCAGCAACACCGATGAGTAAATCAGTTGCGAACGAACGGTAATGGTGGAGAGGTAAAAATGGACAGAATATGTATCCATATATCAGAATAGTTTATACCATATTAGTGTACCATTTATCAATATGTGTAGCAGAACAGTCCAAACAAAACCATGTTTTATCCTAATTGCTCCTAATAAAAAACCCATTATTATTTGCGGCAAAACATAGATAGGATATATAATAATTAACTCATATTTAAAATCAGAATAATTAAAAAGATGTATCATTCCAAACAATACAGAACTTACAATAAACAATGTAAATCTGTTTTTTATTAATTTATTGATAAATATTTGATTTAAAAAACAATAAATAATAGTAAAAAATACTAAACATATAAAAAAACAAATTATATACGTTTCAAAATTATTTACAGTCCATAATAAACATATCAATAAAAACAAAAGGGATGAAGTAGATAGTGAAATCTTAAAACGAGATGGAATTAAAATCAATCTAAATGCTAGCTCCTCGAAAATAGGTCCTGATATAGTTATTAATACTATTGCTTCGGCCAATCCAACGCGCTTAATGAACAAATCAGTACTATAATGTGAATTTATTACTGACTCATAATTCAATACATAAATTACAATTTTATCAACAATAACAATAAAAAATGTAGCGATGAAACTAAGGACATAGTAAAGAACATAAATTTTGAAAAAATTGTGAAAAATATCACTTGAACCTTTTCGTGATAAATTCGCCCATACATATAGTTTAATTATATACATAAATTTAATTTTTTAATGGTCTGAAGAAATAGCTCTTCAGACCATTTTTTTATTGATGCCAAGCCTTATCAAGTAATTTACCAGACATAGCATCATACATCAACTTAGATGTCATTTCGACCGCGTTTGTAACGCAGCCAACGACCCACCCACAAGCGTAACCAATACGCTTAGCTATTTCTCCACCACCAGATATCTCATGTAACTGGTCTTTAGTCAATTCAGTTAGTCCTGAATCTTGAAAATCGTATTTCATCATTTGTGTCGTGAATCAGCGAAACCTTTCGAAAAATACTCCCAATAATCATGAACTACTTCATGATAAAAAGCCGATAATTTACCTAGGGGCGTTAGATGATAAGGCACAACTGGCAGACCACCATCAGTCTCTTGCATTTCGGCAAAATTCATTTCTTCCAAACCGGCCGAATTGAATTGTAATGTGTTCATGGTTTGTGAATTAGGATTGTCGTTTCCCAATCGCCCTACGCCGCCGAATCGTCTCGAGCCGACCATCGGGGTAGTGATTGGTTGCGACAAAATTGGTAAGCCAGTTTGCATACCGCAATGCGTTTTTTGCATAATGCTATGCAAGTTTTTTATGAAATTATACGCTTAATAAGATTGGTTTACAGGTCGAAAAATTAGTAAACTTCATACCATATAAACATATATATAATTATTTATAAGTAAATTAAGTAAGCTAAATTATAAAAACATGGCCCATAATTTACCGTTATTAGCGTTACAATCGTATCCAACACCAACCGTAGCCATATGCCTGATATTTTGACACGCGTGCGCCGCCTGCGCGAAATCTGCGGATTTCCTCAGGAAGTGGTAGCCGATAAATTGGGCATTACGCAGGCCGCCTATAGCCGCCTCGAAAACGGACGTACCCGCCTCGACCTTGACCGGCTAGACCAAATTGCAAAGCTGTACGGTCTGTCTCAGCAAGACATGATAAAAAGGCCATCCGCCGAGTTAATGAAATTGCTAATCGACAATCCTGACCTTAAAGATATATGGGGGGGGGTAACTGGTGACACAGTGATGGCGTAGGTACATACCTACGCCATTACGTTCCAGAGGCGGGCGGGGGCTTGCTTGTTCTTGAGTTTGAATTCGCCCACGCTTTCGCATTGGAACGACTCTTTTACGATCTCGTAACACACTTCAGAGATCAGAATCTGACCCGCCTGTGCGGTTGATTGCAGCCGGGATGCCGTGTTTACCACGTCGCCGATCACGGTGTAATCGAGGCGGCGCAGGGCTACTGAACCGATGTTTCCCGACACGACCTCGCCAGTGTTAATGCCAATCGAGACTTCGGGCTGATAGGGTTTTCCCGACAGTTCTTCCTGAATATGCTGAATCTGGGTACGTATGGCCAAACTCGTTTCAATGGCACGGTCGAGGTGGTATTCGCCCTGAAAAACGGCCATCACAGCATCGCCCATGAACTTGTCGACGTATCCACCCTGACCCAGAATTTCTTTCACCATCACATCGAAGTACTTATTAATCAGGGCAACAACGGTGGCGGGTGTTTCGCGTTCGGCAATGGCCGTAAAGCCGCAAATATCAACAAATAGGATGGTGGCGGTGGTGGTTTCAGAGGCGGTCAGCGATTGCTCGAAGCCCGACTTGGTCATAAACTTCAGCACGCTTTCGTCTACATACATCCTCAGAATGTCGTTCTCTTTTACGGCTTTCACCGTCTCCCGCAGTTCGTGCACATGCTGAATGGTCTTCAGCATGGTTAGTTCCAGGTCTTCGAAGTTGACCGGCTTGCAGACGAAATCATAAGCGCCCCGGTTCATGGCCATACGGATATTTTCCATATCGCCGTAGGCCGAAACCATCACCGCTTTCAAAATCGGGTTAAACTCAGACATTTTCACCAACAGGGTCAGCCCGTCCATTTCAGGCATGTTGATGTCGGCCAGTACTACATCTATATCGGGTTCACGTTGCAGCACATCCATGGCTTCGAAGCCATTGTGGGCAAACGAAAACTCGTATTTCTGTTCGCGAATCTGCCTCCGAAATTTCTGTTTGATTAGCAGTTCGAGATCGGGTTCATCATCAACGACAAGGATTTTTGCTTTCATGCAGCGGGTGTATTCATTTCGTTGATAAAGATAAAGAGAAAAGGAAGAAAGGGAGAATGGAGAAAAGGAGGAAAGGTAGAAAAGGGAGGAACGGAGGAAGGGGAGGAAGGAGGAAAGGGGGCTGCCGCGAGTGTATCTATGCGGTAGCTCCCTTTCCTCCTTCCTCCCCTTCCTCCGTTCCTCCCTTTTTCTCTTACAATCCCGCTACCGTGCGCTTCACGAAGGCGGTTAGGCTTGGGCCAGTCAGGCGGTTTTGCGACAGCAGGGCCAGGTCATACAGTTGCTTGGCCAGCGCTTGCTGCGCGTCGCCCTCCAGACTCAGCACTTTCTGCGACAAGGCGTGGTTGGCGTTGATCACCACGTTGTAGCCACCCGGCATATTGCCAAACATATTAGCCTCACCCGAGAGGGCCGACATGTCTTTCATCCGACGCATAAATTCGGGCATCGTGATCGATACAGGCAGTTCGTCGGTTGGCAACGATTCTACGTTGACCATCAACGACTTGTCGTTCAACATGGTCTCGAACGCTTCTTTCAGCTTCGTCTTTTCATCGTCAGACAATACACTTTCGTTGGCAACGCCCGTGTCGATCAGCTTATCCAGTGTATCGGCATCTACGCGCTTGAACGTCGTTTTCTCCAGCTTCGATTCCAGCGTGTTGATGAAGTGTGCGTCGATGATCGTATCGAGCAACAGCACATCGTACCCCCGCCGTTTGGCCGATTCGATGTAGGCATCCTGCTGATTCCGGTCGGTCGTATACAACACCACTACCTGTTCGCTCTTGTCGGTTTGGTTAGCCTGTACGTGCTCGCGGTATTCGTTAAGCGTGAAGTACTTGCCCTCGGTATTTTTTACCAGCGCAAAGTCTTTGGCTTTTTCGTAGAACTTATCGTCGCTCAGTATACCGTATTTAACGAACAGCCCGATGTCGTCGAATTTGGCTTCAAAGCCAGCACGGTCAGCTTGGAACAGTTCGTTCAGTTTATCGGCCACCTTCCGGGTAATATAGCCGTTGATTTTCTTGACGTTACTGTCAGCCTGCAGGAAGCTCCGCGACACGTTCAGCGGAATATCCGGCGAGTCGATGACGCCGTGGAGCATCATCAGGAAGTCGGGCACCACGTCTTTCGTCTCATCGGTAATAAACACCTGCCGACTGTAAAGCTGAATTTTCTCCCGCTTCATCTGGAACTTGTCGTTGTCCAGTTTAGGGAAGTACAACACGCCCGTCAGGTTGAACGGATAATCGACGTTGAGGTGAATCCAGAACAGCGGCTCGGCCGACATCGGGTACAACTCGCGGTAAAACGTTTTGTAATCTTCGTCGGTCAGATCGTTCGGCGACTTTGTCCAGATTGGCGTGGCGTCATTGATCACCTTCCCGTCGAATTCGACCGGAATAGGCAGGAAACGACCGTATTTTTCCAGAATGCCCTGAAGGCGGAATTTGTCGAGGAACTCCTCAGAGTCAGGGGCAACGTGCAGAATGATCGACGAACCCCGATCTTCTTTCTCTACCTCGGTCAGTTCGTACTCGGTTGATCCGTCGCACACCCAACGCACTGCCTGCGATCCTTCCTTATATGATTTGGTAATGATCTCTACGTTTTCGGCTACCATAAACGCCGAGTAGAAGCCTAAGCCAAAATGACCGATAATATTGGTTTCTTCGCCCGCCTTGTCTTTATATTTCTCGATGAATTCGGTAGCTCCTGAGAAGGCAATCTGGTTGATATACTTCTTCACCTCATCGGCAGTCATACCAACACCCCGGTCGCTGATGGTGATCGTTTTAGCTTCAGGGTCAACTGAGACGGTGATCTTCAATTCACCAATTTCCTGCCCAAATTCGCCGTAGGAGGCTAGTTTCTGGAGTTTCTGGCTGGCATCGACCGCGTTACTGACCAATTCCCGCAGGAAGATCTCGTGGTCGGAATACAGGAATTTTTTAATGATCGGGAAGATGTTCTCGGTGTGGATCGAGATCTGTCCTTTTTCGTTTTGTACGGCTTCCATAAGCGAACGAGTGAACGAGTTAAAGAGTGATAGTTGCTGGGTACGTCCCCTCCAAAAGCCGGTCCATTCGGGCTAACTCTGTCAGATTGACAGAAAATGATACTCTGCTAACCATGTGCGCAAGCGCATCGATATATAAGCTGTACGATAAATCAGGCTTTACGCTCATAATACCATCATACCAAAATGCGAACCTGAAAAGAAGCCTGATCCAGTGACCAGGCTTCTTTTCAGGTTCGCATAATACTTTGTTCAGGTACGTGAGTTATCCCGATGACGTAACTGTCAGATACTATTCTTTCGATGAAAGCGGGATAATCAGTTTTTCGCCTCGAACAGCTCTGTCTTCCGTTTTGTGGTTGGCCTTCATAAGCGCCTCTTTGCTCACTCCATATTTCTGGGCAACTACCCGTAAGAGGTCGCCGGCACCAACAGTGTGAACTGCTTTTACCTTGATGCGAAGCTTCGTCACACCCGATTTTACGTTGTTTTCGTTTACATCAGGATTCAAGGCTTTCAACGTACTTACTTTCATGTTGAGCCGATTCGCAACGCCGTAAAACGTTTCGCCACTCCCTACTGTATAGGTCGATGTGGCTCCTTTGACAATGGGAACGTCAGGCTTTTTTTCTGGTTTTGGTTCTTCCTTTTTCGGCTCAGGCTTTTCTGCTACAGCCTCTTCAGCAACCGGTTTTTCAACAGGCGTTTCAGCGACTTCCTCGTCGGGCGGGGCAGGTGCTTGCGAAAGGTCAACGGGTGCAGGCGTGCTACTTGTATCAGGCAGCAGGTTTTCGGGATCCTCACTTTGTCCGGCCATTGCCTGATCCGTTGTATCCAGGGGCACGCTGGTTAGTTCGCGGGCATTTCCGGTGTCATCGGCCAGACTATCATAGCCAATATAGAGCAGGGCAGCAATTAGGCCTACCAGTACCAATAGCGTAATTAGCGGTAGCGATGCATTGCCCTTTTGGCGATCGTTGTTAGGAGTTTCGGGCATAGTAGTAGGACATAGTTACTTTAATTGCTCACTCATTTGAGCCACTTTTTCTTTCAGGTCTTCTTTGTAGGCGGCCAACCGAACGGCAACCGTTTCGTCAGCGGTGGCTATAATCTGTGCGGCCAGAATACCTGCGTTTTTGGCGCCGTTGAGGGCTACAGTAGCTACCGGAACACCGCCAGGCATCTGGAGGATAGACAATACAGAATCCCAGCCATCAATAGAGTTACTTGATTTGACCGGCACACCAATAACGGGTAAAATTGTCAGTGAGGCCACCATTCCGGGCAAGTGGGCAGCACCACCGGCACCGGCTACAATGACCCGAATGCCCCGGTCACGTGCCGATTTAGCATAGTCAAGCATTTTTTCGGGTGTACGATGAGCCGATACAATATCCATTTCCCAGGCAACGCCCAATTCCGTCAGCGCGTCGGCTGCTTCCTGCATCACCGGACGGTCGGAGATGCTACCCATGATGATTCCTACTTTCATTTACTGCGAAATAACGGACTTTACAGGCATTTAGAACGATATCAACTAAGTTTTTACTCAACGAACAGCTTTTCAGTGAACAGTTATCAGTTACCAGTTATCAGCTCCGCTTAGGTAAGTTACCCTAGCAGAGCTGATAACTGGTAACTGATAACTGTTCACTGTTAAAACCGGAAGGGCATAACTGTAGTTTAAGTCTGCATGACAACAACTGAGTGGGTCTGGCTTGTTTACGGATTGTTGATAACGATCCTTTCGTTTATTCATCTGCTAAGGATCGAATACTGGTGGGTACGTATCTGGGATTTCCCACACACTCAACTTGCTGCCCTTGCAGCCATTGGCCTAACTGGCTGGGTATCGTTCGTACACGATTATTCTTGGCCGCATTGGCTGGCTCCAGCCGGTGTAACGGCAGCCATGTTTTACCAGGCATGGCTATTCTGGCCCTATACATTTTTACACCCGAGGCAGGTAATCCGTCAACGGTATCCACGCGGGCAACGTACCCAGGCTAGTAAGGACCCCAATACACTGACGCTTTTAACGGCTAATGTATTGATGACCAACACGCAATGCCCGAAAGTGCTTTCACTGGTCCAAAAGCACAAACCCGATTTGATCATGATTCTGGAAGCGAGTGCGCACTGGAAACAAGAACTATCACCGCTCGAAGCAGATTACCCACACCGGATTTTATATCCGCAGGAGAACACATACGGCATGTTGTTCTATTCAAAATTTCCTTTCAAACATCAGGAACTTCGTTTCTTAGTCGAAGATGATATTCCATCAATTTATGTCCAGCTTGAGATCCGGTCAGGGCAAATTGTTCATTTTTACGGCGTACACCCACAACCGCCTAGTCCAACAGAACACTATCGATCTACCGAACGCGATGCCGAACTAGTATTGGTTGGCCGCGAGGCACGCCAGCAAACCGGCCCTGTCATGGTGGCGGGTGACCTCAACGACGTGGCCTGGTCGCACACCACGCGTCTATTTCAACGACTCAGTGGGCTATTCGACCCACGAATTGGCCGGGGACTGTACAGTACCTTTCACGCTGAATACTTCTTTCTCCGCTGGCCACTCGATCATGTTTTCGTTTCTCACCACTTCCGGTTGCGAACCCTTCGCCGCCTGCCCGCCTGTGGTTCCGACCATTTCCCGATTCTGGTTTCGCTAACGTATAACCCCGACCCCAAACGGATCAAAGATATTCCAGAGCCTGAAGGAGACGATCATCAGGAAGCCCACGAGATCGTAGCCAAAAGCCGGGAACAGTGAACAGTTAATCAGTTATCAGTTATCAGTTATCAGTTGCTCCGCTAAGGAGCCTATACCCAAGCAACGCTGATAACTGCTCACTGATAACTGTTCAACGCGGCTTTGGCTTTATTGTCGACGCTGTTTTTGTATTCGTGGTGCTTATAGCTCAGCGCCTTTTCGAAAGCCTGTCGGGCTTTGGGGACGTTACCCTGTTGCTGATAGAGATAGCCCAACTGCAGGGCTGATGTCGCTCCGAAGGATAGCTGCTCGGGATCGCTTAAGCGAATAGATCGTTCAAAACCCGCCATTGCGCCAGATACGTTGCCCTGTTTTTGATAAATACGACCCAGCCTATACTGATACTCCGCCCGCTCGGGCAAGGTCTGAAAGCTGGCTTCAGTATATGGTTTCAGCACAGTCAGTGCCTGATCCAGAAAACCACCGTCGGCCGCAAACCGGGCCTGCGTCAAGACACGTTGCCGTTGGTTTGGAAAAATTTTCAGGTACGTTGTGGCTGCCTTTTGCGCTGCTTTATCAGCCTCAACGGTGGTTCGGCCACTGACAACCACACGCGACAGTTCGGCACGGGCGCGCAATTCATCGCCGGCCAGCCAATAACAGAGAAAGCGTTTATAATGGCTATCTTTTATCAGGTTTTGACCTCTATACACGTTCAAAAATTGTCCGTAATGGCCAATGGCGGTGGTGTATTCCCCTTTTTGCAAATAAATATCACCCAGCAGATTGTCAATAACCGGCAACGAGACATAAGCTAAACCACGGGGCCGGGAGACCAGTAACGTCAGCGCCCGTTCTGACTGAGCGTTTTTCATGGCCGTGGTTGCAGCGAAAAACCGAACCAGCAGGTTATCCGGCGCATCGGCTATAAAATGCACTAAGTTGGCCTCGTCACTTTCTGTAAATTGTAATATGTAGGCCCGAATAAGAAGTTCTGCCATGCGGACTTCTGTTCTAAAAACAGGATCTTGCTGAGCACGTTGCAAATCGGCCAACCCATCGCGGGTGTTTCCGCGCAGGCCAAGCAACCTCGGCACCCAGGCATAGCTTTCCGGAACCGAGCCAATCATCACCCGAAGCATACCCAGCGATTTGTAAGTGGGCAGAAAGTCGGGGAATAATCGCTGATTTTCGGCCAGCAGTTTATAGGCTTTGATGATGCTCCAGCTTGCGGCCGTTTCTTTGCCGAATTTAAGCTTCACAAACGCCCAATGCAGGCGTACTTCAGCCAGGAGTAATCGTTGATAAGGTGATTTTTCGTTGAGGTCCTCTAACACATCAAGCCGTGTTTCTTCGTTGGCTGCCAGCTGACTAAATAACCGGTCATCATCAGAGCTGAGCAGAGCAATCATATCTGCATAATCAGCCACAAAAATCCGTAATCCGTTAACGGGAGCATCAGGCTCTGCCATCAAGATTTGCCTGGCTGCCGTTAACCTGCCTTTCGTCAGATCCGTATAAGCCTGCTTTACACCCGGCGTCCAGCGAAAATCCTGCGCCCGTCCGTAAACGGTTGTCATCATGCAGAACAGGAGCAGTAGGTTTCGCTTCATGGTGCAAAGCTATCAACCCTGATAACCAAAAAACAAACAGACATTTCTACCTGTAGATTGAATACTGAAACGCTTTTTGTGACCAAAGAAAGTACGCTTGAAATCATTATTGTAACAATTAAAACAATTTGGAAACCTAAAAAACAATTAAACTAAAATACTAAGTAATTACACTTAACTGCGCTTTATATTCGTGTCCATTCAACACAGTACCAACTATATGTATATAAGTATTTACCTGCTCTTTTACGGGTGTCTACTGCTTTTTTACGATTTTTTGGCATTCATCGATCATTCCTCACTTGTTGGCCTGAAACATTTTCGGCGTCTTCAGGAGCAAATCGGAAATCGTCAGGCCCATTGGGCATTACGCCTGATCGCCTTTTTGTTGGTTTTGGCGGGGTTGAGCATCTGGCACCGACAGCAGCGTTACTAACTGCTATTTGCGCTCATAGGTCATGCCGAGCGTTAAGCGCAGGTCGTTATTGACCCGCCCCGGCACCAAAATACTTTCATACGAATTAGCGAGTGTAGTTCTGAAACTCAACGACGTACTAAACTTGTACTGAACGCTTACGCTACCATTCCAACGCACATTTCGCGGCTGTCCGAGCGGTCTGCTCAACGCGGGCTGATAAAATGCAGTGTGCGACACCTTCCAGCGATCTTCGTCGAAGGTATACTCGCCAAATAGCCGTGCCGAGTTTCGCCAGATATTTACGTCGCTCAGTTCTACGTAATCGGTGTATTCGCGAATGAGTACATTGGTCAGCGATATATAAGCTCGCTTCCGGGCCAGTAGTTTGTACCCTAACCCCGCCGCCGCCGTGTACCGGTTTGAAATCTGGCGCAGGTTACTTCGTTCATACGACCCGAAAGCCAGGTAGTACAGCCGGTTTTCGTAGAACATGGTCAGGCGGGCATCACCGAAATATTCCCGTTCGGCCAGTACCCCGTTTTGGCGGCCAAATACAAACGACGGCGTGGTCGATAGTTTGGCAATCTTGCTCACCTCTACATCGAACGCGCTAACAAGTTGCAACAGAGATCGGTTAATGTTACCACTAGTTAACGTACCATCGGCCGTGAGTCTATACCGATATACCGACTTAAAAGCTGACTTGCTTTTTGGCTTTCCAGCCAATGAATCGGTAACAGCCCTGACCGAATCGGCGGCTACCTGTACACTGTCGGGAACAGATGGGCGCAAAGGGTCGGGTTGCTCTGTGTTTTGAGCCGCTGACCTAAGAAACGAGAACATAAACAGCAAAAGAAGGAGAAAGCGCATAACGTTGTTTTTACTGAAGTGACACAATGATTTTCGCAAAAGTCGCTTCATTGCGCTAAAAATAGAACCATGTCAACTAAAACTCGCTGGGCCATTCTGGGCCTGGGCCGCATCGCCCACAAGTTCGCTACCGACCTGATTACCATTCCCAACGCTGATTTAGTGGCAGTTGCCTCGACCGATCAGGGCCGCGCCGATGCCTTTGCCGCGGAGTATACACGAGCCAACGGAACACTTCCTCTTGCTCTGGGTTCGTATGAAGCCCTGCTCGATATGGCCGACGAAATCGACGTGGTCTACATTGCCACCCGGCACGTGTACCACCGGGCGAATACGTTGCTTTGCCTGAATGGCGGATTGGCGGTTCTATGCGAAAAACCGTTTGGTATGGCCATTGGTGATGTAAATCAGATGCTCAGCGTAGCCGAAGCGCGGCAAACGTTTCTGATGGAAGCCCTCTGGAGCCGGTTTATGCCCACGATTCAACAGGCGAAGTCATGGGTAGACGAAGGAGCTATTGGACAAGTATTGACCATCAAAGCCGACTTTGGGTTCAAGGCCGATTATGATCCCGGCAAGCGACTGTTCAACAAAGAACTCGGCGGCGGCTCCCTGCTCGATATCGGCATTTATCCGCTCTTTATCAGTTATCTCATTAATGGTATGCCGGTAAGCATTAAAGCATCAGCAACGCTGGCCCCGACGGGTGCTGATGAACAATGTGGCATGGTGCTGACCTATTCGAACGGAGCGATGGCTATTCTGAACAGCACGTTTATGGCCAATACCGAAAACGTGGCCCTGATCTACGGCACAGAAGGCACCATTCGCATTCACGGACGTTTTCACGAATCGACCGTCGTAACGCTTGAAAAGCCCGATGCAGAATCGGTTACGCATACCTTCGACCGCAGTACACATGGTTATGATTACGAAGCGCAACACGTGATGGACTGCCTCAACGAAGGATTCACCGAAAGTCCACTCTGGAGCCATACCGACAGCCGGAACCTGATGACCCTGCTCGACGATGTGCGCCGCGAAGCGGGTATTTTCTACGAGTAGCGTTCAATATCTAATGTCTGAAGTTCAATGTCTAAAGTCTAATGTTCAAAGTTGCTCTGCTAGCCCACGATTACTGAATCAGCGGAGCAACTTTGAACATTAGACTTTAGACATTGGACTTTAAATACTTTGCACCGGCCGTTTCCGTAATTCGTCGCGAATTTCGGTCAGTAGTTCTTCGGTTGGCGATGGGCCGGGAGGTGGAGCCGGGACGCCCAGTGCAGAGCCGGTCACCCGATTGTAAAGGCGAATGACCCAGAAGATGACAAAGGCGGTGATCAGAAAGTTAATAAACGTCTGAATGACAGCCCCGAATTTAAGCTGTGCCTTGTCGGTAAGCGATACTACGAGCGACTGACTCAAATCGAAACCGCCCAAAGCAAGTCCAATCAGAGGAGCTAGTAAATTTTCGGTTAGCGAAGTAACTACTCCGCCAAAAGCTGCACCAATGAGTACACCAACAGCCAGGTCCAGGGCATTACCCCTTTTGATGAATTCGGCAAAATCACGGATCATAACGACTAAACAATTGAGTGAAAATACTATTCTATTAAGTTGATAAGCAATATAGGAAAAGACCTAGAATTATCAATCGAAGTATAGCGTAACTGTTACTTCACGCAACGACAGACCGCACCTTGCCTTATCTTTGCGCGCATGACTGACCGCTATGCCCAACGGGGCGTTTCTGCCGACAAAGAAGACGTTCACAACGCTATTGCCCGTCTCGACAAAGGCCTTTTTCCGAAGGCTTTCTGCAAAATTGTCCCCGACGCCCTGGCTGGCGACCCCAATTACTGCACCATCATGCACGCCGATGGTGCGGGCACCAAATCATCGCTCGCTTATTTGTATTGGCGCGAAACCGGCGATATGAGCGTCTGGAAAGGCATTGCACAGGATGCCGTGGTCATGAATACCGACGATCTGCTTTGCGTAGGAGCCACCGGACCTATGTTACTATCATCGACTATTGGGCGTAACAAAAACCTGATTCCCGGCGAAGTCATTACTGCCCTCATCAACGGTACCGAAGAGGTGCTTCAGATGCTGCGCGACCACGGCATCGATATTCACAGCACTGGCGGCGAAACGGCCGACGTGGGCGATCTGGTCCGTACACTGATTGTAGACAGCACCGTTATTGCCCGAATGCGCCGCGCCGACGTGATCAGCAACGATCAGATCAGGCCCGGCGACGTGGTAGTCGGCCTGGCTTCATACGGACAGGCAACCTACGAGACCGAGTACAACGGCGGCATGGGGAGCAACGGCCTTACCTCGGCCCGGCACGACGTACTGGCACATGGGCTCGCCGACCGTTACCCTGAAAGCTTCGACCCCGCCGTTGATCGTAGTTTGATCTACAGCGGCAGCATGAACTTGCAGTCGCCAATTGAAGTAGGTCAGGGTAAGACCGTTCCGGCGGGCAAGCTAATTCTTTCGCCGACACGTACCTACGCACCGGTAGTAAAAACGCTGCTCGATCAGCTACGGAGACAGATTCACGGCATGGTACACTGTTCGGGTGGAGCCCAAACCAAGGTGCTGCACTTTATTGACGACCTGCACGTAGTGAAAGATAACCTGATGCCCGTACCACCGCTATTCAAGCTGATTCAGCAGGAAAGCGGTACTTCGTGGCAGGAAATGTTCAAGGTCTTCAACATGGGCCACCGACTCGAAGTCTATCTGGCTCCCGAATACGCGCAAACAGTTATCGATGTGTCGCAGTCGTTTGGCATTGATGCTCAGATTATTGGTCACGTAGAAACTTACTCGGGCAAATGCGTCACGATTCAGCATAATTCAGAAACGTTCGTATACTGATAAATTTGTAAGCAGTAGATAATTCAGTAGCTTGGCAACAGATCCACCCCGTTTGCCATGAAGCTTGCTGCCTATATTGGTCTGTTTTCTCTTTTCCTACAACCTGTCCGTGCGCAAACTACCCTGTTTCAGCAGGATTTTTCGGCGGGCAGTCCACTGAGCCAATACATCAGTGGATCACCCAACGCTAATCAGTTTAACGGCATAACGGGACCGTCGGTGGCCATTGTCAACGGCGCGTTGCAATTCGATCGTCCAAATAACAGCAGCACTGGCCATTTTGCCCGCTCAACTGATTTTTCACCAACCCCCGGTTCGCTCTACATGCAGATGGATTTTGAGGTGGTATCGGCTACTACGACGGCTGGTAACAGCGCGTTGCTTTTTTACGTCGGCAATGGCTTCAGCAACGGGCCGGGCAATCCCAGCAATGCCGATATCTATGCCCGGTTTGGCATCAACTTCACGGGTAACGGATACGAGTTTTCAGTGCGGCATATTCCCGTTGGCGGTGCCGGTTCGTTCAATTCAGCTACTTTTACCGGTAAGCAAACATTAACACTGGTCCTGAACAACACGGGCTACACCGTAACGTATCTGCAACCGGGCGGGGGGCTACAAACCCTGGCAAATGACACCTACGATTTGTGGGTCGGCAACACCGAAGTAGTCAACGGACTACCGGTGATTACGCCTAACCAAACCATGACCGACTTTAAACTGCGTATAGACGATGATGTGTACGCAGCGGTATTTCAGTTCGATAACTTTCTGATACGCGATATCACCGGCATTTTGCCCCTGTCAGCATCAGACTTTCAGGCCATCAGAAATGGCTCGCAAGTTGATTTGTCCTGGTCTTCGGCTAACCAATCAGCAAACTTTTTCGGGATAGAGCGGAGCGGAGATGCACAGGCATTTAGCGAAATTGGTCAGGTACGTACCCAGCCGAATCAGACCATTTATCGGTTCACCGACGACTTTCCCCCGGCCGGAACGAGCTATTATCGGCTCAAACAAACCCATGCTGATGGTGCCGTTTCAGTCAGCAAACCACTAGCCGTTGACGTCCCTGACAACGTACCTGACTTTACCGTGCTGGACAACCCCGGCGATGGCTCATCTATTGTAGTGCGGCCCCGCAACCTACCCGGTGCAACGTACCTGATTACGACCCTCAGCGGGCAAGTCATCCGGTACCAGCAACGCGAAACGCCCGACGGACAGGTAACGTTGCTGCTGCAACATCCCCTCCCATCGGGCGTTTATCTGCTCACGGCCCAAACCGAAACCCGTCGGCTTACCCGTAAGGTACTGGTACGCTAGGTTTATTTCAGTTTCACAAACGGCGATGCTGTGTACAACGTGTTAGCGCCCGGCTTGAAGTCATCAGATGAACCAATAGTTAAGTCAGGCGTACTTGCCCGGCGGCCACCTGTAGTCAGCCCTTTCATGTGGTTGATAGCGGTAGCCAAAAGAGGATCACGCAAATCACCTAATGGTACCAATGCACCAAACGGCTCGTTGACTTCTACTGTTGGTGTGAAGCCTGCCCAGTAGTCTGACTCGTTATTCTTGTTGAAGGTCCGGAAAACAATGGGCTGCATACCCCATTTGTTGCTCTTATTTTCATCGTCTGTAATGGTAATCGAACCAACATTTTTACCGTATGAAGTCGTGCCAATTGTGTTAACGGTCATGTACGGACGAAGACCATTAATCACCAACTCACTTGCCGAAGCCGTTCGCCGCGTAGTAACCACGTACACCCGCGATAACTGATTTCCTATATTGTTAGTCTTCGGCTGAAAATACGTGTTGAAGAAATTATCGCCCTCACTCGCCCTGATTTCCTGTGTCAGTGAAGCATTATATTCCCGGCGATGGAAAACCAGATTAGATTGACCATTCAATTCTTTCACGATCAGGCTGGCCAAATTAGTAGACGAAGTAGATGCCCCTCCTCCGTTGTAACGCAAATCCAGAATTAATTCGTTGACACCCTGCGCTTTAAATTTTCCAAAAATGGTATTGATCTGAGTGTCGTAAGAGGCTGTTGATGAGCCATTGGGGCCCGGTACAAACTGGTTATACATCAGATACGCAATTTTGCGACTACCATCTGTATACACCGAATCTTTAAAAATTGGATTTTCTTGAAGTACCACTGGCGTCACCGCTACGGTTTTGCTCGTTTTCGCAATAGCTCCATTCTGAATAGTGGCAATTCCGTACGTCTGTGTTACCGATTCATCGGCGAAAGCTCGGTTTAATACGGCCTGATCCGTAGTTAAGCTGATACCGTTAACCGAGTAAAATATGTCATTCCGTTTCATACCAGCTTTGTCGGCAGGCGAACCAGCTATTACATAAGTGACAACACCCACTACATCCGTCGATCCCTGTGCGGCCAGTAAAAGTGTAAAATCAAGACCGGTTGTTGTGGTCTCGCCGTTAAGCGTCGCAGTCAGTTCGGCCGCACTTTCCTGAATCCAGGAAAAGCGATCACCTTGCGGGTTAGACGTTGCATTGTATTTATACAGCAACCCATTAAAAAAAGCGTCGGGCGCCAACGCCTTGTTCGGACTAGCTGGAATTTTATCGTTCCAGTAATAGGCATATCGCATATTCTCCAGAATCCAGTCGTTGACGGCGGCATCGGCCGTTGTTACACCAGTTGGACTAACCTCAACGGGATCTTTTTTGCAGCCCGTCAGCAGCAACGTACCTACGACGAAAAGTGCCACAGAAGTACGTAATGGGTTTATTGATGTGTTCATAAATGACGTTGTAAACTCTTCTGGATTAGTAACGCAAAAAGCCCGGTAACTGGGATAGTACCGGGCTTAAAAATAGATGAAAATAAGGCTATATCCGTCTATTGATCAGCGCGTTTCCGAAAGTGCCAAACAAGCCCTAGATACGAGTAAAACACGCCCGATTTGAAGTTCGACCGGGCTGATGGCGATAGCTCAAAGGCAACGCGCAAATTGGGCAGGCTAGCCACCGGTGCCGCCCGCACGCCAACGTGCAGTGAGTAGCCTTCCAGAATTTTGTCGCCATTCACGGCATTGAGCGCGTTGACCTGAATACCCGGTCCTACATAATAGTTGACCCGCTCGGTACGGCTTACGTTCACCATCGGGCAAAACGTGGTGCTGAGTTGCTCGAACAGCGAGTTGGTCTGTAAGCGGCTATCGAGCCAAACCAGTTTATCGGGGTTGGTACTGACCGTAAACAAACCAAAGCTATTGAACGGATAATACCCCACCGACGCCTGGCAGAAGGCAGATATGGGTAAGGCAAGAAACAGGAGAATGGCGAGGTGCTTCATATGGTAAAAGAGTGAAAGAGGTGATGAGTGAAAGGTGCTCTGCCTGTGATCGACTCGTGATGCAAGCAGAGCACCTTTCACTCTTTCACTCATCACCTCTTTCACTCTTTAAATCTTTATTTCATCATCTTCGCCAGCTTGCCCGACGACTGCATGTTGTTCATTTTCTTCATCATCTTCCGCATTTCGTCGAACTGCTTCAACAAGTTAGTCACCTGCTGAACATCCGTGCCCGAACCGGCGGCGATACGCTTTTTGCGGCTTATGTCGATGATTTCAGGGCGAGACCGTTCTTTCGGCGTCATCGAACTGATGATCGCTTCGATGGGCGCGAATGACTTATTATCCAGATCGAGGTCTTTCACCATTTTGCCCATACCCGGAATCATCCCGATCAGATCTTTGATGTTACCCATCTTTTTGATCTGCTGCAACTGGCTCAGGAAGTCATCGAAATCGAACTGATTCTTCCGCATCTTGGCATTGATCCGGCGCGCTTCGTCATCATCGAACGCCTGTTGGGCACGTTCAACGAGCGAAATCACGTCGCCCATGCCCAGAATCCGGCTGGCCATCCGGTCGGGATAGAACACGTCGAGCGCGTCCATTTTCTCGCCGGTACTCATGAACTTAATCGGCTTGTTCACTACCGCCCGAATCGACAGCGCTGCTCCACCCCGCGAATCACCGTCGAGTTTGGTCAGCACCACGCCGTCGAAGTTCAAACGATCGTTGAAGGTTTTGGCCGTGTTTACCGCATCCTGCCCAGTCATTGAGTCAACCACAAACAGGGTTTCAGCTGGATTGAGCGCCAGTTTCACCTGCTCAATTTCCTGCATCATCACCTCGTCGACCGCCAAACGACCGGCCGTATCCACGATCATGATTTTCTTACCCGACTTCTTTGCATGTGCCAGCGCATTCTGCACGATAGAAACGGCGTTCTTGTTCTCTGGCTCGGCAAATACCTCAACACCAACTTGTTCGCCCAGTACTTTTAGCTGATCAATGGCGGCGGGGCGGTAAATATCGGCGGCAACGAGCAGTACGCTCTTGCCCTGTTTTTTGATGTATGAGGCCAGTTTCCCCGAAAACGTAGTTTTACCCGACCCCTGCAATCCGGCAATCAGAATCACGGCCGGATCACCTTTAAGGTTGATCGGTTTGGCCTCGCTGCCCATCAGTTCGGTCAGTTCCTCCTGCACGATCTTAATAAACAGTTGTCCCGGCTCAACGGCAATCAGCACTTTCCGGTCGAGGGCTTTTTCCTTCACCCGGTCGGTCACATCTTTGGCCACTTTATAGTTCACGTCGGCGTCGGTCAGCGCCCGGCGTACTTCCTTGATGGTAGCGGCAACATTGATTTCGGTAATGCGGCCCTGACCCTTCAGGGTTTTGAAGGCCTTATCAAGCTTACTCTGTAGGTTCTCGAACATAATGTGTACACGTAGTGACAGCAAAGATAACGGATTCGTATGCAGTGGCCTATAGGTGACTCGAAGGCATTTTAGTTGGAAGACATTTGGAGTCGAAACAGATAACTATCAATTCTATAGATCTAAATAAATATTATTTTACTGACAATTTTTGTCTAATCGCTTCGTCTAAAATTTATATATTGCTCCTTCGTAAGAATGAACGCCTGACCAACTAATCATATCAAAGCCTAGTTATGACCCGGATAATCGCCATACCCGTTTTCTCTTGCCTTGTATCGGCTTGTTTACTTGGTATTCCTGCCGATGCCACTGCTAATCAGCAACCGGTAGAAAAAACGGCTTCCGAAACGGTCAAAAAGGCTCCTCAGAAGACGCGAAAAAAGACCAGTCGTCCTACTTCTGCCAGGGTCACCTCACCAAAATCGACCACAGCGGTAGCCACTGCGAAATCAGATGAGAAACCCGGTAAACGCTTCTGGTCACGCATCATGGATGCGTTCCGCGATGTTCATTCAGTGGAAAAGAAGACGAATTAATCGCCCTCGTAATAACGTGGTTAAAGACGCATAACGTAACGCTCCGGCTTAGTAGAGAAGTCATGTAGTCTCTCTACTAAGCCGGAGCGTTGTCTGTTCACCTTCTTTCGATAAGCAGTTTATGCTGCTCAGTCAACTATTTATCGAACGTATACGTAGTTGTCTGGGTATACGTTTGTCCCGGTTTCAGCGTGGTTGTTGGGTACGTTGGCTTGTTTGGCGAATCAGGGTAGTGCTGGGCTTCCAAAGCAAAACCGCCCCGGAAGTTGGTCACCTGGCCGTATTTACCTTTGTCGGCACCCGTAAAGAAGTTACCGCCGTAAAACTGCATAGCCGGTTCGGTAGTTGATACGCTCATCTTGATGCCTGACTTGTCGCCAACAATTTCGACTACTTTATCGAGTGTGCCCATTTTGTGGTTCAAGACCCAGTTGTGGTCGTAGCCGCCGCCGAAAGTCAGTTGCTCGTTTTTCTCGTCGACCCGCGCCCCAACGGCAGTAGGCTTCCGGAAATCAAACGGCGTACCTTCAACTGAAGCAGGCTCACCCTGCGGAATCAGCCCTTTATCGACCTTCGAATACTTGTCAGCATCGATCATTAACACATGGTTATTGACGGTACCGCTGCCATCGCCGTTCAGGTTGAAAAACCCGTGGCTGGTTGGGTTATAGGGTGTCGCCTTGTCGGTCGTGGCTTTATAATCGATCTTCAGCGCATTGTCTCCATCAATTGAATAGGTAACCGTAGTGGTCACGTTGCCAGGGAACCCGCCTTCGCCGTCTTTCGACAGGTACGTTAGCTGCAAGGTTTTATCATCAACCTGTTTGGCATCCCAAACCTGACGGTGAAATCCATCTGGCCCGCCGTGAAGCGTATTGCCGTTGTTGTTCTGTGCGGTTTTATACGTCTTTCCGTCGAGCGTAAACTGTGCTTTTCCGATTCGGTTACCAAAGCGACCCACCACCGGACCGAAGAACTCGGCACCGGGTGCTTCGTACTCTTTCAGGCTGCCAAAGCCCATAGCCACATCGGTCATTTTGCCGTTTTTATCGGGCACCAGCAGTCCTACAATGCGTGCCCCATAGTTGGTGATGGCCACCTGAATGTTATCTCCTTTTAGGATGTATAGGCCCGCTTTCTTTCCATTGATTGTGCCATCGAACGCTTTCGGATCAGGCAATTTGTAATCAACCGCGGTTGAGTCAGACATAGCAGTGGTATTGGTCTGCATAGCAGTGGTATCGTCGGCGTTTTCCGACTTTGTTGAATTTTGACATCCCGCCCCCGACAATAATGTCAGCAGCGCGACAGGAAAAATTAAGTTTTTCATGCAAGAAAGGGTGATAGAGCCCATTAGGCGGGCGTAAAGTAAAGAAAAACGATGTTTAGACTTACTACAAAAAAAATACGTCGACCAAGGGGCCGACGTGTTTTCTTATTACTAACCTATGATGAAACAAGTTCATGTCAGGTAAAGTAAGTACCTGTCAATATCTCACCATAATTGAATTAAGAAGTGAGAGAAGAGAAGCAAGGGACAAGACGGTCTGCCGTCGCGGTTGCTCCGCCAGATCAAACAATTCTGATATAGCAGCGCATCTCTTGTCTCTTGCTTCTCTTCTCTCAATTCTTAACTCCTATAGCGTCTTCAGCACTTCGTTCATATTCCGCACGGCTTCGGCCGATTTGTTGAACGTAGCCTGCTCGTCGTCGGTCAGTTTATAGTCGATAATTTGCTCCCAGCCGGTTTTTCCAATCACTACCGGAACACCCAAACAAATGTCGGATTGGCCATATTCACCTTCCAGCGCTACGCAGCAAGGGAAAATGTGTTTCTGGTCGCGAACAATGCTTTCTACCAGCTCGGCCACAGCCGCACCTGGTGCATACCAGGCTGACGTACCGATCAATTTGGTCAGTGTAGCGCCTCCTACCATCGTATCGGCCGCTACTTTCTGAAGCGTTTCTTCATCGAGGAACTGACTCACCGGCACGCCGTTACGGGTAGCCAGGCGCGTGAGCGGGATCATGGTCGTATCGCCGTGACCGCCGATTACAGCCCCGTGAATGTCGTTGGGTGGGCAATCCATGGCCAGCGACAGGTACGTTTTGAAGCGGGCCGAGTCGAGAATACCACCCATACCGATGATCCGGTTTTTGGGCAGACCCGATGCCTGAAGCGCTAGTTGGGTCATGGTATCCATCGGGTTCGACACGATGATAATGATGGCCTCGGGCGAGTATTTCAGAATGTTTTCGGTTACGCCTTTTACAATGTTGGCGTTGGTACCGATCAGGTCTTCGCGGGTCATGCCTGGCTTACGCGGAATGCCCGATGTGATAACCACAACACCAGAACCGGCTGTTTTGGCGTAATCGTTGGTGCTGCCGGTTATTTTGGTATCGAAACCACAAAGCGTGGCCGTCTGGAACATATCCAGGGCTTTGCCTTCGCTAAGACCTTCTTTGATATCGAGCAATACGACCTCTTCGGCCAGTTCGCGACGGATAATGTTATCGGCACAGGTAGCCCCTACAGCGCCTGCTCCTACTACGGTAATTTTCATGCGAGAATCGGTTTTTAAAACGGGTAATGACGTTGGCCGTAAAGTTCAGGTACGTGACTGAGCAAAACAAGGAACTCGGGCCTACGTATCTGGTTAAGAACTATAGATTTCAGCAACATAAAGCGATACACCATGCGTTTACTACCCTTCGATTTTGCCCACGATCCGTACGTACTGCTCGACTTTACGGCACAAAACCCTGATTTGGCCAGCCTTGATTTAACCGATACAAGCACGTTCGCCAGGTACGTTGCCGACAAGCTACAGGCTGCGGGTGCCGTAATGGGGGTAGGCGGTTATGCCGAAGATCGGGTTATATACCGAGCCAGTGGCCATTTTACACCGACCGACGAGGAGCCCCGCACGATTCACCTTGGCGTTGATTTCTGGGCAGCAGCAGGTACGCCGGTATTTGCACCGGTCGACGGCATAGTGCACAGCTTTGCCGATAACGCCCGCTACGCCGATTACGGCCCTACGATCATTCTGGAGCACCAGACCGCATCGAAGGCCGTCAATGGCTTTCCGCGCTATAGCCTCTACGGGCACCTGTCGCGAACATCGCTGACGGATCTATACGAAGGAAAGGAATTTAAAGCGGGCGAAAAACTGGCCGAACTTGGCCCTTACCCTGAGAATGGCGATTGGCCGCCACATTTACATTTCCAGCTTATGCACGATATGCTGGGCCTACGGGGCGACTTTCCCGGCGTGTGTCGATTGTCGGAACGCGATTATTGGCTGGGGCTATGTCCTGACCCGAATCCATTTTTATTTTAGTTTGGTGTTTGACGTTGCGTTGCTAATCAACCGTATTGTGGACTAGCAGCGCAACATCAAACCCGAAACGTCAAATTCGAAACCTATTGAAGTGCCGCTACACCCGGCAGCACTTTGCCTTCCATGTATTCGAGCAGGGCACCACCGCCGGTCGACACGTAGCTGACTCGGTCGCCGTAGCCAGCGTTGTTGACAGCCGAGGCTGAGTCGCCGCCGCCGATGAGTGAAAACGCGCCGTTTTCTTCGGTGGCTTTCACCACCGCTTCGGCAATGGCGTTGGTACCTGTGGCAAAGTTCGGAAACTCGAATACGCCCATTGGGCCATTCCAGAGAATGGTTTTCGAGTTGGCCACAATCTCTTTGAACAACTCAACTGATTTCGGACCAATGTCTAGCCCTTCCCAACCGTCGGGAATCTGGCCGGTAGCTACTACCTGACTGTTGGCATCGTTTGAAAAGTCATCGGCGCAGACGTTATCGACCGGCATTACGATCTTCACGCCTTTGGCTTCGGCTTTTTTCAGAATTTCCAAAGCCAGATCCTGCTTATCGGCCTCGAGCAGTGATTTACCAATCTGTCCTCCTTGTGCTTTGGTAAACGTGTAAGTCATGCCGCCGCCGATGATGAGCGTATCCACCGTGTCGAGCAGGCGTTCGATGATCAGGATTTTGTCAGAGATCTTGGCACCGCCCATGATAGCCGTAAACGGACGCTCAGCATTGTTCAGCAACTTGTCGGCGTTTTCAATTTCAGCCAGCATCACGTACCCGCAAACACGATCCTGGAAAAACTGACCAACTACCGCCGTTGAGGCATGCGCACGGTGAGCCGTTCCGAAAGCGTCGTTTACCCAAACGTCACCCAGTTTCGATAGTTTTTCGGCAAACGCTACGTCACCTTTTTCTTCTTCTTTGTAGAAACGCAGGTTTTCGAGCAGCAATAGTTCGCCCGGTTGCAGACTGGCAGCCAAATCAGTAGCCGACTGACCAATGCAATCGTCAGCGAACTTTACTTCACGGCCAAATGTCTCCGACAACGTGGGAACCAGGTGTTTCAATGAATATTTCTCGGTTGGTCCATCCTTGGGACGGCCCAGGTGCGACATCATAATGGCAGAACCACCGTCGGCCAGAATCTTCTTGATGGTCGGAATGGTCGCTTTGATCCGGGTGTCGTCGGTGATGGCATAAGCTTTGTCGAGCGGCACGTTGAAGTCGACACGAACGAGGGCTTTCTTACCGGCAAAATTGTAGGAGTCTACGGTCTGCATAGAGCGTCGGAAGGTTATTTCTGGTTTGTATTACGGGTCAAAAGTACGCGAATCCAAACGTGGGGAGGTCAAGTGTGTGATAGTTTGGCTAAATTTCCCCTATTTCAGGGTTAAATTACCAAACCGAAGTTCCACCTGCATGACTGGTATTGAAGAAGCGAACGTACAAACAGTTATCGCTTACGTTGACGCATACAACCGCAAAGATATTGAGGGCATGATGGCCTGCCTGGCCGACGATGTCATTTTCGAGCATTTGACCAACGGTCATCCCACCATGAAACTGGCTGGGAAAACCGCTTTTCGCGAGCAGGCCGAGAAAGCGGCCCAACTATTTGCACAACGCGAACAGATCCTGCGCGACCGAACTATCGCCGATGACGTTATCAGCGTCAAAATCAACTTTACGGCTACGCTTGCCGTTGATTACAATGATCTGACCGCAGGCGAAACCGTCAACCTGCAGAGCCATTCTGTCTTTGTGCTAAAAGACTATTTGATCAGAAAGCTTATCGATATTCAGTAGCTTATAAAACAATCTTCACAGCCTTGTCTGTTTGGCAGTTGCCGCTGATGGACTCGTCTTTTACCTGTTAGAATAGCTAACTTCTGTTCAGGAGTAGAGCCGTATCAGCCCCCTTATAGTGGCCTGATGGGCCTATGTTGCCTTCTAGAGACAGACAACGTACCTGCCTCAACTCACCGGTTAGGTAGTCTTCAGCTTTCGGGGAAAGAAATAGTTCGTCAAGCTGTCTGTCAATGGTTTTTCTACAAATCGATACATGAGCAGGCTGGCTGCCGTACACATGATAACGAGAAACAAAATATACAGATCGGCACTGAGGTTAAGCTCCAGAATAGTTCTACGTCCGAAACTGATGAGCAATCCGTGCAGTAAATAGTTCGAATAAGACGCGTCGCCAATTCGGATCAGTAAAGAGGGAATAGCTAATGAATAGGCCCGTTCCAGTAACGTGCAACCCAGGAGAAATAACGAGCAGGGAATGCCCCAAAAAATACTCCGCAAAAAGGCCAAATAATTGCTGGATGTCACAGAACCCGCTTCTGATATTTCGCCGTAATTCCAAAAAATCGACGAAAGCATAGTCAAAATCCCAAGACTAAAAGTCACCATTCCGAATCTGGCTGAATTGGAATTTGTCTTAATTAAGTCATACAGTATACCGCAACCTATGCCCAACGCGAATTCAATCAAAAGCGGGCTGGTCAGAAATTGTAGAATCACAACAGGGGAATCATAAAGTGTACCCAGCAAGGCCAATAATAGAAGTAGAAGGAGCGCAATTAATTTTATTTCTCTAGCTTGAAATACTAATAAAATTACAACAATTGAGTAAAAGTACACTTCGTAACTCAACGACCAGCCAACACCTATAACCGGAAATTCAAACGCTGATTCGAAAATAGGAAAGAACAGCACCGTTTTAACAAAGGTAGCCGCCCTGATTGGGTACGTTCTGATAGTCAGTATTGTAGCAACAATAGAGAGCCCCCAATAGAGAGGAATTATCCGTAGGATACGCTTGTAAGCAAAGACTTTCCAGCCATCTTCCTGTCTGTAGGAATAAATAATTCTGGTTACTATAAATCCACTTATTACAAAAAATAAATCAAGCCCGATAGAACCCCAGTTTTCGAGATAGAAAAAGTCTAATTGTGTGGATGTACTAAAAATAGTCATTGACGAGTCTATGGCATGCGTATATACAACCAATACAACAGCAATAGCTCTTAGCCCTTGAATAGAATCAATTTTCTGAAGCGTTTTGACCATAAATTGGTAGCTATAATGAATTACCAGCCGAACCGGTTGCCATTTAATGCGAAAACTAACTTGCTTCCAGAATACGTGTTTACAAAGATTAACTATTAAACCTATAGGGTTTGTATTAATAATAGCCAATGGAACGTTATTACTGACACATCTTGATATCAGTCTATTTAAAAATTTAATCGTTCTAGTTTCCTTTCAATCAATAGTTTTCGCCAGCACCACCCCCACTAAAGTCTCCACCACCAAAGCGGGGACCAGTTGGGTGATTTTGGGCATTGGCTGTCCCCTGCAGCGTGGTTACCAAGCCTACATGACGCAGCAATTCGAGGGGCGGTTCTTCATCAATTGCATCGATGAAACCATATTTTGGTGTACTCAGATAACGAATGAAGCCGATAGCCAGGCCAATTATTGTGCTGCCAAGCATAGCCAGTACAACCGACAAAGGCCACGTTCCCAGATAATGGTTTACAGTAGCCACAGCAGCCACCACACCAACAGCGGCCACCATTAGTAACATCCGGTTTCGCCGCCGAAAGCCAAGGACCCCATACAGAAGCGGAATAACAAACGTAGTGGTCCAGAATAAGCCTCGTAACGCAATCTCGGGCGATAGAACACTCCGGGTTTCCAGTAATACGGCGTTTAACTCACGAACGGCATAGTAATTTCCGGCCGCCATACCAACCAATAAAGATACCCAACGGGTCAGCGTTAGTCCATCGGCATAATACACCGCCATATCCATCGACCGACCCAGCCAGGTAACCAAACCAAAGAGGCCCGCCGACGTACCAATGAGCACAAAAGGCAACGCCGATCTTCCCCAACTAAGATCAAGTAATCCATCGAAAATAGCGCCGTAAAAAGCTGTCAGCGCAAAATAGGTCAAGATGGTATCGCCGGTGTAGATGATATAGGCCAGCAGGATTGGCAGGGCAATCAGGCAGACCTCCCAAAAGGGCGGAAATACATCGTTGCGTTGAAAAAAGAGCAGTACCAGCCCCCACACTGCCGATAAAGCCGATACCAGCCACAAGGCATTATCGATACCATTGCGGTAAAACTGATTGGATCGAATAGACAATACAGCCGCAGCAAATGTGCCCGCCGCCATAATCAGCGATACCAGCCCCGAACCCCGGGAATCTATATCAAGCGTGATACTAACAAGGCCGTACAGCGCCAATGCAGCCAGTAACGTAAAAACGAACGAGCCAATTTCAAGGGCCGCACCCGTTTGCTTGAATCGAATCGGATAGGCGTCCCTAATTACGCTGACCTGCTGATCGGAGAGTATCTGTTGGGCGTGCCAGCGGTCGGCTTGTTGACGAATGTCCCGTTCTTTGAGCCAGTCAAGATTATATGCTTTTATCATCAGGTCTATTTGCGATACGTCTTGGTTAGGTAGATAACGGCACCCGCGCCCGTAGCGATAAAGTAGATCAGGTATACTTCGGTGGGGTAGTTCAGACCGTCGAGTAGTTGGAACAAGAGCAGGTACGTTATGCCGATATAGCCATAGACAACGCCCATCAGCCGGTAAAGAAATACGCCTTCCCAACGAGACAGCCACCAGTCGTAGGCTACACAAACGGCAAATAGCGGCAGGGCGTACAGCCACCGCCTTCCTTCGAAATTGAACACGCCCGCCAGCAGCGCCAGCAAGAGCAGGTTACCCGCAAAGGTCAGCAGCGTATTGGTAAAGTGGGCTTTGATACGCCGTTGTTGCAAAAAAAGCGCAGCTCCAATAAGCAACGTACCCAGCCCAATGGCAGCCAGTACAGTTGGTTCATCGAAAAAATTAGTCTTTAGCCGCAGCTCGAGCGGACGTACGGTGACGCCCACCCATGACGCCAGTGCGGTAAGGCCCATGCCTAGCACGCCCCGATGATCGAACCGGTAGGCCAGCGCTAGAAACAGCATCGCGGGCATGAACGTAGCAAGTCCGTATCGGGTGCCAAACACATTGAACTGGTACTGCGCATAGCCTTCCAGCGATAAAAACAGCAGACAGGCCATCAACAAGGCGTAATCACCAAACGTCGATCTGTTCCGTGCCTGCTCGTTAGAAAGTGGGGGGCGGTTTTGCCAGGCGTACACAAAGGCCGCTGCACACAGCGCCGCTATACCGCCCACAATGGCTACGTCGCCAATATCGTCGTAATGTTCGTAAATCAGCAAGCCTAAACCACCAGTCAGGAGCAGGATGCCAACATACAGCGCGGCGCGCAGTTCGTGGTGCAGCGAAACCGGGCGTTTACGCTCAAAATCAGCCAGTGCGTCGGCCTGTTCAGCGCCCAGCAGCTTCCGCTCTTTCAGCACCGCCAACACATCAAATGGGGACATAAACGGGGGGATAATTGTTCTATTTTAGGAAGCGTTTGTGGTTTGTCGTCTGTGGTTTGTAGTTGCGCTGCTTAGGTTAAAGACGGTAAGCAAAGCAGCGCAACTACAAACCACAGACGACAAACCACAAACTACTATGAATCAAAAAGTCATTCTCACTCCCCGCTATTACTGGCACAACTTCAGGTACGTGCTCGACTTTGTGCGGCGGCTCTACGGTGGGCTGCTCAACGAAGCGGAGACCGATTTCCTGGATCGATTCGATGCTTTAAGTACCGATGCGCAATGTCTGTATGTGCGGGTCAGTAATCGCAAAGGTGTATTCTTTCGGGTCAATAAACTGAATTATCGCGAAATAACCGATTTGCCGGTAGCCGTTGGCGAACTACTGAATGCAGGCTTCATCGAAAGGATACAGACTCGCCACGGCGGCATGGGACACGAAGCCCTCGACGTATTTACAAAATCCGATCTGCTCGATCTGCTGCCGCTCGAACCCGACGAACTACGGGCGCTGAAACAGCTCAAGAAAGAAGAGGTGGTTCGCTATGCGCTGAACGAACTGGATTTTGGCGAGATCGTCACCAGCCTCACTACCCGCGAAACGGTGGTGAAGGTCAATTTCGAGGCGGAGGTGATGATGGTGAAGTTCCTGTTCTTCGGCAATCGCGGCTCCGACATGACCGATTTCGTGATGCGCGACATGGGCATGATGAATTTCGAGCAGCACGACGAAAGTAAGATGACTGCCCGATTCCAAACCCGCAAGGAGGTGGAAGACAAGCTGTTGATTTCACTGACAAACGAAGCTTTTTACGAGCAAAAAGAAGCCGAAACACCACCAGAAGCCATTTATAACTGGTTTCTGAACTGGAACGAAACCCGCCCTGAACTCGCCCCAATCGCTTTTCCGGGCTACCAAAAACTGGTTTGTCGGGTTGGCGCTTACCTGGAACGGCAAAAACTCCCCGATCAGGCGTTGGCAGTCTACGAATTGTCGGATCGGGTACCGGCCCGCGAACGCCGGGTACGTTTGCTAGTCAAAAATGGACTGGTCGATGAGGCGCTGGCCTTGATTGACGAGATTGCCATAACGCCCCAAAACGCCGAAGAGCGATATTTTGCGCAGGATTTCCGGGAAAAGATTCTGGGGACCGCCGCCAAGAAACGTACCCGGAAAGCCACCACCCGCTTTTTGTCTGACGCCGAAAGCCTCGACATTCCGGCGGCCTACCGGCACCATGTGGAGGCGGGCGTGATGAATCACTATCTGGAAACGGGCTACGACGCGGCCTTCACCGAAAACTATCCCTGGCGCGGTCTGTTCGGGCTGGTGTTCTGGGATGTGATCTACGATGCCAACGTGGCCGCTATTCATCACCCGTTGCAACGCGCCCCGTCGGACTTTTACCTCCCTGATTTCTACATCCGCCGCGAAGAGCTATTGAAGAAACGGCTGGCCGAGCTCACCACTAAAGACGACTGGCGGAGACACGTGGGACGAACTTACAATGCCAAATACGGCATCACCAACGTGCTGGTAGACTGGAACGATGAACTGCTGGGTTTGGTGAATCAGTTAATCGCGGTGCTCGACGTGGAGCAGTTACGGCTGATTTTGCTGGAGATGGCCCGCAATGTACGCGAACACACCCGCGGTTTCCCCGATTTACTTGTCTGGAACGAAGCCGGTGAGTACAGTTTCGTGGAGGTCAAATCGCCTACTGATCACCTCGGCCCGCAGCAACTCCACTGGCTCGAATACTTCCAGACCATCGGCGTCCACGGAAAAGTCGTGCGCGTGATTTGGGCGATGTGATAAGTGACGTTTCTACCATTCAATAGACTAATCAATGACACTTAAAACGATAAAATCGGAGCAAGAGTACGACACAATGATGGCTTGGATCGACGGGCAATTCGATCAGAAAGTGAAGCCGGATAGTCCAGAGGGAGAGGCGTTGCAGGTCGCTTTACTTTTGATTAAATCATACGAGGATCAGCATTATCCCATACCCTCTCCTGACCCAATCGAGGCTATTCGGCTCAAAATGGCTGAGAAAGGCATTCACAATAAGGACTTTGTGGGTAAGTTGGGTAGCAAAAGTTATGTGTCAGCCGTACTCAACCGACGCAAACCGCTGACGCTCACAATGGCCAAGTTCTTTTATAAGGAATTAGGCATTCCAGCCAGTGTATTATTGACATAAACACCATCATAAGAGCGCAGTACGTTGACAAAACCAGCAACCTATCTTACACATCCATTTATGAGGCGGGTTCAGTAGATACGTTCGGCAACAAATTCCTCTCGGCTGTTGTAAATTGGCCTGAAATCGCTCTTTATGGAAATCCCGGAAGGCTTCGAGCCTATTTTTCGTACCAGCCCGTTTCTGGAAACGGCTGGCCCCCTCTATAGTCAACAGGTTGGTGATGAACTAATCATCGGCATGATGGTGCTCGACAAGCACGTAAACGGTCGTGGCCTTACGCATACCGGCGTGTACACGACCCTGGCCGACGTCGCCATGAGCTACGCCGCCGCGTTCTCTCAAAAACCGCCCGTACCACTCGTTACCGTTAGTCTTTCTACCGATTTTGTGGGCAACTCCAAAGTAGGCGACTGGCTGGAAGTACATACCGACATTCAGCATATTGGCGACGCCGTTGCCTTCGTCAACGCCTTTATCATGAAAGATGATGAGCGCGTTGTCCGCGTGAGCGCGGTATTCAACGTGCAGAAGAAAAAGTAGAGGAACGTCATTCGCTATGCGTCATTTAGTGGTCATTCATCGTTTTGCGACTAATGACAATGAATGACAACCTAATGAGGCGTAGCGAATGATCACTAAATGACAGTTCCCTACCCCCTCCGCCCAAGCCGCAGGAAGATCGGGAAACGGACCTCGCGGTGGCCGGGGCCCCACAGGCGGCGAAAGTCACTATCGAATTGGTCGATGGGGTCGTAGCCGTGTTGTTTCCGAAACGCCTGCACCGCCGACCAGGTACGCAGGTAATTCATGTACCATTCCACCAGCCATTCGCGGCGGGCGGTGATGTGGGTACGTTGCACGTCGGCGAACTCAAAAGGCAGGTTGGCGTATTCGGTTTCAATGTGCCGTCGCTGCGGGTCCCAGAAGGGGCCGACCACGTCGCGGTAGATAGACCGCACCAGGGCATCGATCGGCGCATTGACTTCATTGAGTCCGTAGCCCCATTCGGCAATGATGCCCTTTGGTTTCAGCACCCGCTTTACTTCGGCATGAAACGCAGGTACGTCGAACCAGTGCAGGGCCTGCCCTACCGTTACCAGATCAAAGCTTTCGTTGGCAAAAGGTGCGGATTCGGCGGTGGCCACCTGGTAATTGATGTTGGGTCGTTGGACGGCATTGGCTAGCTGATGCTCGCTCAGGTCGGTTGCTTCGATCTGCTCAAAGTAATTGGCCAGTGCCCCCGCCGCCTGCCCATTACCCGTCGCACAGTCCCAGGCGGCCTGCCGGTCAGGTACGTAGGTAAGCACGTAGTCGTACAAGTCGCCGGGGTAATCGATGCGGTAACGGGCATAGTCGGCGGCGTGCCCCGAGAAGCGGTCGAGAGGAATAGCCATCAGGCAGTGTTTAATCCGTATTTATTTCCAGGGTCGCGTGGTCGATGCCGAGGTGTTCCAGCTCGTGGCGCACTTCTTTTTTCACGATCACGATCTGGTTTTTTGTCAGGTCCGGTGCAACGGTCAGGTGGGCGGTGAGGGCGTTTTCGGTGGTGCTCATAGCCCAGATATGGACATGGTCGACAGACCGGACGCCCGGCACAGCGGCAACGATTTTCTGCACCTCGGCCAACTCAATGCCAACGGGTACGCCATCGAGCGTTAGTCGGAGGCTATCGGAGAGGAGGCTCCACGTACCTGATAAAATAACCAGCGCCACTACGATACCAATCGCCGGATCGAGCCAGATCCAGCCGGTGTACCCGATCAGCAGGCCCGACGCCACCACACCTACCGATACCAGTGCGTCGGTCAGCAGGTGCAGGTAGGCCCCTTTCATGTTAAGATCATGGTCTTTTTGCCGAAAAAACAGTAGAGCCGACCCTGCATTGACAAGTATGCCAAGCCCGGCAACCCACGCCACCACATTGCCCGCAACGGGTTCGGGATGGCGAAACCGCTGAATACTTTCGATCAGAATACCACCCACAGCCAGTAGCAACAGCACAGCGTTAATGAGCGAAGCCAGTACCGTACTTTTCCGAAGCCCGTACGTAAACCGCTGATTCGACTTGACACGCGCTAGCCGAAATGCCAGCAACGACAGTAGCAGCGTAGCCACATCCGACAGGTTATGCCCGGCGTCGGCCACCAGCGCCAGTGATTTGGTTTGCAGGCCCATCACGAATTCTAGCACGACATACGCACTATTTAGTACCACACCAAGCAACAGCGTGCGGGTTATGGTTGTTACTCTAGGCGTATGGGCGTGCGAATGATCGTGCGCGTGATTGTGCATTCGTGTATCTTTAGTCGGCAAGTCTACAAAGCAACGCAGTATTTCAAGAGGTGATGAAAAAATCGATAAAAACCTATGTTACACCCGACGGACGCATTGTGAGCTGGCGCTGGTTTCGGGTTCCGGCTGTACTCTGGCTCATTGTAGTAGGGTCTATCCTCACCGCGCTAACGCTCGTGGTTCGGATTGGCTACCTGCTGGCCCGACAAGGCCCTATTCAGCCCGGCGACGATTTTAATCTCACTGTTTTCACATTCCTGCTCAGTGGCGCGGGGGCGCTGGTGTTTAGCCTGGTCATTTACCTACTGGCGAAACCGGAAGAGCCAGATATATAACAAAAAAGGTAGCGCTGCCAGAGCAGAACTACCTTTCGTGGGATTTAGGAATTAAAAAAAGCTACTTCGCGAAGGTTGCTTTCAACTGCTGAGCGGCAAAATCCTGGGCTCGTCCAGCTTGCCCAATTACAGCTTCAAGTCCGAAGAATTCGTGCGTTGTTCCGGGGTATAACTGATAAGTTGTGGGCACACCTACGCTCTGAAATTTATCGGCCAGCGATTTACCTTCCGTTTGTAGCGGGTCAATTTCAGCACCAATAATCGTAGCGGGTGGCAAACCTGTCAGATCAGCCACATCGACCAGCGAAATCAGGCGATTGTCTCCATCACTCATGGCGGTAAAATAGTTGGTCGTAAAATACACGATACCCGCCCGGTTGAGCGGTTGCGCATTGGCGTATTGATTATACGATGCCGTGTTCAGGTTATTATCGGCCACCGGATAGACCAGCAACTGATGTACGGGCAACGCAACACCCCGCTCTTTAGCCAACAGTGATACCCCAACGGCCATGTTCCCCCCAGCGCTTTCGCCTGCTACGGCAATCTTGGCCGGGTTACCGCCAATGGCAGCGGTGTTGTTACGTACCCAGACATAGGCCGAATACGCATCTTCGTGCGCCGCCGGAAACTTCGCTTCGGGCGACAGACGATAATCGACCGAAACCACCACAGCACCTACTTTCTCAGCCAGTGCCTTACACGATGGCTCGTACTGATTCAGACTTCCGATTACCCAGCCTCCGCCGTGGTAAAATACAATTACCGGAAAGCCACCCGCTACGCTGGCACTGGTTGGCGTATAGATCCGCAACAGCGTACCATCGGGTGCCGCACTTGGAATAACCCGCTGGCTGACAGACACATTACGCTCAGGCACCTGAATGTCATTTTTCTTCAGCAGCGTTTTCATCGCATCGGTTGGCGATGGCGTCATTCGGGCCTGTCGTGGAGTCAGGGTAGGTAAAGGCGGTGTTCCGAAGGCCAGGAGCTGCTCAATAACCGCCTGGTTTTGCGGGTCGATAGTTGGGCCCCACTCGGGTTTGGTACCGGTTGGCTGAATACCCGTACCATCGGCAGGTGAGGCATCGTTGTCTTTACAAGCCGCAAAGGACAGCCCGGTTAGCAGCAGCAAGCCATAGGCCGCCACTGATACGCATGATCGTTTGTTCATAAAATAGTTGGATAAACTATGCCGAATAACTACGCCTATATCTCTATTGTTTTAATAGATTATATCTTGGCATAAGTCGTCGACAAGCGAGCATTTTCTTCTGTCCGTTGAAAAAATGTACACTGTATTTTCTAAGGCGACGTGTAATCTTGCCTACATTTGCCGTCAGTATTCAGCTCATCTATGGTCCGCCAATTTCTGACATACACGCTCATCGCTTCCCTGCTGCTGCAATTGTTCAGCCGTGAAGCGATTGTGATGTCGTTTGAGTTGAACCGGGAGTTCATTGCCAAAACCCTTTGCGAAAACCGCGATCGTCCCCAGCTTAATTGCGACGGGCAATGCTATCTGGCCAAAAAGCTGAAAGCACAACACGATCGCGAAGACCGCGAAACCACCGAGCGCATCCAGAACATGCCCGTATTGACCCTGTTCTGCGCTGATTTATTTTCATTCGCCTTTGCTGACGTCCCCGGAGACGCAACGTCCGGCCTCCCGACCTCGTACTACCAGCAATCGCCTTATGCCGCGCCGTTGCACGGTATTTTTCAGCCCCCCCGCATCGGGTAAGCACATCTCGTAGTGGCAGTTGGCGATCTCATGCGCCTGACTATGTCTGTACGGTCGAAGCAACGACCTGACTGATTACTGCTATTCTCAACTGTTGTCTTACCCAACCGGACCTATCTGGTCCGACCCAATTTTCCATGCATTCATTTTTCGGTATCCTCCTGGGGCTGCTTGTCAGCGCAGGGGTGATGGCTCAGTCTGTTGTGACGGGCCAGGTGTACGACGCCCAAACCAAAGAACCGCTGCCCGGCGCTACCCTATCATGGGCCGATGGCAAAGCAGGCGTAACGACCGACGCCAACGGTCATTTTCCAGTAACGAATACCGCGACAACTATTACTGTGTCGGCGGTTGGTTACCGGCAGCGTGAGGTCACGCTCGAACCAGGCAAACCCGTTCGAATTTCGCTCGAACCCGCTATCGAAGACCTTCAGACGGTGGTGGTAACGGGCAACCGTGAAGCAGCGCTACGTACCCAGACGCCCATTGCCATTTCCAAATTGTCGCCCCGGCTTATCGAGGAAACCAAGCCTACGAGTATCTACGAAGCCATCAACAAAACGCCGGGCGTGCTGATGGTCAACCTCAATAACGAGCAGCACTCGATGGCCATTCGCCAGCCGATGACCACGAATGCTTACTTTCTGTACCTGGAAGATGGCGTACCAATCCGGCCAATGGGCGTGTTCAACCACAACGCCCTACTCGAAATGAACCAGTTTACGGTCAGTTCTATCGAAGTGGTAAAAGGCCCGGTTTCATCTATCTACGGGCCGGAGGCAGTAGGCGGTGCGGTCAATTTCATTACACAGCGGCCAACGGCCGTGCCAACAGCACGTATTGGCATTCAGGCCGACCAGTGGGGATATCAGCGGCTCCACTTCGGGGCGGGTGCCCGGCAAGGTAAGTTCGGCATCTATCTGGGTGGGCTGATTTCCCGGCAGCGCGACTCGTGGCTGGCCAGCTCCGACTACGATAAGTCGTCGTATTTTGCCCGGCTCGAATACGCGTTCACACCCAAAACCCGACTCACAGGTACGGTATCGTACAACGATTACGACTCACAGACTAGCGGTAGTGTGGATAGCACGGCTTTTTTCGCCCGGCAATACGTGAGCACCACTGGATTCACCTATCGCAAAACGGTCTCGTTCCGCAGCCGCCTTACGCTTGAGCATGATTGGCAAAACGGCTCTCAATCATTCGTGACGGCTTTCGTTCGGGACAACAGCGTGGGGCAGAACCCGGCCTATTCTATTCGGTGGACAAGCGGTTCAGCCACCGCAACGGGGCAGATCAACAGCAACGATTTTAAAAGCTACGGTGCCATTGCCCAACACACGCAACGGCTGATTTTTCTGAACAGCAAACTCACCGTTGGCGGTACCGTTGACATCTCGCCAAACACGTACTACGCCTATCAGACCGAGATGGCGGCCGAGTTACGGGCCGACAAAAAGTCGGTGATCAAGTACACGCTCCTGCGCGAACGACCCGACCTTCAATTGGCTAACTATCAGGCGCATATTCACAATACAGCCGCCTACGCACAGTACGACTTCGAGCCGATTCGTAAACTACGGGTATCAGCAGGCCTGCGCTACGACCGAATGGCGTTCGACTACACTAATGCGCTCGACAAAGCATCGGGCGAGAAAATATACAGTCAAACAACCCCAAAAATCGGGGCAACTTACGACCTCGGTAGTGGCAAAGGCCTGTACGCCAACTACGCTAAAGGCTTCGCTCCTCCGGCGCTCACGGCTATTTTCGTAAAACGCACCACGCCAACCCCATCCGGTGACCTGTTTTACTACAACCTGCAACCCGCCAAATTCGACAACATGGAAATTGGAGGTTGGGCTTCACTGCTGAACAACAAGGTGTACATCGATGCAGCCTTGTACCAGATGAACGGCACTAACGAACTGCTCAATATCCGCCAGCCCGACAACTCGACCGACTACCAATCGGCCGGAAAAACTCTGCATCGAGGCATAGAAATTGGCCTGACCTACCGTCCATCGAAGCAGTTGTTCTTCCGGGCGGGTGGCACCCACGCCATTCACCAGTTTGTTGAATTCACGCTGAGTCAGCGCGCGACCGATGCTGTACAGAATGTCAATGGGAAAGACATGCCGTCGGCCCCGCGCACGATCTGGAACACCGAGATCAGCTATTACCCGGTGTGGCTAAAGGGCTTCCGGTCGTCGGTAGAATGGCAGCACGTTGCGGGCTGGTACCAGAACCAGATAAACACGGTACGGTATGGTGGGTACGATTTTGCCAACGTTCGGCTAGGGTATGAGTGGAAAGGCATCGAGCTGTATACCAATGTATTGAACGTCACCGACGCCCTCTTCGCTAGCAACGCCACACGCGGCAACAACGCGACCGACCGCACCACCTTCACGCCAGCCGCACCCCGCACCTTCGTACTCGGATTACAATACAGCTTTTCAGGAAAATAAACAGCCAAAACGGTATGCTGACCAATCGTCATCTGCACCAATTGCTGACAGGCACAGGCGTCTGCTTACCCGATCGGCTGGCATGGTTCGAGCGGGAAGAGGTCATTTGGAGTGCCCTTTTTCTGGTCCATAGCCTTCTCTTAGTCGGTCTGCTGGTCATGATTTCGCCCCTTTCGGCGGGCGTGGCCAATAACTAGGCTCGCTTGTTTCGCTATTTCGGTCAGGCAATAGCCGAGCCTTACTCACTCAAATCTTTACCAATCAATTGTTTACCGACAAAACCATGTTTACCAATAAAGTTTTCTCAGCGCTTTCTATCGCCGCTTTAGTTGTCACGTTTTCATCCTGCAAGAAAACAGAAGTCGATGTCATCGACCCGAATGCGAAGAATACGGTTTCCCTTGAGTTCGATAACCGGGTGGGTGGTCAGAAATTAGTACTAGGTACACCTTCGTATAAAAACGCGGCGGGTGAAACCTTCGCCCTGACTACGTTCAACTACTTCATCAGCAATGTGTCGCTGAAAAACGAAAACGGCACGGTCGTCAAATTCCCCAATCAGTATTTCCTGATTCGCCAAACCGACACGCAATCACTGGTTGCCGCTTTAAGCAACGTACCTGCGGGCAATTACACCGAACTCTCCTTTATGGTAGGCGTCGACAGTCTAAAAAGTGTAGGCGGTGCCGGTGAGCGGACAGGCGTGCTGGACCCTACCAGCTACGGCACCGACGGTATGTACTGGTCGTGGAACTCGGGCTACATCTTCGCCAAAATAGAAGGTACGTCATCGGCTGTTCCAACAACGGTTAGCCCAACACAAGCCTTTGCTATCCACGTTGGTGGCTACGGCGGCGGCTGGAATGGCGGAGCTAAAACGGTGAGCAACCTGCGCACAGTAACACTTCCGTTGGCAAACAGCGCCACCGTTCGCGGTGACATTGCGCCTGACATTCACCTGTTTGTCGATGCGAAACAAATATTCGACGGACCTACGAAAATCAGTCTCGCCAAAACGAACAGCGTCCACAGCCCGGCGGCAGCCACGCCTATTGCCGACAATTACAAGACCATGTTCCAGGTCGATCACGTACACAACGACAAGCAGTAACCCGTAAATGGCGGTCCGGCACAAACGTCGGACCGCCCAAACTTTATGAAGACCTCGCCACCACGCTTCTTTATTGGTTTGTTAGTCGGCCTAAGTGTCGGGGTAAGTGGCTGTCAGTCTACTGTAGAAGACGCCCGGCCGGAGGTGCAATTTGCCGTACCAGCCAATTTTCCCGCACCGGTTTACGCCCTCGACCAAAACCAGCCCACCAAAGCGGGCGTATTACTGGGGCGTGCTTTGTTTTACGATGGTAACCTCTCCCGCGATGGGTCCATTGCCTGTGCAGAATGTCACAATCAGGCCTATGCGTTTACCCACCATCAACACGATGTCAGCCATGGAATAAACGACCGGGTAGGCACGCGTAACTCCATGCCGCTTCAGAATTTGGCCTGGGAAACCAGCTTTTTTTGGGACGGTGGGGTACATAACCTCGATTTAGTGTCCATTGCGCCCATCGAGAACCCCGTTGAAATGGATGAACAGTCGGCCAACGTGATTGCCAAACTTCGGAAAAACCCCAGATACCCAGCGATGTTTAAAGCGGCGTTCGGTACCGAAGAGATCAACGGGCCGCGCTTTTTACAGGCGCTGTCGCAGTTTATGCTCACGCTAGTATCGGGTAATTCACGCTACGACAAATGGGCCCGAAAAGAACCGGGCGGCATCCTGACCGACGACGAGCAGGCTGGCCTGGCGCTGGTTCGAGCCAAGTGCAATGGTTGTCACGGAGGCGAACTGTTTACCGACAATAGTTTCCGCAACAATGGGCTGTTTATTCAGGGAAGCAAAGACCTGGGCCGGGCTCATGTTACCGAACGAGCCGAAGATCGTTACCGGTTCAAAGTGCCCAGCCTGCGCAACATCGAGAAAACGCTGCCCTACATGCACGATGGACGCTTCTATTCGCTCGAAGCCGTACTCGATCATTACGCTGACAATGTGCAGCCTACGGAAAATCTGGATCGGCAACTGCAACAAAATGGCCGACTGGGTATCGCCCTGACCGCGACCGAGAAAAAACAGATTATCCAGTTCCTTAAAACGCTGACCGACGAGCAGTTCCTCCGCGATCCGCGCTTTGTTGAGCCCTAATTATAACAGACCGTTTTGGCGGTCACTGTCAACGATGAAAAAGACGTACCTGGTTTCGCTTTTCTTCCTGTTCCTGACTTTACCCGGTCTGGCCTGTGACCTCTGCGGTTGCAGCAACAGCGGTTCATTTTTCGGTATCCTGCCACAGGGGCACCGGGGTTTTGCGGGCGTACGGTATCGGCATGCCTCGTTCAATTCGCACATGACCAGCGTCAATCTGAAAAGCCACGAGCTATTCCGGACAGCCGAACTGTGGGGACGCTTTTACCCCATCAAGCGGGTACAGGTATTAGCTTTCGTGCCGTATCAGTTTAGCCAACAAACACTGCTCAAATCAGGCACCGTAACCCCGTTACAGGGACTCAGCGACGTGTCCGCGCTTGTGCAGTATAACCTGCTCAATACGTTTATGGACGATTCGGTAGTGCATAAAGTGAACCACAACCTGCTGGTCGGCGGTGGTGTTAAGCTGCCTACGGGCCGTTATAAATACGACGAGAATAGCCTCACCGACGTAGCTAATCCCAATTTTCAGCTTGGTACCGGTAGCACCGACTGGATGGTGAATGCCATTTACACTGCCCGCTACAACAACTGGGGTGCCAACGCCGACGTGTCGTACCGAATCACCACGACCAACTCGAACGGATACCGTTTCGGCAATCGATTAACTACATCGGCTTCGGTCTTTTATCTCACGGGCTCCGGCAAGTACTCGCTCATGCCCAATGCGGGCGTATTTGTTGAGCAGGGTGGCTACGACCGGCGAGACGGGGTGGTGAACAAACAAACAGGCGGCTACGCAACGTACCTGAATTTGGGCACCGAGGCTTATCTGGGCAAAGTATCGCTTGGCGTAAGCTATCGCCATCCAATTTCACAGAACCTGTCGGCTGGCGAACTACTGGCTGACGATCAGTTGAATACACATATAACGTTTATGTTTTAACCAGCCAACTGCCTGCTCATAAACCAATCATCAAACCGATAGCTATGAAACGCGACAGATTTTTAATAACCTTGGGAGCAGGCCTGCTCCCCCTGAGCGAGCTAGCCGCATCGACGAATACGCCATCAGAATCCCAGCGTATCCGTCTTGAACTGGCCGATGCCTGGCGCATTTCAGAAAAAACTACGCTGATTACTATCAGTCAAATGCCCGCTGACCTGTTCGAGTACAAGTACACACCCGAAGCCATGACATTCGCTGAGCAATGGCGGCATTGCTGCCTGTTCACGGTTATGCAATTATCGGGAAGGCTGGGCGTACCCAACCCGTATGAGAATCAAAAGCTACCGAAGGTGATGACCAAAGAGCAGGTGCTCGACGAAATAAAAAAGCTCTATAGCCATGTGCAAAACGTGATTCAGACGGTATCTGATGAGAAGCTGCTTGCCGGAACAGACTTTGGCGAAGGCAAGATTCCGGGCTGGCGGCTGCTCTACGCTATGGAGAACCACATCATTCATTCATCATCGGGGGCAGTGTATGGTCTATCTGCGCCTGAAAGGCATCACCCCCGAAGGCTACGTAGGCTGGTAATCGAACCGAACTCACCTATTGACTATGAAAAAGACATATTTGCTTATCGGCTTTGCCATACTGGTATCACTACTGGCGCAGGCCCACGAATTCTGGCTTCTGCCAGGTACGTTCTTTGCCGAACCAGGTCAGGTTGTACCCATCGAAGTACTGGTTGGCGAGTACTTTAACGGGGAGCGATCAGAAGGGAAGAAAAACCGCCTGATTCAGTATGCGCACTGGGTCAATGGTACAAAAACAGATTTATCCCCCAGCTTGACGGGAGGTCATTATGGCATTGTTCCGCTCAAAATAGCCACACCGGGCACCCACCTGATCGCCTTTGCGAATACGAACAAACAGCTTTCGATGCGGGCAGATAGCTTTCTGTTGTATTTGCAGGAAGAAGGTCTCGACCATGTTATTCAATTGCGTCAGAAAAGTGGGGAGGCGCAGACCCGCAGCCGGGAAGTATACCGTCGGTGCGTCAAAACGTTGATTCAGGCCGGAGCCGTTACGCCCGCCGATCAAACCTATGCACTGGATACAGGCATGCCCCTTGAGATTATACCCGTGCGAAATCCGTACGCGGTGAGAGCGGGCCAATCGGCAGATTTCCGGGTGCTGTTCGACCATAAACCACTCCGCAACGCACTGGTCCGGTATTGGAATCGACCGGCGGGTGGCCCCAAAACAGCCCCCGACTCCAAACCTGCCGGGTTGTCGGAAGAACATCTTCGAACAGATGCCAATGGCCGGGTTAGCTTTCGGCTGAAAAAAGGCCAGAATATGGTCAGTCTGGTACACATGGTTCCAACTACAGATACCACTGAGGCAGACTGGCAAAGCTTCTGGGGCAGTCTGACATTTGGTAGCCGATGACATTTATAACTTATCAACATGAAAACAATCGTATCACTCCTGCTCGTTGGTCTTACGCTTCTCGAAAAGCCTGTTAGGGAAACGACTATCTCAAATCCAACCCATGCCGGTGCTACGCCCCGGTTCACCACTGATCAACACGGTAATCCGGTGCTGACGTGGGCCGAAAAGACCGGTGATAAAGCTGCTACGTTTTTCTTCGCTATTTCGACCGATGGCGGCGAAACATTTGGCCAGAAAATGCGCATTCCCGTACCTGCAAACCTATCGACCCACGCCGAGGGAATGCCGAAACTGGCCGTGAAAGGCAACGGCACCCTGATCGCCCTCTTCGAGGTATCGAAACCCACCGCCGAATCGCCCTTCGCCGGTAACCTATACACGATGACTTCGGTAAACGGTGGTCAGTCGTGGACCGACCCCAAGCCGGTTCATCGGGACGTTACGCCCGGCAAAAGCCATTCGTTCGGTGATCTGACCCGCCTGCCTAACGGCGAAATTGGTCTGGTCTGGATCGACGAAAAACTACCGGGTCAGGAAGGTCGGTCTATCAAGTTTGTGCAGTCGCAGCCGCAGGGCGGTTTTGGCCCGGAGGTTCTTGTCGATAGCAACGCCTGCCAGTGCTGTCGGACCAACGTATTTGTCGATTCAAAAAACCAGATTCATCTCACCTACCGCGACATGATCCCTACGGCCAAAGGTACTCCTGCTGCCCGCGATTTTAGCCGGGCTACTTCGACCGACGGGGGCAAAACGTTTACCAAACCACAGGTAATTTTTGCCGACGACTGGCGGATTGCTGCCTGTCCGCATGCCGGTTCGAGCGTGGCACAGGTAGGTGATGCGTTATACACGAGCTGGTTTTCGGGCAAAGAAGGAAACGAGGGATTGCGACTGGCGAAAGATGGACAGGCCGATTTGGCAGCTGTCGTATTATCGAGCCGGTCAAAACATCCGCAGGTACTGGCCTATCAGAATCAACTTGTCTGGCTGTGGGACGAAGCAGTTCGCTTGCCTAACCAAGCTGCCGATGAGCCCATGCCGAAGTTTACGCAACGAATTGCGCTGCGCAGTTCGCCCACGGCGGTAACAACGTACCTGACCGCCGAAGCAGTGAGTGCCACGTACCCGGCCGCCATAGCCACGCCCAAAGGGTTGCTGGTTGCGTTCGAACAAACAACCGGAACTCAGAAGCCCGTGATCGTAACCCAACTTATTACCCGTCTACAATAAAAACGAGGCTAACCGTTGGCCTGATAAGTAGTGTATTGCTTTCGCCCGACTCGTCGACCAGGCGAAAGCAACACGTACTATAAGAGCATACGTTCTAGACTAGCGAAGGTTTGGCGAAGGCAACAGGGGGATACTTTCGTTACCGTCTTCCGAAACGGCCTGCACCGCGTAGAAGTAATTGTCTTTCGAGTATGGCAGGGTCATACCCAGTTTGGTCGTAAAAAACTTCTTCTGCCAGTAAGGCATGTGTGTTTCGCGCATCAGCACGTAGTAACCCTTTGTTTTGCGACTTCCGTCGGTTTTAGGTGCCTTCCAGTAGAGCGCCGTTGAGTTGGTCAGATTACGTACCTCGATGGTCACCTGCTGCGGCGGCGACGGGGCTTTAGCCAGATTGGCGAGCGTAGCCAGGTTTACGGCCGTGTTTTTCTTCAGGTAATCAAAATCCATGAACTTGGCGTAATCACCGTAGTCGATCGAGGGCGTCACTTTGGTATCGATGCGCAAGTCCTGATGTTGATGCTCGAAGTTTTCGTTCATTTCGGTGAGGCGAACGGCGGCAAAACCGCGTTGCACGTAGGGCGTATGATCTCCACCACGCAGATACCGGTCATTGCGGTAAACGGTCACAATTTCCAGGTTATCGACGTAGCGTTCGCCGAGTTCTTTAACGTACCTGGCCAGAGTGCGGGCTTTCCCGTCGTTCTCAGAACCAAACTGTCGGATGTTCGACGCTCTGTCGGCGAGCTGATACGCGGGCAATCCTTCACTGAATACCCGCAGCCGCGTGTTATCAACGATGCGCGTTTCGTTGGAGTTATTGCTACCCATAATGTCGTTGTTCAGCACAGCTTCCAGCTCCCACTTTTCCTGCACGGCCCGTTCGCTGAGGTGTTCGGCTCCTAACAGCCCCTGCTCTTCACCGGTTAGGGTCACAAAAATGATCGTGGCCGGAAACTGGGATTTGCTCAATACCCGGCACAGCTCGATCACCGCCGCCGTTCCCGATCCGTCGTCATTGGCACCGGGGGCGTCGCTTTCGCGGTTCATCACGTTGGTCACCCGGCTGTCCATGTGGCCCTGCACAATAAATACCCGGTTGTCGGTTGGATCAGTACCTTTCAGGGTAGCCATCACGTTTCCGATTTCCGAAGCCTTGTCGATGCGCCGTCCATCGGCCGCCAGCGTCCACGAATCGATGGCGGTAGTCATACGCCCACCCGATTGTTTGGCATACTGTTGAAACTTGCCCAGTATCCAGTTGCGTGCAGCACCGATTCCTTTTTTAGGATCTGTCGTAGTCGAGAGGGTGTGCCGTGTACCAAACCGCACCAGCCCGTCGACATGAACGCGAAGGCTATCGGCCGACAGTTGCGAAACCAGATCAGCAATGACGGGGTCACGCTGCATGATGGTTTGGGCAGATAAGGTCGACGAAAGTAAACCGAATGCGAGTAACAGAGTAGCTGTTCTTAATGCCATGATAGGTTGTTGATTTAGCAGACGAAACTACAATAAAAAAGCGCAAGCCCGATGAGCCTGCGCCAGTAGTATCTATATAGGGATGAGT
This sequence comes from Fibrella aquatica, assembly GCF_041321135.1. NCBI lineage: Bacteria > Pseudomonadati > Bacteroidota > Cytophagia > Cytophagales > Spirosomataceae > Fibrella > Fibrella aquatica. Next base: position 14,948 of record NZ_JBGGWF010000018.1, on the reverse strand, counting down.
TATGCGGTTGCGTTATCTGAATCGCCCAGAATGCGCTCTACTTCTTCAAGTGAATAGCCTGTCATTTGCGCAATCAAGGCCGGATCAGCCACCGAACGTGCAATGTTCAGAATGATTTGTTTACGTTCCAGAAGCATTCCTTGCTGCATGCCTTGCTGCATGCCTTGCTGAATGCCTTGTTGAATTCCTTTCTGAATTCCTTTCTGGAGGCCTCGTTGCTGAGCCTCGTTCTCTATCCAATCGTAGAGCGATGCAAATTGTTCTGCCATAGGATTGTGACCGAATACTTTATCGACTGCCGCCCGGCCAACGGTTTTGGTGATCTTAGACAAATATACAAAAACGGTACGCAGGTATGACTTTCCCTCGTCAGACTCTATAACCTCTGTTAGCCAATAGAATAGCTGGTTACCATACTGACTAACATAATCCATATCCTGACGATGTTTCATCAGGAGGAGTGACGTTGCTAAAAACTTGTTTTGTAACCGGTCGATCTGCTCATCAGCATACTGTGACAGATCGAACAATACATACGTAAACTCGGGTACAAAGGGCAATAGTTCTATCGAAAACCGACCGTAGTAGCTTGCCAATGATCGTTGATGCCATCGTTGATCACCATGATAAAAGATGATCGGGATAACCAGCACCGGCTTTCGTTTCTGCTTAATGTCTTCCCGTAAGCTGTTCAATAGATAACCCAGCAATTGAATATGCGGATAAGCTACCACATAACTTTTATGCTCGAAAAGTAGTGCTATTTTTACTGGCTCACCCGCTAGTTGGCAACTGTAAACCAGATCGGCAAATGATTCGTCCAGATCAGCATCGATGTACGAATTATTGGCCAGTTGAAGCTGCGTTAGGTCGAGTTGAGCCAACACCTGCACTGGCAGAACTTCCCGTAAAAACGATTCAGCAACCGATTGACGGGAAAAATTCTCTTTAAAAAACTTGTCGTGGGCGTTCTCTTTAGGCATAGTGCCTATAAAGTTAACCACTCATTCAAGTATAAAAAATAGCCTTATTTTATACTTAATCTACTAATCAAGTGAAGTATACGCTGATCTTAATTGGCTTATTGCTGACAACTGCCTGCCAGCCCGGCAAAAAGAAACAGGACGAAACCACCACCGCTACTCCGGCTGTGAACGCCCCCCTGCCCTATGACCTGGCCAACCCTACCGAACGCCATAAGCTGCCTGGTGACCTACGCGAGATATCGGGTCTGAGTTACTACAAACCCGGTCGGCTGGCTTGTGTACAGGACGAGTTGGGCGTGGTTTTTATCTACGATCTTCGGCAGAAAACAGTTGTCGACGAGCACGTTTTTGGTAAAAATGGCGATTACGAAGGCGTTGAATACGTGGGTAAGAAACTGTACGTGATGCGTAGCGATGGCGAACTCTACCAAAGCGAACCTACCGACGGTGTGAAAACCATTGGCGCCAGCCCTGAAACACGCCATATAAAGATAGACCTGCCGGGTAAAAATGATATGGAAGGGCTGGGCTACGACCCGCAACTCGACGCCTTGCTACTGGCAACGAAACAGGGAAAAGGAACCGATAAAATCATTTATTACTATAGCCTCAAAAACAAAACGCTGTTTCAGGGCATCGTGCTGAAACAGGCCGACATACAGGCTATCGACGGCACAGCGGGCGAATTCAAGCCGTCGGGCATTGCGGTTCATCCCAAAACTCGTGAGTATTATGTGCTGTCGAGTGCAGCCCACCGGCTAGCGGTACTGGCTCCGAATGGTAAAGTAAAAACAGTAACACCGATCGATCCGAAGACCCTCCCCCAGCCCGAAGGCATTTGCTTCGCCCCGGACGGAACGCTCTTCATCGCCAGCGAAGGCGACGGCAAAAAAGGAGTCATTTTGGAGTTTAAGTACTAGTTTCAAGTTGCTCTGCTTACGAACATGACGTCACTAAGCAGAGTAACTTGAAACCTAAAATTCTTACCTCATCGTCATCGTGCCGCCGAGGCCAACTACCGACGTACCCAGCGGAGTAGGTGTGTACACGCCTCCCACACGCAAAACGCTGGCAGGCACCTGCCTCAGCATAGTATTGTAACGGCCTACAGCCTTGTTTACCTGCGTATTGGCTATGATTACGGTACCGAGTGAAAGCACCACGCTACCGCCGTAGACCGTCCAGTATTGGCCGGTTCTGTTGTTTCTGGCCCCGGTAGTAATAAAATACGCCAGTGACACTAGACCTGTCAGGCGGCTAATCGTAGTCCAGGTACGGAAGCTTCGAAAATGCTGGTTCACCTGCGGGTCGTTAAGCTCAATAAACGGTACTTCCAGCGAAAAGGGGGAGTTTAGTTTTTTTCCGCCGTAGAAATAGACCCCACCCAATGCCGATGAGCCCGCAGCTCGTTCAACCGGACGCAAATGAGCAGGAACGGGCGTTTGCCTGTAATACAAGGTGTCGCGCTGTGCATAGCCAACCAGTGGCAAAAGCAATAACAGCAGGTTGAAAGTAGAACGTACGATCAAGGTTGTAGGAAGACTAATGGTGTAACTGTTACTCCAACGCAACAAGGTATCAGTTTGTTATCCGGTACTTTTTCCGCGTTAACCTTGTTATAGAAACAGGCGTATTTACTCCTTTTTCTATGCTGCACAAAACCCGGGGCATTACCCTGAGCTATATCCGCTACCGCGAATCGTCGATCATTGCCCGGGTGTATACCGAGGCCTTTGGGCTGCAAAGCTACATTGTGAACGGGGTACGTTCGGCAAAAAATAAAACGAACAAAATCGCCCTTTTCCAGCCACTTACCCTGCTCGATATGGTCGTGTATTACCGCGACGACCGTGATTTGCACCGACTGTCGGAGATAAAAACGCCTTACCCCTTCCAGCATATTCCGTTCGAGGTTGCCAAATCGAGCATGGCCCTGTTCATGACCGAGATATTGAGTAAAACATTGAAAGAAGAAGCCAGCAATCCGCAACTCTTTCGGTTTTTGCTGACCTCGATCGTTTATCTCGAAGAAGCTACGGACCACTACGAAAACATTCACCTGGCTTTCCTGCTCCAACTGGCAACGTACCTGGGCTTTGGTCCCGAAAGTGCGCAGGAATTCGAGAATCAGCTCCGTGAGCGGTCGGTCCCTTACATGGCTGATGAGGCAATGAACGACGCCCTGACCACACTTATGAGCCAGCCCATCCATACACCCGTTCGCCTGACACGTACCCAACGAGCCGACCTGCTCGATGCGCTGGTTTCCTATTACCGCATCCACTTCGACGATCTCGGAGAGGTAAAATCACTGCCTGTGCTGCGTGAGGTGCTAGGCTAGCAGCCAGCGATGTTAAGACTCTTTAACAAACAAATTAGTGAGTGTACGGCAACGGTCTGCCTCGTCCTGTGCGTATGGAGAAACAAGAGCATTATCCCGCTCGCTAAACCATTCGCAACATGCGCTTATTCATCATCATCGTTTCGCTGTTAACAGCTACGCTTACCTACGCTCAAGACAATATCATTCTCAGAAATGGCGAGGAAATTCCGGCAAAAGTGCTTGAAGTAACACCGACTGACCTCAAGTACCGGAAAGCGGCCAACCCCGAAGGCCCCATTTACACCGCTACTCTTCGCGATGTTCTGCTGATTAAGTACGCCAACGGTACCAAGGACACCTTTGGCAATGACCGGCCCGCGACGCGCAACAGACCGGTCCCACAACAGCGCCCAGAGATGGCTCCACCTGCGTCTGCTCCTACGGCACCCATGCAGGGCCTCGACGGGCTACGGTACCATAGGGGTCTCTTCAGCCGCTATTATGTTGGAAATGAGGGCCAGCGGATTGGCTTATCTGAAGCTAAATCGCTGTTCTATAGCCAGCCAGACGCCATATCGGCCCTTGAGCGCGGTCGTTCACTACGTACCTGGTCTGTCGTTACGGCCGTATCGGCTGGTGCCCTGATCGGCACGGGTATAGGTCTGGCTATTGGCCGGGACAGTCGCCTGGGGCGTGCTAATGGCCCGATGAACAGAAACGGCAACGGCAGACTTGATTTCGATGATCGGCGCAACGGCCACCGCGCGGGTGCAGCGTTGGTAGGAAGTGGCGTATTACTGGGAGTGGCCTCATTTTGGCTCGATCACCGGGCCAGCGTACAGTTTCGCCGGGCGGCTGATCGCTTCAATAACCGCCAGCCAACAACCCTCCGCTTCGCCCCCGGCCAAAATGGCGTTGGTGCTCTGCTGATATTTTAAAGTAATTGCTTCGTGCTGAAGGCTTCGCGAGGTAGGCCCTTCGACTAGGCGTCCCCCGCGAAGCAAATACTTTATGGCAACGTACCCAGCCGCTACACGAACTTCCGTTTTAGCTCGAAGTTCTGGCCGAGATAGAGGCGACGTACCTGCTCGTCGCCGGCCAGTTCTTCGGCGGTACCCTGTTTCAAGATTTTACCCTCGAAGAGCAGATACGCCCGGTCGGTGATCGAGAGGGTTTCGTTCACGTTGTGGTCGGTAATCAGAATGCCGATGTTGCGGTGTTTCAGCGTGGCCACAATACTTTGGATATCTTCAACGGCAATGGGGTCTACCCCGGCAAAGGGTTCATCGAGCAGGATGAATTTCGGATCAACGGCCAGCGCACGGGCAATCTCGGTCCGGCGACGTTCACCACCCGACAGCACCTTGCCCGGATTCTTGCGAACGTGCCCCAGATTGAATTCTTCGATTAGTTCTTCCGTCCGTTGCTTCTGCTCGGCTTTGGGTTTGTTGGTCATTTCCAGCACCGCCAGAATATTTTCTTCTACCGTGAGATCGCGAAAAATCGAGGCTTCCTGCGCCAGATAACCCAACCCAAGCCGAGCGCGTTTGTACATGGGCAGGTCAGTAATATCGGTATCGTCGATGTAGACTTTACCGCTATTGGGTTTCACCAGCCCTACGGCCATGTAGAACGACGTGGTTTTACCGGCTCCATTCGGCCCCAACAAGCCCACAATTTCGCCCTGCGCCACCTGATACGACACATCGCTGTTGACGAATCGACTGCCGTATTTCTTTACTAAATGTTCGGTTCTAAGTATCATGCGTCGTGTGGGTGATTAATGGTACGCGGATTAAAAGAATTTAAAACGATTTGTCCGGATTTTGGATTTAGAGGGATTGTCTCTGCTTCAACTCAAAATCCGCTTAAATCCAAAAATCTGCGTCAATCGTTTTTAATCCCCTTAATCCGCGTACCCACTAAAATCCGTGTACCATCGCTACTCCGCTAAACGAATATCCTTCAGCATCAATTGAATCGTAGACTGGTCGCGGAAGTGGTTCATATCGATCGAGTAACAAATGGCGAACGGTTCATTTTGGTGCAGTTGATCAGCCCATTCGGCCAGGCCGAAACCAACAGCGGTAAACGTGCGGGCCGAGCCTAGTTGCTTACAGGTGAACTTCAGGTGCTTCTCTTTCATAATGATCGGCTCGCCAACCAGTACCACATCCTCAGTGCAGAAAACAGGCGCCAGGTTTTTCGGACCAAAGGGCGACATCTGCTTCATGATCCGGTAAAACTTCGCATCGATCTCACTGAAATCAAGCGGTATGTCAATGTCAACTTTCGGAACCAGGTCTTCTTCTCGAATACGGGCCGACACTACTTCTTCAAACTTCTTCCGAAACGCCCCAATGTTTTCGACCGGCATGGTCAGTCCGGCGGCAAAGGTGTGGCCACCAAACTGTTCCAGCAAATCAGAACAGGCTTCAATGGCTTCGTATACATCGAACCCCGCCACCGACCGCGCCGACCCCGACGCTTTATCGTTCGACTTGGTCAGAATGATCGTTGGCCGGTAAAACCGTTCAATGCAACGCGACGCCACTATACCTACAACACCTTTATTCCAAGACGAGTCATACAACACCGTCGATTTAGCGTTTTTTAACCAATCATCGGCTTCAATCATGGCCAGTGCCTGCTCGGTCATGCTCTTATCGAACTTCTGTCGATCGGCGTTATGCTGATTCAGTTCGTAAGCAAAATCTTCAGCTTCGTAGTGATGTTTAGCCAGAAGCAGATCAACGGCAGCTTTGGCGTGCTTGATGCGGCCGGCAGCGTTAATGCGCGGGCCAAGGCCAAAAACCACGTTAGTTACGTCGAGGTGCTTGGCGGTCGGCGGGCAGGTTTCGTTGGGAGCCACAAAGCCCGCAATACGCAGCAAGGCGCACAAGCCGGTGCGAGGCGCTGAGTTGAGTTGTTTGAGCCCATAATAGGCTAATGCCCGGTTTTCGCCCGTAACCGGTACAATGTCGCACGAGATGCTGACTGCCACTAGATCAAGATACGGCCAGAGCGTTTCGGCCGGAATACCACGCGCCTTGCACAATGCCTGAAGCAGTTTGAAGCCAACGCCACAACCGGTTAGCTCATCATACGGGTAGGTGCAATCCTCCCGTTTCGGGTCCAGAACAGCTATAGCATCAGGAATTTCGCTACCCGGCCGGTGGTGATCGCAGATGATAAAATCGACTCCCAATGCCTTTGCGTCTGCCACCCGATCAATAGATTTGATGCCACAGTCGAGGGCTATAATCAGCGAGAAACCGTTTTCAGCGGCATAGGCAACGCCCGCTTTCGAGATACCGTACCCTTCTTTGTAGCGATCGGGAATGTAATGTTCGAGGCGGTCGTAAATGGTGCTTAAGAAGCCGTACATCAGGGCTACCGACGTGGTACCATCGACGTCATAATCGCCGTATACCAATATTTTTTCACCATTCTCGATAGCCCGCGTTATTCGGTCAACGGCCCGGTCCATATCCCGCATCAGGAATGGATCGTGCAGGTGGCTGATTTCGGGGCGGAAAAACGTGCGCGCTTCATCGAACGTAGTAACGCCCCGTTGTACCAGCAGGCTAGCCAGAAACGGACTGATGTTCAGCGTCTGCACCAGCGATTCGACCGCCTGTTTTTCAGAGGGCGATTCGGGAAACGGCTTGTAGAGCCAGCGTTTGGTAGCAGGGGAAGAACGAACAATCATACGGTCGGTTAGCAAAGCATCAGTACGCAAGTTAATTTCGTTTCAAAGAAAACAGTTTCGCTTATGCTCATTTTCCTGTCACTGATTCATCTCCTGACAACGCCAATCAACCCACCTGTCCGTAAAACGCTGTTTACTGTAGAAGTACACAATATTCAGGCAGCAACGGGCACCGTACAGATTGGCTTGTTCAAACCCTGTGACGGCTTTCCGGATAAGTGTAAACCCGCTGAATCTAAGCATGTGACAGCGGTGAAAGGAAGTGTAAAGGCAATTTTCGAAGTTGACCCCGGCGAATATGCTCTGGCAGTGTTTCACGATGTAAACAGCAACGGAAAAATCGACATGCGCCTTTTCGTCCCCAGAGAGCCATATGGTTTTAGTAACAATATCCGCCCCCGGTTTTCGGCGCCCAAATTTGCGGATTGCCGGGTTCAGATTGGGCATACCCCCAAAACGGTAACCATTCGCGTTGAGTAAAGTAGCGCCGAAGCTCCAGCTTCGGTAGTCTGATAAATATAGACAAAAGGCACTGCCGAATCTGGAGCTTTGGCACTACTGGTTCCTATGAAACACATCTTCTTTTTTCTTGCTAATTGCCTGTTACTCTCTGTTGCCTACGCGCAAACCAATCAGATAGGGGCCGATGTATGTGCCGATGGTAAAGTACGCTACTTCGGCAACCTCTTCCAGACCGGACAGGCATCGGGACGGCAAATGGCGCCCACCGTACAGGCCATTGGCGACTCCACCATAGACATCACGTACTACGGACTCGACCTGCGAATTACTACCTCGCCCAATTACCTGCGTGGGGCCACCACCGTGACCATGAAGGCCAACGTATCCAGCCTGTCACAGTTTTACCTGGATTTCAACACTAATATGAAGGTCGATTCGGTGAAGTTGGGCACTCAGAAACTGACCTACACGCACCTCAACAACCGGCTAACGATAACCTTGCCACAGGCCATTACAAGGGGGCAAACCGGACTCGTTACTGTTTTCTATCAAGGATTACCCGCTACACCCAACGCCGGTCTCACCGATCAGGCGTTTGTGTTCAGTACCCACGAAACCACCACCGATCCGCTGGTTTATACACTCAGCGAGCCCTATGGCGCATCGGACTGGTTTCCCTGTAAAGATACCCCCGCCGACAAAGCCGATTCGTCGGCGGTGAACATCACGATGGCACCCTTTTTCGTGTCAGCGTCGAATGGGCTGTTGCAGGGCGTAACTACCAACGCCGATGGTACTAAAACTTACCGCTGGAAAAACAGCTACCCCATTGCCCAATACCTGATCTCGATTGCCTGCTCGAACTACACGCTCTACGAAAACCCGATCACCTACCAGGGAGTGACCATGCCCGTTTCGCACTATGTATTTCCCGAAGATCTGGCAAGCGTGCGCGCCTCTTTGACAGAGACCAACGACATGATTCGGGTCTTCTCGGATATGTTTGGCACGTACCCGTTTATTCGCGAGAAATACGGACACGCTCAGTTTCGTTGGGGTGGTGGAATGGAGCATCAGACGATGAGTTCAATGATTAAATCGTCGATGACCCGCAACGTGATTGCCCATGAATTGGTGCATCAGTGGTTTGGCGATAAAATCACCTGCCGAAACTGGGAGAACATCTGGCTGAACGAGGGTTTCGCGTCGTATGGAGAGCCCCTTTATCAGGAAGTAGTGGGTGGCCGCACAGCCTATCAGAGCTATATAGCCAGTTTCATTACGCGAGCGCGGCGGGCTACAGGTACGTTGTACGTGCAGAACGTCAGTAGCATCAACCAGATTTTTGATAGCAATCGATCGTACGCTAAAGGAGCCGTAGTGCTGCATATGCTACGCGGTGTGCTGGGCGACAGCACGTTCTTCCGGGGCATGAAAGCCTACGCCAGTTCGCCCGTTGCCTACAGCACCGCCGTCACCGAAGACTTTCAGCGGGTGATGGAAACCACATCGGGCCGAAATCTGGGCTACTTCTTCCGAGAATGGATCTACGGCGAAGGCTACCCGACCTACAGTTATTCAGTATCGCCTGTAGCCGGCACCAACCGGGCGGTGGTGCAGCTTCGGCAAGCAGTCGGCACCAATCCTAGCTCGTTTACCATGCCCGTGCAGATCGTTGTGCAGTCAGCAGCCGGTGACAGTACCATCACCGTGTTCAATGATCAGCCGGTGCAGTCGTTTACCGTAACGGGCCGGGGTGCCGTTACCAACGTGGCTATAGACCCCAATAACTGGATTTTGAAGGCTGCCACTGTCCAGCAACTACCTGCCGAGCCAACTATTCTGGCTACGGAAGAATCGCTACAGCTACGCATTTTTCCGAATCCTGGCAACGAACTGCTCACTGCCGAGTTTACTACCCAAACGGCAGGTCCCCTAACGGTTTCGCTGGTCAACCTGCTAGGGCAACCCGTCGCAAGCCAGTCAGAAAGCAACGTACCTGCGGGCCGTCAGGCGCGTACTGTCAGTTTGAAGTCGCAACCGGCAGGCAGGTACGTTCTCCGATTACAAACCGCCGATGGCGTAATCAGCACGGCCGTGCTGGTGAAGTAGCCTCGCCTGTAGCACCGAAGCTCCAGCTTCGGTAGTGTGAATTATACCGTTCCGACTACCGAAGCTGGAGATTTGGTGCTACAATCCTATGCGTATTCCATTCGACCAATTACAGACTGAGTTTAAACGAGTCTTGCTGAGCCTTTCTTTCTCTGAATCGAGGGCCGACCTCTGCGCTCGGATATTCGCTGAAAACAACCGCGACGGCATTGAAACCCACGGACTGAACCGCTTTCCGACGTTCGTAAAGTTTGTTCAGCAAGGCCTGATTCACCCCAATGCCGAACCCGAGCCCATCGACAACCTGGGTGCGGTAGAACACTGGAACGGAAATCTGGCTCCCGGCATGTACAACGCTACACTAGCCATGAACCGGGCAATGGAGTTGGCCGAGGCTAACGGCATCGGTTGCGTGGCAATCAGTAACACCAATCACTGGATGCGTGGCGGTACCTACGGCTGGCAGGCGGCCGAGGCTGGCTACATCGGCATCTGTTTTACCAACACCATTGCCAACATCCCCCCCTGGGGAGGAACAGAACCCAAATTGGGCAACAACCCCATGGTGATTGCCGTACCCCGCCCCGGCGGACACGTAGTGCTCGATATGGCCGTGTCGCAGTATTCGTACGGAAAAATAGGGCAGTATGCCGCCGAGAAAAAGCAACTTCCCCTCCCCGGCGGTTATGATACCAATGGTAACCTGACCACCGACCCGGATGCCATTCGTGAAACACAGCGGGCCCTGCCCATTGGCTTCTGGAAAGGGTCGGGCCTTTCGCTCCTGCTCGACGTGATGCTGACGGCCCTGACGGGTGGCAAATCAGTGGCCGAAATCACCAACAGCGGTAACGAATCGAGTGTATCGCAGTGCTTTATCTGCCTCAAAAGCCCAGACATGCACGCGTCGCTCATCGACAAACTACTCGATTTCAACCAGACAAGCGCCCTGGTAAACCCCGATAAACCCATTACGTACCCCGGCGAAAACACCCTGGCTCGACGCATGGAAAGCCTTGAAAAAGGGGTGCCCGTTCATGAGAAATTCTGGCAGGAGTTACAGGCCATGTAACGGTCGGTAACCAAAACTGATCGAAGTAAACCGTTGCCCGACCAACAACCAACGTACCCAACGGGCATAAGTAAGAAAACCCTAATAGCTAGTTTACAGACTAATCCGTAGCCATTCCCTACGTTTACCAAAGCCTCTACCATGAAAATATCGATGCGTTTCCTGCTGCCACTTTTGTTTATCGCTCAATTTGCCGTTGCGCAGGATAAGTTGGGCATTGTTGGCCATAATCACCTGGCGTTACACGTAAAAGATATGGCTATCAGCACGGCGTTCTTCCGCGATGTCATGGGCCTCAAACCCATTCCCGTACCCGACAACCTGAAGGCAATTCGGTCGTGGTTCGATCTTGGCAACGGACAGCAGATTCACCTTATGGCGGGGCGTACTGAAGAAATTATTCATGACAAAAATGCCAGCCACATTGCTCTGTTTGTTGATGACATAGCTAAGTCGGAAACGTACCTGAAAGCCCGTAACCTCACCTTTCATAAACAAACCCGTTTTGATGGGGTGGTACAAATTTATTTCTCTGATCCTGACGGGTATTTGTGGGAGCTAAATCAGGGTAAAGTACTGAGCAAAGCCTATTAACAAAAATATGTCACCGGTTGTATCCATAAATTGCCGGACCATTGCCTAAGTATCTCATGGGCTGGTTAACTAAGTTGCTACACGCGGGTTCTTATTATACACGTTGCCGTTAGGCCGTTTGCCAATCAATACGTTTTCAGGTGCAGTCACTACTTATACGAGAGTCAATTCTCGCTACAACTTGTCATGTGCCCTGCTTGAGTGACGTTGGCCCTTTACTACATAACCCCGTTTCCGTCGCTTCCCATGAAACTCAGTGACTATCCTACGTCCTCATTAGACGCATCAACAAATGATCAATTATTGAATAAACCATCAGTAAACAGCTTGCTGATTAAGGCAGAAATTACCAGAGACAACAGATCTGACATAGTGGGTAGCCGGACGGCACTGCCCGAAAATCTAATCTGCTTCTCGCATCTGCGCTGGAATTTTGTGTATCAACGACCTCAGCACTTGCTGAGCCGTGCCAGTAAAGAAATGAAAGTATGGTTCCTGGAAGAACCCATATGGGGCCATGAACTGCGTGTTGAAGTACGTTCGGAAGGCGATAATCTGCAGATCGTTGTCCCGCACATTCCCCACGGAACGCCTCATCAGGACGTATTGGCTTACCAGCGGCGTATGGTTGACCAATTGATTGAATCAGAACGTATAGACAACTACGTTGCCTGGTACTATACACCTATGGCTCTGTTATTTAGCGATCATCTGACGCCAACCCGTACCGTGTATGACTGCATGGATGAACTGTCGGCTTTTCTGGGCGCCCCCCGCGAACTACTCGATCTGGAAACCAAGTTAATGGCCCGCGCCGATCAGGTGTTTACGGGTGGCTACAGCCTATACGAAGCCAAACGCAGCCGGCATGCCCACGCGCACGCTTTCCCCAGCAGTATCGACTTTGCTCACTTCTCGAAGGCCCGTAGCCGCCAGAACGACCCGGCCGATCAGGCTCAGATTCCGCAGCCGCGCATTGGTTTCTCGGGTGTAATCGACGAGCGTTTCGATGTTGATCTGCTCCGTGATCTGGCACAAAGCCGCCCCGACTGGCAGTTTGTGATTATTGGTCCAATCGTAAAAATTGATCCGGCTACGTTGCCCCACACACCAAACGTGCATTACCTGGGCATGAAGTCGTATAAAGAATTACCCGCCTACTTCAGCGGTTGGGATGTGGCCATGCTTCCCTTCGCTCTGAACGCGTCGACGAAGTTTATCAGCCCGACCAAAACGCCTGAATACCTGGCGGCTGGCTTACCGACCGTGTCGACACCGATTCGCGATGTGGTACGTACCTACGGCGAGAAAGGCTTCACGCAGATTGCCTCGACCGCCGCCAAATTTGAGGAAGCCATCGAAAAAGCCCTCAACAAGCAACACCCAACCAGTTGGGAAGCCGTTGACCAATTCCTGAACGAAAACTCATGGGATAAGACATGGCAGGGAATGTCTGAAGAATTGAGAATGAAGAATTAAGAATTAAGAATGGCTCTGCCAGAGGTTGCGCTTGGTACCCTAGCAGAGCCATTCTTAATTCTTCATTCTTTCGGCACTACCAACACTACATCCTCTTTCTCTACGACGACCTGGCCCTCAGCCAGGCCTTTTGGTTTACGGACGAATTTCTTGGGCGTTACAATCACCGGACACAGGCTGTCTGTGCGACGTTTTGAGTACCAGGCGGCGAGTTCAGCAGCGCGTTCGATCACCGTTTTCGGAAACGGTTTACCCGCTTTGTATTTCACCACCACATGCGACCCGCTTACGTCACGGGCGTGTAGCCACAGATCGTCTTTGTAAGCGTATCGTTGCGTGAGCAGATCGTTGTTCTTGGCGTTACGTCCGATCCTGATCACGAAGCCTTCGTACACTACCTCTTTAAACAGTTCGGCAGGGTCGGTGGTGGCCGGGGCGTCGCCTAACAGACCGTGCTGCTTCACGTATCGGCGCAATTCCTTTAGCGAAAGCATTGGCTCGATAACAGCCCGATGCGCCTGTAATTGCTCGATCTCCTGCTCGCGGTATTCGATCTGCTGCGTCAGGTGGTCAGCTTCGATTTTCTCGTTTTTCGCTTTCCGGTAATAGCCTTCCGCATTCCGCTGCGGGGTCTGGTCAACCTTCAGGCGGATAGTTACGGAGCGGTTATCACGGTAAAAATCCTCAACAATGATGGTTTCGGGCGAACGGCCGCCGGGCAATACAGGTACGTTGTGCAGGTTGGCCATCAGCAAGTTGCCCAACTCTTCGTGACTTGGCCCATCGTCGCGATTAATAAGACGTTGCAAGTTTGCCTCCATCAGGGCGTGCGCCCGTTTCAGCCGTTTATCGATCAAGCGAAGCACCTCGGCGCGCTCGCGCTCGACTACGTTCTGCCCGTTGTAGGCAATAAAAAAGCCGTTGGTCGCCTCGATGGGGTCAGCCCAGGTACGTATCGGTTCGGCCAACGGTACTAATGAGAGAGCAGGACGATGTTCGAACTGAATAAGCGAGTAAACCGGCTGATCGAGTTCGCGTAAGACAGTCTGCAACACCGACCATGTCACGCCTGTACCCGCCTCCTGCCCGCGTTTTTCCACATAGGCCCGCACTAGTTTTCCGAATGTTGGAAACAGTTTTCGGTAGTCGCCACCGGCCGCGTCAAACGCCGCTTCGGTCTGGTCGATGGGCCGGTCGATGCTATCGAGGGTCAGGTTTTTATCAGCAACAAGTTTATTATTGAACAGGTCTTCGACTACATTTTCGTTGAAAATGAGCAGATTGGGTCGATTACCAAAGAACTTAAACAGCAGCGTGTAGCCATCGGCGAGGTCAATGGCCAGGCAGCGTTCATTCAGAAACGAACGTACCCCCAGCACGGCTTTGCCGGGTGTTTCCATACCAGGCCGGTCGGGGTCGTCGCCGCCTTCATTGCCGGTCAGGTTGTTGAACAGGTCGACGCTATTGGTTCGGGCGCGGCGCACATCGTCAGAAACAAGCAACCCCGAAAAATCGGGGCGGAGTGTCGCTTTCACGAAAACCGGCTTGTAATAATTCGCCTTTCCCCGCGCCTGTGCAAAGGCCAACACCACCTCGTCGCGATCCTGACTGAAGCATTCCATGAAATAGAGCCCCTGCAATCGGGCCTGCAACACAGGAGCCAGTTGGCGCAAATAATAATAATTGGTGTGCATACGATCAATGAACAGTTATCAGTGAACAATGAACAGGTACCAATGGTGCTACCAGCAACGTACCTAAGCAACGCTATTTCTACTATACAATAAACAATGGCTCTGCTGAAGTACCGTTTGATACCTCAGCAAAGCCATTGTTCATTGTCCGTTGTTTATTACACATCAACACAAACGTTATGAGCAAGCAAACAACTCAGCCAACCGTCCGCGAAACCGCCGACCACACGAAGAAGCACGAACTGAACACGAATCTTCCCGACGAAGCACAAGGCAAAACGTCGCGGGGTGTTCATAAGAGCAAACAAAGCACGGAAGATGACCATTCACCAGCGGGCCGTCAGCAAACGCCGGGTGGCAAAACCAAAACCGAACTGGCCGATGAGCGCGGTCCCAAAGGGCACGGGCATAAAGACAAAAGTGAGTAGAAAAAGGAGTTAAACACAGAGGGGTCCGGCCTCCCGGTGCCAGGTACACAGAGAGAAGTAGCGAAACTCTGTGTACCTGGCACCGG
>NZ_JBGGWF010000017.1:0-102323 GCF_041321135.1 Fibrella aquatica | reverse complement strand
GTTGCGGTTGCGCTGCTGAATCACCACTAGGTACTATAGCAGCGCAACCGCAACGGCGGACCGTCTTAATTCTTAATTCTTAACCGCAGCGGCGGACCGTTCTTAATTGATACACCGGCAAGTTAAGCGCGTTTGGGGCGGAATGCGTAATTTGAGGGCATGGAATTGCTGTTACACCGCTTTGATCTGCATTTGCGCCACACGTTCACCATTGCCCACGACAGTCGCGATGTGCAGAAAACGCTGATTGTTGAACTGCGCGATGGCCTGTTAAGTGGGTTCGGCGAAGCTACAGAAAACCCGTATTACGGAATTACGATAGACCGGATGATCACCGACCTCGATCAACTTCGTCCCCTCATTGAATCGGGCAAATGGCATACAGCCGAACAGCTTTGGGGTAAGGTGCATGAGGCAGTGAAGACAAATCCGTTTGCGCAATGTGCTCTCGACGAAGCGGCCCACGATTTGGTAGCCAAACGGGCCGGAAAACCACTGTATGCGCAGTGGGGGCTTGACCCAACGCATATTCCACTCACCAATTTCACCATTGGCATCGATACGCCTGCCATTATGCTGCGCAAAATGCAGGAGATGCCCTGGCCACTCTACAAAATAAAATTGGGCGGTACTCTGCTAGGCCATGGCGATGATGATCTGACACTTCTCTCGTTGCTTCGGCAACATACCGATGCCCGTTTTAGAGTTGACGCCAATTGCGGCTGGACCGTTGATCAAACCCTGGCCTACGCCCCCAGACTGGTTGAACTTGGCGTCGAATTTATTGAGCAACCCTTACCCGCCAATGATTGGGCTGGTATGGCCCGGCTTCTTGTCGAAAGTCCATTGCCTATCATAGCCGATGAAAGCTGTATTGTAGAAGCTGACATAGCCCGATGTGCCGATTTTTTCCATGGCATAAACATTAAACTAACTAAGTGTGGCGGACTAACGCCAGCCCGACGAATGATTGCCGAAGCCCGCCAACGCGGTTTGCGCGTAATGGTTGGCTGCATGACCGAATCGAGCGTGGGTATTTCGGCTATTGCCCAGTTGCTTCCTCTGCTCGATTACGTAGATATGGATGGTTCACTGCTTATCAGCAACGACCCGGCTACGGGGGTTACTTTCGATTTTGGTCAGGTACGTTACGCGGCAGAAAACGGTACCGGAGCAGCGTTGATAGGGTGATCTTTTCTATTAAATAGTTGATTGGTAATTAAGTATGGGTTCAACGTTGTCGGCTACGGCTCCCGTTTTTCAGATTGATCACCTGCCTGACCGTTTCATTCAGCACCAGGGGCAGGATTATCTTTTTTTCTCGGGTACGTCCTATCTTGGTATGGCGCAAAACCGGGCAATGCAGGCATTGTTGTCCGATGGTGTGCAGCGTTATGGGTTGCATTTTGGCTCGTCGCGCAACGGTAATCTCCAACTGGCTGTTTTTGAGGCTGCCGAAGCCAAGTTGGCTGAATTGGCGGGGGCTCCGGCCGCACTGACAGTATCATCGGGTATGTTGGCCGGGCAAGTGGTGGTAAACTGGTTAGCAAGCGTCGTTAGTTCCCAAAGCGTTGGTTATCAGGCACCGGGTACCCATCCGGCGCTTTGGCAGCCCTTGCTGAATGCACAGGCTGATTGGTTACCAATGCAACAGGAGGGCGTGAGCCCTGCCTACATACTGACCAACTCAGTAGATGCAATTCGGTCGGTAACAGACTCGTTCGACTGGCTTTCGAAGCTGCCCACCAACCAAACGATTTATGTGGTCATAGATGATTCGCACGGCTTGGGAATTTTAAACAATGGGCAGGGAATATGGCCACAACTGACTCAAAGGCTAGCGGATCATCAGAACGTGCGGTTGATTGTCACAGCCTCTTTAGCCAAGGCAATGGGCTTGCCCGGGGGCGTAATTTTTAGTGACCCGGCCACATTAGCGGCCCTGCGACGAACGGCTTATTTCGGGGCGTGTTCACCCATGCCACCTGCCTATGCGTACGCTTATCTGAATGCCGATACGCTCTATGCCGAAGCCCGCGAGCGATTAACCCAGAACGTTTCTCTGGCCGAACAGCTACTTGGCTCAACAGGTCTGTTCAAACAGGCCAAAGGCTATCCCGTTTTTTATACGGAGCACGACGACATAGCGCCCAAACTGCTCAATAATGGCATTTTTGTTTATTCTTTTGCCTACCCAACCGCCGCTGATAAAACCAATACCCGAATCGTTATTAGTGCGTTTCACGAATCCGAAGACGTTGAGATGCTGGCTGCTCTGCTACTATCACCTGTCGTACCGGCTTCTTAAACGCCTTGCCAACTCCTGGTTCTTTGATTTTCTTCCAAAAAGAGTAGCTAGAAATTGTCTGGTATTTATGGAATGTAAACCGTTTTTTTATCAACGAAAAAAACGCTCGTAAACCCTTTTAAACGCCATGAAAACTCTTACTGTCGCTCAGATTAATCAGCTACGCACCCACCTGCACAGGGCTGGTGCAACGCCTGCTCAGGCAACTACCCTGTTACCCCTGTTCAGTCAGGAAATTGAGCACTTCATGTGGATCGGTTTACCCTTCGAGGCATCGCTGGATAAGGTTCAGCTCGAGGCGGATGATAACCCAGTGCAGTATCTGCAACAGAAACACGCCATTTCTTCATCGGCCTCAGAAACAATGCTGGAAGAGCTTGATCTTGACGAAATTGTGTTTGCCAACCGGAATCGGGCCTACGGTGCCTATGACCTTCGCAAAGCATACAACCGCGCCGTAGTCAATGCCTTGCTGTTGACGATTGGCATTGTGTTGATGGTATTAGCGGCTATAGAAGCGTATCAGCAGAAAAGATGGGTATACGTGAGCCTTGGTGGTGGGGCCTGGATTGCGGGTATCTTTCTGGTTGCTTTTGCCAGTTTCCGCTTCTACATTGAACGTATCACGCTGATTACGAACGAAGAATAGCAAAATAATCAGCAACAGGGCACTAACTTTCCTGCAAGGAGCGTTATCTCTATTCACCAAGTAGAGTACGTTTTGCTTAAAAAGATTGGTTTCTCCTTGCTGATGGCATTTGCCCGGCCTGCTGCTGTAACAGCTACGAAAATTAACACTGCGCCTCTTGCGCCTCAGAAAAACACTCGAGATCAGCCAACATTGCTGGTCGTAAACAACCCCGCTGCTACGCTCACCAGACCAGCCTGGCCCAACGGAAGCAGTCTGCTACCAACCGATGTGGAGTTTCCGTTGCTCGACGTAGATTTTTGCGGCGAGGTAATGCCCTTTGAACAAGCCGATGTTGTATCGCGCTGGAAGCATGTGTTTACGTTGTTTAGACCACAATCGCCCAAGATCGATGCGCTACAAAAACGCGCTGATTCGTTCTTTCCAATGGTTGATTCTACACTGGCGGCCTATGATATTCCGGCCGATTTTAAATACATACCCCTAGCCGAGAGCGGTCTAAAACCTCGTGCGGTATCACCGAAAGGGGCAGGGGGGTATTGGCAACTGATGCCGGCAACGGCCCGCGAACTAGGTTTGAAAGTGGGTGGCAAAAACGACGAACGATTTAATGCCCAGAAGGCGACCGTAGCAGCTTGTAAATACTTGCGCAAGCTGTACGCTCAGTTTGGGTCCTGGTCGTTGGTAGCCGCCGCTTATAATGTGGGTCCGGGCTACATGAAGGCTCAGTTGAAAAAACAGGCCGACTGTTCGTATTACCAGATGAAACTTCCCCGCGAAACCCGATACTACCTATTTCGGGTGTTGCTATACAAAGAAATACTCTCCCGCCCCACCGATTACACCGCTTATTTAACGGGAGTATAAAAGGAAATGTCGTTTGCCTACGGCGTCATTAAGTGGTCATTCATAGTCATTAATAAACTAACAATTAATGATTATGAATGACCACTTAATGACGCCGTAGGCAAACGACATTTTTTATGTTTATTGCTTCGCCTTAACGGGTAAACCTTCCAGTTGCGCGTAACTCAGTTTCCAGCTGTCATCGGCGGCTTTTTTCCAGAGCAGCATAAAGTTACCTGAGCCCAACCCGCCCGGCTCGCCCGCCACTTCGGGCAATACATCGACGGAGTACGTACCTGCTTCATACGCTACCTGGGTATCGGCGGCTGTACTAACCGTGCTGAGCTTTAAATTGCCAATGGTCGGCATAGTGGCCCGAACCCATTTGTCAGCTACTTCTGACTTGCCGGCAAATCGGGTTTCACCCTGAAGAAACTGGACGTTATCGTCGAGCAAACCGACGACTTTTTCGGCTTCCTTGTTATTCCAGGCCTGAATAAACTGCTGATTGAGCGCTTCTACTT
The DNA here is from genome assembly GCF_041321135.1 of Fibrella aquatica. NCBI lineage: Bacteria > Pseudomonadati > Bacteroidota > Cytophagia > Cytophagales > Spirosomataceae > Fibrella > Fibrella aquatica. The sequence continues at coordinate 97,996 of NZ_JBGGWF010000017.1, read as the reverse complement.
TAGCGGGTTCGCCGCCTTTGTTACAGGCTGCAAACAGAAAGGCAAGCGCAAAAAATTGTGCTATCGTTTTCATAAGAAATGGTGTCTTGCGTGGATGATTGGGAAATCGGATACTGGCTATTAGATACTAGACTAAATCTGTCTGATTCTTATCCAACATCCAGTATCCAAGATCTAATTGATTACCAGCTTTTCCGGCGGTATTCTGATGTTGGATAGGCCGTGCCCGGATCACCATATGCTGTGTTGAGCAAAAAACCGTTTCGTACTAACGGAACTGTAACTGGCTCTGGACCGGCCAATAGAGAGTTTTGCGAGGCGGCAACTGCTGCACCAGCGGCAACGGCAGCAACTGGTGCGGCCTTGGCTACGCTTGCCTTACGATTCGATGTGCCTGAACGGAGTTCGCGGTTTTCGGTAGCTGTACGGGCGGCAAATTCGCGGTCTTCGGCGGCGCGGGCGGCAGCGGCGGCTTTCTTGTTGCGGTTACTGATCACTTTGCCAACACCATAACCGGCAGCGGCACCAGCGGCCAAACCTACACCGGCACCTACCTTGCGGTCACGTTTGTGAATAAGGGCTCCGGCTACACCCCCCACGCCTGCACCAATGGCAGTACCTTTTGCCTCGGGGTTCCACTTGCGTTGGGCATTAGCGAAAGGGCTTACGAAAACAGCCACCAAAAGAGCAAGAGCTATAATACGTTGATTCGTTTTCATCTCTACAGTTGTTTTAAGCGTGAATAAGTACTTGTCTGCATCTTGGACAGGAAGCTGTTCTCAAGGTTTAAACAAGTATCTAATCAGACCTATATTCAACGTAGGATAGATAGGGATTGTTTGCGATCACTGCTCATCATGAGCAATTGTTTATATAAGCAGGCGTTAATTCGCTAATGGCGCTTTCGGTCAAGTAAGTTCTGCTCATTCGAGCAATTTGAGCAATTCATTCAACTTGAGCAGGGCTTCAATAGGAGTAAGGCGATTTACGTCGATCGTACGCAGTTTTTCTTTAATGGCTTCTGATTTTGGGTCACCTGCTTCAATGATGCGTAGCGCCAACTCGCGCTCGTTGCCTGAGCCCGCTTCGCGGATTGCTTCCTTATTGCCTTCGCGCTGATGTGATGCCTCCAGTTGGGTCAGAATGTGGGCCGCCCGTTTTACCACGCTACCCGGCATTCCCGCCATTTGTGCCACGTGAATACCAAAGGAGTGTTCCGAGCCACCTTCCTTTAATTTGCGAAGGAAAATGACTTTGTTGCCCACTTCTTTTACCGCCACATTGTAGTTCCGAATACGGGGAAGATCGGCAGCCAGATCGTTCAATTCGTGGTAGTGAGTGGCAAACAGCGTTTTGGGCCTACAGTCAGTGTTGTGCATGTACTCAGTAATGGCCCAGGCAATCGATACGCCATCGTAGGTGCTGGTACCTCGCCCGATCTCATCCATCAACACCAGGCTGCGCTCGCTGAGGTTATTTAGAATACTGGCCGTTTCGGTCATTTCGACCATAAACGTGCTCTCTCCCCGCGACAGGTTATCGGAGGCGCCTACCCGCGTGAAGATCTTATCGACGATGCCAATCTCGGCCGATGAGGCAGGCACGAAACTGCCCGCCTGCGCCATCAGTACAATCAGGGCTACCTGCCGCAGCAGCGCCGATTTACCCGCCATGTTGGGACCTGTAATGACAATGATTTGCTGCGTTTCATCGTCGAGGTGTACATCGTTGGGTACGTAGGGTTCGCCTGGAGGTAGTTGTTGTTCAATAACCGGGTGGCGGCCATCTTTGATCGTCAGGGCTTTGCTGTCGTTCAGTACCGGGCGAACGTACCTATTTTTTACCGCTACTTTCGCAAATGACGATAAGACATCGAGCACCGAAATAACACGCGCATTCTGCTGAATGGCGGCCACGTATTCACCCGTTGCGGCTACCAGTTCGGCGAACATCCGGGTTTCGATACTGAAAATCTGGTCTTCAGCGTTCAGGATTTTTTCTTCATACACTTTCAACTCCGGCGTAATGTAGCGCTCTGCGTTGACCAGCGTCTGCTTCCGAATCCAGTCTTCGGGAACGCGGTTTTTGTGTGCGTTGGTTACTTCCAGGTAGTATCCAAACACCTTATTATAAGCAATTTTAAGTGAAGAGATTCCTGTACGCTGTACTTCGCGCTCCTGCAACTGTAGCAGGTATTCTTTACCCGAATAAGCCAGTTTGTGCAGTTCATCGAGCTCCTCGTTGATACCTGTGCGAATCATGTTACCCTGATTGGAAAGCACCGGTGGATCGTCGCGGAGTTCGGCTTCGATTCGATCGAGCAAAAAGGCAAGGGGATTAAGCTGGTCGGCGTATTTTTTCAATGATGGAGCGTCGGCATGCTGATTCAGCGCCGTTATCAGCATTTCCTTTATTGGCAAAACATGTTGCAACGACCGTTTCAACTGCACCATCTCGCGCGGATTGATGCGCCGTACGGCCACTTTAGAGACTAGCCGTTCCAGGTCGCCGATCTGTTTGAGGTGGCTCAGCATGGTGTCCAGCAAATCATCGTTCTGATGCAGCAACGACACCAGATTTAGCCGCTCATCGATCAGGGCACGGTCTTTCAGGGGTAGCATCAGCCATTTGCGCAGTAACCGGGCACCCATTGGCGTAACGGTCTGATCGAGAATCTGAATCAGTGGAATACCGCCTTCCTGTTGGGCGGCAACCAGTTCGAGGTTACGAATGGTGAACCGGTCGAGCCAAACGTACCTGTCTTCTTCCAGCCGCGTGACGCGCTGAATGTGTTGCAGGTCTTTGTGTTCGGTTTCGTTGAGGTAATGCAGAATGACGCCGGCCGCAATAATACCATCGGGCAACCCGTCGATGCCAAACCCTTTGAGCGAAGTAGTCTGGAAATGCTGACGCAGGTAGTTATAACCAAAATCGTAGGTAAACGCCCAGTCTTCAAGTGTGAAGGTGTGAAATTTATCGCCGAAAAGGGTACCGAACTCGGCCCGATTCCTCTTGCAGTACAGCACCTCAGCTGGGTTAAAGCTTTGCAGCAGCTTGTCGATATAGGCGGCGTTGCCCTGCGAAGCCAGAAATTCACCCGTCGAAATGTCGAGGAAAGAGATGCCGAACTCATCACCGCCACTTTTGCCAAAATGCACGGCCGCCAGGTAGTTATTCCGGCGGGTGTCGAGCACATTGTCGTTGAACGAAACGCCCGGAGTAACCAACTCCGTAACCCCCCGTTTCACAATGCCTTTGGCCATTGCCGGATCTTCGAGCTGATCGCAAATGGCTACGCGTTCGCCCGCCCGTACGAGCTTGGGCAGGTGCGTATCGAGCGAGTGATGCGGAAAACCGGCAAGCTCTTCGTTCGACCCGCCATTGTTGCGTTTGGTAAGCGTAATGCCCAGAATACGACTGGTTTTAACGGCATCTTCACCAAAGGTCTCGTAGAAATCCCCCACTCGAAAGAGAAGTAGTGCGCCGGGGTACTTGGCTTTCACCTGGTTGAACTGCTTGTTGAGCGGCGTTTCTTTGGCTGGTTTCTGAGGCTTGTTGGGGGTGATCGTCTTCACTAAAATGGGGTACAGAAGTTTAAACAAATTTAGCCCATTTGAGCCGGGAAAGGAAGTGTTTTCTAGAACACCTCTGATAGGTCGAGTTAGTCAATGTAGCGGTCAGGCGTGAAGAAAACGCTGTTTGCTTAGTCGCTCTGTGTTTACTTTGCCTTTATGAACAACCCGCGTAAGCTCAGCCTCGACGAACTAAATAGACTATCGGTTGATGCGTTTAAAGCCGCCGACAAGTTTCCTTACTGTCTGTTACTCGATGATATTCGTAGTTTGAATAATGTAGGCTCGGTGTTCAGAACAGCCGATGCTTTTCGGGCCAATACGCTGTATTTATGTGGTATCACCGGTACACCTCCTCACCGCGACATTACGAAAACAGCCATCGGCGCGACCGAATCAGTAAATTGGCAACACGCCCCCGATATTGATGAGTTGGTTGGTGAATTGCAGGTACGTGGTTACGTTATTGTGGCGATTGAACAGGCGACTGATAGTATAATGCTACCGGAGTTTCGCCCCGACCTGACTAAACAATATGCTTTCGTATTCGGCAATGAAGTAATGGGTGTTCGGGAAAGTGTAGTGAAACGGGCCGATCACGTAGTCGAAATCCCTCAATTTGGTACTAAGCACTCGCTAAACATTGCCGTAACGGCGGGAATTATTTGCTATGATTTCGTAAATAAGATAACAAAAACTTAACATTGGGCTTTTGTTTGTCCCTAAAAATTCGTATTCCTTTGTAGATTTTTTATCTATTGAAAACCATGGCTAAAAGCAACAAAAAACAGACCCCAACCAATTCATTGGCGGCAGACATTCTCACTGTAGTAGAAGCAAAAGTAACTGAGGCAGGAAAAGCTACCAAAAAAGTGAAGAAGACGATTGAAAAGGCCGCCGAAAAATTGGCCAAACGTCTGAGCAAACTGGTGGAGAAGGAAAAGAAGCAGCTCGGCAAGTTGACCGAGAAGGTGGCAAAGAAGGAAGAGAAGAAGGCACACAAAGAAGCCAAAAAAGCAATTAAGAACGCTGCCAAGGCCGAGAAGAATGCCTCTCGTACCAAGGCCAAGAAGGTAAAGAAAGACGAAGCCCCCGCTGCACCCGTGCTGAAAGCAGTGCCGCTCCCTACAACAACGCCTAAAGAAAGTGCCCCCGCTACGCCTAAACCCAAACCAGCTGCCCGGCCACGAACTGCCGCGCCAACTACCCGGAAGACAGCCCCAGCTACTCAACCAACTACCGTAGAATCAACCACAACGACTTCTGAAGAGTCTGGCTCTTAGGTAGAAATATCAATTTTAGTATACTAGTAATTAGCCCGCATTGCCGGGCTTTTTTTATTTATAATAAAATATCGACATTGGTATGTGACGGAATGGTATAACTTTACGTCTATAGCCCCGGCCTCTTAGTCTCCGGGCTATATACACTTTCGGTATCCAACTCCGCCGTCTATGAATAATATAGCTACGTATGTTGTACGCAACTTGTACTATGGATTACTTGTAATCACAACGTTTGCGATATCAGTATATTTTGCACCCGATGTACAACGATTAGGATGGTATTTGTGGGTATCACTGGCGGGTATGTGTTGTGTAATTGGTTATTTCATGTGGCGCAATGCCCGTGAGCATCAGATGCCATACGTACACAAAGAAGTACTGGATACTATTGTTCATGAGTTCCAAACGCCTATATCAGCCATCAAGATGGCGGCCGATATTCTGGCCACTCCATTTGGCAGGTCATCGCAGGAACGTACCGACAAGTATATTCATATTATTCAGGAAGAAACTCAGCGATTACAGCAGCAGGTCGATGTGATGCTGAGTTTGGCGCGGGCCGACCGTGATCGGTTAGCCATTAACGTAGACGCCGTTAATGTACACGATCTGATAAAGTCTATCGCCGAACGACATGGACCTTATCTGAAATTGAGATTGCAGGCTACGCAACCTATTCTACTGGCCGACAAAATGCACCTGACGAATGTACTGCATAATTTGCTCGACAATGCCGTAAAATATAGCCCTGGCGAACCCGAACTAATTATTCAGACAGAGGGGGACCGATCTAACCTGATGGTTGCTGTGATTGATCGTGGGTTAGGCATTCCTAAACACTTGCAACGAAAAATTTTCAAACCCTTTTACCGGATCAGCGAGAATAATCAGGCGAGCGTAAAAGGATTTGGACTTGGGTTAAGCTATGTTCAGCGAATTGTTGAAGCGCACGCCTGGCATCTTGAATTAACCAGCGAAGTTGGGAAGGGTAGCGAGTTTAAAATTCGTTGTCCCAAGGCTACATTAGCCCCTTCTATTCATTTATCTGAGAGCAGAGTGTAATCCGGTTATTTTAGAACGTACCTGAGTTCATGTAAAAAGGCCGATTGTAGACGAATCTACAATCGGCCTTTTTGTTGTTTCAACCCGTCGTTGACAACCCTAGCTTAGTAGGTCACAGCGGAGGTGGTTTGGTAGGAAGAAGCTCCTGCCTGAACGAATGAAAGCAGATCTTCATTGAGCTGATCTTTCGCCGTTACAAACAAACCGTGTGGTTCGCCGTCGTAAATCTTGTACTCAGCCTGTGGCAACAATTCGTGTGATTTATCACCCGACGATTCGATGGGCACCGTCTTGTCATCATCGCCGTGAATGATCAGCGTGGGCACCGTAATTGTGCTCATGTCGGCCCGGAAATCGGTTGATGAGAATGCCTTTGCGCAATCGAGTGTGGCTTTTGGTGAAGCCAGCGAAGCCAACAAGAAATCATGGTTTAGATGAGCCTGACTAACCGGGTTGCTCAACAGACCCACGCCGTAGAACTGCTTGGCAAATGTTTCCAGAAACGCATACCGGTCTTTCTGTATGTCTTCGGCCATCGAGTCAAACGTGTCTTGTGGCACACCGTCGGGGTTGTCGTCAGTTTGAAGCATGTATGGTGTTACTGCACTGACAAGTACGGCTTTGCTCACGCTGGCACCACCGTGTCGGCTGAAGTAACGGGCCACTTCGCCACCACCCATCGAAAAGCCTACTAAAATAACGTTGTTGAGGTTCAACTCATCGATCACAGCTTTCAGGTCATCGGCAAAGGTGTCATAGTCGTATCCACCCCAGGGCTTCGACGATTTACCAAATCCACGGCGGTCATAAGCAACACAACGATAACCACGATCAGCAAAGTAGGCAACCTGGTTTTCCCACATTTCGTGGCTAAGCGGCCAGCCGTGAATGAAAATGATGGTTGGTTGGGTTGTCTCGGCGGCAAACGTTGTAGCCGTTGAAGTGGTATCGTATGTTGAACCTGCAACGTCCTGTACGAAGAGGTTTACTGGTTCTCCGAAACGGGAGTCGTTGGTTTGTATGTAAGGCATAACGTTGTTGAATAGGGGTTTGCTATTCATAGTATGAAACAATTGTACCTACATCTAGTCTTGCCTATCTGAGCGAATGGGCAAAAAAAATGGCAACCTTTACTGAACTACCTATAACCAGGGCTCAGTAAAAGTTGCCAATAACTGTTGGTACTAACTACCTGCTATTTTGCGGTGGTAGCGGATGGAGTAGCAGCTGTCACGGTCATCACGCCGTTCATGATGCGCCAGTGGCCGGGGAATGTGCACAGGTATGGATATTCGCCGGGTTGGTCAGGTGCTTTGAACCGGAGACGAATAGTTTGATTTGGATTTACCAGCGCGGTGGCAGCCAGAATATCAGACGACTCAGGTACGTAGTTCTTCTCGGCACCGTCTTTGGCTGTAATCATGGCGTCGGCCAGTTTACCAATCCGCTCCGTCGACTTGGGCTTACCAACCACCAGATTGTGCTGCATGGCGTCGGGGTTTTCCAACACGATGATGACCGTTTTGCCAGCCGGTACGCTGAATGTCTTCTTGTCGAAACGCATCTCTTCGCGCACTGTTTTCATCTGAATCACCACCGCATTGGGGTCTATGTCGGCGTTGGCATCACGCATTCCCCAGGCTTCGAGCAGGCGGTTCAGGCGTGGGCGGGCATCTTCCGGCAGGCTTGTGCCAATGCTGGCCAACAGCGTTTGTTGACCACTAGACAAGACCTGACGCGCTGGCTGACCCTCTGCTGACCGGGGGCGACGCACGTACGGATACCCATCTGACAAGCCTTTTACCAGCGCAAGTGCTTCATCGCTGTCGAGTTTTGTCGCGCGCTGCAACATCATCACCACCGAATCGGGTTTCGCCGTTGAGGCGTAGGCCCTTGCGGCTCTTTCGAGAGCAACCGTGCGCAGTTGAGCCGGAGCGCGGAAGCTGATCTTGGCTGTGTAGTTGTTGTTGCGGCGGTCGGCATCGGCAAACGTAACGTCTTTGTCAATGGCGATAGCCAGGCTGTACTCACCTGCTTTCTCACCCATCAGCGACAAATCACCAACCCACGGACCATTGTTCGTACGCGTAATAGCCACGGTTTCGCCGGGGGCAATGCCGCCATCAAACGTCCGGCTGACAATGTCAATTTTAGGGCCGTACGTGTCTGCATTACTTCCTTCAAAGCGCATCGTTAACGGAACGATTGTGCCCTTCGGCAGCGCTTCTGTACCCTGGTTGGTTATGTAAACCGTAGTGCGGGCAGGCTCCCGAACAACGGGGCGTAGGGGCTCCGTCACCACTTTACTCACCATCAAATCAACGCCGTTTACCGCTGTGCGTGGTCTTGCGGCTGGTGTCGGCTGTGTGGTGGCTTGCTCGTTCATAGATGGCATTGGGCCATGTTGACTGTGGTCCATTCCAGCATGCGCACTGGCTGTAGCATTCTCTTTGGCCGGACCAGCTTTGGTGATCGAACCAAGCCAGCGGTGAAGCAGTCGGGCATTGTTGCTGTTCAGCGCACAGGCGAACGCTTCAGGTAACCAACGGTCGTCGTTGCCGGCGGTTTGCCGTAGGCGCGTCAGTACAGCCTCGTCTGAAGCGGGGCTAATCGGTGATTCGCTCATGGCCAGCAGGCTGTTCAACACAACCAGTGGCTCGGCATCGTTAAGCGACTTCTGGGCCAACAGCATCTTGGCACCCTCATCGGTACGGGGCATCACTTGTACGGCCGTCTTGCGAACGCCAGCGCAAGGGTGTTTCAGAGCCTTTTCCAGTTCAGACGGTGTGATAGCGCCTAATCCATGCAGGGTCCAAAGGGCGTTTACGGCCGGTGCGTTAATGCCGATTTCGTCAACAGAAGGATCGTTCACGATGGCCCAAAGCTGAGGTGCTACGTCTTTGTTACCCCGTTCTACCAACAGCTTCTGCGCGTTCATGCGCCAGAAGAGGTTATCGTTCTTCAGCGCGGCAACCAGCCCGGCTGGTTCATTACGATTCAGTTTGGGGGCAGTATAGGTCGGAGCTTTGTTATAACCAACACGGTAGATTCGACCATGCGTGAAGTCGCGCAGGGGCGTTTCGTAGGCGTTACCCGCTCCATTTTTGAAGCCCTGTGGCACCGGGTTGTGCTGAATGATGTAGCTATACCAGTCGGCTACCCAAACGGCTCCGTCGGGCCCCACTTCGGCAAATACTGGCGCAAACCACTCGTCGGCTCCGGCCATCAGGTTGAAGCTACCGGCTCCGGTTTCGGCATCCGAAAAGTCGGTACCCTGCTTTACCATCCGGTTCTGGTGAACAATATGCCCGGTTGGTTCGCTGACAAACGCCACCTGATTCCAGTATTCTTTCGGGAATGCGCGGGCCGTGTACAGGTTATGACCAGCCGCTGCCGTAAATCCGCCAAATACATCGACCTGACGTACCCGCTCAGTAATGGGCTTCATGTCTTTGTGCGTATCGGTGCTACGGCTACCAGCCATGCTGCCGGGACGGGCGTTGAAATTCCGGTTCGGAATAGCCATGTACCAGCCGTGGCTGTTGTTGGCGGTTGAGCCAAACACGTTGCCTGTTTCGTCGAAGCCCAATCCCCAAGTGTTGTTCGAGGTATTGGTCATGTATTCGAGTTTCGATCCGTCGGGTTTGAAACGGAAGAAACCCTGGCTGAACTGAAGCGTATCGGAGCTGTTGCCCACCACGCCTTTGAAGCCCGAATAGCCTACGCTACCCCAAATCCAGTTGTCGAATCCGTAGTGCAGGTTGCTTGGGCCGGCGTGCGTATCGAACGTACCAAAGCCGGTGAACAGGATCTTCTTCTCGTCTGCTTTGTCGTCGCCGTTCGTATCGCGCAGAAACAGCATGTGCGGTGCCTGCGATACTACGAGTCCGCCATTGGCAAACGCCATCCCGGTCGGAATGCTCAGGCCATCGGCGAAGTTGGTGAACTTATCGGCTTTGCCGTCGCCATCGGTGTCTTCGCAGATCACGATCGAATCAGAGCCTCCTTCGGGTTTACGCTCGTTCGGGTAATCTTTGGTAATCAAGACATACAACCGTCCGCGCTCATCCCACGACATAGCAATGGGGTGCATCACGTTTGGTTCGTGGGCAAACAGGTTCATCGTGAAATCGACCGGTACCTGAATGTGCTTCATCGACTCTTCAGGCGAAAGCGGAAGTTGCTCCATCTGCTCGCCGGGGCGTTTTTCGTAGTTGGGCAGGTTAGCCGATTTATACGAAAACGCCTGCGGATTCAGATCGTCGTGCAGTTTCTTCACGGCATCACCTACCGACCACAGAATACCCCGTTCCAATAATTGCTGGAAAGCAGGCTGACTCCAGGTACGTTCGTCGTGACCGTAAGCCGTGTAAAAAACGCGTCCTTTACCGTAGGTACGTGTCCAGGTGTAAGGCTCTTCGGTAGCACCGGGGCGTTGGGCCGCAATGTCTTTCGCCTGATCGGCCTTGATGGGACGAACCGCCAGCACGTTGTTATCGGCCTGTAAGTGGCTGTGCAGGTACGTTTCGTCGTAGGCTTTAAACGAGGCAAGGCCCGCCGTGATTGCATTGTCGGGCTGGGTGAACCGGGTCTGGATCGTGTCCATCCGGTGCCGCCAGAACTGACCACCCACCACCTTATCGACGTATTCGGCCGAGTTGCGGAAGCAGAACGATGCGCAGTGAACCGGAATCAGGCCGTGCCCCGACGCTACGAAGTCGAGCAGAGCGCGTTCCTGCGGTTTTGGAATACTGTCCCAGTTGGCGAAGATCAGCATACCGTCATACTTCGACAGGTTTTCGGGGTTCAAATCCTCCAACTTGTCGGTATAGGTGATGTTGATACCCCGGCTTCCCAATGCAGCCATCAGTTGCGGGGCGCGTTCCATGGGTTTGTGGTGGCCTTTGTCGCCGAGAAACAAGATTTCGGTCCGGCGTGGTCCACTCTTCCGTGCCGATGCCGAGTTGGTCATCGTTTTCCCGTCCATCTCCTGACTGACCTTCGTCGGAGTACGGGTGCAGTTGGCCAGAACCAGCGCTGAGAGCGCGGTTACCAGCAGCGATCGGTTTATTGAGAAAGCCATGGGCTATACATCGTTTTCAAGTTGAATGGGTTCATTATGCACTACATGCTTAACGATGGCCGTCGACAGGCTTCTACGGCACCATCGACGGCTGTCGTTAACTACTTAAAGTCAGGCAGTTTCATGATCTCACCACCCTTCATGGCCGACTCGTGGGCCAGAATACCAACGCTTGTCCAATTGGCCGATTGAGCGGCGTTCGGAAATGGGTCGCGGTCTTCGGTAAGGGCAGTCAGGAATTCGTGTACCATGTGTGGGTGTGAGCCACCATGTCCACCGCCCTGCGTAAATGATAAGTGCTGCGTTTCGTCGGCATCGTACACACCTTTGGTTGTAAAGCGTTGAATTTCGGCGGGCAGCAAATGAGCGTAATCGGGCACCGTCACTTTCTCGGGAATTTCGGGTTCCGGCTTTTTAGCGGTATGAATCACCGGCTGTTCATCTTCGATCAACTGCCATTCGAACGATTTTTTATCGCCATACACCTCAAAGCTCTCGCGATATTGCCGGGCTACATCGAACAAAGACCGGTATACGTAAGCGGACAAGTCACTGTTTCTGAACTTGATATGAGCCGACTCTACCGCGAAGGGAGAGTTGTGAATCGCGGCCAGTTCGGGGCGAATGGTGCCCGAGCCGAAGCAGGAAACGTAGTCGGCTTCGAGGCGCAGCAGACCGGCAACCGGGCCAACGCAGTGCGTGGCGTAGTGCATAGGCGGCAGGCCGGGCCAGTAGTCGGGCCAGCCGTCCATATCCTGCTGATGGCTCGCTTTCAGGAACTGTACCTTGCCCAGCTCGCCTTTTTCGTACATCTCTTTCACGAACAGAAACTCGCGGGCGTACACCACAGTCTCCATCATCATGTATTTTTTGCCCGTTTCGCGGGTTACGCGCACAATTTCAGCACACTCTTCCACGGTGGTTGCCATGGGTACGGTGCAGGCTACGTGCTTACCGGCGCGCAGGGCTTTCAGGCTTTGTTCGGCGTGGTTCGGAATGGGTGAGTTGATATGAACGGCATCAACGTTGGGGTCGGCCAGTAGCTCGTCGTAACTGCTGTAACGTACCTGGATTCCGTAGTCGTCGCCGATTTTGTTCAGGCTGTCGACGTTACGCTGGCAAATAGCGTACATGTTGGCCAGTGGATGACGTTGGTAAATCGGGATAAATTCAGCCCCGAATCCGAGGCCAACGATAGCGATGTTAATCATTGATAATAAGCGAAATAATGAAAAAAAGGGACGGGCTGATAACCAGTTTATAACGCAATAGCTGCTTTCTCTAAGATACCGTTTGCTGCGAGATTGTGTGAAACGCCCTTGTTTAGCTTTTCTTTCAAGAAGGCGTACCCATCGCTTGCCAACTGTTCGGGCGAATCGAACATGCGACGGAAGATATGGGTGGCGGCGGCCAGTTCGGGCGGATTAGGACCAAACGCTTCGATAGCCAACGGGCCTGTGTAATCGACCTCAGCCAACGTATTCAATACATTGCTAAAATTGACCTGTCCTTTGCCAGGTGTAGATCGATCATTTTCAGAGAGTTGCACGTGAACCAGATAAGGGGCCAGCGTACGAATGGCATCGGCCATGTTTTTCTCTTCAATGTTGGCGTGGAACGTGTCGAAGGCGGCGCGGCAATAAGGATGGTCAACCGCCTCGATGTACCGAAGTGTATCGTCGGCGCAGGTAAGCAGGTACGTTTCAAACCGGTTCAACGACTCTATCGCCAGCATGACGTCCTGTTGCTGTGCGTGTTCAGCAATGGCGTACATACTGTCGACCGACCAGTTCCACTCGTCGGCGGTGGCAGGTTTGCCGGAGAACGTTTTAAAACCGGCAAAAAAAGGGCCCATCAGGATTGTTGAGCCAGCGGCGGCAGAGCAATCGACGACTTGCTTCAGGTACGTTACGCCTGCCTTGCGCACCGCCGCGTCGGGACTTAGCAGCGTCAGTTCGGGGGGAAGTAACGAGCACGTCTGAACGGCCAGACCCAATGCGGTTGCCTGTTGGCCAAGGCGCTGCCATTTTGCCAGATCAGGAGAGCCGCCCGGTGTGGTGCCGACGGGCATTTCTACAAAGTCGAATCCGGTTCGTTTCAGGTACGTTAAGGTATCCGATAGATCTTCATCCATGGTCATCGTCCAGGTAAACAGGTTCATGCCAAGCCGATTCATGCGCAGGTGGTTATAAGGTTCGTACTACTGATTCAGGAAATACTTCTACAAAGCTATTCTTGTTCTGTTTATGTTGTTGGCCTACTTTTGCCGAATATCGACTTTATTTTTGCAACTATACAGAAGTATCGTCTGTATTCCTGTTAATTCATGCACACTCTTAAGGCTACCCTATGAAATCTGCCTTGCGTAAGGACATTGACTCGGGTATCGGTTCGTTCGTTGTTAGAGACCTGATCGAACCCCACTTCGATCCCAATTGGCACTTCCATCCGCACTATCAATTGTTTCTGGTTGAAGAGGGAACCGGAACCCGCTTTATCGGCGATTCTATCCGGCCTTTTTCGCCCGGTGATCTGGTGATGATCGGCCCCGATTTGCCCCATTTATGGCGTAGTGATCAGGCGTATTTTCTGCCCGATTCGGGGTTGCAAACCCACGGATTGGTAGTCTATTTCACCGAAGATTGCCTCGGCCCCGATTTTTTCAATAAGCCCGAAATGAGTCGGATTAGGCAACTACTCGATCATTCCCGGCAGGGCCTTACCTGGACAGGCGATACGCACGAACAAACCGTGGCGGCGTTGCGTAAACTGGTGGTGCAGCCGCCATCATTTAGGCGAGTGCTGAATTTTCTGGAACTGCTTGATGACCTGGCTCATGCTACAGATGCACAATTGATCACTAGTGCCAACTATAGTAACCCCATGAAGCCCGCTGATGCCGACGAAGGAAGTGCATCCTCGCAGGCCTACCGGCGCATGCAGGCCGTACATACCTACGTACTAACGCATTTTCATGAAGCAATCAAATTAGACACCGTTGCCGATATTGCCGGCCTGACACCGTCTGCTTTCTGCCGCTATTTCAAGGTACGTACCAACAAAACGTTTGTCGATTTTGTAACCGAAGTACGCATCGGGCACGCCTGTAAATTACTCATAAACAGCGATTTGTCTATTTCGCAAATTGGTTACGAAAGCGGCTTTCGCACGATGTCAAACTTCAACCGCCAGTTCCGCGACGTAACCGGCCAAACGCCATCGCAGTACGTGAAAACGATGGGAGGAGTTTGAAGAGAGGGGGGAGTGGGAAAAAAGGGAGGAGTGGGAAGAAAGGGATTGCTGACGCAAAAGAAACTACGTATGCGTCAGCAATCCCTTTCTTCCCACTTCTTCCTTTCCCCCCCCTTCCTCTTTATTTCATCCCCATCCGAATGGCACCGTCGAGGCGGATTACTTCGCCGTTGAGCATGGGGTTTTCAACAATACTACGGGCCAGCATACCATACTCTGACGGGCGACCGAGCCGGGACGGAAAAGGTACCTGCTGACCCAGTGACAGGCGGGCCTCTTCGGGTAAACCTGCCAACAGGGGTGTTTCGAACAGGCCGGGCGCAATGGTCATTACCCGAATGCCTGACCGGGACAAATCACGGGCAATAGGAAGCGTCATGCCGACAATTCCGCCTTTAGATGCCGAATACGCCGCTTGACCAATCTGCCCGTCGTAAGCTGCTACTGAGGCTGTGTTGATGATCACGCCACGTTCACCATCGGCGTTGGGTACGTTCTGTTCCATGGCAAACGCTGCCAGTCGAATGACGTTGAAGGTGCCGATCAAGTTTACTTCAATCGTTTTGCGAAAAGCATCGAGCGAATGAGGACCGTACTCGCCGTTTACCTTCCCTACTGTTTTACGAGCTTCGGCGATACCGGCGCAGTTGACCACGACATGCAAGGCCCCAAACGACTCGGTAGCCAGCGAAATAGCCTGTTCAACGTCGGAAACGCTGGCTACATTGGTTAATGCAAACCGCACGTTGGTGCCTAGTTCGGTAACAAGCGAGTTGCCCCGATCCTGATTCAAGTCCGCTATGATGACGTTGGCTCCTGCCGCGTGAAAGGCACGAACAGTGGCTTCGCCGAGGCCCGACGCGCCGCCCGTCACCAGGGCTGTTGATTGATGAAGATGCATAGTTTGTTTACTTGTTGAGATTGTCGAAACCCAATTACATTAGATGCGACAAATCTACAAGTCTAAGAAGCGGTTGAGTTGATCGCGTTGGCGGAAAGCACGTTTTTTTGTCACCGTAACCATCTATCTGCCGTTATTCCTGTCTGCTATGATCTATCCAATTTTACTTTATTTTGGGCTACTATCTTGCAGCATAGTGGTGCCCGAACAGGGTCCAGGTACGTTTGTATCGACCAGTGCTATAACGCCCACTGTCGACCCGGAAGAAATCGTCGTTTTTCAGAATGGGGAAGGGAGGTACCGCTGTTACCGAATTCCAGCCATTGTGAAAGCGCCCAATGGTGAGTTGCTGGCTTTTGCCGAAGGCCGGGTGACCGACTGTGGTGATTTTGGCGACGTTGAGATTGTATTGCGTACCAGCACCGACAACGGCAAAACGTGGGGAACCCAGCGTCGGGCTGCTGACTTTGGCTCATTTCAGGTAGGGAATCCTGCTCCTGTATTCGACCTCTCAGACCCGCGCTTTCCCAATGGTCGACTGTTTCTGCTCTACAATACCGGCACCGTTTCTGAAGCTGATGTGCGGGCGGGAAAGGCTATACGAGAGGTGTGGTACATAACCAGTACAGACAATGGCAAAAGTTGGTCAGAGCCTGTCAATATCACCACGCAGGTGAATCGACCCAATAAGCCTACCGCCAATCCGCAGTACACGTTCACCGATGATTGGCGATCCTATGCCAATACGCCGGGTCATGCCCTGCAGTTGACCCGGGGAACTCGCAAAGGCCGACTGTTTGTGGCGGCCAACCATTCGGCAGGTTCTCCACAGGCCCAGTTTCGAGACTACCAGGCTCATGGCTTCTATTCTGACGATCACGGTAAAACCTGGCAACTCTCGGGTGTGATCGCTTATCCGGGTGGCAACGAAAGTACAGCCGCCGAAACCAGCGACGGGAATGTACTGATGAACATCCGTAATCAGTCGGGCGACGTAAAAAACCGGCTGCTAACCCACTCATCGGATGCGGGCACAACCTGGGGGCCAGTGCGTGTTGCGCAGGATTTGCCCGATCCTGTTTGCGAAGGAAGTATGCTTAACTACCAGCCAGCCAATGGGCGAGGTGTGTTGCTGTTCAGTAACGCAAACAGCCAGACAAAACGCGAAAAAATGACCGTTCGCATCAGTCAGGACGATGGCAGAAGCTGGTTGGCTGGTAAAGAAATCTATGCGGGTTCGGCAGCCTATTCCGATTTGGTTGTTCAGCACGACGGTCAAATCGGAATCCTGTATGAAAAGGATAACTACAGCCGGATTGTGTACACGCAGTTTAGCTACGACTGGCTGGTTCGCTGAAGCGGGCTAATCTTAGCATCTGATAACTTGGATGTCAGGTAGCTGTAGTGATTAATTGAGTACCTATGCTAAGGTGAATCCTAATGACCTGAGTACCGACGAAAGCGAAATAATGAATATAACCACCCTACATTCTGACCTGATCGGGGAGTTTGACCGTATCGTTGACCGCGAACATGTGCCTACGCATCTTATCGAATGGGAGATTGTGCAGTCTAAACAGCTGATTAGTGGCCGATAAGTCCAGCGAATCAGCCGCACACTGATTCAGACATGCGCTTTTCCGGCTTTAGTTAACAGGCAAAAACAGCACGGCGTCAGCTAGTACCGGCTCGGCTGAACCGGAGGCGACAAACGTAACAGACGGAGTTTTGCCTTTCGCAAACAGATACGTACCCAGACTGATCCAGTCGTTGTTCTGTTTTTGTTGGTTAATAGTTAGTGACTTGTTGGTGTTGCCATCGAACACGCGAACCGTTACACGAGCCGATTTGTCGCCCTGGAAAGCCACCTCGTCAGGGTTGCCGCCACCGCCCCGGCGCGTTGGATTGTACACGAAAAGCTGGTAGCGCCCCGGTTTAATCGTCGTTGCCTTGAAGGTTACTGCGGCCTTATCGTCTGCACTGAGCAACGCTGTTTTTCCATACTGACTGCCTTTGGCGAGTAAATCCCACTTGCCTTCTTGGTTTACCCGCACGCTATCGTCGTTGTCAATCAGCAGTTCGGGGCGGCTGCCATCGAGGAGTGGATTCTGGCGTAGGGTTTGTTGCAAACGGGTCACATCGAGGCGTTGTACAGGTACGTTCTGGTCGATAGCCTGTGCCGCCGCCGCGCCCGCTGTTTGGCCCAGTACCATAAACACCGGCTCCATGCGGATCGACCCATAAGCAATATGAGTGGCCGAGAGGCAAACCGGTACCAGCAGATTGATGGCTTGCCCCGTTTTGGGCACCAGTGCCCGGTAGCTGATCGGATAAGGTGGAAACCTACCAACCTGCACGTCACCCTCGTTACGTACCCCAGCTTTGCCGCTGGCGTCGGTGACTACCAGGCGCTGGCAATTGTGCGAATCCATGGTGTAGGCGGCCATTCCGATACCGTCAGAAACAATCGCTTTACCTTCGCAATTGGCCTGAGTCATCACGTACTCACCCACCATGCGCCGCGCTTCCCGAATGTAGAGTTGATGCGAAAAATGGTTGTTATCGGTATACTCGTCTTTCGGGTATCCCCATTTCAGCATTTCGTCGCGCAGGTGCTTTGGTACGTGCGGGTCGTGGCCAATAAAATAGAAAAAACCTTTCGTGTAGTCTTCGTGTGCCTGAACAATACGTTCCCGCTCAGCATAATCGGCGTCTGGGTACGTCCAGTTCGCACCGATCATGTCGGTCGAGAGGCCACCGCAGTTGTTGATGTCGGTTTTCCGATTAGGCATTGGCACAAAGTGCATCAGATTCCAGGTTAGCTCGCGGGGCGTCTTTTGCTGAATCTGCCGTAGCAACAATTCATATTTACTAGAATCGTAGCGCGCCGGGCGCAATATCGGAATACGATTAGCCGGATCGTCGGTCAGGCACATCCGGTAGTTGTACGCCTGTATTTTGGTGTCGCCAGTTCCGTTGGAAGCCAGTTTTTCGGTCGAGACGCCCCATATCAGGCCGCTTTCTGGTTTTCCGGGTACGTTATAGGGGTCAACGCCATCCGGAAACTGGTGCTTGTCGAGCAACTGAACGCCGTTCCAGGTTTCGGCGTATTGGCTGTTGGCCTCACGCCCTACGCTGTAACTCACGCCCGCTTTAGCCATTAAATCGCCTTCGTAACTACAGTCGATAAATTGTTTGGCACTAATGGTTTTAATGACGGTCTGGTTGGCCGATGATTCTACAATCAGGGCTTTAATTCGGGTCCCTTCTTTTTGCACGGTTCTAAGCCGGTAGCCCATCAACGGAGCAAGTTTTGCTTCGCGCAGATACGTTCCAAAAAGGTTTTCGGCCACGTGAGGTTCAAACGTCCACTGTTCCAACCGTCCGTAATGTGATCCGATGCGGCGGTAGAAATGGCGCGCTAATCCTGTCACGGCAAACTTGTTGCCTATGTCGGTCGCGCCCAGTCCGCCTGCCGAAAGACCGCCCAGATGTTTTCCCGGCTCGATCAGCAGTACGGTTTTCCCCAATCTTTTCGCCGAAACCGCTGCCATCACGCCCGCCGACGTGCCGCCATACACACAAACGTCAACCGATTGGGCAGGTAGAGAAAAGGGAATAAGAAGAAGCCACAAACCGGCCCAGACTTTTTGCATGGTGCTTTTGGCTAATGCGTTACAATAGCGATTACAAAATCGTCATCAGGTCGCGCCAGTGACGAATATCATAGGTGGCCGGGTCGTCAACTTGCTGGCCTTTTGGGTTATAGAATACCGTATCCAGCCCAACGGCTTTGGCGCCCAGAATATCGGCTTCGTAGTTATCGCCCAGCATCAGGCTCTCGGCCACTGTAGCTCCGCTGGCTTTCAGTGCATACTCGAAAATCAACGGATTGGGCTTCTTGGCATCGGCTGATTGCGTGGTGATTACTTCCTCAAAAAAGTGCGCTATCTCAGACGAAGCCATCTTAACGGCCTGAATTTCGGCAAAACCGTTTGTGATAATGTGCATGCGGTAGCGGCCGTGTAGGTGTTCAAGCAGTTCCTTGGCCGAATCGGTCAGGTGTGCTTTACGGGGTAACAGCTGCAGGTATTCTGTGTTCAGATCGGCACAACAATCGGTGTTATCGACGCCCAGTTCCTTAAAAACGAGGGGAAAACGATATTGGCGAATATACTCATGACCAATCAAGTCCTGATCGTAATCACGCCATAGCTGCCGGTTCACTGAGATAAACGTTTCCGCAAAGGCATCTGGAGACGAAAGCCCAAGTTCAGCCAGCCGATAGGTAGTGTAAATTTCGGCAATTGATTCCGATGAGTTGCGATCGAAATCCCAAAGCGTATGATCGAGGTCGAAGAAAAGGTGTTTGTACATAAACGAGGGGAGCAGAGCAGGAAGTTGGAGAATCGAAGCCTTAACGGCCAGGTTTAAAGAATTTTAGGTTCAGACAAAAGTTTCTGTTCTCATTCAAACATTACTTCTGTAAGCTATTGACTTTAAACCTGGCGCATCGGCTCTCACAGTCAGAAATCCAGTTTCAGGCGCTCCACAACCTCATTCCCCACAACGTGTTTTTCCACGATCTCGGCAATGTCGTCAACCTGCACATTACCGTAGTAAGTGCCTTCCGGATAAATAACCAGGGCGGGGCCAAAGGCACAGGCATCTAAACAACCTGCCCGCTGGGCACGTATCTGCTTTTGAAGGCCTCGTTGAGTAATTTCCTGTTTAAAGGCGTCGAGCAGGGCAGCGCCATGTTCGGCACCACACGATTTTTTAGGTGATTCTTTCTGATTAGTGCAGACAAAGATGTGTTTCTCGAATTTCATGGTTTTAGCATTAAAACAGCGTTTTTAGAAGACGAAGGTACTTTACACCTCTCAATTAAACCGTCGCAACGTTTTTTTGTCAAATAAATTGAAGGCCTACGCATCCTTTGGCTCACTATATACGTATAGTTTGGTATAGTTTTGGAGGGATTTTACTAAATTGAAGCTGCATTCAAGTATAGTCACAAAAAGTTACACCCATTTCTTGTAAGTTTTCGGCAGAGTTTGTTACTTTGAATAGAAATTCTCCTCCCATCTCACAAATCTTAACACGGACACACACTATCGACTAAACGCTCTACGTTACCTAATTGTCTTTCTGAAATGGAAAAAGCCCAGGTTAACGACAGCGAGCTTATTTCGTCGTACATCCGTGGTAGTGAGAAAGCCTTCGAAAAGCTGGTTTTACGGCATAAGAACAAGGTTTATACGACCATCTATCTTATTGTCAAAGATCAGTATATAGCTGAAGACTTAATGCAGGACACCTTTATCAAGGCGGTCGATACCATTAAGTCGGGTCGTTATAACGAAGAAGGCAAATTCCTTCCCTGGATTATCCGTATTGCTCACAATCTGGCCATCGACTATTTCCGGCGAGATAAACGCTACCCCAATGTAGTGTTTGAAGACGGAAGCAATGTGTTCAACACACTCGAATTTGCCGAAGACTCAGTGGAGGCGGTGCAGATTCGGCGTGAAACTCATGAGCACCTGCGCGAGTTGATTCAGCGATTGCCGGAGCAACAACGACAGGTTCTGATAATGCGGCACTACGAGGAAATGAGTTTCCAGGAGATCGCCGATGCAACCGGAGTCAGCATTAACACCGCTTTGGGACGTATGCGTTATGCACTTATAAACCTGCGCAAGCAGTTAAGCAAACGTCCTGTAAGCTATGACAAAAACGTTTACCCAAGATGACGTCATCCGGTACGTCTACGAAGAAACTTCTGAGGAAGAAAATCTTCTTATTGAAGAGGCACTGATGACAGAGCCCGAATTAATGGGCTTTTTCCTCGATACGCTCGAACTCCGGGCACTGATGGACAAAATTGAACGGGCTCCACGCTCTTCAACAGTTGAGTCTATCTTATCCTATTCTTCTTTTCACCCAAATTCCCCTGTTCGTAACCCAACTGGTGTTGCGTAGCATGGGAATTTTTGTTTCTGCATCAATGACTTATTTAGTTAGCCGGTGGTCTCTGTTGGGGGCCACCGCTTTCGCATTTGTAGCTGCCGGTACACCCGGTTTAGCGCAACAAACCAAGGCAGGTAAACGCGCTGTTTCTTCTATAACGGCCTCTGTTGCACAACCCGAAGCACAGTTGACGCGTGCTGAACTGGAAAACCATCTGCGGTTTATCGCCTCTGATGAGTTACAGGGTCGGAAAACCGGCTCGCCGGGAAACATGGTGGCTGCCCGCTACATTGCCGAACAGTTTAGGATGATCGGGCTGAAACCCGCTGCTGAAAATAACAGCTACTACCAATCTGTTACGTTGCAACGTACCCAGGCTACGGCCATGGGAGTCATCCGGTTTGGCGCCGACTCGCTGACAGTCGGAAAGCAGTTCGTGGTGGTATCGGGCGGAGCGGTTAACCAAACCGCCGAAAGCGTGTATGTTGGTTATGGTCTTACTGCTGACGACTACGCCGGAAAAAACGTACAGGGCAAGTTTGTGATTACGCAGGTTGGTTCTGCCGAGGCAAAATCGCCGCGTGACCTGATTGGGGCTATGACCGTCAAGCGGAAAATGGCCGCTGAACGGGGTGCGTTGGGCATCATAGAATTGTTCGCCTCGCCCGCCACACCATGGGCGTTTGCGAACCGGTATTTCAACAGTGAACAAATCAGCGTACCCACTGCAGAATCGGCCGGTCAGTCACCGATGCCACACATTTGGGCCGACAACGGTAAGGGGCAACTCGCCGGTTTGAAAGACAACAAAGCCGTAACCGTTTATACGTCAGGGCGGGCCGCCCAACCTGTAATGACGGTAAATGTGGCTGGCATAGTAGAAGGAACCGACCCAACCCTTAAAGCTGAATATATTCTGCTAACTGCTCATTACGATCACATTGGTACCGCCAAGGCCGGAACGGGGTCGGTGACGGCAGCCGATACGATTTATAATGGGGCACGCGATAATGGCATGGGCACCGTTGGGCTCATTGCCGCTGCCAAAACCCTAATGGCACAACCGCCCAAACGGTCAGTGATCATTGTGGCACTGACCGGTGAAGAGGTAGGTTTGCTGGGCAGTCGCTATTATGCTGAGCACCCGCTGATTCCGCTAAAGCAAACGATTTTTAATTTCAATATCGATGGGGCGGGTTATAATGATACCAGTCTGATTTCGGTTATTGGTCTTGAGCGTACAGGAGCCAAAGCAGAAATAGAACAGGCCGCTGCTACATTCGGCTTGTCTGTGTTTGCTGAGCCCGCGCCCGAGCAAGGCTTGTTCGACCGGTCAGACAATGTCAGTTTCGCAGCCAAAGGCGTTCCGGCACCTACGTTATCGGAAGGATTTAAGGCGTTTGATGAAGAGTTGATGAAAAATTATCACCAGGTGTCCGATAATCCTGAAACGATCGATTACGATTACCTGCTGAAGTTCTGTCAGTCTTATGCGTTGGCGGCACGGCTTATTGCCAACCGGGCCACCCGGCCATTCTGGATAGCCGGCGACAAGTATGAAGCGGCTGGCAAGGCCTTATATGGTCGATAAACTAAACCAGGCAGGGCGGCGTTATACCCATTG
Source organism: Fibrella aquatica (assembly GCF_041321135.1). NCBI lineage: Bacteria > Pseudomonadati > Bacteroidota > Cytophagia > Cytophagales > Spirosomataceae > Fibrella > Fibrella aquatica. The sequence continues at coordinate 75,243 of NZ_JBGGWF010000017.1, read as the reverse complement.
AAAATGCCCTGTTAAACCAACGTTGGTTATGCTCTTAAAAGTCCTGCTCGTTTTTGCGTTGCTCATCATGTTTGTACCACCGGTACGTCGATTCATGTTCTACCTGCTGGTTGGCCGTCAACTGGTGAAAGAGCAGCGCCGCGCTACTGAACGTACCCAACCGGTTCGGGAAGGCGAAACGCGGGTAGCATCGAGTTCAACGCGGAAAGGTGGTTCACCCATGAATGGCGGCGAATATGTTGACTACGAAGAGGTGAAATAACCTTTTTAAGATATTTTAAGGAAGCCCGTGCTGAAGAGCGCGGGCTTTTTTGTTGTTTGTTAATAATCAGGTAATCAGCCGCATCTTGTTTGGACAATTGGCCGTCTACTTGTTATTTTAGGCAGGATATAACTCGAAATACAAAACTTTTTAGGGCTAAAATCACGTTTTCTCATTACCAAACCGTTGGTACGTTAACCACATACTTTCTTCCTCATGTCTGTTTCCCGTTTAGTTGCCGTTGGCCTCTTGTCAACCTTGTTTGTTTCTAATCACGTTATTGCCCAAGTTAAAAAACCTGTCGCATCCGTTAAGTCAGCTAAAACACCCGTTAAGGCCAAGCCAGCAGTAGCTACAAAAAACACAATGCTGGCTAATAGTCAGGATTCGTTAAGCTACAGTGTTGGTTACAGCATCGCTCAGAGTCTGAAACAGCAGGGCATGACCGCTGTGAATACAGCGGTTTTGGCCAAAGGCCTCGAGAATGCGCTGAAGGGTCAGACCTTGTTGCTGGCTGAGCCGCAGATGCAGCAGATCATGATGAATTACATGCAGAAACAGTACGCGGCCAAAAATGCGGAAGCTGGTAAAGCTGCAGAAGGTAACAAAAAGATCGGTGCGGCGTTTCTAGCAGAGAACAAGTCGAAGCCGGGTGTGCAAACCACAGCTAGCGGTTTACAGTATGTAGTTGAGAAAGAAGGAGCGGGTGCCAAGCCGGTAGCTACTGATCGGGTGAAAGTACATTACACCGGTAAATTAATAGATGGTAAAGTTTTTGACAGTTCAGTTGAGCGCGGACAACCAGCCGAATTTGGGGTTACAGAAGTAATCAAAGGTTGGACAGAAGTGCTACAGTTAATGCCCGTAGGGTCGAAATGGAAAGTGTTTATTCCATCAGACATCGCCTACGGTGATCGGGGTGCAGGTGCCGACATCGGCCCTGGCTCAACGCTTGTCTTTGATATTGAGTTGTTAGACATTGTAAAAAACTAATTAGTGGGTTAGTGATTGAGTGAATGAGCGAATGTCTGGCTTGTCAGTATATAGCCAGATAGTTACTTGTCTTCTCGTCTACTAATTCGCTTATTCTGCCAATGAGAAAATACCTGATTACACTGGTTCCTGTGCTGATGCTAAGTCTTCAGCCAGAATCTCGTACGGCTTCGGCTTCCAGTGGGCAGCAGTCAACCGTTTGGACTCCATCTGGCGATGACCTGAAGCCAACTGTCACACAGGAGCGTGTGGAGCAGGCTGTTACTCAATTGCTGACACGTTATCATTACCGGAAAGTTCGGCTAAGCGATTCTTTATCAGCGGTTGTATGGTCGAATTACCTGAAAGAAATGGACCCTAGTAAGGTTTATTTCTTGGCTTCGGATGTCACTTCGTTTGAGAAATACAAGAACCAGATCGATGACGCGCTGGTGAATGGTGATCTAACGGCTGCGTTCGATATGTACAATGTGTTCCGGAAGCGATTCAACGAACGCACAGCTTTTGTCAACCAAACACTGAGCAAACCGTTCTCATTTACGGCCGACGAAACATATAACGTAGATCGGGAAAAGGCTCAGTGGCCTAAAACGCCTGAAGAGCAAAATGATCTGTGGCGCAAAATGCTGAAGAATCAGGCCCTAGAACTGAAGTTGGCTGGCAAAGCAGATACCTCAGTAGCCACACTGATGAATAGCCGCTACAAGAATCTGGGCAAAAGCATGAGCCGCATCAGAAGCGAAGATGTGTTTCAGTGGTACATGAATGCCTTTGGCGAAACGCTCGATCCGCATACCAATTACCTAGCTCCCCGAACTGCCGACCGGTTTACAGAAGAAATGAGCCAATCGCTGGAAGGTATTGGTGCTCGTTTACAAGAAGATGGTGAGTACATCAAAATCACCGATCTGGTACCAGGCGGCCCCGCTTTCCGCAGCAAGCAATTCACCGCTGGCGACAAGATTATCAGTGTGGCACAAGGTGAAACCGGCGCTATGGTGAGTGTGGTAGGCATGCAGGTAGACGACGCCGTGAAGTTGATAAAAGGCCCTAAAGGCACCGTAGTCCGGCTCCAGGTAAAATCGCCTTCAGCACTGGCTACTGACGTACCCAAAGAGATTCGAATTGTTCGTGAGAAGATCAAGCTGGAAGAGGGACGTGCCCATAAAGAAGTGATTGAGATTACAGAAGATGGACGCAATTACAAATTTGGTGTTGTTGTTCTGCCAATCTTCTACCGTGATTTTGATGCTGCCCGCCGTCGTGAATCCGATATGGCAAGTACAACTGTCGATGTGAAAAACCTGATCGATTCGCTCAAAATGGAGAAAGTCGACGGTATCGTTCTCGATTTACGGGGCAATGGCGGCGGATCGCTGATCGAAGCCATTAACCTGACTGGCCTGTTTATTCAGAAAGGGCCGGTTGTGCAGGTACGTGATTCGGGTGGTGAAACCGAAGTGATGGCCGATAATGATCCTTCAGTTGCTTACGATGGTCCGTTGGCGGTGCTGGTTGACCGATTCAGTGCTTCGGCTTCCGAAATATTTGCGGCTGCTATTCAGGATTATCGCCGGGGAATTGTTGTAGGTGGACAGACTTTTGGTAAAGGCACCGTGCAACAACTCATTGACTTGAACAGTATGTTGCCTAAAGAGCAGGATAAAGTTGGTCAGGTGAAAATGACCACGCAGAAATTCTACCGTATTAATGGTAGCAGCACGCAGCACAAGGGCGTAACCCCCGACATTCAGTTTCCGTCGCGTTATTCGGCCGAAGATTTTGGCGAAAGTTCGCAGCCAAGCGCTTTGCCCTGGGATCAGATCGCTTCAGCTCGCTTCGAAGCAACGAGTTTCATCAACGATAAACTGACTATGCAGTTACGTGATAAGTATGAGCAACGTCTGAAAACTGATGCAGATCTGAAACGGGAAGCGCAGGCCGTGAACGAATTCAAAAAGGCAAAAGAGAACACAACAGTGTCTTTGCAGGAAGCTAAGCGGAAGAAAGAGAAAGAAGAAGCCGAGAAGAAAGTGGCTAATCTGGAAAAGCCTTCGCCCACAGATACGCCTGAGGTAGTAAAGGCAAAGAAAAAGAAGGATACGTACCTGAATGAGACAGGTCGCATACTAGCCGATATGATTTCTGGCGGCGGACAAAACCAGTCTAAAGTTGTGAAGCACTAATAGGCTTCTGATCAATATAAAGAGCCGGGGCTTCAACGCCTCGGTTTTTTTGTTGATCACAGGTGACGCCGTGAGCGGATATAGCTTTGGGTATGCCCCTATAAACGCAAAAAGTCCCTCGGTTGCGAGGGGCTTTCTGTAAGCGGTTAGCGATGATTAGTTCGCTGATTCAGAAGTCATTGAAGTTGACTCAGGAGCCATCATCGTAGTGTCGGTAGCCATGGCGCTAGTGTCGCTAGACATAGTCATGGTTGTGTCCGTAGTAGTAGTAGTAGTCTCAGTGGTCTCAGTTTTCTTTGATTCACAGGCAGTAGCCAGAGCTACAACTGACATTACGAACAGAGCTGATTTTGCGAAGCCTTTCATGATTTTATGTGTTTAAGTGTTATTGGTTAACTTTCCATACCTTAATACGATAGACTAAAGAAGGTAACCCACGTTTTTGAAAAATATTTATCTTTTTTTTGGGTTACCAACTAACCCATTCGGTATTAATCAGTAAGCAGTGTATGAGGGAAGCCACGCGGGGGTTGTCGACAGATGAAGCCCTGTTGATAGGGTTGGCCGAAGGGTCTGACCAGGCATTGAGCCAATTGTATCGACAACACTACCCGATGATCTCGCAGTTGGTAATAAACAACAGCGGGTCTACAGATGACGCCAAAGACATTTATCAGGAGACGTTGATCGTACTCTTTGAGAAAGTATCGGCCGGTGATTTTGAGTTGAATTGCCAGCTTAAGACATTTATTTATGCGGTGGCCCGACGTTTGTGGTTGAAACAACTAGCGCAGCGGGGTAGGTCACCGTTGATTCGGGCGAGTCAGTTTGATACCGAGCCGGCCGAATCGATTACCGAAGATCTGGCCGATCATCAGCGGCGCGATCAACAGTTTGAGCAAATGGCCGAATCGTTAACCCAATTGGGCGAACCCTGTCGGACATTACTGGAAGATTTTTACATCCGTCATTTTTCGATGCAGGACATCACCGAAAAATTTGGATACACGAATACGGATAACGCCAAGACGCAGAAGTATAAATGTCTGACGCGGCTGAAGCGCTTATTTTTTGCAAGCTATAAAGACACCGAATAGTATGGACGCAGGAAAACAGGAACCTATCGAAACCATGTTGCAGGCCTATGGTCGGCGATTGGAATTTCGTGAGAAATTGAACCAGGTTCATCAACAACTGGAAGCAGATTCGCTACTGGATCATGCCGCTGTTGAACCGCGTGTTCAGGTACGTGCCTGGTGGCAGGCGCATCGGTCTACATTGGCCATTGCGGCGGCCGTAGCCATCATGACTACGTTTGCTACCATTATCATGTATCGTTCGTACCAGAACAGTCATAAGCAGGAGCAGCAGTATGGCATGATGATGCGGAATCTGGCAGTTATTCAGCAAACGCAAAATAAACTGCTTAACAACCTGAGTGGCCGTGGACGGGTATTTCAGCAAAATCCCGGTCAGGTAGCTGGTTCCGGCTTTTTACTGACGTCTTCCGGGTTTATGGTGACCAATAACCACATCATTCAGGGAGCCGACTCAGTATACGTACAAAGTCAGCAGGGCGTGGTGTACAAAGCCCGGATCGTGCATGCTGATCCGCAAAACGATTTGGCTATTCTTTCTATTGGACAAGACACGGCATTTCACGTTCAAGCCCCTGTTCCGTATGGTTTCGAGCCACACAAATCGGAGCTTGGTGAGCGCGTATATACTCTGGGATATCCACGCGAAGAGATTGTATATGGTGAAGGATACCTAAGTTCAGGTACCGGATTCAGAGGCGATTCGGCAGCCTATCAGGTGGCCATCAGTGTAAATCCAGGCAACTCCGGTGGCCCCTTGCTCGATGAGAAAGGAAATATAATCGGGATTATTACGGCTAAGCAAATCACGTCAGAAAACGCCACATTTGCTGTCAAAACCAGTGTGCTTCTCAATGCGCTGAACGCCATTCCGCCCGACTCATTGAAGGGTGATCCACTCGCTATAAATCGGAAGAGCCGCATGGCTCGTTTGTCGCGAAAGCAACAGATCAAGCAGATGCAGGGATATGTATATCAGATAAAAGTGTTCAAACACTAATCGACCTTAGGCAACCAAAAAAGGGCCATTCCTATACAGGAATAGCCCTTTTTTGGTTGCCTAAGGTCGTTGTCGTTATTCTTCTTCGCTGTTATTCAACTTGCTGAGCAGGCTGTAACCACCGCTGATCACAACGGGCGTTTGGGCTGTATTGATACTAGACGGGAGGATCACGGCCACAAATCCGTTTTCGCGCACACCGGTACGAACGTCAATCTGGCGAAACTGATAAACAACTGGCTGACCTTGTTTCTTCTCCAGTATATACACGTATTGCTTTCCGCTAAACTCGATAACTGCCGATTCGGGCAACGTGGATAACGACTGCGTTTTTACATCGATGTGGGCAGTAACGTACCCACCCGGAATGAAAATAGGTTTCAGTTCTTTTGGGTGAGCAAGTACTTCGATGGTACGGTCGGCCGAAATCGATTTGCCAATCAGGAAAATGTCGGCCTGATGTATGGGCGAGGCGTCGCTTCCCATGGCAAACTTAACCTGTTGCCCCAATCGAATCTGATTAATGTCTTTTTCGAAAATATTGAGTCGTACATGCAAATGCTCCATATTGGTAATTTCGGCCAGGACATCTGATGGGTTGACGAAGCGGCCCGCGTTGACCGGTACGTTTGTGATATAGCCCGATGTTGGTGCGGGTATACTGATGGTGCGGGTCATCCGGGCGGGGGTAAGTGTGGCGGGGTTGATGCGGAGCATAGCCAGCCGTTGTGCCGCCGCTGCCAACTGCGTTTGTAGACTTTGGCGGGTAGAGCGGGTTTGCTGAAATGTTTTCAGCGCGCCAACGTTTTCCCGACTCAGTTCTTCTTGCCGGGCATAATCAAGATCGGCATAGTCTAGTTTAGCCTTGGTATCCAGATAATCCTGTTGCAGTTGAATATAATCGGGATTTTCGAGCACAACCAGGGTTTGTCCTTTGGTGATCCGCATACCTGGTTCGAGGTCAATTTTGCGAATGTATCCACCAAAAGGAACAGAGACCGACACCCGATTGGAGGCAGGTACGTCGATGGCACCATTGGCTTTCAGTACCGTGCTGAGGGCCCGATTTGTTGGCTCTCCCAGCTTTATATCGGCTACCGAATACTGAGCCTGGGTCAGAGAAACGCGTACTTCACCGGTAGAGCTACTGTCCTGAGTCGCGGGAGTTTCGGTGTTGGCTGGTTCAGTATCACCGGTTTTGTTGGCCGATGAGCAGGCCAGGATAGAGAAGCAGAGGCCTGAAATAAACAGGAATGACTGCACATGAGCAGGCAGTTTACCCACAAAAGATGTTGTTATGAATGGCATATGGGGTATTACTGATTACCGAGTAGGTAGGTGATGTAAAGAACCGATTGGTTATGCTGGTTGAGCAAGTCGACGTACGACGAGCGGATTGTGAGTGCCTGTTGGAGTGCGAGCGAGAATTCAACGTACCCAATATCGCCCCCCCGAAAAGCCAGACGGGCATTGGTTTGTATCAATTGAGCCTGCGATAACCCATTCTGCTCATAGTAAATTAGCGCATTTTTATAGGTATTGTACTGGCCTACTGCTTGTTGTAGTTGCTGATTCAGCGAGAATTGGCCTGTCTGCAATTCGGTCTGCGCCATTTGCTCACCTATACGCGCCGCTTCGATTCGGGCTTTTTGCGCCTTACCGATCAGCGGGAAGGTAACGCCTAGTTGTCCGCCGGTGAAACGGGAACCGGGGCCGAAGTAAAGCTCCTGTCCGTTGATGAGTTGGTTGCCAATCAGCGTTTGAGAGAACAGACCAACGGTAAAATCAGGGCGGAGTCGGGCTTGCTCAACCAGCCGGGTTTGCTCGGCTACCACAACCTGTTGTTCCAGCAAACGTACCTGCGGATGCCGGGTGGCTACTGCAGGCTGAGTTAACAGTTGCAGGCTGTCGGTGGCATAGGGGAGGGTAAGCCTGAGTAGTGGCTGTTCGCTGACATCGGGAAGATCTGGGCTATATAGTAGTAGCTTCAGGCGTGTTCGGGTGGCAAGCAAATCGGCGTTGAGTTGCGCAAGCCTGACTCGTTGGTCAGCTAACTGGCTTTCTGCCGTAATTTTCTCCAGACTCCCTGTTTCTCCCGTTTTCACCCGTAGCGTAGCGGCCTGCACAAACTCGCTGAGCAGGGTATCTTGTCGTAAGTACAGTCGACGACGCTGATGCAGGTAGGCTAATTCATAGTAGGCGGCCTTTACCTGATAGCGTAAATCGTTGAGCGTTACGGCAAGCGTTGCCTGCTGGCCAGCCACGGTTTGGTCATTCAACTGAGCCAGCCGACGCGTTAGCAGCGGGTTTGGAATAGTGTGTGATACGGTCAGATTATTATCGAAACGGCGGCTGTTGTATTGTCCCAGTAATACGCTGGCCGACAGGCGACCGGCGTCATAGGCTGTCGGACGCAAGGCTTGCTGCCGGGTGATACCCAGGTTGCCGAGCTGTAGTTGTGCATTCCGACTACTTACCTGTTGCAGAGCCTGATCGAGCGTAATGGTTTGTAGTTGAGGGGTTTGTGCCCAAATGCTGCTGGTGCCCAGTAGTAGCAATAGTACGATTATGGCCGTAGGTACGTTACCACTCGTTTCTTTACCTCTATGTATTGCCCGCTCTCGATTAAGCGATTTTTGTTCAAACAAAGAATATAAAATAGGCAACACGATCAGGGTTAGCAGCGTGGCGGTCAGCAGGCCACCAATAACAACGGTGGCCAGTGGCTTTTGTACTTCGGCCCCTGCCGAATTGGAAATAGCCATCGGTATAAAACCAAAGGAGGCAACCAGCGCGGTCATAATAACGGGACGAAGTCGAATTTCGGTCCCTTGTCGAATAATCTCGTTCATATCAGTTATTCCTTCTTCGTGCCGAAGTCGATTAAATTCAGCAATTAACACAATGCCATTGAGTACGGCTACTCCGAAGAGGGCAATGAACCCTACACCCGCCGAAATACTGAACGGCATATCGCGCAGCACCAGGGCAAATACTCCACCAATGGCTGCCAGCGGAATGGCCATAAATATCAGGAGGCTTTGGCGGATAGAACCGAAAGTGAAAAATAACAGGGCGAAAATGAGGCCCAGCGCAATCGGAACGGCAATGCCGAGGCGTTGTTTGGCTTCTACCAGATTTTGAAATGCCCCGCCATAGGTGACCGAATAGCCTGCCGGTAGCTTAATTCGCTGATCTACCTTTAATTGAAGTTCAGCCACGATGCTCTCTACATCACGCCCGCGCACGTTGAAACCCACCGTGATACGCCGCCGTGTCTGGTCGCGCTGAATCTGATTGGGCGATTGGTCAACACGTACCTGGGCAATCTGTCCCAGTGGAATTTGCTCGCCGTTGGGTGTTGATATGTATACATTTCGAATGTCATCAACTGACTTTCTTTTTTCTTCGGCCAGCCGTAACACCAGATCAAATCGTTTTTCGCCCTCAAACACTAGCCCTGCTGATTGTCCGGCAAAGGCCGTATTGATGGTTTGATTGACGTCAGCTACATTAAGGCCATACTTGGCGAGTGCATTGCGGTCGAGTTTGATCAGTATTTGTGATAAGCCCGCTACCTGCTCGATATACAGATCAGCCGCCCCTCCGGTTTGTCGAACTAATCGACCGATCTCATTCGCCAACCGTTCGAGTTCGCCGAGGTCTTCGCCATAAATTTTCAGGGCTACATCCTGGCGGGCACCAGTCATCAGTTCGTTGAAACGCATTTGAACAGGTTGTTGAAAACCGAAGGTAACGCCGGGTACCACTGAGAGGGCTTCGGCCATTTTTTCGGCCAGTTCATCGCGGGTACTTGCTGATGTCCACTGATCTCTGGGTTTCAGAATAACCATCATATCGGCGGCTTCAATAGGCATCGGATCGGTAGGAATCTCGCCTGAACCGATCTTGGCAACCACCTGCTCTACTTCGGGAAACTGCTGTAACAGAATGCGCTCGCCTTTCAGCGTAGCATCAACAGTTTCGCTCAAAGAGCTTCCGGTCAGGGTGCGGGTATCAACGGCAAAGTCTCCTTCATCGAGTTGCGGAATAAACTCGCCTCCCATTCGGGAAAAGGTAAAAATAGCAGCAACGAGTAAAAGCAGTGCCGCCCCCAGAATCAGTGTTCGGTATTGCAGCGAACGAAGCAGAATAGGCTCGTAGACCCTGAAAATACGACGCATCAATTTATCGGAGAAGGTCTCTTTGTGCGTACGTTTTTTGCTCAGAAATAAGGCCGAAATCATGGGTACGTAGGTCAGCGAGAGAATGAAGGCACCCAGAATGGCAAATGCTACGGTAAGAGCCATGGGTTTGAACATTTTGCCTTCGATGCCCGAAAGGGCCAAAATGGGCAGATAAACGATCAGAATGATGATTTCACCAAAGGCCGCCGACGACCGTATCCGGCTAGCTGCCCCAAATACTTCGTTGTCCATCTCTGTCTGCGTACGAAGCCCGACCTGTCCTGTTCCCTCGGCCCCGAGGTTGCCCTGCCCACGCTGCAAGTGGTGCATAGTGGCTTCTACAATGATGACGGCTCCATCGACGATCAGGCCAAAATCAATGGCTCCAAGGCTCATCAGGTTGCCCGACACCCCAAACAGGTTCATCATGGCAACGGCAAACAGCAACGCCAATGGAATAACGGAGGCCACGACAAAACCGGCCCGAAAATTTCCCAACAGTAGCACCAAGACGAAAATTACGATGAGTGCTCCTTCCAACAAATTGCGCTCTACAGTGCCAATGGCGCTATTTACCATCTTTGTCCGGTCTAAAAACGGAATGATTTCTACACCCTCAGGCAGCGTTTTCTGAATCTCCGCAATTTTTGTTTTAACGCGTTTGATCACCGCCGACGAGTTTTCGCCCTTAATCATCATAACAATAGCGCCAACCGTTTCGCCTGTACCATTACGGGTAATAGCTCCGTATCGAACAGAAGAACCGATACGAACCGTGGCTACGTCACGTACCCGAACGGGCGTTCCCGACTGGCCTGTATGATCATTTTTTACTTGAACTACAATGTTGGCAATGTCATCGGGTGAGCTGATAAGCCCATCAGAACGAATAAAGTAGGCATTGGGCTTTTTATCGATATAGGCCCCTCCGGTGTTCTGGTTGTTCTGCTCCAACGCGCGGAACAGGTCCGAAATAGTAATGCCTACACTCTTGAGCCGGTCAGGATCAATGGCGATTTCGTACTGTTTCAGTAATCCGCCAAATCCGCTGACATCGGCTACGCCGGGCGTACCCAACAGCCCACGCCGGATTGTCCAATCCTGAATAGTGCGTAGATCGGTGAGGGTGTATTTGCTTTCGTAGCCTTTTTTTGTGGCTATTGTATATTGAAATATTTCGCCAAGGCCGGTAGTTACGGGAGCCATCACGGGCGTACCAATGCCCGGAGGGATCTGGCTCATCACGTTCTGAAGGCGTTCGGCAATTTGCTGACGCGCCCAGTATACGTCTGTTTCATCGGTAAAGACGACCGTTACAATGGACAGGCCAAAACGCGAAAACGAACGCAACTCCGTAATGTTCGGGATGTTGGACAGGCTCACTTCAATCGGGAACGTGACAAGGCGCTCTATATCTTCAGCCGCCAGCGAAGGGCTACTGGTAATAACCTGTACCTGATTGTTGGTGATGTCGGGTACGGCATCAATCGGCAATTGGGTTGCCGACCAGCCGCCCCACATGATCAGCGCCAGCGTAAAAAGGCCGACAATGAGTTTGTTCTCGATAGAGAACTTAATAATGGCATTCAGCATGAACGTAGGAATGGATCAATGGCCAGCAAGCAAACCGAGCCAAAGCCCGTTATGCAGGACTTCAGGCGCTAGTTGCTGAACAATAAGCTTTTGAGTAAACGCACTTCGCCCTGTTGGGCACGAAGGTCTACCGTCGAGGGGGATTGATTAGCGAGCGAATCGCAGTGAAGGCGTAGAGATCAGCCTTCTGAAAGAATGTGGCTCTGGCCACAGAAATAACCGACAGCGACAGCGACGTTGCATCGAGGCGGAGTGGGTTGGGCGTAGAAATCGATAGTGATTGTCCTGCCGAAGGAAGATTATGGTGATTGTGAGTAGGGTGTTTCTGATGGTCGGAACTGGCATCGTAATGCATCATCAGAAACGACAGAAAACCCAGCGCAGCGTCGGTTTGGCGATGCTGTTGATAATGATTGGCTAACTCAACCCATCTGGCCGACTGGTCAATGCCAAAGCCGGGGAGCAAACTGCTTCCGAGCATTAGATGAACCAGTAAAATTGCCAGCATTGATTTCATGGGCAGTATTGCTTTGCTTGCCTAACGTAAAGTGGCGTTGAAAGTTTCGCCATCCGGCCACAAGCATGGTAATTTATACTCGTTCAATACAGCTAATTACAGCTTACTCTGCCCAAATTCCTTCTGCTTTTCTTGATACCAGTTTATCGGCCTGAATGGTGCCGAGTACCGTGCCAAGCAGCAGCGAGATGATAGAGGCAACAATGATTCCCTGATTGCCCATATTCAGTGTTCGGCCCAGATATACGCAGAGGGGAATGTTAATAATAGCACCAGCCATAGCTGTGAAAAGCTGCATCTTGACCTTCCCAAAGCCGTTGATAACCGTTACCGTTATATTGTTCCAGCAGGAAACCAGGACAAAACAGGCCATGAGCACGTTTAACGACCACGACGTTTTGAAAGTTGGCCCTAGCCAGATTTCATATACTTTCGTAGAAACCAGCAGCATTACAACGATAGCCATAAAGATGACCAGCCAACTGCGTTTCAGGCGAGAGTAGGAGGTCTTCACCCACCCCAGTTCGTTTTTCGCGTAGGCCTCTGTGAATGCAGACCAGAATGGTGAAATGATGACAAAAAAGAACGAATTGATGGCATTGTAATACCGGAAAACGACACTGTACTCGGTTACCGATTTTGGGCCAAAAAGCTTCGAAATCAAGACGTTGTCGGTATAAAAGATAACAACCCCCGCTAACTGAATAATGAAAAATTTTAAGCCCAGGCTCATGAGTTGAGGGCGTACATTGAAATCGATTGACTTCAACGACGGGGCATATTCGCGTAGCTGTCCCTGATAGTAATAGAGGCTAAACCCAATGAGTACAACCACTGGCACAACAGCCGACATGATTGATACTGATAGCAAATTATTGTAGTGGCCGAGACCTAATAACCAAATACCGGCCACCAAGCCCAGGTTAATAATCAAGTAAATCGTATTCGATAAAGCTGTTTTCTGAAGTGCCAGCAACACATATGACACCGTATCGAGCAGGATTTTCAGGCAGAAACCCGCCAGCGTAACCAGCACAAGCAAACTCACGTATGAGTTGGATAAACGCACGTTGAGCACGTATTTCCAATCGACCAGATAAATAGCTACACAGGCGATTAACAGCAATGCTAACTGAATACCCGCAAATAAGACGTAGGCTGTGCTGATGTAGGTACGTCCGGTCTCATGATCATCCTGCGCTACCGACTCGGCCAACCGATTGCGTAACCCATTGCCCAGACCGATATCAAAAAAGGAAGCAAAAGTAACCAGCGAACTGATCGCCGTCCAGATGCCGTACTTTTCGTCTTGAAGTAAACCGAGCGTGATGCGAACCAGAATAAACGAAAGCACGATGTTGCCGCCTTTCACAAGTACGCTGGCCACCGAATTTTTAAAGGCCTGTCTACTGCGTGGGTGTGCCGTTCGGACGGAAGTGACCCTGTCGGTCAGCCATACGGTCAGATTACGGCGTGGATTCATACTGTAATTACTTAATAGAGATAAATGAAGGAATGATTACAGCAAAAGTAAGGAACCTGCGCCGGATATTGCCATTTTAGCTGTCAAGCAGCTACTAACAGGGTAATCGCGTTTGGCTGTTGGTAATGATTTACGGCTAGCCACTTCAACCTCCCTTATTAAAAAAAACACTTGTTGAGGCTGAATTAATTAATTCAAAACCCTGCAAGCTACTTTTGATTCTAACTAAGTTATAATACTTAAGTATTATAAAATATGCCCAGTAGCTATGCAAATTGGTTGTATAATGACATTCTGTGCGCTCACGGCGCTTAAATACATTAACATGGCAGGGTATTCAATACAAAATCCGGTCCAATCTGAGGTTCCATCTGCTGTAAAATAAATTAAGTAGTTGCTGAAGAGAAATAACTATGCGGCTGTTTGGCAACTGGTAGTGCCAACTAGTCGGTTTGGCTCGTCAAGGCGTACCCTACCCAAGTTGCCTGCATCAACGAGATTAGGGTCTTGACGAATCCAGAACGGTTGGTAGTTTGATTGAAACGCAGATTGAGTGGAATGAATATGCGTACCGTAAAGTTTTAATGGAAAGGTCTTGTGCGGTTCATTGAAAGAGCAACTCCAATGGTTGATTGATTGTCTCATTTAGCAGGCTGTTGTTTGCTCATGACGCGTAGCAGGTTGCCGCCCCAGATTTTGGTTATGGCTTTATCGGAATAACCCCGACTCTTCAGAGCGGCCGTCAGATTGGCTATCTCGCTAACGTCTTCTAGTCCGTTAACACCTCCTCCGCCATCAAAATCAGACCCGATTCCAACGTGGTCGATGCCGGCAATTTTCACGATATGGTCAATGTGATTAACGATATCGGCAAGACTTGCCCGTTCGTTTCGATATACCTGCTTCACTGAGTCGGTACGGGCCTGTTGCCGGGCGGCCTGCTCGGGAGAAGACACGCGCCCTACATTGGCCATCCTCATTTTGGTGAGCGCCTGCCGGTACTCTTCTGATGGTTTGCGCAGGTAATCACTCACGAAGTTGACCTGAATAACGCCCCCGTTCTTTGCTACCGCCCGAATCATGTCGTCGGTCATATTGCGCGGAAAATCGCAGAGGGCGCGGCAGTTCGAATGCGAGGCAATAACGGGTGTTTTGGTCAGGGCCAGCACGTCGTAAAATGTTTTGTCTGACGTATGTGATATGTCGATCATAATGCCCAGCCGGTTCATTTCGGCCACTACTTGCCTGCCAAACGCACTTAGACCATTGTGCAACGGCCCATCCGGGTCGGTCGACGAATCGCAGATGGCGTTATTGGCGAAGTGGGAAAGGGTAACGTACCTGCAACCGAGGTCATAATACGCTTTCACCATCGAGAGGTCTTCGCCAATAGGGTACCCGTTTTCTATACCAATAAAAATAGCCCGTTTCCCTGCTTTTTCAATCCGGTAGGCGTCGGCGGGCGACGTGGCTAGTTCGGCGGCGTCGGGGTATTTTTTCAGTGCCTCATGAATGAGTCTGAATTGGTTCAGCGCATTGCGTTTGGCCTCGGCGTGACCCTCGGGCGTACGTTGACCCTGTGGCAGGTACACAGCGAAGAACATAGCATCCATGCCGCCCTGCTTCATGCGCGGGAAATCGATTTGTGAATTATCTCGCTTCGTATCGTGCGTAATGCCTACATCGAACCCCTCTTTCTGCAACATCGTGGGCGCATCGGCGTGGGTATCTAGCGTAAGAATACGCTGGTGGAGCCGGGTCGTTTTCGAATCTACGGGCGATTGGGCAAAGGCCGCAGTGAACGACATAATGAACAACGAAAACAAAAACGGAGAGCGAGTCATAGCAGCAGGTTGTAAATAAGCAGCAAGTATAGCCAATGCAATGCGGACACGGGCCGTACTGCCGAAACTTTCCACCAGAACAGCCGGTTAGCTTTTCAGTTACCAGTTAACAGTGAGCAGTTATCAGCGCTGCCAGCTTAACGTACCTGAGCAACGCTGATAACTGCTCACTGTTAACTGGTAACTGTTAACTGTTAACTGAAAAATGGCCGTTCTTCCCTACAAAGACAAATCCACCAGCAAGCGTGAGCAGGTGGGCGAAATGTTTGATACCATTGCGCCGAAGTATGATTTCCTGAATCACTTTCTGAGTGCGGGAATCGACATTCTGTGGCGGAAGAAGGCCATTCGGCTGCTGAAGCCGTTTGCCCCGAAATATATTCTCGATATTGCCACAGGTACCGGTGACCTGGCCATCGAAGCACTGGCGCTAAAACCCGATAAAATCGTTGGTGTCGACATTTCGGAAGGGATGCTGGCTGTTGGACGGCAGAAGATGAAAGAGCGAGGCGTTGATCAGATCATCGAGATGCGATCGGGCGATTCGCAGGGTTTACCCTTCACAGACAATGAATTCGATGCCGCCATCGTTTCGTTTGGGGTACGTAACTTCGAAAACCTGCTGGCCGGTTTAACCGATATGCAGCGCGTGGTTCGTCCGGGTGGGGTGTGTATGGTGCTCGAATTCTCGAAACCGCGCACGTTTCCTTTCCGGCAGTTCTACGACGTGTATACGGCCCGCGTAGTGCCTTTCTTTGGTAAGATGGTGAGTAAAGACACTTCGGCCTACGAGTACCTCAACGAATCAATGCGGGCTTTTCCGGATGGCCCCGATTTTATCCGGGTTTTTGAAGAAGCCGGTTTTCGCAACACTAAATGGATTCCACTCTCGTTCGGCATCGCGTCGATTTATATTGGTCAAAAGCCTGCCGCATCCACGCAGGTGCACTAGTTATTCTGCTGCTGTTGCTCGCGCAGGCAGCGGCAGCACAGTCGACCTACAAATACATTCGTAAGCATAAGGAAGATTACGACGACAAGCTGATTCACTTCGGCTTTTACTACGCTCTGCCATTTACTCGGTACAACGTTACCTACAGCCCCGCCTTTCTCGATCCCGCTGACCCTACGCTGCGCATCACCTCTCCCAACAATACCGGGTTCCGGGTAGGGTTCACGTTCAATGCATTCATGAACGAGAATTTTGATTTTCGATCTAATCCGGGCGTGTCGATCTATTCACGGTCGGTCAATTATGCGATGGCCAGTGGCGAAGACAAATCAGATCTTCGGGAATCGACCTGGGTTGAATTGCCTTTCCTGATCAAGTATAAATCGGCGCGGCGGGTCAACTCCCGTATGTATCTGCTGGCCGGTGCATCGCTGGGCGTTGAAACGAACGTACGTCGCCGCCAAGCGCTCAGTCAGGGACGATTGAACACGAGCACCACTGATCTTAGCGTTGAATACGGTATCGGTTTCGAGCAGTTTTTTCAGTTTTTCAAGTTTGCCCCTGAACTTCGTTTCTCCCACGGCATTCCGAACTCGTTTAAGGGCGGGGCCACGGGTACATCGAGCGCGGGTATTCAACGGCTCAGTACGCACGCGGTAACGATCTACCTCAATTTCGAGTAGCGTACTTGTCTTTTGCAACGTACCTGAAAGCCAGTCATTTGTAAAAAAGTTAACCTTTTTTTGGCTCAGGGCTTGCAAAAAGGCCTTTTAGACCCCTATCTTTGCATCACCAAAACGGAAAAGGGGGTTTAGCTCAGTTGGTTCAGAGCATCTCGTTTACACCGAGAGGGTCGGCGGTTCGAGCCCGTCAATCCCCACCAAATTAAAAGCCAGTCATTAAAATGACTGGCTTTTTTGTGTTTTGTTATCTAGGCAAAATGGTTGGTAAGCAGGGCGGAACTCAGTCGATATGCGTAAATCTGTTTGGCAGATTATCAGCAATGTACTCGTCTAGGCAACTTCGGGGAGTTCGTCAGAACTTTCCAGGCTGAACAATTCATTCAGCGCCATTGCCCAACCCACTAGCATAATCACGCCAACCACAGCAGACGTAGCCACCGGGTAGATGAGAACCGTTTGGATCAGAATATAGGCAATCAGTGCTGGAAAAGGATTTTTCATAGCCTCAAGTAGTAAATCGTAGGCTATTAACGCTATTGTTCCTCATTTAGATTGCAGAAAGTGTCTTTTTTACCGCAAAGTGATGTAAATGTACCCGTTTAACGTATCTGAAAGGCCGTAACTCACGAAGCTGTTAGCGCACTTTAAAGGCATAAACGGTTGTGCTCAGGTACGTTGCTCCCGGTCGTAGGGTAGTAGTCGGAAAGTTGGGGTGGTTGGGCGAATCAGGGAAGTGCTGGGTTTCCAGGCAAAGGGCAAACCGCCGGGTATACGCTACACCTTCAGGTCCACGAATTCTGCCATTCAGGTGGTTGGCCGTATACAACTGCACGCCCGGCTCGGTGGTATACACTTCCATTAAACGGCCACTGTTGGGTTCATACACTGTAGCGCCCAGTTTCAGCCGGGCCGATTGATCGGTAAATGCCCAGCAATGATCATATCCCCGGCCGTATCGGATTTGGGTATCGGTGGTGTCGTTGATATGAGTGCCGATAGGGGTAGGCTTTCTAAAATCGAAGGGGGTTCCGGCAACGGGTTTTAGCTCACCGGTAGGAATCTGAGTTTTGTCGGTAGTCAGATACTGATCGGCTTTAATCATCACTTCGTTGGTCATCACGTCGGTTTTCATACCGCTCAGGTTGAAATAGGCATGATTGGTTAGGTTTAGTACCGTTGGCTTGTCGGTAGTAGCCCGGTAGTCGATGCGAAGTGCATTGTTTTTTTGCAACGTATACGTTACGTCAACAGCTAAGTTGCCGGGGTAATTTTCTTCACCATCGGGCGAGGTATACTGGAGTTTCAGGCTCGGCTCGGCCCCATCTGTGGTCGTCGCATTCCACAGCTTTTTGTCGAAACCAACTCGTCCACCGTGAATATGAATGCCGGCCGGATTCGTGAAAAGGGTATAATCTGTTCCATCGAGCGTGAATTTTCCGTTCGCAATTCGGTTACCGTACCGACCAATAATTGGTCCCAGGTTGGGATTGCCTTTCAGGTAATCGGCCAGTGTGGGTAAGCCGAGCACTACATTCGCCTGTTTTCCCTCTCTGTCGGGCGCTGTGCACGACACAATATAACCGCCATAATTGGTCAGCTTCACTTCCATTCCCTTCGCGTTGCGCAGCGTGAAGAGGTAAACTTCCCGCCCATCGGGCATCGTACCAAAAACCGATTTGACAATGCTGGCTTTGGGCCGTACAAATGATGTGAGCAGAAGGCTGCTTATCAAAATAAACAGGCTGATACGTTTTGTGGTCATGACAATTTCGGTCGATTAAAGGGTATAGATGGTGGTGGCAGGCCAGCCGGTAACATTTATGAGCGGCTTACGGGTAATTGATAAATCAGACCGCCTTTTCAGTTTACCCTATTAGGAAGCAGTAAGGTCTTTTTTACTCACCATGCTGTCACCATTAGTTTCATAAGCCGTGTTGCCCAACAGAAATTTGTAGCATCAATGCATTCGTTCAACATCAACCGCCGCCATTTCCTGCAAGGAGCCACGGCCTCACTCGCGCTCACCACTTTGGGGGTAAGCGGTATGGATATTATCTACCGGGCAAATCCGTATCGGGTTGGCTTGATCGGTACAGGCTGGTACGGAAAAAGCGATTTGCTCCGCCTCATTCAGGTAGCTCCCGTTGACGTAGTTGCCCTTTGCGACCCCGACAGAAATATGCTGGCCGATGCTGGTAAGCTGGTTAGCCAACGCCAGAAATCAGGTAAGACACCGAAACTGTACGGAGACTATCGCAAGATGCTGGCCGATAACCAGTTTGATATAATTCTGGTAGGTTCGCCCGACCATTGGCATGCGCTTCAAACGATTGATGCCATAAAAGCCGGGGCACACGTCTACGTGCAAAAACCAATCAGCGTCGATGTGATGGAAGGCGAAGCGATGGTGGCCGCCGCCCGAAAATATAACCGGGTTGTGCAGGTGGGAACCCAGCGAAAAAGCACGCCTCATCTGATCGATGCCAAGAAAAATATTGTCGATGCGGGGCTGCTCGGCAAGGTGTCGCACGTAGAGATGTGCTGCTATTATCCGATGCGTGCCAATGGAACGCCTCCGGTTCAGGCCGTTCCTGACTATTTTGACTACGATATGTGGACCGGCCCCGCCCCGCTACGGCCCTACGATGGTATTCCCCACGTGCGCTGGTGGCGAACCTTCACAGAATACGGAAATGGTATTGTGGGCGATATGTGCGTGCATATGTTCGATACTGTTCGCTGGATGTTGAAACTGGGATGGCCCAGCCGAATTAGCTCGACCGGGGGAATTTATGTGCAGAAAGAAGGCAAATCCAACATATCCGATACGCAGTCGGCCCAGTTTGAGTATGATGATTTGACCTGCGTTTGGCAACATCGCTCCTGGGGAGGCCCCGCTAATCCGGATTATCCGTGGTCGTTTACACTTTATGGCGAAAACGGCACATTGTGGGGCAGTACCATGCAGTGCGATTTTATTCCGAAAGATGATAAAGGCCCGACCAAAGGCAAGAAGATTCATCTGGATGTGGTCTACGAAAAAGAAAAATACCCCGAAGACCTCACCGAGCCAACCAACCCAAAAATTGAGCTCAACGCCGCGCCAGCTACTCGCCTGCATATGCTGAATTTTCTGGATGCCATCGAAAAAGGCGGGAAGCCAGTGGCCGATATTGAAGAAGGCCACATCTCAACGGCTAGTTGTATTCTGGCCAATATGTCGATGCAAACAGGTCGGCCTCTGATCTATGACCCGAAAAAACGGGAAATTATTGGTGATCGTGAAGCCAACGCGCTCCTGTCGCGGCCCTATCGTCAGCCATATGTACACCCTCACCCAAACCGGGTTTAAACGCAGAAATTAATGACCATTTTTCATAAAAAGTCTTGCCTAGTAGCGGTATTGCTTACCGCTGCCCACTCCTTCAGCCTTCAGCCCGCGAAAGCCGCCCCCGATTCGTTGCAGGTCATTAAGCCGGGTGCCACACTTCAGAAAGTTTCGTCGCAGTTTACGTTTACAGAAGGCCCGGCGGTAGATAAGAAAGGAACAATCTACTTTACCGACCAGCCCAACGATAAAATCTGGATGTATGACACCGACGGCAAATTGTCGCTGTTTATGGACAAGACCGGGCGGTCGAACGGGTTGTATGTCGATAAAAAGGGGAATCTGATCGCGTGCGCTGATCAGAAAAACGAATTATGGTCTATTGATTCTAAGAAGAAAGTGACCGTGTTGCTGGCCAATTACCAGGGTCGGCGGCTCAACGGCCCTAATGACGTCTGGCTGGACCCTAAAGGCGGAATCTATTTCACCGATCCGTATTACCAGCGCCCTTATTGGGAACACAAAAAGCCCGAAATCACGGCGCAAAGCGTGTATTACCTGCCCAAAGGCAAAACCGAAGCTGTTCTGGTCGATGGTGAGCTGATGCAACCCAACGGAATCGTTGGTTCTTCTGACGGTAAGCGACTTTTTGTGGCTGATATTAAAGCCAACAAAACGTACACCTATCAGATCGAAAGCGATGGGCGCTTGACCAACCGCCAACTGTTTGTTGAACAGGGATCTGATGGGATGACGCTGGACAAACAGGGCAATCTGTACCTGACGGGCAGAGGCGTTACCGTATACGACCCTGCCGGTAAAAAGCTGGGTAATATTCCGGTTCCGTCGGGTTGGGTTGGTAATATTTGTTTCGGAGGGAAAGATCGTAACCTGTTGTTCATCACAGCCTCTGAGTCTATTTATACGTTACAGATGGCGGTGAAGGGCGTTGAATAGGGGAGGGGCAATCTAGGTCATGTTGGGGTAAGGTGCTATTTTTGCCCCAACATGACCTACGACGAGTTAATTGTTTACTTCAACGATCGCCCGCTTCCTTCCGGCTCGATCAAATTTTCTTCATTTGAAGGCACCGACAACGCCGCTCAACTGGTTGAGTTGGCCTTTGCCCGCATTGAGGCAAAAGGATCGGGCTCTGATACGGCTCTTGCTATGCTGAACCGACTACGCTTATACCTGGAAGCCGAGCAGTAGCAGGCAACGTACCTGGCTTTATTTGAAGCCGAAGAAAAACGGGAACAAAAAAGCTACTGTTGCGCTCCAGGCACTGTAGAGAGGCAGAAAAAAAGCCATTGACCGGCCTACCAGTGCCAAATCTGTCTTGCGGGTAACAGCTCCATAAAGCCGTATGCCTACGTAAAGTAAGTGGCTCAGCATTAAAATGTTGGCTCCCAACACCGCAGCCCGGTTAGGCGTGATTCCCCATTCCGAAATTCGGAACAACACAGCCGATAAAGCAATTCCGTTGACTAACACTGTCACGGCCGATAATAGCAACAGAATAAGTAGTTGGCTGGTGCTTTTGCCTGAAGGTGATGTTTCGGCCACTGAAAAGAAAATCAGGGCCATCACGCCAACTAACAGGGCGTTGTAAAGAAGAAGAAACTCCCGATCCTGATACGGATTCTTACCCGAGAAAAGGGTAGCCGCCAGGTAGACAACCAGCATAACCAGCGCCACCGGGCTAAATAGGTTCGCAATCATCGGCGCCACTCGGTTAACCAAAGCGGGCTGTGTTTGGGTAAGAAAAGTGCCGACAATGGGTACTGCCGCTAATCCGCATACGACAACATAATCGAAATAGAATTTCTCGATTTGCCAGCCACTCAGGGCGAATAACCCGATGGTGAGACCGGTGGTTAGGCCGCCCGAGATAAGCAGTAGAGCGGTCACTACAGCCAGTTCGCCATTATATCGCAGGAAACCCAGCCAGTTTACCTCTGCCTTTAGTTTGCCGCCGCCAAACGTAAAACCCAACAGCGACCACAACCATAGTGGTAAGTGAATGCAGGACAGAATCAGCGTATCGCCCGATTTTCCCGTGTGCAAAAAATTGATGAATCCGAAGGCGAGCAGAGCAAGGCCACTCAGTCCGATCACCGTGGCGCGCGAAATCTTATTTTTCCAGGCGAAGTAGGCAATCAGCAATGGAAAGACGATGAAGCCAATATTACGCGAATAGAAAAACTCCGGGTCTAGTGAAAGCAGTTTAGGCAGTTGGGCCAGCAGTGCCGCCGTTAGGGAAGCCCCCACCACAAACAGCCGATCGGCAGGCGTGCCCCAGAGTTGATCTTCAGGGGTGTAGTTCAGGCGTTGGTACCACCCCTCGGCCAGCGGATTGTCGCGAAGCTGCGGATACAGCGCGTTGAAAGCTGCTTTAAAGGTTGACTTGTTGGTCCAGTACAGCTTTTCGAGCTGCCGGGGATCGTCGAGGTGTACTAAAATCTCGTCTTGCATGAAAGTAGAGGTTTAAATGGTAAAGTACTTTGCAGTACAGAGTATAATGAGAAAAAAATTTATTGATTCTTATTGTTTAAAATCAGCCGTTCCAGCGCATCCAGGTGGTTTTTGAAAGCAGTTGTCCCCAGCTTGGTAGCCTGGTAACTCGTACTTGGTTTACGTCCGATGAATTGCTTTTCAACCTGTAGGTAGCCCGCATCTTCCAGGGTTCGTAAATGGCTCGACAGATTACCATCAGTGAGTTGCAGCGCTTCTTTAAGGTAGGCGAAGTTGACACTCTCCGTGACCATCAGAACCGACATAATCCCCAAGCGGGCCCGACTCTCGAAATCTTTGTTAATATGTTTGATGTAATCCTTCACCTTTTATTAACCAGGCACTGTAGGGTTCGCTGTTGCGATATATGGATAAAGAGTTACTATTTAAGCTACGAGATGTCCGACAGCTTATTTCCCTTTTTCGTATTTATAATAAATCAGGGCGCCGTAGAGAATGTTCAGCCCACCAAAGCCTGTTGCCCAAGCCAGTAAAGCATATTCAATCTGAAAGCATGCGAACAAGCCCAAGACAATTTCACCCATCCCCAGATACCGGAGGTCGGTAAAGGCGTATTTGCTGCTGTTGATATGTGCCAGTCCATAAAAAATGAGCATCGAAGGGGCAATTAAATAGAGTACAGAATGGTACACCAGCACCAGACAAAAGACGCCGCCCACAACCAGCGGAAGCAATAAGTTACTGAGCATACGCTGACCGGGATCTTGCCAAACAGGTTGTCTTTCCCGCTTCGCTTTTAGCCAGGTCAATAGCAACACCGCGCTTACCGCTACCAGCAAAACCAGTATTGCCACCCCGATCAGAAAGCGACTGGTTTCTGGGGTAAGGTTTGTTGTATACACATCCGAGTACGACATGGCATGCTGGTTCAGATACCAGTAGACTATGCCCACCCCAACCAGCGCTATCAGGCCGACTACTATGCCAGACAAACCGCTCAATAGAGTAAATCGGGCAGAGCGCTCCATAAGGGTGCGAATTTCCTGTAGGGCGGCGAGTTGATCGTGTTCCTGTGCCATGTAAAGTACTTTGTGGTTCAAAGTTAGTGATAAATCAGAACGTCTAACAAATTGGAAAATATTTTTTTTGAGTGGATACGTACCTGTGAGAGGTAAATGCACCAGATAACCACACTTTTTGTGTTACTAAAATACAAATTTTAATATACTAATATCTTATTACGTTAACAGGTGGGTAACGTTCAGTTAACAGCGAAATCCGTCTTTTGCGGCCTGAGAAAATTCACTCTAGCCTCATGAAAAAACACGTTTTACCGCTCTTTCTAATACTGCTGTTTATGGGTTGCCTTTCGCACCAGACAGCTGCACAAACAACACAGGCTTCTATTGCCGGCATTATTACCGACATTCAGCGAAGCGCACTTCCCGGCGCTACCGTTCAGGTACGTAACGAATCAACGGGGTTCAGCACGGGAACGGTGACCAACGTCAAAGGCGAATACCTGTTCAAAGAATTACCGCTTGGTGGTCCTTACTCTATTCGGGTCACGTCGGTGGGCTATGGCGATCAAACCAGAACGGGCTACATGCTCAATCAGGGCGATGCTGTTCGGCTGAACTTGTCCATGCAGGAGAATAGTCAGACGCTGGAAGTGGTGCAGGTTGTGGCTTCGGGCCTGAAAAACAAGATCGACAACTTGGGAGCCGCTACGGCCATCTCGGCCAAATCGATCGCCAGCCTGCCCGTCAATGGCCGTAATTTCACAACCCTTACCGATCTGTCGCCATTGAGCCGGGGCGGGAGTATTTCCGGGCAGCTTGGCTCATCGACCAACTACACGATCGATGGTATGACGGCTAAAAACCCAACCTCGGCCGGTTCAACAACCAGCCGGAGCGGAGCGCCGTATTCCATTTCTATCGAGGCCGTTCGGGAGTTTAAAGTCGTGACCAACCAATACGACGTTACTTACGGACGCACCGGCGGTGGTATTGTGAGCGCCGTGACTAAAGCGGGTACCAATCAGCTAACGGGTAGCATTTTCAACTACACGCGTGCCAATTGGCTGTCGAGTCGCTACGATATTCGGGGCAACCGGCGGAACAACAAATTCTCGACGAACCAGTTTGGTTTCTCTTTAGGTGGTCCGATCATTAAAGACAAGCTGCACTTTTTCATGGTATGGGATCATCAGCAAGATTCCCGTCCTCTGATTATCGCTGATGTGCAGTCGGCCGCCGACGAAAACCGCTTCAACGTGACCCGAGCTACGCTCGACCAGTTTGTTAACATTGCCCGAACCCGGTACGGCACGTCCAGTGCGCCCCAGTACGGCACATTCGACAAGCCGCGCAGTTCTGACGCCGGCTTTTTGCGGCTCGATTGGCAGCTTAATGCCAAAAACCTGCTGACCGTTAGAAATAACTTCACTCGCGATGTGAATAAGCTGGGCTTGCAGGATAACTCGCCCATTAATATCTACGAATCG
The DNA here is from genome assembly GCF_041321135.1 of Fibrella aquatica. Lineage (NCBI taxonomy): Bacteria > Pseudomonadati > Bacteroidota > Cytophagia > Cytophagales > Spirosomataceae > Fibrella > Fibrella aquatica. The sequence goes on along the minus strand of NZ_JBGGWF010000017.1, from coordinate 50,134 downwards.
TACGGTAATGACTTCAACTGGGACAATAGTTTTCTGGCTACCCTACGTACCTCAGTGAATCCCCGGATTACCAACGAGTTGAAGCTACAGCACCTGTACACCTATCAGAACAGCAGCCCCGGCGATCAGCTGCCATCGGCCAATATTCCCAGAAACCTGGTCGAGAACGTGCCGTCAATTATCGCGGGCAGTAACCGGGCTACGACTCTTCAGATGGGCGGACACCGTTTTGCGCAGGAAGGCTTCAAGAATAACGTGATTCAACTGGTCGACAACCTGTATTATAACACCGACAAGGTGCAGTACACGGTTGGTATCGATCTGATGTATACCCGGGCCAACTCAGTGTATGGCAGTGAAGTAAACGGCCGTTTCCATTACATCGCCGACGCAACAGGCACGGCTCTGGAAAAATTTGACCGACTGCAACCGTACCGTTATTTCCGCGAAGTACCCCTGGTCGATGACCTGGCTGTGATTGGCAACACCCTGAACGCGGGTCTCTACGGTCAGATGGCTACAAAACTGTCGCCGGGTTTGGAACTGATCGGCGGCCTTCGTTTCGATTTGGCCCGCTACCCATCCTCACCGCTGAACCAGGTGGTGCTCGATGATCTTGGCCTGCGTACCGATAACAAGATCAAGTCATTTGTGGTGCAGCCAAGGGTGCAGTTGACCTGGGATGTTAATAACCGCCACACTGATTTTGTGCGTCTGGGCGGCGGCGTGTTTGCGTCTGACATTAACAACTACATGGTGATCAACAACCTGACATTCGATGGTAAACACCTGGCTACCGTCGATGTTAGGGGCGCGAACGTACCCACGCCGGACTTCGCTGCCTACCGGGCCAACTACGCCAGCATTCCTTCTCTAGCTGCTTTTCAGTTACCCACCATCAATATGACGGGGCCTGATGCGCAGGTGCCGGTTATTTACAAAGCTAACCTGTCGTATACCCGTTACCTGACCGAAAAACTGAAAGTAGGTCTGGCTGGTTTCATGACGCTGGGCCGCAATAACTACGTGTATGTTGACCGGAATATGGTGGCTGATCCATTTTTCAGACTGGCTAACGAAGCCAACCGGGGCGTATACGTACCTCTGAACTCGATGCCAGCAAACGGCGCGGGCGATTGGCTACAGGGGCGTATCAGTCAGCGGTTGGGTCGCGTGCTGGAATTGAACAGCATGGGTAAGGTCAATCAGTTTGCGTTTGTTGCCGATGCCACCTATCAGTACTTCAAGGATGGGGAGATTTCGGCCAGCTATACCTGGAACGATACCCGCGACAATACGTCCTTTAACGGAAACGTGGCTAACACGGCTACTTTGGTGCTGCCCGTAAAAGACGATCCACGGAACCTAAGCAACATGACCTATTCCGATAATCAGTTTCGCCACAAGGTTGTTGTATTCGGTACGCTGCCCAGCTTCTATGGCGTCACGGTTGGTTTCCGGTACTCGGGAATCGGCGGCACACGCTACACCCTGCTGTCGGGTGCCAATAGCAATAGCGACTTTGTTGCCGGCACAAACGACCTGGCCTTCATTTTCGATCGGAATGGCGAAAGCGTACCGGCCAATATAAAGACTGGGTTACAGGCTATTATCGACAACCCGAATGCTAGCCAGAGCATTAAAGAGTATATCAATGCCTATTCGGGGCGTATGGCTGAGCGGAATGGTGGCATCAATGGTTTCTACGGTGTGTTCGACGTACGGGCGAGTAAGCGATTCCGGATTTTTGGAACCCGCAGCTTGGAGTTATCGGTCGATGCCTTCAACGTGGCCAACCTGCTAAACCGAAATAACGGAACTAATAAGTCGTTGGGTACGCAGGCGCTATACGCGCTGGGTATTCCGGCGGCGGGTACAACGCCCGCTGTGCCTGCTTTTAGTCAGGCAACGCAACGGTTCAACTACCGGGTAAATACGGCGGGTGTGGTTAACCCCTCGGGCGACCCGTTCCAGATTCAGATTGGGGCTCGTTTCGGCTTTTAATCAGCTTAATCAAAAGCAGAGACGTAGAGACCACAGAGTTTTACTCTGTACTCAGCTAAAGTAAAACTCTGTGGTCTCTACGTCTCTGTGTTTAATCTAGTACACTCTATGAAAACAATAAGCTTATTTGGCCTTTTGCTGTGTGCCAACGTACTGTTAGCGCAACCTGCCTTCGACCGGCAGGGGCACCGGGGTTGCCGGGGACTGATGCCCGAAAACACGGTGGCCGCTATGAAAAAAGCGCTCGACCTAGGCGTTGAAACGCTGGAGCTGGATGTGGTGATTTCGAAAGACAAGCAGGTAGTGGTGTCGCACGATACCTACATGGCGTCTACCATCTCGCTTAAACCAGACGGCAACCCCGTAACGGCAGAAGAGGAAAAGACCATCAACCTATATCAACTGAACTACGCCGATATCCGGAAGTACGATGTAGGAGCAAAGCCGCATCCACAGTTTGCAGATCAGCAGAAATTCTCGGCCTACAAGCCGTTGTTAGCTGCCCTGATTGATTCGGTGGAGGCCTATGCCAAAGCCAAAAATATGGCGTCGCCGAAGTATAATGTAGAGATCAAGTCAGCCCCGGCTACAGACGGACAGTACCATCCGGCACCGCCCGAATTTGTCGAGTTGGTCATGGCTGTCTGCCAATCGAAAAAGTTGGGCAATCGCCTGAATATTCAGTCGTTCGATGCGCGACCATTGCAATTGATTCATCAAAAATACCCGACGGTACGATTGGCTTACCTGACAGCCAATGCTAAATCAGTAGCCGATAATCTGGCTACGCTCGGCTTTACACCCCAGATTTACAGCCCTTATTACAAGACCGTAACGGCCGAAACCGTGAGCGCTTGTAAGCAGCAGGGTATGCTAATTATTCCGTGGACGGTAAACACGAAAGCTGAAATTGACCAGCTAAAGCAGCTGGGTGTCAACGGCATCATCACCGACTACCCTAACTTGTTTTAAGCTATAGCGTTTCTTTTTGAACGAGTTGAATAATACGCAGAAAGTCCCCGGAGATGGTCTTCGGGGACTTTCTGTTTGATTCTGTAATGTTTCGCGCTTGTGGCCCTTCGACTAGGCCGGTCCGCCGGTGCGGTCCCCGACAGGCTCAGGGTGACAATCACCATCTTGATGTTTCATGACGAACTTGAGTGGGATTGTCACCCTGAGCCTGTCGGGGACCGCACCGGCGGACCGGCCTAGTCGAAAGGCCACAAGCGCGAAACATTACAATAGGAAGAGTTAGTCTGACCGGTCTATTGCTTGGTCAAAACAACCGTGTACGTGGTGGAAATAGGCTGGCCATCCGGGTTTGTAGCTAATTGCGTGGTGATGGTCGCTGTGGTTGCCGTTAGCACTTTAGAGCCAATGAGCGGGGGTTGTCCCGGCCTGTTTAATGTGGCCTGTGTACCCGTTTCCGAAAAGGTGGTGTTTGGGCCGAAAAACGTATTGATCAACTGTTGCGTATAAGTAGCATTGGTGCAGGTAGATTGAGTCGCTACATTATTCGAAATAGTCCCGTTAGCGTTGAAGGTGACCACGGCATCTTTGAGGCAGTTTTCGCCCAGTAGGGGCAGGGCACTGCTCAGATTCGTGATGGTCACTCCATTTACTGTGTAGCCGGGGTTGACGGTCAGGCCGGTAATTTTCCAGTTACCCTGCAACGAGGTGAGCACAACGGGGTCGGGTTCGGTTGTGCTTTTGCAGCCGAATGTTATCACTAACGCGGTTAGCAGAAGGGCTGTTGCCGTGGCAAAGCGGTGGATGATTTTCTTCATGATTGATTGTATTGGTTAATGTATCTGCTAAAAAACGGGTAAAAGTCCATTTTCTGCATAGGTCATTGTCTGTGTGCGCCTAATATGTACTGAATGGTTCAGGCAACGTACCCAGCTATCTTGTAGGTAACGTACCCAAAAATCTCTCTGATAAGATGCATGGCATCGGAAAAATCATCTTCATGCGGAACCAGCAAGTCGGCCAAAGCAAAGCTACGCGGCTCGCTGATGAAAGCGGCGGGAAACGCGATGGTCGAAATGCCTTGTTTGGTAAAACAGGCCATTGCCCGCCGTAAATGGAATGCCGATGTTACCAGTACGCATTGGTCAGTGTGGAACGTTGTTCGCAGTAGGCGCGCTGAGAACAAGGCGTTTTCGTGCGTATTTCGGGAGCGCGTTTCCCAGACCATATCGCCGGTAGCTACGCCCGCCAGTTTCAGAAATGCCATTGCTTCTGCTCCTTCCTGCAACGCCTCGCGGTTCGTGAAAAACAGATTGGCGCTACCGCCGCTAATCAGAATTTTCTGAACCCGGCCCGTTTTGTACAGAAACAGAGCCTGCCCCAGTCGGTCGGCCTGGTTCGACAACATCGGCCTGACGGGGGTAACGGGTCGTTGCGTGTTAGTGAGCCCACCGGTAAGCACCACCGCTACCCGAACGGTGGAGTCGTTCAGTGCGCGTGGCGCAGGTACGTTGCTGCCTGTAACTTCCCAGTAGCCCGCCAGTTCATTGACCAGGAAACTGTTGCCCAGTATCCAGAAAATGCCCAGCGAAACGAGTAACAGCTTGCGTTGGTGCCGCCTGAAAAGCAACGCCCCCACCAACGAAGCCAGGAGCCAACCCGCTGGCGTAAGGAAATACCCGGCGGTTTTCGACAGAAAGTAGAACATGAATTCGTTAATGAATGGTTAATAGGCGACAAGCCCGCATGATTGGCTTTATAACGCTTATTTTTGTGCTATGAAACGTCGTAACTTCTTTATGTTGATGCTGGGCCTGCTGCCCTTGCTGACTTTGGCCCAAACCAGCCCGGAAGGACACCGCATTGCGGGACAGATTCGGGGCATAAAAGACACCACCGTCGTATTGGCCCATTACCAGTACGACCCTACGCATTACGTGCCGAAAGATACGGCCCGGGTCGATGCTAACGGGAAATTTGTCTTCCAGGGGAAAAAAGCCCTGCCCGAAGGTTTGTATCTGGTCGTGTTGCCGAAGGGACGTTATTTCGACATTATACTGGCAGAGCAACAGTTTTCATTCGAGACAGATACCGCCAATTTCATCAAGAATATGAAGCTGACAGGGTCGGTCGAAAACGCGGCCTTTTACGGGTATCAGCAGAAACTGAATAGCGTTTATGAAGAGATGCAAAAGCTTGATAAACAGCCAAAGACAGAAGCTTCAGCACAGCGTTTGAAAGAATTACAGACACAGGCACGTACCTACAGAACCGATTTTCTGGAGCAGAATAAGTCCTTGCTGACGACCCGAATCCTAAAAGCATCGGCCGAACCCGACGTACCTACACCGCCCAAGGCCGCCAACGGCCGACCCGATTCACTTTGGCAGTTTGCCTATTACAAAAATCATTTCTGGGACAACTTCGACCTCAGCGATGACCGGATGCTACGCACCCCTTTGCTCCAGCCAAAAATTGATCGGTACATTAAAGAACTGACCGTTCAGCAGGTCGACTCGCTCACTAAAGAAGCTGATTATCTGGTGAAAAAAGCTAGCGCCAGCAAAGACATGAAGACGTACCTGATCTGGTACCTCACCAGTCAGTATGAGCGGCCGAAAGTGTTGGGCACCGATGGCCTTTTTATTCATATGGTCGAAAAGTATTGGCTCACCCGGCAGATGCCTAACATAGACTCAGCAACCCTGAAAACGGTGAGTGAGCGGGTGGCTGTGCTGAAACCGTTGCAAGTGGGCAAAACATTTGTCATGCCCGCCGTGGGCGACACATTAGCCCGGCCATTGAGTTTCAACAACCTGAGCGCCGCCGATTATACGATTCTGTTCTTCTATGCGCCTCATTGTGGCCACTGCCGCGAAGCCGCGCCCAAGGTGAAGAAGTTTACCGATTCGCCCGCCGGGAAAGGGGTGAAGGTGGTGGCTATTGCCATTGAAGATTCGGCCGAAGACTGGAAAAAATTCATTCGCGAATTCAAGCTTGGCGCCTGGATGCATGGCTACGATCACAAACAGCAGATCGACTTCCGTAGGCAGTACGATGTAGCTACAACGCCTACGCTTTACGTGCTCGATCGTAACAAAAAGATCATCGCACGCGGGCTTCCCGCTGAACAGGTGGAGGATTTCCTGGGCTTCACGCGTAAGCAGGCGGCTTTAACTGCTCCTGCCAAATCAAGCCCTACCAAGTCAGCTACCACAAAAGCGAAACCAACCGGTCGGTAAGCGAGAAAATGGCCCGTTTTTTGCAAACGTACCTGCAAAACACCCATACAGCCATGAATCGTTTTTTACTGATCGCGCTTTGCGTGGTTATTAGTAGCCTGAGTGTCAGTGCCCAAGTGCCGGAGAAATCAGGTTACCGCATCGAAGGGAGAATTAAAGGATTGCGCGATACGACTATTACGCTCGCGCACTACTTTGGTTACAATCAGTATATTCCCAAAGACACCGCCCACATCGATAGCACGGGACGCTTCGTATTTGAAGGAACCAAAACCCTGCCCGGTGGCCTGTATATAGCCATTCCGCCGCTGAAAAAGCAGCGGTTTATCGAGTTGGTGCTGCCCGAATCGGTAGGTACGTCCTTCTTCTCGTTCGATACCGATACCGTCAATATAACGGCCAATATGCGCGTGACCGGTTCACCGGATACAGAAGCGTATTATGTTTATCAGAAACAGTTGGCTACCTTTTCTGATGAGGCAAAAGCGCTCGAATTGCAGGCGCAGTTCAGGCCCGACGCCATCGCCAAACAGAACATTCGTCGTGAGCTGGCTGAGTTACAGCGTAAGGTGGCTCAACTGCAAAAGAAATACATCGCTAACGGGGATTCTTTGCTGATGGCCAAGCTTTTACGCGCCTCCGTCGACCCCGACGTACCTGCTCCGCCGCGTCTTAAAAACGGTAAAATCGACTCGACCTTCCAGTATCGCTATTACAAAAATCATTTCTGGGATGGGTTCGACTTCTCCGATGAACGAATGGTGCGTACGCCCATTTTTCAGCGTAAAATTGACCGTTACCTGCAAGAACTGACAGCCCCAACGGTTGATTCGCTAATCAAGAGTGCTGATTTGATTGTGTCGAAAGCCCGCGCCAACAAAGAGGTGCTTTCCTACGCCATCTGGTACATCACCAGTCAGTACGAACGCCCTCGTATAATGGGTACCGATGGGCTGTTTGTACACATGGCCGAGGCGTATTACCTCTCCGGCGTGATGCCAGCCTCAGACCCCGCCACAGTAGACAACATCCGCAAACGGGTGGAGATGATTAAGCCCCTGTTGATTGGTAAACCGTTTCCGGCTCTGGCTGTCAGTGATACCCTTCGGCAACCAGTTAATCTACAAGCTGTAAAAGCCGAGTATACCGTTCTGTTCTTCTACGATCCTACCTGCACACATTGCCGCGAGTCGATGCCTGCTCTGAAGCAGTTTGCCACCGATTCGGTGAAAAGTAAAGGCGTTCAGTTTTGCGCCATTGCCGTTGACAACAGCCCCGACGCCTGGCAGAAATTCATTCGGGAATACGGCATTCAGCAGTGGGTAAACGGCTACGATTTCACCTTCCGAACGGATTACCGTAAGCAATATGATGTGCTGAAAACGCCAACGGTTTACGTGCTCGACAAAGACAAGCGTATTCTGGCCCGTGCCTTACCCGCCGAACAAGTAGGCGGCTTTATTCAGTTTCAACGGCAACAAGCCCGACAACTCGCCATTCGAAAATAAGTTGCCTAAGGCGGATACGATGTGAAAAGAGGTTTTTTGACAGGATTAACCGGATTGACAGGATTTCTTTATTGCATATTACGCTATAAAATCCTGTAAACCCTGTTAATCCTGTCAAAAAACCTCTTTTTTGCAGCATGAAACACATCTTCGTCGGCTTACTAATACTAGTTACGGCTTTCTCCGCACTAGCCCAAACCCCATCACCCAAACCAACACTTACCGTTGAAACCATCATGCAGGACCCCCGGCAGTGGGTGGGTACGTCGCCATCGGGCGTGTTCTGGAGTGATGATTCCCGCACCATTTATTTCGATTGGAACCCCACGAAGTCACTGGGCGACTCGCTGTACAAAATCACGTTGCCCGGTGGTAAATATGCACCGTCGACAAAGCCCGTTAAAGTGTCGATCGATGAACGGCGGGCGCTTACGCCTGGCGAAGCCAGATTCAACCGGGCCCGAACGCTACGTTTATATGCTAAATACGGAGATTTGTTTCTGCTCGATCGGGCAACCGGCCGGGTACGTACCCTAACAAATACCGTAGACCGGGAAAGTAACCCCGTATTTTCGGGCGATGAAAAAGCCGTGCTATTTACACGGGCCAGTAATCTGTACCGTCTTGATCTGGCCACCGGCCTGACCGATCAACTCACCAATTTCGATCCCGGAGCCAAGCGGCCAACCCCGAGCAGCACCAGCCAGGAATCGTGGCTGAAACGCGATCAGTTGGCCTTATTCGACGTGCTGAAGGAGCGGAAAGCCAAACGCGATGAAGCTGAACGGACCACAAAAGCCGAACAACCGCGCCGCCCCAAAACCATTTACACGGAAGGTAAATCGGTGATGAACGCCAGCCTGAGCCCCGATGGCCGCGTTATCACGTACGCGCTGATGAAAGCGGCAACGGGTGCCAAATCGACCATTGTGCCCAGCTTCGTGACCGAGTCGGGCTTCACCGAAGATTTGCCGGCGCGTACCAAAGTAGGGGCTCCACTGTCGGCGGTCGAGTTCATGGTATACGACATTGCCCGCGACACCGCACTCACGGTGAGTTTGGCCAGTCTGCCGGGTATTACCGATAAACCCGATTACCTGATGCCCACCGCCGTTACCAGCGGCTCGGCTTCGGTAGCAGGACGTACGCCCATTGCCACCGCCGAAAAAACGCGCACTGACACCACCCGCAAACTGGCCACTGAACTAAAAAAAGCGGCAAATCGCCCTGTCTACGTTAGCTCACCCGTTTGGGCCGAAGGCGCTACCGCACGTTATGCTGTAGTAGTAGTACGCGCCGTTGACAATAAAGACCGTTGGCTGATGCTGCTCGATACTGAAAAACCAACCGCCCTGAAACTCCTCGACCGGCAACGCGACGAAGCCTGGATCGGTGGGCCGGGTATTGGCGGTGGATTCTCGGCCGGTACGTTGGGCTGGCTCGACGATCAGACCATCTACTATCAGTCGGAGGTAGACGGGTACTCGCATCTTTACTCGATGAACGTACAGACCGGGCAACGTACTCAGCTTACAAAAGGTCGTTTTGAGGTGCAGCAGGTCGTGTTGTCGGCCGATAAAAAGACGTTTTTCCTGACCACCAATGAAATGCATCCCGGCGAACAACATCTGTACCGTATGGCCGTAACGGGCGGGCAACGTACCCAGCTAACAACTATGACTGGTGCCAACGATGCCACACTGTCGCCCGATGAGTCGATGGTAGTGGTGCGTCATTCGGCCATTACCAAGCCCTGGGAGTTGTATTTGATGAACATGGGCGCGCAACCGATATCAGCAGCTAAGAAGAAGACGGCAGGAACAACCACTCTGGTCAGCAACGTACCTGTTCAACTGACCACCAGTACCACCGATGGTTTTCAGACGTACCCCTGGCGTAGCGCTGAGGTCATTACCATACCGGCTCGTGATGGCCAACCGATCTACGCCCGGCTTTATAAGCCATCGGCCGACGCTTCTGTTAAGGCGAATGGGAAAGCCGTTGTTTTTGTACATGGAGCGGGCTATCTGCAAAATGCCCATAAATGGTGGAGTCAGTATTTTCGGGAATACATGTTCCATAACCTGCTGGTCGACAAAGGGTATACTGTGCTTGACATCGACTATCGAGGCTCGGCTGGCTACGGTCGCGATTGGCGGACAGGCATTTACCGGTACATGGGCGGCAAAGACCTCACCGACCACGTAGACGCAGCCGACTGGCTCGTAAAAAATCACGGTGTCGATGCGAAGCGAATCGGTATTTATGGCGGGTCATACGGTGGATTCATTACCCTGATGGCCATGTTCACCACACCTGATGTATTTAAAGCCGGTGCCGCCCTGCGCCCCGTTACCGACTGGGCCGCTTATAATCACGGGTATACCAGTAATATTCTAAACGAACCCTATTCCGATACGCTGGCTTATCGTCGTTCATCACCAATCTACCACGCGGCTGGTCTGAAAGGCCACTTGCTCATTTGCCATGGTATGGTCGATGTAAACGTGCATTTTCAGGATGCCGTCCGGCTAACCCAACGATTGATCGAACTGAAAAAAGAGAACTGGGAACTGGCCCCGTACCCCGTAGAAGATCACGGTTTTGTGGAGCCAACCAGCTGGATGGATGAGTACAAACGCATCCTGAAACTGTTCGACGAGCGGCTGTAAATAGGTTTACGGGTCAGCGTCAGCTTTCAGGTAACACATCAGAAAAAAGGTCGTTGCTCACTGAGTAATGACCTTTTTTCAGTCTCTTAAATAAGTTATGGCACTCAATGACTGATTCAGAACGTTGACAGACAGAAAATCCCCTGTTTATTTGTGATGATGACTCAACCCCTCACTGTTCTTCTTTTTGGCATTACCCGCGATTTAGTCGGGCAAAGCCGGCTCACGGTTCCGCTTGCCAAAGGTGGTCGCGTGGCCGATTTGCTTGCGCACTTACACGAGCAATACCCGGCACTGACTGGCGTAAAATCAGTATTAGTGGCTGTCAACAGTGAGTATGCTGAGCCAGATACGCTCTTGAGTCCGTCGGACGAAATAGCGCTGATTCCACCGGTAAGTGGTGGCTAGGTCAGTGGCCAGCCGTCTTTGACAACTGTTAACTAACAACTGATCTCTGTAATGATTGCCCTTACCGCAGACCCAATTGATTTTAGTTCCGCCTATCACTACCTGCAAACCGACGAAGCGGGAGCCATCGATTTTTTCTTCGGTGTTGTTCGGAACAACACACAGCAGCGTTCGGTCAATCAGCTTGATTATGAAGCCTATGGCCCAATGGCCATTAGTGAGATGCAGAAAATTGCTGATAAAGCCTGCCAACAGTGGCCCGTATTGAAATACGTCATTATTCACCGAACGGGCGTGCTTCGTATTGGCGAAATGGCCGTGCTGATTGGCGTAGCAACGCCCCACCGGGATGCTGCTTTTGAAGCAACCCGCTACATCATCGACACCATCAAACAAACAGTACCCATCTGGAAAAAAGAAATGTTTTCCGACGGGGAAGTGTGGGTAAATGCAACGCCTTAAAACTAGTTTGTGGTTTGTCGTGTGTTGTTTGTGGTTGCGCTGCTAATTAAAATGGCGGGTAAATCGGCCACAACTTAGATCAGCAGCGCAACCACAAACAACACACGACAAACCACAAACTCATTTCACCCTATACGTACCCGTAATCGGAAAATGGTCGGAGTGCGGTTGGTCGTGGTGGGTTTCGAAATCGATTACCTGAAAACGGGGATCGTAAAATTGGTTATCGATGCGAATCGTGCGTGGAGCACGATTGAGGGTGAAACCGAAGCCGTGTCCGGCGTCTTCGAAGGCGTTAGGAAGCACGCGGTGTAATCGTTCATACACAACGCTGTAGGGTGTGTCGTTGAAATCGCCCGTGACAATGACCGGGTATGGACTTTCCTCAATACACGCTTCTACAAAACGAACCTCTCCCTGTCGCGCCTTAAATCCTGCCTTTAGCGCACCAAGCACTGATCTGGTTTCGGCTTTTACCCCCGACATTTTATTTTCCTGAAGCACCCGACGTACCCGGATGCCCATTGACTGTAGATGCACATTGATGACTCTAATGGTATCGCCATCTACGTTTAGGTCAGTCCAAACCATTCCGTTGAACGAACTGAATAAGTGGCGTCCCTGATCAACGATGGGGTATTTTGAAAAAGTAGCCACGCCAATATAGCCCGTTTCAACAGGTTGAAGGAAAGCATGGTATCGGTAACCCGCCTTCTCTAGTCTGGGAAGCATCTGAAAAGTCGGCGACTGATTGCCGGTATAAAACTCCTGAAAGCATTTGACGCCTGCCTGATGCTGAAGTATCCAATTGGTTAGCGCAATCGATTTTTTGGGTGTTTTCTTCAATTCATCCTTGTAATAAGTTTCCAAATTAAAAACAGATACATTGTAGCTGAGGATGGAGAATGCCGTTGCCTGTTGAGGGTCAGTTGACGCACTATGTATGGCCAGTGTACGGGGTAACAGCCAATAGCCAAGCAGCAAACCAAGTGCAGATAACGTGCTGCGCCACGGACGCGAGAAAAGCCAGAATATACCCAGCAATACCAGTAGCAACCAGGCGATCGGTAGCGTGATCATGACCATACTGGCTAACCAGTGTTCCAGCGGAAGCCAGCCCAACAAGTAATAAATCAAGAGTGTGTAAAAGAACACACCAAGGTGTAGCGACCAGATCAGCGACCGGCCCATGAAGGCTAAAAACTGGCCGATACGCGTTTGTAATGACATGTATAGATAGGTGATGACGCCGTAAAAGTACAACACAGTACTCGCCCTGCCAGCCGTTGTGGGTTGCTTTTCGCTGAATAACGCCTTATCTTTGCGCCACTTAGCGACATCATACAGGATCAGCAAAGGGAGTTCTACTCCCTTTTTTCTTTGGAAAACCCCGTGAACGACACCGCACGCATCGAATCCCTCTTGCAGCCGTATCTGAACGATGGCGAGTACTACATCGTTGATATTCAGGTAGCTGGAAAGCATGGAGGGCTACTTAAGGTAACCGTATTGATTGATTCCGACGAAGGGATGACGATCGAAGCCTGCGCTCGAATTAGTCGGGCTTTAGGTAATCAGATGGACGAAATGGACTTTTTCGGCGATTCTCCCTTTAATCTGGAAGTTTCGTCGCCGGGCGTCGATTTTCCGTTGACTCAGCCACGTCAGTTTACTCGTAATGTGGGCCGGTTAGTAAAGGTACAGCTAGACGGTGGACTGATTCTGATTGGTAAGCTTGAAACAGTAGATGAACAGGGAATTGTGATTGATGTACCACCTGCGAAAATGAGTAAAACAAAACGCAAAACATTGACCGAGCTGCCGCCAGAAGGCATTCAGACAATTCCTTACGGATCAATTCAGAAAGCTACTGTTGAGATTCAATTTTAAGAAATGACCAACTATATGAGAGGTAAGTTCTGCCGCGCATAATTACTCCTCAGCCAACCCGATACACCAAATGAATAGCGGACAGTTAATCGAATCTTTTGCTGAATTTGCCCGATCAAAAAATATTGACCGGCCAACCATGATCGCCATTCTGGAAGAAGTTTTCCGGACAATGATTCGAAAAAAATATGAGACTGATGCCAATTTCGATGTAATCATCAACGCGGAAAGCGGCGATCTCGAAATGTGGCGAACCCGCGAAATCGTTGACGATGACTCAGAAGATATCTGGGATTATGATAAAATTCCCCTCGCCGAAGCACGACTCATTCAGAACGACTTCGAGGTGGGGGAACAAGTGGCCGAAGAGGTTAAATTAGAAGATTTTGGGCGGAGGGTAGTGCAAACAGCCCGTCAAACGCTCATTCAGCGTGTTAAAGATTTAGAGAAAGAACTGCTGTACCAGAAATACAAAGACCAGGTTGGCGACCTGATTTCGGCTGAGGTGTACCAACTTCTGAAAGGCGAGATTATTCTGGTAGATGGAGAAAACAACGAGTTGAGTCTGCCCCGTAGTGAGCAGATTCCAAGAGATCGCTACCGAAAAGGCGACGCTGTAAAGGCAGTTATTCACCGGGTCGACATGAACAATGGCACCCCGAAGATTATTCTGTCACGTACCTCACCGGTTTTCCTCGAGCGGCTGTTCGAAACCGAAATTCCGGAAATTTATGATGGCGTCATTTCGATCCGTCGGATTGTGCGCGAACCGGGTGAACGGGCAAAAGTAGCCGTTGAATCTTACGACGACCGCATTGACCCCGTTGGGGCCTGTGTTGGTATGAAAGGGGTACGTATTCACAGTATCGTGCGCGAATTGGGTAACGAGAATATCGATGTAATTAATTACACCGAAAACCTGGAGCTACTCATCAGCCGTGCACTCAGTCCGGCCAAAGTCAGTTCGATGAATATCGATAAAGACACGGGCCGGGTTGCTGTGTATCTGAAACCAGATCAGGTTTCGCTGGCGATTGGTAAAGGTGGTCAGAACATTAAGTTGGCTGGCCGGTTAGTCAATCTGGAACTGGACGTATACCGTGAAACCGACGGTCAGGAAGACGACGAAGACGTTGACCTAATGGAATTCAAAGACGAGATCGACGAATGGATAGTCGAAGAATTCCGCCGCGTTGGCCTCGATACTGCCAAGAGTGTTCTGGCCCTGAGTCGTGAAGAATTAGTTCGCCGTACCGATCTGGAAGAAGATACCGTAGAAGATATCCTGAATATCCTCCGGCAGGAATTTGAGTAAAGAAAGTCTAAGGTTTAATATTGAAGGTCTAAAGTTGCCCTGCCAATTAATCAGATTGGTCATTGGCAAGGCAACTTTGAACCTTGAACATTAAACTTTGAACCCCTTAATTGGGATTTATAATCCGTTAACCGTTGTTATCACTGTATAAACAACCATTAATTTTGTCGGGTCTAAACCGAACGTATGGCAGAAGATAAATCAATGCGCCTGAGCCAAGTGGCGAAAATTCTCAACAAAGGGTTATCCTCTGTTGCGAGCACGCTATCTGCCAAGGGGTTCAAGGTGGAAATAAACCCTAATACCAAGATCAACACTGAACAGTTGGAGGTATTAGCGAAAGAATTTAAAGCAAGCGATCTCTTGAACGGAGCCCGCAAATCGGCCGACGCACCTGCTCCGGCAGAGGCGCACCGTGAGGCACCGGCCCGTCGGGATGATGACTACCTGCCACGTTATTCGCGTGATGAGCAGGGGCGCCCTAACCCGGGCGAGGGCGATAAAGCGGCACCTGCTGGTACTGCTCCCGAAACCGTCAAACCTACCACACAACCGGCACAGCGTGAGGCTGCTCCGGCTTCAGGCCTTCCTGGCTTGACGGTAGTAGGTAAAATTGACCTCAATGCGCCGCGTCCTGCGCCGCCTGTTCAGGCAGAGCGTGTGGCAACGCCAGCCCCGGCCCCAACTCCTGCCAAGGCACCCGAAGCGCCGAAACCACCTGTGGTTGCGGCTCCGGCACCCAAAGCACCAGAGCAGCCAGTTAGCGTACCGGCTCCAGTAGCTACTGCGCCCGTTGCTCCACCACAACCGGTGGCTCCGGTAGCGCCAGCACCGAAGCCCGTTGAAGCTCCTGCTCCGGTAGCAGAAGTGAAAGCAACGCCCCCCACACCTGCTCCGGCACCCGTGGCTGCTCCAACGCCTAAACCCGTTGAGAATCGTCAGCCCGACCGTCCGAAACCTGCCCCGCAGGCACCCAAAGCAGCCGAAACACCTCGTCCTGCTCCGGCAGCAGCGCCAGCCGCTCCTGTAGCGGCTGCACCAAAACCTGCTGAGGCGCCAGCGCCGAAGCCAGATGTACCTGCCGATGAACCGGCTCGCCCAATCGAGACGATTCGTGCGGAAGGTAGCGTGCAGCTGAAAGGCCTTACGGTAAAGGGTACTATTGATCTTACGCAGTTCAATCGCCCGCAGGGTGGTGGAGCAGCAGGTCGTGATAAAAAAGGAAAGCGGAAACGTATTCCGAACGCAAACGACCGGCGTCCCGGCCAGCCCAATACGGGCGGCGGTCAACCACAAGCTGGTGGTCAGAATCAGGTTAATGCACCACGCAACGACCGTGATGGACAGCCGCGTGGCGACCGTCCGGGCTATCAAGGTGGTGACCGTAACCAGGCAGGTGCAAACCAGAACCGCCCCGCACAAGGTCAGGGTTCAGGTAACAACACCAACACAACCCGTCCTGCTACAGGTGCACCAGCTGCTGGTAATACCAGTAACACAAATCGCCCGGCCGCAGGTCAGGGTGGTGGAAACAACCAAGGACGCAACAGCAATGGTCCACGTCCAGGCGGTGGTAACGATAAAAAGCGTGGAGGTGATCGCCGCGACGTACCTACAAAACAGGAAGTATCGGCCAATATTCGTGCTACTAATGCCCGGATGACAGGCGGTAACACCCGCACTAACCGGGGAGCCGATCGTCGCCGAGACCGTCGTAGTCAGCGTGAAGAAGATCGTCGTTTAATGACCGAGCAGGAAGAACTGGAAGCAAAAACGCTGAAAGTGACCGAGTTCGTGTCGGCCAACGATCTATCGTCACTGATGGATGTGTCAATCAACGAAGTTATCTCAGTGTGTTTGAGTGCCGGTATGTTCGTTTCGATCAATCAGCGCCTCGACGCTGAAGCGATTACGTTCATTGCTGACGAATTTGGCTTTGACATTCAATTTGTATCTGCTGAGGAAGAAACAGAAGCTAGTCTGGACGAAACGCCAGATGCCGAAGAAGACCTACATCTACGCGCTCCGATTGTTACGATCATGGGTCACGTTGACCATGGTAAAACATCGCTGCTCGATTACATCCGTCGCGCTAAAGTAGCCGCTGGTGAAGCTGGTGGTATTACGCAGCACATTGGTGCCTACAGCGTGAAAACGGAAGATGGCCGTATGGTTACTTTCCTTGACACGCCTGGTCACGAAGCATTTACCGCCATGCGGGCACGGGGTGCTAAAGTAACTGACGTTGTTATTATCGTGATTGCGGCTGATGATAGTATCATGCCACAGACACGTGAAGCCATCAACCACGCTCAGGTGGCAGGGGTACCGATCGTATTTGCTTTCTCGAAAGTAGATAAGGCTGGTGCCGACGCAGAGAAAATTCGGAATGAACTGTCGCAAATGAACCTCCTGGTTGAAGATTGGGGTGGTAAGTATCAGTCGCAGGAGATTTCATCGAAATCAGGTCTTGGCATTGATGAGTTGCTGGAGAAGGTGCTTCTGGAAGCAGAAGTACTCGAACTGAAAGCAAATCCATCACGCCGTGCCACCGGTACAGTGGTAGAAGCTACCCTCGACAAAGGTCGTGGATACGTGACCACGGTACTTGTTCATAACGGTACGCTTCGTCAGGGTGACATCATGCTTGTTGGAGCCCACTATGGCCGCATCCGGGCTATGACTAATGACCGTGGCGAGCGGATTAAAGAAGCAGGGCCTTCACAACCTGTACAGATTCTGGGTCTACCTGGTGCGCCCCAGGCTGGCGATAAGTTTAACGTGATGGAAACGGACCGTGAGGCCCGCGAAATTGCAAACAAGCGCGAGCAACTGTTGCGTGAGCAAACACTGCGTACTCGCAAACACATTACACTCGAAGAAATTGGCCGTCGGAAAGCGATTGGTTCATTCAAAGAGTTGAACGTGATTGTGAAAGGTGACGTAGACGGTTCAGTAGAAGCCCTGTCGGATTCGCTGCTGCAACTGTCGACGGGTGAGGTTCAGGTGAACATCATTCACAAAGCGGTTGGTCAGATTTCAGAATCAGACGTGCTACTGGCTTCAACAGCCGACGCGATCATCATTGGTTTCCAGGTACGTCCATCATCGAATGCCCGTAAGCTCGCTGAGCAGGAGCAAATCGAAATTCGGATGTATTCGATCATCTATGATGCCATCAATGAGATCAAAGATGCAATGGAAGGTCTGTTGGCTCCAACGCAGGAAGAGATCATTACCGGCAACATTGAAGTTCGCGAGGTATTCAAGATCAGTAAAATCGGTACGGTAGCTGGTTGTTATGTGACTGATGGTACGGTGAAACGGAACCATAAAATCCGGATTATCCGCGACTTTATCGTGATCCATACGGGCGAAATCAGTGCGCTGAAACGCTACAAAGATGACGTAAGCGAAGTACGTACCGGCTACGAATGTGGTTTGAGTATCAAAGGCTTTAACGATATCGAAGTTGGTGATATCATTGAAGGTTTCGAAATGAAAGAAGTGAAACGGACACTGGCTTAATTAGTTCGGCTGTTTTAAACAATCATAAAAAATGCCTGCCCTTGTAAAAGGGTGGGCATTTTTGTTGTTATGTGTTCTGATAGAATGGTCAGGATGGGATTCCGTAAAACTAAAATGGCTTCTTCCCGATTAGTTTCTTGAATAACTCCTTGGCCAGTACGCCAATAGAAAAGTTGTGACTTACGGCATATCTATAATCGCCGGTATTGATGGTATCGAATGGTTTACCATTTTGTGTGTGTTGCACCAATTGCCCGGTACTGATATCGACAACAGGGCGCAGATTGAGGTTGCCGGCAAACATGTCGGAGAAGCGCGGCGAATAATAGAGACAACCCTCGAAGTAGTAATGCGTTACCTGCGACCAACGGGTTGCACGACTGTTTCGGATGGGCGATCCGCCGTGAACCAGATTTGACGACCAGATAAGCACATCGCCTTTTTTCATGTAAATCTCGCGGCGTTCATACTGGCGAGAATCCATGAAGGCTTCCATAAAATCTTCGTATTCCTTGTATTCGCTAAAGTCTTTCTTGGCCTCAATCCCGATATTGAAGTAGTTGAACTCTTCACTCCGATGCGAACGGGGGTAGTAGAACAAAGGTCCGTTATCGGTATGGGTATCTTCGAGGGCTACCCAGACTCCACACATAAATTTACCGGGCAAACTACTAAAATGAATCGTATCGGAATGGGCGCGTTGCTGCGTGCCAAACTTGAAATTCAGTGTCTGGAACGGTATTGGCTTACGATCGTAAAGAAAGCGCAACACGTCGAGAATCTGTGGCAGAGAGGCAATGTCGCGCACCCTTGAATGCGTTTTCCAAAGGTCCTGATGACGGCTTGGTTCGTCGCCCAGATTGGCTGGATACTCGCCTTCAATTTGGGCAATAGCCTGATCAATCAACGTTTTGTCAATCGCATTTCGCAGTACGGCGAAACCCTCCCTATTGTAGTGTTCTGCTAAAGCGGTCTGTTCAGGCGTAAGCGTTTTTTCTGACAGCAGCTTGCTAAAGAAAGGTGACTCTACCCAGGGGAGATTGACGCGTTGAGTAACCGTAACAGTGTCGGACATGGCTTATATTAAGTGGCTAAAAGTAAAATAGCGCTGAATTCACTAGATTGTCTAATGAATTCAGCGCTATTGATTTATCGGTAGTTTACCGTTGTGTAAACGATAAATTACTCAGCCAGATAATTGCCGATACCAACGATGACTGTCGAGAGTACAACAGTAGCAATACCCAGCGAAATGGTGCGAAGTGTGGGTCGGTTAGCCCCTTTCCATTCGTTGAGATATAGGCCCCAAAAGCTACTGAAGGCAATAATAAAGGCCATATGAAGTGTCCAGCCTGAGAAACGGTATGCTCCCATTTGACTGTCGCCCATCCCGTAAAAGAAGAACTGAAAATACCAGGTGAAGCCCGCCAGCGCACAAAAAAAGATGTTGGTCCAAATAGGGGTGCTATGATTCGTGTAATCAGTGTACGTTCGGTTGCGGATGTTCAGATAGATAGTCCAGATGGCGTTGGTAGTGAGGCCACCCAGCAGAATAATGACTAGCGTAGCATTATTCATATAGAGCGGATCGGTACCATGCTGAACGGCAATATCTGAAATGGCCTGTCCAGCCGTGAGTCCGAAAGAGAAACAGGCGCTCAAAACACCTGAAAAAATAGCAACCAGCAGTCCCTTACGAATATCGAATTCGGTGATAACGGCTTTTTTCTGTTCCTCGGTGAGGTGGCGTTCTTTCATCATACCCGCTAACCCACAGATGCCGATGCCAAGTACGCAAACGGCTACTCCCAGCATAACGAAACGGCCCGACGTAGTGCTTACTAATTCTCCGATTGTTCCGAGGTAGATGGGAGGTACCAGTGTGCCAAAAACGGCGCACAAGCCCAGGGTGACGGCCATGCCGAGAGAGAGACCCAGATACCGCATAGCTAGCCCGAAGGTCAGTCCGCCGAAGCCCCAGAGTACGCCCCAGCCATAGGTCCAGAGGAGGGTGTCGGTGGGAGCCTGTTTCAGAACCTCCATCAGATCGGGTACCGTTATGGATCCGAGCAGGAACGGGGCTACTAGCCACGAAAACAGCCCGCCCACCAGCCAGTAGCTTTCCCAGGCCCATCCTTTCACATTTCTATACGGTAAATAAAAACTGCCCGACGCAAACCCGCCGACAGCATGTAGGACAACACCCCAGAATACAGCCATTTTTTCTACTTTTTATACCAAAGCTACGATATGCTGTATTTACTGCTTTCCTGCTCCTACCTGCTTAGGCCCAAATTGGGTACTCAAACGGGTTACGGCAAAAGAAAGCCAGACTATGTGTGTCTTTCCTCAACACAATTAAACATAATTACTTACTTGTTTTGTAATTTTGCTAACCATCTGTTATGACATCCTTATGACCCAACCGGTCCGAATTTTGCTGGTAGAAGATGACGAAGACGACATCACATTCTTTGAACTGGCGTTGAAAAAGCAATCGATTACTACTCAACTAACTACGTTAACGGATGGTGATCAGGTAATGCCCTACCTTAATGAAGCAGCTGAACACCCTGATTTGTTGGTCCTTGACCTGAACCTCCCCAAATTACCAGGCCGGGATGTGCTGACTCAAGTAAAGGAATCGCCTGTTGGTCAGGATATTCCAGTTGTTATTCTGTCGACGTCATCGGCTCAGGAAGACAGTGATTTTTGCATTGCCAATGGTGCCGAACGTTTCCTGACCAAACCTACCTCACTGACATCGCTCAGTACAATGCTGGCCGAAGTACTCGACGTTACAGTCAGGTAGGCTTGCTTATATCAGTTTCCCTGCAACTCCTGCACGGCTAGCCAGGCCATCAGGCCGGGGCCAATCGCCAGTGCCTCCTCGTCAATGTCGAACGTAGGAGTATGTACTCCGCTAACGATGCCTCGTGCTTCGTTGCGGGTACCCAGGCGATAAAAACAGGAATCGACTACTTGCGAGTAAAAGGCGAAATCTTCCCCCGCCATCCACAAATCGAGGTCTACTACATTCTCACGTCCCATATAGGCCTCAGCCTGGGTACGTAGCCGCCGGGTTAGTTCGGGGTGATTTTTCAGGAAAGGGTACCCTTTTACGCGCGTAAACTCGCAGGTACCGCCCATGGCTTCAGCCATAGTTTCGGCCATTTTCTGAATAAGTGCTACGCCTTTCTCACGCCATTCTTCGTTCATGCACCGGAATGTGCCCTCGATTTGCACGTAATTAGGAATCACGTTGGTCACTCCATCGGCAATGAAGCGGCCAAAAGAAAGTACGGATGGGCTGGCTGGTGGTCGGTTCCGGCTGATGATCTGTTGCAGGGCCACAATAACGTGTGAGGCAATCAGTACAGGATCTACCAGATTGTCAGGCATGGCGGCATGCCCACCCTTGCCGTGAATGGTCATGTAAATTTCGTCGGTGCTGGCCATGTACATGCCTTCTCGAAAACCAATTTTTCCGACAGGCACGTTGGTTGCTACGTGTTGGCCAATCATGCCCTGAGGCCGTGGGTTATCCAAAACGCCCTCTTTGATCATCAATGAGGCACCACCCGGCGCTTTTTCTTCGGCGGGTTGAAAGACGAGCTTAACTGTTCCCGAGAACTGATCACGTAATTCGGTCAGGATACGGGCGGTACTTAGCAGGCTGCTGGTATGCACATCGTGTCCGCAGGCATGCATAACACCGTCGACGGTGGATTTATAGGGTACATCGTTCGCTTCGAGAATGGGTAAAGCATCCATGTCGGCGCGTAGGGCAACAACCCGGTTATCGATGCCCGGCAGGGTGCCTTCAATCAGGGCAACTACGCCTGTGCCGGCTACGCCTTCCTGCGGATGCAGACCGAGTGCAGTAAGCTCACGTGCCACAAAACGGGCGGTTTCCTGCTCATGAAATGACAATTCAGGATGCGCGTGTAAATGACGACGAATGGCCACAGCACCGGCAGCGTATTGTTCAGACAGTGATTTTATGGAAGCTAGCATAGATTTAAGAGTTCAAAGTCTGTTAGAGTTCAACGTCTAAAGTTTAATGGCTAAAGTTGCTCTGCTGATATGCGTAGCGACTTTAGACATTAGACTTTGGACGTTAGACCTTACCTTGAACATTAGACGTTGAACTTAGAACTCATTCCTGCATGGATAGGAATTGGTAGTCGTTGATAATGGTAATTAAAAAGTCGTAGTTGCTCAGATCGGTGGTGATATGTAGTACCTCTTTGATTTTGTCGGCGGTCAGGTCGGCTGCTTCCGATGAACCCCGCCGGAGTACCTCGCGGATCACTTGAATATCCCGATCGGTCAACTGTTGGGCCGAGTGGAAGCGAACCTGATAGTTGGGGGGGAGGTTATTATAAACGACATCATCAAGTTGCACCTTTGAATGGAGCCGGATAACAGTGGTTCCTGCGGCCAGATCGCCAAGTCGTTGCCCTTTGCCATTAGTGGCCACGCAAACAATGGCTACTATACCGCTGAAAATGCGCGTGTCGACCAGGCGGAGTAGCCAACGCATCAGGTAAGCACCAACGCCCGGCTGTGACCCATCCATCATAACTACCCTGATTTTCAGCGCTATCTTGCCAATGCTCTGTCCGTTCAATAGCCATTCGCAGAAAAAATCGTAGAAGAAGATAGGAAGTGCTGCTACAACCAGTACATACACTACCGATTGTCCGCCGGAACCAAACCAACCTGCGCCAGCCGGAAGTGCGATTGTGAGTATAGCCCATGCCGCAAAGACGACATAGTCGAGTAGGGTGGCTAAAATTCGGTCGCCAATACTGGCAGGCTCATATTCGAGTAATACGTTCTGGGTGGTCTGGATAGAAACAGCCATCGGAAGAGGGGTGGGTTGATCTTTCGAACGTTTGTTCGCTAGGTCAAAGATACCGGTTAGGCCTGTTTTTGAGTCGCCTTTTATTGTGATTATTCGTGTGAAAATGCCACCAACTTTGCCGATAGTTAAGTAACTTTCCCCGGTCGATTAGATTAAGTCGATAAACCTACCTGCCTTCGGTTTGTATGCGTGAAGCTGCCTTTGTGAAACGGAACACTGACAAGTGGGCCGATATTGAAAGAAATCCGACAAGAGATCCCGACGAGCTGACAGCCCGTTATGTGGAACTGACCGACGACCTGTCGTATGCCCGCACGTTCTACCCGGAGTCGAATGTGACGCGGTATTTGAACGGGCTGGCCGCCCAGATGCACCGGGGCCTGATGCAGAACAAGCGCGAAGAGCGCGGCCGATTCGTGGCGTTCTGGAAATACGAGCTTCCCCAACTTTTTTACTATTCGCAACGAACGCTGGCGGTGTCGGCCGTTTTTTTCCTGATTGCCTGTCTCATTGGCTGGATTTCGGCGATCAATGACCCCACCTTTGTTCGCCTCATTCTGGGCGATGAGTATGTGAATATGACGCTGGAGAACATCAAAAAAGGAAATCCGCTAGGTGTATACGGCAGCATGGATCAGGGTAGTATGTTTTTCCAGATTACGCTGAACAATATTGCTGTTTCGCTACGGGCGTTTGTGGCGGGCGTAGTTGTTTCGGTAGGTACGTTGGTGATGCTGTTCTACAACGGTGTAATGCTGGGTGCTTTTCAGGCTTTTTTCTACGAACGGGGTTTGCTTGCCGAATCGTTGCTGAAAATATGGATTCACGGTACGCTCGAGATTTCGGCCATCGTAATTGCAGGTGCCGCCGGGCTCACGCTGGGCAATAGCCTGCTGTTTCCAGGTACGTTGCCGCGTTTAGAGTCGTTTAAACGCGGGGCAAAACAAGGATTGAAAATTGCTGTGGGGCTGGTTCCTATCTTTATTATAGCCGGCTTCTTGGAAAGCTTCGTTACCCGTCTTACGCTTCAGCCGGCGGTTAGTTTGCTGATTATTGCTACATCGGCAGCGTTCATTGTCTGGTATTTCATAATTTACCCAATTCAGTTGCACCGTTCCCGTCAAAATGCCTAATCTCTACTTCTTACTCTCATGATCCAGTTTGAAAGACGCCGCGATTTTGGCGAAAAAATCAATGCTACGTTCACGTTCGTGACCGAGCAAATCCGCGGTTTAGGGTTATCGCTACTCTTTATTGTGGGGCCTTTGGCGTTGGTGGGTGGTATCATCTCCGGCTACGGACAGGCTAAGCTATTAGGGTCTGCCACATCGGTGAATACGCCGGATAAGCTGATGTCGTTTTATGCCAGCATTCTTTCCGGTCCACAGTTGATTGGCATGGTGCTTCAGTTGTTTGCCTATGTACTGACCAGTTTGGTCACGTTTTCGTATATCCGGCTGTATCGTGAAAAACAAACCAAAGACAGCATTGGGGTAAGCGAAGTATGGGCCGAAGTACAACGGTACATTGGTTCTGGTATTCTGCTGTCTATCGTAACCTCCATCATTATGGCATTTGCGTTTATACTGCTGGTTTTGCCGGGTATATACGTAGCCGTAGTTCTGACCCTTGCCCCCGCGATTCTGGTATTTGAACGTCGGGAAGTTGGTCAGGTTATCAGTCGTTCGTTCAAACTAATCAGCGATAATTGGTGGTCAACATTCGGGATTTTGCTGGTTATGGGCATCATTGTCAGTATCATGAGCATGGTATTCACGCTGCCTTCTGCCATTCTCGGTGGTTTGTTTGGGGCAGGCGTGGTGAAAGATATTTCTATACTGACAGCCGTGTTAACTGCTTTAGCCTCGGTTGGTGGGTCCATTTTACAGGGGATTTCGGCGACAACGATCGCCTTTCAGTACTTTTCACTGGTGGAAGAAAAAGAAGGCACCGGACTGCTGAGTCAGATTGACTCTATTGGTCAACTGTCAACCACTCCGGGTGCATCTACATCAGGCACCTTACGGAATCGGGAGGAAGAAGGTGACTATTAAGCACGTTGAATGGGTTGGTCTTGCGTACAAAAACACCAGGCCAATTGTTGATCTTTTATGCTACTAAGTCGACTTTGTTTGTGCGTAATGATTGCCCTCGGCCTGCTGACTTCGGCTGTGGCTCAGGATACAACAACCGTGTCGCCTGCAGACGCGAAAGACGTGGTGGTCAGCCCTGAGGTAGATAAAGCCTATAAGCAGGAAGCCGATTCGGTGGCTGCCGCCCGTGATACTGCCACGTATGCGGTTGTTAATGACCGTACTCCTGTTGGGGTACGGTCGGTTGATGCCGATAAACTACGTGACATTCAGACCGACAGGGCGTATCAGTATGGCGACGATGTGCCGCCCACGGCTAGCCCCTGGCAACGGTTTTTGTCTTGGTTCTGGTATAAAGTAGGAGAGTTGCTCCGCACTAAGGCGTATCGGAGTGTTGGTCAGTATGTGCTACTGGCGGGCATTGCCGGGTTGGTAATCTGGTTGCTCTACAAAGCGGAGGTGCTGGCTAATCTGTTTCCGGGTCGGGCTAAACATACAGGGCTGGGCTACGAAACAGTAGACGAAAACATCCATCAGATCAACTTTAGCGACCGCATCAACGAAGCCGTTGAGAAGCGCAACTACCGGCTGGCCATCCGGCTGTTGTATCTGCAAACGCTGAAGGAATTGACCGACAGTGGCCTGATTCGCTGGCAACCCGACAAAACCAACCGGCAATATGCTTATGAGCTGACAGGAAATCCTAAGCGGCTCCCGTTTGAGCAGTTGACCACACTATTTGAATATGCATGGTACGGTGATTTTCCGGTCGATGAAACCCGTTTTAGTAGCATCCGGGAGCAGTTTCAACAGTTTAAAGCCTAGCCATTCAAGGTCATAAATTGACTGCGTTTTCATGCGTATAAACAAATACATCCTGTTCCTGCTGGCTACGCTTACGGCGTTTGTAGTGTTCGAGTATTACAAGCCCAAACCCATAGACTGGAACCCTACTTACCGAAATAACGACCGTATTCCGTTTGGCACTCAAGCGGTGTTTGAGTTATTGCCTGGCCTGATGGGGCGGAAAACGGTTGAAAGTGTTCGGTTGCCCGCCTACAATTTGCTGACCGAGACGAAGGTAGTAACGCCCAGTAACTACATAGCCGTTTGCGAGGATTTTGCGGCGGGAACCTACGACACCCGTGAACTGCTCAGGTACGTGGCACGCGGCAACAACGCTTTTTTGTCGGCCTATGATTTTTCGGATACGCTGAGTAAGGCGCTGGGATTTAAAGCCAACGTGAAGAATCCACTTGAGGCTGACTCAACACTGCGCTCAAATTTTGTGGGACCTAAGCTGGCGCGGAAAGGAGGATACAATTTTAGACACGACGATGGACGAAATTATCTGGTCGTAAAAAAGCCAAATAGTGGTATTACAGTATTGGCTCGTAATGCCCGAAACGAAGCAATTTTTCTGCGTATCCCGCATGGTAAGGGCGTTTTTTACATTCATAACCTGCCGCTTGCACTAACCAATTATTACCTGCTCTTCCCCGCCTCGGCCGATTATATGACCAAGGCATTTTCGTATTTGCCGGCTCAGACCACTTATTGGGATGAGTTTCAGAAGCAGGGCCGATTCAACGAAGATGAACAATCACTGTTGCGGTACATTTATAAGCAACCGGCTCTGAGTTGGGCATACTACATTGGTTTGTTTGGCCTCATTATTTATGCCCTGTTTGCCGGAAAACGGACGCAGCGTGTGATTCCTGTAATGCCATTGCCCCAGAATACATCGCTCGAGTTTGTGAAAACGGTGGGGCGGATGTATTTCCAGCAAAACGATCATGACAACGTGGGTCGTAAGAAAATCCTGTATTTCCTGGCCGATCTCCGCGAGCGTTATCAGATGAGTACGCACATTCTCGATACAGAATTTACCGAAACGCTGGCCCGTAAAAGCGGTGTTCCGCTCGATGAAACCCAAAATCTGGTGCGGATACTGGCTCAGGCGCAACGAGCCGTTTCACTCTCGGAATTTGATTTACTGACTATCAATTCCGCCATTGAAAATTTCAATCTTAGCAGTTCTGTTTCCAATATCTGAGGTTTTATCACTCTGGACCGAGAAGCCTAAACCCCGTATTTTGGACTTTGAACGAACATTATTCATACATGGAACAACCTTTTGATACCCGCGTTGACCTTCAGGGCCTAAGTGCTGCCATCAACGCTATTCGCGCTGAAGTTGGAAAAGTAATTGTTGGGCAGCACCAAACAATCGATCTATTGCTGGCCGCACTGCTAGCCGATGGACATGTGCTTATTGAGGGCGTTCCGGGCGTAGCCAAAACATTGACAGCTAAGTTATTGGCTAAAACTGTTTCGGTACAGTTCAGTCGGATTCAGTTTACGCCTGATCTGATGCCGGCCGATGTGTTGGGTACGTCGGTGTTTAGCCCCAAAACGGCGGAATTCTCGTTTAAGCACGGGCCTATTTTTGCTAATATCGTGCTGATCGATGAGATCAACCGGGCACCGGCCAAAACACAGGCGGCTCTTTTTGAAGCCATGGAAGAACGGCAGGTGACTAACGATGGTAACACATACCTGCTGCCGCCACCGTTTATGGTGTTGGCTACACAAAACCCCATTGAACAGGAGGGAACCTATCGCCTGCCCGAAGCCCAACTCGACCGGTTTCTGTTCAAAATTGTGGTTGGCTACCCTGAACAGGCCGAAGAAGTGGATATTCTGCGCGGACACCATCAACGCCGTAACCTGACCGACGCTATGGCTGCCATCAATGCTGTGCTGACTGCCGATCAGTTGAACGACATGCGCAACAAGGTGCATCAGGTCCACGTAGAAGATAATCTGTTCGATTACATTGCCCAGATTGTCAGAAGTACACGGGCCAACAAGTCGTTGTATCTGGGCGCGTCGCCCCGCGCTGCTGTAGCGTTGCTCAATTCGGCCAAAGCGCTGGCTACGTTGCGGGGACGCGATTTTATTACGCCCGAAGATGTGCAGGAACTGGCCGCGCCGGTACTGCGTCACCGGATTTTGCTCACCCCCGAACGCGAAATGGAGGGCGCCACTGCCGACGATGTGATCGCCCAACTGATTCAGAAAGTAGAGGTTCCCCGTTGATTATTGCACTGGCTAACCGCGGTGGTAAACCGATATGATGAAATTTATTCGTCCGCTTTTTATTTCGCTGCGTGTCTGGTTCATCCTGGCGGGCTTTGTGGTAGCCTTTGTGGTAGGCTATGCGTTACCTATTCTGTTTCCGCTGTTGCAAATTGCCTTTGCCGTTTTTGTATTGTTACTGCTCATTGAACTGGTATTGCTGTTTCGCGAGAGCGCCGCCGGGGGACAAGCCATTTTCTTCGCCCGTCGCGATATGCCCGACCGGTTATCCAACGGCGATGACAATCCGATTACCCTGTATCTGGAAAGCCGTTACGCGTTTAACACACCGGTTGAGATCGTTGATGAAATTCCGTTTCAGTTTCAACGCCGCGATGTGTTGTTTACAGCTGAGCTTAAACCGAACGAAACAAAAGCGATTCGCTATGAGCTACGGCCAACGCGGCGTGGCGAGTACAGTTTCGGCGCTATCAACGTCTTTGTGATGACGCCGCTGAAGTTGCTGAAACGGCGTTTTCAATTCGAGAAAGGCCGATTAGTGCCCGTTTACCCCTCGTATCTGCAAATGCGCCAGTATGAGTTGCTGGCCGCCAGTAATCGCCTTACCGAGGTTGGGATAAAACGAATTCGGCGCATTGGCCACAGTATGGAATTTGAACAGGTACGTCCCTATACGCAGGGCGACGACTTGCGGACGATCAACTGGAAAGCAACCGCCCGTCGGTCAGATCCCAACCAATCGAACCTGGTGGTGAATGCTTACACCGACGAACGGTCGCAGGCGGTGTATTGCCTCATCGACAAAGGCCGGGTAATGCGCTCGCCGTTTGAAGGGCTGACCCTACTCGATTATGCGATCAATGCCTCGCTGGTTTTGAGCAATATCGCGTTGCTGAAACAGGATCGGGCGGGTTTGATCACGTTCTCTGACCGAATTGGGCAGATCGTGCCTGCCGAGCGCCGTCCGGGGCATATGCTGAAGATTCTGGAGGTGCTTTACCGCCAGAAGACCCGTTATCTGGAAACCGATTTTGAAGGGCTTTACGCCACTGTTCGCATGCAGGTCCGTCAGCGCGGATTACTTTTACTGTTTACCAACTTCGAAACACTGAGCGGTATGCGGCGGCAACTACCTTACCTGCGCCGCTTAGCCAAAGATCATCTGCTGCTGGTTGTTTTCTTCGACAACACGGAGCTTCGATCGTTGCTTAACACACCCGCCTACGATACGGAACAAATCTACCTGAAAACAATCGCTGAAAAATTTTCGTACGAAAAGCAGTTGATTGTTAAAGAGTTAGGGCAATATGGTATTCAAAGTATCTTGACCGCTCCCCGCGATCTGACCGCCAATACGGTGAATAAATATCTGGAGCTAAAGGCGCGGGGGATGATTTAGCCGCCAACAACAGAATGCCCGGAGCGCAAACTTCAGCCCTGATGGGCGTAGCCTGCGTTCCGGGCATTGCTGTAGGTACGTTACCCCTTAGGTTACGAGGCCACCAACTCGCCTTTTAGGTATAGCTTCACCTGACCGGCAATATCGACCCGATTTTGGTCTGGGTGTAGGGTGCATCGTAGATTACCGCCCCGCGCCGAAATTTGGCGAGCCGACAGGGTATTTGTTCCCAGCTTTTCGGCCCAATACGGAATCAACGTGGTATGAGCCGATCCTGTGACCGGATCTTCGTCGATACCCGATTGCGGTGCAAAGAAACGCGACACAAAATCAACATTGTTTCCGGGAGCAGTAACGATGATGCCTCGCGCTGGTACAGAAAGTAGCTCGCGGAAATCGGGAGCCAGTGATTCCACATCAGCCTGAGAAGCGTACACAACCATGAAATCGGTTTTCCCTTTGCGAATCTCCAGCGGTTTGGGACCATTAAGGCCAGCCGACAGAGCCGGAGGGTGAACAGGCGCTTTTTGAAGTACATCAGCCGGGAAATCGAGTACCAGCCAGCCATCTTCATCGCGCCGAACGGTTAACGGACCTGATCGAGAATCGAAGGTGATCTGTGATTCGGATGGTTTTTCTTCCAGGAAAAAGACAACGTACCCAGTGGCCAGGGTCGCGTGGCCGCAGAGGTCAACTTCAACCGTGGGCGTGAACCAGCGGATGTGGAAACCCGTTTCGGTACGAATGTAGAAAGCCGTTTCTGCCAGATTGTTTTCGGCCGCTATGGCCAGCATCCGGGCATCGGGTAACCACTCATTTTGGTCGGTTAAAGGAATCACCGCCGCCGGATTGCCAGTATATAGCTGATCCGCAAACGCGTCGAGTTGATAGATACGCAGGGTAGGAGAGGGGGTCATTGAAAGGATATGGTCAGGTTTTGTACAGTAGGATTCAATTGTTGCATAGCCGGATTACTCGACAGAAATTCCTGGTCACCCATAAGCGACTCATATAGTTTCTCCTGGGCACCGGTCATCGACTCGGAAACACCGAAACCGAGACTAATCAGTGTTTTGCCATCTTGCTGCTCCAGAGCGCCACCCTTCCAGCTTGTCGACCAACCGCCATAGTCCCAGTCGAAACCATAGAGGCTAAACGGATTGCCGTTCTGCTTTTCAACGTCTCGTAGCGACATACCCGGTCTTATTTTCTGGCCGGTAATCCACTGCGTAACAGGTCCCGCCGTTCCAGGTCGCAAATGGCCGTCCTGATCGCGGGCGGGCCGGATCAATACCGATTGAGGACGCGCAAAACGGCGATTATCGGCCCAGAGAATTTGCGCTTGATCGGCGGTGTTTTTAAAAATAGTGGTGCCAATCTCATACGTGCCTTCGGCTACATAGATCGTGTCACGAACCACGTTCTTATTACCCAGTATGTCGATTAGGCCCGCCTCAGTGGCGTCAGCATGAATAGAACCAACCTGTAACCCCGGAATGATCAGAAAATTATCTGGCGATTGTGCCGATGTTTCAGTAGCCGATTCAATTATAGACGCCTTACTAACCAGTGAATCGGGGGATGTTGTGTCGCTGGTTGCCTGTTTACGTTGACAGGTAACCAGCGCGAGTAATAAAAGGACGGAAAGGGAGCGCTGTTTCATACGTCGGCCTGGCGAAAAGGCTTAACGTCAACGTGTTCCCAGACTTTATTCTGAATATAAGGTTCCCAGGACATCCAGTTCTGAAGTTGGGCTTCGTCGGTAAACTCGAGCAGCATCATCGAGCCAATCATCTGCCCATCGGGGCTGAGTAGTGCTCCGCCAAGTATGAAATGGCCTTCACTTTTTAGGCGTCTTGCTCCCTCAAAATGGGCAGGACGGGCAGCCATGCGCCGGTCAATAGCCTCAGGGTCGGTGCCGTCGTAGGCATGAACAACATAAAGCACGGTAGATAGTAGTTTAGGGTTGTTGCAAGATACCAAAATCGCCGATTATACGCCTACACCACGCACACCGGTGGGTTGAAGCAGCGCACATTGGTCTAAGTGTTGCCAGGTAGTAGCCAGTCCACGAACGAGGCCATAACAACCTGTTTCGGCGGTTGCCTTAAACGAAGTGGCAGGCTGTTGCTGACTATCAATTGCTAAATGCCAGCTCGATCCGGGTTTACTATCGGGAAAATGCTGGAACGAATAATCATAAAGGCGTTTAATCCAGCGGGGAGCTTCGGGGTGACGGGTGTGCCAGTATCCGTTGGTAAGTGCAGCAAGTGCCAGCAAATGGTCGGCGGCGAGGCGGTGGGTATCACCTTCAAAAACGAGGGGCTGATCTTTCCAGTCTACCCATTTGGCCAGGCCCTGTCGATCGTCGGTTCGGCCTTCGGGACGGGCGGGCCATGCCCATTCACAGGTGCGCAGGCACCAGTTTGTGGCTTGCAGTGTGAGTTTTCTATTTCCCAGCAACGTACCTACATCAATGAGCAGGCAGGCCGCTTCCATGCTCAGGCCGGTAGCTACCCGACGCCCCTCCGGGGTATTGGAGAAAGACCCTCCCGCACCCACATACTCGCGCACGATGTCGTGCCGTTTGTCGAGAAATTCGTTCAGGATTTCGTTCAGGAGTGGCTCGGTCGTTTCTTTCCAGTCGGTGGCGGCAAATAGTGGTCGGGCATCGACGAGGGCGCGCAACAAGGCAACAGGTTGGCTTAGATGTTGGAGTGGCTGCAGGTGGTCAACAGGGGTACTCAGCAGCGCTTCACGGCTTTCGTGGTAGTGGCGCAAAATGGCCTGAAAAGTCTGTTTTGCGAGCATCGCCCATTGGTCGTCGCCGGTGGCCTGGTGAATTTGGGCGTATGCTGCCGCTACCCGCGCACTGGTCAGCGGGTCGTGGATGGTCAATTGCAGCGAGGTGGGTCGAACGGCTGGGTTGCCAACACGATCCAGGTACGTATAGCAGCCCATTTGGGGCGTATGCGCATGTTCGGCCAGAAAATCGGCTCCGTGCAGAGCGTGGTCAATCCAGTCGGGTTGGGCGTCGATGTTAGTATACAGGTAAGCAAATGCCCAAACCTGTTCTGCCTGTCGGGCCACGGTTTTCAGGGCGTCAACTGATTGCCCATCGGTAGTCAGGTAGTCGAAATAACCACCACCCAGCCCATCGCAGGCGTATTTCAGCCAGAAAGGCAGGCACTCATCAATGAGCGCCGTTTGGCAGTGGGTCGCTATTTTGTGAAAATCGATCAATGAATAGAAGACAATCAGGTGGTGGCTCATCTCAGCAAGTAAGCGGCTCAGGCTGTTGATGAGGATTTTGGCAAAGTTCAGCAATAAACGGCCCCGGCGTACTATACGCTGTTGGGTAATATGCCCTATTTATGCCGATTACACCCGATCCTGAGCCGATGCCGACCGTATTGGCTTTTCGCTCTCGATTTTATTGCTTCACCAACCGACGGCTCATTTTGTGTCCATTTGCCATTATCTGAAGCACATACAAACCAGCGGGTTGCTCAGAGAGTGGTAGCTGGGTGATCGCCTGTCGGGTGTTTATGCTGAGTACTACATGGCCTTTTTCATCAACCAGAGTAAGTGTAGCTGCGCTGGTCAGTAGAGAAGGGTCAATCTGAACAGTCACTATGCTGGTGGCAGGTATTGGATAAACGCTGACCAAACCGGGCAACGGTTCAGTTGAGAGCAAAGGGGATACTGTAACGAGGGCCCGGCTGGCAATAGAAGTATTCAGGTTGCAGCCGTTGCTGATGCTGGTGAGGCGGTAAGCTGTGGTGCGGCTGGGCTTTACCTCAAATACGTGCGGATTGGCGTTGGTCGTTATGGTTCGTATGGTCAGTGGTAGATCAACGCCCGAACTATCACTGTAGCTGAATGTCCAGGGCCCTTCACCAGTGAAAGCAACAGATAATTTGGCCATGCCGCCATCAGAAATAATAGGTGTAGTAGTGGTTAGTGAAGCCCCTGCCTGCCCCAAAATGGCTAACGTAGACGAGCTGGGTGTGCCTATAATCGGATACCGCGGGTTAGTTGCGACTACCCGCACCAGGTACGTTCCTGCCGTGGCCGTGGCAGGGAGTATGCCTGTTATCTGCGATGAACCAACCTGCTGAGCAATCGAGAGATCTGAGTAGATTATTTTAGCCGTATCGGGGTTAGTACGCGCAATCTGAAGCCGAAAAACGTTGTTGGAATTAAACGTACCAGTGGTCTGAAAATTAGTAGTTATTGTGCCTCCGGCGCAGGCTATGGCTGTTTCTAATGGCGATGTGCGAATCGTTGGAATCAATACAACCACTGTTGCTGTGGCTGGGTTTCCGGGTAATCCGATGCCGCAACTTCCACTTACTTCCGTCACCTGATAAACCACTGTTCGTTCAGGCATCACCAGTAACGACGTGTCTTTGGTAGCTGTACCTGTAATGGTTGCAGTGCCCGTATTAGCCGTGATCTGGTAGCGAAATGGTCCGGCCCCGGTAAATCGAAGTTGAAGCACCAGATCGGTTCCGAGGTTAATGTTTTTTCCCCCCACCAATGATAACGTCGGCTGAGGCTGAACCACTACCCGAATAGCTGACCGAATGCTTGTGCAGTTACCCCCCGCTGATTGTGCCACGTAGTAGAGGTCTCCATCCGGCGTTTTGCTGGCATTTAGGGTATTCGGGACTGGCGCTGCCGTAGAGGTCAGGCCTGTAGGGTCGGTCCAGATCAGGTTTGTACCCGTAGCCGACAACGGTTGAGCAACAGCACCCCGGCACAGGTCAATCCGTGTTTGAGCCACTACGGGCGCGGCTATCGCCGTTTGAACGGTGACCGTTATAGGAACTTTCGGGCCTTCACATTGATCAAACGACTGGCTTACCTGATAGGTTGAGGTGCCTGACGATGTTGTCTGCGGGGTTGGCGTACCACCTGTCAGCAGCTTTCCGCTGGCATCATACCAAAGCAAATTGGCGCCGGCATTTGTGATCGAAACCGATAAAGGACTCGCGGTTTGGCCCTGGCAATAGATAACCGATGGAGCCGGAACGGAGGGTGCGCCTGGGCTGGCCCGAACTTCCGTTCTTAAGAAGGAAACGGTGCCGGGCTGTTCAACGGGGCTGCATCCTTTTGTTTCATCGATCACAACGTACCTGAGGTTATAGGTTTTAACCCCCACCGTATTGGTGCTGATAACCGGTGAGGTAAACGTTCGTTGGTTGGTGCTGGCCATGCTGGTACCAATATCATACAGCACCAGGTAGTTCTCGGGAACGGGGCCAACCAGATTAGCTACCGGGAAAGTGGGATCGTTCAGGCAAAAAGTGTACTGACTGGTGAAGTTGCCAATGGGCTGCGCTTTTATGACAGGGCCTGTTGTTGGCTGTGTTTTAATAAGCAGTGGAGTTGGGCTGAGCGAACCGATCGTGATCGGATTACTGGCTAGCATTCTAATGCGGTACGTGCCAGCCGTTAACGCGTTGGTGAGTGTAATGGTGGTAGTATACTGGCCGGTGACGGAGTTAACCAGTACCGTATTGGCTGGTAGAGTAACAGACTCCGCGCCTTTAACAAACTGAACGGAAAAACTATTGCCCGGAAGGAAACCACCTGTAACCGTAAACGCCACATCGAGCAACGTACTTGGGCAAACACTCGTCTGATTAAGCGGTTGAGTTGTGATGCTTGTTTGTGCAGCACCAGACAAGCCAAGGCCGCATAAAAAGAGAAGTTGAAAAAGGGAACGTAGTTGTTTTTGCATATATGAATGGCGGGTTGACACAGTAAGTGAGTCAGTGACTCGGTTACTTTCAGGTTTGTATTGAGACGCATAATTACCAAAAAGTCAAGGTTATTCATGAAAAAGGGGCACTCTGCTATGCAAAGCACCCCTCTTTTATATGAATAGTTAACTACTTGTAAATCAATGAGTAATTTCAGTTAATCCGAAAACGACCAATATTATATCGCTGTCTGTCCCTCATTGCTTCACCAGTCGGCGGTACACGTTGTATTCACCAGTACGGATCTGTAAGATGTATAATCCGGCCGCCTGATCAGCTAACGACAACTGTGTACTTAACTGGCGTGTTTCCAGTTTCTGTACGCTGTTTCCTTTGCTGTCAATCAATGTCAGCGTAGTCAAACCTACCATCAGTGATGCATCTACCTGCACGGTTATGCTGCTTGTTGTCGGCACCGGGAATACCCTGATTAGCGTAGGCAGCGCTTCAACTGCCAACAATGGGTTTACCGTTATCTGTACCGGCGCGGGAAGCGACAAACTGGCACCGCAACCGTTGCTGAGTGCGGTGATTCGGTAATTGGTTGATTTCAATGGTGTCAGTTCCAGTGCGTGCGGGTTTACGTTCGTCAGCACTTCCTGCGTGGTGTTTCCCACGCTGCTGCTGTCGCGGTAGGTAAACCGCCATGGCCCGTCGCCCGTGAAAGCCACTGAAAGTTTTACCGCATCGCCTTCGTAAATGGTTGTGGAACTAGCCGTGAGCGTTGCCGTCGATAGTCCCTTTACCGTAACTACTATCTCTGACCGTTCTCCTTCGCAATTGTTAAGCTGTTGAGCAACGTAGTACCTGAATGTACTAGGTACGTCTGTAGCTGGTCGGGGAATTACCGATGTGCCTGTACCACCCGTTGCATCGGTTCCATACCAAACCAGTGAAGCTGCTGCATCAGTGGTGCTGGCGGATAGTAAGTTCGCTGTTTGGTTTTGGCAGTATGACAACGAGTTGGTGAGCAGGGTCGGTTTGCCTGGACTGGGTTTGATTTTAGCGTAAATATCCCCATCATTTCTAGCCGGACTACGACAACCCTTATCTGATAAGTATGCTGCCGTGTAGTGATACACCTTTACTACGTCTGTTCTAATGGTAGGGGGAACGGTAGTGCCGGGAATACTGGTATTGAGCGGGTCAAAATAAAGTATCTGATAACCGGCTGGCGGAGGGTATACAAATTTGTCCAGCGTTAGCATGCCACTGTTTTGGCAAACCGCATAGGACTCTCCATTATAGTTCGATGGGCCAACGGGTTGATTGGGGTTAAACGTAACGATGAAAGGCGTCTTTTCGCTTTCACAGCCGTTCAGGGTCTGACTGGCATACAGTGTGTTTTCGCCAAATGTCCAGGCAGTACCTCCACCTGAATAGATACCGATCGAGCTAGGCGTACTGGTCAGAAACGGGCTGTACTTACT
Source organism: Fibrella aquatica (assembly GCF_041321135.1). NCBI lineage: Bacteria > Pseudomonadati > Bacteroidota > Cytophagia > Cytophagales > Spirosomataceae > Fibrella > Fibrella aquatica. The sequence goes on along the minus strand of NZ_JBGGWF010000017.1, from coordinate 13,471 downwards.
ACCAGATGGGCTATACCAGGAAATAGACGCTCCGGCCGCAGGTGTTCCAAACAGACTGTATTCGCATGTGCTCGGGCTTGTACAAAACTGTTGGCAGATCGTCATGTTTCTCACAATTGGCACTCCCGGCTTCACCTTTACCACAAGCGCTGTGCTGCCTGGGCTTCCAACAACGGCCGGGTTACTTGCCGTAACACGTAACTGATATGTTGTTCCAGCCGCCGTGTTTCCCGGAATGGTTGCAGATACTGTATACCTTCCTGAACTACTATTGTAGCTGGCAGTGCCTGTTGGCATATCCATGTACTCGCCGCCATTCGAGAGTTGCACGACGAACGTATTGCTGGCTGGGTATGTACCCGAAGCAACAAAAGATACATCGAGTGTTGAGCCGGGGCATATACTCGTTTGGGCTACCGGTTGCGTCGTTATGGTGTGCTGGGCATGTAGTTCATTGCTCAACACACTCAGCATAATGATCAGCGTTAGGGATTGTGTGCAATGTTTCATGGCGGTGGGGCTCCTTTTTGTATTGGAGTAATATGTGAATATATACTGTTGATTGTCAACCAGGTAAGCTTATTTGTTCATTGATCCGGGAAGTGGATGAATGGTAAGTGGTTGGGCTGAAAATAAAGGTGTATACCCAATCTGACCGTATCGGAAAACCTTTTTCATGCCCTATGCGTAAATAGGTTGTACACAATCTGTGACTTTATCATGGAAGCTAAGCTTGCCCAACTTACTGCCGCGCTGGAACCCACTCGTCAGCGCCTGCTTAATCACCCCGTATACGCTACCGTGCAGGATCTTGACGGTTTGCGCGACCTAACCACCTACCACGCGTTTGCCGTCTGGGATTTTATGTCGTTGCTGAAAGCCCTGCAGCGTAATCTAACCTGCGTGTCGGAGCCCTGGATGCCCGTTGGACGGGGTAGCACGCGCTATCTGATCAACGAAATTGTAACCGGTGAAGAAAGTGACGAAGCCCCCGAATGGCTGGGCTGGCCCGATTCGCACATTAGCCATTACGAACTGTATCGAATAGCCATGCAGCAGTTGGGGGCCGATACCACAGCGATCGACCAGCTTGTAAACGGTATTGTGGCCGGAATGCCCATTCATGAGGCATTGCAGCAAACCGACGTACCCGACGGCGTACGACAATTCGTGCAGTTTACCTTCGATGTCATTGGGACTAACAAACCGCACGTAATGGCGTCTGTATTCACCTTTGGCCGCGAAGACCTTATTCCCGATATGTTTGTGAATCTGGTGCGCGCCCTTGCGGCCGATGCCCCCGAACAGTTGCATACCTTCCGTTATTATCTGGAACGGCACATTGAAATTGACGGTGATCACCATAGCCATCTGGCCATGCAAATGGTAACCGCCCTGTGCGATCAGGATACCACACGTTGGCAGGAAGCCACTGATTGGGCTATCCGTAGTATGGAAGCCCGGATTGGCCTTTGGGACGCTGTCTGTGAGCGGGTTGCAATTGCCTAAAAAAAGCTGGCTGTTGCTTTCCTGAACAGAAAGGCAACAGCCAGCTACACAACGTACCGGGTTAGAGATAGGCGATTTACTTCGTCTTTGTCATTTTAGTCAAGTCGGCCAGATTACTTCGTATTGTAGTAACGATCTGGCTTTCCTTGAACATCGGATTTTCACTCTTATCCAGGATTTTGCACCGGAAGGCTACTTCAACCGGCGTGTCTTTCTTATTGAACAACATCTTGGGCAGCAGCCCCATCGATTGGCCGGGCTTAACGGTCATTGGCACCACAAACGGCGTTGAACCCTGCTTTTTAATCAAAATCGGTTCGGGTTGTTCTCCCGCTGCAATCTGTTTCCCATCAATGGTGACACTGTACTTGGTATCACTGATGCTGATCGGGAAATTATTTTTATTAATGCAGATAATTCGGGTGGCCACATCGGTTCTATTGAGGCCGAACGTACCCAGATCAATATCGGCCACCTTAAATTCCGGGATATAAACAACAGGTGCCCGAACAGACTGACTGACGGTAAAGGTGCGTTCGCCTGCAATAGGAATGTCCAGATCAAAAGTGGTGCGAATGCGGTAATCAGTACTGTCTGTGCCTGCGGCTTCGAGACGTTTCAATACACCAATCATTTTTTTGGTGTATAACCGAACCGGAAGCGTGAGCAGTGTACTGTCCTGCGATTTTACCTCGATTGCTTTGCTGTAGGCATCCTTAGTTACCTCCTCATTGTCGATATACAACGTATAATCCACCCTTTTGGCCTTAAAACCGATCGGCAGTGGATTATCAATGAGCAGATGCATATTCACTAATACTGAGTCGTCTGAAACATTGGAAAGGTCAAACCGGCTTAATTCAAGGCGGGGTCTGAGGGTGCCATCATAGGCCCCGCCTTCTGCTTGCGCCTTGTTTTTTAAACTGTTATAATACAGGTAACCACCAATGCCAAGCAGTACCAAAACCCCCAATGTAATAATCCATCCCTTTTTCATAGCGTCGCGTTTACAGGTTGAAACACCGGCGACTACCAATAGTTGGGAATGAGCTGATAACGTACTTGAATGGCCAATAAACGTAACGTCTCCTGCTATTGCCGGTTTGATAGAGCTATTTGACAACAGCAGGAGACACTGAATAAGATTAATAAGCTGGTTAATTCAAATGAACCAACGCTGATTTGTATACACGCAACTCAAGGGTATCAAGCCATTGACTGAGGGGTTCACTCACATCGCGGGCGTTGAGTAACTCAGCATCAACCTGCCGAAGTAAAAAGTATAGTTCATGAATGTGGCACCATTGCCGGTTTAAAGCGCCGGCCTGATCGGTAGTAGCGGGTAGTTTGCGGTTTTCGGCGGTGAGGCGGCGCAGGCCCTGACGCAAGTGGTAACGAAGCGTCATTAGTCGACTGGCAATAGGCAGGGTTTGTTGCTGTTGCTCTAATTTTGAAATACTTCGCGAGAGCAACATGTTGCGCTGATTCAGTTGATCAGACACGACCATCCAGGCCTGATCGGCCTGAAGCGACTCAAATGTTACGGTTCTCATGTTAGGTTATTGTTACGATAACAAATCTATTCATTTGACAGAATATTCCAACAGTTGGTTTAGCATGCATCTAGATTAAATTCTGTACATATTATTTTTTGCCAAATAAGATATGATAACGTGTGGTACTGTACTCAATTACTGACTTTACACCACAAACTATCAGCCTTCTGTTTGTGATAATCCACTCAAAAGCTTACCTTTGCGGACTGATTTCGGAAACCGAACCAAGTCCTGTCAATGGCAAATCATAAGAATACCAAGAAAGCAATCCGGACCAACGCCAAAAAGCGTCTGTTGAACCGGTACCAGGCCGTAACAAGCCGTAACCTCGTGAAAAAACTTCGCGGAACCACTGATCACGCTGCCGCCAGCGACCTGCTGAAGACGGTAATCTCAAAACTTGATCGGTTGGCCAAGAAAAATATCATTCACAAGAACAAAGCCGCCAATAACAAGTCGAAGCTTACTCGTTTCGTCAACAAGTTGGCTCCTGCTGTAGCTGCCTAGTGTAGCTTGCCGGTCTCTGTTCTTCCGGAAGCAAACCTTATCTGCCCAAGCGGATAAGGTTTTTTGTTGTCCCTGGTCTTACCTTTGGGTATGTACCATGCGCCGAAGCTAACCGCAAACAGATGAACACATACCAGCCCTTGCGCAGCATTAAAAGCTGGGCGGAAGAGGACCGACCCCGCGAAAAATTAATGTTGAAAGGTATTGCCGCCCTTTCCGATGCCGAACTGATCGCTATTCTGATCAACTCCGGTACCGCCGAACTGTCGGCTGTTGATGTGGCGCGCAAAGTGCTGGAAGGCGTTGGTAATAACCTGCACGAGTTAGCCCGGCGAAGTGTGAAAGACCTTTCCAAGTTCAGGGGTATTGGCGAGGCTCGGGCCATCAGCATTGTGGCCGCTTTGGAATTGGGCCGCCGCCGCCGCGAACAGGCACCGCCAGAGCGACATCGAATCACCTGCTCGCGGGATGCTTACGAAGAGGTAAGGCCTTATTTGACCGATAAATCGCACGAAGAGTTCTGGATACTGTTGCTTAATCGAGCCAACGAGGTGCTACGCCCTGTACAGATCAGTGCAGGTAAACTATCGGGCACCGTAGCCGATCCACGAATGATTTTCAAGGTTGGCGTAGAGTATCTGGCCAGCGGTATTATTCTGGCCCATAATCACCCTTCGGGGAATCTCACTCCCTCGCAGGCCGACAAAGACCTGACCCGTAAGCTCAAAGAAGCGGGGCGTTTCCTGGATATTCCCGTTCTTGACCACCTCATCGTCACCGACCGAACGTACCTGAGCTTTGCCGATGAAGGAATCTTATGAATTTTTAGTCTGGAAAGTCTTGGAGACTTGAAGAAACCAACGTATTCTATGAAAAACATCATTTTTGATCTCGGCGACGTCATTATCCCGATCGATTTACGGGCTCCGTTGCGAAATTTTGCCCAATTGGCCAATCGGTCCGAAGCCGAGATGGAATCGCTCTGGAAGCAGCACGGTTTATGGCAACAATATGAAACCGGCCTTGTTGATGATGAGGCCTTTAGAGCCGCTGTTCGTTCGCTGGTTCGTTCAGAAAGTGATGAACCCGACCGGTGGGCCGACGAAATTATTGACACCGCCTGGAATAGTGTCCTACTTGATTTGCCCGTTGAACGCATCGAGCGCATTAAATTGCTATCGGGCAAATACCGGCTTTTTCTCTTGAGTAATACAAACCCAATACACATTCGGGAAGTTAATAATCGACTGGCTGAACTGGGGCAGCCTGCGCTGGAATCTCTGTTTGAACAAGTGTTTTATTCGCACATTGTCAGAATGCTGAAGCCGAACCCCGACATTTACGGGTACGTTCTGTCGGAGGCTGGTTTGGACCCCGCCGAAACGGTATTTCTTGACGACAATCTGCTGAACATACAGGCAGCCGCCGCGTTGGGTATCCGGGCAGTGCATGTTGTGCCGCCAAAAACCATTCTGGATTACCTCGACGAGATCGAGTGATGACTATGTTTTCAGTATCCTGTTTCTATCAGCTGAAAACTCCCTTCTATGCAAACACGTAAGTACCCCATCCATCTTGTTTTATTTCTTATTACACTCGTCACCACCACTGCCTCTGGGGCCGAGTGGATTTTTGGCTCAACGTTTATCCCGTTAGAGTGGCTTTATGAAGCAAAAGACATTCAGCAGTATAAGATCCGGTCGTTAGGCTGGTCTGAATTCTGGGTGGGTCTGAATTTTTCTCTGCCCTTCCTGACAGTACTGACAGTGCATGAGTTTGGGCATTACTTCGTAGCGCGGGCCAATCAGGTACGTGTCACCTTGCCCTATTACATTCCGTTCTGGACGGGCATGGGTGAGGGCATTGGCACGATGGGAGCGTTTATCCGTATTCAAGATTACATCAGCAGTCGGCGTAAATACTTCGATATTGGCGTTGCCGGGCCGTTGGCGGGCTTTGTTGTGGCGTTACTGTTGCTCTGGTATGGATTTACCCACCTGCCGCCCATAGACTATATATTCACGATCCATCCCGATTATAAAAAGTATGGCCTACGCTATGGTGAATTCGTAAGCCTGAACGTAGCTAAGGGAAACATTCGGAGTATTGCTCTGGGCGATAACCTGCTATTCTGGTTCTTCAAAACCTACGTAGCCGACCAGTCACTCTTGCCGCACCCCTACGAAATGGTGCATTATCCTTACCTGCTGGCGGGCTACTTATCGCTTTTTTTCACCGCCCTCAACCTCATTCCTATTGGTCAGCTCGACGGTGGGCATGTGCTTTACGCCCTCATTGGTCGGCGGCGCTTCAACACGCTGGCTCCCATCCTGTTTATTGGTTTCGTCTTTTATGCGGGTCTCGGTTTCTTCCGGGTATCCGACTTCGCTACCGGCGACGATGCCGTTTTTGGTGATCAGTTGTACAAACTGGTGCTGTACGTAGCCGCGTTGTTTCTGGCGTTCTCGCGCATCAATGACCGGCCTGTAACGGCGCTTCTCATTGCCTTATCAGTTGTGGTAACTCAGTTTGCAGTATCTTTTCTGTTCCCGGATGTAGAAGGATATATCGGCTTTATGGTGTTTGCGGTAGTATTGGGCCGCTTTCTGGGCGTTTACCATCCCGAAACCGAACAGAATGAGCCATTAAGCAACGGTCGAAAACTCCTTGGCTGGCTTGCCCTGCTCATCTTCATTCTCTGCTTCAGCCCGAAGCCTTTTATATTTTAAGGTTTCAATATCTTTGAGTTCAAAGTTCAACGCCTAAGGTCCAATGTTGCGTTGCTGTACCACCAAATCGGTGTGCAGCAACGCAACATTGGACCTTAGGCGTTGAACTTTGAACCCCTTTTTTTTAAACATTGGACTTTATAAAAATGGCTTCACCAATGTTTCGAGTTTGCCGATCGATTGCACGCCTGTCTGCCGCCAAACCACTTTGCCGTCTTTAAACATAATCATGGTAGGAACGCTTTGGATCTGAAATTTCGTGGCCGCCGCTTTGCTACGGTCAATGTCAACTTTCACGATTGTCAGCTTGTCACCTGTGCGGTCGGCAAGGTGTTTCAATGTGGGGGCCAGCGCTTTGCAGGGGGCGCACCAGGTGGCGAAAAATTCGACCAGCACAGGCTCGCCGCTTTTGATGATGTCAGCGAAGGGAAGTGGCTGATTGGCTTTTTTCATTGGTGATTATCAGGTACGTAACGCCTGCGCATTTAACGTAACTGACAAACCACGCTCGGCACGTACTGAGTTCCATACGGTTTGAACTCATGCCTACGGCTTTCGCTCAAGCCCCTGAATGCGTGCCAGGTACGTGGTGGGCAGCAATACGCGTTGAACTAATGCCCGCAGGCCTAGTACGCGTGAAACAGGGTAGATCCAAAGTAACTTACTCAGTAACGGCCGTTTGGGAAGGTCGAGCAAGGTAGACACACGTGCAGGTACGAGCATACTTTGGGCCTGTCGCAGGAGGTTGTAGCGCCAACCGCCAATTTCTTCACGATACCGCCGAAAAAGCGTATCGGTGAACGTGCTTCGTTCAAGGTCATTAGCCAGGTGAAGTTGCCGGTCTGTTTGCCAGTCAGCATACGTTAGCGGCAAGTCAGGAACGCCCATGCCAACACCCACCTGCCGAAAGGTATCGAAAACCTCTGTTTGTTCAGTAGGGGTGAGCGGTTGGTGAAGTAGTGCGTAAGCCCGTTCCGAGTAGTCGACAAGCATGTATAGAACATCACGATAAGCCCAGTCTGGAATAGAATAACCCCGATTCTGCTCAACACCCGCGTGAATGGACGCCATTCGACTCACGGCTTTCTGGGCGCTGACCTGGTCAGAAAAAACAATTTGTTGGGCATACTGTACCGTCGAAAACAGGCGGCCGATAGGATCAGCGGGTAACTTTCCGGTAAAAAATAGCCAATCAACGGCTTTATTGAGCGCGAACTCGGCGGCTGAGCCCGCGAAAATGAGCAAAATCACATCAGCATCGCCCCAGATACGACGAACAATAGAAGGCTCTTCAACAATTGCCACGGTTACAGCAGATAGGTATTGGCTACGCAGCTAGTCAGCAACGCCAGGTGTTTTTTTACAACACCACAAATTCAACGCGGCGGTTGCGTCGTTTATTTTCTTCCACATCGTTGGGGGCCGCGGGACGGGTATCTCCGTAGCCTGCATGCCGAAGACGAGTTTCTTTTATGCCTTTTGTAACCAGATAGTTAGTGATCACTTTGGCTCGGTTCTCTGATAAAAACTGATTTAAACGTCGGTCGCCCACATTGTCGGTGTGGCCCGCAATTTCGATGCGCAAGGTGGGTTCTCCCTGTAAAGTGCGAACCAGTTTGTCGAGTTGGTCAAATGATTCAGGCCGCATTTTATAACTGCTTTGATCGAAATAAACTTTATCGAGTTTAATGGCTTTGCCTTTGGTCAATTCCCGAAAAACCGTGTCAGTTCGGTCAAGTGGAACCGAGTAGCCGTAGGTGGCGCAGGTATCGCAGGGGGCCACCATCACGAACTCACCTTCATCATAACCAGGTGCCGAGGCAATAACCAGAAGAGAGTCGGCCCGGGTCATCACAAACTCAAAATCGCGGTCAGGAGTCGCTGGCCCAGAATAGTCTTTTTTGGCCAGATAAGCATGAACTTTGAATTGGGCGGGTAGGCGAACGCCCGTTTTCCCGTCGATGGCTGCCAGCGAAAACAGTGTGTTGGTGGGCTTGTTCGATAAAACGATGGGTGCCTGACCAAGCGCAAGGCATGGAATCAGCAGAAATAGCAGTAAAAAGCGAGACATGGTTTTAGAGGAGAATGGGTTAGGTAAGTGCTGTCAAATTTCGGGCCGAATTGCCTGATTTCGTTGCTCTTTACGTGGCAACATACTACGGTTGCCGTTCGTTTTGTACCTTGACAACCTAAACACAGCGAAACAATGGCTAAAGCACAAGATGCCCGTTCCGAAAAGAAAAAGGAACCGGCCAAGTCGCCGAAAGAAAAGAAAGCGGCAAAACAGGAAAAGAAAAGCGAGCGAAGCCGCCGTCAGGACTAAAAATCGACATGTTCCAGCGCACCAGGCCACCCATAGCCTGGTGCGCTGCTTTTGCAAAGGGGGTAGGTTTGGCCGTTGACGTACCTGATTAGAAGTCGATTGAATTTGATAAGGTGACCAATTTTTCTGATTTGCCGAGATAAGTCGGCTGCGTGTTGAACGATCGCTAATTTTTTTAGGAAATACCCCGCTGTTTCGTGTTAAACAGAAGTACTGACTTTACTTGTATGCGAATGAGCCTCATTTTTGTGGCTCAGATGACAATACCTCAACACCAATGAAACAGCTTGAATGCATCCTGCTAGTCGACGACGACCCCGATGATAACTATATTCACCAACTGGTAATAACAGATTGGGGTAAGTGTAATCATGTTCGCGTTTCCGAAAACGGAACCGAGGCGCTAACGTACCTGTCTAATACGACTGATCCAACCTACATACGGCCGGAAGTGATATTGCTCGACATCAATATGCCCGGCATGAACGGATTCGAATTTCTGGAAGAATACCACCGCCTGGACGCTAATCTGAAAAGTAATCTGGTTGTTATGATGTTGACGACCTCACTAAACCCCTCTGACGAGCAACGTGCCGAACAGTTTAATGAAGTGACCGGCTACCGAAATAAACCACTCACAAAAGCGATGCTCGACGATGTGCTGGTCAGACATTTTTCGTAAGTTAGCCTAAAGCAAACAAAGGGGGGCTAGCTTATCACAACCCACCTTGCTTTGGTTCTATGCATACGTACTTATCGTCTCCCCTCGGCACGCTTCGCATCACCGGCGATGTATCAGGGGTATCGGCTATCACCTGTCTGGATGATCCGATGCCTGATCTGTTTCTGATTAAAAACCTGCCGCTTCCCCTACAACAGGCCTGCGACCAACTCACCGATTATTTCGATGGCATTCGTAAGGACTTTACGTTTCTGATGACCCCTATCGGTACGCCGTTTCAGCAACGTGTCTGGGAAGCTTTGCTGACGGTTCCTTTCGGAGAAACACGTTCGTATCTAGCACTTTCCCGGCAGCTGGGCGACGAAAAAGCGATTCGTGCTGTAGCCTCTGCCAATGGGCGCAACCCACTGGCCGTAGTAATTCCTTGTCACCGAGTGATTGGCTCTGACGGCAGTTTGACCGGATATGCCGGTGGCTTATGGCGTAAACAATGGCTGTTGGAACATGAAGGATCACGCCGTAAAGTCAATGAAGGGCAGTTGAGTTTGTTTGCAATCTGATGCCAGACATTGGATTCTGGACTTAAACAGATCCCTGTGAGATAGTTTAAGTCCAGTATCCAGCGTCCAATGTCTGCTCAAATGTACCGCTCTGTAATGTGTCTTGCCCGTTCCTGTGTTTCGATCAGCAGCGGGTGGCGGGGGGTGGTCAGGGCTTCTTCCAACTCCGTCAGCGTGTCTTTGAACAGGAAGTAAACCGGCACTTCGTGGTTCTCGACCTTCGATTTCAAATATACCAGTTGTGGGCGGGTCTCGGCTAGTGCGGCGGCAGCATTGTACTCGCCTTTGGCCCGGTTCCAGTCATCGTCGGTGGGGCCGAAGTGAATGACCTGTTCGGGAAGCGTCGCTGCTTTACGGGCGGCTAACTTAGCGTCGAGTTCCGTCAGCATTTGTTTCAGGCGGTGTGTGTCTTTGCCGGTCCTGATCCTTTCCCGTAATGACTGCCTGATCAGGTACGTTAGCGAATCGCTCAGGTTCATGCCAATCTCAGCCATCTGCTTAAAGATAAGCGAGGTCGGTGACATGCCCGGAATGGTGTTCGGGTCATGAAACAAGACCCGCTGTGGCTCACCATTAGGACCTTCCGGCGTCAGGAAGCCGTCGATACGCGAGTACACGTTGATGCCTAGTTTCGTGAACAACTGCTCTATGCCCACCTGAATGGCCCGGTTGTTTTCCAAACTGGTACCCACCGGAATCCGCTTCTTGGCAACGCTGGTCAGGTATTTGGTTTCGTAATCAAAGGCATCGGCATTATAAATTTCGGTCGGCGGGAGGGCCACTGCCAGCCCATCGTCGTCCTGAATAACGCCACACGAAAATTCCTGTCCGTTGATGAATTCCTCGAATAATAGTTCATCCTCGGCATTGACCGAAGCCAGCGTGAAGAGTCGATCTGCATCTTCGTCGGCTTCGTCGTCGAGTTTTTCGATCAGGTCGGCGGGGTGCATGGCGTATTCCCCCGTGTTTTCAATAATGAGTGGGTAGCCGATTGCCGAACTGAGAGTTGCTGTTTTCTGCGCGTAATCGTGCTTCGCCTGCTCTTCCATGTTGGCCCAATCGGCCAGGTTAAGCGTGGTGGTAAAGAAACACTGGCCCACGGCCTTCTGGAACGTACCCAGATCATTTTCGCGCACGATCGCTACGCCGATAGACGAACCCTGATGCGGCGCTTTAACCACTACCGGCAAGCCGAGATGGTTCACCAGCGACGTAAAGAACGCGCCCTGATCGGCCTGATTCCAGGCATCGCGGGTGATGGTCGCCGTTTTTTTCTCCTGACCATTGACTAGCGCAATTAGGTTGTTCTGCAAAATCTTGTTGATGCCTAATCCCGAACCTAGAATGCCAGGTCCTGTATACGGCATTTTGTGCCATTCGAGCAAACCCTGAATGGCGCCGTCTTCACAATCGGGGCCGTGCATGGCCAGAAACGCCATGTCGAAATAATCTTCAAACCATTCCGGGTCAACCTGCTCGCCAGGAATGACGTCTTCTTCTTCCAGCGACTCGTCATACACCGAAAAGCCATCCTGCTCAGGCAAAGCGGCACGAATAGACGTATTCTCCAGAAAGTCGGGTTCCACAATATAAAACCGTCCCCAACCGCTGACGAACACCAGCACGGGATCAAATAGGGCTTTATTCAGGTTGGCCAGTGCGGTACGTCCGCCGGCAAATGACACGTCGCGCTCCCGCGAGGGGCCACCAAAGAAGATACCGATGCGCATTTTTGAATGGGTTTGTGGTTTGTCGTTTAAAGTTTGTAGTTGCGTTGCTAAATCATCGTACTATTGATTTGCAGCGCAACTACAAACTTTAAACGACAAACCACAAACTAGTTTTAGAGTAAAAGTCCCGCCAGGGTGGCAGACATATAGCTGGCTAATGTGCCGCAGATCAGGGCTTTGAAGCCTAGTTTGGCCAGGTCAGTGCGGCGGCTTGGGGCCAATTCGCCGATGCCGCCAATCTGAATGGCGATGGAAGAGAAATTGGCAAATCCACAAAGGGCAAAGCTGGTAATGGCTACGGTTTTTGGGTCGAGGGTTGGTTTGAGCTTGACCAGTTCGATGTAAGCCACAAACTCGTTGACCACCATTTTGGTACCCATTAACGCACCTGCTGCTTCAACGTCTTTACCCGGAACGCCCATTGCCCACGCAAATACCGAGAATAGTTTACCAAGCAGGAAATTCAGACTCAGGATTGGAAACCCGGCAAGGCTACCTGCTTTACCCAGTAACATATCGATCAATGAGATCAGGGCGATAAAACCGATCAGCATGGCTACAACGTTCAATCCCACTTTGAGCCCTTCACTGGCGCCACTGGCAATGGCATCGACTAGGTTTGCGTGTGTCTTTTTGATTTCGATGTTTACGACCCCCTGTGTGGTAGAAACTTCGGTTTCAGGGAAAACGATTTTTGAGATTACCAGTGCGCCTGGAGCAGCCATGATACTGGCGGCGAGCAGGTACGGGGCCGGAACGCCCAGCGAGATGTAGACGGCAAGAACGCCACCCGCGATACAGGCAAAGCTCCCCGCCATAGAGGCCAGTAGCTCTGAATTGGTCATGGTGGCCAGATACGGCTTAATCATGATCTGGGCCTCTACCTGACCCACAAACGTACTTGCCACATTCGAGAGGGCTTCGGCACCACTCACGCCCATCAGTCGTTTCATCACCCGTGCCATTAGGGCCACAATACGTTGCATGATGCCAAGGTGGTAGAAGATATTGACCAGCACCGCCACGAAAATGATGGTTGGTATCACTTTAAAAAAGAAAATGAAGTCGTTGCCACTACCAAATGCCCGCGACAGTACGTCGCGGTTTACCAGCGAGCCAAAAACAAATGCAGCGCCTTTATCTGCATTCTCCAGCGTTTTATTAACCAGGAAACCAAGGTAGTTGAAAACGTTCTGCCCGAGGTCGGTTTTGAGAACAAACACAGCAAGGCCAAATTGAAGGGCCAGCCCTACGCCTACTGTTCGATAATTAATGGCTTTGCGGTTGTTCGACATCGCGAAGGCGATGCCTAAGATCAAGACAATCCCGAGTAATCCGGTAAAACGCTCCATGCGGTCAGGTACGGTGCAAAAAATGGTTGTTACTGATGTTAGCGGACGAAGGTACGAAAAAACGCCCCTTTCCGGCCTGTACCTGTTACCTTCGTAGCTGGAAACGGCGTTTGCCGTCTGTTCCTTATTTTGACTAATCAGTATGCAAACCAACGACATTACGCCCGAGGATATTGAAGACCTTACCCTGGCTGTTCTTTACCTAACCGCTTGGCGGCAGGAAACGACCGACGAAAATGGGTACCCACAGGGTAAATCACTCATCAACTGGAAAGGCCACAGCTTCGATACCCTCGATGCTCTCGCTTCTAAACAGTATACTGACGGTAATCGTCGGAACAAATCAGTACAGATCACCGCAGCTGGTGAAGCGCGGGCGCAGGAAATTCTGAAACGGTTGCTCGATAAAGACTTCACCGTCACCGCCGAGCGGATTGTATAAGGGTCAGGTACGTATGTTGTAGCGCCGAAGCTCCAGCTTCGGTAGTAGAAAATAACTAGTCTACTACCGAAGCTGGAGCTT
>NZ_JBGGWF010000016.1:0-122964 GCF_041321135.1 Fibrella aquatica | reverse complement strand
TTGGAGAAGGGTCGGGTCAGTTTCAGCCGTGAACGTTCTAGTAAATGTTTTAACTGCGTTTCTGCTTGATTCATTGGGCGGTGGTTTACTGCTCTTTTGTATTAGCTGAATGAAGTCTTGCCAGTCGGCAAGGTTGCCTTACGAGTAGTCAAAACTGGATACGTATACGGGTTCCTTACCCAACTGAATCGCTGGGGGCAGGTCAACCGCTTTGACCATCACTTTCGTGGTTATGCCTGGTTGAAACTGGCTGAGCCAACCCATCGGCTGGCTGTTCAGCAATTGGATGAATGGATCCTTCACATCAAGCTGCCACAGGGCGGTATGCACCTTAAAATAAGCCAATACACTTTCCAGCAGGAGCGGTAACAATTCGGCCTGACCTTCCCTGAGGAAAACCCCTTCCAGGGCAACAAACGACTGGCAGGAGGGATTGAAAAAACGCCGAAGGCCGGGCATCAAGGGAGCTGCATACCGGATAAATGGACCTAGCTTTCCCGGGATGTGGACCAGTTTCCAGAGAATCGGGTTTGCCTGAACCCCGGCCAGCACACGGCCGTTTTCTTCAAGGATAAAGTAATGATTCATATAATTGATGTTCAGATAGTTCTGAAACCCGTAATCGGCATACTGACTTCGTACTAGCTGTAGAAGCTGATCTGCGTGACTTGACGAGGCAACCTTAAAGCGGGCATCCAGGCGAGGCAAGAACCGCCTGAACATGAACGTGTTGAGTTGGGCAATAGCTTCAAAGTTTTCCCGCAGTGAAGCCGCCATCGAGCGGGTATTTTTGCCCTCGATGTACGAGTAGTACAGGTAGGGGGACGACGCATTTTGGCTGATGTAGTTGAGGGCAGTTGTTTTCAGGAGCTGTCCGTACCCTTTCCCCTGGAACTGCTCAACAACGGCCAGATAACGGCCGTAATAGCCATTGATCGAAGCACCTGGAAAATGAACCGGTCGTTTATCCAGACAGTATAACCCAATTAGCTCCTGTTGGTGGTAGAGATGAAAAAAGCAGGGATTATGCAACTGCTTTAATTTATGCTCCTGGCCAGTCTGCCGGTAGCGGATACCTTCGGTGCCGTAGGTTGTTTTCTGAAGTAAGGCCACTGCCTGACTGTCGGCGTGCGCCGATACTGTCAATGACAGAGAATCTCGCTGATAGAGAATGTTCTGCTGTGAAGCATTAAATGGGTCTGATTTTACCATGAACTACGTAGAAAGCAAATTTAAATATAGTCAATAGGTAGAGTAACTAGTTTGATTTTCCAGCACTGGTCCACCGCTCTATAAAGCACTACTATGGGTTTGTCCTTGCGAGCATACTATTCGTCCCTAAATCCGCCCGACTTGGCACGGTGACCTTTAGATAAATTTATTTGTACGTAAAATTGCTATTCACTTGTAGCTATGAATTGTTCGACTGTGTTGATAATGGGCTACAAAAGCAGTACCGAAGTATGCACGTTTCTGGATCGACTTACCTGTTTACGGTAGCCTCTTTACGTCAATTATCGCATGATATGGATACGCCCAGTTTTGCGCCCACTGCTGCTCAGAAAGTAATTTTTGAGCAGGCACTGAGAATCCTTGATCTGGAGTTAAGCCTTCAGGCTGCTGAGAATCCTGATCTTTTGATTGCCTATGATCGATGGCTGGCCGCAAATCGTTAGCCTGCCTGTCAGTAAGCTTTTACTGATGAATCGGTACCGTTCCTCCTTACTTAGTAATCTCTTTAATTGTGATATGTCAAAAGTTGTTTTAATTACGGGTGCCTCGACTGGTCTCGGCGAGTCAATAGCAACCTACTTAGCCCGGCGTGGCTTTATCGTATATGGTACATCGCGTCAGGCTGGTTTGAGTAAAGACTCCGTCCACATGTTGACAATGGATGTTATTGATCCCCAAAGTATCCAGCAGGTTGTCGATCAGATTTTGCAGCAGGAGGGTCGATTAGACGTATTGATTAACAACGCAGGGTTGGGCATCGCTGGCCCCGTCGAGTTATTGTCACTCACTGATGTAGAACGGGTTTTTGACACAAACGTATTCGGCGTGATTCGAATGGTACAGTCTGCCTTGCCGATTATGCGTCAGCAGCGGTCTGGCTTGATTATTAACATAAGTTCAATTGCGGCCGAGGCAGGACTTCCCTACCGAGGTGCCTATAGTGCCAGCAAGGCGGCCGTCGAACGGTTAACTGAAGCCCTTCGGTTAGAGCTTACCCCCTTTGGTGTGCAGGTGTGCTCGGTTCAGCCGGGGGGGACGCGAACAGATATCAACAAAAACCGACTCCGGGCCACCGTGGCCGAGGAGAGTGTGTATAAAGCGACATTTGAGCGAACCTACGAACTGATCGATCAAAGCGTGAGCGAGGGCATTGAATCTAGCGTATTCGGTCCTTTAATTGAGCGTATTATCAATTCGTCACAGGTGGACCGCTTATACCGGGTTGGTAAACCATTGGAGAAACTGTCGGTGCTGTTGAAGCAAATTTTACCGACCACTGTTTACGAACGCATGATTCGGAATCATTATAAAATGGAATAGGTGCTTGATTCATTCCGATTAAATGACTTCGTTTACACTAATCGGGCATCTGCTGAAAATACGTTTTGAGCGTCTTCTTCTTGGTATAAAACTGGGTTGTTTCTATTGTCTCGTGGCGTAAGTGCTGCTGAACATGTTCTAAGCTCACACCTTCCTCCAGTAACAACTGGCCTACCGTATGCCGTAAGCTGTGAGCCGACATGCCCGTTCGTTTCAGGCCATGCTTCTTGAGTTGCTTGTCGACGATGTATCGTATCTGATGCGTCTTCAAGTCAGCGAACAGATACTCCGCGCGTCGACCTTGCGGCAGGGGCCAACGGTCCGTTTTTTCCAAGTAGGTTTGCAGGACACCCCGACAGGCTGCGAAAAGTTTTATGGCCTTCCGGGTGCTCTTTCCTTTACCCAGTACCTGCAGCTGATGCCGCTCGAAGTCCAAATCGCCTAGCTTCAGCCGAGTTACTTCAATAGTTCTTAACCCCTCCAATCCCAATAAGACAAGGACCGCTTTATCACGCGTGGTTTCAGTATCGTTTAGGACCTGTTGCCTTTCGCAGGCTTCTAGGCTGTCTTTGTAGAACGTTCGCTCAATGGCCAGGCCACGCACGTCATTAATGTCACGCAACGCATTGAGCTGATCCTCGGTCAACTGGAGATCATCACGTCGGCGAATGCACCAGGTTGCTAACTGCTTGATGGCCGAGAGATACAGGTTAATGGTAAACGCTGAATACTGGTTATCCTTTAGTTGCTGTACGAAGTCAGAAACCACCATGCCACTCAATGAAGCTGATTGGCCCAATGAATGCTGTTCGTCAGTGTAGATGAAGAAAGCGTTGAGCGCCTTGGTATAGGTTTCTTTGGATCGATCGCCGCGCAGGCTTTTCGCTTCGCGAATGAAGCGTAATATTAATTGATTGGCTGCGGGTGGGATTTTAGTGGTTTTGGGGTCGGCCACAACAGTAGGACAACCGATGGCCTGATAAAATAATAGGAACTTACGGATGGGTGATACCCTATTGGGTGGCAGTGTTGCCGTGAACCGGGCAACACTCAATCCGTCGATGCCAAATCCTTTCTTCAAACAAAAGTCTACGTAAGCCCTGGCGTGACGAGGATAATTGCTTGATTTAGGAAGTTCAGCCCCGAAATAGCGAATTAACTGGCTGACGGTGTATCGGGTAATTATTTTGCTGACAGCTTGGTCCGCTTTAGTGTCTTCAGGAGTCGGTATGCGAATAGGTGTATTGGCCATAGACTGCAAGATGTGAAAATCGATTTATTTCACCAATTCTCGCAAAAGATAATTTACAAGACGGTGAAACAGATTAATTCTGTTCGAGTGTCTTGTGACGGCTAACTCACCGCTTTGACAACTTGATCGTATACAAATGAGTTTTCCCGTCAAACGGGGAGTTGTACTCCGTTCGTTGCCACACCATAGTGTGCGGGCTTTGTTCCGTCACGGTGTAGGACAGCGCATCGTAATTACCCTCTACGCGTAGTTGTCGACCGGTTGTACGCCAGTTCGCTGAGGTAAATCCGAAAAGGTTGTTCAACCTATTCTGACAATCCGCCGAGGTTGTGAGCTGTAATGCGCCGTCGGCCGCAAATTCGTACCGGGTTGGGCCGACACAATCTTTACCAATGTTTTGCTGATATAGCTGGAGAACATCCGTGGTAGTCCCATATGTGGGGGAGGTAACCGCAGGATCAGCCGTAATTGTGGTAATCTGCCAACTACCGACTATCTGTGCGGAGTCGATTGCTGGCCCGGCATTCTCTTTTGAACAACCGGCTAGCAGAAGCAAACACAACAGCGTGCTGGCTTTTGGCAGTGTCAATCGTATCATAATCGTTGAGTACTAAATTCACTTAACTCACTTGGTAGCCGCAGCTTTCGGTTTTTTAAATAAGATGCCGGCGATGTACCTGGTTGGATTCGTCTTTACATCAATGAACCCTTTTTGGATCAACACGTCGAGCCGAATAAATTCTTGTAGCAGATTCTCATTACTAATGATTTCACGTATTTGGGCACTGGTAAATCGGTAATGTTGTAACAGAACTTGGGACGCTTTACTCTGAAGCTCTTCAGTCGGTTGAGCATACACCATGTCCATTTCCTCATTGAAGGCATCAAACGCTTTGTTGTCTTTACGAGACTGCCTCTTTATCGTAAAAATCAGCGTGGTGATAAAGCGGCCTTCTCTCTTTTCGGTGACGAAAACTTCGATATCCGTCTTCTGGTTGATTTCTTCCATCGCCCGAGCCAGTACGGTCTGCTTGAAATTTGACCAGCGAACATACTGTTGGGCGTCGAGGATGTCTTTCAAATCTGTAACGCTAACCCGCCAGATGCCTGTATCGAGGAACTTACAGAGTCTCGTATATAGATTCTGAGCATACTGGCTATTAAGAGACAAGGCTGCTTGGAGTTGGAGCTTGGTATACCCCTTACTTAAGTCAATCATGTACGGTACCAAGTGCTTATTAACCTCAACCGTTAATACACCTTTACTGTAGCGAGCCATTGGAAAAACGACTACTGAGGTAAACTCGTGCTGCGCAGGGGAATCAAGGTAGAGTTGCCTGGATGTAAGTCGCTGAGCAACCCGCTTGTAAGTTGAGTAATTTACTTCGGACGACGAGTTCGGTAACTGTAGATCAGTAATGGGAATTTTGAATGCCGGAAATTCACTTGGAAGGGTTTCGACTTCAGCGGGCCTCAAGATCTGGAGCTGCTTAATGTGCCTGAGTATCAGCCAATACACTCGTCTTTCTAATAAGTCGAAATTATTTCGAGACAATAATAGCCGGAGTGGCTCTTGGATATGGACGAGTTCTCCCATGTTATTCTCTAGTAAGTCTAGCTCAAAAATATGAATATTCGCTATCAAAGCAATATGAAAAGCACCTATCTTGCTTTACGGTACCCCGTAAACCTACTTTTGTATTGCTTTATTTAGCTATATATCTGATTATGAATATTTTGCATTTATTTGGTTTTACCAACTGCACTTATCGAAATTTAACGGACAATATGTGTAACATATTGTTATCAGTTATTAAAAATGACAAGTATATAATTAATTGGAATTCATATTTAAAGCATCATGACTGTATATCCTTCTTGCTTTAAACCTACTTCTATCTTGCTCAAATCTACTTCCATCTTGCTTAAAAGGTCAATTGTGGATACTTCTGTCTTGCCTGAACCTACTTTCATCTTGCCTAAACCTATCTCTATCTTGCCTAAACCTACTTATATCTTGCCTAAACCTACTTATATCTTGCTTTGTGCTAATCAAAACCATCGCAACTAGTTGTCCCACAGAGAGATAACCATTTAGAAAACTGCCTACAAGTATCAAATAATCAAGTTTTCAATTTCAGAACAATTAAAAAAAAGAAACAAGTTGTAATTGATCAAAAGGGTATTGAGGTAGTAGGTCTGTCCATGAGTTTGGGATCAAATTTTTAAATCAATAATTGAAAAAGTATGTCCTAAAAATTAGTTTTACTCTCAGGGTAAAATAAAGCATCGTTTATCTTTACAATAATATGACTGTTCACCCGCTGTGAAGAAGAAGACAAAATTTACGGAAAAGGAATATCAGTACTTACTCACAGGCTTATCCGAGCAAATTACTAAAGTTCCAAAGCTGAGACCCAACCGAGATGAATGGGACATAGAGGGTAACTGGCAAGAATGTGGCGATATTCACTTTGTCGACAGTAAATACATGGCCGGGTTCGCCATTTGGCGGGATTTCGGATGCAAAACCGTGAAACTAATCAACTATGGCCGACCAGCTGTACGCATGAGTTTCTTTAGTAAGCATAAATATTGGCTCAAAAAGCCGCATGACCTCACCGAAGAAGAGCGCGATGAACACATTAATGACTACCTCAATGGCTTGTCATTATCGATTAATCAACTCCAGAACAAAATAGATCATTTGCCGCCACTGGCCCAGGCTGAATCTCGTCGCAAAATATATGATGCCCAACAGGAGATAGAAGCTTGGCAGCAGGTTCAGCAACAATCAGCTCAATATGAGTTGGCCGTTTCAACCTACCAACGGGGTTATGCCTATTTGTACATAAGCTACAAATACTTATTGCCAACGGGAGAGTATGATAATACTTCAGAGCATTTGCTACACCATATTCGTGATCGGGTCGGTAACATCACCCAAAGTAAACAAAACGTTATTTTTGTCAACATGACAGAAATAAATCGGGTACACCCCCAGCAGAATAAGGAGATTGAGAATTACCTGAATCGGTTTTCGCTCAAGAGCACATCAGGACCCAAGTGGCTTTATGCTCGGCCAAGACCCGAGTTAGAGAGCCAGGCAGCTTTCGGTCTGCTAACGCCAACGAATGATCAGGCCCAGTTAGACATATTTGATGAACCCTGAAAAATATTAAGTATTAAATATTATGTAATTAGTTACTTATATAAACAAACAAATGATACACCTCAGTCATTTTACTAAAATTCCGCTAAATTAAAGCTTTTTAAGTAAAGGTTTCCCCAATGCACCAACAGACTGTTGATACTATCATACCTACTAATCATATCCTTGGGACTACTGAATCTGAATCGTTACGATTTATTGATTTATTTGCGGGATTAGGAGGATTTCATTTAGCCCTTTCAAATCTTAAGGGTGTTCAATTCGATTGCGTATTTGCTAGTGAGTTAGACCCCATACTTCGTAATCTCTATAAAATCAACTATAACGTTGATTGCCAAGGAGATATACGTAAAATTGTAAGAGATTCGTTAGATATAGTTCCCGATCATAACCTACTTTGTGCTGGATTTCCTTGCCAACCCTTCTCTAAAGCTGGTAAGCAAGCAGGAATGAAAGATGCGAGTCGCGGTACTTTGTTCGATGAGATAGTTGCAATTTTAGATGCTAAAAAGCCCAAGTACTTTATTTTAGAAAATGTACAGTTTATTCGCCAGCACGACAATAAACTGACCTGGAAGTACATGGAAAGAAAACTTCGAGGACTTGGCTACGACGTTCGTAATGAAACTTTCTCCCCTCAAGACTTTAGCATTCCCCAGCATCGTAATCGCATCTTTATTGTTGGCAAATTTGGTGAAGACAGCCTAAAGAATTTCCAATGGATGAAGAAGCAAAAACGGAAAAGCTTTGATGTACGTGAGTTTATCGATGATCACCCCTCCACTTTTAAGCCAATTGGTAAGGCAGAAAAGCAGTGTTTAGATCTTTGGCAGGCATTTATCGATTCAATTCCTCCGTCAATCAAACTTCCTGGCTTTCCCATCTGGAGCATGGAGTTTGGCGCTACCTATCCTTTTGAAGGACCTTATCCTTTCCAATTGACTTCAGAAGAGTTAGCTCAATTTGCAGGAAACTTTGGTAAAAGTTTAGCTGGTCTGACATCTGAGCAGCAACTTATCAACTTACCAAGCTATGCCCGAGTAAAAGCTAAATTTCCTGATTGGAAGAAAAGTTTTATACGCCGAAATCGACAGTTCTATCAGGATAACAAAAGTTATATTCATGATACCGTACAGAGTATAGCAGAATATAACTCCCAAAGCTGGCAGAAGTTGGAATGGAACGTCGGCCAGGATAAAAGAGATATTAGAAGTTATATTCTCCAATTCAGAGCCTCAGGAATTCGTGTTAAAAAGCCGGATTTTTTCCCATCTCTAGTTTGTACTAACACCCAAACACCGATTATTGGCTGGCAGAATCGATACATTACTCGTCAAGAAGGTGCTAGGCTACAATCAATATCAGGTATTGAGCTACCGACAAACGACAATGCTTGCTTTAAAGCACTTGGTAATGCGGTCAATGTCAGTATAGTGCAAATGATTGCTGAAAGGCTTATCGATGAAGTCCCCAAAATAAACGAAGTGGAAAACAATCACACCAACCAACTAAGCCTTTTCAACTAGTGAATGATACCATTAAGAAACAGACGGTAAATATTAGTCCTGGAGTGGCGATACTATCCATCCTAAAATACATTGAATACGAGCATTGGTTTGCCATCTCTGAATTTATTGATAATGCAATTGATAGCTACTTGAAGAACAAGGTATTACTGCATCATACAGAAGGTGAAAACTATCAACTTGAAGTGTCTATTGAGATAGATAGCGATAATAACAAGATTGTTATCCGTGATAATGCAGCAGGTATCGCCGAGAAAGATTTTGCGCGTGCTTTTCGTGCTGCTGAACGGCCACCCGACAATTCTCAACTCTCCGAGTTTGGCATGGGAATGAAAACGGCGGCTTGCTGGTACTCGGACTACTGGACCGTTAGGACCACTGCATTAGGTGAGCCCACTGTGAAGACGGTTCGGTTCGATATGCGTAAGATTTACCATGATAACCTCAGCGAGTTAGAATTCATACCTGAGCCCGCTTCCGCCAATATTCATTATACCGTGATAGAACTGACAGAGGTCTTCAGACTTCCAAGAGGCTCTTCTACTTTAATGAAAATCAAACGTCATCTAGAAAGCATTTACCGTGAATTTACTCGAAATGGTATACTTAGGCTAAAATTCAATGGTGATTACCTAGAATTTGAGTCTCCCAAAATTTTAACTGCACCTATTTATTCTGACAAGAATTCTCCACCCATTCTTTGGCGTCGGGATATAAGCTTTGATGTTGAAGAAGGACTTAGCGTTCATGGGTTTGTTGCTATAAGACAAGAGGGAGCGACATCAGAAGCGGGATTAGCACTGTTCAGAAGAGGCCGTGTTATTCAAGGTACCTCTTACGAACAAAACTTTCGTCCAGAAATTATTTTCGGAAAATCCAATAGCTTTCGATCTCAGCGCGTTTTTGGCGAATTACATCTAGATGGCTTTCAAGTAACCTTTACAAAAAAAGCTTTTCAAGCGGACGAGAATATGGAAATCTTCTTGCAGCTACTGCACGAAGAACTTAGCGCCAGTTCCTTTCCTTTGCTGAAGCAGGCTGAAAACTATAGATCTAGAGCATCTGAAGTTAATTATGCAAAAATGGCCACGCCAGTACTTCGTTCTACTGTGGTCGACCTAAGTAATAAACTTCCGGCTGCGGTGAATAAGCTTAGGACAGCAAATCCTTTACCTTTTCTTGATCCTAATAAGGAAACTCCATTACCAATACTACCGTCTAATAAATCAGTTCATGAAGTTTTCACCATTCATTTTAATAATCTTGATTGGGAAATATCGATTGAGCTTTCTTATGACATCTCAGTTGAATTGATGTATGAAGTCAGTGACGTATTTATTCCAAACAAAACGCCCAATAGCTCAACAAGGCAGGTTGGTATCCGGCTATCGCTAACTCATCCCTTTATGGTTCAACACATTGATACAGACAAAACAAAACTCGAGCCGGTGTTACGTATGGTCGCTGCTTTAGGTTTGTCTGAAGTTGTCGCAAAAGAAAGCGGAGCGGCAAGCCAGCGAGAAATTCGCCGGAATTTTAACCAACTAATTAACCACCTTACCTTGAATAATTAACTGTGGAACGAATAGAACCTTTTCAAACTGCTCCAATACAATGGTCCCCTGTGGTGGGGCAGGAAACTCTTGACCTTTTACGATTCAAAGGTTTTGCTGACTCAAGTGGCATGCTTTCCGTTGCGGGGCAAATGATTGAACAAGAAGCCGTTCGAATTATGGCCTCCTGTGGTAATCCAAGTTCACCAGAGAACAGAGAGACAGGTTTAGTTCTTGGTTACGTTCAAAGTGGAAAAACTCTTTCCTTTACTACGCTTACAGCGCTGGCTCGCGATAACGCCTACCAAATTGTTATCATTATTGCTGGTACCTCTACTCCACTATTAGAGCAATCGACTGACAGGATTCGTAAAGATCTACGGCTTGATGATCGTACGGATCGCAAATGGATTCCTTTAAAAAACCCTGGAGAGATCGAAGACAAAAACGCCATTCGGAATGCGATTCGTCAGTGGGCTGATAATACTTACGATCGGACCAATTGTCGTACCATTTTGATAACGGTAATGAAGCATGGCCTTCGCTTAGCTAATCTCACTCGAATCTTGAGCGAACTAGAGCTTTCACATGTTCCAATTCTAATAATTGATGACGAAGGGGACCAAGCTAGTATGAATACTAGGGCAAGAGCAGCGGCACGCTCAAATGTACATATTTCTGAAAGTGAATGGAGTACTATCTATGCCCGAATTAATGAACTGAGAGATGTGCTGCCTCACCATACTTATCTCCAATATACGGCGACTCCGCAGGCTCCATTGTTTATAAATGTTATGGATCGCCTTTCTCCTAATTTTATTAAATTATTGACGCCAGGAGATGACTATACGGGAGGAATTACATTTTTTATTCAGCATCCAAACTTAGTAAGTCCTATACCTTCTAGTGATATTGGCACGCAGTCCGCCCCATTGCAAGAAGCGCCAGATTCGCTAAAAGAAGCACTTCGCATCTTCTTTATTGGTGTAGCAGCTGGGATGAAATCTGGAAGTCGAGGGAATAGATCCATGATGGTGCACCCATCCCGACTCCAAGGAGATCATAGCCGGTATTTTGGGTTTGTAAATATGATCGTTGCCAGTTGGAGAAGGCTTTTAACCTCATTAAGTACTGATGATGAAGATGATAAGCTTTCACTACTGTATGAGTTTCGACAAGCCCACCGAACACTAATGCTTTCAGTAGATGATATACCTAGCTTTGATGACCTTTCAGCGAGTAGCTTACGGCATGCAATCGAATATACACGGATTATTGAGGTAAACTCATCACGAGGAAATACACCTCAAATACCTTGGCGAGACGAGTATGGGTTTATACTAGTAGGAGGTCAGGCGATGGACCGGGGCTTTACCGTCGAAGGCCTTACGGTAACCTACATGCCAAGGGGCATTGGTACCGGCAATGTTGATACAATCCAACAACGCGCCCGTTTTTTTGGCTATAAAAGAAAATACTTGGGCTATTGCCGGGTTTATGTAGATCAGCCGACAATCAATTCATATCAAGCAATAGTAGAACATGAAGAAGACATCCGTCATCGCCTTTCCAACTTTGATGTTAACAATTTACATCTGAATGATTGGCATAGAAGAGCCGTGCTCAACGAAATGCTCAACCTCACCCGTAAAAATATTCTGTACGACGAACTAGAACGGCATTCCTTCGGTGATGAGTGGTTTACTATAAAAGCGCCACATGACACTGAGCGTTACATAGGAATTAATAGAAGCGTTTTATCTGACTATATTAGTCCTTTACGTAGTGAATTCCGACTAGATGAAGGAAATGACTTACGAACTATTGATCAACGGCATCTGACGGCTACCCTTCCACTTCAAGATTGTTTGAATCTCTTCTTAAATGAGCTAAAGTTTACGCGCGAGCGTGATTCTGCCTTATTTACCAGTTTTAAAAGCATTATGAAGATGCAGTTAGAGCAAAATCTGGATGAGCCTTGTCAAGTATATCTAATGAGTACGCAAACAACGGATGTGCAGCGATGGGAACCTAGAGAGCGTCGACTGAATAATAAAGATGAGTTACAAAACCTATTTCAAGGTAAAAACCCAAGAACAGGACCCGTCATTTATCCCGGAGATAGTGAGATAAAACAATTGGATATTATTAGTATTCAGGTTCATCTACTCTCAATAAAAGACACGTCGTACGATCAGATTCCCACTATTGCTATTTGGGTTCCTGATCGTATGAGTCGCAGCATTATTAGCCAGATTCCAACTTTGATATGACTCTTCTCAATTTGTTTTTATCCTTAGAAGAGCCAGAATTGGGTACATTTAATGCGACTAAAATCCATCCAGACTCTTCGCACCGAATTGCAAAAAACGATCAAGGGCTGCCCTGCCTACTTATTGCTTGTTATCAGGACAGTACGACATTAAGTAATATTAGTTTAAAGTATTTAAAGGTACAAAACCAAGTATCCTGCCGAATCATTGACGAGAATTTTGCCGTTCAGCAAATCTTCACAGTGGTTCGGTTTGAGGGTCGAGAGTGGTTACTTCAGGAGTATTTTCTGCGGATTAGTGAGTCGATAGTTGCCACATTACCTAATTCTCCTAGCGGAAGTGAAATAACCCAGATTATTTATCGATATATTGAGGTTCTAAGGCAATTAACAGAAGCTCCTAAAAAATCAGTACAAGGGCTGTGGGCAGAACTTTTAGTAATATTGGAGAGCCAAAACATTGAAAAAATGCTGGATTGGTGGCATAACCTACCTGAGGATCGGTATGATTTTAACGCATCAGGGCTAAAATATGAGGTTAAAAGTTCTAGTGGTAATGAAAGAATTCACCATTTTTCGGCTGAACAACTTAGCTTAGCTAACCATCAGATAATTATAATATCCGTCCTAATGCGTATAGCATCGAGCGGAATTTCAATTGGCGATCTCAGGGAGCGAATTATTCAAAGGATAGTTGGTAATCTTTCACTTATACGAAAACTTGATATAGTAATCGCTAAGACGCTAGGCAACTCGGTTGAAGGTGCTTATGAAATTTCGTATGATTTTAATTGGGCTAAAAATTCTATTCGTTGCTATCTGGCCGAAACTGTACCAAGGATTAACTTTGAAACTATCCCTATTGGTGTAAGTGATGTACGATTTAGAGCAGACCTAAACTTTGCTAGTGAGCAATCATATAATCTCGATTACCTACAAAGTTCAGTGTCAAATGCTTCGTAATTTATGCAAGAACCTCCATCGCTTCCTGATTATGATTCAGTACTGTAGCTTGTGGGGCAGTTCCTATAAGCCTTTCGGCTATTAATTGAACAATTCGAGCGTTTACGGCATTGCCTAAAGCTTTAAAGGCAGGCGTTTCTAATTCTGGCAGTTCAATATCGCCTAAAGATTGTAGATTGGCCCCTTCACGTTTTGTCATATAACGGTACTCCCAGCCAATAATGGGAATCTGTGTTTTTGTAAAGGCAACCAATGCTGGTGAAAAAACAGGACGCTTCACCCGAATGCCAGAAGGTCGAAATTGAATAATAAAATCAGTTATTCGACGGCGTTCTCCTTTACAGTTCCACTCAAATTTCTGCCAGCTAAACGGTTGATTTTTTAGTTCTTCCATTACAGGCCAAAGCTCATTTTGATAGCGCTGGAAAAACTCTCTATTTTGCTTAATAAAAAGCTGTTTCCAACGGGGGAAAAGCTCTTTTCCGTGTGCGTAGGTTGGTATTTCTTTTAATTGGGAAAGTTTAGAAAGCCCATCTAAACTCTCCCCAAATGCACCTTTATATTGACTAAGTTGAGCACGGGTTAGCTTCTCTGGAACTTGATTCTCGTACGGGTAAGTTGCGCCAAACTCTGTTGCCCAAATTGGAAAAGATGGTAAGTTATCCTGCTCTGGAATTGCATTTAGAAATCGTTGCCAAATGTCAAGTACTGACTTCTCTCGCAGTGGAATGCATCGGGCGTTAAACGGGTAATCTTCCAAGGCATCCCGTATTGACATATTTGGGTAAATTCCCTTTTCAGGCCAGACAAAATGATTTAGTCCTTCTCGACTAGCAACAATAAACATTCGCTGACGAATTTGAGGGATACCGAATTGATGGGGTGAAAGGATCTTGTGATCAACCTCATAATCTAAGGCCATAAGACTGGCTTTGATAATTCTCCAAGTATTTCCATTATCATGCGTCAGAAGATTCGCTACATTCTCCAGAATAATATATTTAGGATTGTGTTGCTTGATAATTCTAATGATATCATAGAACAGGTTGCCACGATCAACATCTAAAAGGCCCAATTGGCCTCCCGCCTTAGAAAAGGGTTGACAGGGGAAACCCGCACAAAGCAGATCATGTGCCGGAATATTCATTTCATCCACTTTTCTTATGTCCCCTTCTACACGGTCGAAAGAAAAGTTTTTCTCGTATAAAGTTGCAAGAGTTGGATTCAACTCAGATGCAAATACACACTCGTGGCCAAGTTGGCTTATTCCAATATGAAACCCACCCAAACCCGCAAAAAGATCAACAAATCGTAACTTCATCAAATGCGAATATTTACATTTTTGATATATCTATAATCGCTCCTGGAAACGCGTTATACAATCATTATACGCAATTTTCGATCAACTCAATCAATTTCATGGGTTTTGTACTACTTTATCATTGATTTTTTTATTTTTTTATTTTTTGATATAATTATTTTTAGTGCAAGTATGACAATTTTCATATTTTCGTAGTGTTCTTTGATACTTTTGTACGAAACAGGATTTGTTCCTCCATGGGCTAAACTATTGCGTAGGCCATAAATTGAGTTTAAGGATTCTGCTACTTCAGTAGTCACATAGCTGTCATACTCGTCATGCCATTCTTTACTGAATGAAAATAGGAAGGCTTTAATCTTATTATGATCAAGGTTAGTGAGTGATCTAAGCTTCGAGTTAACATAGTCTTGTACTTCTTTCGGAGTTGTTGTGCTCATATACTCATGCACTAACTGCTTTACAATATTTTCTAACAATCCAGAAGCCCTAATGCAAAGGTATTCCGATAGCCTAGATTTCACCTCGTCTTCCGGCAAGCTACTTACCTGCAAAAATAAATCTTCGACTTTTTTCTCCAGTGACTCTACTTTCATAACAGAGGATTAGAAATATATTCGCGACTGAAATACATTTCAGCTAATTGGACTCTAGTCTCAATCGAAGCCTTGTCTGATGTGCCAGCTCTAACAGTATTAATATACTTGTCGTCTTTTAATAGATTCGTGTAGGCTGCTTTAACTTGACTAGAATCAAATTCTCTAGGCTCCTTGCTTAAACGTGATGTAAGAGCAATCATTACAGAATCAAATACAGCTGCATTAATACCACCGCCGATTCGGAATGCTCGCCTTTGTAATCCATTGCTGATCACTGATAGAGTAGGTAAAATTAATGCATCTAAATCTCTCTTAGAGTATCTTTCAAAGTTTCTGTTATTTGCCATGAAACTATTTAGAAAGAGTGACATGGGCTTTTCATATTTTTCTCTCCTAAAGAAAAGAGCAAAATAACGTAAGATTAATTCTTGACTTTTCGATCGATCATTCGAATAGCCGAAAATGTCTACCCATGCTTGGCTATTTACTAACTCACCTAAGTAGTCATTGAAACTACCAGAATAAATGCTCGATCTGATTTCTTGAGCAGTGAGTCTTCTCCCACCCGTATTTAACCTTTCAAAGAGAGAATAGATGCTATTTAAATCATCGTTTAAATCGGTTGGCTTCAGAACTGTAGCATGAATTGTTTGATAGTCAAGCCGAGATTTATCCTCGTGAGATAATGTATTGTATGACTTACTCTCTAGATCGGGAACTACGCCTTTCAACGTGAACTTCTCTCCTCTAAGAATACCTTTAAAAAAGTAATATAAACTCATTAATCGTTGCTGACCATCAACGATTATTAACCTATCTGTCGATTCATGAGCCAAAAATACTCCTGGCACTGGTAAGCCAAGAATAATCGATTCTATAAATCTAGAGGCTTCTTCCCTTCCCCATATAAATTGACGTTGAAAGTGAGGTACATATATATTATCAGAATCGATTCTCCTTACAATTGACTCGATGGGATAATCAACACCATAACTAGAAACTGAGTAGCGATGAGGGCTGGGCTCTTCTTCAGTTAGGTCAATAAAATTTCGCTTATCATTACTTTCAAGATTGTAAGTTCCGTTATGAATTTGCTCATGGTTTCTTAAGTAGATTAAAGCGCTCTCCCTACTGAACACAGCTACAAATTCACCTGTTTCTTTTGGATGAATGGCAATGCCGTTTATAACAGCTTCATGTAGAGCATCTTCCCTGATCTGTAAGGAAACAGATAAGCCTAGATCCGCATTGTGTTTAGCGTAATCAAATGCGATGAATAGCTCCAGTGGAGCCCAATACCCTAAAATGAGCGTACTTTCACCTTCTTCCTGAACAAAATTTTTGATACCAGTTATTTGAATTCGATATTCATCGCTTGGCCTACCTTTACCTCCTCTAGAGAGGTTCCAGATATAAATTCTGAAATTTTGGTTAATGTCTCCATATACAAAAATCAAGGCGGGATGAAGTGTCTTATCTGATAAGGGTTCTACCACAGCTCCCTCGCTTTCAATTGTATCTATGAAGATTTCTACAAGCTTCTGCTTAGTATGTTTGACCATCTACCGTGGAATATATACGAGTGAAGACTACTTGAATGATAGTAAGCTTTTCGAGGTAAATATACTAAAGATTGTTTCTTTACAGGGAATGAAAACTTGTCGGTGTTCTGTTTACTCTGAAGAATGTAACGGCAATCAAAGGTGAATTTATGGTCTCTTGATGTCTACTAAATTAGGCCACATACTCTCTATAACAGAGAGATATGGCTGGCACTCATAACAATCTATAGATTTAGATGATGCCGATTGTGTGCTGAAATCAAGAAAATTAAAGGAGATGTGGCCGTAGATATGCATCTAGTCTTATCATCAATAAAGACAGTTGTTGCGCGAAGCAAGACAAAGGTCGGTTTCCATGGGTGTACAGGCCGAAATCGGGTTCTAGCAAATTGGGCAGTTGATAACTGCCCAATTTGTAACCAGTAGTAACAACATCATATTGCGACTAAATTCACGCATGAACGAACAAGAAAGATCAGATGACTCAGCAGTTTATAAGCAGGTTGTCGAAGAGATAAAACAGGCTATTTTAACCCATCGATACCGGGCGGCCAAAGCGGTCAACCGAGAGCTTTTATGGCTTAATTGGCTCGTAGGGCGGTCTTTGGCTCAACAAATAGACGTACAGGGTTGGGGAGCGAAAGTGCTACAAAACCTTTCGGATGATATTCAACGGGAGTTCTCAGGGTTACGTGGCTTCTCGGTTCGTAACCTTAAAAATATGCGGCAGTTCGCTGAGGCTTATCCCGAACTCGACAAAGTTGTTCAGGAAACAGCCAGCGGCCAACAGGCTGAAATTCAAAAGCAAGTGGAGGAAAAGCAGTCGCCATTGGCCGAAACCTACCTTTATCTTGCTTTAACGAAGGAGTTGTTTTTCAACATCGGCTTCACGCACCACATCCTGTTGCTCAACCGCTGCAAGGATCTGACCGAACGGCGGTTCTATATGGAGGAGACTGTCCGTAATCAATGGACTGTTGAAACACTGGACTTCGCGCTTGACGGGAAATTCTACCAGACGCGAGGTCAACTGCCCAATACATTTGAGACGTACCTGCCCGAATCGCTCAAACAAACGGCCCTGCTGGCCTTTCGGGACGAGTATCTGCTTGATTTTGTGAACGTTGATCCCAATGACGAACGGGTGCTGGAGCGTCATATCGTGCAGAATATCCAGCGTTTTTTGCTCAGCTTGGGCAAAGGGTTCTCGTTCATCGGTAGTCAATACCGACAGCTAGTCGATGGCGACGAATATTACGTCGACCTGCTGTTTTATAACCGTGTGCTCAAATGCCTGGTGGCTATTGATCTAAAGAAGGGGGAATTCAAGCCTGAGTATGCGGGTAAGATGAATTTTTACCTTAACGCGCTGAATGAGAACGAGAAAATGCCCGACGAAAACCCGTCGATTGGCATTGTTCTATGTAAATCTAAAAGCAAGATAAAAGTAGGTTTTGCCTTTAAAGGCATCACTACACCGATGGGTGTTGCGTCGTATAAGCTGTCGAGCGAACTACCCGGTGCATACCGTGATGTGCTGCCCGATACCGACACCCTGACTAATCTCCTGAACCAACCCTCTGCTGACGATGAGGCCGATGACTCGGCTGAAGGCGACTCAGCTAATTAACCCATTATAAGTCCAATAACTACCCAGCGCGAACAACTTAGGAAAGCCCTTGAATTGGCTATAATGGCCCTCAGGCCGCTTTCAGTGGCTAAAATGCAGACCAAAGTAGGCGAGCATTGGCCAGATCTATTCCGCGATGCCCTTGGCCCCGAGCAGAAAACCTTTTGGGATTCAAACCTACGCGATGGCAAGCGGGCTGACCAGCTTATAGACTGGGGTCAGCTCCGCAACTTTGCCCTCAAAAACAA
Source organism: Fibrella aquatica (assembly GCF_041321135.1). Lineage (NCBI taxonomy): Bacteria > Pseudomonadati > Bacteroidota > Cytophagia > Cytophagales > Spirosomataceae > Fibrella > Fibrella aquatica. The sequence continues at coordinate 104,316 of NZ_JBGGWF010000016.1, read as the reverse complement.
GGATTTATTTCCTGAGTTAGGGAAGCGTGCCAATAACCTTCCATCTACTTTTTCGGAAATAACCGACGTTCGTAATGCTTTAATGCATGCTAACGATATAGACCCTATTGAGGGCGATATGGTGATGAGTAAGCTCGTGTTACTCATGCGTGACTTTGGAATGATCGAAGCTGCCGATCAGGTGAAAGTTATTAAGGAAGCCGTTTTGCCGACGTCTGCTCCAGTCAACCAGGCAGAAAAGGCTGAACCCACTACAACTAAGGCGGCCAGCGCTGTGACGACTCCACGGCCGTGGTTCACAGTTGTTCGTCCCCACGACGATATCCGGCGCGGCCGGCTCGATGAGTCAGTATTTGCGGCCAACCTTTCAGACGTGCGCAACAATACGGGCCCAGATGTGTATCTGGACCCAGCCATATTCTTCCGTAAGACACATTTCACAGCGGGCCTAAAAACAATTGCAAGGCGGGTAATCGCGGGAATGAATGGCGACGGTGATGCCGACAACCGCATTCTGTCGCTACAAACTGGCTTTGGTGGTGGCAAAACGCACGCCCTGATAACGCTGTATCACATTGCCACGCAGGGGAGCGAGATTAAGGATTACCTTCCTGACGGTACACTTCAGGCAATACCAACTTTCAGGAATGCCAACGTAGCCGTTTTTACTAACCAAACGCTTGACGCTGCGCAGGGACGCATCACTGACGAAGGCATACACATACGCACGATTTGGGGCGAACTGGCCTATCAATTGGGAAAGCTGGATGCATACGAAATCATTCGGCAAAACGATGAGCAACGAACCGCACCAGCGGGATTGTTCCGCAAAGTGCTGGCCCAGACGAAACCAGCCCTAATTCTGATCGATGAATTAGCGGATTACTGCCTGAAAGCGGCTAGCCAGACCGTTGGGGGCTCAACGCTCGCCGATCAGACTATCAGCTTTGTACAGGAACTGACTGAAGCTGTTGGGGCCAGTGAAGAGGCTGTACTGGTAGTTACCTTGCCGGCCAGCCGTACCGAAATGGGCGATTCTGATAAAGCTGCCAACGTACTTTACACCCTGCAACAACGCGTAGCGCGAGTTGGGAAGGACACCGAACCGGTTGATAAGGAGGAAATATTCGAAGTTATTCGTCGGCGACTCTTCGACGATCTTGGCGACGAGTCAGCCATGAAGGCAACCGTCAATGCCTCCGCCGAACTCTACCGTGAACTAGGTACGGCAATACCAACCCAGGCTACCCGTTCGGAATACAAGCAACGGATGCTTAAGTCGTACCCCTTCCATCCCGAACTGGTCGATCTGTTCCGGCTGCGGTGGGCATCGAACCACAACTTCCAGCGGACTCGGGGCGTGTTGCGCCTATTGGCAGCAATCGTATCGGACCTCTACCAGCGGCAGAACAGCCTGACGGGTACAAACCTGCTCATTCACCCATCCGATGTCAGTTTTGAGAATGTATAGGCCGTTCGGAGCAAATTAAAAGAACTCTTTGGAAACGGTTTCGATGCCGTCATGGATGCCGATGTGTCGGGCCACTCATCGAATGCCTTTAAAAATGACCAGGATAATGCAGACTATCGTGTACAACGATTAACTCAGGGACTCACGGCCACCATCCTGATGGGTACGTTTGGAGCCGAGGGTGCCAACAAAGGGTTAAGTGTAGAAGAGTTGAAGTTGGCGTTTCTGAAGCCGGATGGCTTCAACCATAACACCATCAATACGGCGTTGGACTCGCTGGAGGCCAGCGCCCACTATCTGTATTACACGACCAATCCGCGTCGGTACTGGTTCAATACAAAGCCAAACATCAATATTCTGATCAACCAGGCCAAACACCAGATTGATGATACCGATGCTCAGGCTGACATTATTCGACGGCTTAAAGCTAAGGTATCGACCGTGAGCGGCTTCAACATATTGGTTGCCCCCGATCCCGACAACGTACCTGAACAGACAACCCTCACGCTGGTTGTATTGGGCCCACAATATGCCGTGAGTCCAGGTGTGGTAGCCACTGGTAATGTTGGCGGTAGCGTCCGATCTACCATCGAGCGGCTGGCCACGAAGCGAGGGTCACAGGATAGGACGTACCGAAACACGATACTATTTCTGGCCAGTTCAGAGGCTCTGATTGGCAAACTGAGCGGACTAGCCAGTGAGTACTTAGCCTGCAACCAAATCAAGGAAGAATACGGTAGCCAATTGGAAGCCCCACAGCTGCGGGAGTTGAAAGAAAAAATAGACGAGATATCGAAACGGACTGAAAGCGCGCTGGCCGAAGCGTACAGCATCGTTCTAAAGCATACAGCCAAAGAGGGGATTAAAGCGCTACTCGTTGACGCAACCAAAGACAGCCTCGACACACAGATAAACACCAGTCTGACGCAGCGGCTCAAAGATGAGAGTTGGTTACTGGATAGTATTGGACCGCTGGTACTACAAAACTACGGCCTAATGCCCACTACGGCCCGACCAGTTAAAGCCAAAGACGTTTACGAGGCCCTTATTCGCTACGACGATAAGGTGATGATTACCCGGTTGGATGTGGTACAGACTGGCCTATTACGCTTCTGCCAGGATGGCAACCTGGCAATAGCATCTGGCGACGGTACAACCTGGGATACTGTTTACTATAAACAGTCTGTCCCCTTTCTTGATATTAAGTCAGACTCGTACTGGTTGGTCGACAAGAGTATCTATCAGCCCCCTGTTGCTCCCCCATCACCCGAACCGGGTGGTAGTGGTGGCTCGTGGTCCGGCGGGATTGTTACGCCACCTCCAACGCCAGGCCCTAACCCGACACCTGGTGGTGGCCCTGATCCGTCAGGAACTCCCGTAACGACTCAATTTCGAGCCGTTAAAGTGAGCGAGCGGTAAACTGGACAAGCAAAACTGGACTCAGGCTTTCAACAGCTTCATAAGCCCATTCCGTAACCACAATATTGAAATTGAGGTAACGATCAAAGTCCATTCTGCAGCTGCCGACCCCTTCACGGAGAATGATCAGCGGTACAACCTACTAAAAGAATCGGCCAAGCAGATGCGTCTGGATTTTGAGGGAGAAGAGGGATAGATTGAAAATTGGCTTTTAACTATTTTCACAGTTGAAAGCCAATTAATATGAAGATTTAGTTTTACGGAGGGTTGAAGATACTTTTTCATTCAAAATTTGAGGATATTCTCTCTCAAACTTCTCTTTTATATCCTCATCCAACGTTTTTAGACCATTTGCAAGATAAGTAAGCCTACGTTTGTTAGCTTCAATTATTTCACTCCAAGTCATTACATAAACTTCGATGTGCTTGCCACCATCCACTTTTAGATCGTATAAGAAAGGAATATTCGGATATGAAGCCCGAGCAGATGATAATTTTGATTTAGCAAATTTAGTTATATCTGTTGACACTAAAATAAGTTTGTACACTACGTTTTCATCAGGAAGAGATGGATAATCTTCAATTGTAAATGCGTACCTATCTATCTGGTTTAGCTCTTTCTGGCTCAATTTACACTTCGGTGCTTTTAATTCAACGACCATATATTCACGCTTACCATTATCAAGAACCTTCTCGTTGTAGAAGAAAAGATCGGTTATATCATTAAGCCCTGACTGCTCCTCAATGCTGTCAATTATATTGCCAGCTTCCTCTGAGGGTTCATAGGCGAGGTGTTTATCTCGAATTTCATCCAAAATTCCGCCAATTTGTTTGTCAGACCACAGTGCGGGTGTCTCAGCATAATTTTCTCCGAAAAGCCATAGATGTTGCTCGACGATCTTATGAAGTTGGCTTCGTTCACGAAGTACATTTCCAACAGTTCCGAAAACTATATTATGCAAAAACTTTAGAAATTGGTTCTTCGTAGCAACATTATTTGAAAACTGAATAACTGTCTCAAGGTCAGTCTTTTGTAAAAGCGAGTGGAATCGATCAACAGTCTGATTGTCAAGCTTTAAAATTTTCTCAAAAATATCCTGTATCTGACCCGATCTAATCGCCCGGTCCATTAATTCGTAAAGAAGACCACGAACTTTATTATTATTTTCAAGTAACTTATACTCGGTTTCTGCTGCAAAAGCAATTTGATTAAGCACTATCTCATGCAATTCATTTAAGGCAGGGTTAATTTTTAACGGATTTTCTGCATCTTTTTTGAAGTCTTTTTTAAACTGTTCAAAGCGCTTGTTTCGTTCGCGAAAAAAGCCATCAACAGTTTCTTTAACCTTGTTTTTGAAGTTTGTAAACTGTTTATCTAATAAATCATTGTATTCAATATTACGAAATAGGTCAACTCGATTCAGAAATGGCGATTCAACATATATGAACCATGTACCCATATCAACTGTATACGAATTAGAATTATACACAAATTCATGTGATACAGATTGGATACCAGCATTATCATGTTGAAGATAAATCTGTACTCTGTTAAGATCAGAGTTAACTTCATAAAAAGTTATTTGAATAGGAAAATCTTCACCCCTTGCATCCTGATACTCAGTTATTTTAATAAATGGATCTCCTTTGACAAACTCTTCTCGATTAAGTTTTTCGTCATTGACATAAAATTTTACGTGCCCGTTGAAAATCAATGATGGGTATCGTTCAAACAAAGCATATCGAATTGCTGGTTGAAAGAAATCACTACTGAGCATTCGCTTCCGTTCCGTTTTTCCGTGATGCCGACCGTGGTGAACATCATCAATTCGAACCTTGTAATAAGTTGCTTCTGGTTGAACGAGAACTTCTTCATCTGTACGGATAGGGATCTTATCTAGTTGATTGTCGACAAGATCAGCTGTGTTAAGTACCATCGAAACCTTAGTGTGTCTCTGTACTTTTGGATCATAGCTAACGGTTTCGATGACCATACGTTCGCCGATCTGCAACGCACCAAAACGCCCAACACCTTGACCTCCTGATTTTGACTGATTAGCTACTTCACAAATTTTGGTGTCGAATTCAGACATTGGCACACCAACACCATCATCTTTAATCTCAAGGTATTTAATTGGAGCATAGTGTAGTTCATTATCCTCGGGACGACCAAGGTTAATGTATATATTTTTGCTCTCCGCCTGAATAGAGTTATTTATAAGCTCGCAGAAGGCGCTAAATGTATTCTTGTACTTTGTCAGTACTTCATTTAGCATCCTTCCATTAGTAGTGAACTTGCGTAAAGATGTGGCCATATTATAATCAGTTGCTGAGATTGAAAGTTGAACTGAATTGCAAAGATGCAAACAATAAAAAATTAATAGTTACACTAAGCTAAATAGACAAAAGGGGGCGAAGGCTCCGGCTGTATCTTCCTGAAACCTTGCCATACCGCCTAAAAAGCGGTATTTTTATAGTGTTACTTCTGCGCGGCTCCGACGTGTTACTTCGGGCAAAACAGGATGCGTCAACGCCGACATATCCCCGCTGACCGTATGCAGGTCAGCCCCCCCAACTGTATCCAGCTTAGTCTGTTCGGGCTTGTCTCGTCTGCCAATGTGCTGACTTTATCGCAATCCAGAGACAGCCAAGGGTGTCTTTTGCCAAGTGATACTCTGAGCGACGAACCCAATGTCATTTTGTCGTTTTCGGGTGTAGCGTCGGGGTTAAACAGCCGAAATTACCGACTGTCCGCTGATATGTTCCATCCCCGGACGGTGAGCGAACGTATAAAGGCTAACGTTAAAGCCATCCAGTTAGCCAGACACCTTGCCAAAGAGAGCCGGGAAGCTACTGCCGACGAGAAAGGTGTATTGGTGCAGTTTTCGGGTTGGGGTGGTTTGGCATCGGCGTTTGAGGAAAGTAGCCGCTACTCATCGGTTATTGACGAAGTGCTGACGATGGAGGAACGGCAAGCCGCAGCCGCTTCATGCTTAACGGCTTTTTATACGCCCCCCACCCTCATTACCGCTATTTGGGAAGCCGTTGACCAGTTTGGTTTTACAGGTGGCCGCATTTTGGAGCCGGGCGCAGGTATCGGGCATTTTTTGGGATTTGCGCCCCCTTCATTGAACGACCGCGCCGAATGGGTTGCCGTGGAGAAAGACCCGGTTGCTGGGCTTATTCTGCAATTACTGTATCCAGATGCTACCGTCGAAGTGGGCGGGTTTGAGCAAGCTGATTTAGCTAACGGTTCGTTTGACCTTGTTATCGGTAACGTGCCTTTTGGGGCCTACAGCGTCTATGACCGGCAAAACTCTGATATATCGGCTTATCCGATTCATAACTATTTCATTGGTAAATCGGCGCGGTTGGTAAAGCCGGGTGGTTTGTTGGCACTAATTACCTCGTCGGGTACGCTCGATCAGGGCGGAACCGAATTCCGGCAATGGTTGACCCGTCAGGCTGAAACGGAATTGGTTGGGGCTATCCGTTTACCATCCTGCGCGTTTGAGAGCCACAGCGGTACAAGTGTAACGACCGATGTACTTTTTTTGCAACGGCGCGACGGAGTGAACCGTCAGTTTGCCGGCCATTCGTTTGAGCGAACCCTAAGCGTCCGCAGCCGAACGCGGCCCGGCCGAACCGTGCAGGAAAAAGGCGAGGAAGTGACCAACAACCTGTACGTAAACGAATACTTTGCCGGGCAGCCAGACTTTATGCTTGGTGAAATGGTTTGGGCCGACGAAGTAGGTAAGGGTGGGTTGTACCGGGCGGACCGGCCAACCCTTTACTTAGAAGACCCGTCCGAGTTAACCGATCGGTTAGGCAATGCCATCAACCAACTACCGAGGGGCTTTTTGTCAGCAAGTCATGACGGACAACAAAGGAAGCAGCCAGCCGGAAATCAACTTGCTGATTTATATCCAGGCGTTGTACGTATAAAAGGCCGGTCGTACAGTCAGGCAACTATTGTCCGGCAATACATCCGGCTACGCGATACCTTAACGGGCTTGTTAGAGTCCGAACGGGAGGGGAAAGACGATTGGGAGGTTGCCGTGTTGCGTACCCACCTCAACACACTATACGACGAGTTTACCGCCTTCTTTGGTCCGTTGACCGGTAACCGCCATCTGTCATTTTTAGAAACGTTTGATGGTCAATTCAGCCGTGTTCAGGCGTTGGAAGTTCCTGAAAAGATTAACGGGAAACAGGTTCTACAAAAAGCGACCATTTTCCGGGAGCGGGTCAACCTGGCCCTCTCCTATCCTACTTCGGCAGCGTCAATAACCGATGCGGTGAATCTGTCAATGTGGTTTCATGGGAGCTTGACATTATCGGCCATTACAGGTTGGCTTGGGTTGTCGGTTGCTGAGGTCACGGAACAGTTATTAGCCGCCGGTTTGGGATTCATTGACCCTGTAACGGGTAGCCTGATTAACCGGGATGCGTACTTATCCGGTAACATTCGGCAGAAATTAGCCATAGCCGAAGAGAAAGCCCGTCACGAGCCGATTTATCAGGCCAATGTTTACGCTTTGGAACAGATCGTTCCTCCGACGATTCCGGCCGCGTTAATATCCTTTGGTTTAGGGTCGGTGTGGTTGCCGGATGAATTAGTAACCCGATTTATTCAGGAGACCTTACAACTGCCAGAAGTAACGGCTACTTACAACAACCGTAGCCGACAGTACGAGATAGAAACGCCAGCCTATTTTTATTCATCGTTGAACCAGTCGTTGGGTACGTCGAACCGAACGGCCCTGCAATTGATTGAATCGGCCTTGAATAGCCGAAGTTTAATAATTACCAAAACCATTACCCAGGATGGTAAAGAACGCTCTGTTCGCGATGTAGAAGCAACGAGCCAGGCGATTGCCGCGCAGGAACGACTAAACGAACTGTTCGTTGATTTCGCCCGGCAGCATTACGAATATGTCATTGAAGAGACATTTAATCGCCTGTATAATACGCATGTTCCCCGGCGTTTTGCCCGGCCATCGTTCGGCCAGTACCCAAATGCTAACCCAGCCATTTCATTACGTGACCACCAGTTTCGGGCTGTTGAGCGCATCAAGATTCAAGATACGATGTTGGCCCATGCCGTAGGAAGCGGAAAAACCTATACGATGATTACCGGCGCAATGGAGTTAAAACGGCTAGGTATTGCCCGCAAACCTCTGTTAGTCGTACAAAACTCAACGGTTGACGATGTGGCCCGTAGTTGGCGGCTGTTATACCCGTCGGCGGTTGTGTATGTGCCACAACGGAGCGATCTGGAAGCAACGGGCCGTAAACGGTTCCTGCAACGAATAGCGACCAACCACTTCGACGGGATTATCATTCCGCAAAGTTTCCTCAAACTGATTCCCGACGATCCGGCCAGCGAACAGGCTTTTTTACAGGAGGAAATAGACCGGGTAGAAGCCGCCGTTGCTGCAACGTCCCGCCAAGAAAAGAGCAAGAAATCATTAGTAAAGCGGCTCAATGAATTACGGCTACGGTTAGAAGCCCGGAGACTTCGGCAAGCCGACAGAAAAAAAGATAATATCCTGTCATTTGATGAATTGGGCATCGACGCGCTGTTTCTGGATGAATGCCACAAGTACAAGCGATTAGGCTTTTTTACGTCCCGGCGCGGCATCAAAGGCATTGACCCGGCAGGTTCGGAGGATGCATTGAGCGCGATGTTTAAATGCCGCTCGGTGCAGGCCCGGCAAGGGCGGGTTGTACTGGCTACGGGAACCCCGATCAGTAACACAATGGCCGAGGCATGGACGATGCTCCGGTTTATCGCCCCTGACCGCCTGGATGAAGCACGGATTGCCACGTTTGACCAATTCGCGGGAGCTTTCGGACAACTAATTGCCTCATTCGAGTTAACGACTACCGGCCAGTTTAAAGCTGTTTCAAGGTTTGCCCGGTTTGTCAATGTCCGTCAGTTGTCAGAGTTATACCGTGCTCATGTTGATGTGGTGCTAAATGATGATGTAGTCGAGTTTCAGAGGGACCAAACATTACCGACGCTGAAAGCCGGTGGATTTACGAAAATCGTACTACAGCAGACCGAAGGCGTACAGGCTGAGTTAGACGCGATTCGAGAGCGGCTACGCTGGTTTGAGGGATTAACAGGCAGTGAGAAGCGGGAGAACAGCCATTTGCCGTTGGTACTCTTTGGGCAGGCCAGAAAAGCTACGTTAGACATTCGCTTGTTGAACGCCAGAAACGAAGACGAGCCAGGCTCAAAGCTAAACCGAGCCGCAGCGGAGATTCTACGGCTGTATCAACTCTCAGATTCCTATAAGGGTACTCAGTTGGTTTTTGCCGACGTATACCAGTCACCGGCAAACTTATTTGCTGATGAAGACGAGCGACTATGTGTTGGGGCTCGGTTTAATCTCTTCGACGACCTAAAAATGAAACTGGTTACCGAAGGTATTCCGGCCTGTGAGGTGGCCGTTTGCCCTGCCGAAGCAGATAAACGGGAAGCGGTTTTTGCCAAAGTCCGAACGGGTGAGGTTCGGGTAATGCTGGGTACGTCCGAGCGAATGGGCGTTGGGGTTAACGTACAGGAACGGCTAGTTGGCTTACATCATCTTGACGCGCCGAACCGCCCAACTGATTTTGAGCAACGCAATGGGCGTATCATCCGTCAGGGTAATGCACATGCCGCCTGGCATATGCCCATTGAAATTCTTACCTATGGCGTTGATAAAACACTCGATGCAACTGCGTACGGACGATTGGCGATCAAACAAAAGTTCATTAACCAAGTGCTGAAAGGGCATTTGACCGATGAGGGTATGAATGATATTTCTGCCGACGATGATTTTGCCGCTATGTCGTTCGATCAGATGATGGCTACTCTTTCCGGCAGTCAGTATGCCTTGGCTTATGCCGCCAAGCAACTTGATTTGTCTCGATTGCTGACCGCTCGTAAGAACTGGCAACGGGGCGTTTTGGATGCTCAAATGCAGGTAGAACGCGCCCGGCGTACGTTGTCGTTGCAGGTGCCTTTACTGCCAACGCTTCAGGCAGAGAGTGCTATACTAAAGACTCGGTTTATTGCGGATGGAGACGAATACAGAGTGAACGAGGTAATAATTGAGGGCCAAACCCATACTGAAAAGTTTGGTGGACCAGTACAACACCTGTTGGACAAAATGCGCGGCCAGCTAAAACGTCGGTTGACACCGCAGGCAATCGTTACGGTAAACGGGTTACCTCTGACATTGACCGGCGAGATTCGGCAAGACCCCTTTTCATTTCGAAATGAGTACGTATTTACCTACCAATGGGGAAGCAGTTTGCTGGGCGAAGTAATGAGTGGTACCGGCTTGTTTCAGTCTTTACGCCAGTCGGTGGCTCATGCAGCCCACTTGCCCGCGCAATGTCAGCAACGAATTGAACGAGCACGAGCCGACGAAGCAGCTTTTCTTCAAAAGGTTAATGAACCGTTTCGCCACAGCGAAAAATTAGCTCGGTTGGAAACGGAGATTGCCGAGTTACAAGAAGCCATGTTGGCCGAATCAGAGCCAGAAGTCGAAGCGGTATTGGCAGAGTAAGAAAAGAAACACAGTAGGCCGGGTGTTCCCCGGCCTACAAATAAAATTTGCCTTACACGGTTCGTACCACTCCCCTCCCTCCTATTGTCGGTTAGTGAGCCATACGAACTAATTAGTTGCAGGACATCGCCTATGGGCGAAAACCTGCTGGCACGCACACTTCCACCTGCCACGATAAAAACACGGCTAAAGCAACCAAAAAACACTGCAAAAGTACTTGACGAAAGGGAGCAGGGTTTTAGTGTAAACTATTATTAGTCAGTTATATAGCTTGTAGGGGTGGCGCTGTTTTCGTATCTTTATAGTGTTCCTATTGCGCGGCACCGACGTGTTACTTCGGGCGATTATAATGCAGAATGCAAAGGCTTCCGCACAGCGGGGCAGTATGGATCTATACGCCCGTGTTACTGATCTCATCGTCGACGAGCTTGAAAAAGGCCGTATCCCATGGCGCAAACGGTGGGGTATCCTGAAAGATGGGCAGGTTGAGGTGGCTCAAAATTACATAAGCAAACGCTCCTATACGGGTATCAATAGTGTCCTTTTGGGATGCGCTAGCTATGAACGCCCGTATTTTCTGACCTTCAAACAGGCAACAGAATTAGGGGGAAATATTCGCAAAGGTGCGCGGGGTAATCTGGTCGTTTTCTGGAGTGTGCTGGAGAAAGAAAAGGAAGTAACGAACAACAAAGGTGAGGCCAAAATCAAAAAGGTGGGCGTCCCGCTCCTTAAGCATTATTTCGTTTTCAATGTGGCCGACGTAGAAGGAGTAAGTGTAGATTTGCCGGAGTTGAAAACACCTGACGCCCTTGACGAAGTGTACAGCTACAATGCCTGTGATGCCGTGTACGCGGGTTACTCAAATGCACCCGAAATCGTGCATATCGATCCAGCCCGAGCCTATTATAGCCCGTTGCGCGATGTCGTGAATATGCCCCGCCCTACTGCTTTCGATTGCCTGGAAGCTTATTACTGCGTTTTGTTTCATGAACTGATTCACTCAACTGGCCACCGCGACCGCCTGAATCGGGAGGAGTTGGTCCATTCTGATGGGTTTGGTGGGGAGTTATACGCCAAAGAAGAATTAACAGCCGAAATCGGAGCCTGTTATCTGGCCAGCAGTTGCGGCCTTGACCTGACAGACCACCGGCTTTTGACCAATGCGGCCGCGTACCTGCAAAATTGGCTGTCGGCTTTGAAAGGCGACAAAACGCTAATTTTCCGGGCATCGGGACAGGCTCAGAAAGCCGTCAACTATGTACTAAATGACGTAAATGAAGAAATAGCTTCGGATGTTGTAGCGGCCTAACACGTACGTGGCCGGGTTAAAGCCCGGCCACATAATTTTAAAATACTACGGTTCAAAACCGATAATAGCATTAAATGTATTCACTCAAAAAGTAACCAGACTGGCACGGCGGCCACGTCATATCTAATCATACAATTTAAACCTAATTACCTGTAGCCGAGTGTGAGACTCAAGTTTCATATCTTAAAATGAGCGTTTTTATAAGACACTGATTTTGATATCTGTCAATCGCTATCAGTCGCAAACGTCAGCCTACATACCGGAGCAGTAAACCAATAACGGCAGCTCCGCCAATCACACTGAGTTCAGGTAATTTCTTAAATCGATACAGTAAGCCAACAGTTGTTAAGGCAATCACAATGGCAGGAATATCCACCAATTGCCGCCGAGCTAGCACGACGACTGCCCCGGCAATTGCGCCGATAGCTGCGACGGTTACCCCATCCACAAACGCCTTGACACCCGGATGTCTCCCCCAGCGTTTGAAGTAGGGCGCGGGCAGAACCGTAAATAAATAACAGGGCAAAAACGTCGCCAGAGCAGCTACACAGGCTCCTGGAAAACCAGCCACCAGGTAACCAATAAAGGCCACCGTTATCACGACCGGGCCGGGGGTAATCATGGCGACGGCCACCGCATCCAAAAACTGTTGCTCGGTTAACCAGCCGTATTCTTTGACAACGCCCCCATACAGAAACGGCACAATAGCCAGTCCACTGCCGAAGACAAACGCGCCCGCTTTGGTGAAGAAAATCGCTAACTTCCACAGCACCGAATCAGTGGGTAAACTTAGCGCCTGTAGAATGAAAGGCGTGAAGCTAGTGCCTACGCCTGGCCGGATAAACGAAGGTGGACTTTTAACCAACCAGTAGATAACACCGGCCAACAAAACCAGCCACAGGATTTCTGATTCTGTGACCGCTGTCGCGATGGCCGAGATACCAAATAAAACCCAGCCCAGCCAGTCTTTACCTACTGTCTTGGTCGTTAATTTGTAGGTACCCATCGCGATAATGCCAATCACGGCGGCCCCAATCCCGTAAAAAATGGCCTGCATCCAGGGTAGACCTCCCAGTCGGACATAGGCCCACCCCAGGGCCAGTACCATCAAAAACGAAGGGATTACAAAAGCGATGCCCGTTAGAGTAGCCCCCAGAATACCGTAGTGAACGTAGCCCAGATAAATGGAGAGTTGAGCCGCCAGCGGACCCGGTGCCAGTTGGGCCAGGGCTAACCCTTCCCGGTAATCTTCCTCGGTGATCCAGCCGCGATCAACTACCAGATCGCGGTGCATGGCACTGACCAGGGCAGGTGGCCCACCAAAACCAATCGTGCCTAATCCAAGAAAATAGCGAACTAAATCCGCTTTGGTGTAGGAATGGTGCGTGGATTCCATGCAATTACTGTTTAGGCTCCCAGGTATGTTTCTCTTTTTGTAATTTGGTGGCCCAACTGTAAAGCGCGTCATAGATAATCATACCCTGCGCCAACTGGAGTTGGTCATCGGTGTAATTTTCGGATAGGCCTGCCGAAATCGCCCATAGTCCGGCGGCCTGGGGTGCCAGCTCAAAGTTATCCGTATCCGCTCCCCGGACGATGAGTCCTAATTGCTGGAGGGCAGGTGTTTCCAGGTTATGTTTTTTGAGAAACACCTCAAATGTGCACAGTTCACCCGCGTGTTCATACTCCGCTCCGACAATATCGAACGGGATAGCACCCAGTTCTTTCGCTTTGGCGAAAACCTGCTCTTTGGGGACGTACGTAATTTCGGCGTCTTGATCAATAAACCTAAGAATCAACCAGGGACAGGCGATCCGATCTATTTTTGGCCGTGACCGCGTAATCCATTTTGTCGGCGTCTTACCTTTTGGGTTCGTGGTGACTAACTCGCCGACCGTTTCAACGGCCCCAAGTAGGGTTATAGCATTCATAGTAGGTGATTGGGTAAAGCGTTACGGCTTCTAGTACGGGCAGAACGAGTTTGTTATTTAAGGGCTTGTTTGCTGAGCGAGTTAAGCAATTCCTCTACCTTTTTCTTGATCTCATCGCGAGCGTTCTCATAGTTTTGACTGATCGATGATTGAATCTGCCAGCTACTTGTTTTTTGCGTGTCCAGGCTGGTTTGCGGCAGTGTGCAATCCAGCGCTACAACATGAATGGCATTCGCCATATCTTGCCCGGTGAGTAAACTTGGTTTCAATTTGGGCACAATGATGCCGTCCGTTTGAAGGCCCAATTCAGCACGCTGCGACAACGTTGAGTCTGGATTTAGCCCGCGAAATATCGCCCTTACTGGCAGCTTACGTTCCTGGGCCAATTGGTTAAAATAAGCGGAGGCAATCAAACTCCTGGCCGCTCCGTGTTCACAGACAAAAACCACCGTATTCACCGGCTCACTCGTGCTTTCATTGCGAAGTTGCTGCCCATATAAAGCTTGACTGGCTATCAGCAAACTAACAAACCACAGTAGCCGAATGGAACGTATAGACTCCCTAAACAGGACTGGTTTTATATCAAGCCTTATCGATTTGTTCATACGGTAGCTTCGTCTGACTGGTGAGACCCTAGTGTTGCATTCCCGGCTTACCTAACTGATCCAGTGCAGCCCGAAACCCTTTCGCCAGTTCGACGGCTGACCCACGTCCGTAGTAATGCAGAAAAACTGTGCGCGGCTGTTCACCCAGCATATGGTGGTGCAGGGCTACGACCTCCAGCTTATTTTTTCGTAAGGCCTTCACGACATTATTCACCTCACCTTCCAGCATCGCAATGTCACCCGCGATATGAGCCGCATCCTGTTTTCCAGCAAAGGACGCCCAGGAATTCAGACCGATAGCGGCCGTCATTTCAGCACCCATCGCTACGATCTGCACATCATCCCGTCCAACGGTATATTTATACGTCGGCCCATTCACGACCCCTTTGTAGTTGACTAACCCGTCCAGAGCGGGCAACTCAAAAAGCTCTTTTCCAGTGAGCGCCGGGGTACCAGACGGTGCAGTGGCAGCAACCTGATTGGCTGGAAACAACTTCGTGTTCCGTATCGCCTGTGCATATTTGTTGGCCAGTTCTACTGTATCCCCCATGCCATGCAGGTGCATGTAAAAAATACGCGGCTCTTCGTAGAAGAAATGGTTGTGAATGGCCCCTACTTCCAATCCAGCCGCGTGGGTAGCGTCGATGAGCGGATTGACTTCGGCTTCGAGCAAAACTGTATCGCTCATCATGACGGTTTGTTTGCCATCGAGCGTTTTCTTGAACGCTACCCAGCCACCAAAGCCAAATGGAATCGGTACGGGCTCGCCTTTCACCGTAACCTTCAAGTCATTTCGAGGCAGTGGCACGTTATAGGTTGCCTGTGCTTCACTATAGGTTCCTTTTTTGCCCAGTGCAGTAACGATAGCTTCCTGTTCGGCAGCCGTTAAGGCGGGGGTTTTTCCAAGTAGGCTACCCACAGGCAAATCAGGTTGGTCGGATACCCCACATAAGGGGATGGTGCTGGCCGCGACTGCCGAGCGTAAGAAGAGTCTGCGTTGCATACGGGTAAAGTTTAAGATAAGGGTAAAAGTAGCGGCTAATTCTGAATTAATCCTGAATGAGGGCTGACAGCCATTCACCCGGAAATGGCATCATGTCGTGTCAGCTAAGCAGAACCCGCTTACAGATTTAACCAATAGGTCAGTTTCAGTACTAGGGCCCGGTTTTTGGGTTGGAAAGCATTGGTTACCAATCGACCCCGGTCATCACTAATGGCATACGCGTAGTAATTATCCGTGTAAACCACATATAAATCACTGACGGGTTTATACCGCCACTGAAATCGGATATTGGTATTGACGTTGTTGATCTGGTTGTTGTACTGCAAATACGCGGTCAGAAAGGCACTGCGCGAAAAAGACAGATCGACTTTTGGCCCCACCAGCAGCAAATCCGAGGTATTGAACGGCTGGGGGAGTCGAATATGATTGTAGGTAAAATCCATGGAGAAAATACCATAGGGTTGTTGACGGTAGCTGAGGGTGCCCTGAAGCTGACCAATTTGGCCATTGAAATAGCCGCCAAACCGCGTACTGGCTGAAAAAAAGAACGGCTTTCGGACGTTGGAGATAAAATTGATCCGGTTACTGAAATACAAATAGGATGTATTCTGAGCCAGTTCAGGGCCGCCGGTGTTGGTAGGATCAAACGGAGAAAACAAATACGTATAATCCCAGCGCAGCAACGCAAAATTGAGTTGAGATTGATTTTGCAGGGTGATCCCTCCAAATAAACCAGCGTCCCAATCGACCATCCGTCCCTGCACCTTTCCGTAGAGAACATCCCAGTCTGGCCCCAGGTAATACCGATTGATCAGCTTGCCGATGCGCCCCTTTGGATAAAATACGAAATTCGCTTCCCCATAGGTTCGGAGTAAGCTCTGACGCGGTACGTAGCCCACCTCGGCCCGGAAATTATCGCCTACATCGTAGAGACCGACCTGCCCGTTAAAGCGCGGTTTATCCACCTGCATGGTTGCCCCCCAGGTGTAGGATTGGGGCAATTTATCGGACGAAGCGTCGCCCGGACTATAGGAACGATAGTAAAACGCTTTCCCCTGCCACTGGTTATTGGCCGAAGCCAGCGAATATTCCAGACCCAGCACCCGGTTGTAGGTGGCCGATACATCCGAAGCCTGCACGGCGAGCGGGGCTTTGTTCACCCACACCAGCCCAATATACGAACGGGTTGAAATCCGGCGCTGAATGGCCAGCATACCGTAATTGGTGGCTGGTAGCTGCGCGGAATCCCCCAGCATTCGACGGCCCGTCTGCATGTTCAGAAGGCCAATCCGCCAGTTCTTATTCAACCGGCCACTGAGTCGCAGTCCCGCCAAAATGGGTATTTTTTCGTTAAAGCCTGTCTGGGGATTGCGGGCCAGACCAATGCGCCGGGAGAAAAACGGATTGACACTGCTAAAGCCGAACGAGCCAAACAGATCACTATTTTCCAGAAAAAACTGCCGCCGTTCGGGATATAACAATTCAAACCGACTCAAGTTGGTTACCTGTTGATCCACTTCGACCTGGGCAAAATCAGGATTTACCGTCACATCCAGATTGAGGGAAGGCGTCACCGCCACTTTGGCATCAAATCCGGCATTGAGTTTGGTTTGCGAAGGATGCCCCCCTTGAAAATCCCGGTCAGTTTCCACCAGCCCATAGGGAATGAGGGAAATATTTGCACCGGGTTGCGGGGGTGGACTTTCCCAAAGCAGGGTTCCCGAAAAAGCCAGCGATAAACCCCCAAAATTGCGGGGTATCGGTGCCCATCCCGACGTTTCGTTGCGGGTAATATCGGCCCGGACAAAATTGATCAGCCAGGTGTTGATCCCTTCCTGCCGCCGGTAGCGAAGGGTTTTAAACGGAATGGCCATTTCCACGATATAACCAGAATCACTGCGGGTGACAGCCGAATACCATTTATTATCCCAGTTGGTGGTATAATCACCACCGTTGGTGATAAGCCCTTCCCGCTGCACGCCATAGGGCGACACGGCAAAATTAAACCCATTTAACTTGTCACGGAAGGGATCAATATTAATGCCGAATACGTCCGAATTGCCCGGTGCAAAATCCCGGCGCAACGAGGTCACGACGTAATGGTTCGATTGTCGGCAAATGCTGGCCACATACAAAAAATTGTCATCGAAGGTCAGCCAAGCCTGTGTTTTGGCTAAGGCATGCGAGGTATCGTAGGGGAAGATCTGCCAGAAATTAGCCGCCGTATCAGCCCGTTGCCAGTCCGCTTCGTCTAAGCGTCCATCGACTTTTATTGATCCGTGTGCTTTTTTAATGTGAATCTGATACCCTTCTTCATTGACGCCCAGTTGCTGCGCTTGCCCGGCAAGGCTCAGAAAGGCAACAAAATACAAACAGGCGTACAGGACTCGCATTGGCTGTGGCTACAGGTGAACAGGTGGGTTTATGGTTTTTTTGGCTTTTCTACCGTGGCCACCACTTTCGTGTCCGGCTTAATCTCTTCGTTCCCTTTTAGTACCAGCGTATCGCCGGATTGTATTTCGCCAAAAATCTCCACGCCATCCGGTACGTTGAGGCCTGGTCGCACATCCACCCATTGCGTTTGTCCAGCGACAATCCGAATGACGAACTTTCGTTCCAGGGTCGTGACAACCGTTGAAAAGGGTACGACAACCGAAGGTTTTGACCGGCTCAGCTTGAGCGTTACATCCGCAAACATACCTGATTTTAGCTGATGGGCGGTATTGTCCACTCGAAACTCCCAGATTTCCGAACGGGTTCCCACGTCGATACTTTCGGATTTGCGAACCAGGACAGCCTGTTGCTTCTGATTGGGAACGGCTTTGGTGGTAAACGAAATTTTGTTGTCTTTCAATTTTCCACCCGTGAGTGCTTCGGGTACAGCCACCCGCAGACGCAGCGTTCGGTTATTCTCGATTTCCAGGATCGGCTGATCCGTCGCCGTACCCACGTACGTACCCACATCGGCATTGCGTTTGGTGATGACCCCATCGAACGGGGCCCTGAGCACTAAATAACTGTCGATGTCGCGTAAGGCATTAGCCGCATAGCGTGAGGCTACGTTTTCGGCACTGTCAGCGACCACCTGTCCATGTACACGCGCTAACTCACTCTCCGCCACGACACCCGGTGTTTGCGCGGCCCGGCTCAGCCGTCGGTACACATCCTGACTGGCCACCAGTTTAGCCTGGCTAACCTGCATCCGGCTTCGGGCCTCGGCCAGGCGCGCTTTTTGCTCCGGCGCATCAAGCACAGCCAGCACTTGTCCGGCTCGAACAGGAGAACCAATATCAACCGCAATCCGGCGAATAAAGCCCGGCACCTTAGCCCGGAGCTGCACCCGCTCAAAAGGGAGTAGTTCGCCGGGAAGATTCATGGCTTTTTCAACCGGGCCAGAGGACAGCACCAGGGCCTGCAACGTATCGGGTTTGGCTTCGGCACCTGGGTTATTTATACCAGCACTACCCGTTTGGGCCGGTTTAGAATCGGAACAGGCCACCAGCCAACCGCTGATCAGCAGAATAAAAAGGCTTTTTTTCATGAGTCGTAGCGGTTAAGAATGGGATGGCGAATAAACAGACGCGGAAGAATCGTTCGGATCGAGGGATGGATTTTGGTAGGTTTTTCGGCCCAATACCGCGTCATAGCATAACGGCAGGATCAACAGGGTCGTCACCGTCGATGCCAGCAGCCCACCAATCACCGCGACACCCAGGGGAGCCGTTTGATCTCCTCCCTCACCCAAACCAGTGGCCATCGGAATCATGCCAGCCATCATCGCCAGCGAGGTCATTAAAATGGGACGTAGCCTGGTTTGTCCGGCCCCAAAACCAATACCTGTTTTTCGGGATGCATCGGCCTGGGTTGTACCACGGCTTTTTGAAGCAGGAAGTCGTCGGACGGTTTCCGCGTTAGCCACCAGTAAAATGGCATTGGCGACCGCTACGCCGATGGCCATGATGCACCCCATAAACGATTGAATGTTGAGCGTATGCCCCGTTAGGAAAAGAAGCCCCAGCGATCCGGTCAGCACGGCGGGCAGCGTGGAGAGCACCACCAGCGACAGGCCAACGGACTGAAAGTAAGCGGCCAGCAACAGAAATATGGCAACAATCGCTAACCCCAATCCCAGTGACAATTCACTCAGCGTTTGGGCTAATAGATCAGCCTGTCCCCGCAGGCTTATTTTCATCCCGGCGGGTAGTTCGCCCAGGTTATGAATGATTTTTTTAATGTCTGAAACGGCTCCGCCCAGCGCCTGGCCGTGTAAATTAGCCGTCAGCGTGATGTAGCGTTGCTGATTGAGTCGGTCATATTCGCCGGGGGTATTGAGCCGTTTCCAGTCCGCTACATCCCGGAGGTAAACGCGCTGATTGCCACTGGACGATACTGGAATCGCTTCCAATTGGGCGGGGCTGTTCATGCGAAATTGCGGGTATTCGATTTGCACCTGATAGGAATTCCCCGATGCTTTATCAAGCCAGTAACCCGGCTGGGTCAGTCGACTGGATGACGTACCTGCCACCACCGACCGGCTTATCTCATCAAGTGTCAAGCCCATCTGTCCGGTTCGCAACCGATCGTAGTTAATTTGCAGGGTTGGGTAATCGAGGGGTAAACTGTATTGCACGTCGCGCAGGGCGGGCAGTGCCAGCAGTTGCTTTCTGATTTTTTCGGCAAACACCCGCCCCTGAACCAGATTTTTGGCTTGTATCGCCACATCGACAGGGGTAGCGGTACCCAAACTGAGTACTTGATCTACCAGATCGGCGGGTTCGAACGAGATCAGCATCGCCGGAATTTGTTTCGTAACCTCGGCTCTGAGTTGCTCCTGAAAATCGGCTAACTGAATCCCCGAACCGGGTTTAAAGTTAACCCGCAGAACTGCATCATGCGGGCCACTCGTCCACAGATAAATGGGACTAATAGCATAAGTAGGCGGTTGTAAACCAACATAGGCCGATGAGATAGCTACATTTCCTGATCCGGCAAGCTGATGAATGATTGTCAGCACTTTTTTGGTTTGATCTTCCGTCCGTTCAATGCGCGTTCCGGCTGGCATCCGTAAGCGTACCTGAAACTGGCCCGCATCCACACGGGGAAATAATTCTTTGCCAACGCCTATGTACAAGACGACCATCAGCCCCACCGCGACCAGGCCATAGAGGGCTAAAACCAATCCACCGCGCCTAGCATATCGGCCCGTGAAGCGTGCATAACCCTGTGAAAATCGGTCAAATCGAGTAGCAGGTGTTGCATGGCTTTTGTTTTTAAGCAGCCAGTTGGCCAGTACCGGCACTAACGTCTGCGACCATAGAAACGAGGCAATCATAGCAAAGCCAACGGCCAGCGATAAGGGCAGAAACAACCCGCGCGGTACCCCTGACATGAACAGGGATGGCACAAAAACGGCCAGGATTGATAGCAGAATGAGCAGTTTGGGAACGGCAATTTCCTGGCAGGCATCGGCAATGGCCCGGGCTTTGGCCTGAACCGAATGCTCTTCATCCTGTTCCAGATGCCGGTGAATGTTCTCAATGGTTACGGTGGCCTCATCGACCAGAATACCAACGGCCAGGGCTAGTCCGCCCAGGGTCATGATGTTGAGACTCTGCCCGAACAGGTTCAGCAACACCAGGGCGGATAGCAAGGCCACCGGAATAGTCAGCACTACGATCAGGGCGCTGCGTCGATCATGTAAGAACAAGAGTACCATCAAACCCGTCAGCAAGGCACCTAATCCACCCTCGAAAAGCAGGCTACGCAGCGAGTTGATCACGTAGCCCGACTGATCAAACTCGTAGGATACCTTGATGTCGTCGGGAATGGCAGCCTGCATCTCCGGCAACGCTTTTTTAATTCGTTGGACGACGTCCCAGGTAGCCGCATCGGCCCGTTTAGTCACGGGGATATAGACCGACCGTTTACCGTTAATGAGCGCATAGCCCGTCGTGATATCCGCTCCATTATCGACCGTGGCTACATCGCGCACATAGACCGTTCCGGCTGGATTACCCCCGTTCCCGGTCAGGCTTCGGGTTGGTTTGATGGGCAGGCTTTCGAGTTCCTTAATGTTATCGACTACGGTGTTCTGAGGGGTGATCAATAGTTGATCACCGACGCGAAGGTTACCCGCTGGGGTGAGCAGATTCCCTTTGGCAATAGCCGTGACTAATTCATCGGGGGTCAGTCCATAGCTGCGCATGCGTTCGGGATCGGCTTTAACGACCACCGTTCGCTGGTTGCCGCCAAAGGGGGGCGGGGCCGATACACCTGCCAGCGCGGCAAACATAGGTCTTACTTTAAACAGAGCCAGATCCTGAATTTCATTTAATGAACGAGTTGGACTACTGAACACCAACTGGCCAACGGGCACCGAACCGGCGTCATACCGCATGATGAAGGGGGCTTGCAGATTAGGTGGCATGAAGGCCCGGGCTCGGTTCACGTAAGACACTACTTCGGCCATCGCCGAGGCCATGTCGGTTCCTTCTTGAAACTGACACTTGATCAGCGACAAACCCTGAATGGATTTGCTATCCACGAATTTAATGCCCGTAATGTAGAGGAAATGGTATTCGTAATAGGACGTCACGAAACCTTCCATCTGCTGAGGAGACAATCCCCCATAGGTTTGAGCGACGTAAATGGTAGGCGTTCCAAGCTGGGGGAAAATATCGATGGGCATCCGACGGATCGACAAACCAGCCGCTAGTAGGATGCCCACCAGCACAATCAGAACCGTAATCGGTCGGCGCAAGGCGGCAGTGATGAGTCCAATCATGTCAGGGTAGCTGGGTTAAAAATTGGGATAAATCGCCGGTAGCCGCAGCTTGTTGTAGTAAGCCTTGCCAGGCCGACCAGTAGGCCCGGCGCAGGTCGGTTTCCGCCCGCACCAGCCCGTATTGGGCCTGGGCCAGATCGGTCAGGGTCACCAGACCATTGGTGTAACGCGTTTGCAGGGCATTATAGGCCGTCTGGTTCGCCTGCACTTGAATGGGAAGTTCGCGAGCTACCAGCAGGGCATTTTGCAGGCTGGTCTGCGCTAGTTGCAGCCGGGTGGAGAGTTGCAAACGGGTTTGATTTAGTTCCTCGGCGAAGGCACTCGTCAGCAGATGTTGTTGCTGGCCGCGCAACCGTACCTCTGGGCCATTCAGTAACGGAAGCGCTAACTGGAGGCCAGCCCCGTAATTCAGTCGGGTCAGTAGCAAGCCTTCTGCTGCTTTCACCTCACCCGTTGCCGATACCCCTGATCCACGGGCATAGGTCGTGGCCCACAGGCTGAGGGTAGGCAGCCGGGCTTTCTGAACCAGCACCTCTTTGGATTCACTCACCCGAATTTGTTGCTCGGCGAGTCGAATGGCGGGATGAGCCGATAAGGAGTCGGGTTGGCCGGGTAAAGCCGGTAGGCGCGTAAATAAAAGCGAGTCCGCCTGCACCTGCGAAGCCGTACCAGTGACAAACTCGCCGAGATTGATTTGGGCCGTTTGCAAGGCCTGCTGCGCTTGTAACAGCTCGACCCCGGCCCTTGAGAGTTCACTGCGCAGTAAAGCCGTATCCGATGCGGGCCGTAATCCATTGGCTACCAGCACCCGGCCCTGCGTGAGTACCGTTTGCGCCCGCTGAATATTCTGTCGGTAGACGCCCAGGAGTTCCTGAAACAGAATCTGATCTAAATAGGCGCTGATCAACCTGATATTCAGATTAAACCGCTCGTTCCCAAGTCCGGCTTCACTGGCCCTGACTTCAGCTCCGGCCACTGCCCGCTGGGCATCCCGTTTGCCGAAACTAATCGGTTGCCAACCCAGGAGTAAACTAGCTGAACTGCCGGCCACCGGTTGGTAGCTGTTCGATGCCGAGGGAGGGCCACTGATAGGCAATACAAAGGGAGGAAAAAACAGCCCCGTGATGTTGTTATAGGTAGCCAGGTTTGCACCATATGCTGCATCGAGCGATGGGCGGGCCGTTTGCTGAATGAGTGCATCATTTTTACCGAGTGCATCCAGTCGGTACCGGGCGGCTTTCAGCGCCGGATAGGTTTGTTCCGCCTGTTTCAGCAAATCCGTCAGCCGGGCTGGTTGGGCCCATGACGTAGAAATTGTTAGCCAGGCTAGCCATAGGATTACGTACCGGGAAAACCACATTAGAAAAAAGGTTAGAGATCAATCATCCGTAAACGTACAGGGTCATTCTGAATTAAAACTGAACACGTCAATAATTGACACTCACCCGATGTTGTCCGTCGGCGTATACGTAACTGATTTGCCAGCCATTCACGTCGACAATACTTTTGACGATGGCCAGTCCCAGCCCCAGCGTTTGTTTTTGTCGCGATGCTTTCCGAAATCGCTCGAAGAGCAAATCAGGAGCAATGTCGGGAGCTTCGCCGGTATTCTCCACGGTTAAGGTGCGTCCTTCCGTACGAATGTTGACTTGTCCATTCGGCACGTTATGGACGAAGGCATTTTTAAGCAGGTTACTCAGCAGAATATCCGCCAGCACGGGGTTGGTATGGACGTGCGCACCGGGTTCAATAGCCGAATGGATCGTCAGAGAATATTTTTCAGCCTGCTCCTCAAAGTAGGGCAGAATATTGGTCACGATGTCTGCCCAGACCACGCGGGTACGATCCGTAAACTGTCGATTGTCGATCTTAGAGAGCAATAGCAACGCTTTGTTCAACCGAGTCAATCGTTCGGTTTGTCCGCCCACCGCATGCAGTAGTGACGCTTGCTGTTGGCCTAACTGGGGCTGCTGGTATAAGAGTTCGATTTTAGTTTGAATGACCGCTAAGGGCGTCTGCATTTCGTGCGACGCGTTTTCGATAAACTGTTTTTGCTGCTGATAGGCCCGTTGATTCCGTGCCGTTAAGCCACTCACGGCCTGATTAAGTGCTTCAAATTCAGTGATATGGGCAGGTTCAAACTGGATCGGAGCCGTTGAATCCAGGTCAAATTCGGTTAGTTTGGTGAGCGTGTGGTAGAAGGGTGTCCATAGCCGCTGCGTGAGATAACGACCGGCGATGAGCAATCCGCCGATGACAAAAAGATAGAGGGGGATCAGTGTAGCCGATATCGTGCCGATGATCTCGGGGTTTTCTAAATGGGTACGGACAATGGTTAGGGCGTAAGGTTTACCCTGAAAGCTGAACTGCGTTTGCAGTTTCCGGTATTCGTCCTCTTCCTGATCGGTCGGCTCATAAATCAGCGTGTCGCTGTAGCGGAGCGAGGTATCGATCTGAACACTCCTGGGAAGCGGTTTGAGAATAAAGTCGTTATAGTCAGCAGCATCTCTGGGCAATACGCCCTGTTGCCGGGCAAACGTACGGATAATGGCATTCCGGCGGTTAAATAGAATCTCATCAATGTTACTATTGACCGCATAACGCATCACCGCGTAGGAAATGGCGGAACACAGGACGAGTAGCATCAAGAGCAAGCCCAGAAAATAGCGCGTTGTAACGGTGAGTAGGTTCATGATTCAATCAGTTGATAGCCTACCCCATAGACGGTTCGTATTTCGATACCCGCATTGGCTCCGGCCAGTCTTTTCTTCAGATTTTTGATGTGGGCAAACAAAAAATCGAAGGAATCCGCCTGATCGATGTGATCGCCCCAGAGGTGCTCAGCCAGCGATGATTTAGAAACGACATGCGTTCGATTGGCCAGTAAATGGAGCAGGATGTCCCACTGTTTGGGAGTCAGATTTAGTATCCGGTCACCTGACCAGGCCTGTCGGCTTAACGGATCAATGCGTAAATGACCAACCGTCAACTGATCGGTGGTAGCGAAATTGCGACGGCGAATAATGGCTTTTAACCGGGCGTTGAGTTCCGATAAGTGAAAAGGTTTGGTTAAATAATCATCCGCACCCAGATCCAGTCCTCGAATGCGATCATCCAGGGAGTTTTTAGCAGAAATAATGATAATACCCGGTGCTGACTCGCCCTGCGATTTTTTGAGGGTTTTCAACAGACTTAGTAGATCCAGACCATTCCCATCGGGCAGCGTAATATCCACTAACAAGCAATCGTAATCGTAAAGACTTACCTTTTCAACGGCCTGCTCATAAGTCTCGACCCCTTCGCAGACGAAATTCTCATCAGCGAAGTAAGCTTTGATGTCGTTCAATAAGGGTAATTCGTCCTCAACAATTAGCAGTTTCATGGGCAGTCAGATTACCGCCTTTTAAGGAAAGGCCGGTTACCAACAGCTAAAGTAGAGCTGGATTCTGAACAAATATTGAACGTTGGTTTCCGTTGAGCGAATGATCAGAGTAATTTTTAATAAATAAATTTACTCTGTATGCTACATAGTTATATCCGTGTTAATTTAAAAAAATAGTTACCCCATAAGTCAGAATCACTTAACGCATCAACTTGAAACCTGCATTAAAGATGAATTCATCTGTTGGTGCCCAAATATCGTTAAACTGGGGATTTTGAAAGCTACCCGTATAACTTGGTTCAAAGCGGGATTGGCGGGCATCCGTAAAATTCTCCGCATTGGCGAAAACGCTGAAATGCTTCCATTTATACTCTGCGGATACCCCCATTACCCAATAACTTTGCTTTATATCCCCATCACGGATAGTTTGCTGACCAAAATAGAATAACTCGTACCCTAACCGTAAATGAGGTTCGATTTCATAGAGCAGCGTAGTATAAAGCCGGTTTTTTTGAGGTAAACGGATTTTGCTGGATGGTGCCACTAGCATACGTCTTAGCATCCGTGTAGGTGTAGCCCAGGTACAAGGCTAATTCGTCATAAGTGAATTTAATATTGGTCTCAAACCCTTTGGAATCAAGGTAGCCCGCTGCACTATAAAATGCGTATTGACCGCTTTTATCTGGGATCGTGTTCAGCAGGGTCGGGTTATTCAGGCGGGTGTAAAAAAACAACTGATTCACGGACAAATTGATTGTTTCAAACAACGGGGTCCGGTAGGTGATATCCGCATTACCCCCCAGTGAAGTTTCTGTATGTACAGTGGCAAAATTAAGGGGGCTAATAGTTTGAAAGCCCAGCGTTTCGGATTCGTCGGTAAACGGAGTGGGGGAGCGATAACCCAGGCCGCCCCCGATGCGGCTGGTAAGATGAGGGGAGAATTTGTACAGGACTGACACCCGGGGTAAGACCAAAAAGGCATTGCGGCTGGTATAATCGGTACGTAAGCCAGTCTCCAAAACCAGGTCAGCCAATGGCTTCCAGTTGCTTTGCGCGAATGCGCCAACCGTCGTTAAACCATAATTCAGCGGGAGGGCGACGGCGTTTTTTTGGATAAATTGATCGGTCCATAGATTGCCCCCAATGACCCATTCGAAGACTGGATTGGGTCGGCTATAGCTGATTTCTGAAAAGCTGGCTGTTTGCTGGCCATCAAACGTATAACTCGGCCGGGTTAATGCCCTGGTATACCAACTGACACTGTTCTTTAGGGTTAGCACGGCTTGGCTCGTAAAGGTTTTATCGAACCGGAATTGCGTAGAGATGCGGTTGGTTTGGTTGCGTTCAAAATAAGAGTGGGTATTGTCTGCTTGACCAGCGATAACCTGCATATCTCCTCCTAGCCGATTTTCGAAACTAGTGTTCACACCCAAGCTGATGGTCGTGGTCGGATTGAGGTAATAAAATAGCTTGGGACTGAGGGTGTATCGCTCAAATTTTGGAATATCGGAGAAGCCGTCCTGGTTGACATCATAGGCCCGCTGGATGTTACGCGCTGTGTACAGCGTTAGTCCGATCTTACCAAACCGCTGCGCATAAAAACCGCTCAAATCCAGTGCCTGGGTCTGATTGTAATTAGCCAAAAAAGTGAGTTCGCGTTCCGCAGTTGGCTCTTTAGTAATTAAGTTAATCAGTCCGGCAATGGCACCCCCGCCGTAGAGCGTCGAAGAAGCCCCTTTAAGCACTTCCACTCGTCGGAGGTTAAGAGGAGGAATTTGCAAAATACTTAGTCCACTGGCAAAACCGGAATACAGCGGAAATCCATCTTGCATTAACTGAGTATATCGACCATCCAGACCCTGAATGCGAAGGGTGGTGTTGGCTGAGGTGGGGGATGTTTGTTGAGTTTGAATACCCGTGCTTTCGGACAGCAAGGTGCGGATGTTGCTGGGTTGCCCACTAACTTTTTCATCCAACTCACCCGCCGATATAACTTCGATGCGGGTTGGAATGTCACTGATGGTTCTGCTGCTTCGGGTAGTGGACACGGTAATTTCGCCGAGTTCTTCCCCAACCGGTGAGAGTAAAAAGGTCAGTGTGTCGGCCCGTTTTAACGGGAATTTGTATTCCTTCTCGACTTCTTTATAGCCTATAAATCGCACCTCGATTTCATATTCATCTGACGGAAGATCGGTTATGGTGATAATGCCATTGCCATTGGCCACGGCTCCACGCTTGAGGGTTTTTATTTGTACCGTAGCTCCGGGCAGTGGTGTCTTTGATGTGGCATCCAAAACGCGGGCAACAAACGTATTTTGGGCAAAAAGAGACGAAGTAATCAGGAGCAATAAAATTAGAAGTCGAATCATGCCAATTAACGGTCGTGCGGGCTATTTAAACACGCCCAAAATACCTTCTGATTCTGTACAAAAATTGAAGTTTTGGAGTGAAGACTGCAACTTCATATTGGCGTAACATACGTTCTTAGGATAGTACGAAAGATAATGGCGCAAGAAACGCCCGTTTAAAGTGACAGTTGCCGAAATTAAAACGACTGACCCAATCTTACCTTTGCTCAATCGCAAATTGTTATCTCATAAATCAACGTATCATTTTCAGCGATAGATGTGAGTTTGCGATACAGAACTTTTAAGCTAATTGAGGAATTGTCGTGGCACCCCGTGGCTTACTTTTCCAGAGGGACCCAATGCCCAATGAAGGTATTCCATAATGTAAAGCATGTATAGCAGGGAGCAAGGGCCTACTCTATAATGAGGGTCGTACGTTGCCAACACTTGACAAATAATACACTTTACTATACCTTTCGACTAAATAGACTTAAATCCGGTTGACGGGTAGAAAGGAGTGTGAGCGATGGTAATTGGATTCGTAGTTTTCTTCCTGTTTTTCTTCATTCGTGGCTTTGTGCAGCAGCGGCAACGGCAGCGCATTGACAAACTGCAACGCGATAGTGACCAGATGAGTCGGCGATTGCGTCAACAAGAACGTCGGTAAGGAATAGAATAAATGCAAAAAGCTCCGCTTGTGACGGAGCTTTTCTGGTTGGTAGATAGTGCCCTTATAATGGACGGGCCTTCATGATGTCCTTGTTCTGTACCTGAAACGCTAGTTCCCGACCGCCATTCTGTTCGCCAATCACAATCAGCAACTGCTTATTGCCCGGTATAGTAAACCGCTGAAAGGCATATACGCGCTCGACCCTTTGATGCCCACGCACCGTCGTAATTGCTTCGTTATGCACATAGATGGGCCGTAATTCAATCTCCTGCCGGGAGGTCAGTTTTGCCGTTTTGCCATCTACGATGAAGTACCGCACGTAATCGATGTCGTAGTTAAGATTCGATTCATTCTCGATGGCTAGCCGATAATAAAGCACATTATCTTTCACATATAGCCCCCGTAATCGAGCTTCCATCTTGTTGGCCTCTGTTCCCCGTTTTCCCCGGCTACGATTGTGTAGAATGCGGTCACTGGCATAAACGATGTCTGACTGCGTTGCTTTCACCCCTGCGAACTGAATATTTCCATCCTGGCCATCGAGACCATTTACAGATTGGGTGCGATCGTTTAAGTTAATCTGACTGGCTTGGCTTCCCTGCTTCGTATTTCCAAACCCTGCCAGGTTGAGGGCCAGGACCGCTGGCGTTTCATTGTAGTTGACCACAAAGCTGTAGAACTTGCCGTCGGTGGTCATTACCGAAAAGTTAGTTTCGTTGAAGCCGATTTGCGATGCTTTGACTTTCAGCACGTTCTCTACGTCAGCCGCTTTATCGGCCATGATGCTGCGGCTTCCCAGGTCGACTGACCGCACGGCCGTTGGAAAAATGATCGATACCGTTTTGTTGTACGCCAAATCGACGTAGTAGGAACGGATTATGTGCTGGGGCTGTATAAGAGCTTCTGGAGAAGTGCGCGGAGCCCCTGAAGCCGATACCGGCTTGTTCTCAGGGAAGTTTACGGCAAACTTACTTTGAACTCGAAGCGTGCTGTCTGGCTTACCAACCGTTTGTTGCTGAACCAACAGCACAGGGCTTTCAGTGATGGGAGACCGGGCCGGCACGTCCCGCTTGTTTATCAATTTTGCGTACGTACGCTTGATATACGTTGGTTTGCGTTGCGCCATACCCGGACCCGATAGGATGAGGAGCGCGCTAACAGAAATAATAAGTCGTTTCATTTAGTTCAGTAATTAACTGGCTAAGATCATTTGAGCAGTACATAATAGTTTCCTTTCAGCGTAGCCTTCTGTTGGACAATCTTTCGTTGAAGAATGCTTCGAGCACCAGATAGGCCTGACTGTGCAGCTGATATGCCGGCCATTGTTGCGGCTGCTTTGGCGCTATTGGCTGAGGTACCATTCAGATTGTAGTTGGCCCCGCTAATCGTCTGTCCCAGAAGTTGCTTTCCTTCTTGCGCAGCCAGCACGTTCGGCACGAACACGCCAGGCATACCGTCCATATCATGCACTGTGAGCTTGATTGGAAATATGTGTCCTTCGTACTGAAGATTACTTAGCGTAATACCCACGCGTTCCGTACCAAAACTGCCAGTACCGAAAACCAGTGTATTGGCCGGAATGAGAACACCACGTACAGTCACTGGCTCCAGTAGGCGAAGCTGTACCCGTCCTCCATCGGTAATTTGCTGATCTTGATGAATGACCGCCCGGATGGTGCCTAAATCTTCCGTTAAAGCCGATTCCTGACCCCCTTTCTGGTCCTGTGTGTATAACCCATAGAAACCATTCAGTCGTCGATTGGTGGTTTCCCCCAACGTAGAGACGACAGCTCCTGATTCTGCCTTACGCGGCCGCTCCCCTTCGCGGGCAATAGCTGCCTTGGCTTCTTTGTCCCGCTTGTACTCTGTCAATAAAGCCAGTAATCGCTGTCTATCCTCTACTTGTTTCTGCACATCCCGTCTGGGCAATGCCTCCTCATCAAATTCATCAGGAAGTGCCGTTTGGGCATAACCTGTTGAGACCGCCCGAATTCGATTGGTTGGACGGGGTCTACCTCCTACCCTGTTTTGACGCGGAGGGGGCGAAGGGTTATACAACGAGTCCATAGCGGCAAATTCGGGATCGATTGCTTCGGGCATCCGTTTTTGCTTGTATACGTAAGGGTCGAGCGTAGCAGGTAAACCCGTAGAGGGCGCTGATGCAGGTAGTGCAGGGACAACACCAGTTTGCATACCGTTGACGGTAGACTGACTGTTTAAGCCTTGTCGCTGTTCCGCTGCCTGCAGTTCCAACTTAGACTTGGGTACGCTGTCGGTTTGTGCGTTAGGGATCGTAGCGTTCACATTGTTGATGAGCGGCATTTGTTTGCTCTCAGTCCCAGCAATCAGGAAGTACCCGGTTGATCCCAACGCGAGTAACAACACGGGTGCTGTCATCCAAAACCGTTTGTCTTTCAAGACGTCCTGAAACGATTTGCGTGCCGTTGGTGCTACGGCCGGATCAGGAATATCCGCAGGTGACGGATTATCGATGTAATTTTCTGGTTGAGTCGGATCGGTAAGGTTCATGAGTTACACGTTGGGTTTCTGAATGATTAGATACCTTCGGGGTTAATGGTTGACCCTTGGAGAAACAGTAAGGCAGGGCAGGTGGCTGGTGCGATAGATTCATACTCACTGACCACCCACCCAGTAGCAAAAGGGTAAAAAATGCGGCCAGCACGTGCCATTTTCGCTGAGATACAGGTCGACTTTCCCACCCTCTTAGTCTTCGGACAACAAGTCTGCGCCATAACCGCCAGTACGTATGATGTGGCCTGTTCATAGATTCGAAGTCTGGTTGGACCGCTGAACCGTTTCAATGTCCTGATTCTGGACCACCTTGAACCGCTCAATCATGAAGCCATGCGGATTATTGTCCGTCCTGGCCACATCAATGAGGTAGCACTCCGTCACTAATTTTCGGATGGTAATGTTGTTCGCCCGGATCAGTAGTTGACGTCCGCTGGTCACAACACGATAGGGCGATTGGCTAAAATTGACCTCGACTTTATCAATCTCTACCTTCTGGTGTACGTTACCCTGAATCAACTGTCCATAATATCCCGCTTCCTGCAAATCCTGATACAACCTGACAACCGATCGATCGCCCAGGTACGTTGCTTCTCGGATATTACCTTCCACCTGTTTCTCGTCAGGCTCAAGCGTGAAAAAGAGCCGATGAAATGTCTTGATGTGGTCTTTTGCTTCAGCGGGCCGGTTGATATTCTGCTCCTGAGCGAGGGCTACCATAATGGACTTTCCATTGTCGAGTACGTACACTTTTTGGCGACTGGCCGATACCTCGGCGAAAGCCCAATAGGCTACACCCAGCGCGAACGCGAGACTTCCAACTACCGCAATGATGGCCATCCAGCGCACCATTTTGAAGGATGTTTCTAAATTGGTCAGGTAACGAAATTGTCCGTTCATGTTAGATGCTGTTTGACGTCGGTTGCGATGTTGACGATGAGAAAGCACTGGCAACACTTCGACCTAGTGAGGCTGCTCCAGCCCCGGCTGCCTGACCTGTGCTGGCCCCGGCTACCATTGCTGTTGGTTGGGTGGCTGAACTGATTGCATCACCCACTCCGGTAGATTCAATAATGTAGGAGGCTACTTTGGGGATTGACAGGTACGCCCCAGCGCCAATGAAATAGAAAATGATTAGCCCCCAATCGGACGAACCCATGCCGGTATTTCCAGATCGTAGCTGCTCATCAAAAACGGCTAGATCCTGATTCAGCATGGAAATATGGATTGTCTCCAGAATCGAACCCAGAATATTGACCAGCGGAATGTATAGCAGGATATGGATCAGGCGCGAGAACCAGGCGGCTAGACCGGAGTAGAACCATTCGAAGGTGGCCAGACCAAAGGTGATTGGGCCGGTGAGCGCCAGTACGATCAAAAAGAATGTGCTGATCAGTTTGATGTAAATAGCCGCCAGATCGTAGAAGATCTCCCCCAGCCAGCTCAGAAACTGATCAAAGTAATACTGCATGACCCCGCTCACGGCATTTCCTACCAAACTGTTACCGCTCCCTGTAGGGCCGAATACAGTCTTTACAACATCCCAGGTACCAATTTCCCCATCTTCGCCGGGTGGAATCAAAATCTTGTTCCAATTCTCTTTGACCTTTGCTTTCTTGACCTGGTTCAAACGCTCCACTTCCGCTTTTTGACTGGCCACCATGGAGCCGGTTCCTTTATCAAGCAACCGCCCGATACCCACCATTCCTTTGACCAATAGCGGATAGCTTAGCAGACAAAGGGCCAGGGCAAATGGGCGAAGCAGCGGATATACGTCGATGGGTTCTGCTCGGGACATGTGGCCCCAGATTCGGTAAAATACGTAGCAAAGTGCGCCGATGAAGCCAATCGCCTGCCCGAAGGCAACTAATGCCCCAAATCCATCTGAGAACTGGGTGAACACTTCGTCGATCGATGTTTCCAGGACGGGCGAAACCAACAGAATTGATTGCATACAGTTGAGGTTTAGCGATACGATTGGGTTCGTAGGTATTTAGTTTGGTAAGCTTTCCGATTACGTTGGTATTTGTAGTAGTCCAGCCCCTGCGAAGTGATTTTGTCCATTGTCAGTAGCGTTGTGCGACGGGCTTTGCTTTCCTTATCAATTTCGCGAAGTAGCCGAAGACGGTCTGCTGGTGATAGGTACGCCGTTTGACCCTGCTTCTCAACGAGGGCCATTTTTGCTTTCAATGTTTTGTCATCGGCTAGCAACGATGAGCGAGCAGAGGCTAACACTGTCCAGCCAATGTCCTCGTTTGGATAGCGCGCATCAATGTCCTCTTTCAGGAGCCGAGCATTGGTGGGATCCGTGATTGTTATGGCGACGGGCAGCCCATCTGTCCACAATGCCTTTACTGACTCGTCAATGGCTTGGCGACGGGTGCCTTGCATCACGTCCATCGGAGCCTTGTTCATCGCTTGCTGATAGGCATATTTGACTTTAAAGTCCTGATAACGAACTTTATTGATCCGTTCCTGGCCATCTTTCCATGTTCTTTTCAGTTGCTCAATGGCTTTGGCGAGGTCCTTATTCTTCTGTTTCTGGTATTGCTCCATGATCACGGTAGCAATAGGAGCGAATATGGTAGCATCAGCAATCCCTTTGACTACCTCATCCATGACCTTTTCTTTTATAAGCTCACCATAGTCGAGTCCTGCATCTTTTAAACCCGCCATTATATCGCTTTCTGACACGCGTAATAGTTGGTCAATCTCGGATTGAATGACGTTGCTACCCCTGTTTCCAGTTGGTATCGCATTGGCGGAAGGCATCTGTGCGTTGGCAGTTCCAGCCAGGCAGCCAAGCCAGATCCAGTAGAGTGTTCGTTTTTTCATCTGGTTTGGTAGGTAGTAGAGCGGGTGCTTACTGTCCGGTTGAGCGTTGAATTTTGTTTGTACAGCCCCTGTCGATAAGCGTTTTTAGCGATCTCCCGAGATCGGAATTGATAGGTCGCTCGGATTAGGGCCAATGTCTGATTGGTCCGCTTGATGCGGTCATAAAGGTCCGTTCGAACCGCATTCAGGGCTGATAACCGTTCCCCTTCTGACATCCATACCGGTTTACTGCCGAGGTTAATGATTGTTTTGACCTCAGCATCCAGGTCACTTGTTTCCGCAACACCCTGTAACACCTGTCGCATTGCTGCCGCTTCTTTAGCCGTAAATGCTGACGTATTCAGAAATTTGTCGGCCGCTTTCTTACTGGCCCCAATGGCACCGGTAAGCTGGTTCAGATTTAGCTCCCGATAGTACGTAGCAAAGGCAGGCGAGAGCTCCATATGTGCTTTTTTCCAGGCGTAATCCACCTTGTAGTTTTGATACTCGATCTTTTGCTGCTTGGATAAACCATCCTTCACCATCGACTGGAGCGATTTAACCGCCGAGATAGGCGAGACGTCAAATAGTTGGCCCAGGGCATTACCAAGCAATCCGGTAAGTTCATCCTGAATACCCTGCATAATGGAATTCTCTGTTTCGCCGATGATACGCTCGATTTCCCCGGATAACTCATCGCCTAAACCACCAAGCAACGTCTGGCCCGGTGGTCCTTGTTGTGGAGGCTGCCCCGGATTTGTGGTGTCCACTTCAGCCATCGCCGGCTTAAAGTGTAAGTCATTTGGTACGCTCCTGACTCCGGCCTGAATGGGGTACATCCCACCAAAAAGGCAAAGGCTGGTCAAGAGCAGTTTGTTAACAGACTGCCTCACTTCAGTATAGAAATAGATTCGCAGATTTAGCGACTAACGAGGGTGCCGGTCTTCACTTCGTCGGCGTAGTCGCGCAGGGCTAAGTCGTAATTACCGCCGTAGGATGCCACCTTTTCTTCGAGCCGCATTTTTTCGGTTTGCTCGGTTGAATAGGCCAGATACTCTTCGGTCGATACTTCGACGCCATATACTTTTGATTCTTGTCCTCCCCAGGAGATAAAGACCTCTTTATATTTTCGCTTTGGGTCGAGGTCCCGGTTCAATGACAGGCAAAGGTCTTTTTCCTTATCTGTCAGGGCTAGTAAATCCTTTACGTGGGAGAACTTATTGCGGTACTTGCGCTGGTCGAGCAGGATCTTGGTGTCAGCATTGTTGATGATCGAGTCTTTAACGATCTTGTTGCCAATGATGTCGTCCACTTCCTGCGTTACGATCCAGGCTTCCCCGAAAAACTTACGTACCGTTTTGTAGAGGTATTTGATGTATTCAGCCATCCCATCTTTCATGATGGCTTTCCAGGCCTCTTCAATGAGAATTATCTTCCGAACCCCATTCAGCTTTCTCATTTTTGAAATGAAAGTGTCCATGATGATAATGGTCACCACTGGGAACAGGATAGGGTGATCCTTGATGTTATCCAACTCAAATACGATAAAGGGTATGTTCAACAGATCCAGATTAGCCCGGCTATTGAGTAGCTCCTCGTATTCTCCACCCCTGTAAAAGGGCCGTAGTACATAGATGAAGTTATCATAATCGAAATAGCCGATTTGTACTTTGTGTTCGTCCAGGTACCGGGGGAAATCTGACTGCATGAACTCGTAGAACGAGTTGAAACAGGGGAAGGTATCCGGATTATTGGGCAGGTAACTTTCGAAATACTGCGTCACGGCATCCGAAAGCGCAGTGTATTCCGACATCGTTTGCCGCTCGTCACTTCGTTTCCAGAGCGTCTGCAGTAGTACTTTGATGGCTTCTTTCTTCTCGACGTCGGGGAGCAGGCGGTTTTCGATAAAGAACGGATTGAAGTTAATCGGTTCTTCTTCTGAATAGGTAAGATATAGCCCACCCAGCATATCGCACAGTCCGCGGTACGAGTGGCCAACATCAACAATGACGGCGTGGCTACCCTGTACGTGAAAACTTCGCAGTGCATGGTTGGTAAAGAACGATTTGCCGCTGCCCGATGGACCCAGTATGAACTTGTTCCGGTTAGTTACCCACCCTTTGTTCATCGGGTTATCGGATAAGTCGACCAGCAACGGCTTTCCGCTCATTCGCTCAACCAATTTCACGCCGTAGTGCGAGACAGAATCATAGTAGTTTGTTTCCTGATTGAGTAGACACACTGATTGCGGTACAAATGACCAGTATTTGTCTTCACTGGGCAGATCGGCCGCGTTACCGGGTATACCCGCCCAAAACAGCCCTAACGCGTCCTTCGTGTTTTCACGGGGACGAACCCCTAACTTGGCGATGGCTGAGGAAACCAGATTGCGCAGAACGGGTAAGCGGCTCCTGTCTTCAGTCCAGACCTGAATGTTGAAATGCGAACGTACCGGCGTAAAACCTGTCTCGGCTGCATAACTGAGATACTGGTTCAACAGCATGGCGTTTACTTCGTTATCTTTCCCAAAGTTGGCCAGCGACCGCATTTGTGTGGCCCGTTGCTCCAATTTTGGGAATGCTGCCTGCTTATCTTCGATGAAGATGTATTGGTTATAGATGTGATTACAGGGAAGCATCAGCGAAATCGGAGCCGCATAGCTTACCGACACATTCGACCGTTCTGTGGAGAGTGCTTCAACCCGGTTATTGGTGTGCACCCACTCGGGCAGATCGTCAATATCAGAAATTGTGTAGAATTTGGCGTATTTACCCCCAACCCGTAATTCCTCATCCATCTCTAAATCCGCCAGCGTTACTACCTCATCGCGGAGCGATAAACTCATGTATCGCTCTATCAAGCCCGCTTTTTCGCTCGTACCGGCCAATTCGGATGATCGTAGCCGACGCAGGCCAATTAACCGGCTACTTTCCAGAATCGAAGTGAACTGCTCAACGCTGTTAAAGAACTCCTCAACTTTGTGCTTATCCCCTACTTCCTTTGGTACCAGTCGACCACGCGCCAGCGATGTTTTGACCGCACTCACGTCCCGTCGTTCTGGATGGGTTTTGGTTAAATACAGGTAGCACTCGTGGTAGAGGTAGGGACGCTCATTGAAATGGCGATCACTGGCCCGATCAAGGAATGTGCGTTGCGTTGTGCCTGCTCCTTCGCCTGAAGTTTGATAGTTTTCTTCTACGAACCAATCCTGTTTGTGCAGGATCGTATAGCTTGGCAGTACACCTAACGCTTTTGTCCATACGTTGCACAGGGTGATGTAATCTCCCTGCTCAACGCGCCCCTCCCCTACCCCATCGAAACTTGCATTCAGGGTAAATATTTCTGGTAAGCTAACGGCGAAGCAAACGGTCAAATCCCCGTGAACCGATATGAGGCAATCCTGCTCAATGGCTCTTAGGGGAAACACGTCATGAATAGCTTTACTTTTTAGGTTCATGCCTCAGTTGTTTATATACCCCTGAACTTCTAACCATGATCAATTTAGGCTGTCTGCCCCGTCCTTGTGTTCGGGCCATTCCCCGTTCCCCGTGCACCCTGGAAATCCGTACCAGTTGTCCGTATAGAACAATTAGTCCAACCAGGTATGTCCCATAACAGATCATTCCTGACCATCCTGTGACAATCATGATGAACGTGCTTACAGCCAGCAGTCCAACCGCTGCCCCTCCTAAGACCAGCAGGAAATTCATTCCTCTGATTCCTAACACCTGAGGGGGCCTATCCACTCCTTTGTTGACTCGAAACATACTAGGCTCCGAAAACGGCTGACAGCGTCACTACGACCAAACCCGCAAAAATTAGCGCACCAAACCAGGAGGCTGCTGCTTTCCGGGTATCAGGATCTCCGTTTGACCATTTGCTATAGACGGAAATGGCACCAACAATGCCTATGATGGCACAAACGGCGTACATCAAATTCGTTACGATCGTGAACGCTCCTCTTACTTGCGTTGCCGCCGTGCTCAACCCTTGTGTACTTAATCCTTGCGCCGGGGCAATATGGGCCACCAGTACGCCTGCCACAATTAACGCGATAAGTTGGGCCGCGCTAGTACCCTTCGAATGATTAAAGCGATTTTGCATTGTTGAGTTGTTTTTACTGTTAAATGGATTCTAGAATCATAAAGGCGATGGCTATGAACAGCAAACCACCCAACCAGGAGGCACTGGCCTTCCGTACGTCACTCTCTCCGTTTGACCATTTATTGTATACCCCAATGGCCCCCACAATTCCCACTATCGCTGCAGCTGCTTGCCCAAGTCGGATCGCTCCCGCTCTAGCGTTCGTTAGTTGCGTCGTCGCACCCTCAACTGCCTGTTTTAATTCATCTTGGGCGAGGATCTGTTGACTCAGTAGAAGCAGCCCTACAATGCCCAAACTGCACAAAGTTGCCTTCATTATATGTTTTACATATTAAAAATACGATGCTAATATATATAGTATTTTAATTGGGACAAAATTTTTTAGGCTATTAAGCTTTCTATCCGATCGAAGAGCGAGCCGTAATCAGGTTTAGACGTTTGCTCATGCTGTTGGAAAAGCCAATCTAATGCCTGGTCATTCTCAAGCTGATACGTATCGATCAATAGACCTAGTTCTTGTTTCACAAAGCTTGTATCTGCGTTGCGTCGTTTGTTCAGTTGCGTCATTTTTCGTTGAACTGTATGTACTCGCTTTATATATTCGTTCAGTGGCACAAATGGCTGTTCACTTTTTGGTTCCTCATCGTTATCAAAGTCGACTAATGAAATAGATTCCTCATCCATCCAGCTGCACGTTTCGGGTATCTGATCTGTTTCGGCTGGATACTCAATTTCGTCTGTGGGTCCATCTTTCGGCATTAGGGTTGTGGCTGGCTCAATAATTGGTCCCTCCGTCTCCTCATCGATGCTGCTATCATTAGTTACAATGGCTTGTTGGCTTGCTGGTGTAAATCCACCCAGTAACTTCCCAAAGTTGGTTCTTGAACGGCCCAAGCCATTCTCAGTTGATTTGGTGTTTTCTAATGAAGGCATCTCGTCCACCTCCCCCTTTTTAGATGCGGTTGCGCTTCTCCCCCACCATCCATACTCTTTTCCTAACCGGTAACCCTGCCAGCCCGTCAGAGCTAGCAGGGATGCACTAATCCATAGTGTTATCATTCGTGTAATTCGGCTTCTTTTTGTTGTACTGTTGTCCGCATCATCTCTATCTCAGCCTTATTGTCGCTAAAGTGCTGTCGGAATATATTCTCCATGATTTCCTGCATGGATACCTTGCTGCCTGTCAGGTCAGCGTATCGCTGCAGAAATGCGATGTATGAATGAGAGCGTTTTGATATGTATGCCACCTTGGTGGGCCGCTCAAATCCTTTAATAGGTTGTAGGTACGTGTTTGTGTATTTATCAACCTTTTTACCTGTCGTGGCTGGCTCCTTTGGTACTTTGTTTAAAACCTCAGTTTGTGATTGGATTGACTCCTCCCCTGTTGGGACTACCGGTGATTCAATAACTGGTTCATTCGCCATCGGTTGTACTGGTGCTGCAGACACCTCCATTGTGGGCACTTTCGGTTGCTCTTCGATTGGCGCGGATTCATCCGCATTCCACCCATAATTTTCCTGTAGCTTACTGAGGTCAGATGAAGCTGTTGCCAGGTTAGCCATTGCCCGAAGGGATGCGTCGTCTAAGGTTTTCTTATTTTTAGCCATGGCTTATCCTACTGGTTGAGTGATGTTAAGTAACAGATTTAATTCGCCCACCAGGTTTTTAACCTTTTCGCTTGGAAACAGCGTGGAACGTTCCCGTTTCCAGGTAACTGAGTCACTTACCCGCTGTTCAAGTATCTGCACATTCCCTCGTTCCCGTACAATGTTTTCTATGCCCTGCATCAAACTCGGATTTTCTGATTTCTTGTATTTGTTCCAGAGCATGAACAGTTGGTAGTCGGCTCCCTTTGCTTCCCGGAAGCGGTCGAAGAGGTCCAACGTTTGCAGTCCGGCCGTGAAGCTCATTTTATCTGCTTCCATTGGTAGTATCACGTAATCCAACTGCGATGCTACCCGGTCGAAACCTTTGACGTTCATGGTACCAGGCATGTCGATGAATACCAGTTCGTCTTCCCCCCTACCTTTTAGGTCGGTTAAGAACATAGCCAGTTCTTCGAGTGAACCCTTGTAGACCTTATACAGCTCACGGTTCATCTCCGGGTACAGCGTTACATATAGACTTTGAATCTCCTCGTCGTTCTGGATGCTTGCCAATTCAGATCGGCGCGTTGCATCAAAAGAGTGCTGAGGGAAGTCAGCATCAATTACCGTTACCGGTTTCCCTACGGTGGTATGGTAGTAGGTGGCCAACAGCATAGTCAGTGTCGTTTTACCGACACCCCCCTTCTGGGTACACACGGAAATCAGTTTTGCCATCTTGGAAGCGCTTTTATGATTTAGTGCAATTTTAAGAGAAATATATAAATGCCTTTGTACTTACTAGTTAAGTTCTTTATTAAGTACAATTAATAATTAATAAGTACAAAAAATACTAAGTTAATAAAAGAGTAATTTATATAATATATAAGATACTACTTTATTTATGTAAAAATACAATATTATAATATGAAGTTAAAATAGTACAATAAAATAGTAAAGTGACATTATTGTACTGTTGTATTATTATCTATAAACAATATAATATTATAGTGTAAACACAATATCATATTGTGAGTTTATGATAAGATTAAATTATTGAGTTGAGAATTGAATGTATGATATTGTAACAATGCCATATTATTATAAGGTTTTAATTTATAATGTTGATTGTTAAATACTTGCGGAATATTTCGCTTGAAACGCATTCCATCTCTTCGAACAGAACAAGATGACAAAAGACAAGGTAGGTAGGTTCGATCTTAAATGATATGTTGTATTAAGCACTACAACATCACTTTGATAAAAGATAGAACAGAAGCATATTTGTACCGGCCATCTGAATACACACCACCTCACTAGGACGTATTTGCAAGATGTGTTTTGCTACCCGCGAAACTGCCCTGCTTTCATTCTCACTTAGAACAGAATGGAAATAAGTTGAAAATCAACTGTACGCAGCGTACAACGCAAAGGTGGAAAACAGAAAAACAGGCCAACGTAGAGGGGGAAGACCTCCTAAAATCGACTCAGAGAGATCAACAATCAAACTTAACTGCTGGGTAACTCCTGTTGAGAATAGTCAAATACAGGCAAAGTATGTGCAAACGAAAGCGGGCAGTAAGCTCGCGTTTGCTCAATTTCTCAAGCAAATATTGTTGTCAGACAAGCAAAGCAGGGGGCCGAAACCAGATGAATTGCTACTGACAATCATCATCAATTTGCAGGAAAGGGGACGCCAATTGCAACTTATCTCTGAGATAATCGAAGAAGAGCAGAAGGAGGAAGCTCAGCCAACTGTTGTCAATAAGCTAAATGAAGAGCTTCTTAGGATTCAGAAAACCATTGAACAAATCACTACATGGTTATACGAATCTTGACCGGAAAAGATGTAGCAGGAGCATTCCGTTACAATGAGCGGAAAGTGGAGCAGGGAGAGGCCGAGCGTATCCAAATTGCCAACTACCCCGATAATGAGAAAGCCCAAAAATATGCGCGGTTCAGGCTTCAACTGCTCGAACAGTATGCTCGTCTCAATCCTGGCATTCAAAAACCATCGGTGCATTTAGCCGTTGCGTTTCATCCCAAAGAAGTGGTAGGAGTCGATCAGCTGCAAGCCATAGGAAGTGAGATAATGAGGGAAATAGGTTTTGGTAAACAGCCTTACCTGATGTACCAGCATCATGATACGAAACACCCGCATATTCACGTGGTGAGCGTTGCTGTGGATGCAGAAGGGCGTAAAATCACGGATACATTCATCAAGAACCGTTTGCAAAAAGTACGTCGTCGACTCGAAACGAAGTATGGTTTGGTGCAGGCCGAACGCTCATTACCGACGAAAGTGCCAAGTAGGGTAGGGGAGGTGTTAGGTATTGAACAGCAGTCTATCAGGCTGTCAGTTAACGATAAAGTAAAAAGTACATTGGATACGTACTCATTTGGATCAGTGAACAGTCTCAAGCAATACTTGAGTTGTGAAGGGATTGTAATGAATATGAAAGCTGGGCGTAGCCAATCAGGAATCACGTACCAACATGTTAATCCTGGGGGTGCTGATAATCGACCCATAAAAGCAAGCAGTCTGCCAAGCCGGCCAACACATGCCAGGTTAACGGACCTATTCTCAAATCGAGAAGATCAACACAAAAAAGAGTGCAGAGCAGTAGAAAGCCTGATTGAAAAGCGATTAGACCTTTACCGAAGCTTGACAGAGACCGAGTTTAAACAGACGTTACGCCAACTCGGCATCGAAGCACGAGAAGCGAATGGAGCTTACCTCTACATAAGCAACCAGACAAGAGTTGTTATATACGAAGCCGAGTTAGAAAAGCAATTAAGCAGAGCAGTGTTAGTGAAAAACTTTTCAGAGAAGACAGAGCGCAAACCTGTTGAAAAGCCGGAACCAGTGATCCAAAGTCCTCAGGATTCTGTCGTTCAAAAACAAAAACTAGTTGCTACGAGTGAGACAAAGGCACATAAACGAGAAGTTACAAGGTTCACGGAATCAACGACCGTCCAAAGTAAGAACAAGGTGGTTGAGGAGAAAACCGAGAAGCAAACGAAAATCTCAGTAGTACTGGATCAGACTGCAGGGCTGCCAGAAAAACCAGCGGGAGAGGAGCAAGTTCAGGGCAAAGGGAAAAAAAATCTGATGCGAAAGATTCGCCGTATGTGAACAAATAATATATTATATATATGGGGCGGGGTTTGTAGAGTATCTATTTGAGCCTGTTTGCACACTTTTAGACATAGTGTTGACGAAAATAATATAAATCATATATTAGCGATAGAAACAAGTTTGTTCAATATTAATCGCTACGTCAACGTCAAATGGGAACGCAGGACAAAGAGTATAGGGGCATCCTGAACATGCTCCTTTTTATGTCGCTAGCTCTGATTGGGTTTCATCTATACTTCTTCTGCTACGACACGCTACAATCGATAGGGTTCAGCTTTGCCTTGTTGGACCGATTCATCTTGAGTATTGACAGGGCAACCCACCTTTTTTCACATCCCATTTACTCCAAGCTAGCCGCCTTATTGCTACTTGGGATATGGACGTTTGGTAACAAAACGCGTAAGCAGCTAAACGTAACCTGGGCACATGTTACCCGGGCCAGTATTATTGGCGGGGGATTGTTATTGTTGAATGGAAAACTTCTTCGGGTGGCGTGGCTGTCAGTTGAGACCCGTAACGGAGCCTACTTAGTAACAACGCTGATCGGCTATTTGCTGCTGATCAAGGCAGGCAGTTACGCAAATCAGATTCTGGGTGTGCAGATTGGAGAAGATGCTTTCAATGACGAAAACGAGTCGTTCGAGCAAGAGGCAGAGTTGAAACAGAACGAATACTCGGTCAATATTCCAACGGAATACCATGTGAAGAAGAAGCTTCGGAAGGGATGGGTAAACGTGGTTAATCCGTTTCGGGCAACGTTGGTCATGGGTACGCCTGGGTCAGGAAAGTCGTTTGCTGTCGTCAATAACTTCATACGGCAACATCTTGAGAAGGGGTTTACCATGTACATCTACGATTACAAATTTCCCGATCTGTCGAATATTGCCTATCACTACTTACAGAAAAATAGGAAGGCGTTCAAACGGATGCCGACATTCTACGTTATCAACTTTGATGACCCACGGCGCTCGAATCGGTGTAACCCATTGCTGCCAGAGCTGATGTCTGATATTATTGACGCACAGGAAGCTGCTCGGACCATTCTTTTGAACCTCAATAAATCATGGATTCAGAAACAAGGGGATTTCTTTGTGGAATCACCAATGAACTTTCTAACGGCCGTTATCTGGTACCTCAAAAAATACGATGAGCGTCGATTGCGAGATCTGGCCCAGCAGGGGTTGCCAGATGACGGTCAACGTTATTGCACGTTTCCCCATGTCATTGAATTTGCCGGGGCTGAATACCGCGAACTCTTCCCGATCCTGCAATCGGAACCCGAAATTGAAAACCTACTTAAACCCTTCGCCAGTGCCCTCAGAAATGAGGCTTACGAGCAATTAGAAGGTCAGATTGCATCAGCTCGTATACCACTTTCCCGACTCTCCAGCCCGGCGCTTTACTGGGTAATGACGGGTAATGATTTCAGTCTGGACATTAATAACCCGGACGATCCCAAAGTACTGTGTGTAGGCAATAACCCGGAACGGCAGGAAGTGTATGGAGCCGCACTGGGTCTCTTCAACGCCAGGCTGATCAAGCTAGTCAACAAGAAAGGCCGGTTGAAATCGTCACTAATCATCGACGAGTTACCCACAATTTATTTTCGGGGTTTGGACAACCTGATTGCGACCGCACGTAGTAATAAGGTGTCTACCTGTTTGGGCTTGCAGGACCTGAGCCAGTTAAAGCGTGATTACGGTGACAAGGAGGCTACCACCATCTTCAATACGATCGGAAATGTGTTTTCGGGTCAGGTGCTGGGTGAAACGGCTAAGACCATGTCTAGCCGCTTTGGGAAAAATAAACAGGTTCGACACTCACTCTCGTTCACGGAACGGGATACCAACTTGTCTATTTCCGAGAATCTGGATTCGGTGATACCCGAATCTAAAATCTCAAATTTGTCGCAGGGACATTTTGTCGGAGCGGTTGCTGACAACTTCGATGAGGCTATTAAGCAGAAAATATTTCATGCCAGGC
The DNA here is from genome assembly GCF_041321135.1 of Fibrella aquatica. Classification (NCBI taxonomy): domain Bacteria; kingdom Pseudomonadati; phylum Bacteroidota; class Cytophagia; order Cytophagales; family Spirosomataceae; genus Fibrella; species Fibrella aquatica. The sequence goes on along the minus strand of NZ_JBGGWF010000016.1, from coordinate 59,675 downwards.
TGCTGGTAGAACCGGCGATGATTGCTGAATTAGAGCGGGTAAAGCCCATTCCGCCAAGTGTTGAATTTTCCCAAATCTCTGACCATCAACTAAGTTATATGTTGGAGACGAATTACAACGGGGTGAAAAAGGATATTTCTGCGTTAATTCAAGCCGAAATTGAGCGGCTGACCAATGATCCAGCTTTGAAGCACTTGGTCGAAAACCTGCAACCTAAAGATGAGTAATGACCGTATATCACCAGTAATGGAGCAATTAGAGAAGGAAAATGAAGCCTATGCAGCACTTATAGCCCGGCGTATGGCTAAAGTACGTGAATTCCTGAAGATGAGTCAGCAGGAGCTAGCCGATGAGTTTGGCACCACACAGAATCTGACCTATCGTCTGGAGAACGGGCTGAAAGTCTCGCGTGAAATGTTCACGCTTATTGCTCTCTACTACGTAAAACGCCATAAGGTGAGTCACGAGTGGCTGTTCAATCCCGAACAGGAAGATGAGCCGAACGTACCTATGTTCACTAATGAAGTAGTCAAGCGGCAGCGTATTAATGACCAGCGCGAAGCCCAACGACTCACCCTGCTCCATCAGTTTATGGATGAAATTAATAAGGTCGAGCAAAAGCCATAACAAATTGATTGCTCAATCTCGCTTAATCGTTCCTTTGGTACGCTTTGGAATGAAACCTGGCCCGTCCAACCGATGCTGTTGTATTTGGGTTAGTTCGGCGCGGGCCAGCTTGATCCATAAAAAACAATACCGTTCGGGGTCAACAGGCTTGCCCTGAAATAGTATTGCATAGTGTAAGTGCGGTCCTGTAGAGTGACCCGTACTACCTACCTGTCCAACTAACGCTCCTCGTTGGACGACATCCCGCTCACGGACCGCATGGGTGGAAAGATGTCCATATATGGACTCGTATCCCGTTGGGTGCTCAATACAAACGGCTAGTCCCAATCCATCCATTTCTCGCTTTACCCATTTTACGACGCCAAAGGCGGTTGCATAAACCGGTGTGCCGGTGGGTTGAGCTATGTCGAGTCCGTTATGATGATTAGTATTCCCGCCAATTGGATGAGTCCGCCAGCCAAATTTACTCGTAACGCGGTATTCCTGCCAGGATACTAATCGTAGGGGTGGTATAGCTGGTATAAACTGTAACTGGTGGGTAGGATTTCCAACGGAATGTTTAACCGCATTAGACCCCTTAAAAATACTATCTGTGAAACAGGCCAGCAGTGAGTCTATATCCGGATTGATTAGCAGCCTTTCGGGAGAACCTTCACGTTGAAAGTTTATTGTTGATTCGAAGCAGCTAACTCGAAAGCTGGCCCGGCCTTGCCGTGTTGTTGACGTATCCAGGGGTAAAGCAGGAGCAGCGAAAAGGACCTGTGCCTGAAGGGACTTTGTACACATTAGTAGAAGCGCGGTGCTTGCCGCCATGATCTTTACTTTCATATTTAATATATATAATAAATTATTTATAATAAAATTATATGAATAATATATAAAAACAATAATTTTGTCAGAAACAACACATAATATATATGGAGCCGATGCCTATTGCCGAAAGCACGGTAGAGCCTAAACCCAATGAGCGCACACGCCTGGAAGCTGCGCAACTACAGGAATTTGAGCGATCAGAAACGCAACAATATCAACTGGTGCTCTCCGCACAATATGAACAGTTAAGGGGATACTTGGCCAATGATGGCTTACTGTCGGACGAGGAGATCACCCGATGCATATACGACGAGACGCTAAAAAAAGCGGACCTGGCTAAACGCGTTGACGAACGTACCCAAACAGCACCTGAAACCGACCGTGTTAAACTCACTGATTACCTATGGGAGATTCATGAAACGGTAAAGGGTTTACCTCTTTCGTTCATCGATCCAAAAGCGACGTACCGCATTGATGTGGTCAATACGCCCGGGCGTATAGCTGAAGCCGAATCTCGTAATGAACAAGTAAGGGAGTTGAGTACGCCATTAATGCGTAGTCAGGTAAGTCCTGTGACATTACACCTAGACATTAATGGTGGGTTTCTAGCCAACTTCCTACACAATGCTCAGCTTAACCATGAGCAGATGAGCCGATTTATTACCGATCTGGAACGTCAACATAAAGAACTGAAAGGCCAGCTCCAGAGCAATGACCGTCTTCAGCCAATCCAGGAAGTAGGTTCTGAAAAAGTCAGACCTGTCGAGACTCCATCATTTCAGTTACTCCAGGAATCTGGCCCCTCTTTAAGCGCCTGGCAACGTCTGCGGCAGTCCGTAAGTGACTGGATTGCACCAGCAAAAGCAACGCCTGAAAACCGGGAACCGTATGACATAGCACGCCAACCGGACTCTTCCACAAAACCGGCTCAGGTAGGGGAACGGCTGGGAACTGTCAACCAGGCAGATGCACAAGTTCCCCAATCTACAATCGCCCAAACTTCCCAAGGTCATATCAGGTCATTTGCTGAGGCACCAGCTATAACCGAGAGGCATCTGTCTGCTGAAAGGCAATCGGTTAATACGGCGATGGAACGTAAGCCAGGGCTTGATGGAGCGACCACAACTGCCGGTATATCGCTTCAATCGACTACTCAACCAATCGTAAATAATCAGACTCAAGTTATATCCATGAACGAGACAAACACACCGGGCGTAGAGGTACCCGTAATGGGTCGGCCAACTCGCTACCAGTGGGCGGAAGTTGCCGCTCAATTTGAAAAGGTTGGGGTGACCCGGCAAGATTTAGAAAAAGCTGGCCACCTTGATGATTTGCTCAACGGTAGAAAGACCGGGTTGATGAAGCTGACGCAGGCGGGTGAGGAAGGTAAACCCTTTCAAATCTCCGGGAAACTGTACATCGTCAATACGCCAGACAATGGGCCAATTGTCGGTATACAGCCGGAGCGTAAGCAATTGCTGCTACCGAAAGAATTTCTCGGCTATGAGTTGACAGCCCGTGACAAGCAAAACCTAGAAAAAAACGGGGAGATGGGTAAGCGGGTAGACCTGACCGACAAAATGACTGGCAAGCCGTTCGTGGGATACATCGGAGTTGATAAAGACACGAAAAGCCTGACTGTCCTCCGGGCCGAGCGCCTACACATACCGCAGACGATCAAAGGGATAACACTGACTAAACCCCAGCAAAAAAACCTAGAGCAGGGGAGGGCCATCAAGCTGGAAGGAATGACTAGTAATAATGGCCAAACCTTCAACGCTTATGTGCAGGTTTCGGCAGCCAAACGCTCGCTCACATTCGCGAAAATCCCAGATAACGTGGTCAAACAGACGGTCGATCAGAAGACAGCCCAGGACCTAACCAAACCCGTACACCAACTCAAAGGAGATGGGGCTGGTGGGAAGAAAACGATTCAGCCAAAGGAAGAACTAAAGCAGGCAGCCGCACAACGGATCGAAGCACCCAAGCCAGCCAAACAGAAAAAACAGGACGCGCCGAAGCCACTAGGGGAGGAGGCTAAACCCAAGAAAGTGAAAAAGCAGAAAGGTCCAAAAATAGGGTAAACTAACAATATAGTTGTATGCAGGTAGGACCGAAAGTCACAGCGCAAGTGAGGGCTTCAATGGCACAGCAGGTGCTTGATCTGGTAGGGGAGGCCATTCTTAAAGAGATTCGCCAATTACTAATCGGCGATAAACCTGTGGAGGAGCCGATCCGGTATGTATCGGAAATTGATTCAACTAGTCAACCACCTTCAATCGAATTGAGATTTGAGAATACGTCTCATACCCAGGATCAGTATCAGCGTTTACCAATTAATCCGCAGATCGACGTGTATTGTGCTTTATCCACGGCAGTTCGCTACACGATAAATCAGCACAAACCTTGTGACATACGAAAGGAACGGGAGGTAGAGGTATACATTTTTAACGACCAATCGGCCATCGAGTTGATTGAGGAGAAGTACCATCGGGACGAACCGCTTTTTTTTCCTGCGGTCCGTGCCATAAGCTGGCAACAGCCTATGCTCTTGGTTGGTGACCCCGATTGCCCTACAGAAATGAATCTTTACCGGTTGGGTTATCAGGAAGCTATACGCACCCTTGAAACCACACTTTATAGCCACTATGACCCGAGCATGCCACTAGTTGGCTACGGGTATGCTGATCGTCAATTTCACGTAACAGTTTTCAATACAGGGGAATCACCCAAAGTCGTGACTGTCGTCGGTACTTTACCGGGTACAGGTCAGTTTGTGGACCTGCGTCAGGCAAAACTTGTTTCAGGTGAACCATTGGTTGGATCACCGGTAACTGAAAAGCCGGTAGTGAATGATCAACTCCAACCGGTTGTAGTGGAAACTCGATACCCTGATTCACTGCTCGAACAGGCTAACCGTCAGTTTGCTGTCGAGCTAACCGGGGAGAACGCAAAGCGATTGCTCAATGGCCAAAAAACGGATGTCGTCACAACGGGTGATGGCAATACAGGAAAGCTGTATGTGCTGAATACGCCAGACGATGGCCCACAAGTTGTGTTTCAGGACGTTCAGCAGAAGTTGACTCTCAAAGAAAGTTACCTGGGGCATATCTTCTCCGAAAAGGATAAGGCTAATCTCCATAAGTATGGCGATATGGGTCGGGTAGCTGAACTAATCGACAAGCAGAGTGGCCAAAAGTTCACCGGCTTCATTGGCGTTGACAAAGACACGAAGACACTTACGGTACTTCGTGCAGATGTAATTCGACCGAAAATTGAGCGGATGTCCCACTTGAAAGGAGTAACGCTTAATGGCTTGCAAAAACAGCGGCTGATTCAGGGAAAGGCTATTCGGCTCGATAACATGACCAGTAAAGCCGGCACAGCTTTTTCGGCTTATGTGCGCGTATCAGCGGCAAGCCGAGGCCTACGTTTCGACCACATTCCAATCGGTACGTCCGAAAACAACAGTTCGGCTACCGCATCTGACAGCATAGGCAACAACGATACAAATCAGGGCAAAACGGCAACCGCTCCTCGGACAAAGCGGGCACCTAAAGCAAATCCCTAAGCAACTTCTCTCAACGTTATAACCAACTAACATACACGTATGCTGACTACAAAGCCGCAGTTATCCGACTACAAGCAGCAGATTGACCTTGTGCAGTTTCTGGAGACAGAAGGTTTCTCGAAGGACCGGCGAAAATCGACCCGGCGCTGGCCAGTGCTTGAAAACGCTGAAGGTCGAAAGCTTATCATCGGCAACAATCAAAATACAAACGAATACTTTTATTATAACCCCGAGGACCGCCGTGATCGGGGGACGATTGTTGATTATGTAATTGATAAACTACACATCGACACGGCAACAAGGGAGGGCTGGCAGCAGCTTCACGAGTTTATTGGCCGGTATACGGGTGATTTATCACACCTTGCTAATAGCCGTTCCACTGATACGGTTGAAAGTCAACCGCCCGCTGAAGCGACCCGAAGTAAGGCCATGTCTCATTACTTCAGGCTTGATCCGTTGACGAACACGGATTATCTCATGGAAAAGCGAGGCTTGACGGTCGACACAATTGGCCACCGGGCGTTTATTGGCAAAATTTTCAACAAGACGTTTGTCAGTAAGAAGACTGGCGAAACGGTCATCAACACAGTATTCCCGATGGAGAGTGAACAGGGTATTACGGCCATTTTGCTAAAGAATGACAGTCCAACGGGTTTGGTTAATGGACACACCTGGGGCGAACGCCTGGAGAGTATCTGGGTGTCGAACCTACCCAAAGGCCATCAACCCAAAGAAATGCTGATTTGTGAGAGTCCGATTGACGCCTTGTCCTATCACCAGCTTCACCCACCAAAGGAACCTTACGACCGGGTCTATGTGGCTACTGGTGGGCAACCTTCTTCACTTCAGCCCCTTACCGTACAACGGTTAATTGACCGGGTGAAGCCGGAGCAAGTAATTCTGGGACACGATAATGATAACAGCGGCATTCGCTTCAATATTGGCTGGTCAGGTCGACTTCAACTTCCAGGCCAATCCATTGAGCAGGCGAATCACCAGTTGAGTATCAATCACAACAAACACAGTAATATTTTATCAATTGACGTATATGGGTTACCGGTTGAAGAAGCAAAACGGAAGGTGCACCTTGAATCACTACAAGAAAAAGTGTTAACAACCTTAAACAAAGGGTACACACCGGACATGAATCGAGCGACGGCGGATGCTATTATGCAACAGGGAAACCATAGTTTGCTGACGATTCACTTGCCCAACCACCGCCCTATGCTGACCCGAATTGAAAAACTGGCCATCGAATGGCGGGGTCTAACCGACAAACTGGTTGTCAAACGTCCCTTTGCAAAGGATTGGAACGAAGAGCTTCAAACGCAAAAAGCAAATGTCGAGCGGACTCAACCCAATTTGAGGAACACACCTTCTAAAGCTACGCCACAAAAATTAATGTAGTTACGTGAGAACCAGCCAAACACCCATTGACACAATGTCAATGCTAGAATAAATGAAACATGGATGCTGAGCAACAAATGGACATACAGAGTAGGTACGTTGAGCACGAACAGTATGAGCGATTAGTAAATGACCTCATTGAGCGCATCAACGTTTCTTCGGAGGAAGTGAGCCTATCTAAGCTTGACAAACTGACCGTTAGCTATGGCCTAAAGCTTTTACGGTTAGAGCTGGCAAAGAATGTTGATTTATCGCATGAATAATCCTCAAACGAACGGCGAACGAAAGGGAGCGGAGGGTTAATCTATATTGCTGTTTAACAGGTAGATAGCTTTGTCTTATGCCTATTTAGCTGTATCTTTATAATGTTCCTATTGCGCGGCACCGACGTGTTACTTCGGGCAAAGACAATGCAAGCGTTAGCGAATCCCTCTGTTACCGGGTCGCCTGTCGGTCCCTTTCAGATTGTAGATACTGAAACGGGTGAAGTTGTAGACAAGTACCTGTACATTCCAGGTAACCCCAAACAGTACCGTTTCGATGCCAAAGAGGGCAAGTTCTCCATTCATTATGATGAGAACAATATTGAAAAATTGGGTTCATCGCTGTCGTTTCAGCCCATCGCCTGGCGTATCTTTTCGGATGACATTTTGGGTCAGGGACTGAAAAAATGGGCTGAATTATTCTTCATTGACGACGCTGATTGCGTTTCGGAAATTTTGTTTCACGGGTACAGTGTGGCTAACCTAGAGCGACTTATAACCCCCTTGGTATATAACCGTATCAAACTCAACGAAGTGGTGCTGACGGTGAACGCGGATAAGCGGGAGAATAACAAAATACAGCCCAAAGGCATATACTACATCGCGTCATTTACCTACAAACCCGCTGATAAAGCCAATACGCAGGAAATGACCGATTACGTACAGACAATCAACCTGTACCGTCGTGAGACGCTCACCGAGACGGGAAAGACGCAGGTAGCTAAAAACGTATTCAACCCGTTTGTGGATCTGCTTCCCGAACCCGAGCCAAGCGAATTGCAGGAAGAGGCAACCGAACAGACCGCATTGGCGTGATGCGATTTGAGCTGGACAACAGTGTCCAGCTCTTCTTTACTTTTTATTGATTCTGTGCGGCTCCGTCATGTTATAGCGGGCACTTACGAATGGCAACGAATCCCGTTCCCTCTCCTCAGCAACCTGTACCGGTATTTCTGATCGACGCTACTAATAAACAGGTACGTCCGGTTTTACATGATGGCTCATTGGAGCAGTTGTATAAGTGGATTGATTGTGACACGATAGATTATACGGCCCGCCAACCTGATGGAGACGGTATTTTCTGCAATGACCTTCTCCCTGATGATCCTTACCAGGTAGCTTTCAGGCTGCGTTCTACCGGACAGATTATTTTCGGTAATGGAGTATGGACGGGTAGTAATGGGGAGGGTGATACGGTAACTCCCGGCGCAACTCTCGTGGAGGTAACTGCCGAAATTGAGTTTCTAGGCCCAATAGCCTACAAGCCTGCGCCAATTTATGTGTTTTCATGGTAAATGATCACGGCCGTCATTTTAGAAAGACGGCCGTGAATTTAACTCCTTATCAAAGATGACTCAGCTGTTGAAAATTGACCCTTATCTGGAAAAGGTATATCCCGTTGACATAGACGGTTCGCTGGTCGACGTTTGTCGACAAATTGGGGCTCGTCGGCTAACCATTGCCGGACAACAATCAATCGGTACAGACGACTGTTCTGATGCTGCCTATTGCGATGATGAAGCGCTCTACACGGAACCTCTGCCGCCTGCATTTCGCTTAAGGACGACTGGTCACATTATATATGGGTGTGCCCTCTGGCATCGGGTAACGCAGGAGGGGAGGCTGCAGGCTCCGGCCTGGACCCAATCGGAATTAACTGACCAGGTGGAATTTATAGGATTTACTTCTCTTGCATCTGCGCAGACTAATCGGTCTATGCTTGATGATGAAACCTTGCCTTTAGAGGAGCCTGATGGGGACTAACCAAGAGGTACAAGTTTCGGTTAGTATAATATATATTTTATATTATAACTGTTAAATTTAATGTGAAATACATATTTTTGAAAATCAATTAGTCGTTGTCCTCAACATGAAAAACATGAAATCAGACGAAAAAACAGTCCAGGCTTACCAGGTTGGTGATATAGTTCGGACAACTGATTCTTTCGGCCCTAACCCCGCAGGCAGTATAGGTATTGTTTACGAAACGTATCCTGATAACGGGGTGCCTGAGTCTGAAATAGTCAGCATCTTATTGATAAACGGGCATGACATTGGCAGCTTCAATCAAGCAGAGCAGACAGAAAGTCTAACGCGGTTGGCTCATGTGGACATTGCATATGCCTATAGTAGCCCCAATCAACTCATGACAGATTTTCGTGACGGCTATTTTAATCAGGCTTTTGCTGAAGCACGAGCCGTTGCCGATCAGGTTGGTGTGAGCAGCTTGGCTTAAGCATAAAATAGGGGTTAGTGTACTTCAACCAGTTGAATGAACCCGATGGAGATTATTCTAGTAGAGTTCATTAGTCGTCCTTATTTCTTTGTCAATAACCAGCTTACTGAACTGTGCGACTGGTTCACAAAGGGAGCTCATGTACTTGCATCCAATTATGCTATTGGCGGATTGTTGATCGCATTTTTGCTGCTGATCGGTTTATTGCGAGTAAGTCAGGAATAAGCCGCCGATTGTTTATCTGTCCGGCTCCGGGATGTTACACCGGGCATGTCGAATGATTACTATGTTGCCGGACAAATTAAGTCCGCACGAAACCAACTGCCTGTTGTCTATCCTGGCTTCCCATTTTGACCATGATCGGATACCGATGATTGGTGCATCTAAGGGCGGACAAAATAGAAAACGACTACCCTTACTCCGTTCACACGTCCGTTACCCGTCTATCTCTTGCACCAAATGGCGTATATTTGGCGGGGCAGCCTTAGGCCGATCGACGTTAGGCTGTGTTTTGATTTGCCCTATGCGTCGATTTCGATTTATGCAGCAGGAGACTTCTTTATATAATTTACAGACAAACGAACCTCCCAACACTTACGCGATTGTGGGTGATTTCCGGCTTACGGTTGATCGCGAGCAAGCGGTCGTTCATTTTTACCAGGGTAAAGCTGAATGGGGAAGACTAGTCAGAAGCATACTCGTTGACAAGTGGTCAGGGGACTGGCTGATCAGAACAGTTGGCCGTTTCTTTAAGATCAACTACCAGTTGGATGAGAATAAAGCCATCGCCACCATTCAGCAAAATGGGTACTTAACTGTAGTGGTTGCACATCGGATTGGGCAGGCAACGTTATACAAACGGTTACTAATCGATGCGATTTGGGATTACGCCATAGTCTGTTGGGGCGACATCGGCTTTGGGGTAACTGTAGAAAAGGCGATTGTTGAACTGAGGCAAAGATTAACCACTCGTATACAGGAAGAACAAGCGGGAGTCGTACTCAGAGTTGGAGCTGGGAGTCGTTTTTCAAACGAAGCACTGGTTGATTTTTGTGAAGCAAATGGCTTGACCCCGGGCGGCCGATACACGAAGCAACAGCTTAGGCAAGCTGTACTGAACCATCGCAAGTTAAATTGTGAGCAGTTCCGTGATCAACTAAATTATTTTGGCATCCGTGTAAATTGTAGATAATCCGTCCCTGGAATGAATCGTAAAACCACAAATAGGCCATTTGCTGCCGACTACACGTATACCGTTGAAGGAAACATAATTACGATCATTGATCTCGATCTTGGTAACAGGAGTGTCACGAACGACATTGATTATGTATTAGCAGAAATCCGTGCTGAGGTAGGTGATCTGTCGGGTTACAGCGTCATTTACCGAGATAGTATGGGACGTTGGGACGGTGTTCGAATGGTCAATAATTCTGTTCATTTTTACGGGCTCGGTGAGACTGAAAAGCAGAGCGCGATGAGTCGGTTATTGCATTTACTCGAACAGTGAGAGTAGTCGTTGTAAACAAAAATTTGCATTCGTAATAACAAAACTATATTATAGCTGCTTGTTATATATTTTACTTATAACATAAGGCTATGAGCGTAATCGAACCCCGATCTTTACCATCCGGTTGTGTGCAGGTGCATATCAAAGACCGGTATCAGATCCCGTTCTTCAGCTATTATATCCAGGCGAGTTTTCCCAGTCCTGCCGAAAATTTTCTGGAGCGCGTCTGTGATGTCAACGATCTGTGTATCATCAATCCAGATGATACATACCTTTTATCAATGAATGACGATGGCCTCCTTGATGATCGGATTGAGAAGGGAGATATAATCATCTTTGACACAAGCAGATCACTAGTTGCCGGTAGGCTGGTCGTGGCTCGGCTGAATGAAGACACACTTATTCGACAACTTCAGTTTGTCGAACAGATGAAAGTACTGTTACCCTCGAACTCAGCCTTCGATCCCATTTACATACATCCGGGCGATGACTTCGAGATTTTCGGCGTTGTCACCTTTGTCGTTCGATCTACAATTCCAGATACTAATCGGCGCTCGATACAGGAATGCTCCATCGAGCCGGTTGCTGATCTAAACCAACGTTTTATCCAGAATCAAGAGGCTACCTATTTTGCACGAGTCGGTAGTAACAGTATGCTTGGAGACCGTATTGATCGGGGCGATATTATCATCTTTGACTCGTCGAAAATATCGGCCCCTAAATCGATTGTCGTCGCCTGGTTAAACAATGAATATGCTTTGAAACGCATCGGTGGCCAGAAGAGGAAATTAGCATTACACTCATCAAACCAGTCTTATCAACCAATACCAGTTCGCTCGGGTGACGAACTTCGGGTAGTCGGAGTAGTCACATACGTGATCCAGAAAAAGTAAGTAATTCAATATGATAGGGCTGATCGACGTAAACAATATGTATGTTTCATGCGAACGAAGTTTTGATTATTCGCTTGAAAACCAAATAGTTGTTGTGCTTTCAAATAATGACGGCTGTGTGATAGCGCGCTCAAATGAGGCAAAAGCACTGGGCATAAAAATGGGTACGCCTTACTTTCAATTGGAAGAGTTGCGACAACAACATGACATCAAGGTCTTTTCATCCAATTATACCCTATACGGCGACATGTCAGCGCGCATCATGGCTACTATTGGGCGTTTTGTGGAGGAGGTTGAGATCTATTCAATTGATGAGGCTTTTATGGACTTGACGGGTTATGGGCCGATCTACCCGGACCTGAATCAATTTGGCCAGGAGTTGCGGCAGACTATTGCGCAATGGCACCGAATTCCCGTTTCAATTGGCTTTGCTTCTACAAAAACTCTATGTAAAGTCGCGAACTTCTTTGCCAAGCGGGTGGAAGAGCATGAAGGGGTTTTGCTGCTCGATAATGCGGATAAAATTGATGATGTACTTCGTGAATTTAGTGTTTCGGATCTTTGGGGAGTTGGCCACCGTTATGCTAGTTTACTTCGTTGTAACGACATCCGCACGGCAGCTCAGTTTCGAGATGCACCCGATGACTGGATCAATCAACACCTTACCGTAAATGGTCTCCGTTTAGCGTACGAGTTAAGAGGGATGCCGTGTAAGCTTATTGAAGTTGATGCGCCAGCGAAAAAGTCCATCTGTTCGGCACCCAGCTTTGGTCGATTAGTGCCTGATTATGACACTATCGTTCAGGGAATGACTACGTACCTGGCTCGTGCAGCTCAGAAACTTCGTAAACAGAGATCCGCAGCTGGCACGTTGACTGTATTCCTCCACACAAATCGATTCCGTCGATCTCCTAATGGCGAATTGGCCAAGCAATATTATGGTAGTCGAACCTTAAAACTTCCGCATCCGACATCCAGCAATGCAGAATTGGTTACCTATGCTCTAGCAGCCCTTAAGTCAATTTATCAGTTTGGGTATGCGTATCAGAAGGTAGGAATTATACTTTCCGAACTTGTACCTGACAGTCATCGTCAGCCATCCTTTTTCTGCGACGCACGTGACGAGCAACTTGTCAAACTATATAAGACAGTCGATCTGCTAAATCATCGGCACGGTCGTGACAAAGTACGTCTTGCTGCTCAAGGCTATGACCCAACATGGAGAACTAAGCAGCAATGGGTATCGCCCTGTTACACAACTCGGTGGAAAGATATATTGGTTGTCAAGTGAGGGTTACGACTTGACAAAAAATATTACTTATTTTAGGAGGAGTAACGAAAGGATTTCACTTATTTCCTGAAAGCTATAGGACATTAAACATATGTTAGAAATAACGGACCAGTTGCCGGATATGCTGCAAAAAATGGTAGAGGACATTAAAGACCCCGAATGTTTCTACTGGATCTATTCAAACTACTTTGATATTCAGCCGCCAACTGAGCGGACAGTATTCCGATGGCATCACACGCCACTTTTTTTAAATTATGATGCACTATGGAATCCTGAAATGGTAGAGGATGGCGTTCTCTTCGATGTGATTCTCAAGAATCAACTGCCTGCTGAGAGAGAACGAATTAAATTGGAGTATGCTCAAATTTATAGGGTAAAGCGTGCTCACTTCGGCGAGTTGCCTCAAAGCAAAACTGATAGTACTATTTACTACCAAAGCGAAGCAGACGGTACGATCTACAGTGACCCTGATAAATTCAACGTTCACTTCAGCTACGAATAACCATGCGTCACCCTATCGAAAAATACAATCAGATACAGGCCGAGCGGTTGACAGCGTATCCCCCGGAAGAACGGGAGTTCTGGGCACGGCAATTTCGTATCGGCAATGCAGGTTATTCTTACCAATACCAATTTAAGGATGTAGCCGGGCTGAACCAAACGGCTAAGATGCCGGAAGATCTGCTTGAATGGCTGGAACAACAGCTATCGGCCAAGCAAGAGAGCCAGTCAGCCAACGAGTTACTAAAAATATATTTTGAGGAGTATCTGGAGGGGTTACCAAACGACCGAATACGGGAGGGCGAACGAGGCCGTGGGTTAGTAGAAGCGAAGCGTAGCTGGCCATTCCGTCGCTACGTGCTGGAACGAAATGACTTCGGTATGGATGAGTTTATGCGGCTGAATTTGAGCGATGATGATTATGCATTCTACAAGTTGTCGAGCGAACCAATGTAACACTTAGTGTTTATTCAAATAATGGACTAGTCACTGGTTAGCTAGTAGTTTCAGTTCAATATCAAAATCATCATAGATCGCTTTGTCGCCAAGGGCGTCAAAGAAAGATGTTGAGCCGTACTTGATGTCGTATTTGGTTCGGTCGAGCGTCACTTTGCCCTGCGCTTCTACCGTGGCTCCATCTTGTTTCACCCGAACGGGAAATGTTAGGGCATTAGAAATCCCTTTGATCCGCATGTTACCCGTCACCAGGTACGTTGAGGCTCCCTTCGGCATCACCTTCGTGATTGTAAATGAGGAGGTCGGATGCTTGCCTGTCGAAAAGAAATCATCGGACTTCAGGTGCCCGATCAGTTTAGCGTTGTATTCCTGATCGGTTAGGTCGGTGCAGACAATGCTGTTCATGTCAAACGTAAATTGTCCGCCCGTCAGCTTGTTATCATCGAATAGCAATGCGCCATCAGTGAGCTTTACCGTACCCATATGCTCACCCGTCACTTTCCTGGCTTTCCAGTGCAGGCTGCTTTTCGACACATCCACTTTGTATGTGTCTGCGTAAGTTGTGTGCTTACTGCGCGTGGCCATTGTGCCGCCAGTGATGAGTAAAATAGCGGCCAGTTGATAAAGAATTTTCATTTCAGAAGAGAGTGTGCATCCTTTATAGTGCAATGTACGCTAACGTTGAAATGAATAGGAAATTGTACCTATACGAATTTTCAGTAGATTGCACCGAATGCCTTCAAAAGCAACTTGTTAGCTCACGCGCCCATACGGCAACGGATTGCCCGGCTCCTGCTGGGCTTACTCCTGTTGATGCAAATCAACTCGGTGGTATTCCGCCATGCCCACCGTCTGGCCAACGGGCAGATTGTTACCCACGCGCACCCCTACAATCTATTTGCTAAGTCGTGTCCGCTGTCGGCTAACCCGCATACGACCCACGAATTGCTTCTGCTGGATGCGGTCAGCAACGCGGCTTTCGTACCCACCTTTGCGCTGCTGGTCGCCTTTCTACTGCTGCCCCTGCGCTTTATCATCCAGTCCGTTCCTGTTGCGCCTACATCTAAGGTACGAACAATATATCTGGCCCGGCCCACGCTACGCGGCCCGCCCTCCCTGCTCTCTTTCCGGTATTAACAGACCCCGCTGGTCTGGTTCTGGCACTGAGTAGCCACTGGTTCATGACGACCGGGGTGTACGGTGCCACTGTATTCACCTTTTTCCTGCTTTTTGATGAAGAAGATAACACTACTGTATCTGGTGCTGTCGGTACTTGTGTTCGTGGCAGTGGCCTGCGAGGCCCTGTTGCCAGCAGCTCCTGCCGACGATGCCCTGCTCGACGGGCCAATTGCCGAGCTAACCCCGGAACAGAATGCCCGGTTTGCGCTGGGCGATGCCGCGTTCAACCGCGACATTTTTATCCCTGCCACTGGCCTGGGGCCTATTTTCGTTGCCAGTTCCTGCGGCTCCTGCCATGCCGGTGATGGGAAGGGAACGCCCTTCACCACCCTCACCCGCTTCGGGCAGCACGACGATACGGGTAATCGGTTTATGGAGCAGGGTGGCCCGCAACTGCAAAACCGGGCCATTCCGGGTCATACAGCCGAATCACTGCCTGCGGGTGCGCCTTTCTCTAAGTTTACGCCACCAGCCAATACCGGACTGGGCCTGCTGGCCGCCCTTTCCGACGAGCAGATTCTGGCGAATGCCGATCCGAACGACCGCGACGGAGACGGTGTTTCGGGCGTACCCAACTGGATTCACGCCCCCCATTACTTCAAACCGCAATGGTTCCACGTAGAAAGAAATGACAGGTATGTTGGGCGGTTTGGCAAGAAGGCAGCAGCGATTGACCTGCTGCACCAAACAGTCAACGCCTACAAGCAGGATATGGGCATCACCTCCGAATTCGACTCCGAAGACCCGATCAATTACAATGTATCGGGGCAGGCGGGCGATGGCGTAGATGACCCGGAGGTATCGTCGGCGAAAGTCAATGCGGTGGTGTTTTACCTGCGGGTGCTGAAAACGCCCGTGCAACGTACTCCCACCGACCCGGTAGTAGTAGCGGGTAAGCAACTGTTTATCAGTCTGGATTGCGGCAAATGCCATACGCCCGACTGGAAAACAGGGCAATCGGATGTAGCCGCGCTGACCAACCGGTCTTTCTCGCCCTATACCGACCTGCTACTACACGATATGGGCGCGGGCCTTGACGACGGCTACACCGAAGGAATGGCTAAAACCGCCGAGTGGAAGACACCCGCCCTGTGGGGTCTGGGCCTATCGCAGAATTCGCAGGGCGGGCGGGTGTTCCTGCTCCACGATGGCCGCGCTCACTCCGTAGACGAAGCCATCCGCCTGCACGGGGGCGAGGCCAGCCGGAGCGTAGAGAAGTACGCCAAACTGGCCGAAGCCGAACGCGGCAAACTACTTCGTTTCCTGGATTCTCTTTAACCTCAACTGGATCGCCAGTCCGAGCCTTTCGCACATGAAAAAAGAAGTAACACTAAACCGGCAGGACTTTTTGAAAACCTGCGGGATGGCCTGCCTGAGTACATCGGTGCTAACGGCCGCCCTATCGAGCTGCGCGAGCGTCTATTACGCCCAGGCCCCGCGCATCAAAGGCTGGTCTATTCAGATCAGTAAGAAAGAGTTTGACCTTGATTCCAACGGCAAACGGCAACGCCCGTTTATGGTTGTTGAAATGAAGAATCAGACCCACCCGATTTATCTGCGCCGGGTTGGTGGCGACAACTACACGGCGGTGCTGATGCAATGCACCCATCAGGGTAATGACCTCAACGCTCACGACGGCTACCTGTCGTGCCCTGCCCACGGCAGCGAATACGACACCGACGGGCGGGTAACGGAAGGTCCCGCCGAGGATAGCCTGAAGCGATACAATGTGACAACCGACGAACAATACATCTACATCAATATCGCCTGATGATGAAAACACTCTATTTTCTGATTGGGTCTGTACTGGTGCAGGTGGCTGCTTATGCACAACCTGACGCGGCCCGACCCGTTTCGACCTCAGTTACGACTACTTCGGCGGTGACGGTGACTAAGCCGATACCCGCTGATTCGACCCCCATGCCCAAAGCGTTTGCCGATCTGTTTTACCGGGATTCCACGCTTCGCAAGGGTAAACAGGAGAAGGGAGCACTCAAGATCAACATGGATGCTACGTATGACCGCCCCTTTCTGACGTCGACGAAGGCCCCTGTGTCGATTGGGGGCTATCTGGAAGCCAACACTCAATATATGCAGACCAATGGCAAAACCGATGGCCTCTCGTTTCAGGCCCGCCGGATGACCATTTTCCTGGCATCGAGTATCAACCGGCGGATCAAGTTTCTCTCCGAGATTGAGTTTGAAGACGGTACGAAGGAAATCAACATCGAGTTTGCCGCAATGGACATCGAATTGACTCCGCTGCTGAACCTGCGCGGGGGCATCATTATGAACCCGATTGGGTCGTTTAACCAGAACCACGATGGCCCTAAGTGGGAGTTTATCGACCGGCCTATTTCGTCGGTGACGATTATTCCCTCCACCTGGAGCAATGTGGGCTTTGGCCTGTATGGTAAGAAGTACACTGCTAACTGGGTATGGGCGTACGAAGCGTATCTGACCAACGGCTTCGATGATCAGATCATTGCCAACGGCCAGAACCGCACGTTCCTGCCCGCCACCAAAGCCAACCGTGACCGCTTCGATGAGAGCTTCAATGGAGTGCCGCTGGTGACGCTCAAGACAGCCTTCAAACGACGTAAATGGGGCGAAATCGGCTTGTCGTGGATGGGAGGGGTGTACAATAAATTCCAGATTGATGGGCTGGTACTCGATCAACGTCGGCGGGTCGATGTGTGGGCACTGGATTTTAACACAACCCTGCCCACGGGTACATTTATCAACAGCGAATTCGTGTGGGCCAGCATCAACGTCCCCGCCACCTACACCCAGCAATTTGGCCGGATGCAGCAGGGCGGCTGGGTAGACATTGTGCATCCGCTGGTGAAGAAAACCATGTTTGGCTGGAAAAAAGCCGTCGTCAACGCAGCCCTTCGCGTCGAGCGGGTCGATTACAACGTGGGTACGTTCGCTGAGACCGGTGATCCGCTGCGGGATGATCTGTGGGCCATTGTGCCGGGCCTGAGCTTTCGTCCCTCGCCCACAACGGTGATTCGGGGAAACTACCGCTACCACTGGCAAACCGATTTACTGGGCAATCCGCCCGCTCGCACCGCCGGGTTTCAGTTTGGCTTTTCAACGTACTTCTAACTGATTAGGGGCTATAACGCGCAACGTATAGTCCCCAATATGCTTACTCTCAACGTCCTGGCTATGTGTACTCCTAAACCCCGTTGCCATGAAACTGCTGTGCTGTCTTGCGCTGTCCCTGAGTATTGGTCAATCGCAACCGCGCCCGATTATACAGGCGCACCACCGCCATTGGTGCGAACAACCAACCCGTAAACTCCGCTGGCTAAACCAGATGATTCAGAACGCCCAATCGTGGGCACCCTATCATTATGGCTGGGAGGTGCATCAGGCCCGACAGCAAGGGCAGGAAGTGTTCGTGTTGCATCTGTGCCGCTACTGTGGTCAACAACGTGGTTTTCTGCTGTATAATCATCAAGGCGAGCTAATCGGGCGGGGCGAGGGTGCCGACTCAATTTGGATTGCGACACTGACGAATGACCGGCTACTGACCGCCCATCCGGGGCGGTTTTTGATCAGTCGGTAAGCGTCAGGGCCATCAAGCTATTATAAGAGGATGTCTCTGACGCTTACTGTGCGGCCATAAACCGTCCTGGTGTTTTTGGTCCATAAAGTCTACGGCAACTACGTATTGACCGGCTCCTGTGAAGGTCTACACTATATCTCATAATTAATAGCAGAGGTGCCAGGGGTTCTTAATGACTTATTAATTTGGAGAGACGAACATTGACCAGATCAGACAGTTCTTAAAGGAGTATTCAGTATTCACTATATCAACGTTTAGTATGGCACATGAACATCATAAAGAGGCCGCTTACCACTTCCGTAAAGCTGCCGAGTATCACGAGAAAGCCCAGCAACTTCACGATGCAGGTGATCACGAAAAAGAGGCCCACGAGGCTTATGTGGGCTATGGTCATCACAATTTAGCCGATCAGCATGCACAGGCGGCTGCGGAACACCACGCCGAGACCCACGACACCAGCGGCCACAGCGATCCAGTGGCCTAATTGGCGTGAGTAGATTTCATAGCTCTGAAACAAAGAAACACCCCGCAACCTATAGGCTGCGGGGTGTTTCTTTGTTTCAGAGCTTACTTAAACTTGAGGTTCTGTACCCGCACGGCGTTTAAAATTGCCAGCATTGCTACACCCACATCGGCAAAAACGGCTTCCCACATGGTGGCCAACCCACCCGCGCCTAGCACCAGCACAATAGCTTTGACAACCATTGACAGCGTAATATTCTGCCAGACGATCCGGCGCGTAGCCCGGCCAATGTCGATGGCTGTGGCAATTTTACTGGGTTCGTCGTTCTGAATAATGACATCGGCGGTTTCGATAGTGGCATCCGAGCCAAGACCGCCCATCGCCATACCTACATCGGCCAGCGCGACTACCGGCGCGTCGTTCACCCCGTCGCCCACAAAGGCCAGCTTTGCTTTAGGGTTGCCCGCTAATTCGGCTTTGAGCCGCTCAACTTGGGTTACTTTGTCTTCGGGCAGCAGATCGCCATGCCACTCGTCTACACCCACCTGTTTGGCGACGGCTTCAACCACGGCCGCTTTATCGCCCGACAGCATCACGGTACGAATACCATCGACTTTCAAGCGTTTTACAGCATCGGCAGCATCGGTTTTCACTTCGTCGGCGATGGTGAAATAGCCTGCAAATGTTCCATTAATGGCCGTCATGACGATTGTAAACGGAATTTGAGTCAGGGCTTCATCAAATGATACGTTGAATTTGCGAAGTAGTTTCGCATTGCCGGCCAACATTTCTTTTCCATCGACGATCCCCTTCAGACCATGCCCGGCAATTTCCTCCACGTTGTCAACGGTCACCGACTCGTACCCTTTTCCGGCATATTCAATGATGGCTGTGGCGACCGGATGAGTCGATTTGCTTTCCAGCGCGGCTGTTAAACGCGCTAATTCGGTGGCGTCGAGACTAACGGGTTTGACTTCCTGCACCTTAAAAACGCCTTTGGTCAACGTACCTGTCTTGTCCATGACGACAGTTTTGACCTGCGTCATTAGATCCAGAAACACGGAGCCTTTAAACAGGATACCCTGCTTCGACCCAGCGCCAATGCCGCCGAAGTAACCCAGCGGAATGGAGATCACCAGCGCGCACGGACAACCAATGACCAGAAAGACCAAACCCCGATACAACCAGTCTGCAAACTGATAATCAGCCACAAAGAAGTAGGGCACAACGGTAATCAGTAGAGCCAGCCCACAGATAGCTGGGGTGTAGATTTTGGCGAAGCGGGCAATGAACTCCTGGGTCTGCGCTTTCCGGCCTGTGGCTTGTTGTACCAGTTTAAGAATCCGTGACAGCTTGGAATCCTGATAGAGCGTGGTGACATCCATCTCCACCAGCGACTGCCGGTTAATCATACCCGCTAGTACCGCTTCGCCTTTTTCAATCGTGCGAGGTACGCTTTCCCCTGTCAGGGCTGCCGTATCGAACGTACCAGAGGGAGAACGCATGGTGCCATCCAGCCCTACTTTTTCGCCTGCTTTGATCTGAATCACATCGCCAACGCCCACCGTCGCGGCTTTTACGGTTTGCGCCTGTCCATTTTTGAGTACTGTCACTTCGTCGGGACGTACATCCAGCAGGGCTTTGATACTGCGACGTGCCCGCAGTACGGCGGCATCCTGAAACAACTCGCCGATGGTGTAAAACAGCATGACCGCCACGCCTTCGGGATATTCGCGGATACCAAATGCACCGAGCGTAGCCACGCCCATCAGGAAAAATTCGGTAAAGACATCGCCACGAAGGATGCTGCTCCAGGCCCGTTTGAGCACCGGCCAGCCAACGGGCAGGTAGGCCACCACGTACCAGATAAGCCGGATGGGGTCCTTGAACCAGGATTGAGCGTAATTGTCAAGCGCAATGCCGCCCAGCAGCAGCACCAGACTAATGACGGCAGGGGCGTAGGTACGCCAGGTTTGTTCAGGGCCTTTTTTAGCCGGAGCAGCGTCGGCTGCGGGCGTAGTGCCTTCTTCGATCAGGTCGATATCCTCACCGTCGCCGTGGTCGTGACCCTCATGATCGTGATCGTGTGCCATAAATAGTTTTAGAGTTCAATGAAAAAAGTGAAAATGCCCAGAGCAATCAAAATGCCGCCGGTCAGGCGTTTCTCGTTATGGTCGAGCCAGTGCCAGTTGACGCGGGCCAGCCCCCGGTACGAGAGAGCCGTTAGCCCCACCATACAGGCGATGGTCACAACGGTATAGGTTATGGCCAGTGTGCTGATGGCGGTCCAGCCCAGCGTACCTGCCGTGAAAAAGAACGTTTCAATTTCCAGGCAGGGCGAGAACAGCATGGCCACCGACAGCGTGGTAATGATGGTCGTTTTTGAGCGGCCCGCCAGCCCTTTGGGTACATGTTCGTGGGGAGCATTAGCGTCGTGCATGGCAAAGTAGATCAGCCCCATAAACACCAGCAGCAGCGAGGCAATTAGCCGTGTCTGGGCTTCGAGCTGCTCCGATACCTCCACGCCAATGGCCCCGATGACGATACCCAGCACCACCGTACTGAGTGTATGAAAGAATCCGCTCAGGGCTACCACCCCCAGCGTTTCGCGTTCCGACCAGTTTTCGGCACGGCCAATCAGCACCACCGGCAACCAGTGGTTGGGAATGGCTGCGTGGACCGATCCCAGTAAAACGCTGCCTATCAATAGGTTCCAAAGCATTCGATTGGTGTTTTTCTGGTTGAGTAGGTTCGGGCAAACCGCATATCTATTTTATACAAGTGCCGCTGGATGACTTTCTTTGTTTGCTTTCAGACTGGTTGTGTCATTCATAACAAGCTGGAAACGGCACTAATAGTTAGGGCGATGATAAGTGTGTTGAACGCAAACGACAATAAACCGTGCAGCAGTGTCAGCCGCCGAAGCCGACGGGATGTGATGACCACATCGGAAACTTGAAACGTCATGCCTACCACAAACGAGTAGTAGGCAAAATCGAGGTAGTCCGGCGGCTCGTTACCGGGGAAATCCAGGCCACCCCTGCGCTGACTATCATCGGGGTTATAGTATAAGTGTGCGTAATGCAGCGTGAACGTGCTGTGCGTGAGCAGCCAAGAGCTAACGACGGTCAGACCCGAAAGGGCAACGTGCCGGAGGATTTCTGCCGACGACAACCCCTGTAGTGACCCCAGCAACAGGACTACGGCAAACAAACTCACTAACGCTCCGCCCACGGTAAATAGAAAAATAACTGGTCGGCTTTCGTCTTCCCGCTCGGCAACCTGACGGGCATTAGCCCGGCCAATCACAAGCCAGATCAGTCCCAGTACCACCAGGGCATAGACCAGCCAGCTTACCAGTAGTCGGGTTTGCCAAACCAGCCGATTTGCTGTCAGAAACCAGATCGAAATCCCGACACCCAGAGCGATCAGAGAACGGAATAAGGCAGTTAGCCTAGGTTGGTACGTTGTTTTATTGGGCACGGAAATACGTTTTAAGTGTAGTGTCAGGCAACCATACCCAAAATCAGAAACAGTAAAAAACCACCAAAGAACATAGCCGTTAACCAGGGTTTTTCTTCCGCTTCGTGGGCTTCCACCAGCAATTCTTCGGTCACTAAAAACAGCAGGGCGGCCAAACCAAATGACAACACAAGGTCTAAACCCGTCTCGGGCAGGTTATGCAACAGGGTGGCCCCCGCCAGCGCACTTCCAAAGAACAGGGCCGACATCCCGGTCAGCAAACCCATAATCCGGGCGTTGGACAGCCCTTTTTCCTGCAAGGAGGTAGCGGTAGCCAGTCCCAGCGACAGTACTTCCACGGCCAAAGCGACCGCCAGCAACACGCCTTCTTTGGCCCCGGCCGCGAAGCCAATCCCTAACAGCAGCCCATCTATAAACAGATCGACCCCGATAGCCAGCAGAAACGCCGTTGGTAAGCGGGGCGTTGAAGCGAGGGTCTCTGTTTCGGGGCTTTCCGGGGTTGCGGTCAGGGAACGAATCAACAGCATCAGCCCGATTCCCAACGCGAATCCTACAGCGGTTAGGGCCGGGCTGTGCAGCCTCACGACGTCGGGCAGAATCTCAACCGCTACGACCGAGAATACCACCCCGGCCGCAAAATGCAGAATGGCCGAACGGGCCTGAAGCCCAAAGCGGATAAACAGAGCTAGTAGCCCCCCGCCCGTCAGGGCCAGGGTTGGCAGTAGCGCGTAGGTAATGATCTGTTGAAACAAAGGAGTCATAGCAAAACCGAATAAGAATTTATCTCAATCTGGGTTTAACGTGTAATACACCCGAATCGAAAAATCAAAAGCTTCTCCGTGGGTCTCGATGCCGATGGTCAGGCTTTCCCAAACTGCGAACGTGCGCCCAATCAGGGCTATCTCCGGGTTCTCCGATAGCGTATAGGCATATACCTCCTCGCTCCACAGTATCAAACCTGCTTCATCAGCAATGGATAGTGAAAGGGCCGGGTAGTGGGCGAATGTAAACTCGTTTTCTGATACCAGGTGATCTACCCGCACGCTGCGAATGGCATCGCGGGTGTGCAGATGGACCTTGTTACCCGTTGGCGTTAGTAATACAGAGTCGGTACGTTCCATGCGGTTAGTGCCCATGTTCGCCCCCTTCTTCTCCGCCGGCACTAGCCGACAGAATATCATACGCACCCGTCAAAACGACCTGTGCATCGGCCGCTACGCCAGTGGGCAGCGTGATGGCCCGGTAGCCATTCTGTGTCGCGCCCGCTCGCACGGGCACGGGCCGAAATCGGTAGTGGGTGGTACCTTCGTGGTCTTCCTTACCGGCAAATACAAAAATCTGGCTGTTGTTACCCGATTGAACAACCGCCGGTTCAGGCAGGGCCGGTTCGGTAGCCGCGCCCGTCTCGATCACTGCTTTGACAAACGTACCTGGACGCAGGGCCCCCGAAGCCGGGTTGTCTAAACTCGCATAGACTTTCACCGTGCGGTCAGCGCTGACTTCCCGGTTGATGAGTTTGATGCGCCCCGTCCGTTCGCCCGCTACACCGACGACCGACAACCGAACCCGCTGACCAATCTGCATCCGGGCCAGATCACCCTCAAACACGGTCAGTTCAGCCAGCAGCCCGGCGGTGTTCATGAGTTCGAACAACGCGTCGTTAGCCGCTACGTAGCTCCCCCGGTTTACGTTAACCTGCGTGAGCGTACCGCCGATGGGTGCCCGAACGCTGATGGTGCGGGTGATGGTTTCGGGGGTGAGTTTGGCCGGGTTCAAACCCAGCAGGGCGAGTTGCTGCCGAAGCCCGCCCACCCGCGCCCGCAATGTACCCAGTTGAGCCGTAGCCTGTTGCAGCGTTTTTAGGGCACCCACGTTCTCGCGGCTTAGTTCGCGCTGCCGCTCGTATTCCTGCTGTTGGTAGGTGAGTTGGCTGATCGTTTCTAAGTATTCCTGCTGGATACGGATAAACTCCGGGTTTTCCAGGACGGCCAGCGTTTGGCCCTGCCGAACGGGCGAACCAGCCAGCAAATTGGCTGATTTCAGAATGCCGCCGTAGGACGACGATACCGACACCTGTTGACCGGGCGGCACCGTCAGCGAGCCGTTGACGCGAATCAACTGGCTCATTTGCCGTTGCTCCAACCGGCCCAGCTTCACGCCGACGGTCTGGTACTGGGCCTCGGTCAGTTCGATTAAACCCGCTTCTTCAGCACCTTCGGCGGTGGCGGTATCTGATTTAGCGGTTGCCCCGTCGCTTTTGGCTTCTTCGGGCTTCTGTTTACACGAGGCTCCGGTGAGCAGCGCGAACAAAAGACTATGACTGATAATCAGGTGGATTCGTTTCATTAGTCGATTCGTCCCAACAAAAAGTCGAGATTGATTAAGGTTTGATTTAAGTCATTGAGAGCCGCTAAGTAGCCTGTCTGAATCTCGCTGACGGTTCGGAGGTTTTGCAGCAATTCGACATAGCCGATTTCGCCCGCCCGGTACGCTTTGGTGACCTGCTCCCGAATCAGCGCGGCCTGGGGCAGGGCCGATTCGCGGTAGTAGGTCAGGGCCTGCCGGTCTTTCTGGTAACCCTGAATGGTCGTGGCTACGTCGCCCTCTAAGCTCCGTTGCCGGGCCACGCGTTGCGCTTCGGCCCGTTCTTGTCCGATGCGGGCGGAGGCCACGCGGGCCTTACCCGCTTTGGCGAACAGGGGGATCGAAACGCCCAACTGCCCGTAGGTAAAGCGACTGCCGAATCCATAGAACCGATCACCGGCCCCATTGGGTAGCGTTTGAACGCCCTGTAGCGACTGGTTGGTGAGGCCCACCGTGAAATCGGGTTTGAGCCGGGCGGCTTCCAGGTCGGTTTCGCGCCGGGCGATCTCGATTTGTTGCCCAAGCAGGGTCAGTTCGGGGTTTTGCGCCAGCCACTCCGCATCCACG
Organism: Fibrella aquatica; assembly: GCF_041321135.1. Taxonomy (NCBI): domain Bacteria; kingdom Pseudomonadati; phylum Bacteroidota; class Cytophagia; order Cytophagales; family Spirosomataceae; genus Fibrella; species Fibrella aquatica. The sequence continues at coordinate 34,477 of NZ_JBGGWF010000016.1, read as the reverse complement.
ACGGGCAGCGGTCGCTCGGTCAGGAGCGTATCAGGAATGGTAGGCAGGGCGGGTGAGGCCAGCAGGGTTTGCAACTGCCGGGCCAGAATCTGCGCGTCTAAGGCGTTCTGGCTCAAGGCCGTTTTTGCCTGTTGGCGTTGAACGTCGGCGGCTGTCTGTTCCAATAGCGTTCCCTCGCCGGTTCTTCGCCGGACTTCCGCGCCCCGCGCAATGGCGGCAAATAAACTGTCCTGACTCCGCAGAAAACCCGCCAGCGACTGCACGTACCAAAGCTGGTAGTAGGTGGCTTTCACCTGCCGGGCCAGGTCAGCGCGGGTCAGCCGCCCTTCGACTTCGGCCCCGGCGGTGCGGGCATCGGCCAGCGAACGCAGCCCCCGCACTAAGGCCGGGTTGGGCAACCGCTGCCCCACCGTAAACGACTGGTCGAAATAGCGGCTATTGTACTGCCCCAGCGTCAGGCCAACATCGGTTTTGCCGACATCGCCCGCCGTTGCCCGCAGCGATTGCTGGTAGCCGATGTTTAGTTGCGATACCCGTAATTGAGGGTTATTGGACGATGCCTGTTGCAATGCCTGCACCAGCGAAAGACCGCCCCCATTGCTTGTTTGGGTCGGATTTGGTCGGGCCACGCTTGGCTGCGCCGTGACTTGAGCCTGAGCTGTTAGCAAACCCAACGTACCCAGCCCAATTAGCCCGATCAGCAGCCAGTTCGCTACCGGAACAGGTCCTGTTTCTGGTTTTGCCTGGGGTTTGGATCGACCGAAATTTTTACCAAACCGCCGTTCAATCAGTACATACAATACCGGCAACACAAACAGGGTCAGCAACGTAGCCGTGATGAGTCCGCCAATGACCACTGTGGCTAATGGTTTCTGTACCTCGGCCCCGGCTGAACTCGACAGAGCCATAGGCAGAAAACCCAGCGAAGCCACCGTTGCGGTCATCAGCACGGGCCGCAGCCGCACAGCGGTTCCCTCAAAAATAACCTTCACCAAGTCCGTTTCACCCGCCAACCGTAGCCGGTTGAATTCGCCAATGAGCACGATACCGTTCAGCACGGCCACCCCAAAAAGAGCAATGAACCCAACACCCGCCGAGATACTGAACGGCATATCGCGCAGCCACAAGGCCAGCACCCCGCCGATAGCCGCCAGTGGAATAGCCGAGAAAATCAGCAGGGATTGCCGCACCGACCCGAACGTGAGAAACAGGAGCCCAAAAATCAGGGCCAGGGCCCCTGGCACAGCGATAGACAGCCGGTCGCGGGCTTCGATCAGGTTCTCGAACTGTCCGCCGTAGGTGACGTAATAGCCGGGCGGAAACTTGATCTGAGCGTTTACTTTTTGCTGCAATTCCAGTACCACGCTCTCCACGTCGCGGCCCCGCACGTTAAAGCCCACCGTGAGACGCCGTTTGGCATCTTCGCGCTGAATCTGGTTGGGGCCGGGCCTAAGCTCCACACTGGCCAGTTGCGACAGTGGCACGGCGGGTCCATCGGGCACGGGAATGGTCAGGGCGCGAACGTCTTCGATGCTGCTCCGCTGATTCTGAGCCAGCCGCACGGTGAGGTCATAGCGTCGTTCGCCCTCATACACTAAGCCTGCGCTCTGACCGGCAAAAGCCGCCGAGACCGTTTGGTTCATTTCCTCCACGCTCAGGCCGTAGCGGGCTAGGGCCTCTCGGTCTACCTGTACCACAATCTGAGGTAAGCCCGACACCTGCTCTACATACAGGTCTGTTGCCCCCGATACGTTGCTAACCAGGCCCTTTACCTGACCTGCCAGCCGGGTCAGTTCGGCTAGGTCTTCACCGAAAATCTTGACGGCTACGTCCTGTTTCGCCCCCGAAATCAGTTCGTTGAACCGCATTTGAATGGGCTGCTGAAAGCCAAACTCAACGCCCGGAATAGCTTCGAGGGCTTCGGCCATTTTAGAGGCCAGTTCCTCCATATTGCCCGCTGATGTCCACTCGTCCTGTGGCTTAAGAATCACCATCAGGTCGCAGGCTTCGACGGGCATCGGGTCGGTCGGAATCTCACCCGCACCGATCTTGCCGATTACCTCGCGCACTTCGGGGAACTGCTTCCTCAGTAGCTTCCCTGCCTGCAACGATTTGTCAATGGTCTGGCTTAGCGAACTGCCAGTACGTACCCGGACTTCAACGGCAAAATCGCCTTCGTTGAGTTGAGGAATAAACTCACCGCCCAGCGTGGTAAAGAGCCAAACGGCCCCGCCCAGCAAGGCAACGGATAGTACCAGCACGAGGGTTTTCATCCGCATGGCTCCCCGCAGCACGGGTTCGTAACCCCGGTGAAAAACCGCCATCATCCGGTCGGAGATGGTTGGTTTGTGGGCAATGGTCTTGCTCAGAAACAGAGCCGACATCATGGGTACGTAGGTCAGCGAGAGAATAAATGCCCCCGCAATGGCAAAGGCGACCACCTGCGCCATCGGTCCAAACATCTTACCTTCGATGCCCACCAGAGCCAGAATGGGCAGATACACGATCAAGATAATGATCTCGCCGAAAGCCGCCGAGGTACGTATCCGGCTCGCCGATTCATAGACTTCTTCGTCCATCTGCTCCTGCGTGAGCCTCGATAGTTTGACCAGGCCCAAGTGGTGCAGCGACGCTTCCACGATGATGACGGCTCCATCCACGATCAACCCAAAGTCAATAGCCCCCAAACTCATCAGGTTTCCTGACACGCCAAAGAAGTTCATTAGGCTGACGGCAAAGAGCATCGCCAGCGGAATCACCGAAGCCACAATCAGCCCCGCCCGTAGGTTGCCCAAGAACAGAATTAGGACAAAAATGACAATCAACGCGCCTTCGATCAAGTTTTTAGTCACGGTACCAATGGCCCGACCTACCAGTTCGGAGCGGTCGAGAAACGCGTGAATATCGACACCTTCAGGTAGGGTCCGCCGAATCTGATCAATTCGGGTTTTCACCCGCCCAATTACCTGGTTGGCGTTTTCACCCTTGAGCATGAGTACCAATGCGCCCACGGCTTCGCCTTCGCCGTTGCGAGTTAAGGCACCGTAGCGTACCGCCGAGCCAAACTGCACCGTGGCCACATCGCGAATCAGCACCGGCGTTCGGCCCGCCGTGCGCCGAACCACAATCCGTCCAATGTCGTCTAAGTTGGTCACCAGACCCTCGGTACGGATAAAATAAGCACTCGGTTTTTTGTCGATATAGGCTCCGCCCGTGTTCTGGTTGTTGCGCGAAAGGGCGGTAAACAGATCGCCAATACTCAGGCCATACGAGCGCAGCCGATCCGGGTCGATAGCGATTTCGTACTGTTTCAGCAAACCGCCAAAACTGCTTACATCGGCCACTCCGGGCGTACCCAGCAGTTGCCGACGGACGACCCAATCTTGAATGGAACGCAGTTCGGTTGGCGAGTAACGGTTTTCGTAGCCGGGTTTGGCATAAATTACGTACTGGTAAATCTCGCCCAAACCCGTTGAAACGGGGCCGATGGTGGGTTCGCCTGTACCCACCGGGATTTGGCTTCGGGCATCGACCAGACGTTCGCTGATTTGCTGCCTGGCCCAGTATAGGTCGGTTTTGTCGGTAAAGACAAGGGTAACGACCGACAGTCCAAAGCGCGAAAACGAGCGAATTTCTACGATCTGGGGTATGGTGGCCATCGTTTGCTCGATGGGAAAGGTCACGAGCCGTTCGATTTCCTGAGCCGCCAGCGAGGGGCTTCGGGTGATGACCTGCACCTGATTGTTGGTGATGTCGGGCAGGGCATCGATTGGTAGCCGAGAGAGCGAGTAACCGCCCCACACGACTAAGGCCAGCGTAAACAGGCCAATAATGAGTTTATTCCGAATGGAAAAACGGATAATGGAATCCAGCATAAACGGATCTGAACAAATGGATAATAGAAGGATGCCATACACGCGCTAATCGCACAACCAGCTCTATCGAGCCAGGTATTGCGGAGTAATCAGCAGTGAATGGAAAGGGGGTTCAGACCCGGAGTTTGGGGGGTTGCCAGATGGCCGTAAGCGTATCGGACAAGGGAGCCGACACGTAATGAAACGAGACTACATCCATCGGTACGATTTCGACCGAAGGTAGGAGCGAGTAGCTGAAGTGGCTGAAAACGGTAATAGTGGCCGTGCAGCAGGCGCAGGTACAAAATGGTGAACAGGCATCATGCTCGTGGTGATGACCGGCATTCGACTCCGTAGTTGTGACAGACAAAACCATAGCTATCCCCGACTGCCCGGTAAGGAGCAGCGGTTCATCCGCACAGGGCCAAAGGGACAGGCCGAGGAGATAGACGGACAACAGGAGGGTCAACCACTTCACAGCAGCAAAGGTACGGTAAAGACTTATGCAACAGGTAGTCAAAAAGGAAACCGAATAACCCGCTCCTGAATAAAGTAAGCGGGGTATTCAGCAAATCGATGGTTAGGCTGCCATGCTATGCGCCCCTTGTGCCATTTGGCGGCAAGCCTCGGCGCACCGGCGGCAGGCTTCAGCGCACTGCCGACAATGGTCGGCATGATGGCCGTGTTTTTCGCACTCAGCCGCGCAGGCTTCGCAGATATGAGCGCATAGCTGACAGACATCAGCCGCGTGCTGACTACCGCTGGCCATAAAGGAGATGGCCATGTAGCAGATTTTGGCGCAATCACGGTCGAGCCGAATACAATCCACCATCATAATCACGTCTTGTTCGCCGAGACAGGCTTCGGCGCAGGCATCGCAGCTCACGGCGCAATCCTGACAAGCGTCGATGCAATCCTGGTATTGTTGGGAGGCCAAAGAAGTTGCCATAGTCGTTTTTAGTTTGGTTTACCTTCATTCCAACTGATAATCAGTAGATAAGTTGAATAGACTTTCCCGTTGGCTATTAATTTGGGCAACTTCCATAAATTTTGTAATTACCCTAGCGAATCCTGTAAATCATTCCTGTTTCAAAGCGTTTACCTTTGTTCCCGTAAACGTGTATCGAATGCGCACACCTCTTCATACCCAACTCATTTGTTGCTGGCTGGCCATTCTGGTTCTGGTGAGCAGCATGGGCTTTGGTATGGTAGAGCACTGGTGTCAACTGCGCGGTCACTCGAAGACCCTGCTGGAAGCCCAAAGAAATTGCCCTAAACATTGCCAATCTGACGAAGTATCGGCTCCGGTTTCAGGCGAGCCAATCGTCAAAAGAGCAGCCTGCTGCAAAACAACGCTCACCTACGAACACCTCGACGTGAGCAGTTTTGTCGCTGACTATCATCCGTTACCGGCTCCTCAGCCAGCGGATTTTCTACCTAATCCCCAATTCCGGCTTTTGCTGGCGGCTCTGCTGCCTTCCCCTTCGGCGAAACCCGTTCCCTCTCTGGCCGACACTCCCCTTTATCGAACGGGTCGATTTCGGCTGACTTCCCTGTGTACCTGGCTTATTTAAGCCACCAATTCCTGTGCTTACTCGCTGGCGGACGGATTTAAACGTCCCTGTCGGCGGGTTTTCTGTGCGGTCCCGCTGAATGCGGTTATCCGCCCACGCAACTAGCAGCTGTACCGGCCAAAACGTCCCCTACGGTTTGCTTTTGTCCAACCTGAGCGGTTCCTAAAGGAACCATGCTTTCGGTTGCCTGTCAGAAAATATTTCCACTAAACTATCTTTTTTATGAATAACCGGATCACCGGGCGGTCGTTGTCGATGGCGGCCTTATTGCCCCTGCTGGGATTGTCGGCATGCAATATGCACGATATGTCGTCCATGCAAGCTGAGCTAAACATCAACTATCCGGCTGCTTACGTAGTCAACGCCGAGGGAAACAGCCTATCGGTAATTGACCTCTCAAGCCGGCAAGTGAAAGAAACCATCTCCTTCGGCGAAGCGTCGGGCGGGCATGGCGGCATGACGATGACCGATATGGTCATGTGGCCGCACCACATCTATCTATCTCCCGATGGCAGTAAACTCGGCGTGGGCGTACCGGGTATGGACCTCAGCGCAGGCCATGCCGGTGGCACGTCGGGCATGAAGGGCCGAGTGCTGGTGGTAGATCCTAAAACGGGCGCGACGACGGTCAATCAGCAAACACCGGTGATGAACCACAACGCCGTGTTTTCGGCCGATGGTTCCGAAATCTGGACCTCGCAGATGGATGACGCTGGAAAGGTATTAGTGTATAATGCCGCAACGATGGCTCTGAAGAATACCATCGCCGTTGGCATGGAACCCGCCGAGGTAACGATGTCGGCTAATGGTCTCTATGCATTCGTAGCTAATGGTATGAGCAATTCGGTCTCGGTCATTAAAGTCGCCGACAAGTCGGTTGCCAAAACCATTCCGGTGGGCGATGACCCGGTAGGAGCCTGGCCGGGAGCCGATGGCAAAATGTACGTTGATAACGAAAAAGGCCAAAGCATTAGCGTGATCGACGTAGCGACCTTATCCGTTGTGGAAACGGTTAAGTTGGGTTTCACGCCTGGTTACGCGGCTTATCATCCTACCCGTAACGAACTCTGGGTCAGCCAGGCAGGCACGGGAACCAATGTTGTCATTTTTGAGCGCATGAATGGTAGCTGGATGAAGATGAGTGAGGTTCAGACGGGCCTTGACGCTCATGCCATTGCCTTCTCCAAAGACGGTACAACGGCTTACATCACCAATCAGGGGGCGGCTACGGTATCGGTGGTAGACGTGGCCAAACGCACTAAAATCAACGATATCACAGTCGGCAAAAAGCCTAATGGTATTGTACTCAAATACTAACACGATTCATGAACTCACGACACAAGGCAATTGCATCGTTCGCGCTTCTGGCGGGACTCTTTTCTCAACCAGCTCTGGCGCAACTGAGCTTACCGGAACCATCACCATCGGCGACGATCAAACAGAAAGTTGGCTTCACGGACCTGACCATCGCCTATGCACGTCCGGCGGTAAAAGGCCGGACTGTCTTCGGTGGGCTGGTGCCTTATGGTAAAATCTGGCGCACAGGTGCGTCCGATGCCACGATACTCACGATTACCGATCCGCTAACGGTTGGTGGTAAACTCCTCCCTGCCGGTAGTTATTCGCTCTTTACCATTCCAAATCGAGGTGAATGGACCATCATTCTCAACAAGCACGTTGGTGGCCACGGGCTGGATGGGTACGATGAGAAAAACGATGTGATGCGGTTCTCCGTCAAAACTGATTCATCGGCCCGGTTTTATGAGTCGTTCACCATTGAGGTGCAGGATTTGGTCCGTAACCAGGCTACCATCTTTCTGACCTGGGCGAATACATCGGTCTATTTCCCCATCGTCAGCAATGCCGACGAACGGATTACAGCGGAGATTCAGGACCGCATTACCGTCAAAAAAGAAGATAAGCCCGGACTGTACTATCAGGCCGCGCTGTACTACTTCGATCAGGAGAAAGATACAAAGCAAGCCCTGACGTGGGTAACGAAGGCGGTCGAACTGAAACCGGCGTTCAACTACCTGCATCTTAAAGCTAAGCTCTTAGCCCGCGCAGGTGACTACAAAGGGGCCATTGCAGCCGCCCGTAAATCGGCAGAGGTGGCTGGTCAGGAAAAATTTACGGAGTACGTCACGCTCAACAACCGGCTCATTGCTGAGTGGGAAAAGAAGCAGTGATTTTATGAAAACGCACAATAGGCTCTACGATGTGGGTTTTCGACAGATTACTCAGACCAGTTAGGTCAACACGCTCCTCGGAATACTGGCTTTGCACTATGCAGTCAAGCCTGTTTAATCACTCAAACACAAATAATACCATGAAAACCAAACTAACCGTATTTATGATGTTGGCCCTGCTAGTGGCCCTGCCTTCGCTGTTGTTCGCTCAATCGGCCAACTACAAACAACCGATGAGTATTAACGCCACCGGGCAGATCAAAGATGGGTCCGGCAAAGCCGTTGGCACAGTTTCCAAAGACCAGATGATTATGGATGCGAAAGGCCAAAAAATCGCCTTTGTAGATGGACAAGGCAACCTTGTGGATGCGAAGACTGGCAAAAAAATGGGCAAGATCGGCAAAGACGGCAAAACCTACATGAATGCGAATGGCGAGCTGATGTTCACTATTAAGGACAACCCAGACAATACGTGCGACATTTTCGATGCGAAGGGCAACAAGATTGGTAATGTCCATGACAGTTACAAAGGCTCAGCCTGTGCGTTGCACTGCTTCCAGGCGGGTCATACCCACATGAAATAACCGGTAAGCCACAACTCTGATGAACCGTACCTGGCACATACGCATTCGTAAGACCCACCGGTATCTGGGGCTATTTATCGGCATTCAGTTCCTGCTCTGGACGGTAGGTGGCCTGTATTTCAGTTGGTCGAACCTCGACGACATCCACGGCGATCACCTTAAACGCCCGGCTGCCGGTTTTTCGGTCTCGCAGTTGCTGGTTTCACCATCGGTTCCCTTACAGGCATTGGAGCAAAAAAGCATTGATTCGGTACTAAGCATCAACCTCATAGAGGTAAGAAACGAACCGGTATACCAGTTGAGTTACCGAATGCACCACAAAGATGGCCACACAATGACGCAGACGCAGTTGGCCAATGCCAGGACGGGGCAACTACGGGGCGAATTAACGCAGGCCGAAGCGACGGCGTTAGCCCAACAACGCTTTGCTGGCTCATCGGCTGTTGAACGTATCGAGTACCTGACGACAACCAATAGCCACCATGAGTACCGAGAAAAACCTCTGCCCGCTTATGCCATCACGTTCCGGCAACCAGCTCATGCAACGGTTTATGTAGCGGCTCAACTGGGTACGGTGCAAAGTGTGCGAACCGACCCCTGGCGCATTTTCGACGTACTCTGGATGCTCCACACGATGGATTACGAAGGCCGCGACGATTTTAATAACGGGTTACTCCGGGCTTTTTCGGTACTGGGCCTGTTGACCGTCGCATCCGGCTTTACGCTGTATTTCATTTCATCCCCCCAATTACGGCGCAAGCCTAAACGGGGGAACAATCCATTGATTACCAACGCTTAAAATCAGTTTGAAAAAATAAATTTCATTATATCATGAAAGCCATACGATTGACAATTGCCGCTGTAACCCTGTCACTAAGTTCCTTCATCGCGTCGGCGCAGACTACCGCCCCGGTACTTACGGCCTATTACAACGTGAAAGATGCCTTAGTGTCTACCGATGCAGCCAAAGCCAAAACCAGCGCAGCCGAGTTAGTAGCCGCCCTTGGTAAAGTGAATGCAGCCAACCTGTCGGCTACCGATAAAAAGGCAATGGCAACGGCAAAAACCAAAGCGGCTGACATCAGCAAAAGTAACGACGTGGACACGCAGCGCGAAGCCTTTGAGGGCCTCTCGACCAGCATGATCGCGTTGGCAAAAGCCACCAAACCCGCCAAGCGGATGGCCCGCTCCGGCCGGTCCGCCGGTGCGGTACCGGCCCCAACTTACGTGCAATTCTGTCCAATGGCGGCTGACGGAAAAGGTGCGTCCTGGCTCAGTGACAAAAAAGAAGTACGTAACCCCTACTACGGCGACAAGATGCTGAAGTGCGGATCAGTAAAAGAAGAAATTTAAGCCGACCCGCTGATGCGGTTAAACCACCCCGAAGATTCCGATTAGGCGGTCTTTGGGGACACTTACAGCCGATGGCCCTACAGGAACTCTTTATAAAAAACATGGTGTGCGACCGCTGTATCTGGGTCGTGCGTACCGAACTGGAACGGCTGGGCTTTTCGGTGGCACGGGTCGAATTAGGCAAGGCCGTGATTGAGGACCGGACCGACGCTCAGTCACCTCCTGACTTAACCATCATTAGCCCGATGCTTGAGCGGCACGGCTTCTCCCTATTAACCGATAAAACGACCCGTGTCGTTAATCAGGTTAAAACGCTGATTATTGAGTTGATTCAAAGCGGTCGTATCGCCGAATTGCGGACAACATTGTCTGATTATTTATCCGACAATGTTGGGCTGGACTACGCGCACCTGAGTCACCTGTTTTCAACAACCGAGAATCTGACTATTGAGAAGTTCTGGATACTTCAGCGGGTCGAGCGGGCCAAGGAACTGCTGAGTTATAACGAAATACCCATAAGCGATATCAGTAAACAACTGGGATATAGCAGTGTAGCGTATCTGACCAATCAGTTTAAGCAAATAACGGGCCTGACCCCAGCCGCTTATAGAAACCAACATACGGCTGACCGCAATCCGCTGGACTGGATATGATTCAACGTCAACACCCTGTTCTCTTACCTGTTTTTTCATGAAACGACTGATTTTTCTATGTATCGGCTGGGGGTTTGCACTGCCTGGTGTTGCCCAGAAAACGGTCTCCGAAACAGAGGTCATTGATCTCGTTCTGGCCAATAGCCCGGCGATTCGGGCGGCTGATCTGAGCATTCGTCAGTCGGACCAACTGCTGAAAGGGGCTTATTCTATACCGAATCTGGATGTGTTTACCGACAGCCCAAGCGGTGAATTCTACACCATTGGCGTGAACCAGTCGTTTCAGTTGCCCACGGTTTATAAACGGCAGTATGACCTGCAAAAAGGGCAAACTGGGCTGGCTCAGGCCGAAAAACGAATTACTCAAACCGACATCCGATTCCGGGTACGTACCCTCTACCTGGCTCTGCAATACGCCGAAGCCCTTCGGCAACAGTATCAGTTGCAGGACAGTGTGTATAATCAACTTCGGGTAACGGCGGGTCGGCAGTTTGTGGCCGGGCAAATCGACTATCTCGCCAAAGCCTTCGCCGAATCGCAGGCGGGAGAAGTCAGAAACCAACTAGCGCAGGCCACCGCCGATGTGCAAACTGTTGTCCGGCAGTTAGGGCGGCTATCGGGTCGTAACGAACCCATTCGGGTGGACGGATTGGTGCGAAATCAAGCCGTTTTCGCGCTGGGTAATGCCGATTCGGTAGCAGTGGGGCAGAATCCGGCGCTGGCTTTTTTGCGACAGACCGAGGTCATCAGTGAACAGCAAATTAGATTAGAACGCGCCCGGTCGTTGCCCGGAATCATGGTCGGCTACTACAATCAGTCGTCGCGGGAAACGCCCACCCAACTCCGGTTCCGATTCGGGCTGACGCTGCCCGTCTGGTTTGGGCAGTATCGAAGCCGCACGGTGGCCGCCCAAACGGGGTTGCAACTGGCCCGGCAACGTACCTCGGCGCAAGTGCAAACACTGTCGGTGGATCTGCAACAGGCGCAGGGCGATTTTGAGAAATTCAGGGCCTCCCTCGACTACTACGAAACGACCGGACTTCGGCAGTCCGACGACCTCATCAACACTGCCCGGCGACTGTTTGGGGCCGGACAAAATGACTATGTAAGTTTTCTGCGAACTATCAACGATGCGTACGCCATTCGCTTGCGCTACCTGGATGCGCTTAGGAGTCATAACCAATCGCTGTTGACGATCAACTATTTAACGGGAAATCTATGAGCAAGCTAACCTTATTCACGGCCCTGATCTGGCTGCTAGCCGGTTCGCCACCAGCGACAGCCCACGGGGGTGAAGATCACGGGGCAGCAACCGCCCCTACCGGCAAGGGCATGACATACTTTACAAGTCAGGCCATCTCGGACAAATACGAATTAGTATTGCACTACGAGCCATTGGAAGCGGGTGAAACGGGCAAACTACGCCTGTACATCAACGAGTTCGACAACAACCGACCCGTGGAGGGAGCAACGCTGAAACTGAGTAGTCCTGAAGCCGATAAGCTGGCATTGGCCGTAAAACCAATCGGAAAAGGTATTTACGAACTAAGCGGGACATTTCCCGCCAAAAGAACCTACAGCCTCACCGTGAGCCTGAACGCCGTGCCGGGTGCCGACCTGTTGCTGTTGCCAGGCATCGAGGTGGGGAAAGACCTGCCGGTAGCTACTGCATCGGCTCCCGCCACCACGTCCACCCATTGGTACGAAAACCCTTACCTATTGGGGGGGGGCGGTTTGCTTCTCGGCATGATCCTGATGTTTTTACTGATGCGAACCCGCAACCGGCGCATGGCAGCGGGGGGGGTGGTGCTGTTTTGTCTGTTGCCAACGGCCAACTGGCAACCCGCCACGGCCCACGGTGGCGAAGACCATGGCGCAGGAGCTACCGGGGGTGGAGCCGCGTCAGGTACGTTTGCCGTTCCGAAAGAGACTCAGTTTTTGTTCAACATCCTGACTCAGCGTCTAGTAACGGGGGAACAGGCCCAAACCACTACTGTGGCCGGTACCGTCATTCCGTCCTCCACGGGGCAGGCCGTGGTGCAGTCTCCGCAGGTAGGCCGCTTAACGTCGCTGTTGGTTCGGGTGGGGCAAACGGTGAGCAAGGGGCAGACGCTGGCTATTGTGGAGCAAACGATTGATGCAGCTACTCAGATTAACCTCCAAGCCGAGCGCAACAATTTACAATCCGAACTGGAGGTAGCCCGTAAAGACTATGAACGGCTTAAAACCATAGAAGACATTGCCGCTAAGCGAGACATCACCGCAGCCGAAGCCCGCCTGAACCGGGCGCAGGCCAACCTGAAGGTTTTCAATAGTATTGCTCAAGGCGGTCGGGGCAATGCCCGTTCCATTGCCTTGCGTGCCCCTGTAGGGGGCATTGTCGGGCCATTTACGGCGGCTATTGGGGCCACCGTGAACGTGGGCGAAACGTTGTTTACCATCACCAATCTGGGCACAATTTATATTGAAGCCCAGGTATTCGATAAAGATTTGGCGGTGCTTCGGCAGGCAAAAGCCTTCGGGGTTGAGGGAGTGAACGATGCGGGCAAAAGGGGGGTAGCCCGACTGCTGTCACAGGCGCAGACGATCAATGCCTCCAACCAGTCGCAGCGGTTGCTGTTCGAGATGGGCAACGCAGGCGGGAGCTTCAAAATCGGCGAGTTTGTCACCATCCGGGTACAGTCGGCGCAGGGGACGCGGGGACTGTCGGTTCCCAATGCAGCCATCAGCGAAATGAACGGCAAGCCCGTCGTATTCATCAAGGACGCGCCCGAAGTAGTCAGCCTGGCTTACGTGACAACGGGAGCCGACAACGGGCAGTTTACCCAAATTCTTAGCGGTGCTGAAGCCGACGAGCGGGTGATTGTCAGTGGCACCTACCAGGCCAAAATGATTTATTTAAATCAGTAATGTTTTTCAGTACAACCAATCGATAACCATGAATAACCAGGTAAAAACAATAGCTGTCGTTTTGATGGCTCTGAGTACGAATTTGTTTGTAAGTTCCTGCAACCAGACTGATAAATCCGAATCGACTACCGAAACCACCGCTGTTAACACGGCTGGCACGACCGACGCAGATGGTCATGAACACAGTGGCGAACATACCTATGCCTGCCCGATGCACCCCGAAGTGACGGGCAAAGAAGGCGATATGTGCCCCAAGTGCGGCATGAAACTCGAACACAACGACAACGCGGGCAAGAGCAACGGTAAGACGTACCTGATGAATTTTAAAGCCAACCCTGCTACTGTAGAAGCGGGTAAAGCGGCCCTGTTTTCGTTTACGCCAGGGGTGAAGGGCAGCGAAAGCGAACTCGTCCCACTTGAATTGCACCATGAAAAGAAAATTCACCTGATCGTGGTCTCGAAAGACTTGTCGTATTTCGAACACATTCACCCCGATTATCAGGCATCAGGCAGCTACGACATTTCGGTGTTACCAGCGGGCAAAGCCTACTCGGAAGGGCCGGGCAAAAACGAAACGCGCTTTCCCAAAGGCGGAGACTACATTCTCTTTGCTGATTATATGCCCACCGGCGGCAACGCTCAGTTGGAGAAGATAAACCTCTCGGTTGGTGGCACACCCTACACGCCCGTCACGTATTCAGCCCCTAAACTCAGTTCGACGGTAGATGGATATACGCTCGATCTGGTGCCGGAGGGTGGCACGTTTGAGGTCGGCAAACTGGCTCATATTCAGGGTGTACTGAAAAAAGGCGGTAAGGAACTGGATGCCGCGACGCTCGAAAATTATTTAGGAGCCAAAGCACATATGGTCGTGGTAGGTATCGACGACAAAAACTATCTGCACGTTCACCCCGAAGTGAAGGACGGCAAATTCGACCTGCACACCACCTTCGAGAAAGCGGGTGTCTATCGGGGCTGGGTACAGTTCCAGGCCGATGGCAAAGTCCGCACGACCGATTACGTGATTATTGTGAAGTAATAGTAATCCTCCGGCCCCTCTCCGCAAGGGCGGACCGCTTCAACGGAGAGGGGTATTTTTCGCTATGCTCAATCGACTCATTCATTTCTCGCTGGCCAACCGCCTGTTCGTGGTGGCGTTTGCCGCTTTAGTGCTGGTTTACGGGGTCTACACGGTTGTCAACCTGCCCGTCGATGTATTGCCCGACCTTAACCGGCCCCGCGTGACGGTGTTTCTGGAAGCCAACGGCCTGGCTCCCGAAGAACTTGAAACGCAGGTAATTCTGCCCGTCGAAACGGCCCTCAACGGCTCGCCGGGGGTCGAAATTGTGCGGTCGGTGGCCTCGCCGGGGCTGGGGCTGGTGTTTGTGGAGTTTGGGTGGGAGACTGATATTTACCGCGCCCGGCAACTGACCGCTGAAAAACTCCAGACCGTGCAACTGCCTACCGGCATTACGCCCGTGATGGGGCCGATCAGCTCCGTGATGGGCCAGATTATGCTCGTGGGCCTGACGGCGGACACCACCAGCCCCGCCGACCTCCGCACACTAGCCGATTTTACGATTCGTCGGCGGCTGATGAGCATTGGGGGCGTGGCCCAGGTGATTCCCATGGGGGGCGAACGGCGGCAGTATCAGGTACTCATCAGCACAGCTAAACTCCGGCAATATGGCCTGACGATTGACGACGTGGATGCGGCTATGCAGGGCACCAACCAGAACACCACGGGCGGCTTTTTCGACCGTTACGGCTCCGAAGTACTGATTCGGAATGTGGGCCGGGTACAGTCGCTGAGTGATTTGTCGGCCACGGTGGTGGCCAACCGAAATGGCCTGCCCGTATTGCTCTCGCAGATTGCCGAGGTTAAATCTGGCGGAGCGATTAAGCGGGGCGATGCCAGCGTGAACGGCAAGCCTGCCGTGGTTCTGACCGTTGAGAAACAACCGGGGGCCAGCACCGTTGACCTCACTAAAAAGGTGGAAGCGGCCCTGGCTGAGTTGCAAAAAACGCTGCCGGGCGATGTCAAAATAAACCCAAACCTGTTTCAGCAACGGCACTTTATCGAGACCTCGCTTCAGAATGTCGAGGATGCGTTGCGCGATGGGTTTATCCTGGTCGTGATCGTACTGTTTCTGTTTCTGTTGAACTTCCGCACCACGATTATCACGCTGACAGCCATCCCGCTCTCGCTGGTGGTCTCGGCCATTATCTTCAAAGCCTTTGACATCTCTATTAACACACTGACCCTCGGCGGGTTGGCCATCGCCATTGGTGAGCTGGTGGACGATGCCATCGTGGACGTGGAAAATGTGTTCCGTCGGTTGCGCGAGAACCGGCAGTTAGACGTACCCAAACCGACGCTCGAAGTGATCTACCGGGCGAGTGCCGAAGTCCGAAACTCGATTGTCTATGCCACGATCATTGTGGTGCTAGTTTTTATTCCGCTGTTTTATATGCAGGGTATCGAAGGCCGTATTTTCGCTCCGCTGGGCATCGCCTACATTACTAGTATCGTGGCTTCGCTGGTCGTGTCGCTCACCGTTACCCCTGCTCTGTGTAGCTATTTACTGGTTAACCCCAGCCGCCCGATCCGGTGGCAATTCTGGAAAAAGCGCCGGCAGCGGCCGACCGCCGTTACCCTAACCGTTGAGGATAATGAGGAGCACGAAAGCGGATTGGTGCGCTGGTTGAAACGGAAGGATACGCGCCTGTTGCACTGGGGCTTGGCGCGACCCCGGCTCATTATGGGCGTGGCCGTTGCCCTCATTCTGGCCGCAGCAAGTTTAGTGCCGTTTTTCGGAACGGAGTTTCTCCCGCCTTTCAACGAAGGTTCCTTCACGATTAACTTCTCCGCCCCAGCAGGTACGTCGCTGGCCGAGTCGAACCGGATTGGCGTAGTGGGCGAGAAGCTGCTCATGCAGGTGCCGGAAGTGCAATCTGTGAGTCGGCGGACGGGACGGGCCGAACTGGACGAACACGCTGAACCGCCCGCCAACTCCGAGATTGAAGTCGATCTGAAACCTTCGGAGCGTTCACGCGAGGCTATTTTGGCCGACATCCGCCAGAAAATGGATCAGTTGAAAGGCGTAACGGTGAACATCGGGCAGCCCATTTCGCACCGGCTCGACCATTTACTGTCGGGGGTACGGGCGCAGGTGGCCATCAAACTCTTTGGCAATGATCTAAACGAACTCCGCACCAATGCCGACCGGATTCGGCAGGTAATTGGTGCTATACAGGGGGTAGTCGATGTGCAGATTGAAAAGCAGGTGATGGTGCCGCAGTTGGTGGTTAAACTTAAACGCGATGCCCTGCAACGCTACGGGATTCAGGCGGGCCGCGTGGCCGAAAACCTGGAGGTATTTTATAACGGTAAAGTAACAGGGCAGGTACTCGACGGGCCTAAAACATTCGACATTCTGCTTCGGGTTGAGAACGACGAGCGGATTGATATTGAGCGGATTAAGCGCGCCGAGATCAGTGATTCGCAGGGGAACGCCATTCCGCTGGAGCAAGTGGCTGATATTGCCTATACCAGTGCCATCAACTCGATTTCGCACGAGAATACACTTCGCCGAATCGTGATTTCGTGCAACGTGCAGGGCCGGGACTTAGGCAGTACGGTCAGGGAGCTACAAACAAAAGTGGCGCAGGACGTGAAGTTGCCAACCGGTTATTTTGTGCAGTACGGCGGTCAGTTCGAGAGTCAGCAGGAGGCTACCCGGCTGATTGGATTGCTCAGTATCTTTTCCATTCTGGGCATTTTTCTGGTTCTCTACAGCCACTTCAAATCGTCGCGTATTGTCCTGCAAATCATGCTTAACGTGCCGTTGGCCCTGATTGGCAGCGTAGTAGCGGTGATGCTGACGGGCGGCACGTTTTCGGTGGCCACGCTGGTGGGTTTTATCACCCTGACGGGTATTGCTTCCCGCAACGGCATCATGATGATTTCGCACTACATCCACCTTATCGAGCAGGAGGGCGAAACCTTTTCGGAACACATGATTATCCGGGGTTCGCTGGAACGGCTGGTTCCTGTGCTGATGACCGCTTTGGTAGCCGCGCTGGCCCTGATTCCGCTCACGCTGGATGCGTCGGCGGCTGGCAAGGAAATTCTGTATCCGGTAGCCACAGTCATTTTGGGTGGGCTGCTGTCGAGTACGCTGCTTGACATCATTGTTACGCCGGTGGTGTTCCATCAGTTCGGCAAGCAAGCGTTGGAGACGTATTTCAAAAACCAAAAACAGGCCCATTTTGGGATGGGCGACGCGCCCAAAGATGCCGTTCCGTTTGCCGAACCGACTAAGCTTACCTAACATGACTGCTACTCCACCCACATACTCCCCAATAGCCTGGTACGTAACCTGGTTGAGTCGGCTAAAACTCGTTCGCCGTATTCCTGCTAAACTGGCTAAACTGGTGATAAGCAAAGGGTCCCGTTGGTACTATCGTCGATTGGGGTTTCAGTTTTTAGATAAACCACAAACAGCCTATCAGCTTGAACCGTATCAGCGCTTGACTTACCCACCTAATTCACTCTCGCTCGCTGAAGTCGCTGACCTGAGTGATCCTGCCAGGGTGTATTTTCCTGCCATACAGTCAGAAACTGAACCTGTTTCCGTATGGATTTTAGGCCAGTTCAATGGAACGCTTCGGCAACTTCCCTATGGTGGAATTTGCAGTCGGAAGTTTATTTTTTGTCTGGATATCAACACGGATGACTTTTACCGAAACGTCCTCCACCGAAAGAAACGCCAGCCAGTCAGCACCACAACCCTGATTGCTCCCTGGAGTCATTACCTGGATGGCGTGGTTTGGGGCGGTTATTTTGACTTCGTGATGTTAGTGGCGGGAAAGTTATGCCGGATAAAAGAAACCATTCCTGAAACCACGTTCAACGAAGCCATCGTCGCTTATCCCCTATTCAACACCGCTTACGAACGGGAATACCTTTCCTTACTAGAGATAGACGCAGCCCACATCGTGGACAGCCGCACGACGCAGATAGGTTTTAAGCAATGTGTATTGGCCAACACGGGTCATTGGTTTTATCCGAACAAAGCGGACATCGACGCACTCCGCAAATGCATCTTACCCAAGCTCTCTCCCCCGACGGGTAAACGTAATCGGGTGTACATAAGCCGGTCGGGGCGACGGCGGGTGCTCAATGAATCGGAGCTACTTGACCTGTTGCGACGCTATGACATTGAGTTGATCGAAGATAAGCCGCGTTCAGTAGCTGAACAGGTGGCTATCTACCAAAATGCCGAGTTCATCATTGGTCCACACGGGGCCTCGTTAGTCAATATTCTCTGGTGCCAACCGGGTACCCATCTGTTCGAGTTGTTCGCTCCGACTTATTTCCCCGATTTCTACCGAAATATAGCTGAGCAACTGGGCCTTCGCTATTCCGCTTACTTTCACGGCCCGGCAGGAACGGGAGGGTGGGCAGAAGGATTAGAGGCCGATATGTACGTGTCAGTGGATGAGCTGGATCGGTGTTTGGAGACGATTTTACTCACCAACCGCTTGGACTAAATCTATGTATGGTAATAGAGATAAGAATGGGATTCTAAAAAGTCATAGTAAGAGGTTGTGTTATCACCACGTAAATATGATCGCTCAACAGACATTGGGCACACGGTTCAGAAAACTTTACATGAGGTGGTAAAACCGTAACAGGCGAGGGAATGAGCATCTACACAGAATGATTCGGAGTAGTGTAACTTATTGCTAACAAAACTTTGTTACAAGCTGCGGAGCATTCTTTGTTATCTATGCCAAACCTTTCCCAAATTCAAGCCCTACACAAACGGTTTAAGCCAGAAAGTCAGTTTGCAATGTTAGGCGATGTTTCGTCGATCTTGTTGAAGGAGTCGATCAACCCAAACCGTCTCGAAAAAGCTTTTCTGTCGATATCGAGTCGACTAGGAATTGACTTCGAGACTTATTTCGAGTTGGGCCTTGATGCAGATGTAGCCCTTCTTTACATAGACATATGCTCCTTTTCAAGCCGTTACGCAGAACTTTCGTCAGAAGATCTTTCAGATTTCTTAGATGAATACTATAATTTAATTATACCGATCATATATGAATATGGTGGCGAAGTAGATCGTATTATGGGCGACGGCATCGTCGCTGTTTTTGGTCCTCCGTTTCTTGATGGTGACTTATACAAAGGCATCTACAAAGCGTTTTGTTGTGCTTTGCACGTAACTGGTTTAACTAATAATACGCAATTCTTCTCAAAGGTGGCCCTTCATGCTGGTAGTATTCGATACTATCGCAACAAAAGCAGTTACTACCCTGAGTACACAATTATCGGAAAACCAATAACTGAATTATACCGGCTTGAATCAGTGGCAGAGGACCGAACGGTTACCTACTACGGCAAGTCTGCTGTTGACAAATTGATTGAGAAGATTCGATTAGAAAGACCAGATGTCTTAACAGATAAAGGACTTTTATCATTCATCGGCCCGGTGATTTTGAAATCTCCCCTAAAAGGCGTAAATTATAGTAGTACCAAAAGTATCATTCGACAATGAGTGTAAAATCTGTACTTCAGGATGTTGCCATTGAGATTCAAGATATTCTCAGCACAGACTTTCAGTTCAATGTCTCTGCGACGAACGACGTACCTGGTTTCGATGACCCAGGATTGACGTTTGGAACAGGCCAAACTAAGCGGGCCAAGAAGTTAGAAACCTGCGTTCTGTTTATCGATATTCGCAACTCTACCCAACTTAATCTTCGTCATCAACCCGTCACATTAGGGCGGCTCTATACTGCGTTCACAAAAACGATGATAACCGTAGCTGACTTTCATGGTGGGAAAGTCAGAAATATCATTGGGGACCGGCTAATGGTTGTATTTCCCAAAGATGCCTGTTTTACCTCCGCTGTCCATTGCGCCATTACAATGAACATGGTATCTCGCCAAATTAATGAGCAGTTCAAGGCAAATGATTTTTCCTGTGGAATTGGTGTGGATTACGGTGAAATGTTAGTTCTTAAAACAGGTTTATACAGGAGAGGAGAAGAGCGCAACACCAACCGTAATTTGGTCTGGCTTGGTAAACCAGCTAACATCGCATCGAAATTAACTGATTTAGCCAATAAGGAAATTAAAACGTCTAAGGTGAATGTCGCCTATAAATCGTTGCTCTCGATTTTAGGCCGTCCTTTTGGCGGATTAGGCAACCGCTCCCTTAACCCGTTATTTGGTACAACCCAAGATCGTCAGTTTACCTTCAAGAATTCGTATGAGCCGGATGAATTTGTCAAGCGACTCGCTTGGTTCGAGTCCGCTAAGACTTTGAGCTACAAAGGAGGAGAGCTACAAAGTTTTCATGTCGAGGAAAGCACAACGCTGACAGCACCGATTCTCATTACGGAAGCTGTTTTTAATGGATACAAGGCTCACAACTCGAACGCGAATGATGTGGTTCAGAAATGGTGGAAGCCCCAAAGTGTGTCAATACCTAATTTTAAGGGTCAGGTATATGGCTCAGGTTTAGTATGGAAAGTTTAATTAATTGAAAATCAATGAGCGAAGATCTAAAAACCATTTTCACGAACGTAAACGATTGGCTCAAATACGCCGAGACAAAAAACGCGACTCTGACTGCGTTCAACGGAGCAGCCATCTTTGGCTTTTTACAAGCATGGAGCATACTACCCCATGAAATTATCACGATAAATATCTTGCTCCTGGCAGTATCCAGCCTATTCGCAATCATTTCGTTTACCCCCCAACTTTCCCGCATTCTAAAACGGTCACAAATTAGCACCCAAGATTGGCTCAATGTAAAAAGCAATATCAATCTACTGTTCTTTGGGGACCTCTCCAGACTGTCTACATCTCAATTCATAGAACTATATGGCGAACAATCTCAGCAGACGCTTCCCTACCAGCCATCAGCCATGGACCACAATCTAATTGATCAGATCCTCATCAACTCCGGAATTGCTTTAAATAAAAACCGCTGGTTTAGATCTGCCGTTCGCATATCTATAGTAACCATTCTCCTTGATCTGCTCTTTGCCTCCCACTTGATTTTTAACTGGCTTAAGCTGTAATGTGACTTAAGGTGTGTTTAAGTTACGCTTCAGCAACTGCGCGTTCAGGGCTACAATTACTGTACTCGCACTCATTAAGACGGCACCCAGGGCCGGGCTGAGCACAAAATTGGGGTAGAGTACCCCGGCAGCTAATGGAACGGCAATCACATTATAACCCGTTGCCCAAAACAGGTTCTGAATCATCTTGCGGTACGTTGCCGTACCAAATTCAACCAGGTTAGTAATGTCGGTGGGTTTGCTGTTGACCAAGATGATGTCAGCGGTTTCGGCGGCTACGTCGGTGCCAGACCCTACAGCGATGCCTACGTTAGCCTGTGCTAAGGCGGGGGCATCATTCACCCCGTCGCCGGTCATGGCTACAAATTGGCCTTTCGCCTGTAAGTCCTTGACGATGGTTACTTTCTGGTCGGGCAGCACCTCGGCAAACACGCCATCCAACCCCAATTCGGTAGCAACAGCATCGGCTACTTGCTGGTTATCACCGGTGGCCATGTAAACCTTGATGCCCGACTCCTGCAAGCGTCGAACGGCCTCTTTGGAATCATCCCGGATGCGGTCAGCTAAGGCAATGTACCCCATCAGTTGGTCGTTTATCAGCACGAACACCACCGTTTCGGCTTTACTTCCAGTTGCATCGGCGGGTAGTTCAATCCCTTTTTCTTTCAGATAGCCAGGACTGACGACCACAACCGATTTTCCGTTTGCTGTGGCTGAAACGCCCTTGCCCGTAATGGATTGAAAGCCGCTGATTGGTGGCAGCGCTACGTTCCTTTTCTGGGCTTCGCGAACAATGCCCTGAGCAATCGGGTGTTGTGACTGTTGTTCCAAAGCGGCTGTCATCCCCAACAAAGTAGCCTCATCCATACCTTCAGCTAACATCTTGATGCGGGTAACGCCAAACTCCCCTTCGGTCAACGTACCTGTCTTGTCGAAGACCATTGCGGTAATTTTTCGGGCTTCCTCAAAGGCAGTCCGGTTGCGAATGAGTAACCCCTTCTGGGCTGAGATGGCCGTTGAGATGGCTACGACCAGCGGAATGGCCACACCCAGCGCGTGGGGGCAGGCCGTAACCATAACCGTAACCATCCGCTCGACGGCAAAGGCAACGTCTTTACCCAGCCAAAGCCAGGTTACGAGCGTGATTAACCCCACCGACAGAGAGATAATGGTCAACCAGCCCGCTGCCCGGTCAGCCAGCGTCTGGGTTTGCGATTTCGCGGTCTGAGCCTCTTCGACCATTTTGACCACTTTGTTGAGGTAGCTATCCTCTCCCCGATGAGTGACTTTAATTTTGAGCGACCCTTCTCCGTTGACTGCTCCGGCAATAACCGTGTCGCGTTCGGTTTTCTGCACCGGTACACTTTCACCCGTCAGCATACTCTCATTCACCGCACTATTCCCCTCGACCACTTCACCATCCGTCGGAATGCGTTCGCCGGGCCGGACCAGCACCACATCGCCAACGGTCAGCGACGTAACGTTTACGTCGTTGATGGTATCGCCATTCACTTTGTGGGCATCCGAAGGCAGCATTTGTACGATCAACTCTAAAGAGCGTGAGGCTCCAGCAACCGATCTCATCTCGAAATAATGCCCCAGCAACATAATGTCGATCAGGGTGGCCAGCTCGAAGAAGAAATCCATACCACTTAACCAGCCCACCAGCACGACAATGCTGTAAACGTAGGCAGTTGTGATCGCTACGGCGACAAGGGTCATCATTCCTAACTGCCGATTTCGCAGCTCACCTACCATACCCGTCAGGAACGGCCAGCCGCCATAGCCATAAATGATGGACGCAAGCACCAGCACAACTCCATTTCGGTAGGGGAAATCAAGGGTATAGCCTGTAAGATCGCGAAACATCATCGACAGCAGGACAACCGGCACCGACAGAGCGAGACATACCCAGAACCGCCGTAAAAAATCGGCAATCATGGCCTCGTGATCATGCCCCCCTGATCCGTGACTCATGCCCGCATGGTTCATTTGGCTATGATTCATCCCGGCGTGATTCATCGACTCATGTTCCATCCCGATTCCGCCCTGATGCTGTTCGGGATTGTCGGGGCTACTGTGTCCATCGTGGCCGATGTGTTGTAGGGCTTGCTGTTCAGCGGGCGATTCGGCAGCAGACGCTGGGTGGTTGCCATGCGTCTCATGATTATGCATTTGATCGACAGGCGACTTGCTTGCCTGACGGTGGGTGTGGATGGGGGCCGGTTCATCATTGATTTCCATCACGTGAAATGACCCAACCGTCGACACTAATTGCTGTATGTCGGCAACGGAAGGATGCTGCTTAACCGTCAGTATGGCTTCGGGTGGGTCAATTGTCAGCAAGGCATCGATGATGCCCTGCTGACCAACCAGCCTGTTTCGGATAGCTTCGGACTGCTCGGTGGTCGTCAAGCCGTGTATTGTGTACCGGTGCTGGTATGTCATGTTCCTAATTGTGTTAGCTCTACTTGCCCATTCTGATAGCGCAAAACACGCTGCCTTATTCTATTTAACTCGCTGAATGCTAAAATGGAGCGTACTACAAAAATTCTGCAAGGGCAAGCCCGAATTTTGCAAGCCCTGTCATCGCTCATACGCATAGCTTTGTTTGTTACCGTATCGGTACTCACCACTCGGCGATCCGATGAAGTAGTGCCTCATAGAGATGGAGACAACAATGACAAAAGTGGTTCAACCGGAGGACCAGTACGCTGGTAACTCAGAATACCAGTCGGGTTTGCTACGAATCCGGGGCATGGTGTGTGCCCGGTGCATCGATGCTGTTAAGAACGAACTAACCCTGGCTGGTTTCGATGTTCTCGATGCGCAGTTAGGACAGGTGACGTTACATGACCCTTTAAGCTCGAATGACCTTGATCGTATTCAATCTGTTTTATCGAAGCAGGGATTTAGTCTGCTTGAAGGCCAGCAAAAGGTGAGTATTCACCAGCGAACCAAAACGTTTGTCGATGCCTATTTCGCACAGGCTGTTGACCTGAGTGAAAGCAAAATGCGGGTATCAACGCAGATTCAAAACGCCTTGGGCCTGGATTATGACACCATCAGCGGGCAGTTCACAAAAACGGAGGGCATCACGTTGGAGAGGTATATCATTCTCAGGCGCATCGACAAGGTGAAAGAATGGTTGGTGTATTCGGACGAGTCACTTACCGAAATTGCCCACCGCACGGGTTACAGTAGTGTGCAGCATCTCTCCAGCCAGTTCCGACAGCAGACCGGTTTGACACCTTCTTATTTTCGTCAGGTACGTCAGCAGAAGAAAGCCGTGCAGCAGGGAACCGAGTAAGCAGGTGCAGTCAAAGCCCTGATGGTGCGTCATCCTGAGCGAATTCCCCTTGAAATCTCACAAACGGTCGGGGTAATTATATAACGAAGCGGGTAGCAGGTACGGCGACCTTTGTCAAACAAATTGACAAAACGATGATGACGACCCAGCCCATCACGGCTCATACAACATCCGCAACTACGGCTAAGCTAAATCACCAAACGTTCCCGGTACTGGAAATGACCTGCGCGGCCTGCGCCGTCAGTGTCGAGTCGATGCTGACCAATACGCCCGGCGTTGTGAAGGCCGCCGTGAACTACGCCAATCAGTCGGCTACGGTCGAGTACGATGCCCTGGTAATTACCCCGGCCGGGATGCAGCAGGTTCTGCAATCCATTGGCTACGATCTGGTGGTTGATGTGGAAGACCCACTGGCCGTTCAGCGGGAAGCACAACAGCGGCACTACGAATCGCTGAAAAAACGAACCTTGTGGGCAGGTATTTTGTCTGTGCCGGTGGTCGTTCTGGGTATGTTCTTCATGACCACGCCCTACGTTAACTGGATTATGATGGCCCTGTCGGCTCCGGTGGTGTTCTGGCTGGGGCGATCTTACTTTGTGAATGCCGCGAAGCAGGCCCGTCACGGTAAGGCCAATATGGATACGCTGGTGGCCCTTTCAACCGGGATCGCCTTTGTCTTTAGTGCCTTCAATACGCTGTATCCTCAGTTCTGGCACAGCCAGGGGTTGCACCCTCACGTTTACTTTGAAGCCGCTGCGGTGGTCATTGCCTTTATTTCATTGGGCAAACTGCTTGAAGAGCGGGCTAAGTCGAATACCTCGTCGGCGATCAGGAAACTAATGGGTCTGCAACCCAAAACGGTACGTATTGTCGAGGAGGGTAGCGAACGAGAGTTGCCCATTGCTCAGGTACGTGTCGGGCAGGTGATCGTGGTTCGTCCGGGTGAGAAGATTCCGGTAGATGGCGTTGTCGAATCAGGTACGTCGTTTGTCGATGAAAGCATGATTTCAGGAGAGCCGGTGCCGGTTGAGAAGCGGGTTGGCGTACCAGTTTTTGCCGGGACTATCAATCAGAAAGGGGCGTTCCGCTTCACGGCACAGAAAGTGGGCGGTGAAACCGTACTGGCGCAAATCATTCGCATGGTGCAGGAAGCACAGGGGAGCAAAGCACCCGTTCAGAAGTTGGTGGATAAAATCGCGGGCATTTTCGTGCCGATAGTAATTGGTATTGCCTTGTTGACATTCGTGGTTTGGATGCTCATTGGAGGGGAAAACGCACTCACCCACGCGCTATTAACCTCTGTGACGGTGCTGGTCATTGCGTGTCCCTGTGCGTTGGGGCTGGCCACGCCCACGGCCATCATGGTTGGCGTAGGGAAGGGAGCCGATAACAACATCCTTATCAAAGACGCGGAAAGTCTGGAACTCGGTTACAAAGTCAATGCCGTCGTACTGGATAAAACCGGCACCATTACGGAAGGTAAACCGACCGTAACGGATCTGGTCTGGCAGGTGGGCGACGATGAGGCAACTCACCTCTCGTCAATACTGTACGCGCTGGAAGCCCAGTCTGAACACCCACTGGCCGATGCAGTAGTCGAGCGGCTGCGAACTAATGGCATCAACGGAATGACTCTTGAAGGATTCGAGAGTTTGACAGGTAGGGGCGTTTCAGGTCGCTACGGAAATAGGACATATGCCGTGGGTAACGCCCGGCTTTTAATTGAGCGTGGTATTGTGGCTGATCCGGCCGTTCATCAGTTGGCAACTGGCTGGCAAAACGAAGCGAAAACGGTTGTGTATTTCGCCGATCAGACACGCGTTCTGGCGGTGCTGGCCATTGCCGACCCGGTAAAGCAAACGTCCCGCGAAGCCATTGATACGCTCACAAAACGGGGTATTGCCGTGTACATGATGACCGGCGACAATCGCCAAACCGCCGAAGCCGTGGCCAAAGCCGTTGGCTTGAGTGACTTCCGGGCCGAGGCCCTGCCCGCCGACAAAGCCGCATTCGTTAAAGAACTTCAGGCAAAGGGCAAGGTAGTGGCCATGATCGGCGATGGTATCAACGACTCGCAGGCTCTAGCACAGGCTGATGTCAGTATTGCCATGGGACACGGCTCCGACATTGCGATGGACGTAGCCAAGATGACACTCATCACTTCCGACCTGAACAGCGTACCAAGGGCATTGCAACTATCGAAAAAAACGGTTCAGGCCATCCGGCAGAATCTGTTCTGGGCATTCATTTATAACCTTATTGGCATCCCGATAGCAGCCGGGCTATTATACCCGATTAACGGCTTCCTGCTGAACCCAATGATTGCCGGGGCAGCGATGGCCCTCAGCTCGGTGTCGGTGGTGAGCAATAGCCTGCGACTGCGGGCAGCAAAATTGTAATACCTGACTTTTGCATTCAATCAAACCGAATAACAACCAATTATGGAAACCTTGAATTTCAAAACTAACATCAAATGCGGTGGGTGTATTGCCGCAGTCACGCCCTATCTGAATGCCATTGAGCAACTCGATGGCTGGAATGTGGATACGGCCAATCCCGACAAAATTCTGACCGTGCAGACTACCGATAACCGAATCGGTGAGGTGGTAAAGAAAGCCATTGAAAAGGCGGGGTATAAGGCCGAACCGATTGCAAGGCCGTAGCGACGCGAAGCGGCCCACGGTTCGCCGCTGCGGTGCCGTCCGACCTGATTTCCAAAAGTTTTGCAACCATACGGTCTGAATCTTGTAAGCAAGCCCGGCAGACGCTGGGCTTGCTTATTTGTTTTAATGATACTCAACGAATTAAATTATGGAAGCGCATAAACAACACACGGGCCACGCCCAATCTTCTCAGTCTGGTCACGCTATGTCCAGTCATGGGGCTGCCAATGGGCAACCGTATGGAAAGCTGGCTATCATGGGTGTCCTGTCCTTTATATCCATGTACGTCCTGATGTATTCGATGGTTGACCAATTTGCCAACGTCATTCCGAACGTCAACCAGCTCTATATGGCCGGCCTGATGACGATGCCCATGATTATCATTGAAGTCCTGCTGATGTCGGCGATGTACATGGATAAACAGCGCAACGCCATCATCATCGCCGTGAGTGCGGTAGCTCTCGTTGGCTTTTTTCTGTTCATCCGCCAGCAAACGGCTGTATCAGATCGGCAGTTTGTCAAATCCATGATCCCGCACCACGCGGCTGCTATTCTGATGGCCAAACAAGCTGATTTGAAAGACCCAGAACTTATTAGGCTGAAAGACGAGATTATTACGGCTCAAGAAAAAGAGATTCAGCAAATGAAGACCAAGCTGGAAGAGTTAAATCAGTAGGAAGCGATCTTTAAAATCAACGTTATGAAATTTTTATCGACCCTATTCCTCTGTTGCTGGCTAATACTACCCGTTGCAGCTCAACATCAGCATACGCCCGGTATGAAGGCAATGGCCTCCGATACCACCCGACCTACTTCGGATACACCAAAAAAAATGTCATCGACAGCCAAGCCGATGGACCATAGCCAAATGAATCACGGCACAATGGATAACATGGCTGGCATGAACCACACAATGGGCGATTCATCCGGCATGATGATGACACACTCGTTTTCACGCAACCTACCAATGAACCGTAACGGTTCAGGTACGTCCTGGCATCCCGACAACACGCCAATGTATGCCTACATGAAGCACGGCAAAAGATGGAGCTACATGGTCCATTACAGCGTGTTTTTGCGGTACAACAGCCAGAACACAAACAACCGGGATAAACGGGGCAGCGACCGGCAGTTCGATGCGCCAAACTGGTTCATGGGCATGGCGCAACGGCAAATCGGTCAGCGGGGTTTGCTACTGGTCCGGGCTATGGTGTCCTTGGATGCGTTGACGGTTGGAAACGGTGGGTATCCACTCTTGTTCCAGTCGGGGGAGTCTTACAAAGGACAGCCGCTGATTGACCGGCAGCACCCGCACGATTTGTTCTCTGAATTATCCATTGGCTACACCCACGCCTTTAGTAGAGACATCGACCTGTATGGCTACGTGGGGTATCCCGGCGAACCAGCGTTGGGGCCACCCGCTTTTATGCACCGCATTTCTACGTTTAACAATCCCGATGCGCCATTGGGACACCATTGGGAGGACGCTACCCACATTCTGTTTGGGGTGGCAACGGCTGGTTTCCGCTACAAGTGGGTTAAGTTGGAAACGTCCCGGTTTACAGGCCGGGAACCTGATGAGCAGCGGCTGAACTTCGACCGTCCCCGTTTCGACAGCTATTCATATCGTATTTCGGTCAACCCCTCCCCTTCGCTGGCTCTGCAATTTTCACAGGGGTACATCAAAAGCCCGGAAGACCTGCACCCCGAAGACAACACGACCCGTACAACGGCTTCGGTGTTGCATAGTGTGCCGCTCGGTAGCCGGGCTGACCACTACGTTACTTCAGCCTTTGTGTGGGGGCTCAACAATTCGCACGGCACGGGAGAACAAGCTTTTCTGGCCGAAAGCAGTTTGCAAATGGGCCGTACCGCTTTCTACGGTCGCTATGAAAACGTTGGCAAGTCGCCCGAAGAAATTGGCCTAGAAGCGGAGATACCTAACCAGAGCGTATTGGTCAACAACGCCCTGACATTGGGGATGAACTACCGGATCATTCAATATGCCAGCACCGATTTAGTCTTAGGCGCACAGCTAACAGGCAATATGCCTGAACGGGCGTTGCAACCCTACTACGGTAAGTTTCCCCTTTCCGGTGAAGTTTATCTCCGAATTACGCCCTCTGTGATGGTCATGAACATGATGCGGGGAATGAAGAACATGGGTGGTATGCAGCACAACATGAAGTAGAGGAAACATCGCCGTTCAACAGGCAACCTAAAACAACAAGACCCAACCTTCTTTATGATCGGTTGGGTCTTGTTATTGGCAAATGGCAAACTGAATTATACTTTCAGGCTTGCCTCCAGTTTCTTCAACTCGGCAATTTCTTTGGTCTGCACCTTAATAACGTTATTGGCCATCATTTTCATCTTCTCGGTTTTAGCTTCCTTCAGGAATGCCTTAGCCATATCCACACCCTGTTGATGATGTTGCGCCATCATACTGGCAAAATCATGATCGGTTTTGCCATTCATCGAGTGAGTCCCGCTATGCATGATATCCATACCCATCTTCCCTACTTTCGACGAGGATGACATTGGTTTATGGCTACTCAGGAACTGATCAAGTTCCTTAATCTCCATCTGGTTGGTAGACTTGATCCGGGTTGCTAATGCCTTTACTTGCGCGTTAGTCCCCTGCTTAGTTTCCAGGTCGGCCATATCGACGGCCGACTGGTGATGCATTTTGAGCATAATAGCGAAATCATGATCGGCGTCGCCGGTCATTTTCATGCCCATCATCTTGGTCATACCCGATTGCATAGATTTCATCATGGCATTGCTGGCTGATGATTGGCCACTTTGAGCAAACATAGGCTCGGTTAAAGCAAGTACTGTGGTCAACACAGCGGCACTTATCAAATGTGATTTCATTACCATAAACGTTTGTTAAACAATGTATTGGTTAGTAATTTTTGTTGGTTTTCAGCCAGTCTTGCAGCATACCAATTTCTTTCTTCTGGTCCTCAATGATCTTGGTTGCCATCTGACGGGTCTGGGCATCATCGCCGAATTTAAGCTCCGACATTGCCATTTCCAGGGCACTCTGATGGTGATCGATCAAAAGCTGGGCATAGTCCACATCCGAGTCACCCGTAAGGATACGGACATCCTGCGCCCGCATCATTTTCATCATTGACTCCATTTCTTCTGCATTGTACGTTGGACCGGCCGCAATGGGAACTGGCGTGTGCGCCTGTAGGAATTGACTAAACTGGCTGATTTCCGAAGTTTGGGCGGTGATTACTTGTTCCGCCATCGTCTTCATAGCCTGGTTATCGCCAGATTTAAGTTCTTCGTTTGACATATCAATGGCCCCCTGATGGTGCATCCGCATCATCATCGAGAAATCGTGGTCAGGGTCATTAGTATCCACCATTTTGTCCATCTCTGCCATCATGCGATGGTTGATTTGTTGATACACATTGGCATCATGGGCCTGCGGTTGTAGGCCTTCTTTGGTGTCGCAAGCCAGCATGATCCCTGCCAGGAACAAGACAGACGTTGCCCGTTGAACTGAGTTTTCCATATAAGTTGAGTGCGCTTATTGCGTCTTTGATTAACCGCCGACTACCCAGACTGGTTGTTACAAGATTACCCCTATAGGATTACAGAATTTTTAGTATAGTGGACAGCATCTGTTGTCAACGATAGCTTTGCAAATCGGTGTACATTGTTCAACTTAGCCATTTATTAATGGCTCATTGATCCTCTCTATGCCTACTTCTTCTCTAACTGGCCTCATTGACGATTACAAACAGAATCCTGATCTGACGTATCAAAGCTGGTTTCTCCACAATGAAGACCGCCTGAAAGCGTTCCGTTCTATCCGGCGCGGGGTGTTACAGGTTATCAGTGATATTAAAGACGGTTCCTTTCCCAACGACTTCAAGGGTAGTTCCCTCGAATTTGTGCTGAGTTGCATCACCGAGCAGAAGCAACTATTTGAGGGAGCATCCCACCCGTTTTACTGGAAACCGAAGCTACGCATCCCGGATATTTACGAGAACCAGGACCATAAACGGTATTTCGGCCAGTTTCTGGAATGCTGCCTGAAGGCAATAAAGCCCGAAACTATTGTGAGCGAGATAAAACGGCTTGATGCGTACAAGATTAAGGGCTTAGGGCCTGCCGTAGCCAGTATCCTCTACTTCCTGCATCCGACCTGGGTGCCCCCCTTCAATACGGCTATCATCAACGGATACAACCGGCTTTTTAACGAGAAACGTAAGCTGGGGTCGTGGTCGGAGTATTTAGCTATTCGGGACAAGATGCTGGCGGTAAATACTGAATACCGGCACATTTTATCGAATGACTTAGGCGCGTTGGCGGGCCTGTTATTCGAGGTTGGAGCTGGCAATGTACTGGTGCCGGGTTTAGCCGACCAACCTGTCGTTGAGCGCGAAAAAATCGAAAAACAACTATCTAAACGTCACAAGGAAATCGCCAATGAACAACAGGAGGAGCAAACGCACAGCGAGATGCAGTATCATCTGCTGACCATTGGGCGTGCATTAGGGTACGATGTCGCGGCTGCCCGAAACGATATGTCCCGCCAATACAACGGTCATTCGTTTTCGTTTTTGAGCCTGCCCAGCTTACCTACGCTGCCCGTTGCGCCTGAAACCGCTCAAACCATCAGTCTGATTGACATTGTGTGGCTGGAGAAAGGCACGGGGCGAATTATCTGCGCCTTCGAGGTTGAGAAAAGTGCGTCGATCTACTCTGGTATCCTGCGCCTGACCGATTTAAGCTGCTTCCTGCCCGACCACGCCACGACGTTATATTTAGTCGTTCCCAACAGCCGACGCAATGAAGTTGAGATGCAGCTAACCCGTCCTTCTATCAAACAGACCAACACACCTCCACTATATACTGATGTCGGAGCTACGTACCCATTGCGACGCACTGAGCAAGTTTGGGGACAGCCACCAGGTATTAGCGAAAATTGCATGGGCGGTATAAACCTGTTGATTACACTAGGACACCAACTCTAATCAAAAAGCCACGCCCATAGATTCTGAGCGTGGCTTTTTGATAAATGATTAATTCGGTACAGTCCTAACCAAAAAATGAATGGTTGATCAGTTGCGATTCTTATTTCTTCATCACTTTATTCTCAATTAGGGTAATAAACTCTTTACGATACGTCTCACCAATCGGGATTTCGTGAAGCTTGCCCTCCCTAAGGATACTGATTGAATCTTTATTGATCAACTCGGCCTTGTTAACAGGTATGATGAACGATTTGTGAATGCGGACAAATTGATGTTTAGGAAGACGAGTCATCATATCACTAATGGTCAAAGCGGAGTGGAATCGATTGGTTTCCGTGTTGAACCAAATACCATTTCGCTCACTTTCAACCCAGCATATATCGTCAAAATTAACCCGCTGTAAGCTGCCATCGACGCGTACAAACGTGTAGTTGTTTGTCAGAGCAGTATCTTCTCTGACGAGCACTTCCAAAAGCTGTTTAGCTCGCTGAACAGCTTTCGTAAAATGCTCAAACGGATAGGGTTTGTGGAGAAAATAAATCGCGTTGTGCTCGTAGCTGGGTAAGGCATACTCAGGATGGGCAGTGGTAAAGATATAGCGCTGTGAATCGCCCATGATACGGGCAAAGTCCAACCCATCGAGGGCATGATTGGGCATCTCCATGTCCAGAAAAACGATATCTACTTTTTCTCGCTCCAAGTATAAAAGCGCATCATCGGGATTGGTGAAACTGGCTTTGAGGTGCAACGTCGGCACTTTTTCAATGTATTTGCGAAGCTGATTCACACAAAGTTCCTCATCATCAAGTATTAAACAGGTCATGGCCATCAGTTGAGTAATATCAGGTTACAAGAAAACGTGTCATCCGTCTCATTGGTATCAAATGTGTAGTTGGTGTATGCACGTTCGATCCGTTGACGCGTGTTGGTGAGCCCGATGTTATGGCTCTTAAACCGCTGTTTTTTGTTTTTCAGATTAGTGGTAAAAAACTCGATACGATCCTCTTTCGCCTTGATGTCAATCACGAAGGGATGCGCCGGTTGAGTCATATTGCCATGTTTAAAGGCATTTTCCACCAGTCCAATGAGAATAAAAGGTAGTATGTTCTTGGATTCCACATTGCCGGTAACGGTGAAGTTCATGCAAATAGGATAGCGTAGTTGGTGTAGACTGATAAACTGCTTCATGTAATTGATTTCCTCCGACAGTGGGGCCGTAGTAAAATCTTCTCGCATGCTGTAGCGCATGATTTCTGATAACTTGATAATCGAGTCGGCCAGCTCCGGATCCACTTCCTGTGACCTGATATAGAAATAGTTCAGGGTGTTATATAGAAAGTGGGGGTTAACCTGGGCTTTCAGCGCCTTTAGTTCAGTGCTTAATGTTTCCTGTTGTTGCAGTAAACGGCGTTCTTCAGCCACTTTGGTGGCCTCGATGGCATCTTTTATATCGTCGGTTACCTCCGGTATAATCTTGAAAAGGTCGAGGGCTACACCGGCAAAAAAGTAAGCAGTGGCAGTAGCCACCCCGATAAAAATGATCCAGGTATTGAAATAGCGCGAAGCCTGGGGCGGATTGAGGTGATTGGCTCTAAGAACAGCCTGCCGCTTAAGCGCCCAGGCTTGTTGTTGACCCAGCGCCTTTTCGTAGCGAACGGACTCCACCGGTGTCAGGTAGTTAAAGCGATACGTATACCCTAGCTTCCCAAAGGTTACCCATGTCAATATCACGATCACCACCAGCGACCAGGTGATCATAGCCGTCCTGCCCAGGATAATGGCGGCCAGCACAATCAATGAGTGGGCAAAGGCAAAATCGGCCAGTAGTGAATCTGTCGATGGATTGCCAATACCCATAGTGTTAACTACACTTAAACACATCACCGATACCAGACTGGTCCAGCGCAGCGTCTGCTCAACGCGCGAGTCGCTTCTTAGTTTGGAGGAATCCAGCCGTTTCCCCAGTATCGTTACGTGATTTGTTTTCAAGGTAACGAAGGTGAAAATTCCCGAAACGAGGTTAGCTAACCCAACAAAGCCGTAAACGAACCATAACCGGTTGTCAGGTACGTACAGACCCGTGGCCATTTTTTCGCTGATCAGATAGATGGGGGTTAATAGCAGGTAGGTGACGTTGATTACGTATATCAATCGGCGCTGAACGTTGGAGAAGGGTCGGGTCAGTTTCAGCCGTGAACGTTCTAGTAAATGTTTTAACTGCGTTTCTGCTTGATTCATTGGGCGGTGGTTTACTGCTCTTTTGTATTAGCTGAATGAAGTCTTGCCA
>NZ_JBGGWF010000015.1:61049-125630 GCF_041321135.1 Fibrella aquatica | reverse complement strand
GCTCCAGCTTCGGTAGTAAAGTGATTAGCTGTTTACAACTACCGAAGCTGGAGCCGCAGCGGCGGACCGTTTCGGTGCTACACATTCTATGATTTCCATCATTACGATAACCTACAATGCCGAGCGCTTCTTAGAGCGGACGATCAAGAGCATCGTGGCGCAAGAGGGTGCTGTGTTGGGCGTTGATTACGAATATATGGTCGTCGACGGTGCATCGACGGATGGTACGCTGGCGATTGTTCTGCAGTATGAAAGCCGTATCTCGCGTTGGCAATCGGAGCCTGATAAGGGTTTGTACGATGCCATGAACAAAGGCCTGCACCTGGCCACCGGCGATTACGTCTGGTTTATGAACGCGGGCGACGAAATCTATGATTCGCAGACATTGGCGAGGTTACTCGGTCAGGTACGTTCCCGGCATCCTGATGGTCCGGCCGATGTGTATTACAGCGATGCGCTATTCGTTAATGAAGATGGCTCATCCGTTGGATTGCGGAGCGAGGTAACGCCACATACATTGCCAAATAGGTTGCGCTGGCAGGATATGGCGTTGGGCATGAAGGTCAGTCATCAGTCGTTTATAGCCCGGCGTGAACTCGCTCCTGATTATCCCGTAATAAACCTCAGCGCTGATCTGGACTGGGAAATACGCTGCCTGAAGGCGGCTACGCGTGTCGAATTTGTGCCGTTTGTCTTGTGCAAATACCTTGTCGGTGGCCTCTCCAAACAAAAGCACCGCCAATCGCTGATTGACCGGTTCAAAGTTTTGACCTGGCATTTCGGGCTATTGCCAACCCTATTGAACCACGCACGTATTGTGTGGCGGGCAGTTGGGCATAAAAAAACGTAACGCGGACTTCAGTCGGGGAGGCCTAGTCCGCATTGTTTGCTAAACGAACAATGCGGACTAGGCCTCCCCGACTGAAGTCCGCGTTACGTTAAATCAATTCAGCGCGCCTACTTTCTCGGCAACTGTCTCTACCGACGTTACTACGTCACTTACTTTTTCGTCGGGCAGAATAAACTTCAGTGGTTTGCTCACCTGCTGAGGTAGCAAGGCTACGTCGAGCACCTGACCAACAGTGTCTACATAATGGAAGGTCAAATCCTTCACGTAGGCTGGATTGATTTCTTCGATGTCTTTGCGGTTTTTCACGCACATGATGATCTCTTTCACGCCCGCCCGGTTCGCCGCCAGAATCTTCTCCTTGATACCACCCACGGGCAACACTTTACCGCGTAGGGTTACCTCGCCGGTCATGGCCAGGTAAGGAAGAATTTTGCGTTGCGTGAAAATCGATGCCATCGATGTCACCATCGTGATACCTGCCGATGGACCGTCCTTTGGCACGGCACCCGCAGGTACGTGAACGTGAAGATCGTAATGGCTGAAAATACGGTAATCGATGCCAATCTCGTCGGCATGAGCTTTTAGGTAGGAGAGCGCCGTCATGGCCGACTCTTTCATCACATCGCCCAGTTGGCCCGAGAGCGTTAACGCTCCTTTGCCCCGGCTGAGGCTGCTTTCGATCAAAAGAATTTCGCCGCCAACCTGCGTCCAGGCAAGGCCGGTCACAATGCCAGCAATGTCGTCGTCGGAATACAGATCTTTGTCGAAGATTTCGGCACCCAACAGCTTGGGTACGTCGGCGGGCTTGACGGTCTGATTGTAGCTTTCTTCCATCGCGATCGACTTCGTTGCCTTTCGGACCATCGCGCCAATCTTCTGTTCCAGATTCCGCACGCCCGATTCGCGGGTATAGCCTTCGATAATGCGCAAGATCGCTTTATCGTCGAACGCCAGATCTTTGGTCTTCAGACCATGTTCCCGGCGTTGCTTTGGAATCAAGTACTTCTTGGCAATCTGCACCTTCTCTTCTACGGTATAACCCGTAATGTCGATGATCTCCATCCGGTCGCGCAGGGCGGGGTGAATGGTGTCGAGTGAGTTG
Source organism: Fibrella aquatica (assembly GCF_041321135.1). NCBI lineage: Bacteria > Pseudomonadati > Bacteroidota > Cytophagia > Cytophagales > Spirosomataceae > Fibrella > Fibrella aquatica. The sequence continues at coordinate 123,678 of NZ_JBGGWF010000015.1, read as the reverse complement.
GCGGTGGCAATGAACAAGCACTTCGACAGATCAAACTCAACGTCGAGGTAGTTATCGACGAACGTTGAATTCTGCTCAGGGTCAAGTACTTCCAAAAGTGCCGATGATGGGTCGCCCCGAAAATCGCTGCTCACCTTATCGATTTCGTCCAGAATAAACACCGGATTCGAGGTGCCGCATTTACGGATATTCTGGATTATTTTGCCGGGCATGGCGCCGATATACGTTTTACGGTGACCCCGAATCTCGGCTTCGTCGTGAACGCCACCGAGGGCCATCCGGCTGTATTTACGGCCCAATGCTTTGGCAATTGACCGGCCCAGCGAGGTTTTACCCACGCCTGGAGGACCATACAGACACAGAATGGGCGCTTTCATGCCTTCGGTGGCCCGCTCGCTTTTCAGCTTCAGCACTGCCAGGTATTCCAGCACACGTTCTTTTACTTTCTCTAGTCCGAAATGATCACCGTCGAGAATTTTCTGCGCCCGTTTCAGGTCGAAATTATCTTTCGAAAATTCATTCCAGGGCAGGTCTACCATCAATTCGATGTAATTCATCGTGATGGGGTATTCCGGGGCCATGGGATTGCTACGCTGCAGTTTGCTCATTTCTTTATCGAAATGATCTTTCACCGCTTTGGGCCAGTGTTTTTTGCTGGCTTTAATGCGCAACTGCTCCAAGTCGCGGTCGGGATTATCCATGCCCAACTCGTCCTGAAGCACTTTCATTTGCTGGCGCAGGTAATAATCGCGCTGCTGCTGATCGAGATCGAGGGTTGCTTTGCTCTGAATTTCGCGTTTCAGCTCCAGCAACTGCACCTCTTTCAGCATGTATTCTAGCAACAGCTGAGCTTGCTGAACACCTTCCAGTTTTTCCAGAAGCATCTGCTTATCAGCCACATCAGCGTTGATGTTCGATGATAAAAAGTGAAGCAGAAACATGGGGCTCTCAATGTTATCGAGAGCAATCCGGGCTTCCTGTGGAATTTCGGGGTTCAGTCGAAGAATCTTGTAGGCTGCTTCCTTCAGGGTTTGCAACAGCGCTTTCCCCTCTTTCTTGGTCGCATTGGGAAACGAGTCGTCGATTTGCCGCACGGTAGCCGTCATAAACGGATCTTCCTGGGTTATCTTTTCAATCTCGAAACGCTTCTTTCCCTGAATGATAATGGTAATGTTGCCATCGGGCAGCGTAATCATCTTGATGATATAGGCTACCGTACCGATGTTATACAAATCGTCGGGCGTAGGTTCATCTTTCTGCTGACTGTTCTGAGCCACCACACCAATGATCCGACTTCCCTTATATGCTTTCTTGACAAGACGCACTGATTTCTGACGCCCTACCGTAACGGGAACAACCATACCCGGAAACAACACGGTGTTGCGGACGGGTAGAATGGGTAAATGTTCGGGCACTTCATATTCCACGTCGTCATCGTCGGGCGAGCCTAGTGGAATCATTTCAATACTGTCTGAATCTGAATCTGCCAAAAATAGATCGGCAGCTAAATTATTGGGGAAAATCATAGGCGTTTCTGCCAAAGTGGCAGTAAGTAACGTATTGAGTGGTGCAGTGTCGCGTCGAGGAGGTAGAAAGGGAAGTCGGGCAAGGAATGTGCCAGACGAATATACCTTTGATTATGTCCGAACGGTGGCTGTATTGGATGAAGGTAGCCGATTTTACCCTAAAGCGATACTGCCTGCACCGGTTGATTGTTTCGGAACACCACTGTTTTCTTCTGCTGATTGTATTGAATGTTTACTAAGTTGACCTGGTCGCTGAACAAGTCCATTAATATATCCTGCTTGATCACCACATTCCTGAATGTGTCGGCTCCGGCAGCGGGCATTTCCAGATACACCCAGTGAGCGTCTGATTCTTGCTCATAGCCGATGTAGGTATATGGTCTTGGTTTTCGTTGCGAATCAGCCATCACAAAATGCTTCCGTACATAGCGTTCAAGCACCTGATCGGGTTTGGTCGGGCCACCAAACTGAATAGGCTTACCCCCGTTTTCTTTAGTCAGAGCCGTTTCCAGATCATCCGTAAACATCCGAATGCTAATCTCAACCGTCTGCGACTTCGCGGCAAACTCCATCTGAGTCAGACTAGTATGGAAGTCGTGGACATGGAAGGAGAAAAAGAGAAGGGGGAATAGGGGGAAGAGAGGGAGAATGGAGGAAAGGGAGAAAGGATGCTTCGTTCTCAAGCTTTTACCCTGCGCAGTTCCCTTTCCTCCTTTCCTCCATTCTCCCTTTCCTCTCTTCATTGTCTTACTTGAAAAAGATGTCATTCAGGAATGCGAATGCCATTAATCCTAACAGAATCACCATACCTACACGTTGTGCGCCTTCCACGAATTTATCAGACGGTTTACGGCCCGATACCATTTCGTAAAGCAGCATAGAGGCATGACCACCATCCAGGGCTGGAATAGGCAAGGCGTTCATGAAGGCAAGGGCCATAGACAGCAACCCGGCGAGTGACCAGAAGCGCGTCCAGTCCCACACACCGCCAAACATCTTGGCAATGCCAACCGGGCCGCTGATTGCTTTCGACGGAGATACTTCGCCTTTGAATATTTTGGCGAACCCGCGAATGTTATCGTAAATAACACCAAATGCCCGCTCGGTTCCTTTTGAAACGGCTTGCCCAAAGGTGTAATCAACGTGCGTTTCTTTCAGCAACGAGTTCGGAAAGAAACCGATCGTTCCTTCATTCGACACAACCGGGCGGATAGTCAGCGCCTGATTACCGCGTTGTAATCCTAATGTAATAGCCTTGCCTTTGTTGGCCTTCACACCTTCCTGCACTTCGTGGAAAAACGCCGTTGGCTTTCCGTTGACGCTGGTAATTCGGTCGCCGGTTTTCAAGCCTGCTTTTTCGGCTTCTGAACCCAGTTGCACCTCGGCAATATCGAAAGGGAAAATAGGGGCGATAAACTGACCGGCTGTCTCTTTGCTTGAGAACTTCTCGGCCAGGTCATTAGGTACGTCGATCCTGATTCGTTCCATGCTTCCGGTGGCAGTGGCACGTTCAACAGTATAATAGCTGTTGTTGCCAAGCAACACATCGGGGCTAGTCACATCGGCGATGTTATCAAAGGGCTTGCCGTTGATCTCAACGATACGGTCACCGGTTTTAAGGCCGATCTGCTTGCCGTATTCAAGGGCCACAATACCGTATTTTGCATCCTGGGTAGCAATGTAAGTACTGCCGAGGCTGTACATGAGCGCTACGAAAATGGCAATACCGGTGATAATGTTTACGATGATACCGCCCAACATCACAATCAGGCGTTGCCAGGCTGGTTTGGCGCGAAACTCGTATGGTTGTGGAGGCAGGTTCATCTGGGCCGTATCCAGCGACTCATCGATCATGCCCGAAATTTTCACGAAACCACCCAGTGGAATAGCGCCAAGACCATACTCAGTATCACCTTTCTTGAAGCTGATAACTTTGGGTGGGAAGCCGATGAAATATTGCTCTACGCGCATGCCAAACATACGGGCGGCTACTAAGTGCCCCAACTCATGAAGGCCTACTAAAATTGAAAGGGCCAGCAACAGCTGACCAACCATGATTACTGTTTCCATCTATTACTTTAAATACCGGATGCCGATTATGTTGACCAAGGTTCGTGTGTAGGGGCGACCACGATGGGTTGCCCCTACACACGAACCTTGGTCAACACAGCCAACTTTTTATTTTCTAAACAAAAGTACCAATCTTTTCGGTCGCAATCCGGCGGGTTTCTTTATCGGTGGCTACATAGTCTTCGTAGGTGGGATTTGCCACAAACGAAGCGTGCTGCATAGCGGCCTCGATGACATCGGAAATGCCGAGAAAGCTAACCCGATCATTCAAGAAAGCGTCAACGGCTATCTCGTTGGCTGCGTTGATGATACAAGGCATATTGCCGCCTTTGTCCAACGCATCGAACGCCAGTTGAAGGTTTCGGAACGTACCCAGATCGGGTTGCTCAAACGTTAGCGACGGATAATTGGTAAAATTAAAACGTGGGAAATCTGATTTTAGCCGATTTGGGTAACCGAGTGCAAACTGAATCGGCAATTTCATGTCAGGCAAGCCCATTTGCGCCTTAATGCTGCCATCTTCAAACTGCACCATCGAATGCACAATGCTTTGTGGATGCACCACTACCTCGATCTGATCGGGACGCAGGTTGAACAGCCATTTAGCTTCGATTACCTCCAGCCCCTTGTTCATCAGCGTGGCCGAGTCGATAGTGATCTTTGCGCCCATTGTCCAGTTGGGGTGTTTCAGCGCCTGCGCGCGGGTCACCGTTTCTAGGTACGTTCGGTCTCGCCCCCGGAAAGGTCCACCCGACGCTGTCAGTATGATCTTCTCAATGGGATTATGAAACTCGCCGACGAGGCACTGGAAAATGGCCGAATGCTCGGAATCGACGGGGTAGATGTTTACGCCCCGTTCGGCGGCCATGCGGGTAATGAGTTCGCCCGCGACCACCAGCGTTTCTTTATTGGCCAAGGCAATGGGCTTGCCCGCTTCAATGGCCTTGATGGTCGGTAGCAGGCCGGCATAACCCACCATAGCTGTCAGCACCATATCGACGGTATCCATCTGCACTACTTCGGCAATGGAATTCAAGCCTGCGTATACTTTAATATCGAGCGGATCGAGGGCCGAAAAAACGGTATCGTAGCGCGATTCGTCGCAGATGACCACCACGTTGGGACGTACCTGACGGGCTTGCTCAATGAGCAGGTCGGCATTATGGTTGGCGGTGAGCACTTCTACCTCGAACTGATCGGGGTGGGCCAGTATTACCTCAATGGCCTGAGTGCCAATAGAGCCCGTAGAGCCCAGAATGGCAATACGGCGTTTAGGATTCGGATTCGTCATTTAGTCGGTAACACAAACATTGAATATGACTATAATGAGGGGAATCGAGCGCCGCCTTGAGCGCAGCAGGTTCGTAATCAACCTCATCTAGCATGGGTAGGAGAATGGATTTAAGCGGCAGGAGTTCACGCTTACTGGTATTGAAAACCGGTTTAGCATTAACACCCCTGTAATCGTGTGCTAAAAAATCACGCATACCGGCCATTTGCCGCCAGGGTACAGTAACGTGAGGAGCTTTAATCGTTCTGTCAATTTTCTTTGTTTCTTCGCCAATAACGAGAAGCAAACTCTAGGTGGCGTTATAATTAAGTTGATCGTTTGCCCAAACAAACTCGTCTGCTTCAGAAAAGCCTTTGATATAGATCGTTATCTTTTCGATGCATTTCAGAATAGTACAGATGTAGATCAGGTTCTACTACTGAACATTTTTGCATGGCGTACTTCACAAATGGGTTCATCACCTTTTCGTTAATCAGATCGATATCGCTTGCCGGTGATTGCTCATTACGGGCGAAACTGCCGTATAATTCAATCTGACAAACGGCAAACTCGGCCTGCAGGCGCTGTTTGAGCTTACTCAGCGTTGTCAGAATAAAAGTAGAGTCGATTTGCTGCGTTGTCATAGATGTTGCGGTGGCTGCGCTTCCATAACTCAAAGCTAACGCATTACCTGCAAAAGCCCGTCGGCGAGGGTGCGGTCGTTGCTGAGGCGGGGGACCTTGTTCTGTCCGCCGAGCTTTCCCTGGCTTTTCATGTACTGTTGAAAGGCACCGCGTGGCAGGGCTGTTAGCTTCAACGGTTGCAGAATAGCGCCGCTGATGAGGTCTTCGTAATACACATTCAGCTTGGCTAATTGCGAATCCAGATCCTGTATGAAACGGGTTGTGTCGCGTGGCGGCTGGCCAAATTCGATGAGCCACTCGTGATATGGTAGCCCTTCTGACGGGCTGACCATTGGGGCAACCGTAAATTCAACGACCTCTGTTTCGGGCTGCTCCTGCATGGCGAATTGTAGGGCTTTCTCGACTTCCTCACCAATAACGTGCTCGCCAAAGGCCGAGATGAAGTGCTTGATGCGCCCTGTCACCACAATCCGGTGAGGATTGCGGCTGACGAACTTCACGGTGTCGCCCAGCGAATAGCCCCACAAGCCCGCGTTGTTGTTGATGATCACAGCGTAATTGACCCCCAGCTCAACCTCTTCGATGCTCAGGCGGGGTGGGTTCTCGGCGAAATACTGGTCGGCGGGGATGAACTCGAAATAGATGCCGCTATCAGCCAAAAGTAGTAGTCCCTCGGCGGTTTGCGAATCCTGATAGGCGATGAATCCCTCTGAGGCTGGGTACGTTTCGATGCTATGAATGCGCTTGCCGATGCTCTCGAAGAGCCGGTCGCGGTAGGGAGCGAAATTCACGCCGCCGTAGACAAACACCGAGAAATTGGGAAATACGTCTTTGATAGCCTTGCCCGTTCGCGCCTGAATACGGTCGAAGTACATCTGCACCCAGGGCGGAATCCCCGAAATCAGCGACATATCTTCAGTCAGCGTTTCGTCGATAATTCGGTCGAGTTTGGTTTCCCAATCCTCGATTGTGTTCGTCTCGTAGCTCGGCATCTGGTTCGAGCGCAGGTAGGCCGGAATGTGGTGATTCACAATGCCCGACAGCCGTCCGGTATGAATGCCCGCTTTCTCGCTCAGCTCCGGGCTGCCCGACAAAAAGATCAGTTTCTTATCCAGAAAAGCCGAATTACCGGTTTCATCGACGTAACAAAGCAGCGCATCGCGGGCGGAGTTAATATGGTTGGGTAGCGACTCCTTTGTCAGCGGAATGTATTTTGTTCCTGAGGTCGTTCCTGACGTTTTGGCGAAATACGCCGGTTTACCGGGCCACAGAATATCGAGTTCGCCATGGGTAACACGCTCGATGTAGGGTTTCAGGGCTTCATAATCCCGTATGGGCACGGCCTGCCGGAAATCGGCCTGGGTACGTATGTCGGCAAAATGATGATCGCGGCCAAACTGTGTCTGCGCCGCACGATCGACCAGTTGCCTAAACCAGCGTTGCTGCGCGTCACCGGGCTGTTCGCGCCATGCCTGTTGCCGTTGCCGAACCCACTGGGCCAGCGGTTTACTTAAAGTTGAGCGAATTCCCATACAGGCACAAAGTTACAGTTTTCGGGAATAAGGGTTTTTCTATCAAAAAAGAGGCACTGACTTAACCGGAACGTACCTGTAACGCCGGGTAAATCAGTGCCTACCTGTTTTTACTGTCGAAGACAGCCTTATTTATGACCGGCGAAGCTTGGCTTCGATGGTTTGCTGCGTATGCGGAACGGCGCGAAGGCGTTCCTTTGGAATCAGTTTGCCCGAGTCGATGCAAACGCCATAGGTACCGTTTTTGATGCGCACCATTGCTGATTCGAGCTGGTTGGTGAATTTTTGCAGGCGCGCCGCCAGTTGGCTAAGGTTTTCGCGTTCGCTGGTATCGGCTCCATCTTCCAGTGGTTTTGAGTTGCCCGATGTGTTGTCGGTACCACTGTCGTTCCGTTTGCTAAGCGCTTCCTTAATGTAGTTTAATTCACTACGGGTGGCCTCGAGTTTCTGCGAGATCAGCTCCCGAAACTCTTTCAAATCTTCTTCCGAATAACGCTTTCTCTCTTCCTGAACCATCTGTGGGTTGTATTATATGTTGGGTACTGTCCGGTGAATACCACAACAAAAATACAATGCTGTTATCGTCTTTTCAATAAAACATAAGACCGCTCAAACTTTTTCAGAAAACTTACCCAATTGATTATTAACCAAAGAGCAAACCAATATTCTGAATTGAGTTCATTTGCAAGAGAACTATTCGGCCAAAGACAAGAGATAGCGAACAATATACGCTGCGGTTATATTAAACGAATCAAAGATAAAATAGGCTTTTATTACTGATTCGTACATATTTGGTATGTTTACGGCGCTTCTAAAGGTATGAGCGTACAAGACAAACAATAAGAAAAAAAGAACCTTCTGGCCACGATTTTGCTTATTAACATCTTGCTTCTCTGCGTTATAGCACAGAAATCAGCACAGACTAAAATCAACTAGTGATGGGATATATTGAACCAGCTCCAATTAAAGACAAAGAAAATCCGCTTCAATCCATGATGTCGCGTTTCGACGCAGCGGCCCGGCTGGTGGGCATTAGCGACGAGATGTATGACATTCTGAAGGTACCGGCCCGGCAAGTAATTGTGGGCTTACCCGTTACAATGGATAATGGAAGCATCCGGGTTTTTGAAGGATACCGCGTTATACACTCCAATATTCTTGGCCCATCGAAAGGTGGAATTCGCCTCGACCCGGATGTTCACCTCGATGAGGTGCGCGCTCTGGCTGCCTGGATGACCTGGAAATGCGCCGTTGTCGACATTCCGTATGGTGGGGCCAAAGGTGGTATTGCCTGTAACCCACGCGAAATGTCAGCCGGTGAGATTGAACGACTGATTCGGGCCTATACCGTACAGATGCTCGACGTGTTTGGCCCCGACCGCGACATTCCGGCCCCTGATATGGGTACTGGTCCGCGCGAAATGGCCTGGATTGTTGACGAGTATTCGAAAGCAAAGGGCATGACTGTCAACGGGGTAGTGACTGGTAAGCCACTTGTTCTGGGTGGTTCACTGGGGCGTACGGAAGCTACCGGACGTGGTGTTACCGTAGCTGCTTTATCGGCGATGGATAAACTGCGAATGAACCCATACCGGGCGTCGGCGGCTATTCAGGGTTTTGGCAACGTGGGCTCGTTTGCGGCCGAACTGCTGCATGAACGGGGTGTAACGGTCAACGCGATCAGCGATATTTCGGGTGGTTATTACAACGACCGGGGTATCGACATCACCGCTGCGCTGGCTTACCGGAATGCCAACAAAGGCACGCTGGAAGGATTTACGGGTGCCGAGAAAATCAGCAATGAAGAGCTACTAGCCCTGGCGGTCGACGTGCTGGTGCCGGCGGCTAAAGAAGACGTAATCACCGACGAAAACGCGCATACTATTCAGGCGCGCATGATCGTAGAAGGTGCCAACGGCCCAACGTCTGCCTCGGCCGATGAGATCATCAACAGCAAAGGCATTATGGTGGTGCCCGACATTCTGGCCAACGCCGGTGGTGTAACGGTATCGTATTTCGAGTGGGTACAAAACCGGATCGGTTACAAATGGACACTCGACCGCATCAACCGCCGCGCCGATCGCGTGATGAAAGATGCCTTCGATCGCGTCTTCGAAACGTCGCAAAAATACAAAGTGCCTATGCGCCTGGCGGCCTACATGGTTGCCATTGAAAAAGTAGCGAGCACATATACGTACCGCGGCGGATACTAGGATTTACGAACGGTTCGCCGCTGCGATGCGAATTGTGATTTACGATTGAAAAAGCGTCGATCTCCAGATTGGAGGTCGACGCTTCTTTGTTGGGTACGTTCGTAACGCGGACTTCAGTCGGGGACGCCCAGTCCGCATTTTTCGTGTGATAAACAATGCGGACTGGGCGTCCCCGACTGAAGTCCGCGTTACGAACGTACTAACTCCTCTACAATTCGCTCTGAATCGAGGCGGATGCCGCGGAGGATGCCTGTTAGGGGCAGGGCAAAGCCCAGAAAATAAAGGCCTTGCAGGGCTGGGTTTGTATCCCAAAGGCCGCGGGGATAGCCTTTCTCGTTTAGTATTTTTCGGCTTAGATCGGGGGCTAAAATGTCGGAAAGGCCAGTGCGGTAACCCGTAGCCAGTACAATAACGTCGAACGGGTCTTCGCGGCCGTCGGTGAAGGTTACGGTGTTCTGATTCACCTGCGCAATACCGGGACGTACGGCAATAGTGCCTGCTTTGATCTGATCGATGGTGCCAAGATCGATGACGGGAATTTTGCCCAACACCCGGATTTGGTACGATGACGGATAAGGTGGCGTGATGAGCCCGTATTTCGATAAGTCGCCGATCGTCAGCTTCTGCGAGACACGAGCAGCCAAATCGTAGAGCCAACTGGGTAGCTTACTCATTTTGATGGCCGACGGTTGGGTAGGTCGGCCAAAGGTGTCGCGCTTGGCAATGTTGACCGGCCCGCGTACCGAAATGGTGGGGAAAGCGCCTTGTTCCTGCAGATCGAGGGCGAGTTCGGCCCCGGTGTTACCCATACCTACAACCAGCACCCGTTGCCCCGTGAAGGCCTCTCCAGTCTTGTACTCGCGGCTATGGAGCACTTTGCCCCGAAAACCATTGAGGCCAGGTACGTTGGCCTGAAAGGGAACCCGGTTATAGCCAGTACATACCACTACTTTATCAGACTCGAACGTTTGGGTGTTTGTGATGGCCCTCCAGCGGCCATCCTGGGTACGTTCCAGCGTTTGAACGGACTGATTGAACAGCGGTTTAATGTCGAAATGAGCAATGTACTGTTGCAGGTACGTTACTAGTTGGTCGCGCGACACATAGGTGGGGTAATTGGCCGGGTAGGGGAGGTGTGGTAAGGCTGATTCTTCTTTTACCGTATGCAAACAAAGCCGATCGTAGTGCTTACGCCAGGCTGCCCCTACGTTATCGGTGGCTTCGAGCAACGTAAACGGTTGATTCAGTTTAGCCAGTCTGCCTGCTACTGCCAGTCCGGCCGGGCCAGCGCCGATGATAAGGGTGTTCATAGAGCTATGTTCTACCAAAGGGTGAATTTACTCCCTCGTATGCGCTTTGATTTTGCCTTACAAAGAAAAAAAGGTTAGTCCGTTCATTCTAAGTCATTTTAGCTTGATTATAAGTGAGTTCTAGTCATTCGAAAGCTACCAAATACCACTGACGAGTCTCCCTGGTATTGACTTCAACTAATAAGCGGGCACAAGGCGGATGGGTTTTAGAAGAACGACTGCTAGTCTACTTTATCCAGGTGGATGTAACGTGTTTACTATATATTTACGCTACAGTTAATCTATAGAAGTTTATCTTTTTAGCTCATGCGAAACAACTACCTTCTCATTATCTTTCTTCTTTCAATTACAAGCTGCTCTCAACTGTTAGCACAGACTAACTACGTGGTTAATACAGCTAACTCAGATACGCCAGGCATTAGCAATATAATAATAGGTCCTAATGCGGGGAACGCTTCAACGACAGGGTCTTCGAACATATTCGTTGGCACGAATGCAGGCAACTATAATACAACGGGTAGTTCTAATGTGTTTGCAGGCAGTAGTGCAGGCTCCAGAAATACAACAGGTAATAGTAACACATATGTTGGCTTTCTGGCAGGGCAGAGAAACACAATAGGCTCCGCAAATGTCTTCTTGGGTTCAACTGCAGGACAACAAAACACTGCAGGAGGTGCAAACGTGTTCAGTGGTGTGCAAGCTGGTGCCTCCAATACAGAAGGTTCCAATAATGTCTTCAATGGATTCAGTGCGGGTTACCTTAACACAACGGGCTCTGGAAATGTATTTACAGGCGGCGGCTCAGGGGGAAGTAATACAACGGGCTCCGAAAACGTGTTTACGGGGTTTCTCGCAGGTTATGCCAACACCACCGGTCGCCAGAACGTCTTCACTGGCCCTTCTGCAGGACGACGAAATACGACGGGTAATTATAATGTATTTATTGGCGAACAGGCTGGTACTTCTAATGATATAGGTAACAGCAATGTATTTATTGGCTCTTCGGCAGGCAGTAAAAATATATCGGGTGAGAGGAATGTATTCAGCGGAAAAGAAGCAGGTCTCTTTAACACTACGGGGAGTTACAATACATTTACTGGTCAGGCAGCTGGTTTAAATAACACAACGGGTGACAACAATGTATTTAACGGCAATAGGGCTGGCTTTCAGAATAAGACAGGCTTCAACAATACTCTCATCGGTAACCAGGCAGGGATTTCCACTACCACAGGATACAGTAATGCTGTCTTGGGTGGGGAAGCGCTAAAGCATAATCTGACAGGTGCTAACATCGTGGCAATCGGTGATTCTGCAGGTATCAACAATAAAGTATCTGGTAGTCTGTATGTCGGTAGCAAAGCTGGTTTTACTAATCAAACGGGACTACAAAGCACCTTCCTTGGTTACCAGGCGGGGTATAATGCCGTAGCTGACTCCAATACGTTCGTGGGCAATCGGTCTGGCTATACGACCACAACTGGTAAGGGAAACACCTTTGTTGGTACGGCATCAGGCCGGGGTAATGCTACCGGTAGCCATAATACATTCGTGGGGAATGGAGCCGGACCAGTCAGCGGCAACGCTGATGACAACGTGTACATCGGCTATAACACGGAACAAGGGCAGAGTGGATCTATGATCACTGCGGACGATCCTGATGCTGATCTGCTGGCTACTAATCTGCACAACTCCACAGCGATCGGATCGGGAGCCAAAGTAGCCATCAGTAACGCGCTGGTACTAGGCAATAACGTTAATGTGGGAATAGGCACCTCAGCGCCTGCCACACGATTAGAAGTAGTCAGTTCCGAGATCAATACCAGCGGTCTGCGCCTGAGCCATCTGACGGCCCGTAGTCCAATCGCACATAGTACGGATCAGTTTCTAACGGTAAACGATCAGGGAGATATCATTAAGGCTCGCTACCAGCTGCGTATTAACAAGGCTAGCGAATGGAGCGATAAGGTTTTTGCGCCCGCCTATCAGCTTCGGCCTTTGGAGTCAGTGGAGAGCTACGTGCGGGATAAGGGTCATCTGCCTGGCATACCATCGGCCGAGGAGGTCGTGAAAGAGGGCGTTGACCTGGCTAAGATGAATGCCCTGTTGCTTGAGAAGGTGGAGGAACTGACCCTGTATTTACTTCAGCAAAAGAAGGAGTTGAGTCAGCAGCAAAGGGATATGATGCAGCAGCAGAAACGGATTGACCAGTTAGAAGAGACAGTTAAGCGAGTGATCAAACGCTAACGTACCGGTTGTTGCGAGTGCATCAGGGTCGGGTGGGTGGTTCCCCCGACCTTTTTTATTGGCCCAAGCTGGCGACGTCGATTATGCAGTAAAGAGAAAACCAGTAGCGAATACAATTAACCTACTATTCAAATAGATTTATTAAGATTGTAACAGTTCTAAAAAATCTGACTCAATTACGGATAAAATTTTATTGACTCTGAGCTTAGTAGGCCTATTGGGTAGTGACAGTCAAGCTCAAATTGCAGGTAAGCAAAGCAAGGAGCCTGTTACTTTACCGGACGGAATCACCGTGAACGCTGGAGATACCCTGCACTGGGGAAAGGGATCGACGCCTTATGGGGATTTCAAATACGTTGTTCAACCCCTGAACATGCTGGCAGGTACCCGCGAGCAATCTCTTGACCGTCGTTACACCGGCCAGTGGGCCATCGTCAAACACTTCAAGGTACAGTCGGTCAAAAACGCAGGGAACAAGACGGTAGCGGTCGTTAATCCGTTTAGCGGCTACAATTTTGCCGTTGACCTTGTGCCGGCTATCGAATCCGGGGAGATCATTGCTGTGAACAGTCGACGAGTTGGCGCCAGACCTGCGGAATCGGCTAAACCAGTATCGGTGGCCGACGAGCTGCTAAAGCTCAAACAGCTACTTGATGCGGGGGCAATCACGCAGGGTGAGTATGATGCCCAGAAAAAGAAGCTGCTCAATAATTGATAGTGTAGTGCGTTACACGGACAATTAAAAAGCTGGGACTTACCCCGGCTTTTCTCGTTAAATCACCCCTCTGCCGGTCGACTCTAGTCCTGGATCCGTTCAAACACCGCTGGCAGGGTAAATTGGATAAAGAACTGTTCGAGGTAAGCAACAGAATAGCGTCAATCAGCTTAGCTGGCTCAAGATGTGTCTGTAGCTTTCCCCTACAGGGATGGCCGTTTGCCCAATGGTGATACGACTCTTGTCGGCGAGCTGGACGAACGAGCTGTTGACCAGATACGACCGGTGCACCCGCAGGAAAGGCGGAGCTGGCAGCAACTCGCACAGGTATTTCATGGTCATGTGCGTCAACAGCTTCCCGCCGGTCGTGTGCAGGAGAATGTAGTCCTTGACCGACTGGGCGTAGAGCAAATCCGTATGCGCTACTTTTACTAGTTGGCCGTCCACTTTGAAGTAGGTGTGGGTTTTAAGCACTGCTAGCGGGGGAGGATATAGTTTCAACAACTTGTCAATGGCTCGGCAAAAACGCTCATAAGCAATCGGTTTGAGCAGGTAATCAACCGCATCCAGTTCAAAGCCGGCCAGCGCGTGTTCCGCGAAGGCAGTCGTAAAAATGACGGCGGGCCCAGCCTTTAAGGACCGAATAAAATCCAGGCCGTTGATGCCCGGCATTTTGATGTCAAGCAGCAGTAAATCTACTGGCTGACGATGCAGCACCTCAAAGGCTTCAAGGGCGCTGCTACAGGTTTGGACCAGCTCCAGAGACGGCGTACGACTGATGAAGTGTTCTAGCACGTCCTGGGCCAGCGGTTCATCGTCTATAATCAGACAGCGGATCATGCAGTTTGTAGAGTCAGCGTGACTCGGTAAGTAGCTAACTCGTCCAGCACGTCGAGTTGATATTGACCAGGATAAAGCAGGTCGAGTCGCTTGTGCACGTTAGCCAGACCTACCCCCCGGCTACTTCCTATTTTTGGGGACACCGATTTACTATTCTGAACGACCAGGACCAATTCATTTTCCGTCTGGCAAAGCACCACGTGCACGAAACCATGCTCAACTTCCTCTTCCAGGCCATGCTTAAAGGCATTCTCTACAAAGGGTAACAGCAGTAGGGGCTCTATTTGGTATGTGGGGCGAATGCCTTGCACCTCGAAATGAATCTGACTAGTGGGCGGATACCGAATCCGGGCCAGTTCGATAAAGCCGCCCAAAAAGTTAACCTCTCCCTGAAGGGGAACGGTGCGCTGCGTGGTTTGGTAGAGCACATACCGCATCATTTCTCCTAGTCGGGCTATCATGGGTGCCGTGTCGGCGGATTGTTTCAGGGCCAGGGCGTAAATGTTATTCAGGGTGTTAAAGAAAAAATGCGGCTGGATCTGGGCTTTAAGGTAGCCGAGTTCGGCTACTAGTTGCTGCTCGGTTAAGGCTTTGAGTTGAGCCGCCTGCGTTAAGGACCGCACCAGAAAAGCCAGGCCCAGCAGTGGAATGATCGCCGCGATCAACAGGTAATTGATGGGGAAGCCAATTATAGGCCGCTTCAAACTACGCAGGGCCCGCCGCTGCAGGTCATCGGCGACAAAGTCGGCCTCGGCGACGGCCCAGTTGATAACGTATTGATTGAAGACATGATAGACCACCACGAACCCAAGCGTGGCGAGCAGTATGCCCACCAGATTACGCTGAAAAACGTAGCGCTTCAAGAAGCCCCAGTAGTATAGCCCGTAAGGAAGGAGTCTTAAAAAGTCGGTTACTACCCGGTAGCCCAGACTTTCGGTAAACTTCCTGACGTCATGCTCCTCATAGGTGCTGTACTCCAGATCACTGATGAGCGACAGGCCAAAGCAGAGAAAAAGCAGGAAGAGACATTCCAGTTTAAGGTAAGGGCGGCTTAGTAGCCGGTAGCCAGTATCCATGCCGAAAAGTAGGCATTTCCGATCAGGTCACCCGCTTAGCCTTCCCACGTTTCGACTAACCTCCCTTTTTTTTAGACGAAACCCGTCCCGACGCCCTTAGTCGAAATTACCAGGGGGCTGGTCGAATACGTCGGTACTAACGCGAAAGAGGCACCTACATTTGCCCAAAACAACGCCTATTTATGACTTCTTTCACTAGTTTGCTTGCCACCACCTTGTTGCTATTCACGACCTGTAGCCCCACTCAGGCCCAGCAGGGGTATACAATTAAAGGTACCGTGATGGGGCTGCCTGACAGTACCTGGCTCTACCTGCGTACGAATGAACCATTTGATTCCTGTCAGGTCTTCAGCGGGCAATTTACCATGAGTGGTCGGCTAGCTGAGCCAGCGAAACGGGTGCTGCTGCATACCCGGGGCTTTACCAATTATGTCAGCTTCTGGCTGGAGAACACCCACCTCAGCCTGAGCTTGCAAGCTGGTGGTTTCAAGCAAGGACGCATTAGTGGTTCAGCTACGCAGGATGAGTCCAAGCGACTAGCCGCCTTGCACAAGCCCATCGATCACCTTATCGATAGCCTCGACCGGTACCGACAAACGATTAAGGACCCTGTCCTCCGCAAAGAGCTATTGACTCAACGCCAGCAACTGGCGCAAAGGAACACGCAAATCGATACTGACTGGATCAAAGCGCATCCCGGCTCCTTGTTTGCTACGGAACTGCTGAACACCTACGCCACCTCTTGGGGAGTAGCTATGGTTCAGCCGTTGTACGATCACCTCAGCGCAGCAATGAAAGCCAGCCAGCTTGGCCAGGAAGTGAAGCAGTACCTGGCAGTCTATAGGGGAGGAAACATCGGTGACCAGTTCCTGGATTTTGAGCAGCCGAATCCGGCAGGACGCCTAGTCAAACTATCTGAGGCGAAAGGTAAGTACACTCTGGTTGATTTTTGGGCCAGTTGGTGTGGCCCCTGCCTGGAGGAGACACCTGTCCTCAAAGAGATTTATGGCCGGTACAAAGACCAGGGTTTTACGGTGGTAGCGGTATCCCTGGACAACAACAAAGCGGCGTGGCTCAAGGCGATTGAGATGGGCAAAACACCCTGGGAGAACGTGACCGATCTGCGGGGTGCCAAGAATGTAGTCGCCTTAACGTACGGCATCAATGGAATTCCGGATAACTTTCTGCTGGACGAGAAAGGCATCATTATTGCCCGGGGGCTGCACGGAAAAGCGCTGGACGACAAGCTCAGGCAACTGCTGCCCTGACCTTAACAGCGACACGCCCTAGGGGCGTGTCCTGCTATTGGATTGTCGGTAAAGAAGGCTCACGAACTAGTTTCCAATCTAAAAACTGAAACACTAACAGACTGAACAAGCTGAAAAGGAGTATTCCCTTGAATGGCTTTATCGACAGAAGGCCGTTTAGCAGATCGGTGGTTTCTCCATCAAAAGGAAGTAGTAAAACGGTGCCGATCAGTAGGCACAAAACTCCCCTCAATATCAACCAGCTATACACCCCTGCGACATCAGCTGGAGCCGGTCGATGAACGTCAAGTCGGCTCATAACTTGATCCGAAAAGTCGGGCGTGGCCTGGATGGGCAGTGGTTGTTTAATTTCATCAAATACCCGCTGGTATAGGCGAACTTCATTGGCATCAGCTACCGGGTTGGTATCGGCCAATGGTAATCCCGCCTCCAGCATCTGCTGAATTTGCTGATCAGTGAAGTGGCTTTTCATGAGTCTTCTTTAAGGCTAATCGCCAGTCGGTCTTTCAACAACTTACGGGCGCGGAACAAGTAGCTTTTGATGGTACCAACAGGCATACCGGTAATCTGTTCAATCTCGGCGTGCGAAAACTCTTCCAGGTGATACAAAGTCAGCACCACCCGGTAAGATTCGGGCAAGGTGTCAATTAATTTCTGGACGTACGACGAAACGTCGGATTGAATTAATAGCTGCTCGGGGGTGTCATGCGTAAACTGTAGCTGATCAACAGGCTGGGCGCAGTCGGTAGAATTAGACGGAAATTTTCTCAGGTAATCGATCGCCGTCAAATAAGCGATACGGGCAATCCAGGTGGCTAGTTTGGACTCAAAGGCAAAGGTATTCAGTTGCCTGTAGACCTTGATGAACACTTCCTGGCTAATATCTTCGACGTCTTCGGGCGTCGTCACGATTCGCTGGACAACATGAAAGACCAGCCCCTGGTATTGCTTCACCAATACTGAAAACGCTTTCCGATCTCCCCCTTTTATCTGTTGCAGGACCAGTTTCATATACCCGGCCAGGGTGTAGTCGGTATACTGCAAACTTTTGTGCGTTAGCCGCTTTTCGACGCGGGCCTCCTCGACGAACCTGACAATGTAAGCGGTAAACGTTTCCTGAACAGGTACGGCCTCTGCCGGCCTGGCTTTCACCTTATCGAGTTCACGATCAAGGTGCTCTTTGATGACGGTATTATCGATCGGGACAGCGGCCATCTGAAGGCGTGTTACAACCCGAACAAGTGCAGCGCGGTAGCGGTCCAGGTTCGCGTTGATCGTTTCATGCTCAGCTCGTACTACCTTATTCTTCTGGTTTGTATAGGCCCTTTGATCGGCCGTTTTCCACTGGAAGGGCTCGACAAGCTGGCCGGTTGAATACACGAACCGCTGGTTACTGTAGCGTTAAAAAAGGGAGATGAGCGTCGGACGGGTAGCCCGAGGGTCCTTCAGTAGAAACCTGACGGCTCCGCTTTGTACGGCTTTCATTAAACGTTCGCTGGTTTGATCAGGACCAAGTTACGTTGAATTGTCATCCGGTTGACGGGTGGGTTGACGGTTTTAGTTGACGGTACTTCACTCTTTCCCGAAACGTGTAGTAACGAAAAAAGGCTAACTCGTTCATAGTGAGCGGAATTGCTCTGAAACGAATTAGCCTTTATTCAACTATAGAGCCTCCTTGAAGGCTCAATACCATTGCGATAACCTTCTCATAATGAGTAGATTATAAATTGTTACGCATAGATCGGGTGCCCGTTAGGGGGCGTAATTGATTTTATTGCGCGAAGACCCCTAAGATAAGCAACGACAATACCTTTTACAAGGGTCGATTATAAAATATAAGTAAGTACTACACTGTCTGACTTATTTGATGGTTTAGGCTGTTCAATTCTTGTTTTACCCTGTATCATTGACGGTATGTTACGCGGCGGCCGTTACAGGAGATTAACGTGTACTCCGACAACTGGTTCTTCGACACTTTTGGTGAAAGCGAGTAGTTTTATGACATGTTCTCCGCTTATGACTCTCCGCTAGGTTTTTTGCAATAATCCCGACTGCCAGCGAGGCATCTTTACCTATCGATTCAGCCATCAGAAACCCTATGGGCGCTAGTTTGATCAGTGTCAGCAACTGCTACGACAGATCGGGTTGAATTTGGACGGGCGATTGGGTAGTGGAATGGATCGGCTCTTTGGCCTCTTCGTCAGTGGCACGACGTTACTGAGACGGGTGCGTCAACAGGCGCCGGGTGTGATTGCTGCGCCCCACATGTTGGGCGTCGACGACTGGGCCTTTCGAAAAGGCAAAACCTACAGCACCATCCTAGTGAATATGGAGCCACAAGTGTAATTGATTTATTGCCGGATCAGGAGAGGCAAACGCTCAGAAAATGGCTGGATAGTTACCCCGGTGTGGAGATCATTAGTCGTGACCGGGCCGGGCCATGGAGGCGAGTACTTATGCGCTAGCTGTTATGTAGGTGGTGCCCCGAGCCATATAGGTGGTCGACTGCTGGCAACTACAGACGGGTCTGGCGCGAAATACAGTTCGTAAATACTGGTTTTGGTCAGTTTTTCAAGCGAAGACTCGGAGCCGCTGTACACCAAGCCTTCAGTTCAGACTGGCCTACTTAGTGCCGGAATACTCGTAGAGCGAGGTAGCTTCGTCGTATCAGTAAGATTACGTTAAGGAGTCTTATGCTCTTTGGTTGGACTTTTACGTAGTCTAGCCAATTCTGCTTGTGCCTCATTAAGCAACTCTTCGAGCGTTTTCTTCTCGAACTTTCGGTGTATTCTCTCATCAAAGCTGTAGTCGATCGGTCTTCCGATTCTCTTCACCTTTTTGAATAATTTATGCTTAGGGTTGATCAAATAATTCCAATCTCCCGGCGAAGCTACGGAAGGCACTTTCAGGCATAGATAGAGATTCTCTGCAATCCAATCATTTGTTATTTTAGAGAGAGTCGCACTTGCACTGTCCAATTGCCAATCATCGGGCAGGTCCACTATATTAACCTCCTTGACTGAACCGTCAGGCACCTCAATAACTGCTTTACCGTAGTGGTTCTTCTTGGGCTCAGCATTCTTTAGATGAGCCAAGTATTCTAGCACGCATACAGAGGGATTTGACCCTGTATATAGGACGGGGACGCCCACACTGTTCCACCGCCCTCCGTTCAGTTCTGCTCCTTTTCCCGATAAGTCACGAATGTATTTTTTACTAGAGATTCTGAATACGTGCATTATTAAATATTAGGCCATAATGCCGTGTTCAAATCGTCCCAATAACTGCTTTAACAAATCAAGATCCCCTCCCTCCACTAGTAAGGATATGGGTTTTTCCTGTTGTAAAGATTCGTTTGGGGTAAGCAACCATTCAAGAAAATCGCGCTTTTCTGAGAAAATATTTTTTGCAATCGAGTTCCAAATGTCTCCGAAGTGGGGGATTGCCTCAGTTCCATCTTTTTCCTGAGCCAGATGCCCTGTCTTTTCCGTATTACTTAATTTAAGAAGAAGCTTTCGGTATCCACTAGATGGTCGCCTTACGATGCGTCTTTTAAGTCTAGATGCTATGGTGAAATTTGAAATTCCCCCTAAAAGGGTTCTTTCAATCTCTCCAGCCTCTCCCTTTTTCTCGTGCGCAAAATCTATAATCTTAATCTGTGTATCACCTGATGACAGAATCTTTCTGAGTTGGCTAGCTATATGTAAGTTACTACCCTTACGCTTTACCGTAACTCTCTGCCCAACACTGAGTCCTGTCGGCAAAGTAACCTCATCGTTAGCCGCAAACCTTGCGTTTCCTGTCTTAATTGCGAATACCACATATGCCCCGTTTGATTCAGCAGTCCACAGGCGACCAATCTGTTTTTGCGGATCAAATGATATTATGCGAGCTTTTTGTTGTTCTGACATAAATGCTACTGTAATGCGGTTCAATGTATTAGAAATAGAGGACGCAATTTCTATTCTCAAATATACATAACAAATTACCCGCGAATGTAGTGCCATTTTTGAGGGTATGGGGCTTTATCATATTGCTAGTCAGCAACTTGTTTACTTATCGGTATAGGAGAGCCATTTGATGTACATATAAGGGTATGTTAGGTTTCACTATTATCTATTTATGTATATATAGTGCGTTTGATGACAACTTTATCATTGCCGTTTATTTACCATAGACATACAAGTAATCGATCTGTTGTGAAATGGTAGGGTTTATTGGGACACAGACTTTGGCTGACTTATCAAGGCCATACAACTAAAAAAAGCCTCAAAACACGGCGTAAGCACGATCGAACTGGGGAACCGGCCGATTTCAAAGCCGAAGTCCTTAAAATGCTTAACAGTGGTCAGGCAGCAGCTTACGTTTCCAATAATCTGCAAAAGTTGGTTAGTTCACAGCGTATCAGGCCCAGCATGAGCCGGGCCGCGCCACGGAGCCCGACGATCCTTACGGCAACGTCTTTGCGGAATTGTTTTGAAACCGCCTAAAGGCAGAACTATTAGGAGGTGGCTGCTTTTGGGGGTGGATGATGCCCGCACAGAAATTTTTGAATACATTGAAAGCCATTATAATCGAGTGTATAAGCACTCGTTGCTGGGCTGTAAAATCCCTGAACAGGTTGAGAGCGAGTACTATAAAAACTTGCAAGTTTTGTGTGTTGCTAAACCCAACCATCCCATTGGCCAGGCCTTATCCTACAGCCCCATGATCGGGGTGCGAGTGCTACGACATGATGTGACAGATGTTGTACCGCGATGGCTTTCTGAAAAGAGGGCTGTAATTATCAAAGTACACTCTCAATGCAATATTTCTTAAATACTCGCATTAACTGCCAAAAGCAGTCTTCGTATTTATCTTCATTAAAGGCATTTGCCTCTTTTAATAAATTACAAATCTGAGTTCGCTCCGACGGACTCGCTAGTCGATCGCTTGAGAAACAGACTTTCTCAGTACAAGAGGGGTTATCAAATACATTCGCTCTAGCCCAGGATGGTTCTAAATAAACAGACACTAAGTCGAGCGATTCGTTGGCTGGAATCTGAACGACCCGGTCGTTTTGTCGATCGTCGGGGGTGAGTAGATTGACCCATACAGGGCTACTACCGTACGTACGTGTACCTTCTGAATTACCTTCAGATGTTCTAATCATATATCTCAATTGCCACCGGCCCGAATGTTGCCCTAATAATGTGGCGAACTGCACGGTCTCTTTTGGCGGATACTGTATCCGAAAACAGGTGATATCCTGACTGAAATAAAGTTCGTGAACAAAAAAAGACATAAGTATTTTAATAAAGCGAAGATAATGACCACGGTAAAAAATTATATCAAATAATTTAGACACTTCATTAATCTTTACCGTGCGCCTTTTTATACAATCGAGAAAAACCAGAGGTATGATTATAGCCAATTTTATACGCTATTTGGGTAAAATTATACTCCCCGGATTTTAACAGTTCTTTAGCATATGCCATTTTATGATCTTGAATATATTGGTGTGGACTTTTCTTGAACGTTTCTTGAAATAGTTTTTTGAATTTACTAACACTCATATGTGCCATCAAGGCCATTTGTGAAATAGTTGGAATTGGGCTATGGAGGTCAGCGATGATTGCATCTCCAACACGAAGTATATCATCGATATCATCTTCTTTGAATCTGATTTTCGATCTGGTGTTTGGTTCTATGTAAATGGTAGTAAGTAACCTGAATATAAGGTCTAAGAAATGCGATTGAACAGATACCTGCTTAAACGTCTCCTCCAGGTAGTAAGCAACAAATACCTTGTGCCTAAGCCGTACAAGACTTGTTGAACTTAACCATGTGTCGACTACCTTCGACAGGGCAGTATCGATATTTTCCTTATCAATTAAAGAATATTCTTCCAGCCAGTCTTTTTTTAGTAATAATAAAAAATGAGGAAGAAGGTCAGTTTCAATATCAATCACAACGTATTCACCGTATAGCTGAGACTGTATAATCGACAAAAAAGCGGCCCGATCAATTTTATCTGTTGTTAAGGCACAGCCATACGTTAGGTAGGCATCAGCTGAGTATACTGTTGACGAATCATTTATTGACCAGACCATTGGTATACTGTCAGAGCCGATAGAGGTACCGGTGAGATGGCTAACTGTGATCAGAAACTTGTTGGTGGACATAAGCAAGCCAGACTATTCAATGCGAGCATCAAAGTCACTATGCTTATCGTCCAGAGTCAACGCGTTTCGTTTAAACAGGCTACCTAACGCTATAAATCGGCTATATTCTGTTTAAGGTGCGTACTTGGCCTACCCAAGCTATCCTATTTTTTTATAAAGATCGAACAATCCCTTCCGGTAACTCCGGCCAACGGGCAACGCAGACCGATTGCTGAGCGTAACTTCCGAATCACCGACCAACATGACAAACGCCATATTGATGATGAATCGCTTATGAATACGGACAAAGAGCGCCGTAAGATCTTCGTCGAGCAACGTGCTCAATGCCTTTTTTAACGCATACTTTTTATGTACACTAAATAGGTAGCAGTAATTTTTGTCAGACTCTATATAAAGTATATTACTCAGCAAGACTTGCTCGTGCTGCCCTTTTACGCCACTCAAAAAAAGATACTGTCGGTCAAGCAAATTGTATTGTAGCTTCTGACTATTTTCTTCACAAATACTATTCAGCGTTGAGTGCAACGTATATACATTTATTGGCTTGGCGATGAATCGGGCAAAGGCTTTTTGCTGTATCTGAGCAAAAAGCTCATCAGACGGAGCGCTCGATATAAAAAGAAGCGAGATAGGGCGATGACCAATATGCTCGGCAATACGCAAACCCACCGGTTTTTCTTGTATGTACACATCCGCAATAATGATATCCACCTCATTAACATCCAAAAACGTAAGCAAGGGTTGTAAGGCTTGAAATATACCGATCACCTCAAATTGAACAGCTTTACTTACAGACTCCGCCAACATCATCTGTAATGTGAGACGGTCGATAGCACTGTCTTCCAGGATGAGTACGCGCACGGTTTTCATTACTTATTTTTGTACATATGTGTATAATGTAAACTTAGTGTAATTTATCAAACAACATTGTGCTTAAGCATACAAATGGTAATGTCAGTTGTTTTGGCACTTAAATAAGTCGTTTTGGCAAAGGACACCTACGGTTAGATGCACTGTAACGGGTAGATAGTTAAAATGGTACATAGCGTGCTTGATACTAAGATCGTATAATGTATTATTACCACCAACAACCGTAACTAAATCTGGAACTTAATGAAAGCGATTCTCATAGCAGGACTGCTTGTCTGTCTCTGTAAACTCTCGGTTGCTAAACCTAAAGAGTTTAAATTATTTCAGGACTACTACATAAAATGCATGAATCTGGATAGTCTTGAAAAAGTAGTTTATGACTATAGAGATAATAGTAAAAACTATTTGCATCAGTTGCTGTGGCTGGAAATGAGTCGGCGCGGTATTTCAGATTCCTTTGGTGTGGATTTAGCCACCATAAAGCAATTAGCTAATAAGTATGAAGAACCGCTCTCAACAGCAACGTATCACTATCTGGAGTCCTTAAAAGTGCGGGAGTCCAACTTAGCTGGTGCTACCCGAAGTGAACTTGAAGCACTGCGTCTATTTAAAGAGATGAATGACACAACTGGAATACTCGCCAGTTATGTGGCTTTTCTTGCTCTGAACGCAGATCGTAAAGGCTATTTTGTCAATAAAGTACAGACAGTTGGTTTCTATTTCGATGCCATTTTAGCCATAGGGTATCATGCAAAGAATCCCCTCAATAGGTTGATTGCGTATGAGACGATCTTTCACTTTGAGAGAAGGATAAAAAAAGTGCAAGACTTTCAAAAACGGACAGATTTGGTTGAGATCTCTTTAGAACTGATCCGAACGTACCCCTACTTAGAGCCAGCTAAGCTGACCTTGTTGATGGCTATTGCTGCTTTTTATGACAGGCATAAGCAGCATGGTACTTCGCTACAGTATATGATTTTAGCAAGCGAAGTGTTTAAAAAGCGAGATGCAAAACCGTATTATACATTGGAATATAATTTATCGATGGCTTATTACGAAAATCATATGTATAACGAAGCAGAGTCGATTGTACTACTACAGATTCCAAAAATGGAAAATTCACTTACAGTAAATTATAGTATATTAATAGGTTTCTATAGCATATACGCTGATATATTGACTAAAAAAGGGCGATACGAGGAGGCCTGGAAAGTGCGTGGACAAATAATTGATTTATGTATTGCACGAAATCAAAAATTGAAAGACAGTATATTTGAGGAATTACAAACGCAGTACGATACGGAGCAAAAACAAGCTCAAAATCAGTTATTACTAGAGAAAAATAAAGTAATCGAAGCAAATAATGAGAAAATAAAACAAGAAGGTCAAATTCGCGCACTAATTGATAAGCAAAAGTTAACTCAAAGTCAGGCCTTGAGCTACAAGCAGAAACTTGACAACCAATCGCTCCGTCAAGCGAATACGTCCATTGAACTACAAGCCAGGCAATATAGAACATGGTTGATCGCTAGCCTGTTTGTATTCTGTCTAGTGAGTTTGCTATTGTTTTTATTGTACAGATCTGTCGTTAAGCAGAAGCAGCTAATGCGGTTTAGGGACAAACTCTATACGATCATCGTCCATGACCTGCGCGAGCCAATCAACAGTCTGCAGAACGTAGGTACCTTGTTGAGTCACCTGATCAAAAACAAGCAAAGCCAGGAGATCAGCGAGGTGACGCAGCAACTTGACCGGATGGGCCAACAAACCAATCTGCTGCTCAACAACCTGCTGGAATGGGGAAAGAGTAATTATTTCGATCAACAGTCACTGCTGCAGCAACTGGACGTTGCGCCTTTACTAAACGAATTGAGTCAGGTTTATAAGGTAGTAGCCGAGTCGAGGGGAGTCACGCTGTTTGCGAATATACCGGGTACGTTTCCGCTTATGGCTAATCCCAAAGACCTGTCGCTGATTATTCGTAATATGCTCGATAATGCCATCAAACACTCACAGGAAGGTGGTACTATCGAACTCGCTGCCCAGGAGACTCCTGTGGGCCAGCGTAGTATTGAAGTGCGGGATACTGGTGATGGTATTGTCCCCGACCAATTGGCGTATCTGCAACGGGTATTTGCCGGTAAACAAAAACCGCAGGTAGGTTTCCACGGTCTGGGGTTAGGCATGGTGCTGATCAGTGAATACGCCAAAAAGAATAAGGCGATTCTACGATTGACGAGCCAACCCACTCAGGGTACCACGTTTTCGCTCCTGTTCTAATCGTGAAAATACGGTCAGCATTGTTTCCTGAATGAGGTAATCGTGCACAACAGCGTGCCGTAGGTACGCGTGAGTTGCGTACCTACGGCACGCTGTTGTACGGGTTGTGGATCACGCATTTTCTACCGACGCTGCGCTGTTATGCCCCGATGGGGCAATACCGCTGGGGCATTAATCCGGGCATTATACCATTGGGATATGACAGCGCAGCGTCGGTAACGTCGACATTGCTCACCGGAAATGATATCGTCGGGTTGGTCATGCCGACGTTGCCCCATGGGGGCATAACAGCGCAGCGTCGGTAGAAAACAACCACGCCCCCGATTGCCAGCGTGCCGTAGGTACGCGACGGGCCGCCGTTGTGTTTTTGGATATTCTATGCACCTAAGAGGCAATCGGTATTGTGTTAATTTGCTGAAATTAGCCAGGATCAACACCGTCACAAGCATGCCGAACACCTACACCCAAATTCACATACAGCTTGTTTTTGCCGTTAAACATCGCGCCGCAGTTATCGGGCCTACCTGGAAATATGAACTGTATAACTACATGACAGGGATTATTCAGAATCATAACCACAAGCTCATTGCCATCAATGGTCTGCCCGACCACGTTCATATCCTGATTGGTATGCGACCGACCCAATCGCTGTCCAATCTGATGCAACAACTCAAACAGGATTCATCGAAATGGATTAATGAAAAACAACGAACGTCTGGGCGGTTTGCCTGGCAAGAAGGGTATGGTGCTTTTTCATACGGTAAAAGTCAGCTACCGGCCGTTATTCAATACATTGACCAACAAAAAGAACACCACAAAACCCGCACGTTTCTTGATGAATACCGCCGATTTCTGGATGTATTCGGTATTGAGTATGATGAGCAATTCTTATTTAAACCGCTTGAATAGAGTGCCCCGTCAGGGGCACAATAGCGTAGCGTCGGTAGAACAAGGCAAGCCAGCCAGTTTAGGCGTGCCGTACGTGGTGGTTACGTACCTACGGCACGTCGTTGTGTATGCGTTGTGAACCAATCGCTTTCTACCGACGCTTCGCTGTGTAATTCCTACGGGATAGGTCGCTCGCTCGGCCGTGTTGCCCCGGTAGGGGCATAATAGCGTAGCGTCGGTAGAAAAAAAGGACAGCCAGCCAGTATTGGCGTGCCGTAGCCGGGCCGCCGGAGCGGTACGCGACGGGCCGCCGCTGCGGTACGCAACAACCCATCAGAACCACCCTTTTGTACGCCACCCACCGCATACCCCGTTGCAGAACCCGTCTTATATTCCGTTGGCATACCCCGCTACGCAACCCATCGTGTACCAACCCGACTGGTACAAACTGCGGTTTGGTACAGATATTGATAAACCCTCGACCGCTTCAAACCGCTAGCTCAACCCGTCAGTCGCCTGTCCCTGTTGTGCGTAATAATCGATTGTATAAGTACTAATAACTAGAGAGGGCGGCGCATTTTAACGTGAAAAGACTGCCGTTTGACCGTGTGTTATTCTTTGGCAACAACATTAAGCTAGTAGGCAAAATGCATGGTAACGCATTTGCATTTAGGGCAGATAGACCCAAAAACGTCTGTTCCAATGGAGAGCCTTCCCAACTGCCATCTCGCCAATAACAAGTATCGAAACAGCTATAAAGCCTATCCAGGCGAGCTGGCTTTCTACGCTTTCCTCAGCGCTTTCAACACAACATCAAGCGCATTACGGCACTCTACTTCCTCTTTACAGGCGATTCGTACTACTGACCGCTCTGGTCAGCATAACGATTTCATCGATCAACTTCGGCCGTTTTGCCATCTGACTCACTTATTCAGACAGGTTACGCTGTGGCTCATCGGTTCCTTAACAAATCCTCAAGTACCACCCGACATAGGCGGGCTTCACACGCGGTCGTAGGGACCTGGTCTGCTCCGAATTCAGCACCATCTACTTAGTCAAATTACGCTCACCAATTCAATCTGTTGGCCAATCGACAATCTAGTGGCGATTGGCACAGGATCCATTCACATGAAACAACGATTACACACCTATCTGATGCGCTTAGTGAAGCAAATCGCTTTGCTGTGCCAACTGCTGGCAGACGTACCTGTCTATCTACTCAAGCGGATAATTGCCGATAACGAGCCCCTCCGACCTCACCAGGATCAGGCGGTGAACTTCTGGCAACGGGCCATGACGTTTTTACAGGCCCACTGGGTTGTTGATCAGATGAACAGGACCACGGTGGTTGCCTGTATGCTTCTGCTAACCTGGCTGACTCCCGGTGGCTATGCCCAGACGCTTCAGCCAACGCTGACGACGCCCGCGCAGGACAGGCTGGCCCTGAATGCCCCTCACCAGGCAATGGCTACTACGGCCAATCCGGTTGCGCGGAAAAATGTCGGTGGGCCGGGGCCGACCAACCGCGCGACTAAAGCGGGGGCGGGACTTCCCCCGGAGGTTCAAAAGCTGGACGGCAAGGCTGAAGCAGCCATGCGGAAGAAAGCGGGCAAATCGCTTCAGAAGGCGCAGTCTACCCTGCGGTTTGAACAGAACCGGGGGCAGTTGGCCAATACGGCCGTGCTGTTTACGGCCAAAGACGAGCAGGCTACCCACTTCTTCACCAAGAGCGAAATACGCTCGGTGATTACGAGTAAAAAAGACAGCGCACAGGCGGGTTATGCCCTGCAATTTTTAGACGCCAATCCCGAGGTAGCCGTTAAAGCGGCTGATCGGTTCGACGCCAAAAGCGGAGCCATCAACTACATTACCGCCGAAGGCTCGTTTGCCAACGTGGAGGGTTTCCGGAAGATTGCTTACAACGGCCTATGGAAGGGCGTTGATGCCGATTTTTACGAAAGCGAGGGCAGCATGAAGTACGACTTCATTGTACAGCCCCACGCCGACCCCGCGCAGGTACGCCTGAAACTGGACGGCGCTACCAACGTAAAAGTAAACGTACAGGGCGAACTGGAATTTACCACCCCCTTTGGTACCCTGCAAAAAGGCAAGCCCTACACCTACCAAACCATCAATGGCAAGCAGGTAGAAGTTGCGGCCGCCTATGTGCTTAAGGACGGCGAGATTGGTTTCCAACTTGGCGACTATGACCACAGCCTGCCGCTCATCATTGACCCCATTGCCCTGAAGTGGAGTACCTATCTGATGCAGGGAACAAATGTGGTTAATGACATCTACGTACACCCCACCACGGGCAGGATCTATCTGGTGGGTAGCACCGCAAGTACAACCTTCCCTAATACGCTTGGTCGTACGTTCGGGGGTGCTACTGGTACTGATTTCTACCTGTCGGGTGATGCCTTTGTTACCTGTATGGAAAAGGATGGCACCACCCTGGTGTGGAGTACCTACATCGGTGGTGCTAAGGCCGACAGGGCATTAGCCGTTTCGGTAGATGCAGCGGGCGATGTCTATGTGGGCGGTAGCACGTTTTCGTCCAATTTCCCGGTCAATGGCACCACGGCGGCTTATGACGCCACTTATAATATTGGTAGTACTACCATGGATGATATCTTCGTGCTTCGTTTAAACAGCACGGGGGCTACACTCAAATACTCTACATTCTTTGGCGGTAATTCATTTGATAGTGGTGGTTCCGGAGGTTTAGTTGTCACCAATGGTATCGTTTATTATGGGGGAGCGAGTAGAAGTCTCGACTTTCCCATTACGGACGGTGCTTTCCAGACGGCTACCTCAACTACTCCTTTTATTGACGCTCGACAGGTTCTTTTTGGTCTCAATACCAATGTGGGCGGTGCATCAGGCCTAGTGTTTTCCACATTTTTTGGAGCTGGAAATCAAGCGACTTTCACCTCTCTAATAGAGGACAAAGACGGCAATCTCTGGTTTTCGGGCATGACAGAATATGGCTCGGATTTTCCCCTCTCGGCCAATGCCGTTCAGAAAGTTTCCAGTAATGGTGATGGTAATCCTAATACGTTTAACAACTTCGTAGCCAAGTTCAGTAAAAGCGGGCAATACCTCTATTCATCCTATGTCGATCCTCTATATGGGAGCCGACTGAGTACTGGTGGGCTAAATCTCGCAACAGATGCTCAGGGAAATCTCTATGTCTCAGGGGGCGCGTTTACTAATTTTGGAAATCCGCTTAGCAATAAAGTAACCAATATCGCTAATTACTATGATTTTGGACTTACGAGTACTACTCAGTATGCTTTTGTGGCCAAAATACCCTATGATCTTACCCCTCAGTACAATTTTGTGAGTGTATTCCCGGTCGGATTTTCTGATGTCGCCGTGGATAAGAAAGGTAATATTCACCTTACCGGGTCTAATCCTTCAGGCATCCCGGCCCCACTCACCGCAGGTAATTTGAATATCAGTGGCGGTGCTTATTACTATGTATTATCACCTTCGGGCGGCACTGTGTTGTATGGTACAGGTTTAAGCAGTGGGTACGACTCAGGAGGTGATAATATATTGACTGTCAATGATAAGTGTGAAGCCTACGTGGCTACCAAAGTTCTCTCTACTGGTACATTTCCTGTAACGCCTACCTACCGTGATTTCGAGACCAATACCCAAAAAACGGTATATAGGGCTTCCAAAACAGAGTGGGGACTATCGGTGTTTCATGAGCCCATTCCCAACAACAATACCATCCCCAATTTTGCAGCGGGCAACAATACCTTTTGTGTGGACGGCGCCATCTGGCAAAACCCCAACGATGGACCCATCATCGGCAACACGGCATTTTATACCAGCGGCGATGGGTCATTGCCCACCCACAATATCCCTAACACGACGTTTGGACCTCATCCCACGCCGGCCTCCCCGGCGGTGCAATACCAATGGCAAAAAAGCCTCGATGGCGGCACCAACTGGATCAACGTAGGTAATGGCACTTATGATGTCTATAAGCCTGCGCCCGAGCCGGCAGCGGGTACGGTACAATACCGCCGAACCATCCTGGGCTTTTGCAGCGATACGTTGTCGATTTCCAATGTGATTTCGGCCACCATCGCCGGTAATTTTACCCTGCAAATAGCCACGCCCGCCAAGCCCGTGTATTACTGCCCGGCCGTAGCGGGCACCGACCTGGGCGTGAGCGTTACGGGGGCTTCGGGGAACATCTCGTGGCAGTGGTACGATGGCTATTCGCCCCTGACGGGCAACGG
The DNA here is from genome assembly GCF_041321135.1 of Fibrella aquatica. NCBI lineage: Bacteria > Pseudomonadati > Bacteroidota > Cytophagia > Cytophagales > Spirosomataceae > Fibrella > Fibrella aquatica. Next base: position 92,509 of record NZ_JBGGWF010000015.1, on the reverse strand, counting down.
CATCATCTCGCCATCGAGTGGCACCGGCACGCAGGCCGACTTTACAGCACAGGTGGGTACGCTGGTGTCGAGTGGCGGCTTCTATCGACTGGTGATCACCGATGCCGGGGGCTGCCGCAAAGAAGCCTTCGTGTCTATTTCGCCCAAGACGGCGAGTGCGGGTTTATCACCAACGATGCCCCTTTGCCCCGGCACGGTAATCAGTGTGAAACTCGGGCCATCCGCCATCAACCCTGATTTCGATTATTTGTGGACAGGACCGAGCGGCTATACGTCTACCAGTCCCAATCCTACCGTTACTGCGGCAGGTACGTATACCTTAAAAGTGAAGCTCAAAACCGATGCTACCTTCTGCTCACCGGGTAAGACCGTCGTCGTAACGGCCAGCACACCGTTTGCGTCGGCTCTGACCAATATCACCAATAAAACCTTCTGCCAGGACGATACCCCGGTGGCCATTGGCTTACCGGGTACGGCCCCGGCGGGCTATGTGTTCCAGTGGGTACCGGGTACCAACCTCGACAATCAGCAGGCCTTCAGTCCCAAGTATGACCCCGGAAACGTACCCGGCGGCCCGCCCGTTGGCATCACCAATTATACCTTTACGGCCCTTCGCCTGTCGGACGGCTGCGTATTTGAACGCACCATGACCGTTACCAATACGGCATTGGCCTTTGCCTTTGCGGGCAGCGACCGTATCGGCGATGGTTGTACTACCGGCACACGAGACGAAGTGGGTGGAGTAGAAACCACGGGACTCTATTTCCAATGGACGGCCATCAAGACCGACTTTACCGCCGGGTTGGCTTCGCTCAAAGCCAATGCTGCTTTTGGCATGGATGCCGTAGGGCAGCAGGTAGGTACCAATAAATTATTGAACGCTAAATTCCCCCTTTGCTCGGCCAACGGCAATAAAGGCTATTACATTGATTATCAACTGAAAGCCTCCTATGCCCCGTTTAACAACAGTTGCTTTACGGCCGATACGGTGCGGGTATTTATTCCTTGCTGTGGCGACCAACCGGTTTGTCCCACATTCAGCTCCAATTTGAAAGGCACCACCGGGGTGTGCAGCGGAGCCACCACCCAACTGTCCATCAACCCCATTCAGGGAGCCACTTACGTCTGGACAACTTACAGCGTCAACGGCGTAATTCAGCCCGCCGGTACAGCTCCGAAAGGCTTGTTTGTGAATAACAACGGGGTAAAGGGAGCTGCCATTACGGGTAGCGGTCCACATCCCACCTCGGTCATTGTTGATTTCGACAATGCCGCCTGGGGCTGGTCGGGTAATAACGTGGTGGTGTATGAGGTGACCCAAACCTACGATTTAGGCAATGGTATCGGTAACGGTCCCTTGACCTGTATAGCCCGGCAGCAGGTCTTTTCAGGCCTGAACGGTACACCTAAGATCGGGGTGCTTGATCTGGCAATCTGTACCATTCCCTTACCCGGTACTCGGGTGGGTACGGCGGGCAACGCAGGTCCTTATACCCTGACGGGTGCCAACTACACGCAGGCTCCCAACTCGGCCTTCAACTGGGCCTGGACGTTAGCCAACGGCCAGGCTGCTACCGGCATCACCGCCGGTGGCACCACGCCCTTCCCAACCTTTAATCCGGGGGCTACCACCTCGTACCAGGTAACGGCGCAGGATCCGGCAACGGGCTGTATTGCCAGAGACACGCTGGTGGTGAAGGTAAAGCCCGTCATTGCAAATGCCGGCCTTAATCTGACCGACATTTGCCCCGGTTCACTGGTGCAGTTGGGCACTGCGGCTCAACCCGATCTGAGCTATACCTGGACGCCATCGGCGGGGTTAAACTTCCCGATCGGCACGCCCAACAACACGGTGGCTCAGCCGTACCTCACGGTTCCCGGCCCGGCTCCCGCTACGCTGACTTACACCGTCAACGTAACCGATGCGGAAACGGGTTGTCAGGCCATGGATAATATGACCATTGGCGTAACCAGCACGCCTCCGCCGGCCATTGCAGCGGCAACGTATGTCGGATGTGCCAATGGAACGTTTGCCGTTGGCCCTGCCGGTTCGCTGACGGGAGCTACCTACGCCTGGACGGTACAAAGTGGCTCGGCCGATTTGGCCTGGCTCAGTTCCACCTCGGTACGTAACCCCACCATTACGCTGCCCGCTGACTTTAACGGCCCGGCCGTGTTCCGCCTGACGCTCACCAAAGGAATTTGTGGGTCGGTCTTTGCCGATTATACCATCAACAATGACCCACCCATGAACTTAGGTGGTCCCTATACATTTGCCTGTGGATCAACCAATAATCTAATTGGCGAAACCTACCTGCCCGGCTATACCTACAGCTGGTCGCCGTATTCCGGGTTAACCACCAATGGAACAACAGCCTATGCCGGTGAGAATCTGTCTCAGGTACGTGTAAAATCCCCTAACGTGATCACCACGTACACAGTGACCCGCAAAAATGACCTGACGGGTTGCGTGCAAACGGCCACGGTGGTAGTAAACCCACCGGCAGGTGTAGCAGTCGATGCCGGTGCGGATAAAGCCTGGTGTCCCGGTTCCCTGCCTATTCCCATCGGAGCATCGGGCAGCGGCACCCTCACCTGGACGGCCAGGGGGTACACGGCCAATTTATCGGCAGCGACCCCAACCGCCATTGGTGCAGGGATGACCTCGGGGCAAATGCTGGGTTATTTGAGCGGTACGAGTGGTGCCGTGGTCAATTTTGTGCAAAGCACCCCCGTTTCGGGCCAATATGTCTATCGACTCACCTCCACCGCTAATGGCTGTTCTATTTTTGACGATGTTATCGTCAGAGTAAGTCCGGTAGTAACGGGCATTGCCGGCCTGGGCCAGAACGTTTGTCTCGGTGGCTCCGTCCAGTTAGGTGCAACGACTAACCCAACTTCGTTAAATTATCTGTGGACGGCCTTGAACCCGAGTAACGCAGGCAATACTATCAGTGATGCTACCGCTGCCCGTCCGTTCGTCGCGCCAACGGTGAACACCACGTATCAGGTAACCTATACCGATCCCATCACGGGCTGTTCGGCCGATGAGCAGGTGACGGTGGTAGTCAATCCGCTACCGGCTATTACGATTAGTACGTCGGTTGCCTGTGCCTCAACCGGCGCGCAGGACCTAACCAGTTTTGTGACCAATTATGCCACGCTGACCAATCCCGTCTGGTACAAAGACGTATACCCAGGTGGTGTAGTGGTAACGACTCCAACGGCCGTAACGGTCAATCAGACAACGACCTATTTCGTAGTTACCCAAAATAGTTTGGGTTGTAGAGCCACGGCGCAGCTTACCCTGACCAAACCGGTAACGCCCAACATTACCGCCAACGGTCAAGTGGATTGTACCACCCGTACGTTTAACCTCGCCACCATTCAGGGTACCCCCTCGGTACCGGGCAACACGCTCGAATGGCACAGTGCCAACAACACCGATGCTGCTACGCTGATTACCAATCTGTCGGTGGGCGTGGGTACGTACTACCTCTTCGAGAAAACAGCCGCTCCGGCCAACTGTTACTCGGCCAGCGACGTAATCGTGATCGCCAGTACCTGTCCGGCTATAGCCAGCTTAGGTGACTATGTGTTTGAAGACGTGAACGCCAACGGCATTCAGGAGTCAACTGACAAACCCATCCCGGGTGTAACGGTGAGCCTGCTTTCGTCAGGTACGTTGGTAGCCACGACCACCACCAATGCCAGCGGTCTCTACAGCTTCACCGGTTTAACACCGGGTGTGCCTTATTCGGTGAGCTTCACGGCTCCGGCAGGCTTCACGGCAACGGTTCAGAATAACGGCGATGATGCGCTGGACAGCGATGGCAACCCAGCTACGGGTCTGACGGGCGTCTACACGCTGACGGCCAACGAGAACAACCCGACGGTGGACATGGGTTATTACCGGCCTGCGTCACTGGGTGATTACGTCTGGGTGGATGTCGATAAGGATGGTCAGCAGGATGCGGGCGAGTCCCCCATTCCGGGTGTGATCGTCACGCTGGTCAGCAACGGCACGGTCGTGGCGACCACTACTACCGATGGCAGCGGCCTATACAGCTTCACGGGTTTAACCCCTGGCAAGCCTTACTCGGTAAGCTTCACCACACCAGCGGGTTACACGGCCACCACGCCTAACTCGGGCAACGATGCAACAGATTCTGACCCGGTGGGTGGCATTACCGCCCCGGTAACGTTGACCAGTGGCGAGAACAACACCACGCTCGATGCTGGTTTCTACCTCATCACGCCTGGTCTGACGGTCACGGTAAGCAGTGCGCCGGTGTGTAACTCACTGACAAACAACTACACCGCTACAGCCAGTGTCAGCCTGACTAACGTTCAGGCAGGTACGACGCTGACTTTGACCGACAATGGTATTACCATTGGCACCGTTTCGTTAACAGCGGGACAAACCACGGCTAGTTTCGCCACCTCGGGCAGTAGCAATGCCAGCAGCCACACCCTTGTTGCCACGCTAACGGGCGGCACCTCGGCCAGTGTGACCTATACGGCACCAGCCCCCTGTACGGTCTGCTCGCTAAGTTTAGTGACCAACACGCTTCCCAAAGCACAGGTTACCGTAGCTTATAGTCAGACCATCCTTGTCACTGGTGGTACACTGCCCTACAGCTTCTCGGTGGGCGCAGGTACGTTACCAGCGGGTCTATCGCTCAACCCAACCACCGGCATTGTATCAGGAATTCCTGCCATCAGTGGGGCATTCCCAACCACGTTGGTGGTGACCGATGCCCGTGGCTGCGCCGTTCTACTGCTGCTCTCGACGTTCCAGGTCGATATGGCACCAGACCTGGCGATAGCGGTCGTAGTCAACAGTCCTGTCTGTAACTCGGCCACCAACACCTACGTGGCCACGGGTACGGTCTCGCTGACCAATAGCCCGGCGGGCAGCCTGACCATCACCGACAATGGTAGCACCGTAGCGATAATTAACGTCACGGCGGGCCAGACCTCAGCCAACTTTAGCCTGACGGGTATCAGCAATGGGCCAACGGTGCAACTGGTGAGTGCTTTACTAGGCACCACCTCGGCCGGCACCACCTACACCACACCGGCTTCATGCACAGCTGGCGCACCGGCCTATGCCATTGCCAAAACGGTGAACCTGAACCGGGTCGAGAAAGGCGGCATCGTTACCTATACTATCTCGCTGACCAACATTGGCAACGCCACGGGCACCAATCTGGTGGTGGGCGATCAGCTGAGCACTGCGGCGGTGACGTTCGTGGGTAGCCCTACCGCTTCGGTAGGTACGTTCAGCCCGGCGGGTAACTCGGGGAACTGGAGCATTGCCTCGCTGGCGGCCGGTCAGGTGGCCACATTGAGTTTCCAGGTGCAGATCAACGAAGAGGGCCTGACTTATAATACCGCTACGGCTCCAGATGGCAAAACCGTTACGGCCTGTCTGACGGTTCCCTACCATGTCTGTGCCAACGTTGAGTTTGAGTTCCAACTTACGGCACCGGCTAGTTATAGCACCTACCAATGGTCGCGCAACGGTGTACTGATTCCGGGGGCAACCAGTGGTGTCTACAACGTGACGGCCATTGGCGAATACACCGTCTCGACGACGAATGCCGCTGCCTGTCCGAGTGGTACGTGTTGCCCCTTCGTGGTGGTGGCCGATGCCGCACCAAGTCTGACAGCCGTGGGTGTGGCCGCTACCTGTACCGGAGCTACCCCGCTCAACAATGCCAGTATCAGTCTGGTGGGTAGCAGCACCAATGCGGTAAGCTACAACATCAGTGCGGGTACCAGCTTCACGGACTCGGCACCGCTGTTTGCCAGCAATCAGCCCTTATTGGCGGTTGTTGGTGGGGTGTTGTTGGTGAACCAGCCGAATCCGGCGCAGGCTCCTGGCAGCAGCTATACGATTCGGGTGTATGCAGCCAACGGTTGTTACAGCGATGTGGTGGTGGTCATTCCACCGGCGCAATGTGCATGCCCACCGGTTAAGTGTGTCCCGGTTACCGTGAAGAAGGTAGTACGTCGATAAACCTTAGTTGGCGACGAACACCAGTAGTCGCCGAATCTGACATTAATGCTAGATAAGTAGTTACTGTAAAGCCCGGCTCATCTTGAAGCCGGGCTTTCTTGTGTAGCTGGTGTCGAAGATTAATGCGACCTGTTTCAAGGGATTTTGTTACCTGGCCTTTAGGTCAGGCCAACCGATTCCTGATTGATTTTACGTAACTGTTGAGGTAGAGTGTTGTCAGGTCTCCGACCTGACAGGTATAGGGGTCCCCGACCCAGCTAAAGTAAACTCAACCACCGCAGGTTTGTTCTTCGAGCGTTGAGTAGCCTTCGATCGGGTCGGGGACCCAAAAAAACGTTAGGTCTCCGACCTGACGACACACTCTACCTATAAACAGTTACGATTTTACGAAATAAATAAGCAACATTCCCGCGTTGAGTTTGCCTGACGTCAGCGAGGCTTTTTGCCCCGGTAGGGGCTTAACAGCGCAGCGTCGGTAGAAAACCAAGTCCTCCCGATCCTCAGCGTGCCGTAGGTACGCCACATGACTGGGTTGCGTACCTACGGCACGCTGAACGATGAGAGGCATTATTGGTTTTCTACCGACGCTGCGCTATTAAGCCCCTACCGGGGCAAAGAACGGATGATCAGATAGAGATGGTATGCGTTGCCCAGTCAACTAGTTAAGTCTAATTAGCGAATAATAAGCATGGCTGCACAACCATGTAATTAAGCCATTTTTAGGGAGTAAAAATGAGCATAATTACCTGTATTATTACACTGCCATCCGTAGCTCGTAACTTCATATGAAAACCATCTTTATTGCATCCATTTTTGCCTGTCTAGTTGTATCCGCTATAGCTCAGAATAAGACCTACCGATCATTTCGGGACTATTATGTCGTGAACATGAATCCAGACAGCCTTGAGAAAGAAATATACGCTCGAAAACGAGATCAGGCGCAGTATATGCACAACCTGATCTGGCTGGAGTATAGTCGTTTCACAATCTCTGATCGTTTTGGTGACGATCTTGAAGAAGTCAACCGGTTGACGCGTCAACAAAAATCAGGGCTCGCCAGAGCGATGTACAACTATATAGTTGGTCTACGCTATAAAAACGAAGATCTTCCCAAGTCTCACCTCCACTTTCGGGACGCGTTGATGTATTTTGAATCAGTTCAGGATACGGCAGGAATGGCTCATTGTCATTTTGCGCTCATGCGTCTGAATATTACTAACTTGGATGAGCAAGTTGGTAGTATGAGTGATGCAAAAATACATTACGATAAGGTAGTCAATCTTATTGCTCAGTCCAGCGATGATCGCGACAAAATAAGTTTGATTCCTGGATACTTATCTTACGAGAATCAGTTTTATAAAGGAAGACCATTTGCAGAAATAACAGCCGCTTATGGAGGTATACTTCAATTGATAAAGAAGCATCCAGAAATGAAGTTTATATTAAAAAATCTATATCTAAATCTTGGTTTTTTATATAATGAGAGAAAAGAATTTAAAAAAGCGGTAACCAATTATGAGTTATGCTTAACTAATTCTAGTCATTGTAGCGAATATAATTTAATAGGGATTTACACAAATTTAGCTGCTGTATATAATAATTTAGATGATAATGTTAAGGCTGAAATCTATCTAAAGAAAATTTTAGCAGCAAACAATCCAAAAAACCATGTTAACGATTACTTAATGATTGAAGTGAATTTTTCCATGGTAATGAATAATATAAAACTTAAAAAATTCGACGGTACAATCCCCTATTTAGTTACTTATGATTCACTCCGAATAGCTTATACTGAACACCTAAAAGCACGCGAGCTACTCAACCTGCAAACCAAATATGAAACCGAGAAAAAGGAAGCCACGATCCGAATACTCGAATTAGAGAAAGAGCGCATCGGTTATCGAAACAGACTCATGATGAGTGGATTGTTTGTTGCTCTATTGGTCAGTGGAGTCATAGGTGTTTTGGCTTTCCGGCTTCGCCGAACAAACGCAGAACTACGTAGCCTCCAGCAATCGAGAGACAAACTGTATACCGTTATTGCGCACGACTTGCGTGCGCCCATCAATAACATGATGAGTGTTGGTACACTACTCAAACACCTTATTCTGCAAAATAAAAGTGAGGAAATAGAAGAAGTAACCAACCAGATTAACCTCATGGGGCAACATACCAGCCTACTCCTCAACAACTTACTTGAATGGGGAAAAACTAATTATTTTGAGCAATCGTCAACAGCCCAGCAAATTGATGCCACCCCTTTGTTACAGGAACTCACTCAAGTGTATAAAGTACTGGCAGAAGCTAACGGCATCACGATGACGGTGTCACTTCCAGCCAGTTTTCCGTTGTTAGTCAATCCCAAGGACCTGTCTTTAATTGTAAGAAATTTGCTCGACAATGCGCTTAAGCATACGCCTAGTGGCGGAAGTGTAGCCTTGACGGCTACTACCGTTCCACTGGCAAATACGATGCAGGCTATAATTCAGGTACGTGACAATGGGAAAGGCATTGCCCCCGACCAACTGACATACCTGCAACAGGTTTTTGCAGGCAGGCTTAAACCACAGGTGGGTACGCACGGGCTGGGGTTAGGTATGGTGTTGATCACTGATTTTGCCAGAAAGAATGGCGCCACATTACGATTAAGCAGTCAGCAAGGCCAGGGTACGGTCTTCGAGATCATCCTGGCCTGATGGGTATCCATATCCATTAAAATCTTGCCAGTTTACCAGATTAGTGTTCGTGCATACCTGCTTCTGTGTTAGTAAAGAAATTCCCATATACTCCAAAGGCGGCTACCTGTACATCTATGATAATCGCTCCAACCGAGTAATACGCGTTGCTCCTTCGTAGTAGCGGCTGAGGCCGTACTAAGTCTGACAGCCGTGGGCGTGACCTCTACGGGGTATAAACCGCTCAGTTTGTGAGCAGCAGCACCAATGCCGTGAGCTATAACATAAGTACGGTTACCAGTTTCACTCCCTCAGTACCGCTCTTAGCCGGTAGTCAGCAACTGTCGGCGGTCTCAGGCGGGATATTAATGACCAACCAGACTAATTCAGGTCAGGCACCGGCTGACATCATTGATACAACGTTCGGTTCATCCCCACGCTCGTGGGGAATAGACTGGAAATTTACATGAATTCGCGGTTTTTCGATGTCAAAGAACGAGTATGTGGATTAGCGACTACCTTTTCCGAAAATTCACGGCGACTTGTTAACAGGGGATCATAAGCCGTTAGCAAAGCGTTGACCAGTGTTTGACTGCTTACGCCTGACAAGCCAGCTGTGGAAAAGCGGATTGACCCACTTATCACAAACGCTTTCCGACCTAGAAGGGCTAAAAGGGTTACTCAGCGCGGCATCCAGTGAAAGGAGCAACTCCATGTCGTCACTCTCAAAGCCCACCAAAAAATGAGCATCGCTGAGGTAATACCGTTCTGACAACACCGTCTGTTGTAAATCACCTTCAGCGGTCTGCTTACCGGGACGCAGTTTAGCTTTAGCCCGCAGTACATTATGGGCGGTATGGTAGTCGCGCCGAACCGTACCTTGCTTCATCACCCGCACTTCAAATCGGAGAGCCGACAGATCGGCTAATGCCCGTTCTTTGCCAGCGATGATAAACGTCTCAGCGGCGCGATCCTATTCCAGGGCGGCACAGAACAGTCCAATTACCCCGCTTTTAGACGGTTAATTGAGCGTTTCCCAGAATCGAGAATCGACTACTTACGTCCCACGACTGCATAGGACCGTCCAGTCGCATAATGAGTGTATAGCTCATAGTGATGCGCTTAAAACGAGAAGCTTTCTTGCAGCGACGTCAGCAGGCCAGGTATGTCTTCTTTCAGCTGAACGCCCTGGGTCACTGCCGTTGCGGCATCGTCGAGAAGCACACAAAAAGCTTGTCCATTTAGACCGTACATTTTTTTAGTTTCCCATAATGCGTACTAAGGGCGGCAATGGCACCGTCGGTTATGCTTTGGCCCCGGGTAGCAGACGGCTTAATAGGATCTTCGGATGCGTTGACCAGCGGAACGGGTTGTCCTTTTTCGCGCACAATAAACAAGACAAAAGCCGGGAGTGAATGAGCAGCGAAGGTATTTTGTTTGCCCGACAAACGAGCCTGAATGAATGCCGCGGCGAAAGCTATCACACCCTCCTGCGCCGCCTTACTGTCACCACCCAGATTCCGTACCAGTACTCACGGTACACTTTCCAGCACCGTACCTCGAGTAACTCTAACGATTCGTTGGCTTCTTCGTGGTCTTTATAAGAACTTTGGAATCGCCCTTGCTTTTCATTCCATTCATTAGGTTTGCATTTTTCTCCGGCAGACTGTTTAAATCGTTGGCCGTTGAAGTAGGCTTGTAGGAAAACTGAGCAGTTGCCTTTTCGATCTGCTTTCGTTTGTCAAGTTTGCATTTAGTAGTAATCATAAAATTGGTGTGCGTACAGTCTTTTGTTGCAGTTCATAATAGGGGGCGTGGAAAAGTTGTATATCATTGCCGAAAGACTGTACATGGCTAGGCGACAAACGAAAAAACCCTCCCAGAACTAACTGAGAGGGTTTTTATACTGTATATCGTTTGAGCCTCCTATGGGACTCGAACCTACGACCTACGCATTACGAATGCGTTGCTCTACCAACTGAGCTAAGGAGGCAATTTGCTTAATAGGGTGCAAATATAGCTTTTTCGTAAAATTGTAAGCAAGCATCGTGCCGTGAATTTGGTAAATTTGCGGCATGATTTCCATTACGAACCTATCGTATTTCCTCGGCAGCCGTGCGCTTTATGATAACGCATCACTGCATATAAAACCGGCTCAGAAGATCGGCCTTGTCGGGCTGAACGGCACGGGCAAATCGACGCTGCTTCGCATCATTGACGGTGAATACCAGCCCGATGGCGGTACAATTTCTAAAGCGGGCGACGTATCCATTGGCTTCCTGAACCAGGATTTGCTATCGTACCAGACCGATGATTCGATTCTAGCCGTCGCCATGCAGGCTTTCGACCGGCAGAATGCGCTGCAAAAGCTGATCGATGAGCTGCTGCACGAGATGGAGACCAATTACACCGATGATCTGGTGGATAAACTTGGTAAGGCGCAGGAAGAGTTTGAAGCCCTTGATGGCTATTCGGTGCAAGCTAAGGCAGAAGAGATCATGGAGGGTCTCGGTTTCAGCACCGAAGAATTACAGCGCCCCCTCCGCACGTTCTCGGGTGGCTGGCGAATGCGCGTGATGCTGGCCAAACTGCTGTTGCAGAAGCCTTCCCTGCTGATGCTGGATGAACCAACCAACCACTTGGACTTACCGTCGATTCAGTGGGTGGAAAAGTATATCCAGAACTACGAAGGGGCCGTGATCGTGGTTTCCCATGACCGGGAATTCCTGGACAATGTGATCGATGTAACGGTCGAGGTGTCGAGTGGAAAGCTGAATTATTACCCCGGCAATTATTCGTTCTACCTGGAAGAAAAAGCCCTGCGGAACGAAATTCAAAAAGGTACGTACGAGAATCAGCAAGCCAAAATTCGGCAGACTGAGCGGTTTATCGAACGCTTTAAGGCAACGGCCTCAAAAGCCAAGCAGGCCCAAAGCCGGGTGAAACAACTCGCCCGGATGGAGACCGTTGATGCGGTAATTGATGACGCGGCGCGGGTAAATTTCAAGTTTAATTTTACCACGCAACCCGGTCGCCATATTCTGCACCTCGACGATATTTCGAAAGCCTACGGTGAAAAGAAGATCTTGACCAACGCCGATATCCGCCTCGAACGGGGTGATAAAGTGGCGCTGATCGGGGCCAACGGACGGGGTAAGTCAACGCTGCTGCGGATTATTTCGGGTTCTGAACCCGTCAACGAAGGACGTCGGCAACTGGGTCATAATGTGTCGTTTAGCTTCTATGCCCAGCACCAATTAGAGTCGCTGAATGTAGATGACAACATGCTCGAAGAACTGAAATCGGCCAACCCCTATAAGAGCGAAGGCGAACTTCGGGGCGTATTGGGTTGCTTCCTGTTCTCGGGCGATGAGGTGTTCAAGAAAATCAAGGTGCTGTCGGGTGGTGAAAAATCACGGGTGGCGCTGGCGAAGGTGCTGCTCTCGCAAGCCAACTTCCTGCTGCTCGATGAACCAACCAACCACCTCGATATGCAGTCGGTGAACATCCTGATTCAGGCACTCGACCAGTATGAGGGTACCTACGTGGTGGTATCCCATGACCGGTTTTTCGTGTCGCAGATTGCCAACAAAATCTGGTATATCGAAGACGAGCAGATCAAGCAATATCCGGGTACGTATGATGAGTACGAATGGTGGATGGCTGAGCGTAGGGCTGAGGGCATAGGGCAGGGGGAAAATAAACCCGCCGCGCCAACCCCCAAGCCCCAGGCCCCAACAACCCCTAAGCCAAACGATTCGCAACGGAAAGAATGGCAACAGGCGCTGAGAAAAGCGACGCTGCTCGCCGAAGAAACGGAAGCGAAGATCGGTGTGCTGGAAGGGCAGAAAAAGAAACTCGAAGCCGAATTGGCCGACCCGGCAACATACGGAACCAACGGGGCGTTACAAACCCGACAAGCCGATTATCAACGTCTGACCAAAGACCTCAACGCCCTCCAGCAACAGTGGGAATCAGCGATGATGGACGCGGAAGAACTGGAAGGTATCCTGAAACAATGATCAATTATCAATTATCAATTATCAATTACCAACAGTCAGCTTTCTATAGGCCTGGCCACTCCTTAATCAGGTGGATTTGGCTGAGCCTGATCTGTTGTTCATTGATAATTGGTAATTGTTCATTGACTCAGGCTCAAACCACCGATACGATCATCGATCCTAAAATTGCCACGGTGCTCTTGTATCCGCAGGTCGGGAGCACGGTTGGCAATTCGGCACAGACGCTGAATGTACCGATGGTGAAATTCGATGATCAGGCGCAGTCGCCGTTGCAATTGGAGTTTGATGATCTGACGGCGAACTACCGAAATTTTCGGTCGAAGATCGTTCATTGCAATGCCAATTGGGAGCGGTCGGTACTCAACGATATCGAATATACCTACGAGTATAACGACATCGCGATCACCGACTATCAGGTGTCGGTTGGTACCAAGGTTCCCTATTATCACTACAAATACAGCCTGCCCCGTCTGAAATTGCCGGGTAACTACGTTCTGGTTGTCTATAACGAACAGAACCGTAACGAAATCCTGTTTACGCGCCGGTTTCGGGTGTATGCCAATCTGTTGAGTGTAAGCGCTGCCGTTCGTTTTTCAACCGATGTGAGTCGGCAATTCAATGATCAGCAGGTCGATCTGACGATTGGCTACCGGGCCTACCAGAGTCAGGTGACTTCGCCGCAGGACGATTTTAAGGTGGTGATTCGTCAGAATTTTCGCGATGATCGAACGGTGACTGACCTACGGCCAACCAATGTGCGGTCGTTCGATCAGGTGCTGGAATACAACGCCATCGATCTGCGTAACACGTTTCCGGGAGGAAATGAGTACCGATTCTTTGATACCCGCACCGTACTGTCGCGCGGCAACTACGTCGAGCGTGTCGAGCGTAAAGATGACCGGACGGTGGCCTTTGTGCAGGCCGACCGCCCTCGCAGTAATCTGGCCTACACGCAATTCGATGATTTTAACGGCCTTTACGTCATCGACCACCGCGAAACCGGTGATGGCGCTACCGGAGCCGATTATATCGAAACGGTATTTACGTTGCTGGTCGATGAACTGCCCAACGCTGAGGTATATGCCAATGGTGCTTTTAATTTCTGGGCATTGACTGACGGGAACAAGCTCACTTACAACCCCGTTGTGGGTGGCTATCAGGGGCGGGTTTGGCTGAAGCAGGGCGTATACAATTACAACTACTCGGTGACCGGCATGGCGCCTCCCTTTACCCGCTCGGGTATTAAGCTGGATGGAAACGAAACGCTGATTGAAGGTGATTTTTCGCAGACCGAGAATGTCTACGAAGTGTTCGTATACAATCGCCCCCCCGCCGGCCGGGCCGACCAACTGATTGGTTATTACCTGGTCAATTTCGGCCAACGTAGGTAACGTTTATCGTAATTCTCAGCTGGCGCGAGCATATGCTCGTGCCTTTTATGTCGCAAGCATTCGCTTGCACAGCGCGAATGCGCAATTGTAGCTGGTTGAGTAGCCGGGCAAATACTTTACTTTCTCTACCGTGTTGCGCATTCGCGCTGCAAGCGAATGCTTGCGACATTATAGGCACGAGCACATGCTCGCGCCAGCCGGGTTATCGTAATTCTCGTCAGCAATGCTTCGGCTGATTAAGCCGATATGTCTTGAAAAACGGACGGACTAAAGTCCGGGTTACGTACCTTTGCGCCCTTTTTCCACTGAAACCGGGCAGTTATTTACATAAACGACTGCTCGGTTTCGTTTGCGCGACAACCGAGATGACAACACTTTCCTGCGGAATCGATTTTGGTACATCAAACTCCAGCATAGCCATTGACAGTGAAGGGGTGATCAGCCTGGTGCCGGTTGAGAACGCATCGGTAACTATTCCCAGTGCTATCTTTTTTCAGAAGCGCGACAACAAAGCGATTTACGGACGCGCGGCTATTCATCACTTTTTCGACCGGGAGCCGGGGCGTTTTATGCGTAGTCTGAAACGGGTGTTGGGTACGTCGCTGATGAATCAGGGTACGCTCGTGAATGGGATGTCCATGAATTTCTCTACCATCATCGCTTCGTTTCTTCAGCAGTTGAAAGAAAAAGCCGATGCAGAGGCTGGTCAGGAAATTGAGCACGTGGTGATGGGACGGCCTGTGCATTTTGTCGATAACGACCCCGCCGCCGATGTCCGGGCACAGGACGAACTACGGGCTATTGCCCAACGCATTGGCTTTAAACACATCGACTTTCAGTTTGAACCCATCGCCGCTGCTTTTGCGCATGAAGCCCGACTGAGCGGCGAAAAGCTGGCCATCGTGGCTGATTTGGGCGGTGGTACATCCGATTTCACGGTCATCAAACTATCGAATAGCTCCATTCACAAGCCCGATCGGTCGTCGGATATTCTGGCTAATACGGGCGTACGAATCGGGGGTAACGACTTCGATAAAGACCTGAGTTTGGCGGCGATCATGCCCGAAATTGGTTACCGCAGTACGTACGGCGAAAAGGGACTCGACGTACCGCTGAAACCGTATCACGACCTGGCCGAATGGAGTAAGGTGAATCTGCTATACACGCCTAGGCTGATCATGCAAATGAAACAGTTACTGCATCAGTCGCACGATAAACCGCGATTTAGCCGACTGTTGAAGGTACTTCAGGAAGAAACCGGACACACGTTGCTGGCCGCCGCTGAAGGAACGAAAATTGCCCTTACCGACTACGAAGCTCACGATGCATCGCTCGAATTTATAGAAGAAGGGTTCCTGATTCCGGTGCAACGTACCCAGTTTGAAGAAGCAATTCGGGAAGGAGTAGCGAAAATTTCGGCCTCGGCCCGTCAGTGCCTTCAGGAGGCGGGCGTCACCAATGAGGCGATCGAACTGGTGATTTTAACCGGCGGCTCAACGGAAGTACATTCCGTGCAAACCGAATTCAGACGCCTGTTCCCCAACGCCGCTATCGCCGACGAAAACAAGCTCTCCAGCGTCGGCCTCGGCCTGGCGTATGATAGCCGGAATAAGTTTGGACGTTAAACAAGGTCCAATGTTCAAGGTCTAATGTCTAAAGTTGCTTCGCTACACACGGTTATGGTGGTGTAGCGAAGCAACTTTAGACATTAGACCTTGAACATTGAATTTTTATCAAGCCAACGCCATCGTCAGCAGTTGTTCCAAAATGTAACGGCCGTCGGTGTTGCCGAGGGCTGGGTCGGCGGCGCGTTCGGGGTGGGGCATCATACCAAATACGTTGCGGCGGTCGTTGCAAACACCGGCAATATTGTCGAGGCTACCGTTCGGGTTGGAGGCTTCGGTGATGTTACCCGCTTCGTCGCAGTAGCGGAACAATACCTGCTCGTTGTCGTTGAGGCGGGCCAGCGTGTCGGCATCGGTGAAATAGCGGCCATCGCCGTGGGCAATCGGAATGCGGTAGGCGCGGTCTTCAAGATTGGCTGTCAGCAGCGACTCTTTTGACTGTGGCTTTAAAAAGATGTTCTTACAAACGTATTGCTGACTGTTGTTTTGCAGCAGCACGCCAGGTACCAGATGTGCTTCGGCCAGAATCTGAAAGCCGTTGCAGATACCCATCAGGTAACCGCCCGCGTTGGCGTGGGCAATCACCTCGTTCATGATCGGAGAGAAACGCGCCACAGCCCCCGTACGCAGGTAATCACCATACGAGAAACCACCGGGCAGAATAATCATGTCGCAGCCCTGCAGGTCATTGTCTTTGTGCCAAAGTTTCACAACCGGCTGACCCATCAGCTCAATTGCATCAACCGCGTCCTGATCGCAGTTGGAACCGGGAAATACTACAACGCCAAATTTCATAGCACAAAAATAGGGGTGAAAAGTCGATAGTCGGCAGTTCAAAGTCTGGAAAGTCGGTTTAGTGTTGCTTACGCAAGCGAATTGCTCACGCGTAAGCAACACTAAACCGACTTTCCAGACTTTGAACTGCCGACTTTTTTAGACTACAAATCACCCCACCGACACCGCCTGCCCATTAGTAACGGTGGCTTTGCCTTTTTCGAAGGTGAGGTCGATGCGGCCGAGGTTGATGCCGCCGAAACCGACCTGATTTACCCAAATAGGCTGGCCGTCGGCGTTTTTAACCGAAACAGGCGCATCGAGGAAAGTATGCGTGTGCCCACCGATAATCAAGTCTATATCTTGGCTTTTCGAGGCTAGCACCAGATCTGACACCGTACTGTCCTGGTACTTATAACCGAGGTGCGACAGGCAGATCACGTAGTCGCAGCGTTCGTTAGTGCGGAGGGTACGGGCTATGTCGGCGCTGGTTTCGATGGGGTCGATATAGCGCATTTCTTTGTAAAGGTTATCGGGAATCAGGCTTTTGGGTTGAATACCGAGGCCAAACACACCAATCCGAACACCCCCTTTCTTAAACACCCGATACGGCTGGGTACGTCCGTCCATGACCGTGTTCTTGAAATCGTAGTTGGCAATCAGGAAGGGGAATGTCGCTTTGCCGAACTGGTCGCGCATATTGTCGATACCGCCGTCGAAATCGTGGTTGCCAATGGTGCCCGCGTCGTAGCCAAGTCGGTTCATGGCCAGAATTTCCGGCTCACCTTTATACAGGTTGAAATAAGGCGTTCCCTGAAAAATATCGCCCGCATCGAATAGTAGCACGTTGGGATTCTGGGTACGTATCTGCTGTACCAGGGTCATACGCCGGGCAACGCCCCCGCGACCAGCGTTTCGGCCTCCATCCATCGGAAACGGGTCTATTCGGCTGTGAACGTCGTTGGTGTGTAAAATGGTCAGCGAGGTGGGCGCTTTGTTACTGCCAGCCAGTAAATCGGTCAGGGGTAGGGCGCTTACGACCGCCGCCGCACCCACGTGTTTCAGAAACTGACGTCTATTCGAGTGTAATGCGTCCATCGGCTTGGGGAGATAAGGCTTTACCGGCTTTGCCCTGTTCGCGGAAATAATCGATCAGGGCATCGCGGATGAGGTAGTTGACGTTGTCGCGGGCGGTAATTGTTTTCAGAAATTCGGCTCCGCTGCCGCCGTTGGCAATATAATCGCTCATGGCCACGGCGTAGGTGTCGCCGGGCACAATGACTCGTCCGTTATCAAGGGTGGCGTTTTTAATGCTTTTATTGGCCATTCGCACCCGCACGCCGCCTACCACCAGGGCATCTTCATTGGCGGCAAAGTGGTTCAGGAATTGCATCAATTGCGTGCCGGTCAGGGTGAGCACCACCAGTTGATTGTCAAAAGGCATGACCTCGAAAATATGGCCCGTTGTAACGCCCCCGGCGGGTAACCCGTTACGAATGCCGCCATAGTTCAGGTGCGATACGTCGATGGCTTTACCATACCGTTTACTGGCCTGAGACAGCAGCGCATCGGCCAACACATCATCGAGCGCACATTCGGGGGCTTTTTTCTCCAGCCGCTCAGTGAACGTAACCAGCGTTTCGTTCATGCTTTTGTCGAGGTTCTGCTTGTAAGGCATCAACCACCGCACAGTGCTGCTATCGGCGGCAACAGAAGCATCTACCGCCAGTCGGTTGTTCTGTTGCTTCGTCAGGTGATAACCCGGCTGGCAACCCGCAAGCAGAAGGGTGAGAAAGAGGAGGTTTTTCATGGAAGAAGGGAGTTTCAAGTTTCAGGTGCGCTGCTACATTCGCTTTAGGTTGGATTAGCAACGCACTTGAAACCTGAAACCTGGAACTTGAAACTTAGAACTTATTGATTCGGCAACACCACGGTTTCCCACCAATAGCGGCGGATGGTTTCGAAATAGTTGAGCCATTGGGCTTCACCGATGGGTTTTGAGATGAATGAACTGGCGCCTAACTGGTAAGCCTGCGCAATGTCATCTTCCTCGCGTGAGATGCTTAAGACCACAACGGGCGGACGTACCTGAGCGGGCATTTTCTTGACCTGCCGGAGGAACTGCCAGCCAAATTCGGCCTTAGGAAGGTACAAATCCAGCAAGATTAATTTAGGCGTAGATACTTTGTTGGTCACGCACTCATTTAAATAAGCGAGTGCCTCATCGGCAGAATCGGTAAATACGGGAGTGGTATTGGCCAGGCTACGCTGAATAACATAACGGAGAAGCACCTGATGATCAGGGTTATCCTCAACAACTAATAAGGTCTGGTTACGATTGTTAGAATTCACAGGTAGTGATACACGTTAAAAAAGTGAACGGGACGCAGATACTTGGAGCCCTTTAGGTTGACGGTGTTAAGCAAATATAACGGGTCTTTATTAGCTTTGAATACTCCGCACTGGCATCTATAGAGACAAACACACTGCTAAAAAAAGCATGGCGACCCGGTTAGGCGAGTCAAAATTTTAACAGTACATGAGTATTTTTTCTTGTAACTTAGTTAACAGTTCTATAAATACAGCCTCATAGAACTGGCCATTCATGTATACTAACTTTATACTTATCTAATGCTTCAGGAAGCACCTACACAAAGTGCCCAACTAGCGCAACTGGCCACGTTTTTATTCAGCAGACGAGAGGCAATTCTAACTAACTGGCGGATGATCTGCGAAGGTGACACCAGCCTGCGTATTGTTGAAGGATTGACCCGGGAAGAGTTTACCGATCAGGTGCCTTCGATGCTGAACGCGCTGGAACGGCTTCTGAACTCAGATGAAGAGGGGCTATCACCTTACCAGATTGCGCAGGAGCATGGCCTTCATCGGTGGCATAAGGGCTACTCACTGCATGAACTACTGAGCGAAATTGCCCATCTGCACGAAAGTCTTCAGGCTGAGTTGCGCCTCTTTTGGGAACAGCATCCGACCACCGATGCGGGTGTGTTGTTGAGTGCACATCAGCGGTTAAGTTCGCTGATGCACGAGGCCATCGGTGGCAGTATTGCCCAGTACGATGAGTTTCAGAAGGCAGAAGCCGTTGAACGAGCCGTCAATCTGCAACGGGCTTTAGACAATGTAAACGAGCTGGTGAGGCAGCGCGGGGCTATACTGCGGGTGGCGTCGCACGATCTGCGGAGTAGTTTCAGTGTGCTTCAGGGCGCGGCTTCCCTGCTCGATATGCCCGACAATACGGAGCAGGAACGTACAGAGATGTTGCAGATTCTGAACCGAAATTTCCCCCGGCTCGCCTCGATGCTCACCGAACTGATGGATCTGGCCCGCCTGGAAGCTGGTCGGGAGCGGCTACAGGTGAAACCGTTCGATGCAGCGGCGTTGCTTCGGAATCTGGTCGAAGCGGCTCAGCCACTGGCCCGCGAGCGTAATCTGTTTCTGAACGGCGATGGTCCCGATCAATTACTCGTAATGGGCGATCAAACCAAGGTAGATCGTATTGTGCAGAATCTGCTGACCAACTCACTGAAGAGCACCAACAAGGGCCGGGTGTCGGTTTCCTGGTCGCGGGAGAATCAATTCCGGTGGATGCTCAGTATTCAGGATACTGGTCCCGGTTTGTCGGCGGGGTCTGCCTTGTGGCTCTCTGATCAGTTACGACCAGCCATAGAGTCTACCGCGGTATTTAACGAGAACACACCCGATATTTTGCCGGGCCCGCGCCCGGCCCCGGCCATAGGCCCCATGTCGGCACAAGCCGGTGAAGGCGAAGGCATTGGCCTTTATATCGTGAAACGCCTCTGCGAGTTACTGAACGCCAGCCTCGATGTAGAAACGCGCTCCGGTACCGGCACCATCATCCGCGTGCGTATTCCAATTCAGTACACGTTGTAACACGGACTTCAGTCCGTATACTAGCTGTCACTGAACAAAGGTTAATTTGTTAGCAAGTAGTCTACGGACTGAAGTCCGTGTTACAACGTATACCATTTTACGTTCTGGAGCGGTGCCCGACGGCCTTGTGCTCTGGCAGGGGCGGGGCCGTAATGGGTAGACAAGTAATCGAGCACGGGTTTCTCGGTTTCGCCCAGATCCCACAGTTTATGGTATTTCTGCATCCAGCGAATACGCTCGGTCCAGCCCGCGCGGGTGAAACGATGCTGTAAAATCAGTTTGGTCGAGTGGCATGAAGTGCACTGCGCCTTCACCATTATCAGATTAGGGGCATCGATCAGGCCACTTTCGGGATCAATTTTTACAGTATCGGCCATCATGACAGGCTGGGTACGTATCGGTGCAGGTACGTCCCGAAAACTGGCCAACGCGGTGATTAGCAGGAGGGGAATGAGCAGATGGAACGGTTTCATAGTTGGTTGGGAAAAAGGGCTATAACACAGAGTTACGCGGAGGTCCACAGAGTTACAGGGAGGTTTAGTTTGCTCTGGCGTAAGAGGGTTTTTGACACGGAGAAAAGGGGTTTTGACACAGAGTTGCACGGAGAAGCACAGAGGTCCACGGAGTTTTTTTGTAAGCCCTAACTTGATACGCTGTTATACCTCTTTTACGCCAGCATAAAATAATTCTCTGTGTAACTCCGTGGACCTCTGTGCAACTCTGTGTTATAGCTCTTTTTACCTCTGATGATGGCGCACTTCTACACCGCCTTCACCGCAATTCGGTGGCAGGCGTTGTTCAGGTACCCGCCGGGGTTCCATTGTGGAATAACCATGGGCTGTGTAACGCCGGCGCTGTCGATGGCACGTACCCAGACTTCGTAATAGCCTGCTTTAGGAAACGCAATGTCGGCAGTCCAGCGTTGCCAGGCCAGTCGATTTTTGGGAGGCTGCAACGTACCTGACTGCCAGCTAACGCCGAAATCGATGGATGTTTCTACCCTCGACACCGCCCGGTCGCCCGCCCAGGCGTGGCCTCGGAGAGATAACGGCTTTTTAACGTCGAAAATCGCCCCCGTAGCCGGGGCTGTAATCAGCGACTTCACCGGCATTGACTCGATGATGCGGAAGTTTTCGGGCGTTTCGGGAATTTTCTCACCGGGCTGTACCGGCCTCACCGGCACCTTGTAGCTATGGCCTTCCATCTTGGCTCCGTCGTGAATTTTGTTGCGTACGGCCAGCGTATGCAGCCATTTGCCCGATACCGACGCGGGCCAGCCGCCGATGACCAGCCGCAACGGATGACCGTGGGCCAACGGAATATCCTGCCCATTTACGGCCCAGGCAATCAACGTTTCGTCTTCCAGCGCCTTTTTGATCGGTACCCCCCGCGAAATGGCCACTTTAGCCGGGTCGAGGCTCAGGTGCGGGTCTTTTCCATAGTAGCCAATGTACACGGCGTCGTTTTTCAGACCCACATCGGCCAGAATATCTTTCAGCCGAACACCCGTCCATTGGGCACAACTCACCGCGCCCTGATCCCAGGGGTTACCCGATGTTTGCGGCTCAAACCCCGACCGGCCGTTACCGCCACATTCCAGCACCAACTGATAGGTATAGGGTTTGAAGCGTTTTTTCAGTTCGGCCAGCGTGTAGGTTTTGGGGGCCTTCACCGATTCGCCGTTGATGGTCAGCGTCCAGGCGTTTACGTCGGCGGGGGCTTCGGGAATTAGGCCGTTGTTGCGTATAAACATTTTACTGGTTGGCGTCACGGCATCATCAAGCAAATGAATGGGCGTTTCTACGTTCCAGGGTTTATCGCCCAGCACTTTCATATCGGGACTTTTACCGTCGAGCGGGTTGTAATCGAAACCCAGCGGCCGATAATGACGGGGCATATTGTCGGCAAAAACAACCTCGGCACCCACCAGTGTAGTCAGCGTAGCCAGGGCACTTTTTCGGAGAAAACCCCGCCGGTTATGTAGGTTCTTGTTCATATTTACTGTTTCACCACCTTGAATACGGTTCGCCGGTCGTCGGCTTCTACCGTAAGTAGATAAAGACCGGCGGCATACTCACCCATGTCGAGGTCGTGGCTTAGGTAGTTGATTAGACCGGGTGAGTGCGTTTGCAGGGTGCGGCCCGTTGCGTCGGTGAGCCGAATGGTAACAACACGCGGTAGGGGCAATGTTCCCTCCAGATGTACCCGTCCGCGCGTTGGATTGGGCATCAGCCGAACCGAAACCGGCAGCAGCGGGTCGACCGACAGCGGGTCAGAAACGGTGAACGTAACCTGCCCGGATACTTTCCCGTTGCCGCATTGCGGACTATAAACGCCCAGGAGCGTGTACGTGGTTGTGGCGTCGGGACGTACCTGATACAGAAAAGGAGAGCTGTCGATAACGGCGGTTTCAAAGCCGTAAATGCTGTGGTTGAGCGAAACCGACCACGGCCCTGTATTATTGATCGTGAAAATGACCGGCGTCAGTTCGTCGCGCAGAATGTTTTTACTGCCCGAAATGGTAGCCACCAAACCGGGCCGAATGGTCAGGAACGTACCTGAGGAAGCACCCAGCAAAGCGGGATTAGAGGCACCAATCCGTACGCGGTACCCGGTGCCGGGCAACGCATTGTCGGGTAGTGCGGCCGTTAAAGTGCTGGCATCCAGTGTTTGGGTTGGAAGCGGCCGGTAGTTTTGTCCGGTACTGTCGGAAAGGTAAATGGTGAATTGGTTGCCGGGAGCAAATGTCCCTTTCAGCGTGATACCCACCCGAATAGACCCACCCTGACAAATGCCCGTAACCTCTCCCTGCGGCCCTACCGAGGCCACCCGTATTTCGTTGGCCAGGGGTGGCAATATAGTCACCGATGCCACCCCGCTCGCCTGGCCTGTGCCGCATACGTTACGTACCTGCGCAATCTGGTAGCTGGTATTTTGCTGAGGCGAAAACGTAAACAGATTATCGGTCTCGAACAGGGTTTGGGTAACGCCGTTGGTCAGCGTCATCGACACGGGAAGAAAGCCTGTGAGCACCCGGATGCCTACCGATACGGTCTGGTCGCTGTACTGCACGCTGTTGCCTCCGGCAATGATCACCGTGGGCCGGTCGCCGATGGTGATGGTCGGAAAATCAGAATAGGCGGGCAGGCCGGATGGTAATGTGACCGACACCCGATACGTACCCGGAGCCAGGGAGTTATCGATAGGCACCGTGAGCCGATCGGCCTGTCTGGCCGATTCAGCCACACGGGTACGCACCCCGGCGGCGTTGGTCAGGAAAACAGGAAAGCGGGTATCGGCCCCAAAATCACCGGCCACTTCGTAGCTAACCACTAACTGATCGTTGCCCCGGCAAAACTGGGTTTTGTTGACCGTCAGCGACCGCAAGCCCGGCTGGTACGAAATGCGCACCGCCCCCGTGGCGATCCCGAATCCGCAATACGCATCGTATACCGCCGACAGGCTGTAGGAGGCTGGTGTGGTGCTGGTGGCATACAACGGAACCGAAGCCGGTACGTTGTCGATCGAGCTATAGGTTTGGTTATTGATTCGGTAGTGGTAGCGCGTTGGCAACAGCGTTGTTGTGGTTGCGGTGGAACTGGTAAGCTGCACCGTCAGGCTGGCCTGTTGCGCCTCCAGTACCACCGCCGTTTGGTTGTTGGGTGGCGTTAGTTGCAGGCGTGGCTGGCGGTATGTCTGGAAAGTAGTTGTGCTGGGTGTGCTGTAAAACTGGTCGTTACCTACCGTCGACAGCACCCGAATGGTATATGAAGTGCCAGTTGATAAGGAGGTTGGCAGGCTGGCGGTGAGCCGATTGTCGGTAAGCCGGGCGGGGATCGTCTGCGCCACGTTCCCGTTTAATAGCAGTTGAAGCCCGTGACTGGCCTGAGCGGGTATGTCGCCCTGAATGACTAAGGCCGCCTGCAACGAATCGCCTTCGCAGTAAACACGTTTCTGAAGCAATGGATGAACGCTGAACGGCTGCACCCGCACGGTAACCGTACCGACGCCCGCTGCTGCCCCGCAACTGTTCTGTACCGACCGGATGGTGTAGGTCGTGGTTTGGCCTGGCCGCACGGGTACGTCGATACCCACGGCGCTGAACGCAATCGTTTGCCCGTCCGACAGGGTTACCCGCGTTGGTGTGGCTACACTACCGGTTCCCGAAAAAAGCCGGAGTGATGCCGCTTCACCCGGCCGGATCACCGTTTCGGTACCGCCCGTTCCGGCTACCGATAGCCGAACCAACTGCGCGGCATCCAGATACGTAAAGGCCCGGGACGCACTTTGCCACACCACCGTTCCGGAAGCCGGACTGCTCACCACGCGTAGTTGAATGCGGTTGTAGAGCAGACGTCCCGCCGGTATGGTCACGGTGATGGGACTGCCGGTTCCGGTGGCGAGGTAGTTGCCCCGATACAGGCCATCATCGTCCATCATCTCGACCCGGTAGCTGGCTACCGCCCCCAGGTTACCCACCGCCATAAACGATACGGCCACCGACGAACCTGAACAAAGCTGGTTTGGAATGGGGCGCATGAACAAACCGGCGGTGTCGCTACGTACCTGCACCGATACGCTGCCCTGAGCCGTGCCGGTTCCGCAGCTGTTTTGCACCGAAACTGCCCGGAACGTACCTGACTGACTGGCAATGACTTCCAGTAAAACGAGGCTGCTTTTCTGGCCGAAACCAATCTCGCCCCGCACGCTCAGCTGGCTACCGTCAGATAGTACGACGTTGGTAGGGCTGGCATGGCTGACCAGTTGGGCTGGTAAGGCAATTACTTGGGGGCGGGTTACGTTGAAGGGTGTTTCCTGTAGAAAAAGCTGCGGTTTGTCGGCTACCGCCAATGGTTTGTCGTATACATTCCCCGCCTGTCCGTTACGGCTTAACTGACTATAAAACTGCCCCGCCCCCAGTTGGCTCGTTACGCCATACGCGCTATTGGTGAGGTAGTCGGCGGGGAGCGAACGGGGCGAAACGGTGAGGATGCCGGTGCCGGGTCGACTGCCTGCTACCACCTGCTGCACCGTAAAATCAATGGATGCGCCGCCCAGTTGGTTGTTGCTGAACTGCGTGCCGCCCCGAAACCGGTAACTGCCCGCATCGAGAGAAACGGCTTCACTGGTCGAGAAAAATACCCGAAGCGGTTGACCGGCACAGATCGACAGGCTCGATAGAGAGTCGATTCGGTAACCAGGTTGAACCGTCGCCACGGCGCTGCCACTACCCGCTTCCGGCCCATACACGCCACAACCCGTGCTGACCGACCGAACCGTGTAGGTTGTGGTTTGGGCTGGATTGACCGGTAAAAGCCGTTCGCCATCCTGCTCCAGCGTCGACAGGGTTGCAACGGTGCCATCGCTCAAGGTGATAGTCCCGTTGCCCAAACCCGTTACACTGGCCGACAGATAACCGATTTCGCCGAAACGGACTTGTTTGTTGCCCGACAGTCGCACGCTGGGAGCGGGTTGTACCAAAACCGGACTGGCTATATCGCCAAGCGAATTGCGGTAGTAGGCCGATACATTGGCGTCTTCCGAATAGAGGCGGAGCTGATAGGCACCACGGCCGGCTACATTGGCGGGTACCTGAATGCGAAGTGGGCTGGTGTTGCCCGTGGCCGAAATGGTGTAGGCCTGGGCCTGGGGCGTAAGGGGTTGAAAATCAACCTTAAACCGGGTGTTGGCGGGTAGGGGGCGGTCGGTCGAAAAGAAGATGTCGAGAGGTTTGCCCGCGCATGGCTCTGTGGTCGACAGGCGGGTAACCAGCAAACCGGCCGACTGCACAAGGGCGCGGGCCGTTCCGCTCACCTGACCTGTTCCGCATCGATTGGTGACCGAGGCCAACTGGTAGGTTTTTGTCTGGTCGGGGTAAAGCTGTAGTGTTGTCTGACTTAGATCGTCGATGTCGCGGGTGGTGCCGTCGGTGAAACTGAGCGAGTACGGCCCGCCGCCGGTCAGCGCTACCGGCACGTTGAACGGTTCACCGGGATTAAGTACTGCATTGGCCGTGGCGGGGAGCAGCGTGGCGCTGGGTACGTTGTTGAAGATCAGCGGCACGCCGTCGCTGTAGGCAACGGGTTTAGTGGCTACCACCCGTATGGTGTACTCGATGGGGTTGGAAGCCAACGTAGGCGGAATGCGAATGAATGTGCCGCTGGGTAGTACGTTTTCGGTGGTGGTAATCAGGATCTGTTCAAACTGGTTGAGCAATTCGATGCGGAAGGTGTTTCCGGCTTCAAAGGGTTCGTTAACCGTAAAACTGATGGGTATGGTGGCTCCGGCGCAAAAGGTTCGGGGCAGGGCACCCACCTGAATGCGTTGCCCATAGGTCAATTGGTGCAATGAGCCGCCAAGCAGCAGGAGCCAGATAGATAGGCTGGTTTTCAGACGTTGACTCACAGAAATGGGTTGGAATAGGAGACGAAAATTAGCTATTTAAGCGTACAACCCGGTTTCTGGTAGCGAACAATAAGCGAACATTATTACTTTATGAGCTACGCCGCCCGTTTTCTATCTGAATGAACCGCATTTTTGCTTGATAACGTACCTAATCGTACACCTGACTCCCCTTTTGTTATGACCGTCAACTTACTTGAACAGGCAAAAAGTTTTGTAACCGATGCCGTTATCAGCCGCCTGAGTGGTTTGCTGAACGAAAGTCCGGAAGCTATTCAGAAAGCGCTGACCGGAGCTTTTCCCCTTTTTCTGAATGGTATGCTGTCGCGGATCAACACACCCGATGGCGTTGCCCAACTATCGGGAATGGTGGACCGGTTTATGGCTCATTCGGCCGCTGACGCTACCAACGCCAACGACCCGGCGGTGTTGATTACCAGCGGAAAGGAGCCGATTAACGCGGTCTTTGCGGCAAAGACCGATTCTATTAGCGAGGCGCTTGCTCAGTTTTCGGGCGTAAAAAAAGCCTCGGCGACCAGTTTGTTAAGCCTGGCCGGTTCGGTCATAATGGGCCTGATCGGGGGGCAGATAACAAGTCAGGGCGACGGCACGCCGGTTGGCCTGTCGGCCTTGCTGACGAGTCAGCGCGAGGCGGTTGCCGGGTCGATGCCCGCCGGGTTGGCGGTTCGTTCGGAGAGCAGGCCGGTCACCACAAGTCATACACCGGCCTATAGTGACAGCATAACCGATGGCCGCAAAGGCCGCCCGGTTTGGCCGTGGCTGTTGGCCGCCGTTGCCGCCGTTGGCTTGTTTTTCCTGCTGACGAGAAACGGCAGTTCTGACAGCAATACCATCAACACAATCACCAACGACACCACGTCGGCTTCGGTATCAGATGCTACGGTTGTTGACGATTCGGTGGCCGCCAATCCCGCCGTCCTGGTCGATTCGGCCGATGTGGCCCTGGCGAAAAAAGCGCTAAGCGATTCGCTGGCCAACGTCGCACTGGGTACGTTCAGCCCCAAAAAACTGCCCGATGGTATTGAATTGAACCTACCCGCCAATGGCATCGAGAACAAGTTGATCGTCTTTGTCGAAGACTCGTTGAAGGGGGTAGATAAAACAACCTGGTTCAATTTCGACCGGCTGCTGTATGAAACGGGCAGCGCTACACTGAGACCCGAATCGCGGGAACAACTACAAAATATGGCCGCCATTTTGAAAGCGTACCCGGCTGTGGCGCTCAAAATCGGGGGCTATACCGACAATACGGGTAATGCCGCCGACAACAAAACCCTATCGCAGAGCCGTGCTGAATCCGTTGTTGCCGAGTTGGTGCGCCTGGGTGTAGCAGTCACCCGCCTGGAGGCAGAAGGTTACGGTCAACAACACCCGGTTGCGTCGAACAAAACCGAAGAAGGCCGCGCCCAAAACCGCCGCACCGCTGTGAGGGTGATGAAGAAATAGTCTGGAAAGTCGGTTTATAAGGAGGATAAGGCACATTTAGCCGCTTCCTGAATCCTCCTCATGTAGGCTTTTCTTTTTTCCTTTGTGGTTAATATGACAAATGTATCGCCATACTCAACTTTGTAGGTCATACGAGTAAGGATATCCGTTTTGTAACTCCTTGAATTGGGGACGAGTGATAGATAAAGGGTCGTCAGTTTGGGTTTATTAGCAGCAAGAGTCCGTAAATCGTTTCGGTTTATCGAGCCAATAAAATAGATAGAGTAATAGTCAATTCTATATGGAACACGCTCAGTCGTTGGTCTACTACTACTCTCCTGCACACAGAGTATAGTAACCTTTTGATTATTTTCTAGTGTATATACTAAACTGTCCCCAAGTTTGGTATATATATTCTTATCACCTACTAAATCCATTCTGAACAGGAACGAACTCGAGTCGAGATGATTTTTGTAGATCGTTAAGTCCTTTATTCTGCCATTTACAGATTCAACAGTTACCGTATCTATTGGACTGACTTGTTTGATTACGTTGCATTGCTGAGCAAATGACGTTTCTAAAAGTGACAAAAAAAGAGCGAGACCGAGTATATATTTCATATCATTTTTTGATTTAAAATGATGGGACCTATCGAATTCATATGTTATATGTACTCGATAGGTCCGACTAAATTTGAACAGTTAATGGTAGGCTATTGGGGTTAGTTTTACCCCGAACTTCCACTCGGCAATACCTTTCCAGCCAAAATTCCAGTTCTGCGCTGCATTCTTAATTCCTGCTGCAAAACCAGAGGCGAGCGCGGCAGTGACTTTAAGTTCTTGGATCAGCACTCCTTTCACTAGACTGGTTTTAATAGAGCTCATAACACTTACTTTTCCGAAAAGGGCCAGCCCTTTCGCTGCCGCCATCGCAGCAACGGGTATAGCCACAATCACGGCAGTAACAACAATCGCTACAGCAACACGAGCTACAGCACGCCAGAAACAACGCCAGCATGCCCCTCTACGACTACTCGGGTAGCCTTCTACCTCAGCAGTTCCGTCCTCCATTGCGTTGTAATTAAAGGTGATGAAGTGGTATATCGCCTCCAGATTTGCTTGCGCCCCATACATTGCTTCAAGCGTTACGGTGAGTTCCTCCTGCGTCATTCCACCATTATGATATATGGATTGAGCATTACTTGCCGCAATATTGATCTGGTTTTGAAGGCGTCCTACCATCGAAAAGTCATCTGGGCTTACACTTTCCGACGGTCCTGCCACGCTATTTAATGCATTAGTCGTGAAGTTGATAGCCGATTGAACCCCCGAGGATAAGTTATCAGATGACGCTTCTGCCTCTTGAGATGAACTTGAGTTTAC
Organism: Fibrella aquatica; assembly: GCF_041321135.1. Classification (NCBI taxonomy): domain Bacteria; kingdom Pseudomonadati; phylum Bacteroidota; class Cytophagia; order Cytophagales; family Spirosomataceae; genus Fibrella; species Fibrella aquatica. The sequence continues at coordinate 62,858 of NZ_JBGGWF010000015.1, read as the reverse complement.
AACAGGTTGGCCATTGGTAATCAACCTGGAGGACGAATTGCCGCGTACAGGCAAAAGTGCTTTCGCAATTTCGGATACCTCCATGATTGTTGCTTTGCTCACTGTTCCTTGCATCTCCATGCGTTGACGAAAAGCTTGGTCAACTACATCCGCAGATTTACCTTTTAACTCAGATTGAATTTTTACGTACGAATGGAGCGCGAAAGCAAAGTTATCGATCTGCGCTTTTGAAAAAGGAGAAATTAGTGTGGCGACCTCGGGTAGCAGTTGGGGAGGTATATCCTGATCCCGGTATGAAGTTTCTTTGCAAGATACGTTTATGAAACTAATGATCGGAATAAGAATGGCTAAACGCAGCCATGAGTTACTGAGTGTTTTCTTTTTAATGAAATTCATAGCAGTTTACGATTTGTGAGTGAATATTTAGTGTAGTACATCAGATCTGGGATTTGCGATATGGGCCCTGATTTGTACACAACAAAGATCACTGATGATGCTTACTGCCAACAATACTATAAATTCGTTATACCTATTATTCATTAATCGTAAATAGTATTCAATACGTACTATTACTATTTTATAGTAGATGTTATCGGCTTTTTTAAAAAATTCTGAGCCGCGAAAATTGCTAGTTGACGAGTTGTTGATAAATTCAACTTCGTCTTAATATTTTTGAAATGAGTATTTAGTGTAAATAGCTTAATGTTCAATTTAGATGCAATGTCTTCATTCTCTAACCCACAGGCCAGTAACCTTAGTACATTTATTTCTTGATCGCCCATTCGTCGTAATAGAGGTAAAGCCGTTTGAGGCATTAGTATCTCGGATAGGTAAGAACTAATATAACGTTTCCCAAGCTGTATAGTGTGAATGCATTCCAGGATTTCCTGAATCCCACCTTCCGGTGATACATATCCACTCATGTTTATATTAAAAGTTTCATATTTATAAGTTGCTGATGATGATACACAAATAATGCAATCTATTTTTAGTTGAGTTTTTAATAATCTTACTAATTCGTAGCCATTAGTACCGATAAGGTCTGCTTCCGTTATAAAGAAATCAGGAGTGGTGCGTATGGCAGCTTGGTACGCATCGTTTTGGTCAGTGTGAGTGCCTAAGCACTGTAATCCTTTAGTCAATAAAAAATGGCTAATAGCTTCTCCCGCTAAGCGGTCATTTCTTAGAAGCATAAACGTTTTTGGTGACATTGTACTTTATTTATATAGAACTTTCGCTTAATAGCAAATTGCTTTAACTTTCGAATCTGCTAACTTTTTTGTAAGATAGTGCAAAATAGCGTTGTTCGCACTTATTGGTTTGCCGGGGAGTCAGCGTGAGGCGGTTGTCGCATTGATGCCTGCCGGGTTAGCGATTGGGGCGGGTAGCGTACCGAGTCGTCATACGCCTGCCTATATCGACAGCGTGACGGGGTAGCTTAAAGGCCATGCCTGTGGCTCTAGTTGTTTGATAGCCTTCATTGAAGACTCGTTGAAGGGGGTAGATAAAACGACCTGGTTCAATTTCGACCGGCTGCTGTACGAAACGGGCCGTGCCACACTGAGACCCGAATCGCGGGAGCAATTACAAAATATGGCCGCCATTTTGAAAGCGTACCCGGCTGTGGCGCTCAAAATCGGGGGCTATACCGACAATACGGGTAATGCCGCCGACAATAAAAACCTGTCGCAGAGCCGTGCTGAATCCGTTGTTGCCGAGTTGGTGCGCCTGGGTGTAGCAGTCACCCGCCTGGAGGCAGAAGGTTACGGTCAACAACACCCGGTTGCGTCGAACAAAACCGAAGAAGGC
>NZ_JBGGWF010000015.1:0-60949 GCF_041321135.1 Fibrella aquatica | reverse complement strand
CGCGCCCAAAACCGCCGAACGGCGGTACGGGTGATGAAGAAATAGGTTGTGTAGGGGCGACCCGTCGTGGTCGCCCGCTTTCGGGCGCAAAGCGACCGCTAGAAAAGGCGTTCCTTGCCTGCGGTTACGTCAAATATGCTGTTAATTAGCGCATAGATAAGGCGGTCGCTTTGCGCCCGAGAGCGGGCGACCACGATGGGTCGCCCCTACATATTTACCAATATGCACGATGGGCCATCGGCATGAATGACTATTTTTTTTCCAACGCCGCCAACATCTGCTCGGCTACGAACTGGTTACCCGCTTCGTTGAGGTGAACGCGGTCGGAGGTTAAAATACCTTTCTCTTTATTGGTCGGGTTATTTTGGAGGTTATAGTCCAGAAACAATTTCCGCAGATCGATCAAGGGTAAACCTTGCTGGGTGGCCAGATTCCGGATCAAGGTGCTGTAGCTGTTCAGGTCGCCATCCTGCTCGTTAGAGTTATCGGTTCGTTCGCCAATGACGGCGGGCGTGCAGAGAATAACCTGGCTACCACCCGCCTGTATTTTACGAATCAGGGCCTCGTAGAACTTCACAAATTTGGGAGCATCGGTGCCGGTGCCGTGGCTGCTTTTGTGCCACACGTCGTTCACGCCGATGTAAATCACGACCACATCGGGTTTTAAAGCCAGCACATCCTCTTCCATGCGCAGGTAAAGGTCATACACCTTATTGCCGCCAATGCCTTTGCCAATCAACTCATAGTCGGCCGCGCGATTCTGTTTGGCCAGCATCTCCTGAATTTTCAGAATATAGCCCCCCGGTCTGGCACCCGCTTCGGTGATAGAGTCGCCGAAAAAAACAACGCGTTTGGGTTTGGTAGGGGCCGTAAAAGCCAGCAGCAGGGGCAGTAGCAAGAGTAGTGGTTTCATGGAATGGTTTGTTTACCGGCAAAAGGGCCAAACCGCGTTCAGCTAATCACAAGCGCAGTGAAATAGACTAGAATATGTGTTTTTGATAGTATTACTATTAAAATTGTTTGCTATAGTATCGTAACTTATTTTTGCGCTCTCATAAATCACTACATCTTGGATACACATCTAATTATCAGTAATCTACGTAATCCTACACTGCTATTTTTTCTGCTCGGGTTGCTCGCCGTCGTTGTGAAGTCAGATCTGAAGCTACCGCAGCAAATCACCAAGTTCATCTCCTTATACCTGCTTTTTTCCATTGGTTTCAAGGGCGGTCTGGAATTGGCTCACAACGGTTTTACTGCCGAAGTAGCCCTGACGCTGGGCATTGCCATTGTGCTGGCGCTGGTAATACCCGTCTATAGTTTCTTTATTCTCAAGCTACGCCTTAATGCCGCCAATGCCGGGGCCATTGCGGCTACCTACGGCTCGGTTAGTGCGGTTACGTTTGTCACGGCCGCCAGTTTTCTGGCCGATCGGGGCATCCCGTTTGGGGGGCACATGGTAGCTGCCATGGCCCTGATGGAGTCGCCCGCCATTATCATCGGTATTGTGCTGATCCGGCTGGTAGGTAAAACCAATGGTGGGGCTACTCATTCCCTCTGGAGTGTGGTGCGCGAAGGACTCACCAACGGCTCGGTGTTGCTCATTGTGGGGAGCCTGGTTATTGGCATGATCGCCGACGAGAAGCAAGCCGAAGGCATCAAACCGTTTACCAGCGATATTTTCAAGGGGTTTCTGGCGCTTTTTCTGCTCGAAATGGGCATGGTCGCCGGGCGTCGTATGGGCGTGTTTAGTCAGGCGGGCGGGTTCTTGCTGCTTTTTGGCGTACTGATGCCTTTTATCAATGCGGGGCTGGCCATTGGGTTGTGTCACCTGTTTGGTATCGATCGCGGAAACGCGTTTTTGCTGGCTGTGCTGGCCGCGAGTGCGTCCTACATTGCCGTGCCTGCTGCCCTGCGCCTTGCCGTGCCACAAGCCGAGCCGGGACTATATATTCCGATGGCGCTGGTCGTTACGTTTCCAGTCAATATCGTGGTGGGGCTGCCGCTCTATTACCAGCTTGTTCAAACGCTTTAACCGACTGATTCTGGTGGCCGACTTTTTCTAATTCCCTTATAATTACCGCCTAATGTGGCTCTAAGTCAGCTACGTCACCTTTGCAACAACAAAGCTGGTCAGATAAATGTCCGGGCTCGCTAACCGCTTTTTCGGGCAAACCGCTTTGGATCAGTATCATTCACAAAACGTTGCAAACAATCATGAAATCGCTTCTCAACACGACCTGCGTGGCAGGTGTATTCGCGCTTCTTATTAGCACATCATCGGCTGCTTCGGCCAACGAACCTACCAATGAAGCGACCCGGCTGGGTTGGGTTGCCTCTCCCACCGCTTCGTTCAATGTACGAACGTCGCAAAGTGCAGACGGCCATTTGGTGGTGCACATCAGCAACCGGTCGCAACGGGGCCTTACGTTGCAGGTAGAAACAGTAAGTGGTGCCGATTTGGCTGTCATACCCGTTTCCAGACGCAGTGCACAGTTTGGCGTTAAACTCAACGTCAGCGAGTTGGAAGACGGTCAGTATCGGCTCGTTGTCAGTTCCAGCAAAGAGAAGGTCGTAAAGCTGGTAAACCTGGAATCGCCCAAAACGGTGTCGACTCCTTCCCGAGTTGCAGTAGTCAAACTGGCAGCCAACCAATAAACGGGTCGGCACAATCCCATCATTCACAACCAGAAAAAAGTCATGATACAGTTCATAAAGCCATCTGCTCCGTTGCGGGCGGGGATGCTACTAACCCTGACGCTGGCAACGCTGAGCAGTTGCACTATTGTGCGTCAGGGCGAAGTGGGGGTAAAACGGAAGCTGGGTAAAATCAGACCGCAAACCGTATCCGAAGGCGTTCAGGTGTTTAACCCCTTCCTGACTCGTATTATCAAGGTGCCTACCCGAACGGTTAATCTGGAGGTACGTGCTCCACTGCCTTCCAAGGAAGGACTGACCGTGCAGTCTGATATTTCGATTCTGTACCGGGTAGAAGGGTCTTACGCACCCAAAATTGTGGAGCAGATCGGCAAGAGCTACGATGAGGTCGTTATTCTGCCCGTGTTCCGGTCGGCGGTAACCGATGTGTCGTCGCGCTATTTTGCCAAAGACATGCACACCGGGCAACGGGCCGAAATTGAAAAGTCGATTCGCGAGATGATGATGACACAGCTCAAAGACCGGGGTTTCGTGGTCGAGTCGGTCCTGCTCAAAAGCATTGCTTTACCCGCAGGTCTGACCAAAGCCATTGAAGACAAACTGGCGGCTGAACAGGATGCGCAACGGATGCAGTTTGTGCTCGACAAAGAGCGGCAGGAGGCTCAACGCCGGATCATCGAGGCCGAGGGCACGCGCGATGCTCAGAAGATCATCAACGAGGGGCTAACGCCTATGCTTATTCGGTTCAAAACCATCGAAGCGTTCAATAAACTGGCCGCTTCGCCCAACAGTAAAATTATTATCACCAATGGCGATTCACCCCTGATGGTGAACCCCGATAATCTGTAAGTCAACGTACCTGCCGCCGCCACCGCGCTTGTCTCTGCACGAGGCCATCCGGTTGCGGCGGTAGGTACGTTACCGGCAATCAAACCACCGACACAACCTACTGAAGATGAATCAGAATCAATTGCCCGCCGAACCGGCAGACCTCTATCTGGGGCTGGGAAACCTGGTATACGCATTGGCCAAAATTGATAATGGCGTTGATGCCCACGAAAGCAAAGCGGCTCAACAAGTGCTGAAGAAACAACCCTACGGACGGCTGGCCCTGCACGCCTTTTTCCTGCTCGAAAACTGCGAGGCTACGCCTGAAGAGGCCTACGCTTTTGCCATGCGCCGGTTTGGCAGTAATCGCTCGGCACTGACGCAACCGGTCAGAAGCCAGTTCATTACGCTGCTCATCACTATTGCCGATGCCAGCGGAGGAATGTCGCAAAAGGAGCAGCAGTTTATCGACCAGTTTCGGCACGACCTCGACCTGTTATAGCAGTGGATGCCAGCGGTGCTTTGGGGGTGCTGAACAGGCGAGCAGTCCAACGCCAATAGTCATGCGCTGTTTGTCGGGGAATCTCTTCCATCGGTACATGCCCGGCGTTGGGGTACATAATCAGCGTATCGTTGGGTAGGTCGCGGTGGAATCGATCGGCCACTGTCGTTGGAATCAAGTTGTCATGTTGGCCCCACATAATCAGCGTGGGTTGTCGAATCTGCCTTATTCGCTGCCAGAGCGAATCCAGAACGGGTTGGCGTTGCACAAAGTTTTTACGGTTACCCGTGCGCCGGTTCAGATCGGCGTAGGTGTGTACCAGCGGGTCGGTAACCAGGCTGTCGGCGAAATACACGTTTTCGAGACTGCTCCGAAAGAGCGCATCGGGTGTCAGGTTGGCTACCAGCCCGCCAATGCCCCGCAAGCGCGCCAACTTGAACCCGAACGGGACCGATTTGGGCGTAAACGGATAGCCCGCCGCATCGATCAGCACGAGGGAACGTACCTGAACGGGGTGGATCAGGGTAAGGTGCCAGGCAATGTTGCCGCCCAGCGAGTTGCCCGCCAGGTCGCACCGGTTCACGCCTAGTCGGTTCAAAAACCGATGCAGGAAATCGGCATAATAAATACTCGTAGCCCTGTTCTGCGGGTGTGGCCCGGTGAGGGCATAACCCGGTAGATCGAGTCGGATAATACGCCGTTCGGGGCCAAGTACTTTCACCCAACCGTCCCAGGTTTGTAGCATGGACCCCGTTCCGTGAAGCAGTACCAGCGGTACTGTGTCATTGGCGTTGCCTTCAATCCGGTAGTGCACCCGCATACTGTCGAGGTCCATAAACCGCGAATCGGGCGTTGCGTAACGCATGGCTAATTCTTCCACGCTTAGGTCGCTTCGGTAAAGCACCGCCACAAGGCCAGCAAGAAATAGGAGTAGGCAGAGCAGGATTTTCTTCATCAACTTGTAGTGCCGAAGCTCCAGCTTCGGTAGTTGTAAGTTAGCTAGTGCAACTACCGAAGCTGGAGCTTCAGCACTACAACAACGAATGACACCAACGAACGAAACACAAAACCCTCGTCACCTACTGCTCAGAATAGGCTACGAGGGAGGTTCGGTAATTCTATACGCGCAATCGTTGGAGTCACTAGCCCCGGTTTGGCGTGAGAGCAACGAAATGTCGTTCGACGATAACGACGATGAAATTTGGGTTGAAAGCCGAATCGAGTACGTCGATTTCAACGCCTACTTGCAAGAATTTACCGACCGTGAATTATGGTTCTACGGCAAACCGATGCTGATTCACCCGGTTATACGTCCCCACTTTCAGCAAAGCCTTGATCAGGTACGTTCCCAGTCTCGCCGACCAGACAGCGCCAAGTACGTTGCCCGCTGGCAAAAAGCGCTGGATAGTAACGATGAATTCGATGGAGAGGCATTTTAGCGTCTTTTGTCATCCCGCAACGGCGGACGGCTCCTGTCGTCGGGATGGCAAAGGCGATGCTGCTTCACGAAATTAAATAGGCTAAGTGGCCGTACAACAGGAACTTGTGTCTATTTCCGTTGACTTCAGTCAACGGTTCGCTTGCGTTACCACGGCCCCGTTATTACGAGCCGCAACGATTAACGTACCTGACTTAGATTGACCGGTAGCGGTTGGCACGGCCATCAGCCGCCGGATATCACCTGCTAGAAACAAGCCGCTTTGGGTGGCGGGTAAGGAGACGTACCCAGCTTTGCCAGTGCCTTTGAGCAGTAAGCCCTGCCCGGCATCGCAACGGCCCTGCTGCACGCGGAGAGGGTAGTAGTTGCCCGCCAGTAAGACATCGTGGATGCCATCACCAGTAAAATCCTGCACTACAAACCCCTGAACCGGGGCAATCTGCGCTTCGATCGGTAAGGGCTTCAGCTTAAACACGCCCCGCCCCAGATTCTCCAGCATACTGCTTTGCAATGTGTTCACGGTTAATTCGCGCGCTTTGGCCAACGTACCTGCATCGAACATCGTCTCCACGGTGGCTTTGGCGTAATCGGCGTAGCGGACGTATTGTTTGCGCAACCCGTTGATCTGATCGAGTAGTTCGTCGCGCGAAGCCAGGGGAATATGAACGCCATCAACGCGCTGGCAAAGGAGCGGGTCAATTCGTCCGTCTTCGTTGAAATCAGCGGCCAGTATAGTTAGCGTTGTGTCGCCTCTGGCCTTCCATTGCACATTGGTGCCGAGGTTTCCCAACAGAAAGTCGGTGTCACCATCTTGGTCGAGGTCGTGCGGAACGATGCAGGTCCAGAGGCCACCCGTTTGGGCAAGGCCCGTTGCCTGCGGGTCGGGAGCCGTTAGCTGACTGTTCTGATTCAGGAAGAGCGTGACGGGCATCCAGTCGCCAACAACCAGCAGGTCAGGTACGTTGTTCCGGTCAACATCGGTCCAGACTGCACCCGTTACCATGCCTGGCGTCAGCGTTTGGGCAACGGTAAACTGACCTTTTCCGTTGTTTTTGAGCAGATACGACGGAGCCGCATTCGGGAATTGGCCGGGAATGGCTCTTCCGCCAACAAACAGATCAAGATCACCGTCGCGGTCATAATCGGCGGCGGCTACGCAACTGCCGGGGCTAGTTTCCACCGGTAATTCCGTCGAAGCCAGCGTAAGCCGTCCGTTTGTGTTCAGGAAAAGTTGATCCTGGTAGGCGGGGGAGCCCGGTGCATATTCATTGCCGCCGCGCACTACGTATAGGTCTGGGTCGCGGTCGCCATCGGCATCGAAAAAGAGGGCAGCCACGGCGTCGGCGGGTGGGTTTATGCCTGTCTCACCCGCTTGCCAGCCTGGCGCAGCCTTAAACTGGCCGTTGGGTTGTTGCAAAAACAGCCCCGAGGCCTGCCCCGTAGCGCCGCCCACAAACACATCGACAAGCCCGTCGCCGTTTACGTCGGCTGAGGCTAAGGCGGGCCCCTGTTTCGACAACTGATACGGAATCAGCGGTTCCTGCTTAAAGTCGACGTAGGGGTTTTCGGCATGCGTAAATGGAATAAGGTTGTCAGTAACCGGCCCGAACAAGACATCGGATATGGGCATATCCGTTTCGCCGGGCTGCTTTGCCGTTGCCTGCTGAACGGTCACGGTTGAATTGGCCTGAACGTCAGATACGTTGCTGATTCGACCGTTGGGCCAACGTACCTGCACCTGAATCGGCCCAGTGCTTATTCCCAGACCCATTGTGAGCACCGGGGCCATGGCCGACTGAAATCCGCGCGTGGGCACCAGTTCCTGCGTTTGCACAAGATCACCCCGCGTGACGGTCACGAGTGCGCCCACGCCAAATCGGTTGCCGCCTTCGCCCGAAAGCCGGATGGTCAGGTGCTGGTGTTGCGTTTGGGTGTCGGCGTTGTTCTGATAAACCGAGGCTGGCCCGTTCGTGTTGTTCACTACCAGATCAAGGTCACCGTCGTTATCCAGATCTCCGTAAGCCGCCCCGGTCGAAACGGCCCCTTCGGCCAGGCCCCAGCGGCTGGTTACGTCGTCGAACTGTAGCCCATCCCGATTTCGAAAGGCCACGTTATCTGTCTTGGTTGATGGGAGTTTGGCAATCAGATCGGCCGTGGGCAAATTCTTCTTGATGTCATCGTCAGTGGTTAGCGATTTCCCCGCGGCCATAGCCTGTTGTTTCGCCGCCTCGACGTCATATTTGAGGAAGTCCAGACTCGTGAAATCGCGTACGATGCCGTTGGTCACATACAGATCTTTCCGGCCGTCGTTATCGAAATCAGCCAGCAGCGCCGCCCAACTCCAATCGGTAGTCGAAATGCCCGCCAGTTGGCCGATTTCGGCAAAGTGGGGCATAGGGCTGGGGGCTTGGGGCTTGGGGGGGCTCTGCTGAGGAACGCCCTTCGCCCTTCGTTCTTCGCCTCTCGCTCCCCGCCCCAGGTGCAACATATTCCGCATGTGCTGATGGCCGTAACCACTGTCGACCATGAGGCGGAACTTGTCGTATTCGTCGGGGCCTTTCAAGAGTTTTTGCCGTTCCCAGGAGGCGGGTAGCATGTCCATCGTAACCACATCGGGCAGGGCGTCGTTGTTCACGTCGGCAATGTCGATTCCCATCGTATTCCGCGACATATGGGCAAACGATGCCTCCGTTGATTCGATAAAATGCCCGTGCTGGTCGTTGACGTAGAAATAATCCTGCTCTTCGTAGTCGTTGGCTACATACAGGTCTGGCCATCCATCACCGGTTAAATCGCTGACGGCCGCGCCTAACCCGAAATTAATGCTTCCGCCATGAATACCCGCTTCTTCGGAGACGTCGGTGAAAAGGCACCCCACCCCTAGCCCCTCCCCGTTAGGGAGGGGAACATCCTCGGAAGACACAGAAGCGGTTCCCCTCCCTAACGGGGAGGGGTTAGGGGTGGGGTGCGCTCCCTCATTCCTATACAGCCTATTCCCGAAATACGGGTGGCGTTTGTTGCGGACGGCGTTAGTGTTGAAAAACGGCGAATAGAACATGTTGCCGTGGTTGACCAGAAACATGTCGAGGTCGCCGTCGCGGTCGTAATCGAAAAAGCTGGCCTGGGTCGAGAACGTACCTGGCGCGTCGAGGCCGTACTCGGCGGCGCGTTCGGTGAAGGTGGGTACACCCGGTTTTGCGTTGTTAATAAAGAGCTGGTTGGCGCGGGCAGCGGGGTCTTTCAGTGCCGAGTAGCAGACGTAGATATCCAGCCAGCCATCGCCGTTTACGTCGGCCATGGTCACGCCCGTTTTCCAATGCCCCGGCCGACCCGCCACGCCCGCCGTTTCGGTAATGTCATCGAAAACCAGCCCGGCTGATTCGGATTTTCCTTTGTTGAGATAGAGCTTGTTGGAAACCTGATTCCCACTGAAATACACATCGGCCAGCCCGTCGTTATTCAGATCGCCAATGGCTACGCCGCCCCCGTTATAGGTGTACTCGTATTGCAACACGTTTTGCTCAGCCGTTTCGGTGATGGTGTTGGCAAAGGTGATGTGCGTATCGTCGGCGTCGAGGGCCGTAAACAGCGTTGGTTCGGTATTACGGCAACTAGCCAGCAGAAGGGTGGCGGCAAGAAAAAGCGAAGGGCGCATGGAAATAAGAAGTCCAATTCTGGGCGAATCGGATTGAAGCCAAAAGGTATTGACTATCAGAAGCTTGTAAGGGGCTAATTCGACTCGTCGGGTTCTTCCTGAATGACCTTCAGAATAGCAAAAAAGCCAAGACCGCCCATGAGTAGCATAACCAGAAAACGGGTTTCCAACAAGCCTCGTAACTGAAACCCAGTATTATGAAATACAACGAAAAATACGGCCGCGAAATAAAGCACAGCGGCAAAGCGGGCTAGATTTTTCATGTATATCAGAGAAACTGTTGATCATCTGGTTATGAGGCTACAACTACTTTTTTAGAAGGTCGGTTTCACTTAGCTTACTCAGAAGGTAGCTGTTTAGGTAGTGTGTGTCGTCAGGTCCCCGACCTGACGTTTTTTTGGGTCCCCGGCTCGATCAAAGGCTACTCAGCGCTCGAAGAGCAAGCAAGAAGTGATCCACCTGCGGTGGTTGAGTTTATTGTAGATGGGTCGGGGACCCCTATAACTGTCAGGTCGGAGACCTGACAACACATTACCTAAACAGTTACCTCAGAAGATAGATGATTACTGCCTTTCTGAAGAGCCTAAGAAGAACTACTTCCGGAGTAATACAATAAGTAGCGAGTATAGCTGGTAACGTGGACAATCAGAATTTTCGGCGCAGAACTTGATCTTACTGCGTTGTTGACCAGCCGTATCGGCTGTCACGTCAGACAAAAATCGTATATTTGATAGACTACCGTAGTCTGCCATGACTGAACTACTGTATCAATTACTGAACACCCCGAAAGCTCCGCTGATCATTCAGCAAGCATTGGTGATTTTGAACAACGAAAACGAAAAACGTCGCTCTTTCTACGAATGGCTCGATGACGACATGAAAGCCGAGTTCATCAACGGTGAAATTGTGGTGCATTCCCCCGCGCTGAATCGGCACACAGAAGCGGTGATGAACCTTTCTTTGTTGCTGAATGTGTTCGTCACAAAGCAAAATCTGGGCCTCGTTCGGATGGAGAAAGCGTTGGTTGAGTTGACTCGCAACAGCTATGAGCCGGATGTTTGTTTCTGGGGTACAGCCAAATCAGCGCTGATTCAGCCTGACCAGTTGTATTATCCGGCACCTGATCTGGTCGTTGAAGTATTGTCGAAAAGCACCCAGAAGCATGATCGGGAAACGAAATTCATCGACTACGCCGCGCATGGTGTAGCCGAGTACTGGCTCGTTGACCCCCTCCGGCAACAGATCGAGTCGTTTACAATTGATGCCGATACCGACGAATACGAAGTGGCAGGTACGTATACTATCAAGCAAACCATTGCCAGTAAGGCCGTGCCGGGTTTTGCAATTCCTGTTCGCGCTGTTTTCGACAAAGCAGCGAATATGGACGCCCTTCAGCAGTTCATGAGCCGTTAACTGCTTTTCAGCCTGTAGAATAGGTAACGGGCCGCGCTTAGAACAAAGTGAGACAGAGCCGGTTAATTGAGCAGTGGTCGAAAAGTGACCAATTGTTCATTACACCAACCAATCAACGCGTATGAAAACGTTACTTCGCTTTTTACCCGTAGCCTTTGTGGCTTTTTTCTTCACCCTGTTCATGACCAGCTGCGATGCTATTGGCAGCATCTTCAAAGCTGGAGCCTACACGGGTATCATTGGCGTTATTGTCGTCATTGCGGTAGCTATCTGGTTATTATCCAAGCTGTTCGGCGGAGGAAGTCGTAATAGTTAACTTGAGCTGAACTACATAAAAAAGCCGAAACCTGAACGGGTTTCGGCTTTTTTAATATCTGGTTGGCCGTTCCTTTGTTTTCGTAGACTCTTTTCTCGGACGGGGTGGGTGAATAGGTGAGATGCGGTCTTTTTTGGTCAGAAATCGCCAGAAGTCGGTTGCCAGGGCGGGGTAAATTGTAACGCCGACACTGAAATATGTACCGTTGAAATTCTGGTTGATATCGGTTTGGAATATTGAGTAGCGGTAACCTAGTTGTGCGCTGAAGCCCACCCACCGGGTAGCACGCCAGTTGCCGAACGCACCCACCTGCAATGGCACAAAAAAACTGCGTTGTGTACGATCAATTTGTACATTCTGTCGCAACGTGCTTGGAATAGCATAGGCCACCCCGCCCCCGGCTTCTAGCGGTACACTGACCAGCCACCGATGGTTGTTGATGACGTTGATGCGATATTGGGCATTGATGAACCATAGGTCGGTCCGTGTGTAATAGTTGAGGTTGACGAGTTGGGCCGCGTTGCGTCGCCAGTCGATGAGGCGCAGGTACGAAGCGTAGCCCAGCCAGTAGTACCCAAGCGTTAATTGATGCCGTTTCTGACCAAACTCAATGCCGGCGTTGAGTCCCCACACATTTACCGGCTGGCGTTGGAGGAAAGAGTCCCGAAAATCGAGGTTAAAGGCGAATCGGGTTTTGGCCGGGCCAGCAGGTAGCGTGTCAGTAAGCGGAATACTGTCGGGGGGCGTAGTAAGCAGGAAAGTAGATAGGGCAAGCGCAATCATACAAGGAAATAACGGACAGAACCAGCTATGGGTTATCAAACCCGACTGAGGAACGTTGGCTAATTGCCTGACCGCCTCAGTAAACTAAGCCCTCGTATGAACAGAAATACCAGTAAACTGGCGATTGCTATCTTGATAGCAATTCGGTACAGCGGCAATTCCGGATCGGTGATGAAGCGAAAAATCAGGAACAGGATAACGGCGTATCCTGCGATGAAGTAAGCGGGTCTTTTTAGCATGATGATCGGTGAGGTTTGCCGTCTGCTTTAGCGGACGGAATCACAGAATAGCATTCAGCGTCAACACGCCCAATAGACCAACCACACCGACGATCGTTTCCATCACCGTCCAGGTACGTAGGGTATCGTTAATGCTGAGGTTGAAATACTCTTTGAACAGCCAAAAACCGGGATCGTTGATGTGCGACAGCATGAGGCTTCCCGCCCCGATTGCCAGCACCATCAGCTCTGGATTAACCCCCGTCTGACTTTGCAACAGCGGCATCATAATACCTGCCGTAGTCAGACCTGCAATAGTTGCTGAACCGACACACACGCGGATAATGGCGGCCATGACCCAGCCCAGCACCAGCGGCGGCATATTCAGTCCGGCCAACTGTTGCCCAATGTAAACGCTTGTTCCCGAGTCGTTGAAAATCTGTTTGAGCGCTCCGGCTCCGGCAATAACCAGCAAAATAGGGGAGGCTGCTTTGATGGCCTCTTCCAGCAGTTTCATCGACCGTTTCATGGTTTCGCCCCGCCGTAGCGACAGCGCATAGACCGCCACCAGTACCGATACGAGCATACCGATATAGGGTTCGCCAAGCAACGTCAGCACCTTGCCGCCAAGGGTTTGGTCGAGGCCCTGTGTTTTCAGATAACCGCGCAATGGGCCAAAAATAGTCAGCATCGCCACGGGCAACAGGGCTACGAAAAAGCTGATGCCCGCGCCCGGCAAGTCTGTTTTAGGTATTTCGTTCGGGTCGAATACTTCACGGTCGGGTTTGGGGTTGAACCGGCCCAGTGTTTTGCCAAACAACGGCCCGGCAACCACAATGGCCGGAATAGCCACCAGAATGCCGTAGAACAACGTTTTGCCCAGATCGGCCCCCAATTGACCCACCAGCGCAGCGGGCGAGGGGTGCGGCGGCAAATATCCGTGTGCTACCGACAAGGCCGACAGCATGGGAATAGCCACGGTCAGCATGGGTAGTTTAGTAGAAGCAGCAATGGTGAAAATGAGCGGCACCACGATGATGAACCCGGCATTATAGAACAGCGGAATACCGATGATAAAGCCCGCCAGCGCCAGTCCCCAGCGAATGTTCTTGATACCGAACAGGTCGATGAGTACGTTGGTGATGCGGCGGGCGGCTCCGCTTTCGGCCACTACCCGACCGAGCATAGCGCCGAAGCCAACAATCAGCACCAGATCGCCCAGGGTGCCGCCAATACCCGTCTGAATGGATTTACCAACGGCTCCGACATCCATACCCGCCGCCAGCCCGATGCTGATAGAAACCAGGATAAACGCAATGAACGTGTCGAGGTGAAAATACGCGATAAGAACAATCAGCGCCAGTATCCCGGCGAAGGTGAGCAGAAGAGGCATACAGAGGATTCGGTTTAGGAGCCTCCAAGATAGGGAGGTTTCGTGAATGCTTAACCTCAACCCAGGCAACCCAACAACGCCGCTATCTCATCATTCAGCGGTTTATCTAAATCGAAAGGCACTACGCGGAGGCGAAGGCTGGCGTCGTAGCCGAAGAGTTGAAGCGGCTCCCGAAATTGATCGTGAGCCGGGTAAATCAAGACCAGTTCGGTAGCGTCATACTTTTTGCCGTAAGCGTAGAGTTGGTACAAGTCGGCCTGCTCGATGCCGTAGTGACCCGATTGGTCATTAGCGTCCAGCGTTTTCCACTTCATATCCAGCACAATGGTGCGGTCGTTATGGCGCAGCAGCAGGTCGGGACGAAGCTTGAACCGAGGCGCACCGTTGTGGTCGTCGATTAGCCAGGCCGACGAATGCTGAATCTGCACGTCGGCCCCTGCCCGCCGAAAACCAGCAGAAACGTATTGCTCAAATACGCGCTCCATCGGAAAGAGCAGGCAATGCGCCACGTTCGGGCCAGCACACAGGCCCGGCCCCTGCCCGCGCAATAGCCAGTTGGCCCAGCGCAACGCGGGTTCATACGTCTTCAGTAACCGGGTACTAGTCTGGGTCAGTCCAGGCCGGGTACGTTGCAGATCGAGCGGCAGGTTGATTGGCTCCGACACCTCGGCCAGCGTGGTCAGCAGTTGGCGACAGCGGGTTTGGTTTGTTGTGGTCTTGGTACGTGTCGATACCACCTGCAACGCTTTTTTGAGCACCCGGTTAGCTGCAATATCAGGCGTGTGTTCGTCGTAGGTGACGGCTAATTGGTCAGGGCGAGGGTAGGGGCGACGTACCTGATCGGTTACCCGCAGTTTTCCGCGCAACGTAGATAGCGTATCGTCGTGCGCAACGTAATCACGGGCCAGTCCGCGGCCGAGTGCCTGGGCCGTTTCGCGCAGAAAGGCGTTGGTAAACACTTCCCACAAGGGTAACTGCTGCGCCCCAAACTGCCCCGAATCGAGTTGACGAAACGCCAGTTCGGGCAGGTGCCGCAGCAGCGTTGGCAAGTGACCGGCTTTGGGACGTACCTCCAGCGACATCCCGTTCGTGAACGCCAGCAGACCCACGTAGTTACGCCACGTCATTCGCTCGCGCCCTCGGTAGAGGTTGTAAGTCAATAAAGCGTCAGCGGTGGTGCTGTCTGTCCGGGTGGCTAGCTGCTTCACCGTGTCGAAGTCGACGTCGGGCAGCAACACATCGTCGGGCGTCGAGTCTTTATCGGGGTAGTCGCTGGCCCGGTGTAGCGTACCCCGTTCCGACAGGGTGTAGGTACGTTGCATAGAAGCAAGTTAGGAAGAAAGGGCTCTGACCTCTTAGTTTGCTTTCCCGCCAGCAGAATTTTCAGTGCGGAAAGTCATTACGTATTCGCCGTTGGCCAGTAGCGTAAGCCGGTCTTTACCAATCCGGAACAGGCTTGCCTGACCCAGCGCCGCCAGGTAATTAGCCTCAAAAGGGCTGCTACATTTTTTCGAGGCCATATCCTGGATGATAAACTGTATGTGGTCGCCTTCGGCCTGTACGTCGCCTTTCAGCTTGTTGCAACCGGTGTTTCCTGCCAATGCGTTATTCGCCAGATTGATTACGAGCTGTGGTAACTGCCCGTTCGGGAACTGAGCTGCCCGCACACGTTGCCCCCGTAATGTCTCTAGCACCCAGGTACCGTTCAGTCGGTCGCTGCCTTTTATAAAAGCGCCATGGCCAATGTATTTGCGGCCTCCGGTTTCAACCCGCACGGTATACGCATAGGTACGTCCCGTTGTGGTGTTTCTGAAAATGACGGGTTCAATATACACTTTTACACCCCCCAGTTTGGCTGGTGAGATTTTTCTGCCCAGTGAGGTGATGAGCGTACCTGATTCATTACGCACCGACCCGGAAGGGACATTCAGCAAGACGCCGTTCCCACCGCCAATGGGCTTCGGTTTAGGCATTGTAGCCAGTAGCGTTGAGCCACCCAAGGGCTTGAAAATGATTTGCTTCGAGAAATCTATGTCCATCGACCAACTAGCGGGAGAGATGCCTTCTGCTACAAAGTCAATGCCGGTTTTGCGCTTGTCGCGCCATGCCTCAGATTCGGGTAAGGTACTGGCTTTAGAGCGGTTGGCGGTAGACGAGGTGGTTCGGGAGGCCCGCTGACAGCCGTTCAGCGTGATCAGCCACACACTCAGCAAGCCCATTAATACTACTTGTTTCATACGCATTTCCTACAACGTTTATAGACTGTGTAGTAGTATGACATAAAACCGGGAGCAGATTGCCATTGTTGGCTACTACTTAACAAACGCATGATTTTGAGCACAACCTTTTAGGCTATTTTCGGTGTTGTGGAATGAGCCGCTTCACAATGCGGCCCGGCGCATGAAAATTGGTATAGTCTGTTACCCCACATTCGGGGGAAGTGGCGTAGTAGCCACAGAGTTGGGAAAAGGTCTTGCCAAGAATGGCCATCAGGTGCATTTTATCACCTACCAGCAACCGCAACGTCTCGATTTTTTCAACGAGAACGTATTCTATCACGAGGTTAACATTCCGTCGTACCCGCTTTTTCAGTATGCGCCCTACGAGTCGGCCCTGACGAGTACGATGGTGAACGTGGTGCTCAACGAAAATGTGGATCTGCTGCACGTTCACTACGCCATTCCGCATGCCTCGGCGGCCTACATGGCCAAAATGGTGCTGAAAACACGCGGACGAAATACGCCGGTGGTCACCACGCTGCATGGTACCGACGTAACGCTGGTAGGTAAAGACGCCTCCTACGAGCCGGTAGTGACGTTTAGCATCAACGAATCGGACGGGGTCACGGCGGTGTCGGAAAACTTGAAGCAGGAGACCTTTGAACACTTCGATATTAAGCGCGATATTGAAGTCATTCCCAACTTCATTGACCTCTCGCGGTTTAAACGGCAGCAGAAAGACCACTTCAAAATGGCCATTTGCCCCAACGGTGAAAAGCTACTTGTTCACACGTCCAATTTCCGGCGGGTAAAGCGGATGGACGACGCGGTAATGACGTTTTTCCACGTTCGGCAAACCATGCCCGTAAAGCTTCTGCTGATTGGTGATGGCCCTGAGCGCGCTCGTATTCAACAGCTTTGCCGCGAATTGGGTATTCTCGACGATGTTCGTTTTCTGGGTAAACTCGACGCTGTGGAAGAGGTACTATCAGTGGCCGATCTGTTTCTGATGCCTTCTGAAAATGAAAGTTTCGGTCTGGCCGCCCTGGAAGCAATGGCCTGCGAAGTGCCCGTTATTTCAACCAATGTGGGCGGACTGCCGGAGCTTAACCTTCACGGGGTAACCGGCTTTTTGAGCAATCTGGGTGATATTCCCGATATGGTGAAAAATGCGTTGTATATACTCGACGATGAACGCTTGCCTCAGTTTAAGGCCAATGCCCTCGCCCGGGCTAAACAATTCGAGATTTCAACTATTCTACCTATGTACGAAGCTCACTATGAGCGGGTACTTCATTCAGTAAACAGTAATCAGTAAACAGTTATCAGCGCTGCTTGGGTACGTTCTTGTCGCAGCGCTGATAACTGTTTACTGTTTACTGATTACTGTTTACTGATAACTGTTCACTGATCTATGAATCCAAACATACCTATTTCGGATCGGAAGCGTGTGGTGATTATCGGCGCGGGCTTTGGAGGGTTTACGCTGGCTCGTGATCTGGCACGCCGCAGTGAATTTCAGGTGGTCTTGCTCAACAAGCACAACTACCACGAGTTTCAGCCGCTGTATTATCAGGTAGCTACGGCCGGGCTGGAAGCAAACTCCATTCTGTTTCCACTACGGGCGGCTCTGGGCGATAATCCCAACGTACATATCCGGGTAACCGGCATGACGGCCATTCGATCTGCTGACAAAGAAATTGATACCGAAATCGGACCAATCGGTTACGATTTTCTGGTGCTGGCGATGGGAGCCGATACCAATTTTTTTGGTCAGCGAAATATCATCGACCATGCCCTGCCGATGAAATCGGTGCAGGAAGCGATTGCCCTGCGAAATCGATTACTTCAGAATTTTGAAGAAGCGCTGTGTGCACAAACAGAAGACGAGATAAACGGCCTCATGGATGTGGTGGTGGTCGGCGGCGGACCAACGGGCGTCGAACTCTGCGGTACGCTGGCCGAACTGCGCAAGACTGTGTTACCCCGCGATTATCCCGAACTGGACTTCCGGGGCATGGATATTCACCTCATTGAATCGGGAGGTGAACTGCTGGGGCCTATGTCGGAGCACGCGCAAAAACGAGCGCTCGATTACTTGCAGGAACTGGGCGTAGATGTGCGGCTCAACACCCGCGTGAAAGACTTCGATGGCCGAACAGTGCTCATGAACGATGGCACTATGCTACGCACCAATAACCTGATCTGGGCGGCGGGCGTAAAGGCTAATACCCCCACTGGCATACCCGCAGAAGCCGTTGGTAGAGGCGGACGACTGCTCGTCAATCGGTTCAATCAGGTGCAGGGATTCACCGATATATTCGCAGTAGGTGATCTGGCGCTGATGGCAGAAGGTGAAACCTGGCCCGATGGGCATCCGCAGATAGCTCAGCCCGCTATTCAGCAGGGAAAGCTACTGTCGAAAAACCTGACGCTGCTCACGCGGGGCGGGCAACCGGTGCCGTTCACCTACAATGACCTGGGTTCAATGGCTACCATTGGCCGGGGGCTGGCGGTGGTTGATTTGCCATTCATAAAGTTTGGCGGTTTTCTGGCCTGGCTTATCTGGCTGTTCGTACACCTGATGGCTATTCTGGGTGTTAAGAACCGCTTACTGATTTTCATCAACTGGATGTGGAATTATTTAACATACAATCAATCGTTACGTTTAATTATTAAACCCAAGTTACCGAAATCTTTATTGGATGTTCCAAAGGAACGATTAAACGATTCGGTGGAAGTGACCAAAACAAAGGCTATTTAGTCAATTTGGTTGACTGTTTGGAACATTGAAAAACCAAAATCGGTTATTTTTGCCAAAGCCGAACGACTCACATTATGCAACTTGAAGAATATAAAGCCATTCACAGCCGCCCTAAAAACAACGGCTCCAAGAAACTTTTCGACAATCCGGTTCTCGAATACCTGTCGCGTACACACATCGCTGTGCCTATCACTATGTGGCTGACCTTGTCAGCTTTTCTGGGTTGGTATGCCTTCACGTATACCGATATGACCACGGGGCGTATTGCCGGGTTATTCGTTACAGGTTTGTTTGTGTTCACCATTTTTGAATACGTGCTACACCGCTACCTGTATCACCTGGCTCCCACAACGCCGCAACGCGCCAAAATCCAGTATACGTTTCACGGCGTTCACCACGAATACCCGAAAGATAAAACCCGCCTGGCTATGCCTCCGGCGCTGGCGATCATTGTTGCCGCGGCGTTTTTTGGTTTGTTTTTCGTGTTGATGGGTGAAGCCGCCTATGCCTTTTTTCCCGGCTTCATGGTGGGGTATACAGGCTATCTGTCAGTTCACTTCATTGTGCATGCTTATCCACCGCCAAAGAATTTCTTCAAACAGCTTTGGATCAATCACAGTGTACACCACTATAAAAATCCAGAGAGTAACTACGGCGTATCGTCGCCTGTTTGGGACTATATCTTTAATTCGTTTCAGAAATAACCCTTTCGAAACGTACCTGCAATCCCCGCCGGAAAATCATTCCAGCGGGGATTTTTTGTGGGTAGTCAATACACTCGCTCCCCAAAATCTCAAATCCGAAATACCGTAACTTGCCTGTATGTCACAAACTCTCCCTACAGGCCCGTTGCAGGGGCTGCGTATTCTCGACCTTACCCGACTGCTGCCTGGTCCGCTCGGTACCATGCTCATGGCCGATATGGGTGCGGAGGTAATCAAGGTCGAACATCCCGACAGTCTCGATTATGTACTCATGTTTCCGCCTTACCTGAATGGAGAGTCGGCTCATTACCTGGCCTATAACCGCTCAAAAAAGAGCGTATTGCTCGATTATACCACCAACGAAGGTCGCGAAAAGTTTCTGAAACTGATTGAAACCGCCGATGTATTGGTGGAGCAGTTTCGGCCTGGTCATCTCGACAGGCTGGGGCTTGGGTACGCTGTGGCCCGGGCCCGTAATCCGAAAATTATCTACGTATCGGTGACGGGCTATGGCCAAACGGGGCCGTATGCGCATCTGGCTGGTCACGACCTAAACTACCTTGGGCTATCGGGCGTGCTTGGCCTAACGGGCGAACCAGACCAGGCACCGGTGGTGCCCGGCGTTCAACTGGCCGATATTGCAGGTGGCTCATACGGTTGCGTGATGGCTACGCTGGCGGCGGTGTATGCCAGGCAGCAAACCGGTGAAGGGCAGCAGGTCGATGTGTCGATGACCGACTGTGTGATGCCCCTGTTGTCGGTAGCCTATGCCTTATTTGCCGGAACGGGTGACCCCGATAAGTCGGGACAGACTATGCCCGAACGCGGCCGAATGCCATTATCGGGTGGGCAGCCCAACTATGGCGTCTACCGGTGTTGCAACGATGACGGTGAGGCCACGCCCAGGTACGTGGCATTGGGTACACTGGAGCCAAAATTCTGGCAGAAATTCTGTGCCCTTACCAACCGACCCAACTGGCTGGGCTTTATGTTGCCACAGCCGCCCAGCGAGGTCGCAGAATGCCGCAGACAGATTCAGACCCTGATGGCTGAACGTACCCAGGCTGAATGGGTGCAACTGGGTATTGACCATGACCTGCTCATCACGCCCGTTCTGACGCTCGACCAACTGGCTGATGATCCGCACCTGCAAGCCCGCCAAATGGTGGTAACACAGCATCACCCGGTAGCCGGGCCGGTGGCGGGTGTTGGGGTGCCTATCAAATTTTCGGTAACGCCCGCCCACCCCGCCGGACCCGCCCCAATGGTGGGTGCCCACACTGAGGCGATACTGACCAATTTGGGCAATAGACTGGTATAATAGAGTTAGTCGATTGCATTTAAAGTACATGTAGATACATTTTGTTGATCTATTGAATAGGTAGAGAGACTAAAATTCCTCTGGCATGGTTTATGATGTTCTGGCGCACCCGGAAGTAGGTCAGCTATCAGAGCAGGTTGTTATGGTTAAATGGAGCGAATAGCCACTTATACACTCGTAGAGCCTGTTAACACCCTATCTGTGTAAGCTTGGCATGAATTTTCGTCACAGTAATAGTAGGTAAGTGTAAATCAGTAAAGGCTTGGTGAAAACATATACATTAAAGGTTATTTGGTTGACGATACTCGGCTGGCTAGCTATGGCTACCGCTGTGTTGGCTGGGGAACTACCAACCGGCACGGCGCCCGGTTCACTTACGTGTCAGCCTCCCGGTCCTCCCATCATAAATGGGGAACGGGCTACCGTATGTCGGGGAGAAACCGTCGCTTTAACCGCTACGGGCTGTTTAGGTACTGTGATCTGGTCAACGGGAGAGCAGGGGGCAGGTGTTCGGGTAACACCCTATCAAACAACACGCTATACCGCCGTTTGTCGGCTACCCGATGGGTGCGTCAGTTGTTTCGCCGAAGCGTATACCGTTACGGTGGGTACTCCCGAAGCGCCTAAAGTAACTACAGAGACTCCGGTGATTTGTGCGGGAGATGCCGCCACGCTGGTTGCCGCCAATTGTAGCGGTACTGTTCAATGGTCAGATGGCTCTTTGATTGGAAGCAGTCGGACGGTGCAGGTGGAACAAACGACGGTTTTTCAGGCTACCTGCGTCAAAGCGGGCTGTGCAAGCTCCCCTTCTGCGCCTTTAACCCTGCGCGTATCAATGCCCACTGTACCCGTGCTAACGAGGTTATCGGGCGGAAACGAGGTTTGTACCGGGCAGTCTGTGCAGTTAAACGCCGGGCAGTGTGCCGGTGAGGTGCGCTGGTCTGACGGTGGCCTTGGCGTAGACCGTACCTTAACCGCTAGCCAAACGCTGCGCCTTAGGGCTGTGTGCCGGGTAGGTACGTGCCAGAGCGATAGTTCTAACGTGCTGACCATTTCGGTGCAGCCCGCGCGCGTCACTCCACTGCTGCGTACTACGGTACAGAATGTATGCCCTTTTCTGACAGCCGATTTGGCCCAGGCCATTGGTGAGTCGTTTCAACCGGCCTTGACCTACACCTTCAGAACAGGCCCTGCGCCCGACGCTGCCGAGGTATCGTCGCCGGGAGCGGTGCTGTCGGGTATTTATTACATATCAGCGCGTACGTTCGAAGGTTGCCTAAGCCGGCCCGTAGCCGTGTCGGTTGTGATTACGCCCTGTGCCAACGGTATTGCGCCTTGCCTCAGTAACCCGCCTACGCTTAGTCTGTCGCTCGATACGCTGGATCAGAAGCGGGGTCTGGTGTGCCTGAAAGCGCGCCTGCGGGGCATGAATGCAACGGATATTCAACTAGACTCGGCCTGGACTTGCTCGGGAACGGGCCTGTTTACGGGCCAGCAAACGTTGCAACCCCGTTATGTTGCTTCAGAAGCAGACCGGCAAAAAGGAACGGTAACGTTTGCCATTAACACACCCGACCCCGATGGGGCTGGCCCCTGTGTACCGGGTGCCGCCCGGTTGGCCGTAGTGCTGTCGGGATCGGCTCTGGTAAACCCAGATAGCACCAATGTGGTGATCAAACTCCCTGACGAGCCGGAAGTTGGTCGTGTATTTATTCCGGAAGGCTTTTCCCCCAATGGCGATGGTATCAACGACCGTTTTGTCATTCAGGGCGTACCGGCAATGGCCACCGTTGACCTGACCATCTTTAATCGGTGGGGGCACCAGGTTTATGCCGATGCCAACTATAAAAACGACTGGGAAGGCCAGGCAAATCAGGGGATTCGCCCGACATCGAGTCAGGGACTGCCCGATGGAACCTACTTCTATGTAGTACGCATCAGCGACGGTCGCGAGTATGTCCGTTTTTTAACTATAGCCCGTTAATCGTATATCCGACTAAACCTTTAGACAAACTCGTTAATTTTGAGTGCTGTTCTTTTTATTAACGTTATAGCACGACGAGATTAACCTTGAATCAGTACCTATGAGACGGTTTTTTTATCTAACTATCTGCCTGCTTTTGTTGGGTTCCGGCCTACGTGTTGCTGGCCAAACCCCCCAACCCGACTCATTGCTTATTCAGGCCGACCGGATGCTGAGCTATAAAGCGTATGGGCGTGCGATAGATCTCTATACTCAGTTGCTTAGTCATCCTAAATTGACGTCAGCGCAACGCAGTGGTGTGCAGTCCTCACTGGCGCAGGCCTACCGGGCAGTTGGCGACAACGTAAAAGCCGAGCGTATGTTTCGGGAGTGGGCAACGGCCGTAGGTACCGGTCAGGAACAACCTGCGGTGATGCTTGCTTATGCGCAAACGCTGGCCAGTAACGGTAAATTCAAGGAAGCCCAGGCACAGTTTGATCGCTACGAAGTGCTTAAAGAGCAACAACGTACCCGCCGTTTGCCTACCATACCCACCGCCGCCGGTGGTCGCCCTGCGGGTGCCCGTGGCGAAGTGGTGCGGTATGAAATCGAAGACCTTAGCCTCAACACGAGCAACGAAGAGTTCAGCCCTATGTTTTACCGCGACGGACTCGTGTATGTGGCTGGTAGCAAAGGAGGTTCTACCATTGAAACCAGTGGTAGTGGCGGTGGTGCCGGTTACCTCGATTTGGTTTACGTACCCAGCCTGGCGCAGCTTACGGCCAAACGGAAATTCAATGCCGATGGCGAAGTGGTGCCGATCAAAAAAGAACCGGCCGCGCGGGCAACAGCAGGTAACCGACTTGGTACCGATCAATACACGTCACGTACGGCCAACGACTCGCGTACGGCGGGCAATTTCGACGGGGGCATCAAAGTGGCGCAGGGGCTTGGTTACGATAAGAGGCCAATGGCCGCCGATAAACAGTTTGAGCAGTCGCTGAATACGAAATACCACGAAGGACCGGCTACTTTTTCGGCCAACGGCGAGCAGATCATCTTTACCCGTAACAACTACAATAACGGCAAAGCCAAAACCAGCGAAGAGAATGTTAACACGCTGAAGCTGTACACTGCCCGACAAGTCAACGGTGCATGGGCCGACATAACTGAGCTTCCCTTCAATAGCGACGATTATGCGGTGGGGCATCCGGCGTTGTGTAAAGGCCGTGACGGTACACCCGATCAGTTGCTGTACTTTGTTTCGAATATGCCCGGTGGAATAGGCGGAACCGACTTGTACGTGTCGCGCTGGATTAACAACCGCTGGAGCGAACCAGTCAATCTGGGGCCAACCATCAATACAAAAGGAAACGAGTTGTTCCCGTTTGCCGACGAAAACGGGAATCTGTATTTCTCAAGTGATGGCCGGCGCGGACTGGGTGGACTGGACGTTTTCTACGCCGCCATGGAGGGTATCACGGTGAAAGCTATAGAAACAATCGATGCGCCCATCAACACCAATGCCGACGATTATGGCCTCATTACCGACGGTATGCGCCGCACAGGCTATTTCAGCAGTAACCGTAACGGATCTGACGATGTATTTCGGTTTACCCGCGAGAGTTCACTTTTCGGGTGCCGTGACCTCACCATCCGGGTGTTCGATGTGGCCACCGATATGCCCGTCGATAGTGCCGTGGTAACCGCCAAAGCAAAACGCGTTGGCCAAACCGATCAGGTGCTTGTCGTTGATGCCGACGGTATGGTACGCTTGTGTGTAGAGGCCGAGAGCGACTATCTCTTCACCGCCTCGCGCGATGGCTACATCAACAGCACTATTGGCCTGTCGACCCTGGCCCTCACCGATGATCAGCCTTCGCGGCTCGAGATCTCGATGATGAAACCGACCATGATTATCGATACCGTGTTCACGGAAGCTGTTAAGCCATCTCGTCCGCTCACCAGTTCACGAATTCGAGGCGTAGTGCTTGGCGAACGCGACGGGTCTCCGATTGAAGGGGTCATCATGCGGCTCAAAAATGACTGTACCGGGAAGATCGACTTTGTGACGACTGGCTCCGATGGTACCTACGAATTTGATATCCTGGAAGGTTGCGACTACACCCTTACCGCCAGTAAGCCACTCTATGGAACCAGCGTCAGTAAGGTAGCCCGGGTGGCCAAAAAATCGAAGCCGAAAGAGTTTGTGAAAACGGTTAAAATGCTGCACGTGGGCGACGTAGTATCGATGGATAATATCTACTACGACCTTGGTAATGCAACGATCCGCCCCGACGCTGCCCGCGAAATAAACAAGATGCTGGCTACCATGCGCCGGTATCCGTCGCTGGTTATCGAAATTCGGTCGCATACCGACAGCCGGGGCGAAGCGGCGGCCAATAAAGAATTATCAACGCGCCGGGCAAGGGCGGTGGTTGACTATCTGGCCTCAAAAGGCATCAGCCGTAGCCGGATGATGGCCTCGGGTTATGGCGAGTCGATGTTGGTCAACAATTGTACGGATGGCGTAATCTGCACCGAAAACGAACATCAGCGCAACCGGCGCACCGAGTTCAAAGTGCTGGCCATCAAATAGGCTTACCAAAAACAAATCTGTCCTACTCCTAATCTCTCACTACCGACGATTCATTTGCTGGCTATTTGTGTTGATTCAAGCACTGAGATCAATACAAACACATATGAAAGCAGTAGGATTCAAAACATCATTGCCCATTACCGACGACGCCAGTTTTATCGACGTCGAGATTGACAAGCCCGTTCCGGGTGACCGCGATTTGCAGGTGAAGATCAGTGCCGTATCGGTCAACCCGGTCGATTTTAAAATTCGGCAGAACTCAGCCAAAGACACGGTACTGGAGCAGCCCAAAATCATTGGCTGGGATGCCGTTGGTATTGTTGAGGCCGTAGGCAGTGCCGTAACGCTGTTCAAGGTGGGCGACGCCGTGTATTACGCTGGTGATATCACTAAATCGGGTAGCAATGCCGAATACCAGGTGATCGACGAGCGAATTGTGGGCAAAAAGCCAGGTACGTTGTCAGACGAAGCGGCTGCCGCCATGCCGTTGACGGCCCTGACGGCCTGGGAAATTTTCTTCGACCGGATGCGGCTGTCGCCCGAGCGCGACCGGAACAAGACGTTGCTTATTATTGGCGGAGCCGGGGGCGTAGGGTCTATCGCCATTCAGCTGGCCAAAAAACTACTTGGCCTGCACGTGATCGCTACCGCGTCGCGCCCCGAAACCAGTGAGTGGTGTAAAAAGATGGGTGCCGATCTGGTTGTGAACCACCGAAATCTCGTCGATGAAGTTCGCAACGCCGGTTTTAAGCAGGTCGATTACATCGTTGATTTTGTGGATACCAACGCCTATTGGGATGCCATGGCCGAGTTGATCAAGCCACAGGGCCATATTGCCTCTATTACCGGAAGCGCTGCGCCTGTGGTGCTGAATAAACTCAAAAGTAAAAGCGTTAGCTTCTCATGGGAATTGATGTTCACGCGCTCTTCGTTCCAGACCGACGATATGATCGAGCAACATCGTATTCTGAATCGCGTGGCCGACTTGCTCGATGAGGGTGTGCTGGAGCCAACGCTGACCCAAACCCTGTACGGTTTAACGGCCGACACCCTGAAACAGGCCCACGCACAACTTGAATCGGGAACCACGATTGGTAAACTGGTCATCTCATTCTAAGTACAGTAGTCTGCTACGTTAACTATCTGAAACAGCAACGCTTTTGTCGTCCTGACCGCACCGGCGGACTGGTCGGGATGACAAAAGCGTTGCTAGTTTGAGGCAAGAATTACCAATCGTGCAGGTCTTTGATAGAGCCAAACCCGATGAGGTCTGTTAGCTTGTCGTCGCGGAGTTCGGTAGCGCGCATGATGCTATTCTTCCCGAACCGATCGTTGATGGCGTGCAGCGTTTGTCTGAACTTGTCTTTCCGGGTATTGTCTTCAAACAGCGTATACTGAATGTGATCGGCCGGAATAAAGTCACCGACGCCCACGCCAATCTGTCGTACGTCATTATTCAGCAGAGGGCCACAGCGGTGCGCGTCCTCATAGCGTCGCATTCGGCTACGAAGCAGATCGAAGAGGTCAATGCCATCCTGCATCGGGATGGTAAAGGTTAGGCCGTCTTCGTAGCGCTTGTCGTTGTGGTAACGTACCCATCCCTGCAACCGCCGGCAAAAAAACTGCTGATGTACCATGCGACGTTCCAACGTCAGGCAAAGGGTACGTAGAATCGTTTCCAGAGCTTCGCTCGAAGTTCGTTGCGCCGACGACACCGACCGAATAGCCTGCATCTGTTTGTAGGCATGCGTAGCTAGGTCAACTTCGCCGCCAAAATTGAGCCGCAGGTGCCAATGCCAACCAATAATGCTTTTGCAAACCAGTTTCAGGCGGTCGGGCGAGGCGTAGCGTAGTTCGAGGGGTGTATTGATACCACCTGCCTGGAGCCGGGCAGCCATATTATGGCCAATGCCAGGCAGATCGGTTAAGCTCAACGTACCCAGCACTTCATCAATGTTGGCGGGTGAAATAGTGACCAGCCCGTCCGGCTTTTTGAGGTTCGAGGCCAGTTTTGCCAGAAACGCATTAGGAGCAATGCCGATCGAACAGCGCAGATAGTCGCCCACATCG
Source organism: Fibrella aquatica (assembly GCF_041321135.1). Classification (NCBI taxonomy): domain Bacteria; kingdom Pseudomonadati; phylum Bacteroidota; class Cytophagia; order Cytophagales; family Spirosomataceae; genus Fibrella; species Fibrella aquatica. Next base: position 34,105 of record NZ_JBGGWF010000015.1, on the reverse strand, counting down.
CTGCGAATAGCCTGTTTGATGCGTTGCGCTACCTCGGGCATGCTTTTGTAGGCCAGTTGATAACGGGTCAGATCAATAACGGCTTCGTCGATGCTCTTGGGAAGCACGTCGTCGGAAAACCATTTAAACACGTTGATGAGTTTTACGTGGTAAGCGCGGTATCGGTCGGGGCTTGTTTCAACCGGCACCAGATCGGGGCAAAGGGCCATGGCTTCGTCGAGGCGCATACCAGTTTTCACTCCCTTTTGCTTGGCTTCAATCGAAGGAGCAATTACGCAGCCCCGCGCCCCGGTGTATACGCATACCGCTATCGGTCGCCCGCGTAACCAATAGTTATCCTGCTGTTCGCAACTGGCGAAAAAGCTGTTCATATCGACAAAAAGCACCGTTGGCTCAAGATGGGTACGCAGGCGGTTGTCATTCATGAAATATCAGCTAAAACTCACAGAATATGCTTTCCTTTTGATAGTATTTTGTCGTAAACTTGCATAGGAACGGTGCAATATATTTTAGTTATAACACACTATCCAAATTTTATATCATAAAAATGGAAGAATGTGCAGTGAATATCGAGGCAGTAGAAACAATTCAGGATCGGCTCAAGCAAGTGTTTGATGCGTTGGGAATGACCATCTATCAGATTTCCAAAGATTTAGGTGAGAACCCTTCTAAGTTTTATAACATCCTGAGTGGCCGGGCAAAACCGTCTTACGATACCATCATGAGTTTGCTGGCCTGCTACCCACAGATTCGGGCCGATTTTCTGCTTCGGGGCATTCTGCCTGTACTGGCCGATGGCACTACCGATGGGGGAAACAGCAAATTCATTGTGACCGACGAGAACCTGATCGAGGTGCCGTTTGTACCCATTAAGTTTTACGCCAGCTTCGTAGAAACCTACACCGAAGGCTTCCGAAAAATGGACATGGATACCTACCGGGTACGTAGCTCATCGGTTCGGTCGAACAAGCCGGTGGTTGTGATCGAGATTTCGGGGAATAGCATGACGCCTCAGTTGGGCAACGGGGCCAAAGTACTGGCCGAACAGGTTGACCAAAGCAACTGGGAATACCAGTCGGGCGGGATATATGCGGTGATGTACCGCGATTATTTTGTGGTAAAACGCATTCGCGACAACGAGCTGATGACCAAGCGCTATCTGACGCTCCATTCAGATAACCCACTCGGCGGCAGTGTCACGGTAGGTCACAAAGACCTGCGCGGCATCTGGAAAATCATCAGCATCGTTGATTCACCAGTCGAGTAAATTAGTTCAATGTCTAACGTTTAAAGTCCAATGGGCTCTGCTGGTTCACACGTTTGTGAATTCGCAGAGCCCATTGGACTTTAAACATTAGACATTGAACCTTACAAAATCCCCTTCGCGAAGTTCAGTACACTGCCTAGTTGATTTTTAACGGCGGGTTCGGCGGCGGCACCACCCATTCCGCCGAGTTTGCCAACGCCCGAGAGGGCACTGCCAATCAGTGAGCTGCCCGTTGAACTGGCCTGCCCACCTAGTGAAGGCAGCGCTCCTTTCATCAGATTCAGGCCGCCGGTAAGCGCCCCTACCGAGCCAAGCAGGCTTCCGCCGCCACCCAGTAAGTTGCTGACCTGGTTGGCCCCCAGTGCCATTTTCACTAGCGAAACAGCTTTCGTCAACACATTGCCCGATACGGCACCACTCGCCACGCCCGGAATCAATTTCTTTAGATTGCTGGTCTGGCTCATTAGCTTGTCCTTGAAATCGCCTTTACTGGTTGCAGCTTGTACCTCAGCCGCTGCAATGCCGTCATTGAGCGCGTTTACAGTAGCCGTTTTGTCGCCCTTGTCACTAGCCATAATCGCCTGGTCAAGTTTTATCGCTGCTGAATCGGCGGCCGATGTTGCGCCAACTATAGCCGTTGTGCCCGAGGTCTTGGAAATTGCTTTGGGTAACGTACCGAACTGAGCAAAAGTACTTGCCGTGCTTAGCAGCAGGCAGGCTACAGTTAGTTTGGACAAGGTAAACAGGTTGTGTGTCATACGTGTATGTTTGATAGATAAGGCAAGGTTGTGAACTGTTTCGACAAAACCCGCCTGAATAAGACTTTTAACTTACTTTTTAGTAACAATCACGCTCATGAAATGCTTTGCTTTTTTTATTGGCCTTTTAGCCATCGGTACTATGTCTGATACACGGGCTCAGTCTCCGTCAACTGCCGAGAGGCTATACGTGGGTACGTACTCAACGCGGGGAAGCGAAGGCATTTATATTGTTCAGCTCGATCGGAAAACGGGGGCACTAACGCTGGCTGGCACGGCTCAAAACAAGGAGAATCCATCGTTTCTGGCGCTTCATCCTACCAAAAAGTTCTTATACGCGGTGAATGAAGCCAGTGGTGGAAAAGCGGCAAGCAACGCCTACGCCATTGATAAAAGCACAGGTACGTTGCAACTGCTGAATCAGCAGGCAACCGACGGTTCAGGACCATGCCATATTAGTGTGGATAAAGCGGGGAAAATGGCGTTTGTATCGGCCTATGGTGGTGGTGTCTTTACGGCTCTGCCTGTTGGTGCCGACGGTAAACTGGGTACGTTGGTTGAACGGATCAAGTATACTGGTAATAATCCCGAAAATTCCCGCCAGGATGGACCTCACGCGCATTCGGCCACGGTTTCGCCCGACGGTAAGCATGTATACGTTGCCGATCTGGGAAATGATCGGGTCTACATCTACAACATTGGCGGTAGTAAACCCGAACCCAACGCAACCCCCTTTGTGACCGTGAAAAAAGGGTCGGGCCCGCGCCATATGGCGTTTCACCCCAATGGCAAGTTCGCTTATCTGGTCGAAGAACTAATCTCGTCAATGGCTGTGTTTGCCCGCGACACGAAAACGGGTACACTCACGCTGATTCAAGACGGAATCAAAACACTACCCGCCGATTTCACCGGGCAAAATACCTCGGCTGATATTCACATCGATGCGTCGGGGAAATATATCTACCAGTCGAACCGGGGGCATAATGCCCTGGCTGTGTTGAAGTTAAACAGTAAAGGTGTGCCCGCCCTGATCGGACACGTACCCACGGGTGGAAAAACGCCCCGCAATTTCTGGCTCGACCCCCGGGGTCAGTTTGTGATCGTTGCCAATCAAGACACGGACAACCTTGTCGTCTTCCGGCGCAACGCCAACACAGGTATGCTGACGCCCGCTGGCCAAGAACTAAAAATTCCCGCTCCCGTATGTGTCATTTCAGGGGAGTAAAAAAGGGTTCAAAAGTTTAAGGTCTAACGTCTAAAGTTGCTCCGCGGGTAGTCGAATGCAGAGCAACTTTAGACGTTAGACCTTGAACTTTTGAACCCCTTTAATCAATCCACATCACCTTATCGTAGGCGATTTCGTAGTGCATCTCCTGCAGCGGAAGCGTATCGACAAACTCCCCGGCTGGGCTAACCCGAACACCGTGCCAGAGGCCGTAAGCATCGCGCAGGAGTATGCGATAGCCGTAGAGCGGGTGATACGTAGACTCGTCGGTGCGGTGGTCCCAGGCGGTTTCCAGTTCAATAGCGAAAGCCACCCGGCTAATCACCTCCCGCATATCATCGAGTAACGTACCTGTGATGCTGAGATCCTCGATCCACAGCACTAGTTTGTCGGTCCCCCAGTCGAACTGAATCGGTGATGGCCTGACCGAAAACAGCAGCGCTTTGAGCGCGGCGGTGTCGGTTAGGCGGGCCACTGTGGGGGTTGATGGTGACGTTATTTCGTTCATAGACTGTTGTTTCTATAGAACAAAAAACCACGTTGATTAATCCGTTAACCCGTTGGTTTCCTGCCACTTCTTAAGCCAGAATCGATATTTTTTTCGACCGTATTCGACGAACCCCGGCAATGATGTAGCATCAACAGCAAAGAGGCGGTGGGGCTCTTCTTTCATTACGCCAATGAACACATGTCGAAATTGTTGGGTGGTTGCCCATTCATGTCCGTCGGCATAGCGAAGGCTGTCGAGGTAAAAGGCCGCCTGCCGGTCGTAGTCGTAATCGTAGCAACTTTGAAGAAACTGGGCCTGGGTACGTGCCGACGTTGTTTTAAAATCTAAAATCAGCGCGTGTTTTCGTTTCGGACTTGTGTAAACCAGATCAAGGCGGGACTTACAGGCTAGTTTCGTCGCTGGATCAGTAAACAGAACAACCCGTTCCCGTTGAGCTTCGCCGACCTCCTGGTCTGCTAGTTGCCCTGTCTGTTTCCGCTCCGACATTCGGAGGTAGCGGCGGCAAAACGGATCACGCCGCACCGTATCCATCAGCACGTCGAGCTTATTGATTTCGCCGCTTGCCAGGCGGTTGTTGGTCAGGTCGGGCAGGAGTTGTTCCAGCACCGTACCCACTGTTTCGGGTTCAAGCAGGTGCTGATGAAACGCTTTGCCAAACGACCGCGCCTGCTCAGCGCCCCAGCCTGTCGACAACTGATGATAGCCTAACTGCTCTTCTTTAATGCGGGTCAGGTCTGAATTGGAGATACGCGGCAGAGCGCGATAGTCAAGGCCAGCGTCGCGGGAAATCAATGCCGATCCGGGTAGTAAGCTCCTCGGAGGCATCTGCTCATATTGAAGGGATGAAGTCATAGGTGAGTAAGGTTTAGACGTTGAACCTACAATAGCCCCTACTCCACGCCCACCGCAAGTAAGCCGGTGGCAGATGGTTCTTCAATGGCATGGGCAAACGGGTTGTAGTAATTGAACGCCGTTTTTATGTTTGCGATGTCGGTTAGTGTTTCCTGGCGGAACACCTTGTAATCCTGAGCAAACAGTTTCAACTCGGCTGATTTCTCAGGAGTAGCCATCTTGTAGGAGAAGTTGGCGATGTAATAAACCCCCTTGGGCTGAATTTTATTATTCTCTTTTTTTTCAGCCACCGCCGTGATCACCACGTCGGCCAGCGTGAGGTCGTCGTAATAGAGCGGCTCGATCAATCGGAAAATATTATCGACCGAATAGCCGTGAAAAAGGACGGCTGAAACGCAATTTTTTTCGTCGATGAAAAAGAGCTCGGCCCAGTTCTTTGTGCCCATATTCAGGATGTTATCCGTAAAAATGCGCCAGGCTATGGGCTGGAAGGTAAGCGTACGGCCCAACTTCTCGGCCCCATTGATGTTAAACACACCCTCCTTGGCATCGAACCGATATTGACGCGGATGACCCTCCAGATACTTGTACCGACTGACCACTTCGCCCGTCCCTTCGTGAATCATTTGGTACGGTTTCAGTACCTCAATGTTTTGAAATGTCTCGATTGTGTTCTTGCTTTGCGTGTTCATTAGTATTTGTTGTTTACTGTTCGAGCAGGGGGTCCGGTTGAGACCCCTTTTGCCTTTTATAGAGGTGTTGTTTATTGGTATTAAAGATACGCATAGTTAGTCAAATATAAAAATATAGTATCCGTTTTTTAGCGTCTAAGAACGCTTGTAAAAGTTCCCCGACGTTCCTCTCGATTTGACCGGCCTTGTGTTCTCAGAGACCACGAAAAAGCCTTTATATGCGCCTGTTTAGGCCACTTGTCTCAGGCAGGAGATTGCTGAAACGGCATATGTTTTAGTTGAAATATAATTTACCGATCGAAAAGGCTGATACGGGCAATTTGACCGGGTTAAAACAAGTCATGAACAGGCCGGGTTATAGAGGGAAACAAATCCCTCAACGCTATGGCAACCCAATCGCCTTTCGACCCCGATAACGTCGACCCTGAATTTTACGCACACAACCCCCACAACGAGCAAAAGTCCGACTATGGTCAGGAATCTGAAGGGGTTGGTAACAATACACATAACTCCAGCACCTCTGGCGCCGACATGGAAGGACAGAACCGTGATTATGTGACCACTTCTAAAGAAGAAAATTTCGGTACCAATCACCCGGCAGCACCCAGCGGCGAAAGTCTGGGAACTCATCAGGCGTGGGACATTAATCCGGACTCGCTGAACCCCGACAAAGAACCGAAAGGAATGACTGATGCCGAAGCGAAAAAGCTGGAGTCACTGCCCGATAATCCGTCCGACGAAGCACTTTTCCACCGGGGAGATGCCACATACCTGGAGCAGGGTGATGACCCAACTCAGTCTTATGATCCCCACAATAAAGGCTATGACAGTAAAGCCGGAAAGGAAGAATAGCCAGTTGGTTAATTGAGCGTATTTAAGCGCTTTACAGAGCGACAGCCTGGAGAATTCATTTAGAATCTCCAGGCTGTCGCTTTTTTCGTGTGGGTAAAAGCGCGGTATTAATCACTTTTGCTGAATGACGTCTTGATCCAGTTGAAACCAACGTCTTTTCTTCAATGAATAGTAAACAAGTCACTACTGCAGGAGCGATTGCGCTGACCCTGCTTGTCAACGTACCTGGCCTGATGGCCAATGATGGTCCTTCTACTCAACTGTCTAATGGACAGTATGCTACACGACCAGTTGATCGTAACGCGCGGAAACCGTGGGAAACGCTATTCGACGGTAAAACCCTGTCGGGCTGGCATATCTACCAGAAACCCGGACAGCCTGTCACAGAGAAATGGGTTGTTCAGGACGGCGCCATTCATTTAACTGCGGGCGGCGTAGGTGACCTGGTAACCGATAAAGCGTACGGCGATTTTGAATTGGAAGTCGACTGGAAAATTGCTGAAGGGGGAAATAGCGGTATCATTTACCATGTTCAGGAAGACCCGAAGTTCAAGGCTACCTACCAGACAGGCCCCGAAATGCAGGTGCTCGACAACGAACGCCACCCCGATGCCAAGGCGGGTCGTGATGGTAACCGCACTGCCGGCTCGTTGTATGACTTGCAGAAGCCGGTCACACCAAACGCTGCCAAACCAGCCGGTGAATGGAATAAGGCTCGGTTGGTGATCAAAGATGGCAAAGCCGAACAGTACCTGAACGGAAAGAAAACCGCCGAGTATCCTACCTCCGGGCCTGAATGGGACAAGATGGTTTCTGAAAGTAAATTCAAAGGATGGGAAGGCTTTGGCAAATACCCGACTGGGAAAATTGCCCTGCAAGACCACGGTAATCAGGTTTGGTACCGCAACATCCGTATCCGCGAATTATAGTAGATACGCAATATGTTGCGTATCTATCAATCTATCTATTATGCACCGCCGTCGAGCCCTCCGAAACTTAACTGGTACCGCCCTGTCACTAAGCGCTGTACCGTCTTTTGCACAACTCATGAAAGACCGTGAACCTACGGCTCCAACCGAGGCGGTAGTTACTGCCCTGAAAGGAAATATTAACCACTCAGTATGCCGGTGGTGCTACAGCAAAGTACCCCTCGAAGACCTGTGTAAAGCCGCTCAGTCGATCGGGATTAAATCGATCGAACTGGTTGGTCCGGATGAATGGCCTGTGCTGAAAAAATATGGCCTTACGTCGGCGTTGCCCTGGGGCGCTGGCAAAGGCATCAACGATGGGTTTAACGACCCGAAACTCCATGATGAATTAGTGGCCAGCTACGAGGCTATTTTCCCCAAGCTACAGGCGGCCGGCCTCACCACCGTTATTTGCTTTTCGGGCAATCGAAAAGGAATGTCAGATGCCCAGGGCCTCGAAAACTGCGCGGTAGGCCTGAAACGCCTGATGCCCAGTGCCGAAAAGTACGGCATCACGATGATCATGGAACTGCTCAACAGTAAGGTCGATCATAAAGACTATATGTGCGACCACACGGCCTGGGGCGTTGAACTCTGCAAAAAAGTAGGATCAGATAAGTTTAAACTGCTCTACGACATCTACCACATGCAGATCATGGAGGGCGACATCATCCGTACTATCCGTAGTTCGCACCAGTACATCGGGCATTACCACACTGGCGGTAATCCCGGCCGGAATGAGATCGACGAAACGCAGGAGATCTACTACCCGGCTGTGATGAAAGCTATTGTTGCCACGGGTTTCAAAGGCTACGTAGCGCAGGAGTTCGTCCCCAAGCGCGACCCACTCACCAGCCTCCGCGAAGCCGTCAACCTCTGCGACGTGTAACGTACCTGAACTCAGTAAAGCAAAAATGGCCCGCAGCAATCAGTTGTGGGCCATTTTGTTGTTGTTACTTTGTAGGTCTGTTGGTTGTCACTGGCGTAGCTGGCGCGAGCATGTGCTCGTGCCTATAATTTGCAAGCATCTGCTTACACAGCCAGTCAGGGCAATATGGTAGCGAGAATAGTTTTTGCTCTACCGTATTGCCCTGACGGGCAGCAAGCGAATGCTTGCAAATTATAGGCACGAGGAAATCCTCGCGCCAGCCAGCGCAATGAAGGACTACCTAATGACTACCAAATGACTACCTAATGACTACCAATGACCACTTAATGACCACTTTTTTTAACATATGCCCGACGCACAACCTAACAACCCACTACACGGCTTGAGGCTGGATACGATTCTGGAACACCTCGTTGAACGTTACGGCTGGGAAGAACTGGCTGAACGGATACCGATCAACTGTTTCAAAACAAACCCCAGCATCAAATCGAGCCTAACCTTCCTGCGCAAAACCGACTGGGCACGCCAACGCGTTGAAGGACTGTATCTGAAGAGCTTACGCTAATGTACCTGGCCGGTTTTCGGCCCATGGCTGTGCCTGCTCCAATTGAGCGGCTATCTGGAATAATAACGCTTCGTTACCCAGTGCTGCCGTTAACATAGATCCAATTGGTAACCCATCGGCCGACATATGAAGCGGTACCGACATCGATGGTTGACCGGTCATGTTGGCGATGGGAGGGAAGGGAATGTAGCCGAACGCTTTTTCGGCCAGTTGGTCAATCTGCTTGCTACCTTTCAGTAGTTTCAGGCCACCAACGGCGTCGACAACCTTCATCAACTGGTTTTCGGACGATGTATTTTGCAGTTCACCGATGCGGATGGGCGGACGCGACAATGTGGGCATCAGCAGGAGATCATACGTCTCGTGTAATTGCCCCATGCGGCGGGCGAGCAGGTTCCAGCGGCGATTCTGGTATGAAAAATCAGCGGCCGAATAAGCTTCCGAAATGCGCGACAATGCCCAGGTGTTCATCTCCATATCGTCGCGGCGAGCGGGGCGTTTGAGGTACTCGCTCAGTTCACGAATGGTGGCACCAGTTTCGCCCAAAACCATGGTCAGATACATCTCGCTCAGCACGGTATGGTCATAAGGCAACGCAACCTCTTCTACGGTATGACCCAGACTTTCAAGCAGTTTAGCCGTTTTGTGAACCGCGGCTACGCATTCGGCATGGGTCTGGTGGGTCGGGAACGGATTCTGCGCAGTAAACGCAATGCGGAGTTTCCCCGGCTGTTTACCGACCTGACTCAGAAACGATTCACTGGGCATCCCCATCGTATACGGATCGCCCGGCGACGTACCGGCAATAACGTCCAGGAAGGCGGCGCTGTCGCGAACGGTGCGGGAGATGACGTGGTTGCGCACGGCGCCCTGCCACATTTCGCCAAAACGCGGCCCCAACGATGCCCGCCCCCGCGACGGAATCATGCCAAACAGGCCGCAACACGACGAGGGTATTCGGATACTTCCTCCACCGTCACTGGCCGACGCTGCCGGTACAATACCTGCTGCTACGGCCGCTGCTGCGCCACCGCTGCTGCCACCCGGCGAATGAGCCAGATTCCAGGGGTTACGGGCCGGGCCGTACAACTGTGATTCGGTGTAGGGCGTTAACCCAAACTCGGGTGTGTTGGTCTTGCCGAAGAAGATCAATCCGGCCTGCTTGTACCTGGCCACATCGAAACTGTCTTCCGAAGACACGTACCCAGCATAGCCTCGGCAACCTGACTTCAACGGAGTGCCAGCCCATTCCAGGCCAAGGTCTTTCAACAGGAAAGGCACCCCCCGAAAGGGCATTGCTGCTCCTGCCTGACCATCGGGCAACTGATCAAGCATCCGCCGTCCTTGCTCGTACAGCGGCGTCACAATGGCGTTGATGGCCGGGTTCTGAACTTCAGCTTCGGCAATGGCAGCATCGAGCAGTTCCAGAGGAGTAACAGCACCTTTGCGAACCAGATCGGCCAGGCCAAGGGCATCTTGTTGGCGGTATTCGGAAGAAGTCATCCTGCAAGTTTACAGTTTTCTGTTTACTGTTTTCTGTTTCGGTGTACGACCAGTTATCCAAAAGCTGCTACTATTCGCGAACTGCGCTTGGCTTATTGTTTCCGCAATGAACATAGGTTAAACTACATTTCTATGCGTAACTGTGTTGCAGAAATTAGAGATAAAGCCAATGAGTAGCCAGATACTGTAGTCGCCTTACTTGTAATCCTACCAAATTTCCGTCCGTTTTTAAGCAGAGATCATTGGCAACACAGGATTCCGACACGCAGATTTGGCTGTCTTTTCAGCAGGGCGATGAGGCCGCTTACACGGTGCTTTATCGAACGCACGTGCGGGCAATGTACCGCTATGGGATGAGCCTTGTGGCGGTATCCGAATCGTTTGTGTTTGATTGTATTCATGATGTCTTCACCGAAATCTGGGCGAAGCGGGAACGGCTCTCGGTGCCCGATAATATTCGGTATTATCTGCTTAAATCGTTGAAGGTCAGAATTGTTCACTTGCTTCAGCGGCAGCAAAGACCCCATCAGGTAGTAGCGCAGACTGATTTTGATGACTTGTGGGCTGAACCATCCGTCGAGGAGTTGTTTTCAGAGCAGGAAGAGAGTGTCAATCGGGAGGCCCTTATTCAGAAACTAATCAGTCAGCTACCTCCACGTCAGCAGGAAGCTCTCCGACTCCGGTTTGTTGAAGAACTGGATTACAGCGAAATAGCTGATGTGCTGGCCATCAATCGGCAGTCGGCTCAGAACCTGGTTTTTCGGGGTATGGAGAAACTACGGCAGTGGCTAATAGGTACTTTTTTGCTTTTTCTTAGTTTTTTTTGAACAAACTGAGTATGGTAACGGGGCGTATGTCATCTACTGACAAAAAATACCCCGGTTGTGCAAAAGCCTTACAACTCCTTTACTGCTGCCGAATTTGCCTGCGATGATGCTTTCCTGGCGCATTACCTGGCCCCAACTCCCCAATCAGACCAATTCTGGACTGTTTGGCTACAAGACCATCATGAGCAGGAAGCACAGTGGCTGCTGGGGAGGCAGTTGCTGGAGGCTGTTCAGACCGGGCTGAGTGACTACGCCCGAACGTACCTGACGCCGGAAGCAGAGGCGCGACTGCTGGCCCGCATCAGAGCCACGAACAGCGAGCAGGCCGAACCCGTTCGTATTCACTCCTTTCAAAATCACCGATGGGCGTATTGGGCGGCAGCGGCCTGTCTGCTGCTGGCGGGCTACTGGGGCATTCGGAGGTTTGCTGTGGCGCCGCCTTCGCTCTATCAACAACAGATCGCAAAACTACAGAAGACCAATACCGAACGAATCAACCAGACCACGAAGCCCGAGCTTGTTCGGTTGCCCGATGGATCGTCGGTAATACTGGCACCCCAAAGCCGTCTGCTTTACCCGAGCGATTACGGTCAGCAGAACCGGTCGGTCTACTTGCTGGGCGAAGCTACTTTTGATGTAGCCAAAGATCCTCAGAAACCTTTTTTTGTCTATGCCAATGAGGTGGTTACCAAAGTGTTGGGGACAAAGTTTGTGGTACGCTCGTTCGAGCGCGACAAGCAGGTGCTGGTACAGGTACAGCATGGCCAGGTAAGTGTGTACAAGGGCGAGCCGGTAACCAGTCAGCAACCAACTGCCAAGACCTTGCAGGGGGTACTATTACTCCCAAATCAGCAGGTTGTTTTCTCCCGCGAGACCGAAACATTTGCCAAATCACTGGTGCAGGCACCGCAGCGGGTAGACGTTGACCAAGCGATTCCAATCAGCTTTGTGTTCGACGAAACGCCGGTGAAAACGGTGTTTCAGCGCCTTGAGAAGGCGTACGGTATCAATATTGTCTATAACGAAGACCAGTTGAGTGCTTGTCAGCTGACAGCCTCGCTGACAGATGAAACCCTGTTTCAGAAACTAGACATCATTGTTCAGTCCATCGATGCCAGCTACGAAGTGGTGGATGGGCAGGTGCTCATCAGCGGAAAAGGTTGTAGCGCCAACTGAAGTGATCTGTTAGTCAATCCTAAACCGCCTACTGCATGAAGAGATCGTAAGAAGACGTCATGAAAAAAGCGGATGGTTCTTGCACAACCATCCGCTTGAAATCCCCTACTGCCACAAAGCACAGCCCAACGGGCTGACCGGGAACCTATTGTCCGAATTGTCTAGAAACCCGAACAAACCTTCCAAAAGTATGGAAAAAAGTAAATTTTATCTGATCCAATGTATGAAACTCTCGTTGGGGCAAGTCCTGATCGCCTGCATTTTTGCGGGTGTCTCCTGGGCAACCGACGTGTCGGCGCAGGAACTGCTCGACCGGCGGTTAACCTTACAGGTTCGTAATGAAAAAGTGAAGAGTATCCTGACAACAATTGAGAAATCAGTAAACGTCAAGTTCTCCTACAGCCCACAAATTGTACAGTCGAACCGGAAAGTATCGCTGAATGCCGATAACGAAACGTTGGGCGGTATTCTGGGCAAACTTCTGCCAACGCTGCAACTGACCTACAGCATGGTGGGTAACCAGATTATTTTGAGAGTGTTGCCGCGTGCCAGTCTGCCGGTCGAAGAAGCCAGTACTAATAACAGGCCGTTACTGGCCGCTGAAGTGCCCGCCGAACAGACTATTTCTGGAACAGTAACCGACGAGAAAGGCAGCACCTTACCGGGTGTCAGCGTAGTGGTGAAAGGTACCCAGAAGGGAACCACCACCGATGCTAATGGTAGCTACACCATATCGGTGGTGTCGGCAGAATCGGTGCTGGTGTTCAGCTTCGTTGGCTACGAACCGCAAGAGGTTGTGGTGGGCAGCCGCTCGGTCGTAGACCTTAGCCTGAAAGCCGATGTGAAAGCACTGAGCGAAGTGGTGGTAGTTGGCTACGGGATTCAGTCCCGGCGAAACGTGACGGGCTCGGTAGCAAAGGTCGACATGAAGCAGGTAGAGAACTTGCCCAACACCAACGTAACCCAGGCGTTGCGCGGCCGGGTGGCGGGGGTACAGTTTACCGACAATGGCCGCCCCGGTCAGGGAGGGAGTATTCTGGTGCGGGGCACACGGTCTATCACGGCCTCCAACGACCCGCTTATCATTCTGGATGGTGTGTTTTATAACGGAAACCTGGCCGACATCAATCCGAACGACATCGAAACGATGGAGATTTTGAAAGATGCCTCGTCGGCGGCTATCTACGGATCTCGGGCGGCCAACGGGGTTATTCTGATCAGCTCTAAAAAAGGAACGACCGAAAAACCTGTCATTCGTTTCAACGCCTACGCCGGCCTGTCGGACTGGAGCCGCCGGATGAAGTTGTTAAGCCCTGAGCGTTACATAGAAAAAACGCTGGATGTTCGGCGGCAGAGTGGTCAGGCGGCCGATCCGGCCCAGATCACCAACTATCTGCAAAACACCGAGGCTGAAAATTACCGCAACGGTATATCGATCGATCCCTGGGAAGAAATTTCGCAGCAAGGGTCTATTCAGTCATACGACGTGAGCGTATCGGGTCGTACCGGACGTACCTCGTACTTTATCTCTACGGCTCAGGTTTACGAGAAAGGACTGATTTTTAACGATAACGCCAACCGTACGTCGTTTCGAATCAACTTGGAAAATAACATTACCGACTGGCTGCGGGTGGGCGTCAACTCGCAGTACGCCCGGCGTGACCTGTCTGGCAAAGAGTCCGACACGGGGCAGGGATACACCTTAAGTCCCTTCGGGAAGCTGTTTTTCGACGAAGCCAAAACCGATCCGGTCCCCTATCCGGTCGATGATCAGATTCAGCGGAGCCCGCTGCTCTACCCAATCATCGACAAAGACGAGGATATCAAACACAATCTGTTCGCCAATTTTTATGCCGTAGTCGATGCGCCTTTCCTGGACGGGTTAAGTTACCGCGTCAACTTTTCGCCCAATTACCGGTGGGAACACCGCTATACGTCATCGCCAATCTATAAGCGAAACGGCTTAAACAACCTGGGCAGTGCCTCGAAGTACAACCGCGAAGACTACGACTGGGTACTCGAAAATATTCTGACCTACAGCCGCCGACTGGCCGACAACCACGAACTGGACCTGACTCTGCTCTACGGTCGGAACCAGCGCTACTGGGAGTCGACCACTGCCAACGGGTCGAATTTTTTCACCGACGTGCTTGGCTGGAATAACCTGAACCTGGCTCAGGTACAGCAAAGTTTTTCCAACGCGCAGCGGGTCGATGGCATATCGTCGATGGCGCGGCTTAACTACCGTTTCCGAAACCGTTATCTGCTGACCCTAACCGCCCGCCGCGATGGTACGTCGGTATTTGGGGCAAGCCACAAGTACGGCACCTTCCCGTCGGCAGCCCTGGCCTGGATTGCATCTGACGAAGCCTTTATGCAGCAACAGTCATTGTTCAGCCTGCTGAAATTCCGTTTCTCGTACGGGTCGGTGGGCAACCAGGCTATCAATCCCTACCAGTCGCTGAGTACGGCTAGCACTACTCAGTATGTGTACGGCGATGGGGGCGCAACGGTCAACGCGGTGTATACGGCTACAATGGCTAACCCCAACCTACGCTGGGAGACAACCTTGTCGAAAAACGTAGCCGTTGATTTCGAGATGTTTAAGGGCAGGCTGGGCGGTACCCTGGAATATTACGATATGAACACCAGCGATCTGCTACTGAACCGATCGTTACCGAGTCCAACTGGTTTTGCGCAGGTGCTGACCAATCTGGGAGCTACTAAAAACGTTGGTTTTGAGGCCACGCTGAACTCCAGCAACATCCGCAAAGGACGGTTCGAGTGGACGACCAACCTGACCTTCGCCACTAACCGAAACCGGATTACGCATCTGTACGGTAGTGATAACAACAACGACGGTATTGAAGACGACGACCTGGGCAACCGCTGGTTCATTGGTAAACCCATCAACATCAATTACGATTACGTGGCCGACGGCGTGTATCAGGATGGTGACGAGATTCCGGCCGGGTATAAACCGGGTTTCCTGCGGTTCAAAGACCTCAATAACGACGGGAAATTTGACGCCAATGACCGAACAGTAATCAGTCAGCGGGAGCCAAAATACCGCTGGGGACTCAACAACACATTCCGCTACGGCAACCTGTCGCTATCTGTATTCATAAACGCCATGCAGGGTTGGGATCAATCGTTTTATCTGCTCGACCCGGTAAACAACTACCCAAGTCGTCCGGTCAATATGCTCGATGCGGGCTGGTGGACGCCCGAAAACAAATCGACCACACGCCCCTCACTTGTCTACACCAATCCGTTGGGTTATGGCTACTACACAACCCGCGATTTTGTCAGGATTCAGGATGTGAGTTTGGCCTACGATTTTCCGAAGACAATTGTATCGAAGTTGAAAGTCAATGGGTTGCGCGCCTACGTGAGTGGTAAAAACCTGTACACGTTCAGCGACTACGTGGGGCAGGACCCTGAGAGTGGCTACAACTGGGCTGGTTACCCAACTGCCCGGTCAATTACAGGTGGTATCAACCTGAGTTTCTAGTTGTCAATTCCCTAAACGTCAAGTTTATGAAAACATATAACATCCCAGGGTCGCTGACGGCCGGGTTGAAAAAAATACTGCTTTGCTCAACGTTGCTGCTGTCTGTCAACGCCTGCAAAGATGATGTGCTAACTGAAGTACCTCTGGCATTCCTGAACCCTGATGTGGTGCTGGTGAATAAAGCCGGTTTCGATACGTATCTAGCCTCGATGCAGGCCGTGTTGCGAAGTGCCTACTTCGAGAATGATGATTATGGCTACGGCTCCAACGTCTGGGATTTTCAGGTTGGCACCGATGTTGGCATGAACGGTGATCCGGGCATTAACACCTACGTCGATTACCGCACCTGGGTTACCCCTACGGCGGGGCAGGTCAACCACCACTGGGAATGGGCGTACCTGAAAGTGATTCCCCGCGCCAACACGCTGATCGAATACGCCGCCAAACCGGGCGCTGTCTGGAAAGATGAAGCCGAAAAAAATGCGGCGGTTGGTGAAGCGCGTTTCCTAAGGGCCTATGCTTATAACATTCTGGCAAATCTATACGGTGGCGTACCCATCGTTGATCAGGTAGCCACGGGCCCAAAACTGGATTTCAAACGGTCGACTCGCGCCGAGGTGCTGGCTTTTGTGCTGAAAGACCTGGAGTTTGCGGCGCAGTGGCTGCCGAAATCAACCACGCAGGACGGGCGCGTGGTGAAAGCTGCCGCCGATCACCTGCTGGCCGAAGTGTATAACAATGTGGGCCAGTATGACAAAGCCATTGCCAGCGCCTCGGCCGTAATCAACGACGGACAGTATCAACTGATGACCAGCCGGTTTGGGAAATATACGGCTCAACCGGGCGATGTTTTCTCCGACTTATTCAAAGACAATAACCAGAACCGCACTACATCGGGCAACAAAGAAACGATATGGGCTCTTCAGTTTGAATTTCAAACGCCGGGCGGTATTCCGAAAGCGGGTGGTGGCAACGGTATGCTACGGGCCTGGGGGCCGCGCTACTTCGCCATTAAAGATCCGGATGGGAAAACAGCCATGGCCGTCTCTGATAGCCTGGGGCGTCCCGTTGGCTGGTTCAGGCCGACCAATTACTTCAACTACACGATCTGGAACGACCGGGCCGATATCCGTAATTCGGCCTTCAATATCAGGCGCGACTTCTATTACAACGAAAAGTCGTCGAAATACTTCGGGCAAAAGGTAAACCCCAGAACGGCCAAAGACCTCGATACCATGTACTGGTACTACCCGTATATCCGTAAAATTGAAGGAGAGGCGCTGGCTGGTGCTACCTACGGGCGTACGTTCAAAGAGTTTTACATGATGCGGCTGGCCGAAACGTACCTGCTGCGCGCCGAAGCTTACCTACTGAAAGGCGACCTGCAAAAAGCAGCCGACGATATCAACGTGGTGCGCAATCGGGCCAAGGCTAAACCCATAACAGCCAATGAAGTTACGCTGGATTACCTCCTCGACGAACGGGCACGGGAACTGATGCTGGAAGAACTCCGACGGCTGACCCTCAACCGAATGAACAAACTGGTAGAACGGGTGAAAAAATACAATCCGCGGAGTGGAGGCACCATTCAGCCCTACCATGCTTTCTTCCCGATTCCGCAGAAGTTCATCGACGCCAATATTGAGATTAAAGTAGATCAGAATCAGGGATATTAGATGCTGGACGTTAGATGTTGAATGCTGGAAAAATCTAGTATTCAACACCTAACCCTTATAAACAATCAAATGCAAAATCGTCGCGAATTTATCCGGCAGACCTCGCTGGCAGGAACCGGCCTGTGGCTCTCGCCTCATATCCCCGTTTTTAAAGGATCGCCCAATGAAAAAGTGGTTATCGGCACCATGGGTAGCAACAGCCGGGGCTTTTTCATCGCCAAACTCTTTGCTCAATTACCCAATGTAGAAGTGGGTTACGTCTGTGATGTCGACACCAACGTAGTGGCCAAAACCAGCGCCGAGATCGAGAAAATGACTGGCAAGAAACCGAAAGCTTTTACTGATGTCCGTAAAATGCTGGAGGTGAAAGACCTTGACGCCCTGGTGATCGCTGCGCCTGACCATTGGCATGCCCCAGCGGCTATGCTGGGGCTGAAGGCGGGTAAGCATGTGTATGTTGAAAAGCCCTGTTCGCATAATCCGGCTGAAGGTGAAATGCTGGTGGCCGGGGCAAAAAAATACAACCGGCTCGTGCAGATGGGGAGTCAACGGCGCTCATTCCCGAAAGTGATCGAGGCTATTCAGTCGTTGCACGAAGGAATTATTGGCCGGGTGTATTTTGCCAAAGGCTGGTATGCCAATGCCCGCAAGCCGATTGGTACAGGGAAGCGAATAGCGGCGCCAGGTACGTTAAACTTCGACCTGTGGCAGGGGCCAGCTCCCCGCCGCCCTTATCAGGATAACCTGGTGCCGTACAACTGGCATTGGTTCTGGCATTGGGGCACCGGCGAAGCCCTAAACAACGGTACCCATGAGCTGGATGTGATCCGGTGGGGGCTGGGCGTCGATTATCCAACGCAGGTTACGTCGATGGGCGGGCGATTTGCCTATACCGACGACTGGGAAACGCCCGATACGCAAACCATTTCCTTTATGTTTCCCGGCAATAAAATGGCGCAGTGGGAAGGCCGCAGCTGCAACGGTTTCGACACGGAAGGGCCTGGGCGGGGCGTTATCTTTTACGGCGACAAAGGCACTATGGTCATCCCCGGTGGCGACGACTACAAGGTGTATGATTTGGGTAACAAACTGATCAAATCTGTAAAAACAGATTTACAGGAAGTAAAAGGCACCAACACCATGGGCATGGGCGAAAAGCTGGACAGCCTTGTTCTCCAAAATTTCGTGGAATCGATTCGGGGTAAAAGCCAACTGACGGCCCCCATTGCCGAAGGGCACAAATCCACGTTACTCCCCCAACTTGGTAATATTGCTTACCGGACTAACCGAACGCTGACCTGCAATCCGGCAAACGGACATATCCTCAACGACAAAGAGGCCGTGAAACTGTGGGCAAGAACGTACGAGAAAGGGTGGGAAATGACGCTGTAAAGGAGTTTACTGTTCACCTTGGTAAAATCATGTTCACTATTGCCTTGCGGTCGGTGCGGGAATCGGTGGGGCGGAGGCGAAAACTGTAGGTGTACGTTTTGTTGGCTGGTAGCTGGTATTCCGCGTGGGTACGTGGGGTCCAGCTATCGTCGCCACCAAGGCCCATCTGCTGAAAATCGATGTTCACAACCGTTGCATTACCCCGTTCTACGGTCTGTGCGTGCGGGTTTTTCGCCGCCAGTAAGGCCGCGTCGGTGTAATCGCGGGCATTGACGTTCAGCAGGCCCGACCCGCTGCCATTGGGTTCTGCCATAATGAGCAGCCCTATTGCCGGGTTGGCCCCGTTGGTGAGGTGCGCCCAGCGAACGTCGGTTTTGTTGCCATTTTCCTGCGCCATCACATACGGGAAATATTGATCAGCCACTGCGCCTGAATACTGCCCCACAAATGCCGCATCTTTCCGATCCTGATAACTTTCGAATGGCCCACGCCCGTACCAGGTCAGTGCACTCATGCTGGCGGGCAGACTGAGTTGCGTACCCACACGAGCCAGTGGTGGCAGGCTTGCACCCGTCACCAACGTACCTATCGTGCAGGTCGTCGACACCAATACATCACCCGTGCCATACACAAGGTATTCTGTTGTTTGGCGAACAGAGCCGCCCGCCATGACCAGATCGTTGACGCACGTGACCCGCACCCGTTGCGTCCCCAACTTCTCCACGCGCATATCGATCGGCGTTACCGTTGGCTGATCTACACCCGCTTTCCGCCAGCGGCTGGCAAACGAGCTGGCCCCGCCTCCTTCATCGTTATCGGTTGGAACGCGGTAGAAATTGGGTTGTAACAAACCGCCCATGGTCTCTTTCTGGCCTGCCAACAGGTCCTTTCCTTTGAAAAGCCATTGGCTAAGACCGCCCGTTGTTCGGCTGAACACCAGGGCAAAGTCTGTTCCAGCCAGCGACAGTCCAGTAGCTGTTGGTGCCGACTTCAATGCCGGAATGCGGGATACGCCAATAACGGGAGGCATTGGAATGTCGGTTTGAATAAGAAATTGCTCGGCGGCTACTTCGTGGCCGGCCGCTGCCCAGGGCGTGGCTTCTTTGAGCTGCACACTCAGCACCAGAAAATACTCGCTGCCCGGTTCCCGGACGGCCGGTATCGTGTACGGAACTGTCACCTGAATGGTTTGGCCGGGGCGGGCGGTTAGCGTAGCTACGGTGCCTTGCTGCACTATTTCGCCGTTGCGCATTAGTTTGCAAACGAGTTTCAGGTTGTCGAAATTCTGGAAACTATAGGTATTCTTTAAGTTAACCTTCGTTTGCGTACCCGATAACGGTTCGGGCAGCATGAACTTCACGTAGCTGTAGGCCCGCTTTACCTCGTTCAATTCGGGTTGTGGCGTTCGGTCGGGATTCACCAGTCCGTCGCAGGCGTTGGCCCCGTCGATGTAATTGATGTGATCGACGTAGAAATTACCCTGCTTATCGCGGAGGGTCAAGCCCTGATCGGCCCAGTCCCAGATGAAACCACCTTGCAGGCGTGGGTATTTGTCGATGGCCGCCCAGTAGTCTTTCAGGTTACCCACACTGTTGCCCATCGCGTGGGCATATTCGCACACAATAACCGGCCGCGTTGGGTCTTTTTCCATCAGCTTCACCATTTCATCGACCGACGGATACATGGTGGCGATGATGTCGAAACTGCTGAGCGTCGATTGCGTATAGGGTTTACGACCCTCGTAATGAATGGGTCGTGTCGGGTCAACGAGTTTGATAATCGTGGCCATGTCCGTGAAATTCTGGCCCATGCCCGTTTCGTTACCGAGCGACCAGATCACAATTGACGCGTGGTTCTTATCGCGCTCTACCATGGCCCGACCCCGTGCCACAAACGCATCGCGCCATTCCGGCCGGTCGGCTAGTTCATACCCTTTCTGCCAGAGATCATGGCTTTCGATGTTGGCTTCGTCGATGACGTAAAGGCCATATTCGTCGCAGAGGTCGTACCAGTCCGTTACGTTCGGGTAATGGCTCGTTCGCACGGCGTTGATGTTGAACTGCTTCATCAACTTAATGTCCTGGACCATGCTTTCGCGGCTGATCACACGGCCCGTATTGGTATCGAACTCATGCCGGTTCACGCCTTTAAACGTCACTCGCTGACCGTTCACCAGCAATTGCCCACTGCGCATGGTTACTTCGCGGAACCCGATTTTCTGACTGACGGCTTCTATCGGTGCTCCGTCAGCGTTGAGCAGTTGCATCGTAAGCGTGTACAGATTGGGCAGCTCGGCCGACCATAACTGTGGATTCTCTATGGCTTTGCTGAATCGAAAAACGCCTTCCTGTGCCGAACCCACTGCTGTTTCTGAAGCCAGGATTTCCGTGAAGATGGGTTGCTTTTTAGAGTCATACAGCGTCGCTTTTAACCGGTAACGCGGCATTTGCTGACTGACCATATTGCGGACATAAGCGGTCATTTTTAGCGTGCCGCTCCGATAGGTCGGTTCATCCAGATCGGTGATAACCTGTAGATCGCGCAGGTGAAGTTTGGGTCGGCTGAGCAGCAGGACATCGCGAAAAATGCCTGATAATCGCCAGAAATCCTGATCCTCCAGGTAACTCGCGTCTGACCAGTTGATGACCTCTACCGCCAGTATATTCTCGCCGGGTCGCAGCGCGTCAGTGATTCGAAATTCGGCGGGCGTCATGCTGTCTTCGTGGTAGCCGATGTAGGTGCCATTCAGGAAAACGCGGCAGGTAGACTGCACCCCCGCGAAGTGCAAAAACGTTTCGCGATCGGCCCAGTCGGCAGGTATCGTAAAGCGCTTTCGATATAGGCCCACAGCGTTCGTATCGGCCTGGATGAGTGGCGGTTTGGCTGGAAATGGGTGAATAATGTTGGTGAAAATGGGCCGGTCATAGGGGCGACCTTCGCGTGCCCCAACCACCTGCCAGTTCGACGGCACCGGCAGGTTATCCCAGTCCTGATCGCGGGTAGCAGACGCGCTAAAATCGGCGTTGACAAGTTTGGGGTTCTTCACCCACTTGAATTTCCAGACCCCGTTGAGCGATTGAATGCGTGGCGATGTACCCCGGTCATTCGTAATGGCTTGTTGTTCTGTCGCAAACGGCCAGATTGTCGTGTGCGGCGTTTCGGTGTTCTGACTGGAAATTTTCGGGTTTTCGTAGAATGGAACGTCAGCGGTTTGTGCCAGCAGCGAACTCGGTAGTAACGCTAGCCAAATTGAAGCAACACAAATTATACGGAGGGAAAAATTACGCATAAAATAACTGTATAGGTTAGGTGTTACGGTAACAAGGCGGTAAGATAACCGTATTCCCCTCACCCCCAACCCCTCTCCTTGAAATAAGGAGAGGGGAGCCGCTTTGGCGTAGCGCTGCTAATTAGCGAAGCTGCTGTAGAGTAGCTCCCCTCTCCCAACGTGGGCGGTCCGCCGCTGCGGGAGGGGTTGGGGGTGAGGGGAAACTCCCCGACTTACGACTCCCGACTCTCTGACTCTTTCGTATCTTCGTCTATGCGTATTCCTGAAGATACTGTCGAGCGAATTCGGCAGGCTGCCGATATACTGGAAGTGGTGGGCGATTTTGTGTCGTTGAAGCGGCGTGGGAGTAACTACATTGCCTGTTGCCCGTTCCACAACGAGAAATCCCCCTCGTTTAACGTCAATCCGGCGCGGCAGATTTACAAGTGTTTTGGCTGCGGAAAAGCGGGTGACTCGGTCCGGTTTGTTATGGACGTAGAAAACCTGGGCTATGGCGAAGCCTTGCGCTACCTGGCCAAAAAATACAACATCGAGATTGAAGAACAGGAGGTTACGCCCGAAGAACAGCTGAAGCATACGGAGCGTGAAAGTCTGTATATCGTGCTCAACTACGCCAAAACGTTCTTTCAGGATCACCTGCTGAAATCGGAAGAAGGGCGTGGCATTGGCCTAAGCTATTTCCGCGAACGCGGTTTCTCCGACCCCACCATTGCCGCTTTCGACCTTGGCTATAGCCCCGACCAGTGGGACGCGCTACTCAAAGACGCCCAAACGAAAGGTTATAACCCCGAACTGCTCAACAAAGCGGGTCTGACCGTCACGCGGGAAGAATCGGGGAAAATTTTCGACCGGTTTCGGGGGCGGGTCATGTTCCCGATCCATAACGTATCGGGACGGGTCATCGCGTTCGGAGCACGTATTCTGAAACCCGATCCGAAAGCGCCGAAATACCTCAACTCGCCCGAAACCGAAGCCTACCACAAAAGTCAGGTGCTGTACGGCATCTTTCAGGCCAAGCAGACCATTCGGCAGGAAGACGTTTGTTACCTGACAGAAGGCTATACCGACGTGATTTCGCTACACCAGGCGGGCATCAAAAACGTGGTGGCCTCGTCGGGTACGTCGCTGACTATCGAGCAAATCCGGCTCATCAGCCGATTTACGCAGAACGTCACGATTCTGTATGATGGTGATGCGGCGGGCGTAAAAGCGGCCCTGCGCGGACTGGATATGGTGCTGGAAGAAGGCTTGAACGTCAGTGTGGCTACCTTCCCGAACGGTGACGACCCGGATAGTTATGTTCGGAAAGTGGGTGCCGAAGCCTTCAAGGCGTACCTGAGTCAATACACGCAGGATTTTATCGCGTTTAAAACGGCGGCGCTGCTGAAAGATGCGGGCGACAATCCGTTCAAACGCGCTGAGGTGATCACCGAAATAGTAGGCAGCATCACTCGCATCCCCGACCCCATCAAGCGGCAGGTCTTTTTCCAATCGACCGCCCGTCAACTGAGTGTCGATGAGCAAACCCTGATTTCGGAAAGCAACCGCCTGCTTCGGAAACAGCACGATACGCAGGTTAAAGACTACGAACGCCAACAGGAACGCGATGCCCGAAACGCTGCCCGCGATGGTGGCAACGTACCTGGCCGTGGCCAGGCCCCCGCCTCAAGGCCCGGTCCTAACGACTTCCCGCCCGACGATTTCTTCAACGATTTCCTCGACGAAGCCGGTATTTCGCCCGCACCCAGAGAAGACAACGTACCTGCCGACCAGCCGGGAGCGGGGCAAACGTCGTCTGGAGCCAGCGGGGCCAAACCTACGCCAAGCCTCAAGACGCCGGATGCCGCCCGTCCGCCGCTGGCGTATCAGGAAGAAGAATGTATTCGGCTGCTGATGAACTACGGCACCCGCGAACTGGAACCGGGTATTACGCTCTGCCACTACATCCTAAGCGAACTGAACGATATTGATTTCCAGCACGCGCCCTACGACCTGATCCTGACGCTCTTTCGCGAAGCCTTCAGCCGGGGCGATACCCTGACCGCCGACGATTTTGTGCAACAGCGACCAACCGTCAGCGAAAATCCGATCACACCTCAGCAAGCAAACGGGCTTCAATATCAGGCCATTAGCCTCACCACGCAGCGGTACGAAATCAGCCATCAGTGGCAGGACAAATTCCACATTTTTGTGCCCTCCGAAGAAGATATCGGTGTTCTGGCCGAAGCGGCCTACGGCAATATTCTGCGCCTGAAAAAACTGATCGCCGAAGAGCGGATGCATGATCTGCTGCAAAAAATCCGTACCGTCAAAGACCCCGTAGAATCCGACCAACTCATGGCCGATTACATGCACTTCAAGCGCGTCGACGTAGAGATCGCGCGGTTGTTGGGGACGGTCATTTCGGGATAGTGCGTAAGCGGCCGCGAAGCTGGCGCGAGTGTGTGTTTGTGCCTTCCGAAGCTGGCGCGAGGATTTCCTCGTGCCTTTTATGTCGCAAGCCGGGACGCCGGACCGATCCGCTTGCTGCCCGTCAGGGCAATACGGTAGAGCCTATTCCATAGCGAAGAGTATTCAAGCTACCATATTGCGCTTTCGCGCTGTGCAAGCAAATGCTTGCGATATAAAAGGCACGAGTACACACTCGTGCCAGCCGCGAAGCCAAAAACTAGCTAACCACTACACCCGCACCGGCTCGATATGCACCAGCACGTCGTAAACCGCGGGTTTGGCTTTCAGGATCGCGGCTTTTACGGCGTGGGCGATGTCGTGGCCCTGCTTTACGGTCAGATCGCCTGGCACTTGAACGTGTAGATCAACGAAAAACTCGAAGCCGGTTTTGCGTACGCGAAACTTATCGATACCACGTACCTGAGGCACTGTCAAAGCGATCGTTTCGAGTTCATTGCGCCAGTCGCCGGCGGGGGCTTCGTCCATGATTTCGCCGAATGAGGGGCGAAAAATGAGGTAGGCGTTGAACACAATGAAGCCCGATGCCAGTAGAGCGGCCCAGTCGTCGGCGCTTTCGTAACCTGGTCCGCCAATCAGGGCGATGCTGATGCCGACAAACGCGGTGAGCGATGTGATGGCGTCGCTGCGGTGGTGCCAGGCATCGGCTTTCACAGCGCTGCTCTCTACTTCGGCACCCACTTTGGCAACGCGCCGGAAGAGCACTTCTTTCACGATGACCACACCCGCCAGTACCGCCAGCGTAAAAGGAGCCGGTGTTTCGTGCGGAATCTGAATGTTCTTGATGCTTTGTACCGCAATCAGAATAGCCGCACCTACCAGCGCCATAGCCACCACGATGGCGGCCATCGGTTCGGCCTTTCCGTGGCCGTAGGGGTGATCTTCGTCGGGCGCTTTAGCGGCGGTGCGCAGGCCAAACCAGACAAAAATAGACGTGACAATATCGGTGCCTGATTCCATCGCGTCGGCAATGAGGGCATAGGAGTTACCCAGCCAGCCGGCAATGCCCTTTACCAGCACCAGGCCAATGTTTACGGCAATGCCCACCAGCGTCGATTGCTGACCCCGTTCGGCCTGACTT
This sequence comes from Fibrella aquatica, assembly GCF_041321135.1. Classification (NCBI taxonomy): domain Bacteria; kingdom Pseudomonadati; phylum Bacteroidota; class Cytophagia; order Cytophagales; family Spirosomataceae; genus Fibrella; species Fibrella aquatica. Next base: position 8,599 of record NZ_JBGGWF010000015.1, on the reverse strand, counting down.
GGTTTAAGCGGTGCTTCCATTTTGTTGAGTTTTTGTTAATAATTTGATAGCGGCTGGCGCGAGTGTGTACTCGCGCCAGCCGTACTAACTGCGCAGCCCAAATCACCCCGCCGTTTTAACGCGTTCAGCACTAATGAAATACGCGCCTTGCCGCACGATAGATGCCGGGTTAAGCGTGGCTGGTAGTGTAACTTCCGTACGGTGGTTTTGGGTTATGCCCGTTCGTATCGGGACCATGCTAAACCGGTACGTACCCGACGCGCTACCCGGCTCCCGGACGTACACAAACGTCTGATTTCCTTCTTTTACCAGCGCATCGTCCGGCAGCGCAACTACCTGCCGGGGCGCGGCCAGGATCGTGGCGCGTACGTATGAACCTGCGAAGAGCCGGTCGTATTGGCCGCTGGTCAGGTTGGCGTGGACGAGCACCGTTTTGGTTTGGGCATCGAATGCTTGCCCTACCCGGTAGACCGTTGCTTTCATCTCGCCGGTCTGTTGCTGAGGTACTGTGAAACGTACCTGCTGCCCCTCCCGGATCTGGCGGATATCACTTTCAAAGACCCGTAATTCGAGGTACAGATGTTCTTTACCCACAATCTCGGCCAGCATATCGGTGGTGCCAACGAACTGACCAAGCCGTAGGTTGACCTTATCGACGTACCCACTGATCGGCGAAATCAACGGGATCGTTCGGCTGATCTGCCCTTTGCGAAGCGATTCAAGCGGAATATGTAACTGCGCCAGTTGGGCTTCCAGCGACGTCAGCAGGGCACGCGTCGACGCAAAATCAGCCGTCGATTGTTGCAATTTTCGCCGGGCGCCCACCTCCTCGCGATTCAGCTCCGTCTGGCGGTCCAGTTCCTGCCGTTCAAACTGGCTCCGGGCAATGGCCTGTAAATATTCCTGCTGAAGTTTCACGTAGTCAGGGTGTTCCAGCACGGCTAGTACCTGCCCTTTTCGCACGAAATCACCCTCTACCAGCTTCGCCGACCGCACAAAGCCGCCCATTGGCGCGCTGATGGTGGCCCATTGGTCGGGCGGGGCCTCGAGTTTACCCGTTGCCTGAATGGTTTTGCCCAGCGTCAATGTGTCGGGACCACCCAGTTGAATGCCTGTTTCGCGGAATTGCGCCTCGCTGATGGTCACCGTACCGGCCGCGTCCGACGCGGCATCGGCCGGTTTGTCCGGTGATTTATCGGGCGCTGATGAGCAGCCGAACAGTCCGGCCATGAGCATACCGGCCAGAAGCATTGTGATCAGATTCGTTGTCATACGGTATGTTGGTTAAGGAGCCGTGGGGGCAAAACCAGCCAGCGCTTCCTGTTCAATGATGGATTGATTGTATTGGGCAACTGCTTCCAGGTACTGCTCGCGAATGAGCCACGCTTGTGTGGTGCTCTGTACAAATTCGAGGTACTCGATGTCGCCGCTGAGGTAGCTTTTTTCGGCCGTGCGAAGAATCAGGCTGGCTTGTGGCAGGGCCGATGTTTCGTAGTATGCCAGCGTGTTGAGCGACTGCCCGTATTGCTGTTCCCGAATAGCCAGTTCGCCGGTCAGTCGCCGCTGTTGATAGGCCAACTGCCGTTCGGCAATCTGGCTTTGTAGCCTGGAAACTTCCAGCCGCGCCCGTAAAGGAGCCTGCACGAGGGGCAACGACAGGCCGATCTGATACACGCCAAATCCGCTCTTTTTCTCGATCGACTGCGACAGATAACCCAGCCGCACATCGGGCCAGAACCGTTGCTTTTCCAGGTTTATCTGTTGCCGGCTGGCATCGACCTGTTGCCGCTGCAAGGCCAGAATCGGGTTGCTGTCCAGCGCGAGTTGCGGGCCGGGTTGTCGGGCTTTCAGCGAGCCGGTGGTGTCGATCGATACAGGATCGGTTTGTTGCAGCAAAATGGCCAGCCGCTGTTGCCCGATCGACAGGTCCGTTTGCAGGACCGTTATCCGGTTTTGAATGTCGCGTTGGCGGGTTTCGGCCGTTACGCGTTCCAACTGGTTGGTTTCGCCGGTTCGATAACGTACCTGAGCAGCTTTGGCGGCCCGGCGGTAGAGCGTGTCCTGGGCTTGCAGGAGCTTCAGCCGTTCGTAGTCGAGCCGGAGTTGATAAAACGTGAGACGTACCTGCCGCACCAGCTCGACCCGACTCACGGCCACCTGTTGCTGAACCACCCGCTGTTGTGCCTGCCCAACGCGTCTCTGCGCCACATAGACCGACGGCATGGCCAGCGATTGCATGACCGAAACGGTGTAGTCGATCGGGTATGACTGAATCTGCCCACGCTGGTAATCCACGGTAGTGCGGGGAATATCCCAGGCTGTTTTTGTCAACTGCGCCGCCACGTTGATGTCCAGGTACGTTGCCTGAAGCGCGCCGTTGGTTCGCAGAGCTACATCAATGGCTTTTTCGGCCGAGAGGGGAGCCGACGTCTGCGCCTGTGCCACGCCGATGCTGCCCAGGCCGAGCAATAGCCAGAGGATGCACGGAACCACCTGCGACTCAACAGGGTCGGCCAGCCGTTCTTTAGAGCGAGCCTTTCGGGCTGCTACCAGACTGTAGAGCACTGGCAACACCACCAGCGTTAGTAGTGTGGCCGATACCAGTCCGCCAATGACTACGGTAGCGAGGGGTTTTTGCACTTCGGCCCCGGCTGAGGTCGACAACGCCATCGGCAGAAAACCCATCGAGGCCACCGCCGCTGTCATCACCACCGGCCTGAAACGAACCGCCGTGCCCTGCTTTACGCGTTCCAGCACATTGGTGACACCTTCTGATTCAAGCTGATTGAAATAGCTGATGAGCACGATGCCGTTGAGCACAGCGATGCCAAAAAGCGCGATGAACCCCACGCCCGCCGAAATACTGAACGGCATGCCCCGTAGCCAGAGTGCCAGCACGCCGCCAATAGCCGAGAGCGGAATGGCCGTGAAGATCATGAGCGCCTGCGAAAACGAGCCGAACGTGAAAAACAGCAGTAGCCCGATCAGCACCAGCGCCAGCGGCACGGCTACGCCCAACCGTTCTTTCGCCTTCATCAGGTTCTCGAACTGACCGCCAAAGGTGTAGCTGTACCCCGCCGGTAAGGGAACGTCGCGTTCCAGTACCGTCTTCATCTCGCCCACCAGACTCTCCACATCCCGGCCCCGCACGTTGATGCCGATGGTAATGCGCCGCCGGGCATTATCGCGTGAGATCTGCATGGGTGCGTCCTGGTAGCGGATGTTGGCCAGTTGCTCCAGCGGTACCTGTTGCCCGTTGGGCAAATCGACATACAGTTGCCGGATGTTGTCGATGTCCTGCCGGTAGGTGCTGTCGAGGCGGACGACGAGGTCGAACCGTTTTTCGCCTTCGAACACAACCCCGGCGGTTTCGCCCGCGAAGGCTGTTTTCAGGATGCGGTTCAGCCCCGCCACCGACACGCCGTACTGCGCCAGCCGCGCCCGGTTATACGACACCAGCATTTGCGGTAATCCGCTGATCTGCTCTACTTTCAAATCGCCCACGCCGGGAATCGACTTCAGTTTCGCCGCCGCCTGATTGGCTTTGGTGAACAACGTACCCAGGTCTTCGCCGTAGATCTTCACGGCAATATCTGATTTAACACCCGTCATTAACTCGTTGAACCGCAGTTGGATGGGTTGCGTAAATTCCAGGTTCAGGCCGGGTAATACGCTAAGCGCCCGTTCCATTTTCTGAATCAGTTCTTCCTTCGTTTTCGCTGTGGTCCAGTCGCCGGGTTCTTTCAGCAGTACCATCACGTCGGCCGCTTCGATGGGCATGGGATCGGTCGGTATTTCGGCGGTACCGATCTTTGAAATCACCTGATTGACTTCAGGAAAACCGTTCTTGAGAATCGTCTCGATACGGCGTGTTGTTTCTACCGTTTGCGAGAGCGACGAGCCCGGTTTCAGCGTGAGGCTGATGGCAATATCGCCTTCGTCGAGGTTGGGGATAAACTCGCCGCCCATCGTGGTAAACAGCCAAACTGCCCCGGCCAGCAACACTACCGACGACGCCAGCACAGTTTTTCGCCAGCGCAGGGCGCCGTTGAGCAGGGGCGCATATAGCCGGTACAGGAATTTCATGATCCGGTCGGCCAGTGTGCCTTCTTCCTTTATGTCTTTCCGCAGCAGCGTGGCGGCCATCATGGGTACGTAGGTGACGCAGAGGATCATAGCCCCCACAATGGCAAAGCCCACGGTCAACGCCATCGGCCGGAACATCTTGCCTTCAATACCCGTCAGCGACAGAATGGGTACGTACACGATCAGGATAATGAGTTGACCAAAGAGCGCTGAGCGCATCAGCCGGCTCGACGAATCCAGTGCGATTTCGTCCATCGACTGGGTACGTGCCGCCTGGGTGTGCACGATCTGGAAAATCATGCTCTCCACGATGATCACCGCCCCGTCGACCAGCAGGCCGAAGTCGATGGCCCCGAGGCTCATCAGGTTGGCCGATACGCCGAAGACGTGCATCATACCCAGCGCAAACAGCATACACAGCGGAATAACCGACGCCACCACCAGCCCCGCCCGCCAGTTACCCAGCAATAGCAACAACACAGCCATCACGATCAGGCCACCTTCGAGCAAGTTTTTGGCTACGGTATGAATCGCCTTGTCAATGAGGACTTTGCGGTCCAGGAACGGTTCGATGGTGAGGCCCGTCGGTAAGCTTTTCTGAATCTCGGCAATGCGCGTCTTCACGCCTTCGATCGTCTTTTCCGACGATGCGCCCTTGAGCATCAGCACGATACCGCCCACTACCTCGCCGTGGCCGTTGCGGGTCATGGCTCCGTAGCGCACTGCATGGCCAACGCCGACGCGGGCTACATCACGGACCAGAATGGGCGTCGGGCCTTCGTTTCTGACCACAATCTGCCCAATCTCTTCCGGCGTTTTTACCATGCCTTCGCCCCGGATAAAGAACGCTTCCGGCCCTTTTTCGATGTAGCTGCCGCCCGTATTTGCGTTGTTGGCCGATATGGCGTCGACTACTTCGGTCAGGGTGGTACTCATGCCCCGTAGCCGTTCAGGGTCGATCTGTACTTCGTATTCTTTCAGATAACCGCCCAGGCTGCTGACCTCTACCACGCCGGGTACGCCCGCCAGTTGCCGTTTTACAATCCAGTCCTGAATCGTGCGTAGGTCGGTGGCGGTGTACTTGGTCTCGAAGCCCTCTTTAGGTCGGATTACGTACTGATAAATTTCGCCTAGTCCCGTGGTAATGGGGGCCAGTTGCGGCGTACCGGCAGAAAGTTGCGATTCGGCGGCTTTGAGTTGTTCGGTAACGAGTTGCCGGGCCTGGAAGGTGGGCGTATCATCGTCGAACACCACGGTGATGACTGACAGCCCGAAGCGGGAGATGGACCGGATTTCGGTAACGCCAGGTACGTTCCTGAGGGTCGATTCGAGGGGGAAGGTGACGAACTGCTCGGTTTCCTGGGCGGCCAGCGACGGTACCTGCGTGATGACCTGAACCTGATTGTTGGTAATGTCGGGAATGGCATCGATGGGCAGTTGGCGCAGGGCATAACTCCCCCAGGCAATCAACGCCACGACACCCAGCGCCACCATCAGTTTCTGATGGACGCTGAACTGAATGATTTTTTGCAGCATAAACGGGTAACTCGTTGATAGATAAAGGCCAACAAGCCGAGCCCGTGTCGTGAACACAGGTCAGCATGGCCTACTAATCGAAACGGGGAGTTACCCTAAGCGGGGCGGTTGAAACAGCCAGGATGCTGACTGGAAGGAGTACAGATTCTCGTAGGAGAATCGGCCAGGTACGTGCAGAATCAGGCCCGAATAAGCTGAAGGGAGCCAATGTAACTGCGAAATGATAAAGACGAAACCCACCGAAAGGTGATTGTACATGGGCAGTTTAGTGCCCTCATGCGGTGTTTGGGCATGTTTCGACGCTGTGTTGTAATGCAGGTCCAGAAACTGCCAGACATCGAAGTTGTTTCCCGCCGCCTGCTTGTGCAGTTTGTAGTGGGCAATCAGGCCGGGTATTTTGAACACCTCTTCCACGTCGGTCTGCGGAAACAGACTGCCAGCTAGCATGAGCACGCCCAGAAAAAGAGCCAACGCGGATTTCATAGCGCAAAGGTACGGCGCAACGTTGCTATTTTAGTCTATATGAATTGTAGGCATTAGAAAAAGCTGTTTACGCACCTACAAGGGCCTGATACTAACCGTTCGTCTGCGCTACTTTGTCTTCGGCTTCACTGATTGCGCCACATCGATGAATGGAGCGATCCAGATTTCGTTTTCGTGCTGTTTCAGGAACTGGAGCAGCTTGCGGTGTTCGGGCAGAGCTACGTTCAGATTATGTTCGCCCCCCACGCCGTGAAAGAGGAACACCAGCACCGAATTGGTGGCCATGGCTTGCTTTACCAGCGCAATCATTTGTTCGCCCGTTTGCCCGTTGATGCCATAGGCACCTACATTGGCCAAGTCTACATCTGTGGATTTACGCATTTCACTGACGGTGCCCCGCGCCGCAACAAAGTCGTTTTTAACCTTGTCGAAATAATTTTCGCCGCCAATGGTACGATCACCGCAGGGGTAAGCAAAGGTGCGCTGCGTCTTGCCATCGAGGGCTTCCAGCAGGGTATTCGTCATTCTGATCTCATCCACAATGCGCGGCATGGTGTAGGTGCTCAGATCGCGGTCGGGTTTCACCCACTCACGACCGGGGCCACCGGTGCAGGGGTGAAACAGCGTATGGTTGGCGAGTTCGTGCCCGTGGGTCGCCGCTTTTTTCCAATCAGCAATGCGCGCGGTTACACCCGGAAAGCTGCCCGACAGGTAGAATGTGCCTTTAAACCCCAGCGAATCCAGAGCGGGAACTACATTGTCGAGGTGTACCTGCAATCCATCGTCGTAGGTCAGTGCCACCGCGCATTTTTTGCCTTTCCAGGCCGGATTTTGGGCGAAGAGTGAGCTAGTGACGAGTGAAAGGGCGACGAATAGGAGAAGATTTCTCATGGTGGAGCGGTTGGTTTGGCTTTGGGATATCGGGCACGTCTGGCGAATGGGTCAGGCGTCGGCCATACAGTACTGTGCGAAGCAACATAGAATAAGCATCTAATGATGTTTTTCGCTAATATGCTGTCACAAACTCCCCTATTTACTCATGTCTCCACAAAAAATTGTTGGTTTATTCTTTATCATTCTGATTAGCTCCGGTGCCTTCGCGCAAACGCTGTCGACGGCAGAGAAAAGCATTTTGGCCACCGTACGGAAGCAGCAACCCGAAACGGAAGCGTTTCTGGAAAAGGTTGTGAACATTAACAGCGGCACACTGAACAAAGAAGGGGTGAGAACCGTAGGCAAGCTGATGGCCGACGAACTGGATAAACTCGGCTTCAAAACGGAGTGGGTCACCCTGCCCGATTCGCTCAACCGCGCCGGCCATCTGGTGGCCACCCGGCAGGGCAAGCGCGGCAAAAAACTCTTTCTGATCGGTCACCTCGATACGGTTTTCGAGAAAAGCCTGCCGATGGAGCCATTCAAACGGGAAAACGACTCAACCGCGTCGGGCCAGGGGGTGAACGACATCAAAGGTGGCGACGTGCTGGTGATTGCCGCCCTGAAAGCCTTACACGCTCAGAAACTGCTCGACGATACATCGATCACGGTTTATTTCACTGGTGACGAAGAGAGTTCGGGTGGATCAGAAAGTCGGCGGGATTTTATTGAGCGCGCCAAACGCTGCGACGTGGCTTTGGCTTTTGAAACGGCACAGGGACTACGCACCGTAACAACCGGTCGGCGGGGGTCGAGTAGTTGGACGTTGACCGTGAAAGCCCGTACCGGTCATTCGTCGCGCATCTTCAACGATCTGGGCTACGGGGCCATTTACGAAGCGTCGCGTATTCTGACCGAATTCCGGAGGGCGCTGGGGCAGGAGCCTAACCTCACCTTCAACCCCGGCCTGATGGTGGGCGGCTCAGAGGTACGTTACGACGACAAAACGGCTAAGGCCGAAACCGTCGGCAAAACCAATATCGTTGCTGGCTCTGCACTGGTAAAAGGCGACCTGCGTTTTCTGGGCGAAGCGCAAAAAGAAAGTGCCCGCACCCGCATGCGTGAGATCGTCGATAAAAGTCTGCCGCTTACCAAAGCAACGATCACGTTTAGTGACGGCATACCGTCTATGGAACCTACTGCCGCCAACGAGGCCCTTCGCAAACAAGTCGACCAACTTAGTCGCGACATGGGGTTGGGCCCGGTTGTGGCCGGTGACCCCGGTTCGCGTGGTGCAGGTGATGTTTCGTTCGTAGCCCAATACCTGCCCTGTCTGGATGGGTTGGGGGCTTCCGGCAAAGGCGCGCACAGCATCGAAGAATCCATCAATCTAAAAGAATACCCACTGCTAATTCAACGCGCGGCCTTGCTACTGTATCGGATGACACGGTAGGGGATAGCTTGTAGAATATTTCGTGGTGGGTGTGGTAGGTTCCGTGAGCTAGGCTTCGCGCTGTAGGCTCCGCGCTGTAGGCCCTTCGACAGGCTCAGGGTGACAAGCCTATCCAAGTTCGTCATCTACATTCTTTACGTTCTTGTCACCCTGAGCCTGTCGAAGGGC
>NZ_JBGGWF010000014.1:0-148662 GCF_041321135.1 Fibrella aquatica | reverse complement strand
CCGCTGGCGCGTGATTACTGCTCACGCGCCAGCGGGCTCCCTTTAGGGCGGGGGGCTACGCCGTTTACAACCCTTACGCTACCGTTGTCTTGATCTTCAACTCGTCGAGTTGCTTATCCGAGATGACGGATGGTGAATCGATCATGACGTCGCGGCCGGCGTTGTTTTTCGGGAAAGCAATGAAGTCACGGATGCTGTCGACACCACCGAAGAGCGAGCAGAGCCGGTCGAAACCAAAGGCGATACCACCGTGGGGCGGCGCACCAAACTCAAACGCATCCATCAGAAAGCCAAACTGATTTTTCGCTTCTTCATCCGAAAAGCCAAGCAGGCTGAACATACGCGCCTGTAGCTCCCGGTTGAAGATCCGGATTGATCCACCGCCTACTTCAGTGCCATTGATGACCAGGTCATACGCGTTGGCCCGAACGGCACCCGGATCGGTGTCGAGGAGCGGAATATCTTCGGGTTTGGGCGACGTGAACGGATGGTGCATGGCAAACCAACGGGCCTCTTCTTCACCGTATTCGAGCAGCGGGAAATCGAGTACCCACAGCACTTTATAATCGTCGGGGTTACGCAGGCCCAGACGGGTACCCATTTCCAGACGCAGTTCGTTCAACTGCTTACGCGCCTTGTTGGCTTCACCCGCCATGATCAACAGCAGATCACCGGGTTTGGCGTTGAACGTAGTCGCCCAAGCCTTTCGCTCATCGTCTGAATAGAACTTGTCAACCGACGATTTTACGGTACCGTCTTCACCCACGCGGGCATAGATCAGGCCTTTAGCACCAATTTGCGGGCGTTTTACCCACTCGGTCAGCTCGTCCATCTGCTTGCGCGTATACGTAGCCGCACCGGTAGCGCAGATACCCACGACCAGTTCGGCGCTATCGAATACGGGGAAGCCTTTTCCCTGTACCTGTTCGGTGAGTTCAACAAACCGCATATCGAACCGGATATCGGGCTTGTCGGAACCGTACAGGCGCATGGCGTCGGCATAGGTCATGCGGGGTACTTCGGGCAGGTCGATGTTCTTCACCGTTTTAAACAGGTGACGGGTCAGACCCTCGAACATATTCAGGATGTCTTCCTGCTCCACAAACGACATTTCGCAGTCGATCTGCGTGAACTCGGGCTGCCGATCAGCGCGCAGGTCTTCGTCGCGGAAACACTTCACGATCTGGTAGTACCGGTCGAAACCCGATACCATCAGCAGTTGCTTGAACGTCTGCGGCGACTGTGGCAAGGCATAGAACTCGCCTGGATTCATGCGGCTCGGCACCACAAAGTCGCGGGCTCCCTCAGGCGTTGATTTGATCAGCACCGGCGTTTCCACCTCGATGAAATCCTGACCGTCCATGTATTCACGGGTACGGCGGGCTACCTGATGACGCAGCTCCAGGTTGCGGCGAACGGGATTACGACGTAAGTCAAGATACCGGTAGCGCAGCCGTAGATCATCGCCTCCGTCGGTATCGTCTTCGATCAGGAACGGCGGCAGTTTAGCCGGGTTCAGCACCGTCAGTGCCGTGGGACGTACCTCGATATCGCCGGTTGGAATGTTCGGATTTTTCGACTGCCGTTCGGTTACCGCGCCCGTTGCCTGAACCACAAATTCGCGGCCCAAAGTGCGGGCTGTTCTGAACAGGTCAGCATCGGTGACGCCCTCTTCCAGAATGACCTGCGTGATGCCGTACCGATCGCGTAGATCGATCCAGAGCACGCCGCCTTTATCCCGAATGGTTTGTACCCAGCCACTGAGGGTAACCGTTTTATCAATATCCGACGAACGCAGTTCGCCACAGGTATGTGTTCTTAGCATAAATAGAGTTAAGAAAATAGACGCAAGAAACAAGAGTGCCTTCGCGGAATACCTAAACGGCATACTACAGAGCCATTCTTACTTCTTGCGTCTTACTTCTTGATTCTTAATTCGGCAAAAATAGGCAGATTGACAGGGTTCTCCAACCCGACTGGCTAGTCGTTGTCATTATCGTAACCCTCCCGCGAGCCAAAGCCCATGGCGAACCCAAGATAGATGTCGACACCACGGGGAGCAATGCCATTTTTACTAGTGCCCAGAAGCCCGAAAATATTGTCGGAACCAGCCCAAAATGGGCCGACACGGAGCGAAAGACCCACCTGCGCCGTTCCGTTAACGTATGAAATAGGGAGAGAAGCACCCGCCCACTGCCGATCGAACCGGGGCACAACGGCCAACACAGAGGGTTGGTGCATGGCTACGGCGCTGGTACCCCGCATATCCTGCCAATAGGCTAATTGCAGGCCTATCCCGTTCGGGCGTTGATAGTCCAGGTTTAGGTTCAGCGAGGTAGGTAAGCCACTATTGAACGAGCCGATATTATTAGACGGATCGACCTGTAGTTTTTCGCGGATCACATTGATGACCTGCTCGCTGTTACGCACCTCATTGAAATCTTCGCTGACGAACCGCAAGTTTTGCTTATTGATTTTATAGGCATCACCGGTGTATTTGACGGCACCAATATCGATCAAGGCCAGCCCCATCTTTAGCGTCGATCCGTAGGGGTCAGGTTGCATCCGGTAGGCTACGCCCAAATCGAAACCCACGCCCCGGCCGGGTGGATTGCCATTCACCAACGAACGCAGCGACAGATTTTCATTTTGCAGGTACGTCGTATACCCAAACTCACCAACCAACTCTTTCACGTTCATATAACCCCGGCTCTGCACCAGCGGGTCAGGCAAAATTTCGTAGGTAAGCCCCTCATTGACAAAGTATCCCGACGTAAATCCCACCAGATATTTTGCCGTTACGCCGATCATCAGGCTCCGGCCTTCTTCATTAAACACCGTATGTCCCAGGCTTACCGCCGCCTCGGCATAAGTGTTTGTATTGGTACTAAAAGCGTTGTTCGTCGTTGGAATGCTATAGAAGACATCGCTGCTCAAACTAGCCCGCAACGCCGAGACGAGCTGTTCTGAAGCACCCCAAACCTGCCCACTCGCCCGCAACCGCGACGATAGGCCAAGAACGGTGCGTTCGCCCAGCGCCACTTGCAAGGCCGGCCCCCTAAATTCGCCCCAAACGGTACCGTTTTTAGGCTTTCCGTTCTGAATCTCTTCGGTGTAACTATCCTCAAACTGGACCCCGCCATTGGCCTGCCGGTATTGGTCGGGCACTTGGCCGGTCACCAACCGCAGGAGCGAGAATGGTGCTTTGTACCGAACGAAATTGTTGTTGGCATGGATATTTACGGCCCCGAAACTCAGATAGAACCGATGCGGTGAATCGGCCAGCCAGGCTGGATTTTGATAAGCCCGATGGATGCCGCCGTTGGGGCTGGTTGTTAAACCAAGCAAATTTTGGGCAGAGGAAGCCAGAGGAAGTAGGCCCAATAAGCTAAGCCAGATGGAGCGGAATGATAGAGCGTAGGTAATCAATGGTGATGTTGTTAAGTCAACTACTGAAACGCACTAATGACCTATAGACGTTTAAGTAAGCACAAATAAAAAACGCCAACGCGTCTAAAGCGCATTGGCGAGTCAGGTAATTTTAGTTTGTTGTTTGTGGTGTGTAGTTTGTTGTTGCGTTGCTACGCACAAAATTGTTGACTTGCAACGCAACAACAAACTACACACCACAAACAACAAACCCACTGTTACACTCCCTCCGCTTCTACGGTTTTCACACCAGGGACCAGGCGGGTCAGCAAGTTTTCGATACCGGCTTTCAAAGTCAGGGTCGACGAGGGGCAACCGCTGCATGAACCCTGTAAGAGTACTTTCACGGTACCGGTTTCTTCGTCAAAAGCGTGGAAATTAATCGCGCCACCATCAGACTCTACCGCCGGGCGAACATATTGATCCAGTGCAGCTTTGATCTGCTGAACGGTTTCTGAATCAGCCTCAACACGGGTACTGTTCAGATCAATCGTGCGTTTTACAAATACGGGTTTGTCGGCCTCGAAGTACTCTTTCAGGAAGACTTTCACCTCAAACATGATCTCACCCCAATCGATATCTTCGTTCTTGGTAAGCGTTACGAAATTACCCGCAATAAACACGCGACGTACATCGTCGATACCAAATAGGGCGACGGCAAGAGGTGAATTTTTGCCTTCTTTCAGGGCTTCCGACGGCTCGGCATAATCAAATGAAAGGCCATCGGGAACAAGTTCGCGGTTGAGTACGAACTTCATCGAGTTGGGATTCGGACTTTGCTCCGTATATATAGACACCGGCGGACGCAGGGCAGCTTGCATATCAGGTACGTTTAAACGTTTTGATCTTTAACGCGTGAAGTCAGTTTCAGGTTTCAAGTTTCAGGTTTCAAGTGCGCTGCTTGCCTACCCTACTGGTGAAAAGCAGCGCACTTGAAACCTGAAACCTGAAACTGACTTCAAAGCACTCGATATTGAAATGCCTTGTCATCCACTGCGCGCATGGTGCAGAGAACACCGTCGAGGTGATCGTATTCGTGCTGAATCAACTCCGACAGATCATCGCTCATATGCCATTGTTGAGGCGTAAAGTACTCATCAAAGTAATTGACCGTCAACGATTTGTGACGACTAACGCGAACCAGCAAACTCGGAAAACTCATGCAATCATCCCATAACTCGAACTGTTCGTTGCTCAGGTTGGTCAGCGTGGGATTAACAAACACTACAGGGCCACGTCCGGCGGGAGGCTCGATATTCATGTATATCAGCCGTTTCATGATGCCGAGTTGTGGGGCAGCGATGGCCCGGCCGAAACCGTAGCGGGTACGCACCTCCTGCATCACGTTGTGCAAATCGGCAACCCAGCCCGCTATCAGCGGCTGCTCATCAGCCCGAACGGGTTCACAAACTTCGTACAGGCGCGGGTCGCCCAGAAGTAACAGATCGGCTAGTGTTTTCATAGAAGGTTTTACGGGGGGTAAGATCTCACCGGGTTTTACCCCTTAAAAGCTGGAAATGTTGATCGTTGCTTTAACGCTACATTGACAAGGAGAATCAATACGGGCACTTCGATCAGTGGTCCCACAACGGCGGCGAAGGCAGCGCCTGAGTTGATACCGAAAACAGCGATAGCTACGGCGATACCCAACTCGAAGTTGTTACCCGCCGCCGTGAAGGCCAGCGACGTGCTTTTTGGGTAATCGGCACCTGCGCGTTTGGCCAGGTAAAAAGCCATGAAGAACATAACTATGAAGTAGATCACCAGCGGCAACGCTATACGCAGTACATCGAACGGAATCTGCACAATCAGTTTGCCCTTCAAGCTGAACATCAGCACAATGGTGAACAGCAGCGCCACTAGCGTAATTGGGCTAATGGCGGGCAGAAATGTTTTCTCGTACCAGTTGAGCCCTTTGGCCCGCACCAAAACAAACCGCGACAGCATACCCGCCGCAAATGGTAAACCCAGATAAATGGCCACGCTTTCCGCAATCTGCGCGATGCTGACATCGACGATGGCGCCTTTCAGGCCAACTAATGGCGGTAGCACTGTGATGAACACATAGGCGTAAATCGAGTAAAAAAGCACCTGAAATACGCTGTTGAACGCTACCAGGCCAGCCACGTAATCGCGATCGCCAAGGGCCAGATCGTTCCAGACAATGACCATGGCAATGCAGCGGGCAATACCGATCATGATGAGGCCGGTCATGTAATCGGGCTTGTCGGGCAGCAGCAACACGGCGAGGCCAAACATAAGTACAGGCCCAATCAGCCAGTTTTGCACCAGCGATAGAGTCAGGATCTTCGTATTCCGAAACACCTCGCCCAACCGATCGTAGCGCACCTTAGCCAGCGGCGGGTACATCATCAGCACCAGCCCAATAGCCAGCGGAATGTTGGTGGTGCCAGACTGATACTGATTCAGTGTTTGCTCGATTTGCGGAAAAATGTTACTCAGCAAAACGCCCAGCGCCATAGCCCCGAAAATCCAGGCCGTCAGCCAGCGATCGAGAAACGAAAGTTTGGGGCGCGATGATACCGTGGTACCGGCCAACAGATTATCGGTTTTCATCAGCCGATATTTTTCCGGATAAACTCCTGCGAAAAAGCTTTGATCTGATCGCGGATGCGGGCGTAGTTAGCCATGACGCTTTCTTCGTCGGGGCCGGTAACTTTCGACGGATCTTCGAAATTATGGTGCAACCGGTTGGTCTTACCGATCCAGATTGGGCAGCGTTCGGCGGCGCTGTCACAAACCGTGATCACATGATCGATCGCCAGGTGCGCATACTCGTCAACGTGGTTCGAGGTATGGTGGCTGATATCCAGGCCATCGTCGGCCATTGTTTTCACGGCGCGGGGATTCAGGCCGTGGGTTTCAACGCCAGCGCTGAGCACTTCGGCTTTATCGCCGGCAAAGTGTTGCAGATAGCCATGCGTCATCTGGCTGCGGGTTGAGTTACCCGTGCAAAGTACTAAGATTCGTTTCATATGTGTAGTGCCGAAGCTCCAGCTTCGGTAGTCATTAATAGTTTCTAATCTAACTACCGAAGCTGGAGCTTCGGCACTACCTCCTTTTTCATCACGACCGACGAGGCGGGGCATAGGTCGCTGAATTGACGCGTTTTGGCAATCGCTTCAGGTACTTTACCCCGCTCGACTCGCTCGAAACCTAACCGGTCGAAATAGCCATCGGCCGTAGTCGTGATCAGATACAATTCCTGAATACCCTGATTAGCCGCCAACTCCACAGATGCATCAATCAACTGACGACCAATTCGTTGAGCCTGATAAACGGACGAAACAGCTACTGAGCGAAGCAGTCCTACGGTACCAAAACCTTCTACGCCCGCCGCACCGGCCAGCGTATCATGATCGAATGCAAGCGTGAACGTACCTAGCTCATCAGGCAAATCATCGGTTAGCAAATCAGCCTGTATCAGCAGATTGATCAGCGCGGGGCGGTCGGCGGGGGTGGCTCGTCGGTAGGTCATCAGTTCGTTGATTAGCAACAGCCGCCGCCCGGTGTGCAGGCTTGCGCTGATGAGTTGGTCAGATCAATCAGGTTGATTTTCAATTTGGCCGTCGCTTCAGTTGGCGTAGACATACCTGGCTTTTCGGCGTAGACCGTCACGCTGACAATACCCACGCCGCCTTGCCGGTACGTAGCGATGTCATCGGTCGACAGGTAGTTGGCCAGTATCGAGTCGGGTAGGTGAATGGTTTTGCTTTTCTGAATCGTAATCTGCGTGAAGCCTGCTTCCTGAATCAGCCGCAGGTACTCGTCGTGCTGAATGGCACCGGATACGCAACCCGCATACATCTCGGCCGCCTGACGCAGACCGCCGGGCAGATCGCCCTGCAACACAATGTCGGAAATACTGAAATGACCGCCGGGCTTCAACACGCGGGCAATCTCGGCCAGCACGTTGGCTTTGTTAGGCACCAGATTCAGCACACAGTTGCTCACTACCACATCGGCAACATTATCGGCAACGGGCATTTGCTCAATATCGCCCGCCCGGAATTCTACGTTGTTGAAGCCCAGTGTATCGGCGTTGCGACGGGCCCGCTCAATCATGGCGGGCGTGAAATCGATACCGATCACCTTACCCGTCGGACCGGTTTCGTGACGGGCCACAAAGCAGTCGTTACCAGCGCCAGAGCCGAGGTCGATAACCGTATCACCGGGTTTGATTTGCGCGAATTGCGTGGGTAATCCACAGCCTAAACCCAGATCGGCATCGGGAACGTACCCGGCCAGATGCGTGTAATCGTCGGCCATGATGGCCGCATCATCGAGTGGTGAGCACCCGCCTACGCCGCAGCAGGAAGCTGCGTTCATTTCACGCGACTGATCGGCTACGGTGGTGTAGGTATCCCGCACCAGTTCTTTCAATTGATTTTCCGTTTGCATAGCTTTTATTGATTGTATTATTACGATGAATATGGGTAAAAAATTTAACAGCAACTTTTCACCTTGAACTGAGTCAGCAATTCCCCGAAAGCAACTTCTGCTTCCGCCCAAACCAATTCGTTGATGCAGTAACAAACCCTCGGTGGATTTACGCTGCCCTTGATAATGCCAATTCGACTCAGCTCTTTTAGATGCTGCGACACAGTAGCCTGTGACAAGGGAAGCACATCAACCAGGTCACCGCATACGCACGACTGCGTTTTGGCGAGGTGTTGCAAAATGGCTACCCGCGCCGGATGCGCAAACGCCTTCGCCAGATCGGCTATCCGGTTTTGCTTCTCCGTGAATACTTCCGTTTTCGTAGCGCCCATGACACAAAGGTACAAGTGATCTTATCAATCGCAATATTACGATTGAATTAATAAATCGGTTGGTTGCTACGAAGAACGCATGCTACGCCCTTCCAGGGCGTAGCATGCGTTTGAAACGGCTCAACCCCGTTTGATTACCCTCCGCGCACTCGCTTGCCTGTAGTGTAAATTGACAACTGATTTAACGCAGAACGCCCCGAAGCAGCTGGCGCGGTTGGCGCGAGCTACTTTGGGGCGTTCTGTGCTTAAACCTACAAGGTCTCGAAAAGACCTTATAGGTTTGTAGGTTCTCCTAATCAATAATCATGGCCTTGCCACTCATCACGTCGTTTTCAACGCTTTTGAATTTCACATCTTTCTTGATCGTACCGTCACCGTACTGAACATTCACGCGGGCATTGCGGTCAATCTTTGAATTGCGGATCGGCTGCTGCTTCGGCATCGGCGGGGCACCGGCTCCCATCGCGTTGTTCTGTGCCATCCGACGAGCGTACTCTTCAGGACCACTGGCCAGATGCTCGTCGTCGAAGTCTTCCATGTTGGTGTGCAGTTCGGGCATTGGCTCGGGGCGGCGCTCCGCCGGTGCCGACTGAATCTCCTGCTGCACTTCCTGCTCATCCTGAGCCGGAATGTCGGCTTTGGTCAGGAAGCTAATGGTATCGAAGTTTACTTTGTTCAGGAACCGCTTGAACAACTCGATCGACTCGAACTTATAGACCAGCAAGGGGTCTTTCTGCTCGAATACGGCGTTCTGCACCGACTGCTTCAGATCGTCCATCTCGCGAAGGTGCTCTTTCCACTCCTGATCGATCAATGACAGCACCACCGATTTTTCCATTTCGGTGATCACCTCACGGCCACCCGTTTCAACCGACTTGGCCAATTCGGCCACTACCTGCATTTCGTGGAGACCATCGGTAAACGGCACCACAATGTTGCGAATAAATTGGCCCTGCTGCTCCTGTACCTGCGTCAGTACCGGCGTTACTTTGTCGGCAATGGCGTGGTTTTTGGCTTGGTAACTGGCTTCAGCTTCGGCGTAGAAACGCTGAATGCGGTCGGCATTTTTCAACCGCGCAAATTCGGCGTCGGTCATTTTCGTATCGAGGCTCAGGGCAGTCAGCAATTGCAGTTTCACCACATCAAAATCGCCTTCGGCGTTACCAACAATCTCTTCAACCACGTCATACATCGTGTTGGCGATATCGAGCGGGAGGCGTTCGCCGAACAAGGCGTTGCGGCGACGATCGTAGATGGCGGTACGCTGGTAGTTCATCACGTCATCATATTCGAGCAACCGCTTCCGAACGCCGAAGTTGTTTTCTTCGACTTTCTTCTGCGCCCGTTCGATCGAGTTGGTGATCATCGAGTGCTGAATAACTTCACCCTCCTCCAGACCCATCCGGTCCATCAGCTTGGCGATCCGCTCTGATCCGAACAACCGCATCAGGCTATCTTCCAGCGACACAAAGAATTGCGACGTACCCGGGTCACCCTGACGACCCGCCCGACCGCGTAACTGCCGGTCGACCCGCCGCGATTCGTGACGTTCAGTACCGATAATGGCCAGACCACCCGCCGCTTTCGATTCGGCATTTAGTTTGATATCCGTACCACGACCAGCCATGTTGGTAGCAATCGTCACCGTACCGGGCTGACCCGCTACCGACACGATTTCGGCCTCGCGCTGGTGGTATTTAGCGTTCAAGACCTGATGCTGAATCTTGCGAAGCGTCAGCAGGCGGCTCAACAATTCCGAATTTTCTACCGACGTTGTACCCACCAGTACCGGACGACCTTTGGCCACCAGTTCTACGATCTCGTCGACAACGGCGTTGTATTTTTCGCGCACCGAGCGGTACACCTTATCTTCTTCGTCTTTCCGGCTAATGGCGCGGTTGGTCGGAATGGCCACCACGTCGAGTTTGTAAATCTGCCAGAATTCAGAGGCTTCTGTTTCGGCCGTACCGGTCATACCACACAGCTTGTGGTACATCCGGAAGTAGTTCTGGAGCGTTACCGTCGCGTAGGTCTGCGTGGCATCTTCTACTTTTACGCCTTCTTTCGCTTCCACCGCCTGGTGCAATCCGTCTGACCAACGGCGACCTTCCATGATCCGGCCCGTCTGCTCATCCACAATTTTTACTTTGCCTTCCTGAATGATGTATTCCACATCTTTCTCGAAGAGACAATACGCTTTCAGCAACTGATTCACGGTGTTGATCCGCTGCGTTTTCACCGAGTAATCACGGATAAGTCCTTCTTTGTGAAGAATTTTTTCCTGCTCGGTAAAATCGCTGTGTCTGTCAATCGCGTTTAGGTCAACCGACAGATCGGGCAGGATGAAGAAGCTTGGGTCTTCGCCCGATCCGGTGATGAAGTCGATGCCTTTTTCGGTGAGGTCAATGCTGTTGTTGCGCTCGTCGATGGTGAAGTACAGCGGCGAATCGGCTTCGGGCATCAACTTCTGATTCTCGGCCAGATAGATCGACTCGGTTTTCTGTAGCGTCTGCCGAACACCATTTTCGCTGAGGTATTTGATCAGCGGTTTCAGTTTGGGCAAGCCACGGAACGCGCGGAACAAGGCCAGGCCACCTTCTTTATCTTCAGGATTGGCGGTCAGTTTTTTCTTCGCTTCAATCAACAAGTCGCTCACCAGGCGACGTTGCGCTTCCACCACGCGCGACACGCGGGGCTTCAATTCAGCATAGTCCTGCTCGTCGCCGCGCGGCACCGGTCCAGAAATGATCAGGGGCGTCCGGGCGTCATCAATCAGCACGGAGTCAACCTCATCGACCATGGCGTAGTGGTGTTTCCGCTGCACGAGTTCGTCGGGCGTGCGGGCCATATTGTCGCGGAGGTAATCGAAGCCAAATTCGTTGTTGGTACCGTACGTAATGTCAGCGGCGTAGGCAGCTTTGCGCTGCTCGGAGTTCGGTTGGTGCCGGTCGATACAGTCGACGCGCAGACCGTGGAACTGGAAGAGCGGACCATTCCACTCTGAGTCACGCTTGGCCAGATAATCGTTGACCGTTACAATGTGCACACCCCGACCGCTCAGCGCGTTCAGGAAAGCGGGCAGAGTTGACACCAGTGTTTTACCTTCACCGGTGGCCATCTCGGCAATTTTACCGGTATGAAGCACTACGCCACCAATCAGCTGCACATCGTAGTGGACCATGTCCCACTTGATGGTATTGCCGGCGGCATCCCAGGTGTTGGCCCAGTAAGCCTTGTCGCCTTCGATGCGCACGTTCTTGCGGAAACGGGCAATCTCGATGTCGAACTCGGTGAGCGACACTTCGAGTTCTTCGTTTTGCGCAAACCGACGGGCAGTTTCTTTCACCACAGCAAACGCCTGCGGCAAAACCGCCAGCAGAACGCGCTCCAGTTCTTTGTTGCGTTCCTTCTCAAGCTGATCGACTTGGGTGAAAATCGTCTGCTTGTGGTCTACGTCCATATCCAGGTCGTTGGCAACCTGCTGGCGTAAGCCTTCGATCTGCTCGTCGATTCCTTTCAGTTCATCAGCGATGTGCGTACGTAGCTGAGCCGATACTGCACGCAGTTCGTCATTGCTAATGTCTTTCAGTCGCGCAAACTCAGCGTTGATCTGCTCTACATAAGGAAGCAGCTCTTTCAGATCTTTCTGCGACTTGGTGCCAAATATCTTGGCTATACTCTTGGTGATGAAATTACTCATTGGGTATGATAAGGCCGGTTCAACTCGCTGCCAATGAAAAAGGCAACGTTACCAACTCGTGTTTGCTTTTCTACAAAATTAACGGATAATGCCCGTAGTTCTAAGGGAATAGTTACGAGGGGCGTGGGGCGTGGCGCTTAGGGCAGGGGGTAATGCTCACGCGAAGCCACCCCACGCCCTAAGCGCCACGCCCCACGCACATTCAAAAACTAGCCCAAACCTGACTTACACGACAGATTGTCAGGCAAAAAAAAGCCTTCTCATGAATGAGAAGGCTTTGCTGATTACGACTACGGAGGGGTTAGGCCAGACCGGTTCGGCCAAAGCGGTACCGCGAGAAGCAGCGATTCAGCACAACACGATACATACGGCCAAATTGAGCGTAGCACCAGGCCTTAAGCTGTTTCACTTCGTCGCCCACCAGCGTATGGAGGGCCTTTTTCAATTCTTTTTCGAACAACTGACGGTCAAAACTGACCTTTTGCAGAATCATTTTAACGTATTCAAGCATGGAAGCCATACTGCATTCGTTGTTTATTGGTTAAAAGTAAGGTAGAGGAATTATGGTGCTGAATCAGGTATACTCACTATCATTGTAACGGGCGCCTTACCTAAATGTTGCCAACAAATTTACATGAGACTTGCAGTATTTGTAGTATTCCTTGTATTATATTTCTATGAAGGCGGCCCCGCTTTTTGTCAATCTGTTGATAATCCACTAGTTATTGATTACAGCTCAACAGATTTTTTGATTGAACGGCCGTTTACCATTTCGTTACTTGTTCGCGACAGTGAAAATCGCCCGAGCATCAGCTTTCCGGATATACCGGGCTTGGTGAAACAGGGCATTGCTTTCAGCACAACCCGAGCTGAACAAGATGGGCAGGAGGTAACCGGGCAACTTATTGTACAAACGTACCTGGCCACTCGCTCCGGCACCATCAGAGTCCCCCCCTTTACACTAACGGTCAACGGTCAAACGGTGCGATCGCCGGGTGTAACGCTAACCGTTCGAGCCGTTATCTCACCAGCCGAGGCCGCCGCCGCCGCTGCCTTAGCACGCCTGAAAACGGATAAAATGGCGGCTTTTTTGCAAACATCAGTCAATCAGTTAACCGTATACACGGGCGAAGGACTACAAATACGGTTATCTTTTTTCGTCGCTGAAAATTACCCGTACGAACTCAAATTCGACCAGTTGGAGCGGCAGGTAGCAGCCATGGTTCGGCAACTAAGGCCTGTAAACGCATGGGAGGAAAGCGATAATATTTCCGAGCTCGTCACCAAACCTGTTGTACTGAACGGGCGGAAATATTTTGAATACCGCATCTACCAATCAACTTTTTTCCCGTTGGCTACCCGTACCGGCGCGGCACGGCAGATTACGCTACCTGCCCTATCGCTCGTTGTTACCCGCCAATCGGTGCCACCGGCCCCGGCTCTTCCAGCCTCCGCCAGCACATCAACGCCTCGGGCAAACCCGGCAATGCGAAAAGCAGAACAGGCTACGTTTGTCAGCCAACCGGTTACCATCCAGGTACGTCCGCTTCCGCAGCAAACAACGGTATCAGCGCAAGGGCCTGTATCGGTAGGTAAGTTTCGGCTCGTTGCCGAGGTGGATCAGAACCGGGTCATGATCGGCCAATCGGTTCGCTACGATCTGCGGATTGAAGGGCGGGGAAATATTGCCGGTATTCAACCACCTCAGGCAGATGGCTCGAACACCGACGTCGACATTTTTCCACCACAGATACAGGAGCAGATTGGCCGCTCTGATGAGCAGGTCAGCGGCTATAAAACATTTCGCTATTTCCTGATTCCGAAGCAAAAAGGCGATCTGGCGTTGGCCGAACGGTTTTTCTGGGTTTACTTCGACCCCCAATCAGGCCGGTACGATACATTACGCCCCCAAACGATACTTCACGTTGGGGAACCATCCGACGGCCTGGCGCAAGGCATTGTTCCTTCCGATACGCTCGATGGCGCCGGTCGTCCATCGATTTATGCGGGTCTGGAGCAAACCGACAGCACCGAACAGTTCATTAACTGGCCCGTACTGGTTCGGGCCGCCGCCAACGTCCTGATCATCCTGATGATTCTGGGTACGTTGTTTGTTTTTGCTAGAAAATAAAAAAAGAGATTAGAAGTAAGAGACAAGAAGCAAGAGTTGCTGAGGCTAGTGTAATTCGCGTCAGCAACTCTTGCTTCTTGTCTCTTACTTCTAATCTCTCAACTCCTATGAGCAGCACCTACGGAACACTCTTTAAAATTGCCACCTTCGGCGAGTCGCATGGCGCGGCTATTGGCGTTACTATTGATGGGTGCCCTGCGGGCCTGCCTTTCGACACCGACTTTATTCAGGCCGAGCTTGACCGGCGCAAACCGGGGCAATCGCGCATTACCACGCAACGCCGCGAAGCTGATGAATTTGAGGTGTTGTCGGGCGTGTTCGAGGGTGTAACCCAGGGCACACCCATTGCCCTCATCATTCGCAATACCGATCAGCGGAGTAAAGACTATGGCCACATTGCCAAGCAGTTCCGGCCCAGCCATGCCGACTATACTTACCAGACCAAATACGGCACCCGCGATTATCGGGGCGGCGGGCGGTCGTCGGCACGCGAAACGGCGGCTCGTGTAGCGGCGGGCGCTATAGCTAAGTTACTGTTGCAGCAACAGGGCATTACTATTCAGGCTTATGTGTCGCAGGTAGGCAAACTGAAACTTGAGAAAGCGTATACGGAAATGAATCTGGCGCTAGCGGAAGAGAACGCCGTTCGGTGCCCCGACCCCGAAACGGCTGAACGCATGTTTACCCTCATTGACGAGACCCGTAAAAATGGCGACAGTATCGGCGGCGTAGTCGACTGTGTAATTACGGGCGTACCTGCTGGCTGGGGTGAACCAGTTTTTGATAAACTCCATGCCGAACTGGGTAAAGCTATGCTGAGTATCAACGCGGTGAAAGGATTTGAATACGGTAGCGGATTTGCTGGTGCGGAATTGTATGGTTCGCAGCATAACGACGAATTCTACACGGATGAAGCCGGTCAGGTACGTACCCGGACAAATCTTTCAGGAGGGATTCAGGGAGGAATTTCAAACGGCGAAACTATCTACTTCCGAACAGCCTTCAAACCAGTAGCTACTATCATGCAGGATCAGGAAAGCGTCGACTCCGACGGTAACAACGTGACTGTCAGCGGCAAAGGTCGCCACGACCCCTGCGTGGTGCCACGGGCTGTACCCATCATCGAGGCTATGGCAGCGCTCGTATTGGTTGATATGTGGCTAAGAAGCCTGAGTAATAAAGCTAAGTAACTTTAATGGGAATAACCGTTAAATAAATTCTTTTGCGTTTTACTACTTTACTGAATCATTGATTCATTAACTTAGTGCAGGTAAACTGCTAGTTTACCAACGTTTACGTGTAATTTATTTATCAGTTTAACAGCCCATTTTATGACATTTTTACGCAACCGATTACCTATTCTCTCCATAGCCTTCTTTTTGATAGGTCTACTGGGGTGCAACGTTCAGGAGGCTACGCCCTCTATTCTAGCCACCGACGGGGTCAACCTTGACCTTGTGCATGAGATAGAACAGATTGATGATCCGCGAGTACAAAAGATCGTGTTTACAGACATGCTGAGTGCAGCGGAGAAAGTATTCGTTTTTAAAAAACGCGTACTTGGCAAAATGCAGGAATTACCCCTCACCATTGAGCAGAAAGACCATCTTAACTTGCTGTTGGCCAATGTGAATGCGGAGACCTACAACCCTTCGATGCGTCGGGAAGAAGCAAGTAACTTCCTGAGCGAATGGACCCGGAAAGGGAAAGAAATTTTCGATCCGGCTGTTCTGAAAGATATCGTTGCCTCGCTGTCGCCTACCAAAAAAGGGGACACCGCAACCATGGTTAAAACACCACCAAGCTCTTCGAGTTGCGATTGTGCAACGGGCTCATCCTGGTGTGCGGAAGATTTCTACTGTACGTTTATTTCGGGCTGTGGCGGTCAGGGATGCGGCACATTCTGGCTGTCTGTATGCAATGGTCACTGCGACTACAGATCGCCGGTCAATTTTTAACGAATCGCACTAGCAGAAATACAGCCTTAGATCGCTAATCGATTCGTACTCCATGACGTTATTCAACGCGTGTAAGTATACCAGCTTTTTGCTGGTATACTTTATTTTTTTTGGGTGTCAGTCACCCCAAACTACGGAAGGGCTTGTAGTCAATGACTCGCTCAATCTAGGCGTCTTGAAAAAAGGCGATCAGGTACCATTTACGGTAAATCTGACCAATCCAACAACCGACTATGTAAGAATAGTCAGCGTGAAAGGAGATTGCGGATGTATTACGGTAAATAAATCACCTGAAGGTCTTAAACCAGGTCAAAATGGCATAGTTAATGCTACTTATAACAGTAAAGTAGATGAAAAATTAACTGGCACTATTTTGAAAAATATTGTTATTCAAGTAGACAAAAAACCCTTTATTCACGCTGTGAAATTGACTGTAGCATTGAACTGATTAGTTATCAACCGCACAATTTCATGAAAAAATATTGGCTCACTGCTGCTGCTTCTTTGCTGCTATTTATGCTCTTGACCCCACTGGGGGGCTACGGAGGGCATCACGTTAAGTTTAGCGTTGCTAACTTCGTTTTCTGCGGCTTCACTTATTTTTCGCTCAGAAATATAGTACCTTCTGAACAAAGGCTAACTATGGCTGGTGTAATCGCTTTACCGCCGTTACTCATCTGTATATTTCTGCACAGTTTACATTTCAGCGATACGTTCTATGCGCTGCCGAGTTCGTTAGCACATTTTACCGGAATTGCTGCTGGTCTGTTTCTAACGTTCGCGAACAGCCTGAAAAAAGCTGTTTTCATTCCGCTCTTTGTGGCGGCAACGATTTGGGGAACAACGACAGGGTACGATTTCTGGACCAACAAGTCGTTTTTCGGCACTTACACGGGCGCAGTTAATGAGCAAATTTCTCCTTTCGACCTGCATACGAGCGATGGACGAACAGTATCGTCGGCCTCACTGAAGGGTCAATTTGTTGTGCTCGATTTCTGGAATACGGGATGTGTCAGCTGCTTCAAAAAATTTCCGCTCCTACAGGAATATTACACCCAATACGGCAACAATTCGAAGATTAAATTTTTTGCTGTAAATATTCCGCTTTTGCGCGATGCTCCGGGGCAGGCAGATCGAATTATCAAAAAAGACGGCTATACGTTTCCTGTGTTACTAGCCGACAATAAACAGTTGCAATCTCTATTTAAAGTAAATTCGTTTCCTACCGTCATTATAATTGACCCCTCTCAACGAATTATTTATCGGGGTCAACTGGATGGAATCGATGAATCGCTGCGAGAACTGGCCGAGGTACGTTGACAGAGACGTTGGATAGTAGACTTCGGATGTTGGATAAAACACGGCAAGTAGTCCTGTTCATCCAACTTCCAAAGTCCAGTATCTAAAATTCAACATCTATAATTCTTTAATACGTACGTTCCGGTACCATACTTTTTCTTTGGGACTGTGGCATTGAAAAGCAATATTTCCTTTTGCATGTGGCGTAGCATACGGCCATTTGGCAAATTTACTTTTGGCCAGCTTTTCTTTCCAGTCATCGCTGCCATACTGGTAATCGACTACTTTTTTACCGTTCAGGAAGTGTTCGATATGATTGTTGTTCACCACAATCCGGCCTTTGTTCCATTCGCCAATCGTTTTTAGCTGTTCTTTATCGGTTGGCTCATACATATCGTAGGCCGCACCGCTGAGTTGTGTGTTGGCCAACTGCATGCGCTTGCCGTTATTATCGAACCACTCGAAACCTTTATCATCAATCACCTGATACTCGGGCCCCGACATGTAGGTGCTGACAATGTCGGCGCGATCCTGCACTTTGTAGATTACGCCGCTATTGCTGCCTTTGGGAATCTTAAACTCAAACTCAAGGTCAAAATTCTCGTACTCCTTGTCCGACACCAGGTCACCTCCTGTGCCATCGGGCGTCATGGCCCCGTCTTCAACCGACCAGCCTACAACGCCGGTTTGATGGTAGCTATGCCAGCCCGTGATGGTTTTCCCATCGAACAGACTGACCCATTTGGGCTTGGGTGCAAAGGCAGAAAGCAGGGCAGCACCCAGCAACACAAGACTTACGGAATGAAATGTTTTTTTCATGACTATAGTATTTTCACCAATAAAGATAAAAAAGCGCGAAACCTCCTACTCCACCTACGTCGTGGGTATTCTTGCCGCACTTACAACCCTTTTGGGTCACCTGGAATCTTACACATTCAGATCTCCTCAACTACAATGAACAGGCTCTACGTGTTAGTGATCATTGGTATAGCCAGTATGGTGATCGGTTGCCGAAAAAACTGCGGCCCTTCAGATGAGCCACGGCTGAAGTTGTCTATCAACATGCAGACAGCCCCTGCGCTGACAGCCGTGTATGCCCTCAATACAGCTCCCGGTTCACCTGCCATGACACTACCTCAGTCTACTTCGGCTCCTAACCGAACATACTGGCAATTGGATCTACCCCTCAATTTAACGGCCGATAGAGCGCAATATGTCTTCAACAGGTCGGGCCGACTCGATACGGTGACGGTCAACTATCGCCGAAAATTTGCCTATGAGGATGTCGAATGCGGCTATACCGTTACGATTCTGCCTCCCCTAAACAGCGATAATACACCGCTCGCCGATTCACTGGTTGTAAAAACCACCGCAGGGAAACTAAACAGCGTGGATTTTATTCCAACCAGTTCCCGCACCTTTTTCATAAGAGAATCGAACACTGGAATCTCTGTCGGCTTACTATGGCTTTGAAAATCAATTTATTAGCTTTAGTCGGATTGCTTTTCACCATCAACGGTCAGGCGCAGGACACCATTCCTCTGTATTCCGACGCGCTGGCGAAGCATAAAGCAGCCCGCCGACCCTGCCTTGGTCTTGATCTGTATCAAGGCGTTTGGTTTGCTTATTCAGCGTTAAACAATGACTCGCCCAAAACGTACATCTATCCGGTTTCAGCCACGCTCTATCTGCCTGATAAGCGACTTTCGCATTCAGGTCAGGCGGTGTATGTCAATGTTGGGTACGTTGCCTATGGCGGCACGGTGCAGCGAAACATCTATCAGGCCGGGCACAGCGCTCATATCCGGGTGGGCGTTGAACATACGTACCCGACGCTGATCCTGGGCTATGGCGGGCTGCTGTCGGGCTGGTCGGGGCAGGGATCGTTCTTTTTCAGTGGACCCACTTTTGGCGACTACCAGGAGACTATTGGCAGGCGGTCGGGGCTGGCAGTGGGGGGCGAAGGTCATATTGGAGCCGACATTCCACTCAGCAACCGACTTTCTATGCGGCCATTGGTTCGAGGCACTATCCTGACAAGAATGGGCATGGTGAACAACCTTCGTGCCCCCCATATGTCGGGAGTCGACTGGCAAGCCGAGAACAGAACTGGTATGGCCGTTAGCTTTCAGGTCAATCTGATCATTCGTCTTTAAATTCGTTTATGTTGCTTCGATGAGGTCAGCCGATTGGTAACTTTCTGTTGGCTACCGGCGTTTACGAGAGCATGAAAACGATTGCCGCCAACAGTCTGCCACCCCTTGAGTTTTACCGGTATTTGATTGGAGCCGTTGGGCCACGCCCCATTGCTTTTGCCAGCACGATTAGCCAGGAAGGGCACGTAAACCTGAGCCCCTACAGCTTTTTTAACGTTGTAGGTTCTAACCCGCCTATGCTGATGCTATCGCCCAACCTGAACAGACACGGACAGAAAAAGCATACGCTGCTGAATCTGGAAGAAACGGGTGAGGTGGTGATCAACATCGTTAGCTACAGCATGGTTGAACAGATGTCGCTGTCGAGTGCGGAGTATGACCGGCACGTTAACGAGTTCCAGAAAGTGGGCTTTACCGAAGCGCCGTCAAGTCAGGTACGTCCACCCCGGGTGGCCGAAGCACCTGCCGCCTTTGAATGCGTAGTGCGTCAGGTTATACCAACCGGTACAGCCCCCGGTGCAGGTACGTTAGTGCTGGTCGAGGTGTTGGTGGGTCATTTTCGCGACGACATTTTTACAGACAAAGGCCTGATTGATCCTCACGAGATTGACCTTGTGGGTCGCATGGGTGCCGATTGGTACGTGCGGGCCAACGGCGATGCACTCTTTGAAGTAGCCCGGCCCAAAGCAGGTATCGGTTACGACCAATTGCCCGAAACCATCCGCAACAGCAAGATTCTGACTGGCAACGACCTGGGGAAATTAGCCAGTTTCGAGGCAATGCCCGCGCCCGATGAGGTGCAGGCTTACGGCGATACGGCAACCCTGCAGGAACTGGCCGCTGAAGCCCGCTCCGGTTGCCAATACCTGCCCGATGTGATGCATCACCGGGCGCAGCAGTTGCTGGCGCAGAATAACGTGCGCGAAGCATGGCTGACCTTATTGCTGGTTGCCCGGTAAATAGTCTTCAAAACAAGTCAGATTCCGGGTACGTTCATGGCATATAACAACGTAATGAACACCCATGAAAAATTCAGCAACCCGTTCGGGCCTGATCGGCATTAGCACGGTCGGCCTTTTCCTGTTAGCCATAAGCTTGCTTACCCTGATGTCGAGCTGCACTAAAGACAGCACCGACAAAGTAGACGACGCCAATCAGAAGAAAATCGAGAGCCAATCGTCAGCCATCAGCAAAGACGCCAAAGACGATGCGGTTGAAATGGCCGGGAAAATGGTTGATCTGGCCGGTATGAACATAACCGCCCGCAGCCTGAGCGAGATAGCCCTTCAACGGGCGGTAAATCCGCAAGTGAAGCAATATGCCCGGCAGGCAATCGACCAGAATCGGCAGGCAGATAACGAGTTAATGCAACTGTCTCGCACACTCGGTTTGCAGTTACCCGCTACGCTTACGTCGGAGGGTAAAGACCGGGTAGATGATTTAAAAAACACGAAAGCCGGTACCGAATTTGACCTGAAGTATCTGGATGAGTTGGGCAAAGTCACAAAAAAATCGGCCAATGTAGCCGATGATTTGGATGATAATGGTACGACAGATGCCGTAAGAGCATACGGAAAGAAGACGTGGAAATCGCTCGATGGGCAGACTGAGTCCATCAAGCAACTAACGAACGTCTTAAACTAGCTCGTCTTCCACTTTCTATTCCTGACGTAACCCCAATTCGGGTAGCCTGGCCGGTTACCCGATTTTGCGTTCATGGCAAGATCAGACAGACGAGACTTAGTAAATTACAGCCGCCGTAGCTTCCAGTTCCAGACGCAGTCCGTAGTGCAGGGCAGGCACGGGAACAATAGCGCGAGCCGGTTTATGGTCACCAAAAAAGGCGGCGTATAAGCGATTGATGTCGCCCCAATCGTTCACGTCGGTGAGGTAGATACGTACCTGAAGTACCTGATCGGGAGCGCTGTTTGCCGCCAGCAGAATGGCTCTGAGTGTGTAAAAGACCGTTTCGGCCTGTAGGGCAAGCGGCGCATTCGTTAAATGATCACCTGAGGGGGTTACCGGCAAAATACCTGACACGTAAACCAGGCCGTTATGCACCACAGCAGGCGAGTAATGACCGCCCACCGGAGCGACCTTTGTAGCATGAATAAATTCCATTGAGATAGCCTGCGGGCCGTTTGTTGTTCGGCCAAATATAGAAGCTTTTCGTTTTTCAGTTGTCATTTCGTCACTTAGCCACTTTGCCATTCCCCATAAATACTAGCGAACGACCGGATGCTGGATATCCACCACCCTATTTATGAACTCAAACCGTCTCTTTCTGACTGTCGCTCTTTTGCTAGTAGCGGGAATATGGCTTTACGGCCGATACGTGGCCACACCGCGCCCTCCCCACAAACGGCCACCGGGTGTAACTTCGCCCGGAAACCGGCGCGTTGAGAAGACAGACGACGAGTGGGAATCCATTCTGACACGGGGGCAGTATGTGGTCATGCGCGGCCGGGGCACCGAGTGGGCGGGCAGCAGCGACTTGTTGCACGAACACCGATCAGGTACGTTCGTTTGCGTAGGCTGCCGGAATCCGCTGTTTTCGTCGGCCACCAAGTTCGAGTCGAACACCGGCTGGCCCAGTTTCTACGCCCCTATCATTGCCAACGCCATCTACACCGAACCCGACGGCAACCGAACCGAGGTACGTTGCGCCGTCTGCGACGCCCACCTCGGCCACGTGTTCACCGACGGCCCCGCCCCTACCGGCCTGCGTTACTGCATGAACGGCGTGGCGATGGCATTTACAAACTAATTCTCAGTCTTTCGTCCTCAGTTGTGCTGCTTCTAGGCAAGTATGGTGATGTAGCAGCGCGACGGAAGGCTGAGGACACAAAATAATGTTCTAAGTTTTTTCTAAGGCCATTTTGAGGCGTTTTGAGGCGTTTTCGCCGGAAACTTGTACTCACTTTGTAGCCTTCCAAATGCGCTTTCTCCTTCTTGTTCTCTTAACGTACCTCCCCTTGTCGGTGCTGGCGCAGGATTCGCTCCACCTCAACCGACAACAGGCCGATAGTTTATTCCTGCGAAACAACCTGCTACTGCTGGCCGAACGATTCCGCATCAACGCCGGACAAGCACAGATTATCCAGGCCAGCCTGATCGATAATCCCACGGTTAGTGTTGAGCTGAGTTCGTTCAACAACCAGACCCGCCGGGTGCTCGATGTGGGTCGGCAGGGGCAGAAGACCTTCGCCGTTCAGCAGTTGCTTTACACGGCGGGCAAACGCAACAAACGCATTGCCCTGGCCGCCGAAGCCGCCCAACTAACGCAGTACGAACTGCTCGACCTGCTCCGAAGCCTTCGCTTCGAGTTGCGCAGCCGGTTCTACGCCGTCTTCTTCCAGCAACAGACCATCGCCCGGTTCGATCAGCAGATCACGATTCTGCAAACGACCATCGACGCCTACGAAAAAGAATACAACCGAAACAACGTGTCGCTTCGGGAGCTGGTCCGGCTGAAGGCGTTGCTTTTTCAGATCGAAAACGACCGCACCGAGATTCTGCTTCAGGTAACCGACGATCAGCGAACGCTCCGTACGCTGCTGGGCATCGAGCAGCCCGTTTTCCCGATTGTGCGTGGCGATGCCCTGATTCGGTACGTGCTGCCCACCCTCACCGACGATACCCTACGGGCAATAGCCCTCCGCGCCCGGCCCGACCTGCTGGCCACCCAGTCGCTGAGTCGACAGGCCGAGCTGAACCTTAACCTGCAACGCGCATTAGCCCGGCCCGACATTCGTGTGGGCGCGGCCTACGATCAGGCGGGCAGCTACATTCAGCACTACGTGGGGTTGAACATCGCGACCGACATTCCGCTGTTCAACCGGAATCAGGGCGCTATTGTGGCGGCGAGGAGCCAGGTTAGTTACCAGCAGCAGATTCAACGGCAAAAGGCCATCCAGATCAGCAACGAGGTGTCGACGTCGCTTCAGAAAGTGCGCGAAGTCGACCGCCGGGTACGTTCGGTCGAAGGGCGTTTCACCGAGCAGTTCGACCAACTCAATCAGGGCGTGGTAATCAGCTTTCGGAAAGGCAATATCAGCCTTCTGGAGTTTGTGGACCTGATTGAAAGCTACAATCAGAGCATCCGGGAGCTGAATCGGCTCAAAGCAGACCGCGTGGGCGCGTACGAAGAACTCAACTACCTCATTGGTGAAGACCTGTTCAAATAATCCAACTATGAAAATCATCCTTGCATATGCCCTTTTGGCGGGCAGTTTAGCCCTGGCCGTTTCGTGCAAACCTAAAATCGATGTGGCCGAAGCGGGAGCGTTTATGCTCTCGGATACGATGATGAGCCGTATTCAGGTCGACTCGGTGGTAAACCAGCCCCTCCGCAGCGAACTAACGTTGGTGGGCAAAGTGGTAGCCGATGCCAACCAGGTCATTGAAGTATTTCCGCTGGTGGGTGGTAACGTCGAAAACGTCAATGTAGAACTGGGCGATTTTGTGCGTAAAGGCCAAACGCTGGCCACTATTCGGTCGGGTGAAGTGGCCGATTTTGAGCGGCAGAACTCACAGGCGCAGGCCGATCTGTTGCTGGCGCAGAAGAATTTACGCGTAGCTCAGGATCTGTTCGAGACCAAACTAAACTCACAGCGCGAAGTAACGATTGCCCAGCAGGAGCTGGAAAAAGCACAGGCAGACGTAAACCGGATCAAACAGGTGTACCAGATCTACGGCGTCAGCAAATCGTCTACCTACACCGTAAAGGCACCCATCGACGGCTACATCATTGAGAAGAACGTAAACCGCGAAATGCAGCTACGGTCCGACAACGCTACCAATCTGTTTACGGTTGGTCAGATCCGGCAGGTATGGGTATTGGCCAACGTAAATGAAAGCGACATTGGCCGGGTGAAAGCAGGCATGGCGGCAAGTGTGCAAACGCTGAGTTACCCCGACGAGCGTTTCAACGGCCGCGTAGACAAGCTGTACACTGTTCTGGACCCGCAGACCAAAGCCCTCACCGTTCGGATTCGGCTCGACAACCCGAAACTGAAGCTAAAGCCGGAGATGCACGCCACCGTAACGCTGCGCTACGAAGACGGTGGTCAGTTGGCTACCGTGCCCGCGCAATCAATCATTTTCGATCGGTCGCGGCATTACGTGCTAGTCTTTCGCGGCCCGTCCGACATTGAAACCCGCGAGGTCGACGTGCTGAAATCGCTCGGCGACGTGGCCTATATCCGGTCGGGGCTTAAACCGGGCGAACGTGTTATCTCGCGCAATCAGCTTCTGGTTTACGACGCCCTGAATGATTAGGGGAATGGTCATTAGGCTGCGCCGTCATTAAGTGGTCATTAGGTGTAGGCTATAGCAAGCCCTTACCTACACCTAATGACCACTTAATGACGGCGCAGCCTAATGACCACTTACTGACGAAGGTCTTAAACTGCTGGTAGCGTCTTTCCTCTTTACTCCTCTTTATGAATCGCTTCATCCGAAACGTAGTTGGTTTTTCACTCAAGAACCGCTTCTTCATTTTTTTCCTGACGGCGGCCCTCGTCATTGCCGGGGTTGTCAGTTACCTCAACACCCCGCTGGAGGCTTTCCCCGACGTAACCAACACGCAGATTATCGTGGTGACGGAATGGAACGGCCGCTCAGCCGAAGAAATCGAACGCTTTGTGACCGTACCCATCGAGGTAGCCATGAACTCGGTGCAACGGAAAACCAACGTGCGCTCTACCACGATGTTTGGCCTCTCGGTGATCAAGATCATTTTCGACGACGATGTCGAAGATTTTTTCGCCCGACAACAGGTCAACAACCAACTGCGGACCGTATCGCTACCCGAAGGCGTCGACCCCGACGTTCAGCCGCCATACGGCCCAACGGGCGAGATTTTCCGGTTTACCCTCGAAAGTCCCAACCGCGACAGTCGCGACTTGCTCACGCTGCATAACTGGGTGATCGATCGGCAGTTGCGCTCGGTGCCGGGCGTGGCCGACGTGGTGGCGTTTGGCGGGCGTGAGCGGATTTTTGAGATTCGGGTCAATCCCACTCAGCTTGCCAAGTACGACATTACGCCGCTGGAAGTGTACCAGGCCGTTACGCGCAGCAACATCAACGTGGGCGGCGACGTGATCGAGCGCAACGGACAGGCGTATGTGGTGCGGGGCATTGGCCTGCTTACGTCGGTAGCCGACATCGGGAACCTGCTCATCGAAGAGTTAAACGGCAACCCCGTGCTGGTGCAGAACGTAGCCGAGGTGGCCGAGTCGAACCTGCCGCGGGTGGGTCAGGTGGGGCTCAACAAAAATGATGATGTAGTTGAAGGCATCGTGGTGATGCGGAAAGGCGAAAACCCCAGCGAAATTCTGGGGCGTGTGAAGGCCAAAATCGAGGAGCTGAATACGCGCATTCTGCCGTCGGATGTGAAGCTGGTCACTTTTTACGACCGCGACAACCTGATCGAGTTCTGTACACAGACCGTGCTGCACAACCTGATCGAAGGCATTGTGCTGGTTACGGTGGTTGTTTTCCTGTTCATGGCCGACTGGCGAACAACGATCATCGTGTCCATCATTATTCCGCTGGCGCTGCTGTTTGCGTTTATGTGCCTGCGGTTGCGCGGTATGTCGGCCAACCTGCTGTCGATGGGCGCGGTCGATTTCGGGATCATCATCGATGGCGCGGTGGTGATGGTCGAAGGCATATTCGTAGCGCTCGACCACCGGGCGCATCGCGTTGGCATGGCCAAGTTCAACCAGATGGCTAAACTCGGCCTGATTCGGAAAACGGGTGGTGAGTTGGGTAAGGCCGTCTTTTTCTCGAAGCTGATCATCATCACGGCGCTGCTCCCCATTTTCTCGTTTCAGAAAGTCGAAGGCAAGATGTTTTCCCCACTGGCCTGGACACTCGGTTTTGCCCTGCTGGGTGCGTTGCTCTTTACGCTCACGCTGGTGCCGGTGCTGTGTGCCATTCTGCTCAAAAAAGACGTCCGGGAGAAGAACAATCCGTTGGTCAACTTCTTCGACCGGATCGTGATGGCGGGGTTTGGCTGGTGTTATGCCCGGCGGAAACTGAGCCTGCTGCTGGCGTCGGTGCTGATGGTGGCTACGTTCGCCTCGGCTACGCTGCTGGGCACCGAATTTCTGCCGACGCTCAACGAAGGGGCGCTGTGGGTAACGGCCGAGATGCCCATGAGCATGTCGCTGCCCGAAAGCGTGAAGATGGCGCACACGATCCGCGACAACCTGCAGGAGTTTCCCGAAGTAAAACAGGTGCTTTCACAGACCGGCCGATCCAACGACGGAACAGACCCCAACGGCTTCTATTTCTGCCAGTTTCAGGTCGACCTTGAGCCGAAGAAAAGCTGGACGCGCACCATCTCCGTCGATGAGTTGATCGAAGAAATGGACAAAAAGCTGAAAAGCTATCAGGGCGTCAATTACAACTATTCGCAGCCCATCATCGACAACGTGGCCGAGGCGGTAGCCGGCTTCAAGGCGAGCAACGGCATCAAGATTTTCGGCACCGACCTGCCCGAGCTTGAAAGATACGCCGACCGGGTTGTGGAAGCCATTCGCGATGTACCTGGCGTAAAAGACGTGGGTATTCTGCGGAATGTGGGTCAGCCCGAAATCAGCGTTCAGTTCGACGACCGGAAAATGGCCCTGTATGGCGTTTCAACCGCCGATGCGCAGGCCGTTATTGAAATGGGCATTGGCGGCAAGACGGCCTCGACCCTCTACGAAGGAGAGCGCAAGTTCGACATCCGGGTACGTTACGACGAAGCGTATCGCCGAACCGAAGACGACATTATGCGGCTGATGGTGCCCACCATGCGGGGCAGTAAAATTCCCCTCCGCGAGATTGCCACCATCCACACGCTGACCGGCCCGGCATTTGTGTATCGTGATAATAACCAGCGGTTTGTGGGGGTGAAATTCTCGGTGCGGGAACGCGACCTGGGCAGCACCATCGCCGACGCTCAGCAGCGGGTGCAGCAAAAACTGACCAATCTGCCCAAAGGCTACGGCATTAGCTGGACGGGTGAGTTTGAAAACCAGGTACGTGCCACCCAGCGGCTGGGGCAGGTCGTGCCCGTTTGTCTGGCGGCCATTTTCGTCATTCTGTTCATTTTGTTCGGCAATGCCAAAGACGCGGGTCTGGTGCTGATCAACGTGCCGTTTGCGCTCATTGGGGGCATTATGGCCCTGCACGCTACCGGCATGAACTTCGGCATTTCGGCGGGCGTGGGCTTCATTGCGCTCTTCGGTATCTGTATTCAGAACGGCGTTATTCTGGTCAGCGTGTTCAACCAGAACCGGCGCGACCGGCTTTCGCTCGACCAGTCGATTCAGGAGGGTGTTCGCTCACGGGTACGTCCGGTGGTGATGACCGCCATGATGGCTGCCATTGGCCTGTTGCCAGCGGCAGTATCGACGGGTATTGGCTCCGAAACCCAGAAACCGCTGGCGATCGTGGTCATTGGCGGGCTCATTACGGCCACCGTGCTGACGCTGCTCGTTTTCCCGATTATCTACCGCCTCTTCAATCGGCGCGACGCCCGCCACACCACCAAACTACCTGATCTTGAGCCAGTGCATTGATTTCTAAGGTAATTCTAAGCCGATTTCTGCCGCCGTTGCTGCTTTATCCGAGACCTTCGTGTATGTGTTGGTTTTCTTTCCCAATAGAAGTAGTAGGTCGTAGTACTGTTTGGTATCGATAGCTCCTGTCTGTAATGAACAGGAGCTATTTTTTTGACTCAATGGGTGGTGGATGGTTGGATACTGGATATTGGATGCTGGATCCAACGTCCAACATCCAGCATCCAATATCCAGTATTCAACAACGATTATGAAAAAGATATTGATCATCGAAGACGACGAGCGTATTGCGCAGAATATTGGTCGTAGTCTGGTTGAAGAACACTATAAAACGGAGGTTGCGCACGATGGGTATGGCGGTCGCGCATTGGCCTTGCAGGAAGCGTATGACCTGGTTATTCTGGACATCAACCTGCCCGGTATGAACGGCTTCGAGGTGTGCCGGTCGCTGCGGGCCGAAAAACCATTTCTGCCTATCATCATGCTGACGGCCCTGGGCGAAGTGGCCGATAAAGTGACGGGGCTTGAACTGGGAGCTGATGATTATGTAGTGAAACCATTCGACATCCGGGAGTTGATTGCCCGCGTAGCCACCTGTTTGCGCCGCGCCGAACAGCGGGTGAAAACGGCAAAGGACGATGTAATTCAGGTAGCCGACCTCACCGTCAACTGCACTGCCCGGATGGCCTCGCGTCAGGGCGTGTCGATTGATCTGACCGCCAAAGAGTTTGCCTTGCTCGAGTACCTGAGCCGCCATCAGGGCCGAATTGTATCGAAGATGGATCTGAACAGGTACGTCTGGAATTTCACCTTCGACCCCGGCACCAACATCGTTGAAGTGTACATCAATTACCTGCGAAAAAAGATTGACCGGAACTTCGAGCCGAAGCTAATTCACACCAAACCGGGTTTGGGATATATGCTGACCGATGAACCGCTATGACCATCCGCCACCGAATTGCCGGGCAATTTTCGCTGATCGTAGCCACGATCCTGATCGTTTTCTCGGTCATGATCTACATTGTCTCAGCTACCTACCGGCAGGAGGAATTTTACGAACGTCTGAAGTGGAAAGCCCGCACAACAGTCCGGTTCCTGGTTGAGGTAAAAGAGATCGACAACAACCTGCTGAAGATCATCGACCGCAATACTCTATCGGCGCTGATCAACGAGAAGGTACTTGTTTTCGATTCGCAAAACCGCCTGATCTATTCGAGCGTCGATGATAAGGTTATCAATTACCGGGCTTCGCTGCTTGATGAGGTTCGGCAGCATGGCGAGCTTGAAATACACGATGGCGACGACGAACTTGTGGGCGTGTATTACACTGATCAGGGCAAATCGCTGGTGGTACTGGCTTCGGCCTACGACCAGTTTGGCCGGAGTAAACTGCAAAATCTAAGGCAAACGCTGATCTGGGGACTATTGGGCGGCATTGGCTTAACCGTGAGCCTGGGCCTTTTCTTCGCCGGTCAGTCGCTGCAACCCATCGGCCGCATCAACCGGCAGGTGCAGACCATTACCTCGACAAACCTGCGGCAACGGCTCGACGAAGGCAACCGGCAGGACGAGATCGATCAACTGGCGGTCAACTTCAACAAAGTATTGGGGCAACTGGAACGGGCTTTCAAACAGCAACGCAGCTTTGTGTCGCACGCCTCGCACGAACTACGTACCCCGCTCACGGCCCTCAAATCAGAGATTCAACTAGGCCTCCGCCGCCGACTTTCGCCCGACGAACACGAGGCCATTCTCACCAACCTCACCGGCGACACCGACCGGCTCATCAGCCTTTCGAACAGCCTGTTGGTACTGGCCCGCTCACTCGACGATGCCGACCTGACGGCCATGCTGCCATTACGCATCGAAGAACTGTTGCTGGAAGCTCAGCAGGAATTGCTCCGCGCTTACCCTACCTACACCGTTCAGATCGACTATGCCACTATTCCTGAGTTGGAAACCGACACAATGGTTTTGGGCAATGAGAGCTTGTTGAAGCAGGTTTTTCTGAACCTGATGGATAACGCCTGCAAGTACTCGACCGACCAAACGGTTCGCGTTCAGATCGCCACCGACAGTCAGCACTGCCGTATTGCGTTTATCGACCACGGTATCGGCATTAACGCCGACGAATTAACGGCTATTCTGGAGCCGTTTCACCGGGCATCGAACGCCCTGAGCTACAAGGGATTTGGACTGGGATTATCGATTTGCCAGCGGATTATAGACATTCATAGTGGACAGCTACTCGTTGACAGCACGTACGGCGTAGGCAGCGTGTTTACGGTTGTTCTGGCCCATCAGTTGGCAACAGATCAACCGGCAACGGAGCCACGCAGTTGACAAGTAGTGTCTGCGTCAGGTACGTTCACACAATCGGTGCCACTATTTCGGGCATTTGCGGGTTTCAGGAAAGGCGGCTCAATAATAGGGTCTGACCATCCTCTCTGTACACCGACCAATCTCGATTATGAAGTTATTATACAGTTACCTGCGTCAATACTGGGGTTTACTGGCGCTCGCCCTTGTGCTGGCATCGATCAACCAGGTTTTCTCGCTGCTCGATCCCTACATTTTTCGCAAAATCATTGACCAGTATGTGGTGAAGCCGGGCGGAAGCTGGGGCGACGTCAACTTCTGGGGTTTCCTGAGTCAGGGAGCGGGCTGGCTCATTTTGCAGGCGCTCGGCGTGGCGATGGTCAGCCGAATTGCCAAAAATTTTCAGGATTACTACGTCAACGTGATCACGCAACGGCTGGGCGCGCAACTCTATACCGATGGCCTTCGCCACTCGCTCGAACTACCCTATCAGGTATTTGAAGATCAACGGTCGGGCGAAACACTAGGCATTTTGCAGAAAGTGCGGACCGATGTGGAAAAGCTCATTCAGTCGTTTGTGAACGTGCTGTTTACCTCGGTGGTGGGCATTGTATTCGTAATGTGGTACGCCGCTACGGTTTACTGGCCCATTGCCCCCGCCTACTTCCTGACCATTCCGCTGCTCGGTTTTGTGAGTTCACTACTGAGCAAGAAAATCAAGGTGGTGCAGAAAAACATCGTGGCCGAAACCACCGCCCTCGCCGGATCGACCACCGAAAGCCTGCGTAACATCGAGTTGGTCAAGAGTCTCGGATTGGCCCAACAGGAAACCGAACGGCTGAATGGCACCACCACCAAGATTCTGAAGCTGGAGTTGAAAAAGGTGCGCTACATCCGGTCGCTGTCGTTCATTCAGGGTACGTTCGTGAACCTGCTGCGCAACGCCATCATGCTGCTGATGCTGTTTCTGGTGGTTCAGGGCAAAATCACGGTGGGCGAATTCTTCTCGCTGTTCATCTACTCGTTCGCCATCTTCGGGCCGTTGCAGGAACTGGGCAACATCATCAACGTGTATCGCGAAACCGAGGCATCGCTGGCCAATTTCCAGCGCATTCTCGACACGCCCCGCGACAAAAAACCGGAACACCCGAAGGCTATCAACCGCATCGGAAAACTCGCGTTCGACGAAGTACGGTTCAAGCATCTTTCGGCCAACGTACCTGCGCTGGCGGGTATTTCGTTCAACCTGAAAGTAGGCGAAACCATCGCCTTCGTTGGCCCGTCGGGGTCGGGTAAAACCACGCTGGTGAAACTGCTGGTGGGTCTGTACCAGCCCATGAGCGGTCAGATTCTGTACAATGGCATTCCCGGTACTGACATCAACCTCGACGAACTCCGCGAGCAGATCGGTTTCGTGACGCAGGATACGCAGTTGTTTGCCGGCACCATTCGCGAAAACCTGAAATTCGTAGCCCCCAACGCCACCGATGAGGATTGTCTGAAAGCCCTGCACCAAGCCGCCGCCGATTCATTGCTGGCCCGCGCCCCGCAAGGTTTGGATACCGTTATTGGCGAAGGCGGCGTGAAGGTGTCGGGTGGAGAAAAGCAACGCCTCAGCATTGCCCGTTCGCTGCTGCGCCACCCCGCGCTGCTGGTATTCGATGAAGCCACCTCGGCCCTCGACTCGCTGACGGAAGAAGAGATCACCAACACCGTGCGGTCGCTCTCAGAATCGAGCCAACGCATGACCATCCTGATTGCCCACCGCCTCAGCACGATCCTCCACGCCGACCGGATTTTCGTTCTCGAAAAAGGACATATCGTAGAACAGGGCGGCCACAACGAACTCATCGAACAACGCGGCCTCTACTACGCCATGTGGCGGCAGCAAATCGGCGAACGAAAAGAGAAGCTGGCCACGGTGTAGGTACGTTGCCAAAGAATAAGGGTCAGGTACGTATCCCAAAAGAGCTATCGGCTCGACCCATGTTGTAGCGGCGGGTTGAAACCCGCCGTTCCGGCAAACCACACAACCACAAGTCCCGTCGGGACGGCCGATATTGGCGGGTAATGTCAGATTGCAGGTATGTAGTTAAACAGGTAGCTTTGTGTAAAACAGATACGAACGAACATGGACAGGCCAACATCTGTATTCGACGAAGTTTCCGCGTTCATCGCCGGCATGGACCCCCAAAAGGTGGCCAACTTCAAGCCATCACGAACGCATCAGAAACGGCTCGACTTTTTGCTGGATAAACAGAAAGATACCCCGCTTACAGCGGAGGAGAAAAGCGAAGTCGAGCAATACCTTATGCTTAACCGCATAGTAGGGCTGGCAAAAGCCAGAGCTATAAAGATGCTTCAGGCGTGAGTCGATCTATTCCACTGGCAGTCAAACGAGAGGTCTCCAGACGAGCTAATGCTCAGTGTGAATATTGCTTGCTGTCGGAGCGGGTTTCGCTCTACAAATTCCATATTGAGCATATAAAAAGCCGCAAGCATGAGGGAACAAACGACCTGAACAATCTGGCGTACTGCTGCCCTGACTGTAATTATTACAAAGGCTCTGACATTGGCACCTTCAGCGAAGATGGCGAATCGCTCATTCGTTTCTACAACCCGAGGAAGGATTCCTGGAGCGACCATTTCGAGCTGGACAACGGTGCTATTTATGGCAAAACGGATATTGGCAGGGCAACCGGGAAGCTATTTAAATTCAATGCTGTCGACCGGCTCATTTTCCGTCAGCAACTCATCGACCTGGATTTGTACCCTTAAGTAGTAGCCTAGCTTCGGCTACGCCATGTGGCGGCAACAAATCGGCGAACGCAAAGAAAAGCTGGCCACCGCGTAGGTGCGTTGCCAGTATCACCAGGCCCCTCCCAAAAGAGCCATCGGCTCGAACGATCTTGTAGCGGCGGGTTTCAACCCGCTGACCTCGCCAACCATCCGCCCAGAAGTCCCGTCGGGACGGCCGATATTGGCGGGCAACGCTAAATGAACCGTCCCGATGGGACTCATGGGTACGTACCTGATCCTTGTCGGCGGGTTGAAACCCACCGCTACAACATAGCCGAGCCGATGGCTCTTTGCGGTGCACAGCTTTAACCGAAGTCACTAGACGCAC
The DNA here is from genome assembly GCF_041321135.1 of Fibrella aquatica. Taxonomy (NCBI): domain Bacteria; kingdom Pseudomonadati; phylum Bacteroidota; class Cytophagia; order Cytophagales; family Spirosomataceae; genus Fibrella; species Fibrella aquatica. The sequence continues at coordinate 115,174 of NZ_JBGGWF010000014.1, read as the reverse complement.
CCCAAAAGAGTCGCCGCCTGAAACTGGAAAGCGGAAAGAGGCGTTACCCTATCCACGATAGGGTCAATCTCATTTTGTTTTGAAAACCAAAGGCTTACTTACCAATAAAATCAACATCGTCACGCTGGGTTGCTCGAAAAACCTGGTCGATTCAGAGACGCTGTACACGCAATTGAAGGGCAACGGCATGGCCGTAACCCACGAGTCGAAGAAGGACGACGCCAACATTGTGGTGATCAACACCTGCGGCTTCATCGACAATGCCAAAGAAGAAAGCATCAATACCATCCTCCGCTACGTCGACGCCAAAGAGGCAGGCGTTGTGGATAAAGTGTACGTAACCGGCTGTTTATCACACCGCTACAAAGATGAGTTGGAAATTGAAATGCCAACCGTCGATGCGTGGTTTGGTACCAACGAACTGCCCCGACTGCTGAAAACGCTGCGCGCCGACTACAAGCACGAACTCGTTGGCGAACGCTTGCTGACAACCCCCGCCCATTACGCGTATCTGAAAATTGCCGAAGGCTGCGACCGGCCCTGCTCGTTTTGCGCCATTCCGATCATGCGCGGTCATCACGTGTCGCGCCCGATGGACGAACTGGTGATGGAGGCCAAATCGCTGGCCCGGCGCGGTACCAAAGAACTCATTCTGATTGCCCAGGACCTGACCTATTACGGCCTCGACCTGGCCAAAAAACGTAACCTCGCCGAACTTGTCGACAAACTGGCCGATGTAGAAGGCATCGACTGGATTCGGTTGCAATACGCCTACCCGTCGGGTTTTCCCCTTGATGTGCTCGACGTGATGCGCGAACGGCCGAACGTGTGTAACTACCTCGATATGCCACTGCAAACCGGCTCAACGGAGTTGCTGAAGCTGATGCGCCGGGGAATTACCCGCGAGAAAACGGAAGAGCTGGTGCACACCATTCGCGAAAAAGTGCCGGGTATTCACCTGCGCACGACGCTGATTGTGGGGCACCCCGGCGAAACCGACGCGCTATTCGAGGAAACGCTCGACTTCGTAAACCGGATGCGCTTCGATCGGCTGGGTACGTTCACCTACTCGCACGAAGATCAGACGCACTCCTACTCAATGCCCGACAACGTACCTGACGAAGTAAAGCAGGAACGCGCCGACGCCATCATGGAGATTCAGGAAGGCATTTCGCACGAGAACAACCTGCAAAAAATCGGGCAGACATACAAAGTGCTGTTCGACCGGAAAGAAGGCGGTTATTTCATTGGCCGCACGGAATTCGATTCGCCCGAAGTCGACAACGAAGTGCTGGTACCGGCCACCAAAAACACTTACGTCCGCCTCGGCGACTTCGCTCAGGTACGTATCACCGACGCCCAACCGTTCGATCTATACGGTGAAGTGGTGACGGAGGTTCCCGTAACGGCGCTGGCGTAACGGAATCATCAGGTACGCTGCCGGCCCGCTTTCGCTGCACAAACGGCATAGCTTCGCGCTCTAGGTTGCTTCGCGCTACGTGCCCTTCGACCGCAGCGCGAAGCAACCTAGAGCGCGAAGCTGTATAACGTTACAACGGGTGTAGGACAACCTTAGTAAGCTACGATTAGTCGGCCTTGCTTTTGCTTTTGGCTTACCTTTTCGTCTTGCCGCAGTTCATAGTCGATCTGCCAGGCATATACGCCGGTTGGGGCAACCGATCCGCCGACGGAACCGTCCCACTGAAAGGGTGTTTTGCTGGTTTGGTAGATCAACTCACCCCATCGATTGAACACCGAAAGCGACTGAATCGTGATATCGCCGCAGGCTAGCGGCAGAAACACGTCGTTGACACCGTCGGCATTGGGTGTGAACAGGTCGGGGGTATAGATCACACACCCACACTCGCCGTAGTCGATCCTGATTGAGTCGCGCAGGGTGGCGCAGGCATTGGTCACCGTGGCCCGATACGTACCTGACCGGGTTACGGTTCGCTCGGGCTGATCGAACGCATCCAGCCAGGCAAACGTGCCCTCGGCAAAATCAGGCGTGATGGTGTGCACGTCGGCTCCACACAGGGCTTTGTCGAGGCCCAATTCCAGCTGCGGCGGCCTGATAAAAGCAACCGCAATGGTATCTGCTGCCACGCACCCGACCTTGCTGACCGACAGACGGTAGTTTCCGGCCTCCGTTACCAGAAAACGCGGCTTATCTGAACCGTCCTGCCAGGTGTAATTAGATGCGTCGGCGGGGCCTTCGAGCGTCAGCGACTGACCAATGCAGAGCGTTGTATCGCGCCCCAGGCTGAAATCAAGGGCATAATCTACCGTAATTGTGTCGCTGAGCACCTTGCAGGGCGTGGTGACGGTTACCCAGTATTTACCGGGTTTGGTGACCCGGTAGGTATCCGATGTGCTGCCATCATTCCAGCGGTAATCGGTGGCGCCGGGCGTTTTGGCCCGTAATAGATGGGTGCTCTGTCGGCCACATAGCGTAGTATCATTTCCGAGGTCAAGCTCAATGGGCAACAGCGAAACATCGTCGACAAAGATGTAGTAGAAACCCAGAAAAGCGGGGAGCTTGGTGAAGCTGCCCACCGTAACAAACTGCTCTCCGCCTTTGGCTTCAAACGTACCGCTCACCCGTTCCCACTTAAACGAAGCAGTCAATGTTTTGGCCTGTACATCAAGCACTTGCGGCTTGGCAATCAACAGATTTTTGGCGGTGCTGGTCAGGGTTTTATCCGAAAAATGGGCGCCTATCGTCTCGGGCATATACTGGTTGGGGTTTCGGGAAGCGACCCACATTTCGAAATAGTAGCACTTGGCCGCTTCGAGCGGTTTCACCAGCGGCGTGGCCAGGTATTCGGCCCAACCCTGATCCAGAAACAGGCGGGCCAACCCGTTACCGGTACGCGGGGCCACTTCAATCTGATCTGTGGGAAAGCAATAGTTGTAAAAGTCGGGCGTAGCCAGATTAGGATTATACCAGGGCGCGGCTTCTTCGAGCAAATTGTCGGCGCGTGGGCATTTCCGGTACGTTTCAAATCCCCCGTTGGGAATCAATTCCTGCGCGGCTGCCGGACAAGTCAACACCTGCCACAAAATGATCAGCCAGATAAGCCCCCGGGAGTTAGCGTAAAAATACAGAGTTCTTACCGATAGCATCAGGTTTGAACGCATGACAAGCGACTGAACGTAAGGCCACTATAGGCTTGCTAAAAGTACAAAAAACCACGGATAAATACGGTACGCAACTAAGGCCATGAACAGCACGTTTGGCGCGGTTTTCGCGTTTATTCAGTAGCGCTGTTTGTAGCGCATTTCATGACTATTGATTCAACCTGCTAATTTATTTTCCGCCTTGCCCATCCTGCCCATCGCCCGGTTTTTTCTGCTGTTTGCGCTGCTATTACCCGTGATCGGGGCTCGGCCTGCCGCTGCTCCCGACAATGCCGTTATTGCCCTTCAGCCCGAAAAACTACCGTTTACACCGGCCGGTTTTTACATTGAAAGCGTACAGGACAAACGGCCTCAGCGCACACCTTTTGCCAGCCTGGTTACCCGCCCCGATAAGCCCACCACCCCGGTTGACCTTGAGGGTGGTACAGCCCCGGCTATTTACGCCTATATTGCCCGGAGCCTGAAACAGAACCGGTCGCTTCGCCCCATTGTGCTGCGTATCACCGTTGGCAACCTCACCGAAACCGTTGACTCGAAAGGGCAGATCAACGGGCGGCTGAACCTGTCGCTCGCTTTCGATGTGAAGCGCGAAGACGAGCAGTTATCGCTTATCACGTATCAGGGAAATGCGCGGTATCAGCGGCCACCAGGCCAAACGCAGGTGGTAGAGAAAGTGATTCGGCAAAGCGTGAACGAAGGACTGCGATTCCTGAACAATTTCATCAACAAAGAAGCTGACAACGTACCTGCACTCGCCGGTAAAATAGACGTTATTTTCACCAATGTGACTACCCGGACCCCCGCCAGCAGCGACACCGTTTTTTACGACCCCGACCGCCCACTCACCTGGGCCGATTTCCGGGCTACGCCTACTCCAGGTAGCCGCTACGCCGCCCAGATTATGCCGGGGGTTGCCTATGAAGGCAATAGCGACGTAACCGACGGCAAAATCAATGTACGGCTCAAACTGAAGGTATTTATGTTGAAAAGTCAGTCGTGGGTGAAATCGATTGGTCATAACGACTACGCCCTGAACCATGAGCAACGCCACTTCGACCTGGCACGATTGGCCATGGAAGATTTCAGGAAACGCATAAACCCAGACAGCCTTTCGCTGAATGATTACAACAGCAACATTCAGTATCGGTACATTGAGATGTACCGGGCCCTGGGCTTACGGCAGCAACAGTATGACGACGAAACCAACCACGGCATCAATCAGGCTGTGCAGGGCCTGTGGAATGCCCGGATCGACACGGAGTTGCGTACTTTTGGCCTTAAATGACTGTTAAAGTACTGCACGTTACCACGGCTCACCGCCCCCACGATCCACGCATTGTGTATAAACAATGTCCGACACTGGCGGCAGATTACCAGGTGTGGTGCGCTATTCCCGATGCCGATCCAATAGTGGCTCCCAAGGTGCAGTTTATTCGCCTTCCTTACTACGAGCAAGTGATTTGGCGCATCTTGCTCACCTGTCCGCTCATTGTCTGGAAATGCTGGCGAATTCGGCCCGACGTAGTGCATTTCTATGTCCCTGAGTTTATTCCTTTCGCGTTTCTGTTTCGGCTGCGGGGAGCCCGGCTGATTTACGAAGTGCAGGAAAACCTGTTCAAAAAACTTCATTTGAAAGCCAAAAACCGAGGCTGGCTGCTCGAGAAAGCCTTTGCCGCCCTGGATCAGATGGCCCGACGGTATTGCTACTGCGTTTTTACTGAACACGGCTACCTTACCACCTATACCAACCTGCAAAAACCCTCGGCGGTCATTTACAACTACGCCTCGCTCCCCCTACTGGACCCCTTTCGCAGACCCTATTTATCGTTGAAACAACCGGCTACGTTTTTCTACATTGGCTGGCTCAGCATGGAACGGGCGGTTGACACCCTGCTTGCGGCGTTTGCTCAACTCAAGGAAAAGCACATCGACTTTTTTGTACATCTATTTGGCCGACAAACGTTTACACAGCAAGCACTGGAAGAGAATATCAACTATCAGCAGGTACGTACCCAACTTCAATTTTACGGATATACCGACCAGAAGACAGCGCTGCCCTATGCTGAAGGGGCCACTGCCGGATTGGCCCTGCTGAAACCCATCGGCGACTACCCGGAATCGTATACAACGAAGCTGTTTGAATATATGGCGCTGGGGTTGCCCGTGATTACTGCCGATTTTCCGCTTTACCGCGACGTAGTTGAACGCCATCAGTGCGGATTTTGCGTCGACCCGTATAATGCCGAGGCTGTGGCGTCTGCGTTAACGTACCTGATCAATCACCCTGATGAGGCAGAAGCTATGGGAAAACGGGGCCGCGAAGCCGTCATACTGCACTACAATTGGACTACCGAAGCCGTTAAGCTACTGGCATTTTACAAGCAGGTCTTGACTCGATAACCCGGCCTTTTGTGGAAATACCTGCTTTGTGGCCAGATAAAATGCAGTGGGTAATCCTAAACCTGAATTGGCTCACATTCCCCGATGTAGGGCCATTCAGTCGAAACTGTTGTACTTTTATTAATTATTATTGCATTATACCTATTATAACTACCACGTCTTCTGAGAAGATTTTAACTTTCGGGATATTTTCAGTTGTTCTCCTCGAAGCCAAGTTAACCGGCACATGTTTATTCACTCAGTCAGTCACTATTTGCCTGAGCAAATAGTAGGCAATGACCATTTTACACAACTCAACGGACTTTCCGACGAATGGATCACCACCCGGACCGGAATTAGTGAGCGCCGCAAGGCCAGCCCCGATGAGAATACCAACACGATGTCGATTGAAGTCGTATCTCGTCTCCAGGCGAAAACCGACCTCTCAACCGTCGATCTGATCGTTGGTGCCACCTACACGCCCCACGATACCATTGTGACGCTGGCCCATATTGTACAGCATCACCTCAATATCGCTGACATTCCAACCGTATCGGTATCGTCGGCCTGTTCGTCGTTGCTCAATGCCATTGAAATTGTTGAAGGGTACTTCGCGCTCAACAAAGCAAGTCGGGCGCTGGTAGTTGTTTCGGAACATAACACCGCCTATTACAACGAACAGGATACCGTTTCAGGTCACCTGTGGGGCGACGGTGCCGCTGCTCTGCTGATTACGAAAGAACGCCAGGCTGATGGCGATTTCACCATCAAGGGGCTGTTGACAGGGGGTGCCGCTCATGCCGGAAAAGGGGTTGAAGCCGTAGTGTTACAACCGCTGGTGAAAGGCGTAATTATGCCTTACGGCCGCGACGTATTCCAGAATGCCTGCATTTACATGCCAAAGGCCAGCCTTCAGATTCTGGATCGCTACGGACTCACGGCCGCTGATGTCGATTATGTATTACCGCATCAGGCTAACCTGCGTATAAGCCGGAACGTGATGCAAACGCTGGGTTTACCCGAAGAAAAACTGCTGTCGAACATTCAGTATCTGGGCAACACAGGCTGTGCCGGTTGTGCCATCGCCCTCTCCGAACATTGGGATTCGTTTAAAAAAGGCGAAAACATCGTGGTAACCGTTTTTGGTGGCGGTTATTCCTACGGTGCCATGCTGATCGAAGTCTAGGTACGTTGGGGGCATGTGTATGTCCCCACTACGTATTTGTCTATTTTAGCTTTATCGAATAAAAAACTATATTTAGACAATACAAGAACCATCGTTCCCCGTTCATGAATCGTCTTCGCGCCGGGTTAGCCCAAGATTGCTTTACGTACCTGAGCGAATTTACAGTCAGAAAATTATGGCTGATCGGAGGCGTAATTTATCTCTTTGCAACCGGTTGCCAGACCACTACTCCCGAAAAAACATACCGCATCGGTTTCTCGCAACGCACAGAGGCCGATAATTGGCGCAAAACCATGCGCGCCGGCATGAATCAGGAACTGGCCTTTCATTCCGACGTCACCTTTATCATAAAAGATGCGGGGGGCCAGAGCGAACAACAGGTCAGGCAGATTCAGCAGCTTATCGATGAGAAAGTGGACCTGCTGATCGTGTCGCCAAACGCCGCCCGACCCATCACGCCCATCGCCGAAAAAGCGTACCAACAGGGCATCCCCGTCATTATTCTCGACCGTCGAACTGACTCCGACCAGTACACGGCCTATGTGGGTGCCGACAATGTGGAGGTGGGCCGAACGGCTGGTATCTATGCCAATGAACTCCTGAAAGGAACGGGCAACGTGGTTGAAATTGGCGAATCGCCGGGTTCATCGGCCGATATTGACCGGCACCGGGGGTTTGTAGAGGCTATCAGTAAACGCTCCGGCATTCGGCTGGTGAGTAAGCTGGCAGGCGACTGGGACAAACGCTCTTTTGCCCCACAACTCAGCGCCCTACTCACGGCCACACCGACCATACACCTCATTTTTGCCCAAAACGACCGCACTGCCCTGAAAGCGTATACCGTGTGCAAGCAACTGGGGCTCGAAAAACAGGTAAAAATCATTGGCGTCGACGGGTTGCCTGGCCCCAACGAAGGCATCGACCTGGTTGACCGGGGCATCCTGAGCGCTACCGTATTGTACCCAACGGGTGGGAAAGAAGCCATCAGAACGGCGATGGCCATTCTGAAAAAGCAACCCTTCAAGCGCGAAAACAAGCTGCCTATCACGCTCATCGACTCCTCGAACGTCAGCATCATGAAGGTGCAGAACGAGAAAGTCATTGAGCAGCAGGTCGATATTGAACGGCAACAACAGCGCATCAACGACCTGAACACGATTTATACCTCGCAGCAGTATGCGCTATATTTCACGCTGGCCAGTTTGCTGGTGGTGATGCTGCTCGGCGGTTGGGCGCTGTACCTCTACCGATCGAAACAAACCGCCTACCGGACGCTGGAAAGTCAGAATCAGGAAATTCTGGATCAGAAAGACAAGATCGAAACCGTATCGGCACAGGCACGGCTGGCGACGGAAGAGAAGCTACGGTTCTACTCCTACATCTCCCACGAGTTCAACACGCCGCTCAGCCTGATTCTGACGCCGACTGAAGACCTGCTTGCCAAAAAGACGGTAAGCCCGCACGACCTGAAAAGCAACCTGCTGCTTGTTCAGAAAAACGCGTACCGGTTGCTTCGGCTGGTTGACCAGATGCTTGACCTCCGCAAAACCGACGCGGGCAAACAACGCCTCCACACCGCCGAGCAGGATCTGGTGGCCTTTATTCAGGACATTGTGCAGGACTTTTCGCCCAAAGCTAAAAAACAGCGGATCGATCTTCAGTTCATAGCCCCCAAACAAGCCGTTCCGGTCTGGTTCGACGGCGAGAAGCTGGATAAAGTCATTGTCAACCTACTCTCCAACGCCTTCAAATACACGCCGGTGGGCGGGCTCATTCACGTTCGACTCACCGTGCTCGACAAGCAGGTGCAGATTCAGGTGCAGGATAACGGCGAAGGCATGACGCCCGACGAACAGACCCACGCGTTCGATTTGTTTTTCAGCGGCACAAAACCGTTCAACCTGTCGAAAGGGCTGGGGCTGGCCCTGTCGATGGAGTTTATTCAACTGCATCAGGGCGAACTCAGCGTGAAGTCGAAGAAAGATCAGGGCACGACGTTCACGGTGTTGCTTCCGCTGGGAAATGCCCATCTGTCGGCCGACGAAATGACGGGATCACCTTCGCGCCAGCAACTCCCGGTTGATCTGGATTTAGACGATAGCCCCGACGAGTCGACGCAATCCACGAAACAGCTGGGTACATTGCTGGTCATTGAAGACAATGACGACCTGCGCGCTTTTCTGAGTACACGGCTGGGCAGCGAGTTCGAGATCGTGGCCGAAGCTTCTGGTGAGAAAGGCTGGGAACGTACCCTGGAAATCATCCCTGACCTGATTATCAGCGACATCACGCTACCAGGATTATCGGGTCTGCAATTCACCCAACGGGCAAAAGCAGATCTGCGCACATCGCATATTCCGGTGGTTTTGCTCACGGCCAAAGGACAGGTAGAAGAACGCATCGAGGGCACGCGCGTGGGGGCCGATGCCTACATCACCAAGCCGTTCAACATAATGTACCTGATCGAGACCATCCGTACTACCCTGGCCAACCGTGCGAAATGGCAACGCCGCTACGCCTCTGATTTCCTGACCCAATCGGGAACAGGCGGCAGCCGACAAGACAAAAAATTTCTGAACGAACTGACCGCCCTGATCGAGCAAAACCTGACCGATCCGGCCTTCAATGTCGAGAAATTAAGCCGTGATATGGGTCTGTCGCGGGTGCAGCTATACCGGAAAGTACAGGCCCTGCTCGACATGAACGTGATGGATTACCTGACCGAAATCCGGCTGAAACGCGCCAAGCACCTGCTCCGCGAAACCAACAAACCCATGTCGGAGATCGCCGACGAAACGGGCTTCAACTCACCGGCTTATTTCACCACGTTTTTCAAGCAACATACCCAGAAAACGCCCTCCGAATACCGCAAAGCGCCTGTTAGTGGTGGTGCGTGAGTGCTACCTAACTCACGATGGCCAAACGATCAATATGATTGCTGGCAAAACCTACGAAGCCACCCTCTACCGCGACGCTGACACCGCCGACTGGCAAACAAACCCAGCAGTAACTGATACATGGCCTTGGCTGTGCGTCAGCAATAAGCGAATAAACATCTGTAACAAAATCAGAAAAACGCGTTGAAAAACAGAAAACAGTCAATTATAGAAATTGCATAAAACACTAAAATTCAACTATTTATACAATACTTTTCTATCAAAAGAAATTGAACGATTACCGAAAGTCTCTCTAATGTACCTGCGCTAGCTTTGACTAGAAATCAACGCCCGGTTCGAGCGTTTTTACCGTCAAAGATGAGTCAGAAACAGCGCATTTTCTTTTGGTCGATCACGGCCGCCCTCGGAGGGTTTCTCTTCGGTTTCGATACCGCAGTTATTTCCGGCGTTGAACAGTCGCTGCAATCGCTTTGGCAACTGAGCGTGTGGGAACACGGGCTGACCGTTTCCATTGCCCTCATCGGCACGGTGATTGGCTCGATGACCGGCGGCATCCCGGCTGAGTCGATCGGTCGCAAGAAAACGCTGTTCTGGATTGCCGTGCTGTATTTGCTGGCCTCGCTTGGTACCGCGCTCGCTCCTAACTGGTCAATCTTTTTGATTTTCCGCTTTTTGGGCGGGCTGGGCGTAGGGGCTTCGTCGGTGGCCGCGCCTATGTACATCACCGAAATTTCGCCCCCTAAATCGCGGGGTCGGCTGGTGGGTATGTTCCAGTTCAATATTGTGCTGGGCATTCTGGTGGCCTACCTCTCCAATTACCTCCTGGCCGATGTGGGCACTGAGCCCTGGCGCTGGATGCTGGGTGTACAGGCCCTTCCGTCAGTGATTTTCCTGGCTACGGTACTCAAGATTCCGGAAAGCCCGCGCTGGTTGCTGCTGAAAAAGGGACAGGTAGAAGAGGCCCGGCAGATTCTGGACATGATCGATCCCGACACGGCGAAAGATACACTGCTGGCCATTCAGCGGAGCAATACGGAGTTGTCGGCTTCGGCCCGGCTCTTTTCGGGAAACTACAAAACGCCCGTGATGCTGGCTGTGCTGTTTGCCGTGTTCAATCAGGTATCGGGTATCAACGCCATCATTTATTACGCCCCGCGCATTTTTGAGATGACAGGCCTCGGCAAAAGCTCGTCGCTACTGTCGTCGGCGGGTATCGGCCTGATCAACCTGATTTTTACCCTGATTTCCATGAACCTGATCGACCGCTACGGTCGGCGGACCCTGATGAAAATTGGCTCGGTCGGGCTAATCGTTACGCTGGGTCTGGTGGCACGGGCGTTCTACACCGAAGATTTCAGTGGCATGACCGTACCGTTCCTGCTGTTCGGCTACATCGCCTTCTTTGGTTTCTCGCAAGGGGCCGTTATCTGGGTGTTCATCTCCGAAATTTTTCCGAACGAAGTAAGGGCGAGTGGTCAGGCGCTGGGCAGTTTCACACACTGGATCATGGCAGCCATCATCACGTTTACATTCCCGTACCTCTCTGAAAAAGTGGGTGGCGGCAACACCTTCCTGTTTTTCACGGTCATGATGGTGCTGCAACTGATTTTCGTCTTGCGCATTATGCCCGAAACCAAGGGCACTAGTCTGGAAAAAATTGAACGTACCGTCTTCGCGCACTAATCATGAAAAAGATAACCTGTTTTGGCGAAATCTTGTGGGACGTGCTGCCTGCCAGCAAACAGCCCGGTGGTGCACCCATGAACGTAGCGGCAGACCTTCGCAACTTCGGCGTGGATGCTCAGCTGATCAGTAGCGTAGGCGACGACGAACTGGGGCGTGAACTGTTGCAATTTCTGAAGCAGAAAAACATGCCGACAGATCTGATTCAGGTAAGCGATACGTACCCAACAGGCGTTGCACAGGCCAATATATCCGACAGTAACGATGTGACGTACACCATTGTACAGCCCGTTGCCTGGGATTATATTCAGCTCACGTCGGCCATGATGGAGACGGTGCAGCAAAGCGATCTGTTCGTTTATGGCAGCCTGGCCGCGCGTAGTTCACGTACCTACGAAACGCTCAGAGCCCTGCTCGACGTAGCCCCTCGTAAGGTATTCGACGTGAACCTTCGCGCCCCGCATTATGACCGCGCCACGGTCGATGAGCTGCTGTATCAGGCTGACATCGCCAAGCTGAACGAACACGAAATTCTGGAACTGTCAGACTGGTTCAGCCACGACCTTGACCTGAAACGGGCTATGCGGCAGCTGCGCGACCGGTTCAACCTCGAAGCCCTGTGTGTGACCCTGGGCGACGACGGAGCCATTATTCTGGATGAGTCTGGTTTTACCCGGCAGGAAGGGCTCCCCGTCGAGGTAGAAGATACCATCGGATGTGGTGATGCATTTCTGGCGGCTTATCTCCATAAAACGATGCAAGGCGAAACCTCGCAAAAGACACTGGCCTTTGCCTGTGCAGCCGGCGCCTACGTAGCCACACAACAAGGTGCAACGCCTGCTTTCACGGAACAAACTATTCTTGATCAATACGCGATGGCTACCACAGCCTGACAAAACCTTCAGTTGTTTTTTTATTAGTAACCTATGATGCAGTAGTTGGAAGAGTAAGAACGTGGGCTTTTATAGTCCACGTTTCTTTTTTGATACAGCATTACCCCCAAAACGCACTATGAAAAACATACTCATTATCAGTAGCTTACTGACCATAATTAGCATCAATTCGATGGCACAGGGCAAAGAGCCGCACCGGCCGCAGTTTCATTTTTCGCCTAAGGCACACTGGATGAACGACCCTAACGGGATGGTGTACCTCAACGGAACGTATCACCTGTTTTTCCAGTATTACCCCGACGCTACCGTGTGGGGACCCATGCACTGGGGTCATGCTACCAGCAAAGACATGGTCAGCTGGCAGGAACAACCCATTGCCCTCTACCCCGATAGCCTCGGCTGGATTTTCTCGGGAAGCGCCGTTGTCGACGTGAATAACACGAGTGGTTTTGGCAAAAACGGTAAGGCTCCGCTGGTGGCCATTTTCACCCACCACAACGACAAACTGGAAAAAGCCAAGTCCAGCAAATTTCAGTATCAGAGCCTGGCGTATAGCCTCAACGAAGGAAAAACCTGGACGAAGTACGACGGTAACCCGGTACTGCCCAATCCTGGCATTACCGACTTCCGCGATCCGAAAGTGCGGTGGTTTGAGCCCCAGAAAAAGTGGATCATGACCCTGGCCACCAAAGACCGGATTACCTTTTATTCGTCGCCGAACCTGAAAAACTGGACCCGCGAAAGTGAATTTGGTAACGACCTAGGCGCACATGGCGGCGTGTGGGAATGCCCGGATTTACTGCCGATGAACCACAACGGCAAAACGGCCTGGGTGCTGCTGGTCAGCATCAACCCCGGCGGACCAAACGGAGGGTCGGCCACGCAGTATTTTGTGGGTGATTTCGATGGAAAAACCTTCAAACCGTATTCCACCCAAACAAAATGGATGGATTTTGGCACCGACAACTACGCGGGTGTTACCTTCTCGAACACCGGTAACCGGACCATTCTGATGGGCTGGATGAGCAACTGGCAATACGCCCGCGACGTACCTACCGACCCCTGGCGCAGCGCCATCACCGTTCCGCGCGAACTGGGTCTGAGGGAAGTTGACAAGGAATTGTATCTAACATCGACGCCGGTAAAAGAGTTGGACAAGCTAAACGGCAAAACCACCACGCTGAGCAACGTATCTGTGAAAGGCACCTTCGATCTGACCGCCAAAACAGGTAAAGCAGAACTGGCTAAACTCGTGCTAACAGCTCCGGCAGCCAACGATTTCAGCGTTGTGCTTGCCAACGAACAGGGCGACGAACTGGTAGTCGGTTACGAAAAAAGCACCAACTCCTACTACATCGACCGGTCGAAGGCGGGGAAGACGGATTTTGAGAAAGGCTTTGGTAAACGCCACACAGCGCCCCGCTTTGCCACGGATAATAGCCTGTCAATTAACTTGTTGATTGATGTGGCTTCCGTTGAACTCTTTGCCGATGGTGGCCTGACCGTGATGACGGATATTTTCTTCCCCAACCAGCCATTGAACAAGCTGTTTATCAAATCAGCAACGGGCATTTCGGTTTCCAAATTGACCTTCACTAAGCTGATGGCGGCAGGGAAGTAACGATGTGCATAATTATTGCTGTTCAGCATTTGCAATGCTGAACTTGCTAACCGCGCGTTTGTAACGCGCAGTGCTTTGCTACCGACAAAAGATGAGGCCTTGTAATGCGCGTTACAAACGCGCGGTTATTGAGTTCAGCATTTGCAATGCTGAACAGCACCCGCTTAGCCATTAGATTCATCACCTGCCCTTGCTTTGAGGTACGTACGCCAAACCTTCCATACAATGACGCGCCTGTTCGTTGCCTTGCTTTGCCTGCTACCGGCCGTTTCGCTGATGGCCCAGCCGATTACATCTACCGTTTACGCCTGGAAAGACGCCCCCGTTGTAAAGAAGCCGGGCACCGAACAGCGTAAATTACTGGAAGGCAGCGCCACCGATTTCAAGCACATGGAAGTCCATACCACCACGCTGGCGGCAAATCAGGCACCGCATCCGGCCCATAAACACGATGATGAAGAGTTAATCATTATCAAAGACGGTGAACTGACGGTAACCATTGCGGGCAAGACCGCCACACTTGGACCAAACAGCGTTGCCCTGATTATGCCCGGCGATGAACATGGCTTCGAGAACAAAGGCAACGTACCGGCCACTTACTACGTAATGCGCTACGAATCGAAAGAGCCGGTTGATCTGGCGCGGGGACAAAAGGCGGGCGGCTCACTGATGATCGACTGGAAAGAAGTGCCTTTTCAACCCCACGACAAAGGCGGTGTGCGGCGGATGTTTGACCGGGCCACGGCCATGACCAAACGGTTTGAAATGCATGTAACCACCTTAAAAAGTGGCCTGAACAGCCACCCGCCGCATACGCACCGCGCCGCCGAAATGCTGATCATGGTCAACAACTCGGCCGAATCGAGCGTCGATGGTAAGCTGATTTCTAATACAACGGGTGACCTGACGTACCTAGAATCGAACGTACCGCATAACATCACCAACAACGGCCAGAAACCCTGCACTTACTTTGCCTTCCAGTTCGAGTGATTCCTTCTCTTCGTTTTATGGCGCTACGCACGAACCAACACCCGGCCAATACCGATATTCAGCTTTGGCAACACTTGAAAAGTGGCAACGAGTTGGCCTTCGGCAAACTGCTGACGAAATACTTCAACCCGTTGCAGAACTACGGAGTCAAGTTTGTGCAGGACGAAGACTTCGTGAAAGACTGCGTGCAGGAGGTTTTTATCGAGATATGGAATCGCCGCGACCGCATCAGTACGCCCGACAGTGTGCGGGCTTATCTGCTGAGTTGCGTTAGAAAACGGGTGATTCGCGAAGGGTACCGGCAACGAATTCTGAAAGATGACGAATTCGTCAATCTGGACAATGACGCCAGCTTCGTGGAGTTCTCGCCTGAGTGGTCGATGATTGAGCAGGAAAATCTGGCCGAAACAACCCACCGCATTGCCGATGCGCTGAACAAACTACCCAAACGGCAGCGCGAAGTTATTTACCTGCGTTTCTACCAGAACCTGGAACGCGACGAAATTGCGGCCATCATGGACGTTAACCCCCAATCGGTCTCGAATTTGCTACAGGTGGCTTTCAAAGCGTTTCGCGAACATTGGGGCGGCATGCTCTTGCTGACAGGCCTGATAAGTCGGCTCTTTTCAAATTTGTGATCAAAAACAAGTATGTAGGGGCTATTCCAGCCATCTATTAACAACCTGACATATAACGTACCATGTATCCCGATTACCAGAAATTCAGTGTTGAAGAGTTTGCCCGCGACGAGCAGTTTCGGCAGTGGGTGCTTCATCGGGATCCACAAAGCGAAGCATTTTGGTTACTGTTTCTGGATGCGCATCCCGAAACAGCCGGAAAAGTACAGTTGGCCCGGTCGTTTCTGTACGCGCTGGAGGAGAAAAATACCGACCTTCCTGTTGATGAACTCGCCTACCTGTCGTCGACCATTGTTCAGCAAACCAAACCCCAGGTACGTTCCCTGCTAACAACCCGCCGATTAGCCTTGATAGCAGCATCGCTCGCACTGGTTTTGGGCATTGGTTACGTGTGGCTAAACGCGCAAACCGATTCAACCACAGAGACCCGGCTGGCAGAGATCAGCCCGGTACTGACTAGCAACTACTACGAGGTGGAAAACACGCAGCAAAAACCGCAGCAGTTGACGCTTCAGGATAGTAGCGTGGTGACCTTGTATCCGGCTAGTCGGCTACGTTACCCCAAACAGTTTGCGGCCAGTCAACGCGAAGTATACCTCAGCGGAAAGGCCTTTTTCAATATCACTAAAAATCCAAAACATCCTTTCTGGGTACACGCCGACCGTATCTCAACGCAGGTACTGGGTACGTCGTTTATGGTAACTACCGAAGGGAAAAACGCTACGGTCAAGGTACATTCCGGGCGTGTGTCGGTCTATACGCGTAAAGACATGCGGCAGACGCGGCAATTACAGAAAAATGAGTCGGTTGGGGTAGTGCTGACAGCCAATCAGCAGGTAACCTTCAATGAAAAAGAAGACCGGCTGGTGAAATCTGTTGTTCAGCAACCGGTTATTCTTCGACCCGTTATAGCCAGCGAGTACATCTTTGACGAAGCGCCTATTGCTCAAGTATTTGACCAGCTCGAAAAGACATATGGTCTGGCGGTTACGTACGATTCACAAACGGTCAAAAACTGTTTTATCACAGCCAATCTGGCTGGGGAGGGGTTGTTCGAGAAGCTCAACTTGGTTTGCCTGATCTCCCATTCAACCTACGAAATCGTTGACGGTCAGATTATCATTCATAGCAACGGATGTGACAATAGATAGGTATATTTGGGTATAGCGGGATCATATTATCAACTATTTATAAAAATAATTACACGGTATACAGTATCTGTATAAAGTGCCCGCTATCCATGAGTAACTAACAAGTTAAACCTCATGGATAAACGCTATACTCTACCTCCGTCCCTGATCCGACTCATGAGACTATCGGTTTTTCAACTCCTGATCGCTAGTTTATTCGTGAGTACCACCATGGCTCACGTGGCAAACGGGCAGGAAGTGCTCGACCAGCAAGTGCTGATCAAAGCCAGTACCACCAGCCTGAAGAGCGCGCTGGCTCAACTGGAACGTACCACCAGCGTCCGGTTCATTTACAACCCCAAAGAGATTCAGGCCGAACAGCGCGTTAAACTGGCTTCGCGCTCAGGTACGTTGAAGAACTTATTGAGCGACCTGCTTACGCCACTGCGCATTGGTTATGAGCTGTCGGGCAAACAGATCGCGCTGTTCAAAAGCCCCGCCACCAGCACCACCGATGGCAACGGGCCAACCGCTGCTCAGCCGGAAACGAAAGTGGTAGCCGACCGGAGCCTTTCGGGCCGCATCACCGACGGAACCAACGGCGGCGGCTTACCCGGCGTCAGCGTATTGCTAAAAGGAACACGCCTCGGCACCGTGACCGATGGAGAAGGCAATTACCGCCTCACCATTCCGACCCAGTACGACAATGCGAGTGCTACACTCGTCCTATCATTTATCGGCTACACTACCCAGGAAGTGGTTGTTGGTAGCCGAAATACGGTCGACGTGGCGCTGGGTGTTGATAACAAGCAACTAAGCGAAGTGGTGGTGGTAGGTTACGGCACACAGTCGCGGAAGAACCTGACCAGCGCCGTGAGCACCATTAAGCCCGAAGAATTAAACCGGGGAGCCATCAGCGATGTGGGCCAGTTGTTGCAGGGTAAAGTACCCGGTCTGAACATTTCGGCCAGCGGTGACCCCAACGCACCAGCGGCCGTTATTTTGCGCGGCGCCTCGACCATCAACAGTTCGCAGGGGCCTTTCTACGTCATTGATGGCGTGCCCGGTGCCGACATTTCGATCATTGCGCCCGATGATATTGCCTCGATCGACGTACTGAAAGATGCCGCAGCAACGGCCATCTACGGAAACCGGGCTGCCAATGGCGTGATCATGGTGACCACCAAACGCGGCAAAAAAGGACAGGCGCAGATTACCTACAGTGGGTACGTTGGCATGGAAAAAGTATCCAGCAAACTGGCTATGATGGACGCTACACAACTCCGTGCTTTCCTGACAGCCAACGGCCAGTCCTTTTCTCCTGCCGACGATCTGGGTGCCAATACAGACTGGCAAGCGGCTGTTCAGCGCAGTACCGCCATGGCGCAGAACCACAACGTCTCGATCAGCGGCGGTACCGACCACAGCACCTACAGCGCCAGCATCAACTACCTCGACCGGCAGGGCATTTTGCAGGGCAGCTCGCTGAACCGGGTTATTGCCCGCCTCGCCGTCGAGCAGATGGCCTTCAACGACAAGGTGAAGTTTGGTGTCAACATCACCAACTCAAACAGCAACGCCAACAATACCCCCCTGCGCAATAACGTGCTGGAACAGATGGTGAACCACCTGCCCGTTTCGCCAGTCACCAACCCCGACGGGAGCTATTTCGAAAACTTTCAGAACACCGGCTATTTCAACCCGGTGGCGATGATCAACAATGCGAAAGACAACACGAAGTTCAACACACTGGTTGGTTCACTGTTTACGCAGGTGCAATTGCCGTTTGGCCTGTCGTACGATCTGAATTTGTCGTACCAGAACAACACTTCGTTGCATGGCGAATCGTATGGCAGTTCTTACTCGCAATACAACAGTGCCAACTTTTACAACAACCCCGACCCGCCCCTCGTACACAGTCTGCTGAACTTTGGCACCAACGGCTCGGCCCTGCGGAACACGTACCAGACCACCCGGAAGGTACTGGAGACGTTTTTAACCTGGAACAAAGAGTTTGGCGACCACTCGATCAACGCCGTGCTGGGTTACTCGTGGCAGGGTAACATCTCGGGCGATGGTTTTCAGACGTCGAGCACCAACTTCCCCGTCGACAATATCGGCTACAACAACTTTGCGCTGAGCAACCCATACGCCATTTCGGGGTATCGCATCAACTTCGGACCCGACGGCATTTACCAGGAAACGCGCCTGATCTCTGATTTTGCCCGATTGAACTACAATTACAAAAACAAGTACCTGATACAGGGGTCTATTCGTCGAGACGGTAGCTCGGTATTTGGTGAGAACAACCAGTGGGGGTATTTCCCGGCGGCGGGTGTAGCCTGGCGTATCGATCAGGAGGGGTTCATGCAGAACCAGAACCTGTTCAGCGACCTGAAATTCCGGGCGAGTTACGGCGTAACGGGTAACTCGTCGGGGTTCAATGCCTATACGGCGCAGTTTATCTCGGGAAGCCTGGGTACGTATTACTACAACGGCGTGCAAACGGCCGCTTATGGCCCAACGCAGGCCGCCAACCCCAACCTGCAATGGGAGAAAACCGCCACGGCCAACATCGGTCTTGACTTCAGCGTACTGAAAGGCAAACTGAGCGGCACGGTAGAAGTATACCAGAAGGAAACAACAGGTATGATTTATGCCTACCGCGTTAATCCGGCGCTGGTACCTACCGGCAGCATCATTGCCAACGGAGGTAACATGAGCAACAAAGGCATCGAGATCAGCCTGAATGCTACACCAGTTCAAACGGGTAAATTCAGCTGGTCGACGGGCCTTAACCTGGCGCATAACTCGAACAAAATCAACAGCTTAACCAACCCGCTCTTTGTAGGTGGCGACTCTGTCAGGATCACCCAGCCTGAAGGTGGAGGACAAACGGGCAGCACGTTACAAATTCTGAAAGCCGGTATGCCACTGGGGCAATTCTTCACGCTCGAATACGCTGGCAAGAACGACAAAGGGGTGTCGCAATATGTTGGCCGGAACGGTAACCTGACCACTACGCCTGTTATTGGGGCCGATTACCGATATCTGGGCAGCCCGCAACCTAAACTACTGGTTGGCTGGACAAACACCCTGCGCTACGGCAACCTCGATCTGAACGTGTTTTTCAGGGGTGTATTTGGCAACAAGATTTTCAACGCCACCCGCGCCGATCTATTCCGCCCCAGCACGGCTCAGTTCACCAATATTCTAGTTGATGTGGCCGACGAAAAAGCAACCGACGTTAACTCATTTAAATATTCAAGCCGCTTTATAGAAGACGGCAGCTACGTTCGCCTCGATAACGCCACGCTGGGCTACACGCTCAAAAACCTGAATCAGTACCTCAGAACGGTACGGATTTACACCTCCGTGAACAATGCGTTTGTCATCACCAACTACAAAGGAATTGACCCTGAGGTTAATCAGGGAGGGCTTGCGCCGGGCGTTGACTCCAACAACTTTTACCCCAAAACCCGGACGTTCCTGTTAGGTGTAAACGTGTCATTCTAAATCATTAGCCGAGCAAAACAATGAAAAAATTACTCTCCTTCGGCACGTTGCTGGTATCGCTTACGTACCTGCTTTCCGCCTGCCATGATGTTAATGTTCCCGTCAGCACGTCGTTGACGCCCGATATTTTTCCACAAAACACAACGCAGTTTATTCAGGCATCGGGGCCACCCTACGCCGCCCTCCGGGGTAATTTCTCCCTCGACTATTGGTTCATGCAGTCGTTGAGTACCGACGAATCTATTCTGCCCGCCCGGGGTGGCAACTGGTATGATAACCAGGGCTACCGAATGCTCCACTACCACGATTGGACCAAAGACCACGGTGCCACAAACAGCACCTGGAACTGGCTTTCGGTGGTTATCGGCACTACTAACCAGGCACTGTCGATTCTGAACACCACCATTCCCGCCTCGACACCCAGCAAGCCGACGAATCTGGCCGAGTTGAAGATGGTGCGGGCCCTGGCCTATTTCATGATGATGGATTTGTATGGCAACGTACCCATCGACACCACCTACGGCGACTTTACCCCCCGCACCAATACCCCCAGAGCGCAGGTGTTCTCGTTTATCGAGCGGGAAGTAAAAATGGCCTTACCCAATCTAAGCCGGGCGTCTGGTCAGGCTGTTTACGGGCGGGCCAACAAGTACACCGGTTTTGCCTTACTGGCTAAAATGTACCTCAACGCCGAGTATTACACCGGCACGCAGCGGTACAACGACGCCATTATTGCCTGCGACAGTGTGATCAATTCACGGCTGTATTCGATAGAACCCCGGTCAACGTACCTGCAAATGTTCTACCCGAACAACGGGCCACAGATGAAGGAATTCATTTTCGCTATTCCCTACGATCCATCGGCGGGTGCTATGCCAGGCACCAACGGCATGATGTACCACGCCCGGTACGACGTTCCCCGGTCAGCCAGAACTAAATATGGTCTGCCGTTTACCCCCAGCGCCCCGAAGAGTACGCTGCCCGAATACTACGCTTATTTCAACGATGCCGGCGACATTCGGAATGGTCAGTGGCTCAAAGGGTTACAATTCATGAATGACGGGGTCACACCATTGAGGGTAACAACGACCAAGAAAGGGTACGACCAAACCTACACGGGTGCCGACGGGGCCGCGCCATTCACTTATCAGGTCGACCTGACACCAACGATCATTCTCCGGCAAGATGTGGCTACCTACGACCTCGGTAACGATGAGATTGCCTGGAACATGGGGTATCGAAATATTAAATTCTTCCCCGATGCGACATCGACCTCACGAAACCAGAACAACGACGTGCCGGTGTTCCGCTATTCAGACATTATTCTGATGAAAGCGGAGGCTATTCTGCGCGGAGGAACTGCCACGCTGGGCCACACAGCGCTGTCGCTGATGAACCAGTTGCGCGTAAACCGCACCACGTCGCCCACCCTGACCAGCGTGAATCTGGAAGACATTTACGCAGAACGGTGTCGTGAATTCGCCTGGGAAACCTGGCACCGCAACGACATGATCCGGTTTGGTAAGTACGAAGGCAAATGGGGTTTCAAAACCGATGCCAGCGCCTACAGGCGTATCTTCCCGATTCCAACGGGTGCGTTTGTAGTGAACCCAGCCCTTGTTCAGAATCCGGGATATTAAGTTAATTGCATTTGCATAATTGCTGACGCCTGGCCCTTCGACAGGCTCAGGGTGACAATCCAACTCAAGTTCGTCATGAACATTTGGATGTGAATTGTCACCCTGAGCCTGTCGAAGGGCCAGGCGTCAGCAATATTTCCCCACCTTTCACCCTACTCAACATGCCCCAACTTTCCAGAGCACTCTTCCTCAAGCAATGTATCGCCTATGGCACCCTCGTTGGCCTGGCACCCTACGCAAGCATCGCCGCCCCGCTACCCATTGCAGACGATTTCTACAAGAAAATTGTCGACGCTAACGGAAAGGAAGTCGCTAAGTTGATACTGGCGTTGACACCGGAAATCACGGCCGTGAGGCGGCGACTGGGGTTCGATATGGCGAATCTGTCCGCTGCTTATTGCGAACCTACGTCGGTCTACTACCAGAAAAATACGCTGGTACCCTACATGGAGAAGATCGTTCGGGCTCTGCTTAAATCCCAGCATGAAGACGGTACACTCGATCTGGGCAACTTGTCGTCACCACCCGACACGGCTTTTATCATGGAGCCGCTCTGCGCCGGTGCCACCATCCTGAACACCAACAGCAACGATGCGCTGACCGGGGTGAAAAGCTTGCTGAAACAGTTTATCGTCAAGGCTGGCGAAGCCATGCGGACGGGCGGTATTCATACGCCCAATCACCGCTGGGTGGTGTCGGGGGCATTGGCAAAGATCAACGCCCTTTACCCAAACGCCGGGTACGTGAAACGTATTGACGAGTGGTTGTCAGAAGGTGTTTACTGCGACAGCGAAGGTAACTATCTGGAGCGGAGCATGATCTATTCGGAAGTGATCGACCGGTCGCTGATCACGATGGCCAGCCTGCTAAAACGGCCCAAACTGCTGGAACCCGTTCGCCGGAACCTGAACCTTGTTTATTACCATACCGAACCCAACGGCGACCTGGTGTCGACTGCGTCACGTCGGCAGGATCAGTACCAAACCATTAACCTGCTGAATCACCACTATTTTCAGGATTATACGTTCATGGCCATTCATGACAAAAACCCTGAATTTGCGGCCATAGCGGAGTTCATCAAGTCGATGCCGGGCTTTGACGAGCTGATTGGCAAAGATCTGCTGGCCTATTACCTCGAAGAGCCGATCTTCAAACAGGCGGTACCCAGCCCCAAAAGCCCGCCGGTGACGTATGAGCGTTTTTTCAAGGAAACGAATCTGGTCCGCATTCGTCGGAACGATACGACCACTACGCTGTTTGGCGGAACCGATTTTCCAATCGTGATTGCTTCGGGCAGGGCCAACAGTCCGAACATCTTCGCGTTCCGCAAAGGCAAAGCCATTCTGAATTACCTGCGCCTCTCGACCGATTTTTTCAGCACGGGCTACTTTCACAGTGAAGGCATCCGGAAAATCGGGAATAAATACGTGTTGCAACGCACCATCGAAGCGCCGTACTACCAGCCCCTGCCAGCCCAATACAAAAAACCCAACGGCGATTACAAGCACAGCCCCAGCACCGACGGTCGGTTCTGGAACAAGATGGATTTCGAGCATCGGCCGAAGAGCAACATCAATAAACTGACCGTTACCGTCAGCGTTGAAGAGGCGAACGGCTCGAATACGCTGGCTTTCAGCGTCACGGGCGTTACCGGCGTGCGGGTAGTAGTTGAACTTTGCTTCGGCGAAGGCGGGAAGCTAAAAGGTGTGAAAAAGCTGGACGGCGAACCAGAAAACTACGCGCTCGAGAGTGGCTCAGGTACGTATAGCATCGGAAGCGATTCAATCCAGTTCGGGCCGGGTACGTTCCAGCACACGAAGCTTACTGGCCTGGAAGGTGAATTGTACGGCACCCATTTCGGCACTCTCCGCACCCCAGGCCAGCATGTGTACCTGACCGGCCTGACGCCTTTCACGCACACGATCACGATCGGGTAACTATTGCTGTATTGCTTGCGCGAGGTAGGTGCTGACGTGTGAGAGCTTCGCGAAGCTCTTACACGTCAGTAACATTCCCAACGCACGTCAATCGTATCCAAAATTTGCGTTAGTTAGGGTTATGCGCCTTCCTATCGCCCTCCTCGCCTATTTTCTACTGCTCGATGGCTTAGTGCTGTCCACCTACGGCCAGGCACGAACAGACACGTACCTGACAAATCTGCTTAAAACAAACAAGAACCCCGTTTTTCGGCAAGTGATGCAACGACCCGATGAGTACCGGGTGCAGATCATTTATACGCAGATTAACCGGGATAAGGCCAATCGGCCGTCGTTTACCAACTACCATTTCCGGGTCGATAGCACCGAGTATTTCAACCCCGCCTCGACGGTGAAACTGCCGCTGGCGCTGCTATCGCTGGAGAAACTGAACAGCCTGAAAAACCCGCGTATCAATAAATTCACGTCGATGCAGTTCGACAGCGCGTATAGCAAGCAGACGAAAGAATGGACTGATAAAAGCGCGGAATCGGGCTTTCCGTCGGTGGCGCATCTCATCAAAAAAGCGTTTCTGGTTAGTGAAAATGACCCCTACAGCCGCATGTACGAGTTTGTGGGGCAACAGCAGATCAACCGCAGTTTACATGCCAAGGGCTACCCCGACACGCGGATTACACACCGCTTCGTGCGTATGAGTGCCGAGGAAAATCGCCATACCAACCCCGTTCGGTTCATCGACAAAGACGGCTCAACCATTTACGCCCAACCCGCCGCCTACAATACTGATCCGTTCGATTTTAGCCGTGTAGCCCGTCTCGGCAACGCCCACTACGCAGGGGACAGTCTGGTGAAACAACCGTTCGATTTCACCATGCGTAACAAGCTCCCGCTGGAATCGCTGCAACAGATCCTGCAATCGACTATGTTTCCAGAATCAGTACCTGAAAAGCAGCGGTTCAATCTTACCCCCGGCGATTATACGTTCCTGTACCAATACTTATCGCAAACGCCGGGCGAAACGAATTACCCCAAGTATGACCCGAAGGTGTACTACGACAGCTACGTCAAGTTCTTCTTCCGCGATACCCTGCACCCCATGCCCGATGGTGTTCGCGTGTTCAATAAAGTAGGGTGGGCCTATGGCTTCCTGACCGACGCGTCGTACGTAGCCGATTTCAAAAACAACGTCGAGTACATGCTCACCGCCGTGATCTATGTCAATAGCGACGGCATTCTGAACGACGATAAATACGACGACGAAACCATTGGCTGGCCATTCCTGTACCAGTTAGGCCAAACGATCTACCAGCACGAGCTACGCCGGAAACGTACCCACAAACCCGATCTATCGCGCTTCAAGGTCACCTACGAAAAGCGCGTTACCGATGAACGGCCAACAGTGAAAACGGTTGATAATTAGTGGCGTTTCGGCCCGCGAAGCTGGCGCGAGCATGTGCTCGTGCCTTTTATGTCGCAAGCAGTCGCTTGCTGCGCGAAAGCGCAATACGGTAAAAAATGAGAGAGAGCATGAGTATCCAGCTACAATTGCCCTGTCGGGCAGCAAGCAGATGCTTACCAGTTATAGGCACGAGCACATGCTCGCGCCAGCTTCGGGAGTCGAAGGGCACGTAGCGCGAAGTAATACACGGAAGCGCGAAGCCGACTAGCAGAAACCTACAACCTCTCTTTCCTTACCTACCAACCCGAAAACCCTGCACCCGCCCCCCATTCTGCCCAACCAGCACAAACTGCCCGGAAGCGCCTTGCGCTAGTACGACGGAGCGAATTTCGCCGTTTAGCACAAAACCGGTATCGTAGGGCGATGGAGCGGTGAATTGACCTTTATTATTGTACAAAACGAAGCCACTGCTGGCATCATAGCGTCCCTGATACGTACCTACACCGTAGAAATTACCGCCACCCAGCACGTCCAGATCACCGTCACCGTCGGCGTCGAAGGTGGTTAGAGCGAACACCTTTGAGACCTGCGCCAACAGGGGTAGCGAACGTACCTGAAATAACGGCGACTCGCCTTTTTCAGCCGTGTTTTCGAGGTACACCGAGGC
Organism: Fibrella aquatica; assembly: GCF_041321135.1. Lineage (NCBI taxonomy): Bacteria > Pseudomonadati > Bacteroidota > Cytophagia > Cytophagales > Spirosomataceae > Fibrella > Fibrella aquatica. Next base: position 89,457 of record NZ_JBGGWF010000014.1, on the reverse strand, counting down.
AAACTGGTCTACGGTTCGCTCTTCGGCGTCGGCTAGCTCAGATGCGTTGAAGATGTCAGAAACAGCCTTTCCGGCGATGCTGGTGTAGGTTACGTAGCGCCGGTTGATAATGCCCGGCATCTGTTTACCCAATTCGTCTTTCGTGGCTACCGGAAACCAGTCGTCGGTGTTACCGGGGCGTTTGTAAGCCAGAATCTGATCGGTGGTTTGGTTGCCGTCGAGGTCTTTCACCCACATGTGCAGTTGCCCGTCAGGCCCTTTTCGGAACTTGGTGTTCAGACCCAGGTTACCCGCCATCAGGTCAATATCGCCGTCTTTGTCGAAATCGGCGGCGGCAAGGCATTGCCAGAAACCACTCATGGGTACGTCGCCAAACGGTTTTTCAACTTCGGTCAGCTTGCCTTTTTGGTTCAGGAATAACCGCGGGGCCATCCAATCGCCGGTTACCACCAGATCGGGCTGACGGTCGTTGTTGAAATCGGCCCAAACGGCATCGGTGATCATGCCCGCCAAACGAAGACCGGGCGCGCGCTGTTCGGTTTCGATAGAGAAACGGCCCTTTCCGTTATTGATCAGCAGGTACGAATCGGGCGTTTGGCCGTAGTGATTGGCCAATACGCGTCCACCGACAAACAGATCCAGATCACCGTCGGCGTCCAGATCAGCGGCGCGGACACAGCTTTTGTTGCCCGCCAAGGTTGGTAACCCCGTTGATCGGCTAAACTGTCCCCCATTGTTGATATACAATCGGTCGACGAGCGGCGGGTCGTTTTTCGAAAATTCATTCCCGCCCGACACCACGTATAAATCAAGGTCGCGGTCACCGTCGGCATCGAAAAAGAGCGCATCTACATCTTCCGATACCGAATCGGCCGCGATGGCGGGTTGAGGACTGGCCACAAACCGGCCCGATTGAGTTTGCAGCAGCAACGTACCTGGCTGATCGCGCGCACCACCGGCATAGACATCGTCGAGCCCGTCGCCGTTTACATCGCCCGCCGCCAGACGCGGCCCTTCCGTCGATACTTTGAACGGCATCAGCGACTCACGAGCAAAATCGAGGTAGCGCACGTTCTCCCGATGACGGTACGGAACAAGCGTAGAATCGGCCTCGACAAACTGTCGGGCTACGGTTGGTCGGGCAATAACGTACCTATGCCCGTCGAGTTTGGCGTCGGTCTGTTTCAGCGTCATTTGCTGATTTACAGGTACGTTGGTACGCACTTCCATCTGCTGATTTGGCCAGATCACAATCAGCGAATCGATCGTTTTGCGCGTGCCCAAACCAAAGTTCAGGCGGGGTTCTACCGACGATTGAAAACCGCGTGTGGGCATCAGTTGCTGCACTTGCACGCTATCACCGCCTGCGCCGTAACGCAAAATAACCCTCGCTCCTACCCCGGCGGTATTGCCTCCGTCACCCTGTAGCTGAACACTCAGGTACGTATGATCGGAAAAAAGCGTGTTTGTTTGATTCAGGTAGATACCGGCAGGCTCGTTCAGGTTGTTGGTAATCAGATCCAGATCGCCATCGTTATCCAGATCAGCGTAGGCGGCTCCACTGGCGCAGTTGGCTTTATCGAACCCCCAAACCAGCGATTTGTCCTGAAAGGCCAGACCTGGCGTGCCCCGATAGAGGTAGTTGTGCACCTTCCCTTCCGGCATAATACTGATCGCTTTTTGCAAGGCCTCGGCCGGGGTGCCACCTAACGCTCCGTTCATGGCAGCCTGTACCGAATCGTTCGACACATACTTCACGTAATCAAGGTCGTTAGGGCGGCGGATAATACCGTTAGCAATAAACAGATCGGTTTGTCCGTCGAGGTCATAATCAGCCAGCAACGGCGACCAGCTCCAATCGGTCGCGGCAATACCCGAGAGGGCACCAATTTCGGCAAACCGCTGGCCGTTCTGATTCAGTTGCAGGCAGTTCCGGCTGTACTGATTCATGTAGCCATAGGCCAGTTTATACGTGTAAATATCCAGCGGATCTTCACCTGCCGACGATTTTTCCACGGTTTCATCTTCCGGGTACATATCGAGCGTGACCAGATCGGTGAACCCGTCGTGGTTGATATCGGCGGCATCGCTTCCCATCGAAAAGCGACTGGTATGTCCCAACCGCTGCGGTGCCACGTTTACAAAACCCCCTTTCTGGTTGTTCAAATAGAGGTAATCGTCTTCGTGGAAATCGTTCGACACGTAGATATCTTCCCAGCCATCGTTGTTCATATCGGCCACGGCCACGCCAAGCCCGTAGCCCATCGGTGCCTGAAAAATACCCGCCTTCTCCGATACGTTGACGAACGGTTTGCCAGGCCCCTGGTTCTCGAATAGAAAATCACCTGCCAGCGAATCGGCCTGATTACGCGCCGTGACTTTGTCGTACGAGCGAACCGAATGCACCGCATGATTGAGCAAAAAGCAGTCGAGGTCGCCATCGTGGTCGTAGTCGAAGAAGGTAGCCTGCGTCGAGAAACCCGCGAAGGCCAATCCGTAGGCTTCGGCTGCTTCGGTAAACGTTGGAATACCGTCGGGGCCGGGTCCGTTGTTAATATAAAGTTCGTTGTGGCCTTTCGTAGACACCTGGTTATTCCCACCTTTTAAGCCGCTCACGGCACACACGTAGATATCAAGCAGGCCGTCACCGTTCACGTCGGCCATCGTCGTTCCGGTTTGCCAGTCTGCTTTTCCAGGTACGTTCGCTTTTGTGCTTATATTGTCAAAATGGGGCGACTCTCCTTTTTTAGTGCGGTTCAGATACAGCTTATTCGGCCCCTGATTCGAAACAAAGTACAAGTCGGTTAGGCCGTCGTTGTTGATGTCGCCCGCCGACACACCCGCGCCGTTATAGAAGTAGAGATAGTCGATAATGTTCAGTTGCGGCGTGTTGGTGAGGCGGTTCACGAACGTCACACCGGTTTTTGTCGAATCAAGCGTCTCGAATAGCCGTGGCTCATCCGGCGTGGTTTTACAACCCCAAATAGTGGCGAAGATGAGCAGGGAGAAAATGTATTGGGTACGTTTCAAGGAATTGATGGGTTGTTTATTAGCGCGTTTTCACCTCACCGCATCGGCGGACCGCCCCAGCCCCTCTCCTGAAAACAAGGAGAGGGGAGCCGCTTCGGCGTAGCTCTGCTCATTAGCGAAGCTGCTGTAGAGTAGCTCCCCTCTCCTTATTTCAAGGAGAGGGGCTGGGGCGGTCCGCCGATGCGGTGAGGTAACAGCGCAATGGCCCGTCGCACTCGCCGATCAGTATGAACGTTCCTACGCGTTTGATGTCGCGGATATCGCCGTTGACGAATAGGCCGGATTGGGTCATGGGGACGGTTTCAAACTGAAAATTACCCTTATTCCGCAACACCAGGCCGTGGTTCGCGTCGACTTTACCCAGCCGGAGGCGGAGTTTCGAGTTATTCCCCATCAGCACCAGGTCTTTCTTGTTATCATGGTCCAGATCGTCAGCCAGAATGGCGAAGACAGGGGCGTATTGCGCGGCGGGTGGCAGGCTGTGCGAAATGAACTCGCCATTCCGGTTTTCGAGTACCAGCGTTCGGGTTTCGTTGATGTCGAGTTTCTGCGCCCGTTCCAACACCGACGGGTCGAAGAACTGGTCGAGCGTGGCGGTTGAATACGAAGCGTAGGTCTGGAATGTTCGGCGGAGGCTTGTTACCTGATCGCCAATTTCGTCGCGGGTGTGGGCGGGATATGGTTTTCCCTGAATGTAATACGTCATGAAGCAGTCGAGCACGCCGTTCTGATCGAAATCTTCGTAGACCATCGAAGCTGGTTCGGCGGCCGTAGCCCGGAATTGGGTGTTCTGACCAATGTTGCCAACGATCAAATCGTCGTCGCCATCACCATCCAGATCAGCCTTTTCGATCCGGTTCCACCAACCTGCCAATGAGTGAATGGGCGAGTTAGTGAATGAGCGATTGTGCGCATTGATAAGCACCGTTACGGGCATCCATTCGCCTACGACAACCAGATCGGGCCAGCCGTCGCGGTCGACGTCGGTGGCAGTGGCATCGGTCACGAGGCCCAGCTTACCCAGCGATTTCGGCGTAAAATGCGCGCGACCGTCGTTGATCAGCAACATACTCTCTTCGGCCAGCGGAAAGCGGTTTGGCCGAACGTGACCACCAACGAACAGGTCGAGATCACCATCGCGGTCAACGTCGATTACTGTGACGCAGGAGCCGTTGATTTTATCGTCGGGCAGCGCGGCAGGCATCAGTTTACCGTTTTCGTTGAGCCAAAGCTGATCGGGCATTTCACTCAAATCACGGACGCTGTACCCGCCGTTCACCACAAACAGATCGGGTCGCTTATCGCCGTTAAAATCGGCCAGCACCGCATCAGCATTCTTGCGGGGGGAAGAGCCAGGGGCAAAGGGCTGTGGGCTCGGGGTAAAGCCAGAGCCATTGTTGACGAGCAACGTACCTGGCTTTTCGGGAGTGCCGCAGACGTATGCATCGGGCTGTCCATCGCCATTCACGTCGCCTACGGCCATGCGCGGCCCGGCATACGAATACTGCTGAGGCAACATCAACTGCCGCTCAAAATCATTGACCGGCGCGATGGTGTGGGCGTATGACCCCACCCCCAGCCCCTCCCCTGAAAACCAGGGGAGGGGAGCAATGCTCCGCAGTTTGGCTGAGGCGTCTCCCCTCCCCTGGTTTTCAGGGGAGGGGCTGGGGGTGGGGTCATACGCCCATACCACCGTTCGGTCGGCAGATACGCCAGGTACGTTGTCGGTTCGTCCGTCGGGCCAACGTACCTGGACGATTATAGCTTTTTCGGCGGCAGGTAGCCCAAACAGCAGGGCGTCATGACTGGCCGAGAGGTAGCCGCGCGTGGGGTAGTTCTCCTGTATCTGGGTTTGGTCAGCATTGTTGACCGTTACTGTGGCGCCAATGCCGAACGGGTTTCCGGTGGGGCCTTTCAGCTTTATTTTCAGAAAATGTCCTTCCTCCTGATCGCGTTGGGTGTTGCGGTAAATGCGGGCGGGCTCGTTCAGGTTGTTGGTGATCAAATCCAGATCGCCATCGTTGTCGAGGTCGGCGTAGGCGCAACCGTTCGAGCGGGTATTCTCGTCGAAACCCCACCCCTTCTGCCGGTTTTGAAACGCCACACTGTCGGGTTGGGGGCCGCTTGTATTTCGGAAGATGTAATTTTTGGTCGGCGTTGAAGGCATCTGCTTGAGTTGATCGAGCAGCGACGTGCCCCGCTGCATCTGCTCCTGATCGCTGAGGTACTTAGTGAAATCAGCGTTGGTCAGGTCGCGACCGAGACCGTTGCTAACGAACAGGTCTTTCCGACCGTCCAGATCGAAATCGGCCAGCAGCGCGCCCCAACTCCAGTCGGTAGCGGCTACACCCGCCAGTTGACCTACCTCGGCGAAATGACCCGAACCAGACGGCGTTTGCTGGTTGATCTGGAGCATATTTCGCATGTTCTGGTGCCAGAATCCGTTTTTCAACTGTGCCTGATACACCTGCCAGTTGTCGGGCCAGATCAGCAGTTTCTGCCGGGCATTGTCTTCAGGCAACATATCAAGCGTGAAAATATCGGTCAGCCCGTCGTTGTTCACATCGGCAATATCGACCCCCATCGCCGAGTACGACGTGTGCCCCATCCGCTCGCGCAGTTCATCGCGAAAGGCGGGGGACTGGGGGCGGGGTGAGGAGTGAGGAGTGAGGGATGAGGCTCCGCTTGATGTTACACCTCGCCCTTCACCCTTCACCCCTCGCCCTTCACCCTTCACCCCTCGCCCTTCACCCTTCACCCCTCGCCCTTCGCCCCTCACCCCTCGCCCTTCACCCCTCACCCCTCGCTGGTTGATATACAGGTAATCGTCTTCTACGAAGTCGTTGGCCACGTACACATCGGGCCAGCCATCGCCATTGGCATCAGTTACGGATATACCCAAGCCAAAACCCAGCGGATTTCCTTTGATGCCCTCCGCTTCCGACACATCGACAAAGTGACCGCCATCATTCCGAAATAGTTTATCACCCGCATTGTAATCACGTTCGGAACGCATGGTGGCGGCTTCCTTCCGCTGGTAGTTTTTCAGGTTGTGGTTGATCAGGAAGCAGTCGAGGTCACCGTCGAGATCGTAATCGAAGAAGTTGGCCTGCACCGAATAACCCGAATCGTCGAGGCCGTATTCAGCCGCTTTTTCGGTAAAGGTCGGTGTCTTTCCAGGTACGTTAGTGGTATTGATAAACAGCTGGTTGCGCCGTACCGAGTCGGGGCGCATGCCTGAATAGCAGACGTATATATCGAGCCAGCCATCCGCGTTGACGTCGGCCAGGGTAACGCCCGTTTTCCAGCCACCAGTTCGCCCTGTTACGCCTGCTTTTTCCGTAATATCCGTGAATTTTAACGGAGCGGCTGTTCCCGATTTTGCCGTATCGCCTTCGTTCAGAAACAGCTTGTTTGGTACCTGATTGCCCGTAAAATACAGGTCAACGCGGCCATCGTTATTCAGATCGCCAGCGGCCACACCGGCTCCGTTATAGAAGTACTCGAATGCCAGAATATTTTCCTGTTCGGTTTCCTGCAACACATTGGCAAACGACAGGCCCGTCTGCTCCGGGTCGGTTTTCTCGAACAGCGTGCCTCCATTCTGGCAGCTAGAACAGATGGCAACAAATAGTAGAAATACGGCGGGTTTCATAGGTACGTAAAGATACTAAGTGAAAGGTAGATATGTAGGGGCGGGCCCTCGTGCCCGCCCGCTCTCGGGCGCGGTAGCGACCGCTAAACACATGCATTACTTTACCTTTTCACAAGCAACGTACTTGACATGAAAAGCAAAAGAAGCCGCTACATGTTGCTGTAACGGCTTCTTTTACTATACAATGTTGCTTTCGCGAGGCGGGCAGCCACGATGGGCTGCCCCTACATATCAACCATATGGGTTAGTACCCTACATTCTGCCGCAGGTTCGGGTTGGTGTCGAGTGCCTGTTGCGGAATTGGGTACACGGCGCGGTAATCGGGCGTTACAGATGGCTTCTGATCGAAAGGCTGGGTGAAGGTGCCGAAGCGGATCATGTCGTTCCGGCGCCAGCCTTCCCAGTATAGTTCACGACCGCGCTCGGCCAGTAGGTTTTCGAGCGTCACCGTGCCCAGGGCAGCTACACCCCGCGTGGTACGAAGCTGGTTCACCAGACTGGCGGCTGTAGCGCCACTCGTAGCTGTCCCACCGCGCAAAATGGCTTCCGCTTTCATCAGCATCACATCGGCGTAGCGATAGAACACATAGTCATTACCCGGATTGTCGGGACGAACCGGATCGATCGGGTATTTGATAACCCGAATACCTTCTGCCTCGCCCGCATACAACAGGTTCAGTTGTGGCGTAAAATTCAGCGGGTTACCGGCCCGGTCTACTAACTGGCGGCCGTTTCTATCCGTTTGTACACCAGTCAGAAAACCAGCCCGAATACCCGTTGTGTCGGTCATACCGGGAATGGCCGCACTCCGGCGCTGATCGGTCGTTTCAAAGCTTTGGTAAAACGTAGCCAGCGTGGTGAACCCGTTCCAACCACCCCCAAATGGCTGGTTGTAGTGCATCGTCATCCGGTAGCGGTTCTGTACGCTACCCAGGGCAGCACCGCGTTCGTTCTGAATCACGAAGATCAGTTCGTTCGATAGCGTTGTGTTGTCCCAGTGAAAATTATCAAAGTACTGACCAGCCGGCTCCAGCGAGTAATTTCCGCTGGCGATAATGGCATCGCAGTTAGCAATAACCTGGTTCATGTCGGCCGCCGGGAACGTATAGGGACCAGCCGGCGTCTGCGGACTGGCGGTAAATACGGCCCGGTTCAGATACACTTTCGCCATCAGGAAACGAGCCGCATCGCGCGTGGCACGGCCCGGCGTTTTGGTAGCCGGGAGGTTGGCAATAGCGTAGGTCAGATCGTCGATGATAAATTGCGTGGCTTCTGTACGGCTCAATACGCGTGGGTTCGTATCGAAGCTGTCGGTTGCTTCCCGGAACGGAACCTGCCCGTATAGGTCTACAATGTTGAACATGAAGAACGCCCGCAGAAAACGCGCCTGTGCCTGCACCGACGTGTTGTTGGCCGTAGCCGCCGCCGCCGTTACCTCTGTAGTACGGAACAGACCGGTGTTCAGCTGATTCCAGGCAGCAATGATCTGGTTGTGGGTGGCATCCCAGGTGTGCTGGTGCAACCGCCGCCAGGTTCCGAAGTCATCCCAGTCAGTACCACGCGTTGGCCCCATCATCTCATCAGATGAGTGCTCTTCCATCGCATACGTATTCGCCTGGTCGGTCAGGGGGTTCAATTGCTGGTAAGCACCGTTGAGGAGTTGTTCCAGATTCGCCGAAGCGCCCCCGGTCTCAATGGTAGTGGGTCGGTCGAGCACACGGTCTTCCAGATTCGTGCAGCCAGCCGCGGCCACCAGTAAAGCACTGGCAGCCAAGAGCGAAAAGTTGATTTTTGTGTTCATTGAATTTAATGGCAGTAAACGACAACCGATTTTTGAGTAGCAAATCGGGTCTTTGAGTAGCTTAGAAACTGGCACTTAAGCCCAGCGTAAAGGTGCGGGCCGACGGGAACGACGTGTAATCGATACCCAGTGATGGCACACCGTCGAGCGTTTTGTTAGTGTTCACTTCAGGATCGATACCGGTGTATCCAGTCAGCAACAACAGATTCTGACCCGTCAGCGACAGGCGCAGGTTGCGGATGCCCGACGTAGCCGGCAGGGTAATACCTCGGCTCAGCACGACGTTCGAGAGGCGAACGAAATCGCCTTTTTCGAGGAAGCGTGTCGATACAACGGGCGGGTTCAGGCGGTTTTCGCCATTATCAACCACGTCGCGCGTCACATTCCGGCCAATACCCAGGTTACCCTTCACGAAAATGGCGTTCCGGGTATTGTTGTAGAGGTAGTTACCCCCCGCACCTGTAATGAACATATTCAGTCCCCAGCCTTTGTAGCTGAAGTTATTGGTCAACCCAAAGTTGTAGGTCGGAATAGCCGAGCCAACGTATTCGAGTTGCAGCGTTGGGTCGGTGTAGGTACCAAAGCCCTGCTCGTCGAAGCCGGTAAAGGTTGGCATGAAGAACGAAAACAGCGGCCGACCGCCCACGATCCGTTGCGCGTAAGCTCCCGACAGACCTTGTCCGTTGATAGCTCCCGCGTTATACAGGCCGTTAAAATCAGACACTTCATTTTTGATGAATGTGGCGTTGGCCGACACATCCCAAGTAAAATCACCACCACGCACAACGTCGTAGTTGACGGCAAATTCAACACCCCGGTTCGTCACGTTGGCGGGCAGGTTGATCCAGCGGGCGCGGGCCGGTGCGGGTGCAGCGTAGAGCGCCTCGAACAGCAGATCAGTCGTATTCTTATCGAAATAATCGATCGTAGCGGTCAACCGACCATCCAGGAAGCCGAGGTCAAAACCGGCACCGAATTGGCGAGTTTGCTCCCAGCGCAGGTTCGGGTTATCAACCAGGTCGCGGCTGGTGGCGTTGTTGTTGGCGTCGTAGGCGTAGCGAACGTTGGTAATGTTGGCCGGGAACTCCTGGTTACCCGTGATACCGTAGTTAGCCCGGAACTTGACGTTAACACCTTTCCCTTTCAGGAATTCCTCTTCCGAAATGTTCCAGCCCGCTGCAAATGACGGGAATGTACCGTATTTGTTTTGCGGACCGAACTTCGACGAACCATCGACCCGAACCGTGGCGGTCAGCAGGTATTTGTCGTTAATGTTGTAGTTGACGCGACCGAAATACGACTGCAATTCGCTTTCCAACAGATCAGATCCTGCTTCAAACGCCTTATTTTGGCCTGAGTTATTTACGCCCGTGATATTGTTGGCGTACGGGAAAACGGCTGTTGGCTGAAACAACTGAGCCTGTACGTAGCTGCCTTTACTCTGAAACTTTTGATACGCAAAACCCAACAGGGCGTCGAATGAGCCGGGACCAAGTTTCCGGTTGAAGTTCAGCGTATGTTCCAGCAGTTGGCTGCGGCGCGACCGGTTCTGAATCACAGCACGACCAGCATTTTGAGGAATTGACTCGCTGAAACCAGGCAGGTTCCGCTGAATAGACGTACGCCGTTCCGATACGGCATTGTCGAGCCCCACGTTCAGTTTGTACGACAAGCCTTCGATAATGCGCCAGGTAGCACTCACGTTACCCAATGTACGGCTCGTATTTCCTGTATCATCGATACCATTAAGCAGCGACACCGGGTTACGGAACGCCACCCCGTTGGGTACGTTGCCCGCATATCCGTCTGGGTTGTAGTAGCGACCCTGCGCGTCATAAATTGGGTACGTTGGGTTCGCCTGAATAGCCGCGCCGATCAGGTTTCCCTGGTAACCTGCATTATCACCGTTTGGAATGTAGATGTCACGAACGCCCGCTGTTGTCAGCTGCATATCGATCGTCACCTTATCATTGAACAACTCGTGCGAAGCGTTGATCCGGCCCGTGATCCGGCGTAGACCCGCTTTCTTGATGATGCCCTGCTGATCGGAGTAACCCAGCGAGAAGTTGTACCGGGTATCATCGTTTCCACCGCCGTAGCTCAGGTTGTAGTTCTGCGATACGCCCGTCTGGAAAATTTGATCCTGCCAGTTTGTGTTGGCCGATGCGCTGTTGATGGGCGTAATAGCCACACCTGCACTTTGAAGAGCCGCTGGATATTCGGCAGCCGACAGCAGATCATAGCGTTTCAGCGGTGAGCTGACGCTGGTATTAGCCGAGATATTCAACGTACGCTGACCAGCTTTGCCCTTCCGGGTTGTGATCAATACCACACCGTTGGCACCCCGTGCGCCATAGATAGCCGCTGATGAGGCATCTTTCAGCACCGAAATATTCTCGATATCGTCGGGGTTCAAAAATGTAAGCGGATTCCGGGCCGTTTGCGTACCCGTACCGAAATCACGACCACCGTCTGACACATCGCCTCCATCGAGCGGCACACCGTCCACTACATAGAGCGGGTTGTTGTTTGACCGGATCGACGTTGTACCGCGAATACGGATGTTCACGCCTGCGCCCGGCTCACCGCTGGCTGGTGTAATCTGAATACCGGCAGCCCGGCCCTGAAGTAATTGTTCGGGTGTAGCAATTACCCCTTTGTTGAAATCGCGAGTGCCTACCGATACTACCGAGCCGGTGGCGTCTTTAACGCGTTGGGTACCGTAGCCTACAACCACCACTTCGCTTAGGGTTTTGTTGTCTTCGGCCAGTGTGATGTCGATCGTTTGGCGATTACCTACCGTTACCTCCTGCGTAACGTACCCAATCGAGCTGAAGACCAGCACCGATGTAGGTGTTACCTCTGTCAGACGGAATTTACCGTCGGCATCGGTAGTTGCTCCGCGCGTCTGTCCTTTGATCTGGACGGTCACACCGGGCAAGCCGATACTACCGCCAGCCTCAGTCACCTTTCCGGTAACGGCAGTTTCCTGTGCAAACGCGCAGGAAACAGTAAAGAGCATCAGCAGCGTAAATACTGCTTTCCATAGGTTAACAAGCGTGCCGGCATTCGGTCTGCGACCCGAGCCAACAACCTGACCCACTGTTGAGTAGGGTTTGTCGTTCATAAATGGTTGATTTGAAAAATGGTTTGTAGACCATTTATCGTCTTGTTCTATAGATAAACAGACAAAATCAACCACGCAGCAGTGACACTGATACTGGAGCATTTGACTAAAGGTCACGTTGAGTATTGACTCCTTCTGTTTTATAACAGGACAAAACAAAGTTGGTCTATAGGGCAAATTACAATAAGAAGCACGAATTATTCAACTTGATTCTGTGATTACACGGTAAATGTTATTTAATGACAGTCTATATAGTACAGGAAACTATCTAGAAAAGACACAAAGAGGCCCTATCCTTATTGGATAGGGCCTTAGTTATGAAGTAGTTATGCCACACTAGGGAGTGGGCAGATGTGAAGGGTAACTGCTTGGCGTTGTACGTTGCTTCGCGAGCTAGGCCTTTCGACAGGCTCGCGAGGCAACGTACAACGCCAAGTCACTTTCCTTAATTTCTCCCACCTTTTCAGCACTATAAAGCACTACCGCAGCTTAACTAGCGAGGGTATCGAATTATTGATTAGGCTTAGCAAATATCGTTGCTTGTTGATCATCAACGGACTGATCTGCTTTACCTCTCCGTTGGTCAGGTAGCCACTTTCTTTGCTCGACAACACCTTGAACGTACCGCCCGGCTGAGTTAGCAGCACGATTCCCTGACAGGCGTCGATCATGCCAAGCTGCGGCGTGAAGTGGGTGAAGTTGCCGCCTAGCACCACATCTTTTCGGCCGTCGTTGTTGAGGTCTTCGCAGGCGATGGCATTTACGCAAGTCATCTGCACAGCGGCAGGCAGGTCACGTACCGTAAACGAACCTTTACCATCATTTATGGCTACAATTGACCGCCGGTAGGTGAGCGTATTTCGCTGGCCAGCCTCCAGCACATTGGCCGGAAACAGATCCTGTATTGTTTTGGTGGCGTAATCGCTGTGCTTCAAGATCTTGGCTTTCAGGAAGGGAAACTGATCGGCCATTTCGCGCTTCAGGAACACAGGTACGTCCCGACCGTTGATGGTTTTAGTCATGATCTTGTCAAGAATGCCGTTTTTGTCGAAGTCATTGACCCACAATTTCAGCGGGTGTTCGGCATCGGCATTGAGCGAGAAATTTTCGCCGATATTGCCGATCACCAGATCATTGTCTTTGTCGCCATCAACATCGGTCACCGCCACGCTTCCCCACATGCCCGTCAGGTCGTTCAGACCTGTCGTTTGCCTCACAAAACGCCCGCCTGCGTACCCAAAAACCTGCGGCCCCATCCAGTCGCCAACTACAATTAACTCGCTTCGACCGTCTCCGTTCAGATCGGCCCATGTAGCGTCGCGGATCATACCCAGGTCAGAAAAATCAGGGGCAATTTGCCGGGAAACCTCTCTGAATTCACCGGCTCCGTTATTCTGGAACAGAAAGCTCGGCGGACTCACGCCGTACTGTTTAGGATAACTGCGGCTACCCACAAACAGGTCAAGGTCGCCGTCATTATCGTAATCATATGGAATGGCTACCGACGTGTTCATGGCGGTGCGGGGCAGGGCACGCATGTTTAGGTCGAAGTTGCCTTTGCCGTCATTGGTATACAGCCGGTTCATCAGCTCGCGTGACCCTTCCGGTGCTTCGTTACCTCCACTCCCGACAAACAGATCGAGGTCACCGTCTTTATCAGCATCAAAAAGCAAGGCAGCCGTATCTTCAAAATCGCTAAATTCCTTAAAAATCACCTGATCTGATTTAGCAAAACCAGCCGCTGTTTGCAGGTAAAGTTGTCCGCCCTGCCCTTTCGCACCACCGATATACACATCCTGAAGTCCATCGCCATTCACATCGCCAATAGCGGCCTTTGGCCCTTCCGACGATAGCTTCATGGGAATGTTCCGCTCGTCGAAGTAGTCTTCGTACCGGTTTTCCACGTGCGGGGCGAATGTGCTGGGTACGTTAGTAAAAAGAGCGAGGGGCGAAGGGCGAGGGGCGAGGGGCAACGTACCCAGCGAATTGGCGTCTTTGTGCGCCAACGTTAGGGTTGTTCCCGATTTAGGGGCGCGAATCAAAGTTACCCTATCGTCGTACCAGGTTATCCGCACCGAATCGGGCTGTCTTACACTCCCTAAGCCGATGGTTTGGATATATTCGGTGCTTGACTGAAAACCACGCGAGGGGGCGATGTAGCGGCTGAAAATCTGGTTACCTGAGAAGACTTCTATTTTAGAGCCGATGGCAAACGTGTTTTGCCTGTCGCCCTTGAGTTTCACACGCAGAAACTGGTTGCTCGCGGCCTGCTTTTCGGCATGGTTCTGATACACAAAACAAGGCTGATTCACGTTGTTGACCACCAGATCCAGATCACCATCGTTATCAAGGTCGGCATAGGCGGCTCCATTCGAGAATGACGGATCGGCCAGCCCCATGGCTTCGCCGGTTTCGGTAAAGCGTAAATTCTTGTTGTTCGTGAAAAAGTAATTCGGAATAGGCCGCGAGGGCATGTTCTTCACAATCTGATCAAACTCCTGCTTCTTGCCCGACAGCACCATTTTCTGGGCCAGTTCATTAGCGAAAAAGTCGATAAAGTCCTGATCAATAATATCGTTGTAAATCCCATTACAGACGTAAATGTCGTTGTAGCCATCGTTGTCGGCATCGAATAGCAAGGCACCCCAACTCCAGTCACTAGCGGCCACACCAGCATAGTTGGCAATCTCGCTGAATGTACCGTTCTGATTGTTCAGTTGCAGGCAGTTTTGCTGAAGCTGGTTGTAGAAACCCTTATCGCGCTTCAGATTAGCCACATAATGATTCTCGAACGAGGTCGTCGTTTTCAGCCGTTTCTCATCGCGGGGCTGCATTTCGGTGGTGAAAATCTCGGGATAGCCATCGTTGTTGATATCAGCCATATCGGCCCCCATCGAGGCAATGCTCAGGTGCTTCATCCGCTGTTCTATCTCCTCTTTAAACCCGGTATGCCGACCCGCCGCGTCGTGCTGATTGATGTAGAGGTAGTCTTTCTCGAAGAAATCATTCGAGACGTAGATGTCGGGCCAATTATCGCCGTTCACATCGCCGATGGTTACCCCCAACCCGAAGCCAATGAGGCTACTGTAGATATTTTCTTCTTTGGAAACGTCATGAAATACACCGTTGTCATTACGCATTAGCCGGTCGCCGCCGCCTTTCAGGAAATCTTTTACCGGCCATTCTTCGGCTGGCAGGTCCCGGTTGTTCTCAAAATTGAGCGTGTTGACCGGAATGAAACTGTTGTTCAGGATGTAACAGTCAAGGTCGCCGTCTTTATCATAGTCGAAAAAGGCGGCGTGGGTGGTGTAGCCGTTATCGTCGAGGCCATATTTCGCGGCTTCTTCGGTAAACGTAGGTACGTTGTCGGGCCCGTTACCCTGATTAATATACAGTTCCTTCCGCTGGTCAACGCCTTTCTGGTAACCGGCATAGCAGACGTAGATATCGAGCCGACCATCGTTATTGATATCAACCATGACAACGCCTGTCCCCCATTTCCCCTTACTGCCAACCTTTGCTTTATCGGTAACATCGTCGAACTGCCACTTTCCTTTGTTCAGGTACAGCTTGTTCGACCCCATGTTGGAGGTGAAGAAAATATCGGGTAGGCCATCGTTGTTCAGGTCGCCCACGCCCACGCCGCCGCCGTTATAGAAGTTCCGGTAGTTGAAAATGTTGAAGTTGGCCTGGTTTTCGACCTTGTTCTGAAACGTAACCCCGATGGCTTCGTTGTCCATTTTCTCGAACAGCGCGTCGCTTTTTTTCGACGAGCAGGCTGTCAGGAACAGACTAAAAAAGAGGCAGGTGGTTAACTTCAGGTACGCTATTATGGTGGTATTCATAGGTCAGTTTACTGTACGCCAAACCTATAAGGCGGTCCGCCGCTGCGGTTTGGAAACCTTATAGGTTTAATAAAACAATGCCTGTTTGTCGCCTGAAGGCACGGTCACAACAGGTTTTCGATATACGAGCAAGCCATCAAGCCGTTTCCAGGTATCCGGGTTATTCATTGTATTAAAGTTACCGGTCTTACCGGTAAAGTGAATTATAATTTTCTCTTCTGATAGGTGATCAACGGTGACGGTGCCCTCGGTCATGATAAACCCATCGCCGGTGCGTTGCGCCTTATCGCGTACTTTACCAATCATAATGCTATTCAGGCTTTGCCCATCCATGGTAATCACCCGAGTAACGGGGCGTTTATCAAATAGGTCACTTCCCCCCAGGGTAACCATTGTATTGCTTTCGTATTGGTCGAAGAGGTTGAGTCGGATAGAGAGAGGTGTAATCGTGACCTCCCCTTTAAAGCGGCTATCATCGGCGTAAAACGATTCACCATCCATACTGACCACTAATCGGGCCTCGCCGGGTTTCAGCGTTTGATGGATCGCGTCGGCGTCGGGCTTGGTGGAGCAAGTGCAGAATAAGAAGATGAAAAATAAGCTGGCAAAGGCGATTGTAGTGGTACGCATAGTCAGGTAGTTGTGCAAACAAACCTATAAGGTCTTCAAGATCTTATAGGTTTCAGGATACTTAAAAGCCAAAAAGGCTCGACAGAGCCGAGCCTTTTTGGTACTCAAAAATACGAATTCAGATTAATAACCTGCGTTCTGTTTCAGGTTCGGGTTCGACGTGATAGCGTCAGATGGAATCGGGAACAGTACCGTACCGGGGTCTTTGCGATCAACACCAGTACCGGTCAGGAACTTCTCAAAACGAACTTCAACCGTCCGCTTACCACCTTCCCAATACGTTTCACGACCAATTTCGTCGAACATTGCATCAGTAGTCAGCGTAGTCAGAGCAGACGCTTTGCGTACAGTACGCAGGGCGTTTACCTGAGCAAGGGCCGCCGGCGCGTTACCGCTCCGAAGCAGAGCTTCCGCTTTCATCAGGTACGCATCGGCATAACGCATCAGGATGTACTTACCTGCATCGGCAGGGTGGTACTTAATTACCCGGATACCTTTCTCGGTTGGTGTACCCGCTAAGGCTACATCGCGCGAGAATTGCAACGGCTTTTTAGACCGGCTATCGGTAATAGCTTCTCCTTTGTCATTGAACTGCTGACCAATCAGGAAACCTTTGCCGATGCCCGAGAAATCTTTACCGTCTTTCTTGGCCGCTTGTCCTCTGCGAACATCCGTTGCTTCGAACTTATCGTAGAAGTCAGCGAGTGTAGCAAAACCATTCCAGCCCGATGGGTTCTGATCGTAGTGCAGCGTCATCATCCAACGGTTTTGAGGCGTTCCTTCACCACTGGCGAAGACAACTTCGTTGGCACCTGTTGTGGTGAACGTTTTGTAGTAGTCGGAGCTCAATGAGAACCCGGCTGCTGTGATGGCATCTACGTATTTTACAACCAAATCCATATCAGCCTTATCGAAGGTGTAGCCACCTTCCGCTTTCGCTGATTTGTATACGGCCTTGTTCAAATACAAACGAGCCAACAGGAAGTTAGCGGCCGATTTTGAGGCTACTGTATTTTCCTGAATAGCTGGCTTAGCTTCGGGCAGGTTAGGTAAGGCTTCGGTCAGGTCTTTCACGATGAAGTCGAATGCTTCTGACCGTGTTTTCACCTTTGGATTCGCATCTACCCCTTCCGTCAGTTCACGGAATGGTACCTGACCCCAGAAATCCATTACGTGGAACATGTTCCAGGCGCGCAGGAATTTAGCTTCGGCCAATTGCTGCGGCGTTGTTTTACCTGAGCCAATCAACTGCGTGGCTTTAAATACCCGCTGATTCAGTTGGTTCCAGGCCGTCAGTACGTTTGAGTGCGTTGGGTCCCAGGTATGCTGGTCTAGGGTACGCCAAACACCATTGTCTCCCCAGTCTACACCCCGCGTTGGCGGAATCATTTCAGCTGACGTATGCTGACCCAAGGAATACATGGTACCCTGGTCAGTATAAGCTCCCAAGTCGATATAAGCCGACCGAAGCGCTTCTGTTGCGTTAAAGTTGGGGTCTGGTTTAGTTGGGTCAGTAGGTGTTACAACCACTGAATCCTTCTCTTGTACTACCAGATCGGTGCAACCCGACAGGGTTGCAAGTCCAACACTCAAACCGAGTGTTAGGAGGTTGAAAGATCCTCTCTTAGTCATTTGGTTTATCGTGTTTACTGATTAAAAAGCAAGGTTAGCACCGATGGTGAACGTACGGGCACGTGGGTACGCCGTGTAATCGATACCCAGCGATGGTACGCCATTGATCGATTTGTTGGTGTTCACTTCTGGGTCCTGACCGGTATAGTTGGTGACCAAGAACAGGTTTTGACCTGTTACGAATACGCGCAGGTTCGACAGCGCCGAATTACCCGTGTTGAAACGGTAGCCCAAACTGGCGTTTTGCAACCGAACAAACGAACCATTCTCCAGGAAGCGGGTCGATACGTCAGGGGCGTTGAATGGACCTTCAGCCAGCGTTGGGATATCGCGTGTTACATTACGACCGTTGTTATACGACCCTTTCGTAAAGTAAGCGTTGGCGGTATTATTATAGATGTAGTTACCAAATACACCGTTAAAGAACAGGCTCAGGCTGAGGTTCTTGTACCGGAAGTTATTGGTCAGACCACCCGTGAACGTTGGCAGTGGGCTTTTACCCAAAAACTTCTGTACGTCACCACTTGGGTAAAGGGTGTTCCCATTCTCATCATAGCCACCGAAATCACGCAGGAAGAAGGCGAACAGAGGCTGCCCTTCAGCAATGCGCTGCGCAAACGCACCTGTCAGACCCTGACCGCTGATAGCGCCCGTATTGATCAGACCGGCAAAGTTCTGCACTTCGTTTTTGTTGTAGGCCACGTTGAACTGCACATCCCAGCCAAATTGTGGCTTGTCAACGGCAGCTACGTTCAAACCAAGCTCAACTCCTTTATTGATTACGTTGGCATCCAGGTTTTTCCAAACGAATGGAGAAAGCGCAGGCTGAGCCGACGTCACCTGAATCAATAAGTCAGTGGTATTTTTCGAGTAATATTCGAGGTTACCCGTTACACGACCACCGGCAATACCGAAGTCGATACCGATGTTGGTTTGTGCTGTTTGCTCCCATTTCAGATCTGGGTTCGGGAACGCTACGTCGTTCAGGCCACCGCCGCTGATGTTAGTTGCATCCGCATTACCACCCCAATCGCTATACCGCTGACGCTGCTGATACAGGTTATGCGGAATCTCCTGGTTACCCGTTATACCATAGCCTACCCGTACTTTCAGGTCAGAGAAAATATTCTTCGGGATGAACGCTTCGTCGCTCAGTTTGTAGGCAACAGCTGCAGATGGGAAATAACCCGTTTGCTTGCCAGGACCGAAACGGGTAGAACCGTCGGCACGCAGGGTAACTGTACCCATCACTTTGCCAAAGCCAACGTTTACACGACCGAAGTACGATTGCAGTTCGTCGCGCGTTGATGCCGAGTTTGCCAGCAAACTACCGAACCCTTTCGAGTTATCGGCCGATGCCGCGTTGTTGATCATCAGATCAAGATTACTCGTACGGAAGTTAGTAGCCGTGGTGCGCTTGAAGAAGTTATCGAAGCTCTGGTATTCATAACCCAACAGGGCGTTTACCGATACTTTACCAAACTCTTTGTCGTAGGTGAAGTAGCCATCAAGCAGGGTGTTATCAATTTCGATATCACTCATGATCAAACGGCCAACCTTCTGAATGTCCTGATACAGCAGGTCACGTGAGAAAGCCGCTTTTCGCGACGACATTGACTTATCAAAACCGTAAACAACCTTGAACTTCAAGCCGCTTAAAATTTCATATTCAGCATTGATGTTACCCAGGGTACGCAGCGTCTTGGTGTTGTCTTTCGATAAACCGATCAGCGCCAGTGGGTTTGGCTCAGCGATGTTTACAGATTGGTTGAATGTACCGTCAGCGTTGTAGATGGCCCGTGTTGGGTTCGACTTCAGAATACCACCCAACAAGTCACCCTGATAACCAGCGTTGTCTGTTACGGGAATGTTGGCATCTTTCGTTTCAGACAGCGTTACCTGTACACCAATGTTCAGTTTATTGTTGATAAACTTCTTGTTGGCGTTGAACGAGCCTGATACCCGGTTCATTTTGCTACGCTCCATGATACCTTCCTGATCGAGGTAACCCAATGAGAAGCGGTAGTTGCCACCGGCACCATCGCCACCACCGTAGGCCAGATTCTGCTGATTGGTCACACCCGTCCGGAAGAGGGCATCCTGCCAATCAACGCGAGCACCCTGATCCTGGGTAGGCTGGAGTTTGGCGTACTCCTCAGCACTCAACAGATCGTATTTTTTAGTAATCGTAGCAAAACCAACCGAGGGAGAGTACTCGAGGCTGCCTTTACCCGATTTGCCTTTTTTGGTCGTGATCAGCACAACACCGTTGGCCCCCCGTGAACCGTAGATAGCGGTTGCCGATGCATCTTTCAGGATGTCGACACTGGCAATATCTTCCGGGTTCATGAAGTTCAGCGGGTTTTTAGCTGCCGTTGAACCGATACCTGAGTTATCACCACCGGCCGATGTTTCGCCACCGCTCAAGGGCACACCATCCACTACGAACAGTGGGTTGTTGTTACTCCGAACCGACGACGTACCCCGAATACGAATGTTGATACCACCACCTGGCTCACCGCTGTTTTGCGTAATAGCCACACCGGGTACCCGACCCTGAAGCAGTTGCTCAGGCGACGTGATAATGCCTTTATTAAAATCTTTTGTACCGATGGTGTTCACAGCACCGGTCAGGTCTTTTTTCTTGGCTGTACCGTAACCGATAACAACCACCTCGTTCAGCGTTTTATTGTCTTCGAGGAGGGTCACGTTAACCGTCGACCGGTTACCGATCGCGATATCCTGACTTTCGAAGCCAACAAAGCTGAATACCAACACTGCGTTGGCTGGAGCGGCGATCCTGAAGTTTCCATCAGCATCTGAGTTTGTACCCCGTGTGGTACCCTTAATACTGACACTAACGCCGGGTAAACCCCGTGCGGTATTGTCTGATACTTTACCCGTTACGCTGTTATCCTGCGCAAACGATAACTGGCTGCTCAGCATTAGAAACAGCATGAGCACCGACAGTAGTCCCAACTGAAGAGACGACCGAACGGACTGCATACGCCTGGTAATAGTGGCGTAACCTACTGAGTAGGAATTGTCCATCATAGGTTTGTTAAAAATGGTTAGTAAAAGTTTTTGTGGTAATAAATACTCCTTCTTCCGTACCACCCAATAAGGTAAGTATAACTGCTACATTCGGTGCTTATCAGACCATGTAAGCCTCCGTTTTATAGCACTTCAATCATAAAATATTGAGTATATAGATGAAGGAACCGACAAATTACAAGAATTAATTCTTTAGGTACAAATTCTTTTTGGTCAATATGAGATGAGGTAAGGCTAAAATAGTACTCAATAAAACCTCGAATAATACAGAAACACGATAAGTATTAACCTACATACGACGCATTTATACTCACTAAACCATTGATTTATAATTAATTATCTTATTATTACGATCAACTATTATCTAAAAATAGTCATATTGAGTAGTTAGCTATATTTCGCACTTGACTCAGTTATGGTTAAATTTATGCCCTCAATTAAGTCGTTGGGCGCGGGTGATACCTCCTATATCAGTAGCGTCTGAGACTGTTCAGGTCACATGACACGTACTGCTCCTTCCCTGTTGCCCCCTCCTTTGTTTGAGGGTGACTTTTTTACCGACTCTACACTCCGTACACTCTATGCCACCGACGCCTCGGCCTATCGGGAAATGCCGTTGGCAGTAGCTATTCCTAAATCTGTTACTGATCTGAAAGCGCTTATTCAATTAGCGCATCAGGAAAAAGTATCGCTCATTCCCCGCACCGCAGGTACGTCGCTCGCCGGGCAGGTAGTAGGAGCCGGCGTGGTGGTCGATGTATCGAAGTATTTCACCAAGATTCTGGAAGTCAACCCGGACGAGCGCTGGGTACGTGTTCAGCCGGGGGTGGTGCGCGACGAACTGAACCTGTTTTTGAAACCATACGGCCTCTATTTTGGCCCCGAAACATCAACAGCCAACCGGGCCATGATTGGCGGCATGGTCGGCAACAATTCCTGCGGGTCTAACTCCGTGGTATACCGGGCAACCCGCGAGCACACGCTATCCGTGAAAGCGTTGCTGTCTGATGGGTCAGAAGTGGAGTTTTCCAGTCAAAACAGCTGGGATTTTATGAAGTCCGTTGGTGAAGCAAGCCGCAAGAACGGAAGCGCAACGCTGGCCGATCAGATTCTGCTGAAAACAAACGCGATGCTGGCCAATCCGGCCAATCAGCAGGAAATACGCAGCCAATTCCCGAAAGCAAGCATCGAACGGCGTAATACGGGGTACGCGCTGGATGAGTTACTCAACTGCGAACCCTATACACCCGGCGGCGAGGCGTTTAACTTCTGCAAATTAATTGCCGGTTCAGAAGGCACACTGTGCTTCATGACCGAGATCAAGCTGAACCTGGTGCCGCTACCGCCTAAAGAGCAGGGTCTAGTTTGTGTGCATTGCCATAGCATCGATGAATCGTTGCGTGCCACACTGGTTGCCTTGAAGTATAAGCCCCAAGCTGTTGAACTGATCGACGATATTATTCTGGAACGGGCCGACTCGAACCCGGAACAGCGTAAAAACAGCTTCTTCGTCCAGAAAACCCCAACCGACGGCTTCCCCATTATTCTGGTTGTTGACCTCTCGAAACCTACGCGGGAAGAAATTGAGACAACAGCTGCCGAGATGGAAGCCGAAATGCGGGCGGCGGGCATGGGCTATCACTATCCGCTGCTGTTTGGCGACGATACCAAAAAGATCTGGACTCTCCGCAAAGCTGGCCTCGGCCTGTTGGGGAACCTGCCCGGCGACGAAAAAGCCGTGGCCGTTATTGAAGATACCGCCGTTGATGTACACGACCTACCCGACTTTATCCGGGAGTTCAACGAAATTCTGACGGTAAACGACATGGCGGCCGTGCACTATGCCCACGCTGGTTCGGGGGAATTGCATCTACGGCCCATCATCAACCTGAAGACCGCCGAAGGGCATCGTCAGTTCAGGATGATTGCCGAAGAGATTGCTACGCTGGTGAAGAAGTATAACGGCTCGCTCTCGGGCGAACACGGCGACGGTCGGCTACGCGGCGAGTTTATTCCGCAAATGGTGGGTGCGCATAATTACGAGCTCATGCGGCAGGTAAAGCACCTTTGGGATCCGGAAGGCATTTTTAACCGGGGTAAGGTGGTAGATACACCGCCGATGGATACGTACCTACGCTACGAAGCCGACCAGCAAACGCCCGACTTCGAGACATATTTCCGGTATAACAACCAGACGGTACTGCAACATGCTGAGCAGTGCAACGGCTCGGGCGATTGCCGGAAAACAGAACTGTCGGGTGGAACAATGTGCCCCAGCTACATGGCTACGCGCAACGAAAAAGACACCACACGGGGCCGGGCCAACATTCTGCGTGAAATGCTGACCCGCTCGCCGAAAGAAAACCGCTTCGATCATAAAGAGATCAAGGAGGTATACGACCTGTGTTTATCGTGCAAAGCCTGCAAATCAGAGTGCCCGTCGAACGTTGACGTGGCCAAACTGAAAGCGGAGTTTCTGCAACATTACTACGATGCCAATGGCGTACCCATCCGATCGCGGCTGATCGCCAATTTTGCCCGGCTTTCCGGCATCGCCAGTTACGTACCCTGGGCCTGGAATGCAGTGCTGGGTACGTCGTCGCTCCGCCGCATTGCCAACCGCCTCGTCGGTTTCCACCCCGACCGCACCATGCCGTTGATGGGGAAAACGACGCTTAAAAAATGGTTTACAGTTTACAGTTTACAGTCTTCCGTTGCTTCGCCCCAAAGCAGCGCAACAGAAGACAGCAGACGGAAAACAGTAAACTTGTTTTGTGATGAGTTCACCAATTTCAACGATGTTGAGGTTGGGCAGAAAGCGATTATGTTGCTGGAGCGACTTGGCTACAACGTAGTTATTCCCAATCACGGCGAAAGCGGACGGGCGGCTCTCTCGAAGGGTATGCTAAAATACGCCAAAACGCTGGCAGACCGGAACGTGCGCGATTTGCGCGACATTGTCACCGACGAAACACCGCTGGTAGGCATTGAACCATCGGCCATTCTTACCTTCCGCGACGAATATCCTGATCTGGTCGATGCTTCACTGGCCGACGACGCGCGTGCACTGGCCCAAAATGCACTGACTTTTGAAGAGTTCATTTCGCGCGAACTGGATGCCAACCGCATTGACCCCACCCTGTTTACGGATGAAAAACGGTTAATCAAGCTTCATGGACATTGCCAGCAGAAAGCCGTTTCGTCGCTGGTGCCAAGTAAGCGTATTTTATCACTCCCCAAAAATTACACCGTTGAGATTATTCCCTCGGGCTGTTGCGGGATGGCGGGTTCTTTCGGGTATGAGAAAGAGCACTACGATGTATCGATGCAAGTTGGCGAATTGGTCTTGCTGCCAACCGTTCGGAAGCAAGCCGACGACGTAATCATTGCCGCCGCAGGTACGTCGTGCCGTCATCAGATTCACGACGGTGCCCACCGCACGGCCAAACACCCGGCCGAAATTTTGTTCGAGGCACTGAAATAACCCTTAACTCTAAAACACCAGACCGTTTCACAGACAACTATTCTGTAGGTACGTTCTGCCAGGTTATTGCTGTGCTACAGAGTCTCTAGTTGTGTCAGGTACGTTTGCGCCTGTTCCAGAATGGCGATTTTGTCAGCGGTCTTCATCTTATCCTAAACGCGGTACATCATGCCAATCATACCGAATGACGTTGGGGTTCACTTCCCTGAACCAGGAGTGTTGACTATTGAGTTGGTCGCCCAGAAGAAGGCGGAGTGTTTTAGGTGCGTTGGTGGTCATGTTTATAAAAAAAAAGCTGCCCTTAGGCAGCTTTCGTTACGTAAAAATCGGTGCAGTTGTGTTCAGAAATGCGGATCGCCCGATTCGCGTTTACCCAGCATAACCGCGCCGACCATAGCAATCAGAAACAGCACTGAGGCTAGCTCGAACGGCAGAATATAATCGCTGTAAAGCACTATACCGAGGCGTTCGACCAGTCCGGTCTGGGCGTCGAACGTACCTGGGTTGTACGTACCCACGGGGGCCGCATTGAAAATCGAGAGCAGCAATACCATGAGTACGCCCCCTACAATCACACCGGCGGTTTTGGCCAGCGTCACTTTCGATTCTTCATCATCCTGTTTCAGGTTCAGGAACATGATGGCGAAGAGAAACAGTACCATGATAGCCCCGGCATATACGATAATGTTGACGATCGCCAGAAACTGAGCGTTCAGCAACATGTAGTGGCCTGTGAGGCAGAAGAACGTAAAGATCAACGCCAGTACGCTATGGATTGGGTTACGGGCCGTCACCACCGTGATCGCGCTCAGCAGGGTAACTAGACCAAGACCATAAAACATATAACCGGCGGCGGTCAACGTCTTCAGGTGAGCCAGGAAAGAGTCGAATTGATTCATGTGTTTGTCTTTATAGTTTGTGGTTTGTTGTCTGTGGTTTGTGGTTGCGCGGCAAGGCTACCAGTTCGTGACTCAGCAGCGCAACCACAAACCACACACAACAAACTACAAACGCACAATTAAGCTACCGAACGAGACAGGGTTGGCTCTGTTGGTGTTGCTTTAACATCCGGGTTATTACGAACGTACCGGTCGTCGAGTTTTTCAACAAGTTTATCTTTACCGTAGATCACTCCGTCGCGGCTGGTTACTACGGGCACCATCCGGTCGTGACGAAGGTAAACAGCTTGTTTGGGGCAAGCTTCTTCGCAGAGGCCGCAGAAGATGCAACGCAACATATTGATTTCGTACACCGCGGCATACTTCTCTTCGCGGTACAGCGTTTCTTCCCCTTTTTTCCGCTCGGCAGCTACCATAGAAATAGCTTCGGCCGGACAGGCAACGGCACACAGACCGCAGGCTGTGCAGCGTTCACGGCCCTGTTCGTCGCGTTTCAGCACGTGATGACCCCGGAAAACTGGTCCCAGATACCGCTTTACTTCGGGGTACTGAATGGTCGCCTTCTTCATGAAGAAGTGCCGGATCGTGATGGCCAGTCCACCAAGAATGGCGGGCAGATACATCCGCTCGGCCAGCGTCATCTCTTTATTACTGACCTGTTTTGATCGGTTCGTTAGCATTTTTAGCGGTCTAAAGTTCAACGTCTAACGTTCAATGTAGCCTGTTCTGGCCACTTGGCAGCGCAACATTGAACGTTAGACTTTAGACATTGAACTTAGTTAAACTTGCGGCAACACAGCAGGGCGTCGGCGTGGTGCTTTGATGGCGTTGGTAGCGGCTAATACCACCATCACAATGACAATTAACCAGGTTGCGTACTTTATGTTGTAGAGCAATCCGGCACCCGTTAGAATCACGTTCAGGATGGATAACGGAATCAGCGATTTCCAGCCGAGGTTCATCAACTGATCGTAGCGGAACCGGGGCACTGTCCAACGTACCCACATAAAGAAGAAGATAAAGAAAAATATCTTACCGAAGAAAACGACTGTACCGATCAGCGTAGCCACGTTGTGCCCGGCCACGTTACCCAATGAACCTACCAGCGCATCGTGTACCTGCGTCATGAACGGGTAGTGGAACCCGCCGAAATACAGCGTTGAAATCACTGCCGATGACGTAAACATGTTGATATACTCCGAAAACAGGTAGAAGCCCAGTTTCATAGAACTGTATTCGGTGTGGTAACCACCCACCAATTCTGTTTCGCACTCGGGCAAATCAAACGGGGTACGGTTACACTCGGCGAAGGCGCAGGTCAGGAAAATAATAAAGCCCAGCGGTTGTGTGAATACGTTCCACTCCCAAACGTTAGCTTGTTCATCCACGATGTGCCGTAACGACAGCGAGCCGGTCATCATCAGAATAGCAATAATCGACAGGCCAAGCGCCACTTCATAGCTAATGTTCTGCGAAGCGGCCCGGATAGCACCCAGCAACGAGAATTTGTTATTTGAGGCCCAACCGCCAATCATGATGCCGTACACACCTAGCGAAACCACGCCAAACACGTAGAGAATCCCCACGTTTACATCAATGCCTTGTACAGCTACGTCGTAACTTCCGTAGCGGATGCTATCGCCGAATGGAATAACGGCGCTCGACATCAGGGCAGTAAGCATGGCCAAACAAGGACCTAGAATGAACAGCCATTTGCTGGCCTGTGCCGGGATAAAATCTTCTTTAAAGAACATTTTACCCGCATCGGCAATGGGTTGAAGCAAACCCAGCGGTCCCGCGCGGTTTGGCCCGATGCGATCCTGCAAAAAAGCCGCCACCTTACGTTCTGCGTAGGTTGAGTAAGTGGCAATCAGCAGCGTTATTCCGAAAATGGCCAGAATGACGAGCGATCTAATGATGAGAATGGTAAGATCCATTAGTAAGGGCGATGGATGCTGGATTTTAGATGCTGGACTAGCGTTACTTGTACAAAAGTCTGATATCTAAAATCCAATGTCTAAAATCTATTCTTTTGCCGAAGGAAGTGTTGGGGCAAACCGTTCGGGTGGTAATTGCTGGATATCTAATTGTGAGGTATCCCGCGCATCGTCGATGGGTTTGTACTGAGCAGCTGCCAGTTTGGCTCCGAATGATGGGACCGTCAGATCTTTACGGTACTTATTGGCTGAAATAACCGACGCCCGCGAGATCTTGGTTGGTCCTTCAATCACCCAATCGGTGGTTTCTTTCTTGTCGAAGCGACAGGTGTTGCAGATAAACTCTTTCACCTCGCCCCATTCGTTTTTGCGCGCCGTTACCCGAATTACTTCGTTGCCCCTATACCAGAGCGATACGTTGCCCGAGCAGGTTGGGCAGTCGCGGTGAGCATCAACGGGCTTGGTAAACCACACCCGGTTTTTAAAGCGATACGTTTTATCAGTCAGGGCACCTACGGGACAAACGTCGATCACGTTACCCGAGAAATCATTATCGATCGCTTTTTCGATATACGTACCTATCTCCGATGCATCCCCCCGGTTCAGCACGCCGTGCACCCGTTTTTCGGTGATCTGATCGGCGGTATACACGCAACGGTAGCACAGAATACAGCGCGTCATGTGCAGTTGAATGAACGGCCCGATGTCTTTTTTCTCGAACGTACGGCGTTCCTCTTCGTAGCGGGTTTGTGCCGCACCGTGATCAAACGCGAAGTTTTGCAGGTCGCACTCGCCAGCCTGATCGCACACCGGGCAATCGAGCGGGTGGTTGATGAGTAAGAACTCGACAACCCCTTTACGGGCTTCCAATACGGCTGGATTCGAGAAGTTCTCAACTACCATACCATCTTGAACAGGCGTAATGCACGAAGCAACTAACTTGGGCATAGGCCGGGGATCTTTGGTCGATCCGGCTGCTACTCGTACCAGGCAGGCGCGGCATTTACCACCACTCCCTTTCAGGGGTTCGTAATAGCACATAGCCGGCGGTGCTACTTCGGGACCAATCTTACGGGCTGCCTGAAGAATAGTAGTTCCCGGTTCAACTTCGACCTCAATGCCGTCGACGGTTACTTTAACTAACTGAACTTGATTATCAACCATGTTGTGAAGGCAGTTCGCTTGCCCAAAAGGGGAGCCAATTATAGAACGACAGAAAAGTTGTCTACTCTGGCAAACGACTTTTCTTTATTGCAAAAATAACGATTCAACCGTCAGAAACCCAACTTTCGGAGGTCAGATACCCAGGCTTCTACCAGAGGCATTTCGGCCTTACCCACGTAGTTCTTATCGGTTAGTAACTGATAGCAGCGCAGCAGGTTATCGTGAATATGTTCGGTCCCCAATGGCAAGTCTAATGCCGCCAGGTCACTACAAATCTTCAGGTTCTGTGTGTAGCCGCTAACCTCATCTTCAAAATCGCGCATCAGGTTATGCTCATTCCGCTCTTGCCAAACGGTGGCGTTGTGGAACAGAATGCTCCAGCCACAGGTCCAGGCTACCCGTTGGGCTACGTAGCTACGCCAGATGTCGGTCATCCGGAAACTACAGTGCGATGGCAGATACAAAAGCGGGAATGCTTCCGGGAACCAGGTGGTATTCTGGCTGTTAAACGCACACCAGGCACCATTCCCCAGAGCTACGTTATCCCGTTTGTCGAAGGAAACCGGAAGCGGCAACGTCAGCCGATAAATGGCATCGACGTCGGGGTTTTCGTCGGCCAGTCCCTGTTGAATAGGGCAAAGCACGTCGGTCATTCCCGGCAATTCGGGAAGTGGGTCATGCAGGTGTTCCAGCGCATAGCCGCGTGGCCATATGTGCTTATCGGTAAAGTACTTATAGACGTTTGTCCAACCCGTTTCGGTAAGATTATGAGCAGAGTGGGTACGTTGCCGGTTTTCCCAAAAAGGGGCGCGCGGGTAGTTGTCATCGTCGGTTTCCAGAATCACTTCGGCCCCCTGTTGCATGGCTACCAGATACCCCAGGTTTTTCCGACCGTAGTGGCGTGTTGGCAGGTCATTGACCAACGAAAAAGGCAACGTCAACTGACGATCAATATCCCAGAAATCGCATCCCGACAGGTCGAACTGAGCGGGCGATTTGGTATCGCCCATCACTACGAATTGTACGCCGTGGGCTACTGACTGGTCAGCACAATCGGTTAATACGGCATTGGGTGCCGAAATCGAGGTGATGACTAAAAATGTATTATCGTTCATATTTTTTTACTTACTCGATCAGCGCTGGTTTGCCCGCAAGGCGTAGCTTAAAGTAATACCAAAGTGTAGACAATGAGTTTTTAATCGCTTTTTCTGACACACTGGGCGAAGGCGCACGGTAATGAATGGGAATCTCGGCAAACCGCTTCTTACGTAGCAGGTAACGTAATTCTGTCTGGTAAAAATGGGCCGTCGATTTTAATGGATAGGCTGTAAACTCAGCTACCGTGCTGGCATGAAATCCCTGAAAACCGGATGTCATATCTTGCATACTACTTCCCAGCAAGATATTCGACATATAGGTGCCAATCTTCGAGAGGAATGTACGCTTGAAATTAGACTGGTATATTGACCCCCCGTTGATGAACCGGCTACCGAAGGCGCATTCATTGCCCTCGTTCAGTACTCGCAGAAACATTGGAATTGCCCGTGGATCGTGAGATAAGCCCGCGTCCATTTCGATAATAATATCGTGACCATTTTTCAGGGCTTCACGGTACCCCCGCAAGTAAGCGTCGACAATATTTCGATTTTCGGGGGCCCAAATGGTTACGAACCGCTTATCACGCGCCGACAGGGCTCTGGCCAGATCGAGGGTTTGGTCTTTGGTAACACTGTCAATTACCATATAGACGCACCCGCACTGTAGCTTGTCTAATTCGTTGGCCAGTGCCGAGGTATACTCAGCAAATTCTTTCTCTTCGTTCGCCATCGGTGTTACAATGGCGAAGTTATTTTCGTAGAAAAGCACGTCAGTAAGGGTGGGGAGTAGAGGCTAGAGATAGTGATTGGTTTCTAACCAATACATACTGGTCAGCTTTGCCTGTGTTATACCGGACAAAATTCAGCATTGCCGGATTGGCGATCAAATTTGTGAAGAAAGGGTCATTTTTATACGTCTCCAGCATGTCGGGCCGAATGTGAATGCAATTGATCTTAAACTGCTCGAAGAATTGCTTCATATTTTTAGGATAATACCGTTCAAGGTACCAAAATTGCCAGTTGTCGCCCAGATAAAGATTGTACATCAACGGGTCGTTACCGGTCATGCTGATGCCACCATTTACCGGTATTTTTTGCAGAAAATGCAACAAATCGGCCGTTGGTGTTGGTTTAGGCTGGTTCGCTACCCGCCAGTGTGGCAGGAGAAAGAAGAGCAATACACCGCCAAAGGCACCATAACGAACCAGTTCAGGGAGAGCAGGTAAGGGGCGAAAAACAACCGAATGAAGCAAAATTCCTGCTACACTCAGGTAAAGTATCATCTGAAACAGGATATAATGCTCGCGCGGATAAATCAGAACGCAGGATATATAGGAAGAAACGAGCATTACGGCTACGCACAGCCAGTACCACCCGTGTTGAGCTACTCGCAACCGTACGCTCCGCCATGTCTGAGGCCAGCTTACCAGGCCAACCAACAACAGTGCCAACGCAATCAGCACATAGCGCCGTCCGGGAAAAACGAACATCGACAGCCAGGGATTGATGAGTATATCGAAAAGGTTGGTCGCCGTAATCTTGATCAAATTGACCACATTGGCACCAATATGCTGCATGAAAAGACCCGGATTCAGGAAAAAAGCGTCGGTCATAGAAGTAACCTCCCGGCCAAAGCCGTGCTTGATAAACAAGGATGAATGCATCCAGGGCGAAGCCGGGATTTCGGGGTGCCAAACCGAATAGTTGAGCGCAAAATGTTGCCCGAAAGCAATAATGCTCCGCCCTCCGGCCAGAGGCGAACCCAAAAAAATGACCAGCAAAGCCGCCATGCTCATAATGCCAAGCAACGCATAGGGCACCTTTTGAGCAGTACGTCGGCGTTGCCAGACATAATACCCTAAGGCAATCAAGCAGAGTAGCAGGAACGAGAGGAAAAATTCGGGGCGGCCATAGGCAGCCAACAGGGCACTACCGGCAGCCGTGGTCAACTTAGTAACCGGCCCTTTCTGATAATTGGCTATGATAAGACCCACCATCAGAAAAAGCATGGTAAAAACCGATACTTTAGGTTGCAACGGCAGGTTAAGCTGGGAAAATAAAAAACAGATAGCCAGAGCGGCACTGATTAGCACACTCACTGTCAAACTCCGTAGCAGACTGTAGAATAAAAGACCGGGTATTATAGAGAGCAACAGACAGCTTACGTAATAGGTATTGATAACGTCGCCAGTGAACTGATGAATAAAGAGGTACCAGGCACTAAATAGCGGAGCCATCTGAATGGGCGGTAACTGTTGCCAGGTAGCAATGAGCCCATTGTGAAAATAGACATCGTCGTCGGTAGCAACAACGTCGATACGATGGGTAATTTTATAGGTCAGCACTAAGCTACTTAGCAGTACAAAAAGGATGCCCGCAAAATCCTTCACTCGTCCAGTAGGCATAATGGGTAGTGGTAATGGAATTGCAAGTTAATGCTTTCCGGCCATTAGGCAGAAATTTATGAGCGTTCGGGGGAACCGTTGGGCCGTATCGACTGGTTTAGGGCTGGCCAACTCTATAGGCAAAACCGGGTACGTACCCAATAAAAAGGGCAACTCACGAATGTAAGTTGCCCTCTACTGTATGCTCCTGAATCGGCTTATACCAGCGCCATATGGCCCTGATAAACAGCCCCAGGCTGGGTGGCCTCAAACGGATTGGTGATGTGCCACTCAAACTCGTCGCGGAAATGGCGAATGGCACTGGCAACGGGCCAGGCTGCGGCATCGCCAAGCGGACAAATGGTATTTCCTTCTATTTTTTTGGCAACATCAACCAACAGGTCAATATCGTGCATGCTACCGTGGCCGTGTTCAATTCGGTGTAGTACTTTCTCCATCCAGCCTGTTCCTTCGCGGCAGGGGCTACACTGCCCGCACGATTCGTGGTGGTAGAACCGACTGAAATTCCAGGTGTTGCGAACAATACAAGCCGTTTCGTCGAAGACAATAAACCCACCCGACCCAAGCATAGTACCTGTCTGGAAACCTCCTTCAGAGAGTGACTCGTAACTCATCAGGCGAGGGTCACCATTGGCTAACTTCAGGGCCAGTTCGGCGGGAAGAATGGGTACCGATGAACCGCCGGCTACCAAGGCTTTCAGATGATGACCATCGCGAATACCGCCACACCATTCGTCGGAATAGATAAATTCTTCGACCGGAACACCCAGTTCAATTTCATACACACCGGGCTTTTTAATATGCCCCGATGCCGAAATGAGTTTTGTACCTGTGCTGCGACCAATGCCAATGGCGGCATAGGCATCACCTCCGTTGTTGACAATCCAGGCCGTTGTAGCAATTGACTCTACGTTGTTCACCACCGTTGGGCATTGGTAGAGGCCTTTCACCGCCGGAAACGGTGGTTTATTGCGAGGGTTGCCCCGTTTGCCTTCCAATGATTCAAGTAATGCTGTTTCTTCCCCGCAGATGTAAGCGCCACCACCGGGCTGAACAACCAGTTCCAAATCGTAGCCGCTGCCAAGAATATTTTTCCCTAGAAAACCGGCTGCTTTTGCTTCGGCAATCGCTTTTTCCAGAATCTTGATCACATACATCAGTTCACCGCGAACGTAGATGAATGAAGTATTGGCCCCCAGTGCAAACGACGAAATGATCATTCCCTCGATGAGTACGTGAGGGAGATTTTTCATCAGGTAATGATCTTTAAACGTACCCGGCTCCGACTCATCTGCGTTGCACACAAGGTAACGGGGTACACCTTCCGGCTTGGCCAGAAAACTCCATTTCATGCCCATTGGAAAGCCTGCGCCCCCACGACCACGAACGCCCGCCTTTTTTACTTCCTCCACCACACCCTCGGGAGTCATGGTTTTCAACGCTTTTTCAACGGCCGAATAGCCGCCCTGTTTCCGGTACACGTCAAGTGTTTCGATGCCAGGTACGTTGATGTGTTCGGTTAATATTTTCTTGCCCATACGAAAGGTTTTACAAGACCAATTAGACGTTTTTTGCAGATTCCATCTCAGCCAGTTTATCTTCTTCAGCCGGATTTTCGGGATTCACGTAAATGGCAATATCATTGTAATAATTCACCGGAGACGACTCAATGCCGGGCGCTTCATTACGATGTTTCGAGTAGGAACGCACTGTAGAGTAATGACAAACAAATGATTTACGGGTTAGCGCATCATTACCAATTCGATTGCCGCCATGCGCTAAACCACCGTGCCACAGTAACAAATCCCCTTTTTTCAACAACAGCGTTTTTCGCTCGATACCAAGCTTTTTACAGGTCTTGTCCAAGTATTTTGAAAACTGGTCGGGCGAATAAAAGGAATCGGGCTTGTAAAGAATTCCCGTACCGAAGTCAAACTTAGGCATCCGGTGCGAACCAGGGTAATAATAAAGCGGTCCAGAATCGGCGTCTACATCTTCGAGCGGAATCCAGGCGGCGGCCAAATGAGACGCGATTTTGGAACGTACCCAGGGGAAATCCTGATGGGTATCCTGCTGACTGCCGTACTTGAATATGAGGCTTTGCAGCACGCTGACCGGTTCGTCGAAAACAGCTTTCAAGAAGGTAGCAATGTGCGGATAAGTCATTACCCGTTTGGCTGCTACCGAGCTATTATGATATTCCAGCAATCGTGATCCAATGCCCGAGAGTTTCTCTTTGGGTACGTCTTTAATCGGGGTCTCTTTCTGATCGTTGAACTGATAAACCAGCGCCTTCAGCGAATGCTGATCGTGCTGTTCAATTGTGTGCTCAACTTCCTGCCATAGGCCATCAACCATCGCTGTTGGTAATGCTCCCTCCAGCACAACATATCCCTGATCACGCCATTGCACCAGCAACGCTTTCAAATCATACGGAAAGTCGGCAGGTACGTTAAAACGAGCCAGGAAGGCATCGATATCAGCACCGGGGCGGTCGATCCAAGGCAACGTATCGGCTTCAAAATCCCGTTGAGGATCATTCAGCTTGTGCTTGGCCATCCGATATAGCCGACGTAGTCTGTCTTTGAATTTACTTTCCATTGTTTGAAGCGGTTTTTGAATAGACTGGATCAGGCACTTAATTCACGAATGATCTCGTCAACTCGCTCATTGGTCAGGTTCATGTAATACTGTTCCCGAATTTGGAATACTGGTCCCATACCACAGGCAGCCAGGCACTCTACTTCTTTCACGGTAAACAAACCGTCTGCAGTGGTTTGTCCGGCTTCGATACCGAGGGTTTGCTTCAGGTGACCATATACGTCTTCGCCTCCCATTAAACAGCATGGTCCGGTACGACAATATTCGATAACATGTTTACCCACCGGTTCAAGGTGGTACATCGTGTAGAACGACGCCACTTCGTAGACCTCAATGGGTTCAATATCGAGCATGGCTGCCACCATATTCATGCCCTCGGGGCTGGTCCAGCCCTCTTGCTCCTGCACCAAGTGAAGCAGTGGTAACAGCGCTGATTTTTGTTTACCAGCCGGATAACGGTCAATGATTTCCTTTGCCAGTGCCAGCCGCTCGGGCGTGAAGGCAACGTTAGGATTTGCTTCAGTAGTCATGGATGGTTCTCTACGCGTCTAATTCGCCTGCAATCACATTCAGGCTACTCATAATTACGATGGCATCTGACAGGGTTGTGCCTTTACACATCTCTGGAAATGCCTGATAGTAGATAAAGCTTGGCCGACGGAAATGCAGGCGATAAGGAGCACGTCCACCATCGCTGATCAGGTAAAAACCCAGTTCGCCGTTTCCGCCCTCTACCGCGTGGTACACCTCACCCACCGGGGCATCAATCTCGCCCATGACGATCTTGAAGTGGTAGATCAGCGCTTCCATGTTTTTATACACTTCCTGCTTGGGCGGCAGGTAGTACTCAGGAGCATCAGCGTAGTAAGGGCCTTCGGGTAATTTATCGAGTGCCTGCTCTACAATGCGCAGACTCTGCCATATTTCTTCGTTACGCACCATGAACCGGTCATAGGTGTCGCCGTTCTCCCCAACAGGAATCTCGAACTCAAAATCTTCGTATGACGAATACGGATTCATAACCCGCACGTCGTAGTCGACACCGGCAGCCCGTAAGTTAGGCCCGGTAAAGCCGTAGCTCAACGCCCGCTCAGCGCTGATTGGCCCCACGTCAACCACACGGTCCATGAAAATACGGTTGCGGTTAAAGAGCTTTTCAAACTCTTTCATCACCGGAGGGAAGTCTTTGAGGAATTTCCTGATCTTACGGATTGCTTCAGGAGAAAGATCCCGCTCCATGCCTCCAATCCGACCCATGTTGGTCGTCAGACGGGCACCGCACATCTCTTCGTAGATTTCGTAGATATTCTCGCGTTCTTCGAAGAGGTACAGGAAACCAGTGAAGGCTCCTGTATCTACACCCAGAATACCATTACAGATAAGGTGATCGGAGATACGGGCCAATTCCATCATAATCACCCGGATGTAATCGGCTCGTTTGGGCGTTTGTACACCCAAAAGTTTCTCTACGGTCATCATCCAGCCGAGGTTATTGATCGGTGAAGAACAGTAGTTCATCCGGTCAGTAAGGGTCGTGATCTGGTAAAATGGTCGCCGTTCTGCAATCTTTTCAAAAGCCCGGTGGATATAACCAATCGTCTGTTCGCCCGACACAATTTTCTCACCATCCATTTGCAGGATGTTCTGGAAAATTCCGTGGGTAGCCGGGTGCGTAGGCCCCAAGTTCAGTGTCGTTAGTTCATTAACGTACTGAATAGGGCCTTCCGGGGTGGCTGGGGTATTACGTGCCCCAACGGCATCTATGCTAAGATCTTCAGTGGTCATAACTGAAAGAGTTAAGAGTTAAAAGTGAAGAATTAAGAGTTGATATGTGTGAAAATGGCAGTTGATGTCAACTCTTAATTCTTCACTTCTAACTCTTAACTAACAAATTTTACCGTCCAAACAGGGCATCAATTTTATCTTCCCGGGTGCCGTCTTCAAGCGGATACTGTTTTCGCATTGGGAAATAATCCATTTCCTCCATGTTCAATATGCGGGTCAGATTGGGGTGACCATCGAACAGGATTCCGTAAAAATCAAACGTTTCGCGTTCCATCCAGTTGGCCGAAGCGTAGAGCACCGTCATACTGGGAATATGAAGATCTGCTTCGGCCAGAAACACTTTGACACGTACCCGGAAATTTTCGGTCAGGCTGTGCGCGTGATAGACTACACAAAATTCGCGACCCGACTCATCTGGATAATGAACGCCCGTTATATCGGTCAGAAAATTGATCTTATAGATCTTATGCTCTTTCAGATAGAGCAGAACAGGGACAATTTGCTCGCGTGTTGCCGATAAAGTGAGAAGGCCATAAGGCTCGTCGAAATCGTACACATCGGCGCCAAATTGCTTAATCAGATCTTCGGCTACAGCCTGGTTAGTGAGCATAGTGAATAAGTTTTAATAACACACGGACTGGTTACTGAATGCCGTATGAATTCAACAGCAACTGATATTCGTCTGTGTTGCGCCGACGGGTGGATTCGTTGCGAGCCATTTCCTGAATCTCCATTAGTCCTTCGATAACCTGCTCAGGGCGGGGCGGACAGCCGGGAACGTACACATCAACGGGAATGATTCGGTCAATACCTTGCAGCACGCTATACGTATCAAAAATGCCACCGCTGCTGGCGCAAGCGCCCATGGCCATAACCCAGCGGGGCTCAGCCATTTGCAGGTAAACCTGTTTCACGATCGGTGCCATCTTTTTAGCGATCGTTCCCATCACCATCAGCAGGTCGGCCTGCCGGGGCGAAAAACTGGGACGTTCAGATCCGAACCGGGAAATGTCGTAGTGAGAGCCCATCGTGGCCATAAATTCGATGCCACAGCATGAGGTGGCAAATGGTAAAGGCCAGAGCGAATTAGCCCGGGCCATACCAACAACTTTATCGAGTGAAGTAGCAAAGAAACCCGAGCCTTCGTGGCCTTCCGGACCCTCTACCATCTTAATAGATGATGACATAATAATAAGTTCAAGGTTCAGGGTTCAACGTGGAAGGGCAGCGTACCTGTTGATGGGTCACCCAGGCCTTACTCGTCAAACCTCAAACTCGTTTGATTATTCCCAATTCAATACACCTTTTCGGATAACGTAGTAAAAACCAGCTAAAAGCAGGCCCATAAACAAAATCATCTGAATAAACCCGGCGGTGCCAAGCTTCAGAAAGTTAACAGCCCAGGGGTACAAAAAGATTACTTCTACATCGAATAAAACGAATAGAATGGCAATCAGGAAATACTTGATCGAGATAGGGGCGCGGGCATCGCCCTGCGCTGGAATGCCACACTCGAAGGGGTCATCTTTCTTCTGGCTGTTTCGCTTCGGGCCAATGTTGTGCGTAACAATCATCGTGACGATGATGAACCCAAGAGCCAGCGCTAACTGAACAAAGATGGGAATGTAATCGGAGGGTAAATACGACGCTGTGTTCATGCTGTTGAACGGCTTTAAAATAGACTGCAAGTTAGCTATAAAACGGCTTACTGGATAACGAGAACGCGTTTGGCTACGTCGAAGCCTGCCGTTTTTAGACGAACAATGTACTGACCCGACGTTAGGCCGGATACGTTGATGAGTTTACGCTCGTTGAACGATGGCACTTTGGTCGAGAATACAAGCTGCCCCCCCAACGTATGTACCGTCAGATCAACGTTTTGCAAATCCTCGATTGTCTCTACCGCAATGTAACCGTTGGCACTGGGGTTTGGGTACACACTTAATCCTTCAGAATTCTCGGTCGACTCGAACAGTACTTCGTTCGAGAAATTAGAATAGCAGGTCAAGTCAGGTACGCCAGCCAGAGTGAATGTTGCTTTGGCGCGCGCTGTGTAAGGGCCGCTAAGTACTGCCTTAGCCACCGCTCCATTCTGGTTATTCAGGAACGCTGAGCCCCGCCGCCAGTCGAACTGCTCATTATTAGGGTATGCAGGTAAAGTTGCCTGCAACGAATACACGCCGATTTTTTCGATAGTTGGCGTTGCCAGTTTAGGGCGCACAGTTAGTGTGATACCCGGCGAACTGGCTGAACGGCAGCCGTATATGTTCACGGCTCTCACGCTATACGTACCTGGATTACCTACGTTCAGTATCCGTTGATTGATGCCGTTGCTCCATTGAGCGGCGCTTTGAGGCGTAACGCCAGCCACAAGCGACAAAACCGAATCGGCACAGATTTGCTGTTGTGAAGCAGCAGCCACTCCCTCCCGCCTTGCCACCGAAACAACAGGAACAACCGGTTGAATGGGAAGACGAACATCGATGGTCGGCGACAAAAACGTGTTGCCATCTGCATTTTTCAGCGTTGCCTGATACTGACCTGGTTGCGTAATGGTCAGGTTGCGGCCAGTTTGGCCTGTTCGCCAAGTGTAGCTGCTATAGCCCGCTGGCAATGTAACATTCACGCTGTTTTCTGACGGACCGCAGGCGACGCTTATGAGGGGCTGTATGGTTGGAAGCAAGGGAATTGAACTGGCAAAAAACACTGGGCTCATGCTCTGATACCAAGCCTGTGCCAGTTGAATCAATCCGTCGCCGGTGAAGTGAACACCATCGGGTCGGTTAGGTTGAATATTATCGGTGAAGGGCCCTGCGTATACGTTGTTGCTGAAAGAATTGATAATATCAGTTTGCCCGCTGGTGATTTTCTCGCTGTTAGTAAATATGTACGGACATTTATCTATACAGTCCTGATTTCCATTACAGTTATTAAAGCAAGTGCCATCGAGACTGCCGTTTCTTGATGCACGGGCTAATATCCAGGCCGGGTAGCGGTTGGTGTCTGTACGGGTTTTATCAACGAGACTCTGCAATAAACGCCGATATTCTTCACGTTCCAGATTGAGGGGCACATTGTCTGTTTCTCCTTGATGCCACAGAATAGCCCGTAGCCCTTGCAACGAACAATAGTAACGCAAAGCGATACGCAGGTTGGCGTAAGGCATTCCTCGCGGGAGGTTTTCGTTCGGGGTACCAAGAGCGAAAATATTTTTGGTTACCTTATCATCGAAGCTTTCTATCCAGTTGCGAATAGTGGTTCCTGCCCAGGCTGTATTGATAAATAAAACAGGTACGTTGTACTGTTGAGCCAGCAGATCGCCAAGTCGGCCCCAACACCAGGCACTTTGTCCCCGCATACCAATTACGGACGTAGCACTTAGTTGCTCAAATACTGGCGCGGGCGGATCGCCCAGCGAGTTGGCAAGCGTGTTGTTATAGCTAACACAGTTAACTCGGTCATCGGCAGCCCCAACCGCCCCAAAGTCTTGAAAACCCTGTGCATTGGATTGGCCGGTAATGATAAACACTTCACCAATGCCGATCTTACGGATTACATCGGTAGCTACCACTGAGCCGTTATAGAATGCCTGTACTTCCAGCCTATACCAACCGCCGGTACCTTTCACCGAACCCTGAAAAACGCCTCCCTGAGCCGATCGCTGAAAAGTTCTCCAGGGCGTGTTGATTCCCTGTCCGGCCACTTCGGCCAGTAAACGCACTTGCAAACTATCGACCGGTTGATAGTAACTCCCCGATAAAGAGAGAGTAGTCGTGTTGTCGTTATCTCGCTGAAAAACGGCGCGACTTTCTGGGTACGTAATCTTAATGCCAGTACTAACAGTCTGAGCAATAGATGAATAACTGAATAATAAAGCTATAATTACGTAAAAATTCCAGCGCATACGTATACTGTTCATAAGTTAGTTGGCGGGTAATGGAGACTCTAAAATTACCCAAATAACACCATCAGTTCAATTACCGATAGGCCACAAAGTTAACGTGTTCTACCGGTGATTATTACAGACCGATCTGTATGCGTTTAGTCACTCTATTGTTGCCCGACCGGATAGCGATAATGTATGGCCCCGGAAGAAGCGATGAGAGCGAAAGTGGATACCGTTCGTTCAGTAATGTGATGGTTGTCTGATATACCTGTTGGCCGGCAAGCGTGTAAACGGTAATTACCGTATTGCTGAGGTCAGCCAGCGCTTCAATCAAGAAATTACCGTCACTGCTTGGGTTTGGATAGACGCTGATGTTTTGATTGGTGTTGGGTAGCTGATACGTATAGCTGTCAGACGGTACTGATAAACAGACAAGAGATGGCGAATACGTAAGTGCGGTTCGTACGCTGTATACACCGCTCTGCGATACGCGCAGTTGCGCAGTTGCTATGTTAAGCGAATCGGCATCACGTTGCCAATAGTAGCGCTCGTTGGCAGGAGCGCCGCTTGCCTCTAGCAGGTACGTGCCAATTTGAGCCAGTTGTGGTGCCTCAGGTCTAGCCCTTGTGGTGGTCGATAGGGGTAGACTCGCTGGCGAGTAGCATCCATTTGCATCCCGAATTTGAGCGGTATAAGTCCCTGACTGACGAACCACCAGATTCTGGGTGGACTCTCCCGTTGACCAGGATGTACTGAGCGGAGAATTGGTCAGCAGCGTTACACTGGCTCCTTCACAGAAAGTGAGCGATCCTCTGGCAGTGAGGTTGGGCGCAGGGGGTAACGGGTTAACTAATACGGTGGCAATGTTTGACTGAGCAGACTCGCAATTAAACTGATTTCGGGTACGTAATGAATAGGTACCGGATTCAGTCACGTTGATGGTGCGGGTTGTCTGTCCTGAACTCCAGAGGTAACTGGCTTCGGTTGTCGAACTGAGGACAACCGCTTCATTGGCGCAAAAAGTCGTTGAGCGACTAGCTGTGAGTTGCGGCGTGGCAGGTAACGGATTGGCGACAACAGACACTACCACCGATGGTAAAGACACGCATCCATTGGCGTCTGAAACGGTCAGTGAGAAATTACCGCTTTGGGAAATGGTTAAACGCTGGGTTTGTTCACCTGTACTCCAGTTGTATGCTACTGCCGGGCTGGCTGTCAGCACCGTATTGTCACCCTGACAGAATGTGGTGGGGCGCTCGTTGGCTATAATTGGTGTAGCAGGCAGTGGATTTACCGTTACGTTGATTGGGCCGGAGCGTTCTGAAAAGCAATTGAATTGATTTCGGGTACGTATCGAGTAGCTCCCCGACTGGGTGACAACAATACTCTGCGTTGCCTGACCGCTATTCCATTCATAGGCATTCTCCTGGCTTGACGTCAGTGTAACCGATTCGTTGGCACAGAAAATGGTCCGACCGCTAGCTGTTACTTGTGGGATAGACGGCACTGGATTAACAATGATCCCGATGCTGTTCGATGGGGCCGACACGCAGCCGTTTTCGTCGGAGATGGTCAGCGAGTAGTTACCTGGCTGGGTAATAGTGAGTTGTGGCGTGCGGGCACCATTGCTCCAATTATAGCTGGCAGCAGATGTATTTACTACCGACAACAGCGTGTTCTCGCCCTGGCAGAGAGTGGTTGATCGGCTACTGTTTACGATAGGAGTAGTTGGCAAAGCATTTACGATGACAGGAACCACGTTAGATGGCGCCGATGGGCAATTAAACGAGTTGCGCGTACGAACCGTATAATTGCCTGACTGTTGCACTACAATGCTTGGTGTAGTTTGACCATTGCTCCACTCGTATCCTGATTCCACCCCGGGAGTTGCCGTGAGTGTCAATGTTTCGTTGGCACAAAATGTAGTGCGTCCGTTAAAACTGATAGTGAGTGGATTAGGACGAGGATTAACTGTGGCGTTTATCACCGAAGATGGCGGTGAAGCACAGCCGTTCTCATCGGCTACGGTTAATGAATACCCGCCCGTTTGCCCAACAACGATACGCTGGGTACGTTCGCCGTTGCTCCACCTATAACTGGCTGCCGGGCTAGCCACCAGGGTTGTATTATCTCCCTGGCAAGATGTAAGCGCTCCTTCGGTAGTGATAGTAGGCCTGGCCGGTAGTGGGTTAATCGAGACTGCAATTGAGTTAGAAGTCAGCGTGCAGCCGTTGATATCTCTTGTCGATACCGAGTATGTGCCGGTACTGGTTACGTTGATCGTCTTACTCGCCGAACCATTGCTCCAGACAATGTTTTGGTCAACGTTGCTGGTGAGGTTCACCTGACCCACTTCGCAAAAACGGGTAGGGCCATCGGCCTGAATAACTGGAGCGGGAGTACTACTGATAAATGGCGTGTAATGAATATTTCCAAGCGCATCTTTCACCTTAGCTCTTACGGTGGTACCTGACGGTTTGGTCACCGATTGTCCTGTTTCTCCAGATTCCCAGAATACTTGCTGGTAGTTGGTGACCGCATACGTTACAGCATTGTTAGCAGCGCAACTCACCGTTATGGTCGGAACCGGAGCCGGACTAATAGGTACAGCATTATTAAAAAACT
Organism: Fibrella aquatica; assembly: GCF_041321135.1. Classification (NCBI taxonomy): domain Bacteria; kingdom Pseudomonadati; phylum Bacteroidota; class Cytophagia; order Cytophagales; family Spirosomataceae; genus Fibrella; species Fibrella aquatica. Next base: position 46,800 of record NZ_JBGGWF010000014.1, on the reverse strand, counting down.
CCGCTGTCAGACTAGCATTCCAGGCTGTTGCTACATCACGCAGTCCATTATTGTCAAAATGAACATCGTCAAACAGGGGTGCACGCGAGCGGGGGCGCTGAATATTGTCTGTGTTTGGACCGGGAAAAATGTTTGACCCGTTGGCAATTACCAGATTTTGACCGTCAATAATCCTGGGGTCATCTGAGTAAGCATCCCGATACGATGCACGGGCTACTACCCAGGGAATATTTTTGCCAAAATCAGCGCGACTCTGTCTGATTACAGTTTGTAACCTTTCTACGTATAGGGCCGTTGGGGTATCAAATTGATTGTCTGATTCGCCCTGATGCCACAAAATTGCACGCACACCCAGCATATTCGTATAATTCTGCAGAGCTAGTTTAAGGGGAAAATAGGGGTGCTTGAGTGGGTAAGGTTCGGGTAAATAATCGCTTATTGTTGTGTTACCGGTGGCTGTTTCCGCCCAATTTCGTACGGTTGTACCTTCAAAAGCTGCGTTAAAAAAAAGCACAGGTACGTTCAGCCGAGCAGCAAGCAAGTCGCCCAATTTTCCCCAATACCAAGAGCCAATTCCTCTTGGTGCAATAGTTTTCGGTCCATCCAGATGGGTAAATACTGGAAAAGGAGCGTCGTTAGGATATTGCTCCACCTCATATTTGTAATCTACGCAATTAACCCGGTCGTCCTGAGCCGATTCAGTGTCGCGCCGCCGTCCTTCTGCATTTGACTGACCGGCAATGACAAACACTTCTCCAACCCCTACACGCTCAATGGTTTGCTGACCCACCACCTGATTATCGCGCATGAGCCGTATCGACAGATTATACCAACCTCCCTGCATACTGAGCGACCCATTGAAAACCCCACCCTGCGGGCTGGCTACAATGGTTTGCCAATCAGTAGAGGTACCTTGTCCGTTTCTCGCTTCAGCCCGTGCCTCAATTCGTGTAATAGCAATTGAGTAAGTGCCTGTGATACTGACTGATGCTGTATTGGCTGAGTTTCGTTGAAATACGGCTCGAGTGACTGGAAAGGATACGTTGAGTTGGGCAACTGCGCCCAGCGTATTAACTAAACAAAGTACGATGGTAATGCAGAACGCGAACTGTTTCATGGGCAATGAGGAGTCCATTTGGTTGGCAGTGCCATGCTAAGAAACACGCCAGGGTGAGTTGCGTTTGCGATACTACATCCGGAACTCGTGAAAATTTGGTATCAGGTTTAATCAACAGTGGTGGTAAGTATTTTCCAGAGCAGGTCTTTCAATTCGGTAAGACCTTTTTGTTGAACGGACGAAATAAACAAAGTCGGTACATTGGCCGGCAGATTATTTTGTATTTGGTCAATCATCTCGCTATCGGCCAAATCAATCTTTGTAATAGCCAGTATTCTGGTTTTGTCTGCCAGTTCCGGATTGAACGCAACGAGCTCATTGGCCAGTATCTGGTACTCGCCGGCTATATCTTCGCTGGTTGCCGGAATAAGAAACAGGAGTACAGAATTACGTTCTATGTGCCTCAGAAAACGTAGCCCGAGCCCTTTTCCTTGTGAAGCCCCTTCTATGATACCGGGAATGTCAGCGATAACAAACGATTTGTAATCCCGGTAAGCCACAACGCCCAAATTAGGGACTAACGTTGTGAAAGGATAATCTGCAATCTCGGGTCTTGCCGCCGAGAGCACCGATAATAGCGTGGATTTACCTGCATTAGGAAAACCAACGAGACCCACATCGGCCAGTAATTTGAGTTCAAGAATAACCCATTCTTCTTGGCCGGCTTCACCCGGTTGCGCGTGTTGCGGTGTTTGCTGAGTGGCCGACTTAAAGTGTGAGTTACCCATGCCGCCCCGTCCGCCCGGTAGCAGAATCACTTCCTGACCGTCTTCAGTGAGTTCGGCCAATACTTCGCTGGTCTCTGCATGCCTGGCAATGGTCCCCAGCGGAACTTCAATATAAACGTCTGCTCCTTCGGCTCCTGTTCGGCGACCTCCTTCACCTCCGTTGCCCGAATCGGCTTTGATGTGCTTTTGATATTTTAGATGGAGTAAGGTCCACAACTGAGAGTTTGCCTTCAGAATAATGTGTCCTCCGCGTCCGCCATCGCCACCATCGGGCCCACCTTTAGGTACGTGCTTTTCACGTCGGAAGTGCATAGACCCCGCGCCGCCATGCCCCGACCGGCAATTTATTTTTACGTAATCAATAAAGTTTGATGAAGCCACAGTAGTTGTTTGTCTGTTTGCATGTTTGCCTGTCCAGCGATTCAATTATGCTTCAGCACAACCGAACACACAAAAACGCAAACAGACAAACGCGCGGTTAGTTAAGTTGTGCCTGCTGAATTTTTTGGCAGACTAAATCAAAAATGTCATCAATAGTACCAATACCACTGACGGCGGCATACTTACCCTGTTGTTCGTAATGTTGAGCAACGGGCATTGTTTCGTTATTATATACACTCACCCGGCGCCTGGCCGTTATTTCGTCTTTATCATCCGGACGACCTGATGTCTCCCCCCGTTTCAATAAACGACGAATCAGCTCTTCTTCGTCAACAACCAGCGCAACCATTGTTGTAATGCCTGTTCCGTGCTGTTCAAGAAGAGTATCCAGCGCTTCGGCCTGTTTGACCGTGCGGGGAAAACCATCGAAAATGAAGCCCGCCGCCGACTGGTTTTCAGTTAACTTGGTTTCAATCATGCCAATCACCACCTCGTCGGGTACCAACAGACCCTGGTCCATTAGTGATTTAGCGCGCAGGCCCAATTCGGTTCCTGCGGCTATTTGCGACCGCAACAAGTCACCCGTTGATAGGTGTACAAGCTGATATTGCTGAATTAGTTTTTCACTCTGTGTGCCTTTACCGGCACCCGGCGGACCAAATAGTACAAGATTGAGCATGCGGCTACGAAGGGGGATGCGAGGTTGCGTTTGAAAAAGCAACGGCGACAAATTTACAAAACGAAAAGGCGCAGACAAACCTGCCTGCGCCCTCTGCATAAACTCATTCTCAACTATTACTTGGCAGATCCTTTTTTAGGAGCCGCTTTTGCTGCTGGCTTAGCTGGTGCCGCCGGTGTTGGATTCAAAAATTCTTTCGCTTCCTTATCGTTCGGGTCCAGTTCAAGCACTTTGTTGGCATATTCTTTTGCCTTCGCATCATCTTTCTTGGCAATGCTGTTCTGAATCAGGTACCGGTAGGCGGTGATCAGGTACTTCCGGTTCTGATCACGCGTGGTAGCACCTGTTTCCGGGTTTGCCTGTGCAACAAGTGCCTGTTCGATAAACTTCTCGTAAAGAGGTACAGGATAACCGTTTGCCAATGAAGCCTCGCGACCATTCGCGAAGTAATTCGACTGAGCACGGTAATAATAGGCCAGCGGGTAAGGAGTACCTATTTTTTCTGCATTCTCAGCAAGCTTAGCAAATGCTGAGTCTGCCTGCATAAAAGCCATTTTACGGGCAACCTGTTGTTGTGCAGTATCAGCAATCATCTTCGGAACCTGGAAACCATACTGATAGTAAGAAAGGCCAAGCTTCAGGTAATCGTTATTGCTTGGTTTCTCTTCCTTGTTGATAGCCTGTTGGAGGTACATTGCCGACTTATCATACCGCTTAGTTGCATAGTATTTGTCGGCTACCTCTTTGTAAAGGTTCTCTGTTGTATCATTTGGTGCAGCCTGCAACAAATTCACAATGCTCAATGAATCACCTTCGGGTGTACCAAGTTGCGCCTGAGCGCGACCCAGGTATTTATAGTCATCGAAGATCACCTTCTCTGGAGCCGTGCTAATGAACTTGCCCAACGATTGAACAGCCTGTTCGTTACGGCCAAGAGCCACACTCGACCAACCGGTCATACGGTCAATGATAGGGTCTTTCACCTGCCCTTTCAGCTTGTCCAGATAAGCAAGCGACTTTTCGTGCTCGCCAGCCAGAAAGTAGTACTTAGCTACGTTCAGCAACAATTCCGGGTCTTGTGTGCCACTTTTCTGAACGTACCTGTCATAAATCTCCGATGCTTTTTTGTAGGCCCTTGAACCAACCAGCGCATCGGCATACGAACGATACGTAGGAGCAAATTCAGGGTCAGCAGCCAAGGCTTTTTCGAAGAACTCCTGAGCAAGCTTATACTGCTTACTCCGCAGATACAACTGACCGATTTTAGCGTTTGCTTCGGCCTTTGTTGTATTGTTCGACACAGCGGCCAATGGGCCATCAATAACGTCTTCGTAACGGCTAACGGCTGGTCCGCCTTCGTTCCGCAGGGTATAGGCATCGCCCATCGCCATTGGAATCTCAACGTTCTGGTTTTTTTTGTCCAGTACCTTAGCCCGTTCCAACAGCTCAATGGCGCGCGCCGGATCGTTGACTCCCTTATCACCTTCGAAGAGGGTGTACATTTCGCCCGCACGGAACAGCACATCGCTGTTTTTCCCTTTGGTTGCAGCTACGGCTTCGTCAGTTTTTGTCTTGGCCGTGGTCAGATCTTTCTTAGTCAGAGCCACTCCGGCCAGACCTACGTTGTTGAGCTGATTTTTGGGATCAGCTGCTAATCCTTTTTCAAAGGCCGCCTTCGCTTCGTCTGCTTTTCCGGTTTTCAAGAGGAAATAGCCCAGATAAAACTGGTTTTCGGCGGTTGGAGCCGTGGACGCCAATTGCTTGAACGTTTGCTCCGCCTTCGGAACGCGCTCTGCCTCAAGGTCTTTCAAACCTGATGCAATATCCTGAGCGGTGGCTGGTACCAACGTTGCAGCCCCTAAAAATAAGGTGGCTAGCAGGGCGTTTTTGGGTTGGTTCATTCGCATTCGTAGGTTGTTAGTAAAACGAGGGTGCTTTAATCGTAAAACAAGGTGCAAAACTAAAAAATTGCGTTCAAACAGAAAAAAACGTCTGCTTATCTGAAACGTACTTCTCTATTGTACGGCACCTGAGGCCAAAGCCCTAATTTTTCAATCAACAGGCTGCCGGCATCCCGTATCAGGTAATTGGTTAGCCCACTGCCCAAACCAGGATGGGCTTCACGGCTCAAAATATACACATCACGACGCAGCGGATAATCTTTCAATCCCAATGCCTGCTGGAAAGGCTGAAAATAATCAGCCCGTGAACCGGGGTTTTCTTTCTGCGAAAGCCCCACAACCCGAATGTTCTTCGACAGCTCGGCCGATACGTCTCCGTCACCATCACTAATCCAGTTGACCCCGATAAACCCTATGGCGTCGGGATGTTGCCTTACGTAATCAATCACTCCCTTATTTGAGTTGGCCGTAGTGATCCGCAGTCCGTCGAGGTTTTTCACCCCAAATTTATTCAGCACATAATCCAGGTTACTAGAATTGGGATTATCAAACACCAGCGTAACGGGCCCTGTCTGATTTCCTCCCTTTAACTGCGACCATTGGGTAATTTGTTTGGTAAACAGATTCTTTAGCTCACTGACCGTCATCAACGAATCGGTGTTTGAGTTGTTAATGATCAGTGCTACACCATCTGTTGCAATTCGGGTTGCTGACCCCACTATTTTATTCTGGTCCAGGCCACGTTGCTCATTGGCTGTTAGTTTGCGCGAGACAATGCAAATTCTGGCTTTGTCTTCAAGCATTAGACGTATTGCCTCCCGCTCTGGTTTAAAGACCAGCTCAAATTTTGTTCTTGGATAAAGCAACTCGTATGTTCTGGTAATTTCTTCGGTAAGTGGCTGATACGATTCATCGGCAGCTACTGTAATCTGCCCTTGCGAGGGACTATCCAGCTTTTTCTCTTCTTTGCATCCAAACAAGAGTGCGCCTATAAGCAAAATACCGACTAGGGGGCGTGTGCGTGAGATCAATCGTGTAAGTGGTAAGGCAGAGAAACCGTTGCCTATACACCTATTAGATGCGCCGACAACGGTTTTTCCACAAAAAATGAACGATAACTAGCGCACCTATTGACTACGAAACTGTTGAAACGCTCTGAAGCCCCGGAAAGCCCCGTAGAGAATTAACAGAACAGCCAATGCATAGCGAAAAGGGCCGTCGGTAATGATAAAAGCTAAAATTCTGCTTAACGGACCGTCGGAGTCAGCTATGCCAAAAGACTGAGAGGAGGCTATCAGTGCGATGCCTCCTCCCAAATATGCGACCGATGCTAAAACCGACAGATAAAACCGAAGGTTTTCGGCAAGGCGATTGTTGTCGCGACTCATGTTTACTCCAGCTGGAAGCTGATAGGCAAGTTATACTTCACCCGAACAGCGCGGCCAGACTGTTTCCCTGGTTTCCACTTAGGCATCGACATAACCACCCGGCGGGCTTCTTCATCAGTACCAAAGCCAAGACCTTTCAGAATCTGTGCATCGGTAATTGATCCGTCTGTGTTCACGGTAAAGCTTACGAACACCTTGCCCGAAATGTTGGCCCGCGATGCGGCAGCCGGGTATTTGATGTTTTTGCCTAACCACGCATACATGGCAGCCTGACCACCAACAAATTCTGGGTTTTGTTCTACCACCGTAAAGACTTCGTCATCTTTAGGGGCAGGCGCTTCAACCACGACTTCGGCTCTTGAAGGGCCAGCTGATGCTTCCGGTGCAGCAATTACTTCTTCAGCATTGGGGTCACCTTCCTGCGTTTTCTCAGCGGCTACAGCTTCCTTCAGTTCTTCAACAGCAGGAGGCGGTGTTTCTTCGGGTACTTCTTCATCCGGTTTTACTTCGGGAGGAAGAAATTTAACCGTGTTCACCTTAGGCAATTCAACCGGCGGCGGTGGTGGTGGTGGTGGTTCGTTTGGATCGATTGGTGGCGGTGGCAACTTCATCAGATCAACTTCTACCATCGCTTCCTGCGTCTCCTCGGGTGTTAATATATCGAGCAACGTTGGTGCAAACAGGGCGAGAGCCGTGATTGCAGAACCAATGATGAGCGCACGAGTAACAACCGCAGGATAGCCTTTACGTAGAGCATAGGCACCGTAGGCCTTATTCCGGTCGGCAAACACGATATCATCGAGTGTTGCCTGATTTGGTTTTTCTGCCATGGGTTTAAATCTCCTCTAATTTTGCTTTGTCTTTCAACAGCGTCTTCTCATCAGGCGTTAGTAGATCAACCAGCGCATAACGCTTGATTTTAATAATCGCCATTTCATCCAGAAGATCTACCATGTTTTTGTAGGTAGATTCTTTCGTTGGTTTCAGTACGACCACAAACTTGTCGCCTGGTACTGTTTTCGCGCTTTCCTGGATTGCTTTCCGCAGATCATAACCAATCGAAACGGTTTTCAATTCCGGATCTTCTGAGGCAGCTTTACCCATAATGTAATGGGCTTTGTTGTCTTTCCCCAGAAAGATCGTCATCACGTTAGATGCCTTCAGAGGCTCTGTTTCCTCTTTTTGTGTTTTGTCCGGTACGTTCAGCGTCATCGAAGATGGCTTGCTGAGGGTGGTAGCCAGAATGAAGAAGGTAATGAGCAGGAAACCAAGATCCACCATAGGCGTCATATCGACGCGGGTAGATGCTTTCTTGGACCGTACCTTACCACCATCATGCTTACCACCACCACCACCGGTGTTAATTTCTGCCATGAGAAAAAATGTTTTAGGTGTTTATCTCTTTCAACTTGTTATCTGTTTGTTGGATGCACCGAAGTGGCAAATTCCATAAAAACAGGTCAATTAAATTAGATAAACAGCGTTTCTGTTAGTCTGCCTTCCAGCCAGCCGGTGGTGCTTCAGTACCGGTGATCAGGTTGAATTTGTTAATATTCTGTGCCTGAAGTGTGGTCAGAACATTTTTGAAGTTCGAGAACTTAGCCAGGTTATCACCTTTAAGGGCAATACGAAGACCGTTATTAGACTTACGGCTGTTATAAACCCAGTCTTTAAGCTCGTTGGTTGGACCCGCACCCGTGGTATCCGTCGGAATGCCAGGCTGCTTCACCTTCGCCTGCTGTTCTTTAGGCAGATTCAGGTACGACTTAAGTTGGGCAATGGGCATACCGAAGTTGCTCATCAGGGCAAACTCTTTCTTTTCCTGCTCGGTGAACGTGATGCCTTTTGCTTCGGCAACGTTTTCGAGCATGGCGATGCGGGTTGGCTGTCCGTCGACACCGAAATAAATTTTACCTTCCTTATCGAGGGCAATAGTCATGATGTCTGTGTCAGGCACCTTGATAGACGAAATCGACGAAGGCGTTTCGATGGCTGCAGCATCCTGCGACCGGAATTGGGCAGTCAGGATAAAGAAGGTGAGTAGCAGGAAGGCTACGTCACACATCGCTGTCATATCGACCGATGAACTGGCCCTTTTAACTTTAACTTTTGGCATTGATTTGGTCCGTTAAGGGTTAGCCCGCCCGTTTGAGCGGGCTAACCGTGTAAATAACGTCAGAAGCCGGCTTAGTTATGCGCAGCAAAGTTCTGCTGGATGCTCAGGCCGATTTCGTCGATGTTGTAAGTCAGCGTATCGATCCGGCTCGTGAAGTACGAGTACATGATCGTAGCAATAGCTGCTGTACCGATACCGATAGCCGTGTTTACAAGGGCTTCAGAAATACCGGTCGACAGAGCGCCTGTGTCTGGCTGTCCAGTTGCACCCATGGCGGCGAAGGCACGAATCATACCTAATACCGTTCCAAGCAGGGCGATCAGAGTAGATACCGACGCCAGCGTAGCGATGATCGTCAGGTTTTTCTCCAGCATAGGCAGTTCCAGTGTAGTTGCTTCTTCTACTTCTTTCTGAAGGGCAACCAGTTTCTGCTCTTTGTTCATGCTGGTTTCTGTAGTCAATTGCTGATACTTCAGCAGGGCCGTTTTCACTACGTTTCCGATCGAGCCTTTCTGCTTGTCGCACTCAGCAATAGCAGCTGAAATCTCATTCCGGTCAAGCTGGCCTTTTACTTTGCGAACGAAGTCATCAATAGAGCCTGATCCATTGGCGCGGCCAATGGTGATAAAACGCTCGATCGAGAACACGAACACGCACAGAAAGCAAGTGAACAGAATAGGTACGATAAAACCACCAGCGTAAACGGTTCCGAAATAATCACCGGGTAGGGGTAATTTGGTGTTGTCTCCATCCTGGAAGTGTTTGCCATCTCCGAAAATGAAATGGTAAACCAATTCGGCGATGATGAATAGGATCGGGATAACAAATACCGGGTTCAAACCACCTGACGATTTCTTCGGTGCGGCTGCCTTAGCGGGTGCGGGGGTTGCAGATTGTGTCTTCATTGAACTGTGTACTGTTGGGGTTGAATTGAAAGTTAGGTTTTGAACGTAAAAAAAGTGAAAATTTTACAACTGTGACGTTTCGGGAAATAAAATTCCGAAAAAGCCCACTAAACACGCTTACAAATCTACGTTTTTTCTGTCCATATACAGATACGCTATCTTTGTAAAAAAATTGTGAATTGTAATTTTCCTACTATTTCGTAGGACAAAAACCCATGCCGAAGACTATAATCTGTATAGTTTATATATTGACTGTCAGCTAAGTGAATAAATAAGGCTGACTAAAAAAAAGTGTACTAAAGATTGGACTTTTGGGGGAGCGCGTCGTTGCATAGGTAAATCAGATTATGCGTGTAGAGTCAATTATCTTTGATTTTTAATAGATGCGGGCGGTATCCTTTTTGCATAAGACAATGTCTAAATTCAAAATTGTGCCCCTCGTACGCATCCCAAGACGCTATCCGGCTCTATTCCTGTTTTGATGATTTTGCTCCGTTTTTCAGCTTTCCTATGCCTGTTGCTGTCTATTGGTAGGCCAGCTCTGGCACAGTTGACCATTCAGTTTCCGGCCAGTCGCTTTGTTGCGCAACGTGGTTTAGATAATCAGGGCCGACTCTACATTGCCGCTCGAATCAGCCAAGCAGCTGACCGGGTAGAGGCCCAGTTAACACCTGTCGTAACTGGTCAGGGAGTGGCTTCGTCCTGGCAGACTATCCAAATCAATCCTCAGCCGGGGGGCGTGATGGGGTACGTAACCGGGGCCGGGGGCTGGTATGTACTTACCGTGAGAGCCATTCAGAATGGCGTGGTTGTATCGCAGGCAAGCGTGCAACCCGTAGGCATTGGTGAGGTATTTATTTTGGCGGGACAGTCTAATTCGCGCGGTTTCGGCATTGGCGATAACGACCTGGGTGCTACCTCTGATCGCGTAAGTTCTATCGACACGATCAATCACTATTATCCTACCAACTTTCCGGCCCTGCTTTCATCGGGCGATCCAATGCCTTTTCCTACTTATTCGCCACTGACGGCGGGAAAACGTGTATTTCCGATGGGCGAAAGCTCATGGGGTTGGGGTGAATTGGGTGACTACATCGTGAATCGCTTCAATGTGCCGGTGATGTTCTACAACGCAGGCTGGGATGCTGCTACTGTTGATAACTGGAATGACCCGGCCAAAGGTATACCGGCCTGTAACCTGTTCTATTGCGTGGTGAACTGGCCTAATCTTCAACCATATACCAATCTGAAGCAAATTATGAGTTATTATGGCGCTACGGGTGGTTTTCGGGCCGTTTTGTGGCATCAGGGCGAATCAGAGAATGTTCGGCCGTCAACAATTCCCCTTTATGCGGCCCGCCTCGATTCACTGATCAGAAAAGTGCGCCAGGATTTTAATAACCGATCAATGCCTTGGGTGATCGCACGCGCGTCATTTACAGGGCAGGTAACCAATGCTGATGTAGTTGCTCAACAGGAGAAAGTGATTCAAACGCCCAATTTTAGCGTATTCCGAGGGCCTCTCAATGATACCATTCTGAACCGGCTGGGTGGTCAGCCTGATGTGCATTTTGGGAACGCGCTACGCCCGGCTGTTCATCCCAGATACTACCTTAATCCGCAGTCTATACCAGCAAACATGGGACTATCCCGCTTTGCCCGAAACTGGAATAATAGCTTGACCGATTCTTTTTTTCAAACAGCAGCGCCAGTTCTCCCCGTTCTGTTTGCGTCGACCAACGAGGTAACAGCCGCTAGAGGGGGGGCTTTTTCGCCAGGAGACAGTGTTCTGGTCACCTTCAATCAGTCAGGTACGTTTAATGCTGACAACCGGTGGGATGTTCAGATTCTTGATGCGAAGGGTCGGTTTCGAGCCAATGTGGGGCGAGGGAGTGTATCACCCATCCGAGTAAAATGGCCCGATTCACTAGCTATAGGTACGTATCGGGTGCGGGTAGTATCCACGAGTCCGGTCATGGCTAGTGCACCGACGCCTGTATTTAGCCTTCGGGCAAAGGCAGATGTCAGTATAAGTAGCGCGGCCCGGCGGCGTGTATTGGCTGTAAACGACACAACTACGGTGTATATAACGGTTGCCAATGCTGGCCCCGCTGAGGCAGTAGGTATAGTCTGGCAATGTCGATTGCCAACCAACGTAATAGCTACAGCACTGGCAGGTACTGTAACTGTTACGAACGGCATCGTGTCAGGTACGTTGCCTGCTCTGGCAGCGGGACAACAGCTGACACGTGCGTTCCGTATACAGGTTACCGTTAACGGAACCTACTCACTGGCATCTGAGATTAAAGAAAGTGGTAATAATGACCCGGATAGCCAGCCAGGCTCAGGAACGGGTGATGGGCAGGATGATGCAACTCACCTTGATTTGAGGGTTGGGACAGGTCAAGATACTTACGTATCGCCCAATCCGGATCAGGTGCCGTTGCCTACTGTTGTTGGTAATCAGCCTACGCCGGTTGCCAATATGGCTGATCTTAGTCTTCGCCTTGTGGTGAGCAACCGCACACCGGCATTGAATGAGTTGGTAACCTATTCGCTGATAGTAACCAATCGCGGGGGCGCTGAAGCCAGTAACATAAACACCACGGCTTATCTGCCTGCAGGTATGCAGTTTGTAGACAGTAATGATATGGGGCCGGGTGGCGGGGGAATAACAGGCACGACACTGACACTACCGGCCGGGGCATCCAGCACCAGAAGTTTCAGGGCAAGAGCGACGACAATTGGCCCAAAGCAAACGCAAGCTCAGGTACGTGTAGCTAATCCCGCCGACCCAGACAGTACCCCGGGAAATGGATACCCTATATCGACGGGTGAAGATGACGAAGCTACTGTTGATCTACGTGTGCAATGATGTAGTTGTCAGCAATTGATTACTTCCACTGTATATCCAGCGCGCTTTCAGGTTTAGCGAATGTTATGTTCTCCGATTCGGCGGCTTTCTTGCTTAGTGCAGTGTAAATTAGTTTTACCGCTGCCTCAATCCGTTTCCAGCCTTCCTCACTGCGCAGGTCGATACCAGCCATTGTACGGTTATTATCGGCCAGCAAAGTAAGGTAAGACATTGCCCCGACAGTAACGGCAGAAATGGCTTCATTGTCCATGTGATCGACAAAAGAAAACTGACCGATCAATCTGGTGATTTCCTCGTCCTGTACCTGACTGGCGATGTCGGCAATAGGATCATTTTCTATTGTGTTCGCTTTTAGTAGTTCGCGGCTCGCTTTATTGTTGCGAAACTGACGAAACAACTGAGTCAGTTGCTTATGCCACAAACGGCCCAGTTCATCTTCATTACTAGGACGTAGCTGTTCCAGTACAGGCTCCGTAAAACTCGGATACAACCTTCCCATACGTATATAATACGCGATAAGGCCCTCCAAGCCACCGAAGTAACGGTATATCAACACTTTACTGACGCCGGCCCGTTCAGCAACCCGATTTACGCCTACCGCCTGTAGACCCCGTTCTGCTAGTACTTCTTCAAAGGCGTCAATGATTCGTTGTGTAGTCTTGGTGCGGTTTCTTCTTACCTTTTCCATAATACCAGGTTCAGTAAATAATATTTTGTAACTCAGACGTACCTTTTTTCGGAAGGTCACTACTGGTTGACATAAAAGGAATTAACCTTACAGAATGAGCGCCCAATAGGGCTTTTTTAGCTATGTATATACCAGATATTACTTTAATCGGATTTTTGCTAACTCAATATTATTTCAGTTACAGTCGTATGCACTCCCTATGCTGTAAATGAACTCTCAACTCAAAATGTGTTTTATCCGATATACTGAAAATTGATCAAGGGAAAGGTATATTTATAGAGGTCTGTGAACGGCGCATAGTCCGGTCAGCATAAGGCAAGGGTATTAAGATTACGACCGATGTTCCCTTGTCATCTTCTGATTGCCATTGAATACTGCCTTTGAGCATGAGTACCCGTGACTCGATGTTGCCAATACCTAAACCTTGCCGAACACGCTCATAATTAAACCCTTGTCCATTATCGGCATAAGTCAGATGAATACGATCCTCGCGGTAATAGCAAGTGATATCTATATGAGTTGCATTAGCATGTTTCAGCGTGTTGTTAATTAACTCCTGCACAATACGGTAAAGCATAATTTCGGTATCGGTGGGTAGGCGAGTCATGCTTGTATCTAAACTTACGTGGGCTTCAATAGCACCCGTAGCGTTGATTCGATCGAGAAGTTCTTCCAGAGCAGGGCCAAATCCATATTGTTCCAGCGTGCGTGGGTTCAGCTCGCGGAGCAGGTCACGCACATCACTGATGGTATCATTGATGAGCCCGTTTATAGCATTGCGCAATGTTCTTGGCGCTTCTTCATCTCCCGCATAGCGAGCAATCTGCGATGTATATAGTTTCAAGGTTGCCAGTCTGGTACCAATCTCATCATGTAAGTCGCGCGCAATATCTCGCTTCACCTGTTCCTGCACATCAAAAGCCAATCGGAGTTGTTCGGCCTGCTGGTGCCGGATTTGCTCTTCGCGCCTATGTACCCAAAGCATAACCAGACCAGCCAGAGACATTATGAGTAGAAACAGGAAAGGTACTGTACGCCAGAAAGGAGGGTTAATTTGGATAGCTAATCTATGAATCCGATAACTCCACTGTCCATCGCGGTTTGCCGTTCGCACCTCCAGCGTGTAGGTACCGGGCGGTACATTGGCATAACGAACGTAGTTTTTCTCGCCTGCCTGCACCCAATCGTTATCGTAATTACTGAGCTTGTATGAGTATCGATTTTTAGTGGTATTCAGGTAGTCGATCGCCGCAAATTCGAGTGAGAATGTATTTTGTGAATGACTGAATTCCAAGCTAGATTCATTGAGAATAGCGTCTGTAGTATAGGATTCATCATTTACGCGCAGGTTATATAAATGAACAGCCGGGTTTGTGCGAACATTGCGGTATAAGTTGGGCCGACAGCTGTTAAATCCGTTCACGCCGCCAAATAATAAGGTGCCATCCTGGGTACGTAGCAGCGCATTTCCGTTATATTCTAATCCCTGAAGTCCATCGGTAAGCCCAAAATTTTTGATTTGACAGTTTTCTGTATTTAGTCTTGATATACCACGGTTTGTGCTCATCCATAGGTTGTTCCGGTCGTCAGCTAAGGTGCCATAAACGAAAGAGTTGGCCAATCCGTCGCGCTCGGTATATAGCTTTATCTTATTTGTTTTACGGTTCATAGCTGCCAGACCACGATCAGTCGAGAGCCAGACAGTTTGCCGGGTGGGGTCATCATGGATATGCAATACCGTATAGCCAACAAGGCCCGTTAGCAATCGCCGCCACGGAGAAGATGAACCATCGGCGGGAAGCTGGTAGCAGGCAAATCCGTTGAGGTACGTACCTACCCAAAGGCGCCGATAGTACGGCTCCCAATAGAAACAGAAAAGATTTTGATTGGCCAATTCGGATCGTTTTTGCCATCGTTTTGTGGCCAGACTTAACTGAAAAATACCTTCCTCAGTGGTGGCTAACATAGTATCTGCACTGATGGCGACAAGGTCACGCGCGAAATTTTCGGCTATTTCCGCTTGCGGGGTCAAGCCAGGCGAAAAAGCCAGTAGCTCAAAGGATTCATCGCGTGGGTGGAATAAATAAGCACCGCCAACCGCACCGACCCACATCCGCTGATAAGAGTCGACATACAATCGTTTGATGGGGTTATGTGTTGGCTGATCGCTGCGCGGTGTAGCCGTGAGATAATGTCGGAGTACTCGCCAGGATGATTGATCCAGTACATTTATACCTGTTTCTGTGCCTACCCAGATTGGTTTTTTGGGAAGCATTCTATCCGCTTTTGTCGCAGCAAATTCGGCGAAGCAACGCACGGTGTAACTCGTTAGTTGCTGATTGGGCGCACTCTGCCTGACTTGAACGTTCTTGGAAAGACCTCCAAACGAGAATACCTCCGGCACAAGCTTTACTAAACCATTAGGATCAATGTTGGCCCACACAATACCCTGGTTATCGACCAAAATCTTGTTAATCTCGTATTGATTGATGACTTGTTGATTGTTGGGTGGTGTTTCGATGGTGCCAAACAGCCGGGCCCGTTTATCAAAATAAAAGATTCCCTGCTGCTGTGTCCCAATCCAGATTCGTCCTTGCTGATCTTCGGCTAAACTGTAAACAGGTCCCAGTTTTAAGCTTCCCACCTGGTTATATCGATGAGTATTGCCCGTTTTGTAATCAAATCGAATAAGTCCGTTTGCGGTACCAATCCAGGCAATGTTAGCTGCGTCTATATGAAAAGAAAAGACAGTTTCGGGGTCACCAAAGGTGTTTGTTGCCTTTCTGCTAAAATAGTGATACAATTTTTTCTCGGCCAGATTGTACCGAATTAAACCGGTGGGGGCGTGTAGCCACACATCGCCGGCTACTGTCCGTTTAGTTGAACTCTGAAGATCATATTCCTGCTTTGGCTTTAGTGTAGGATTGATGATTCGTTTTCGGCGGGAACGGTAGTCTACAGAAACCAGTCCTTCCTGATCGCTTAAATAAAGTAATTCGGTATCGTCGGCAAAAAAGGGGAGTGTTCGCGAGGGGACTGGTCTAGTACCTGGCTTGGGCAATGTTGAGTAGAAGCAGATAAACTGGTTTTTCCGGCGATCGTATCGGTTTAGACCCTCTTCGGTACCGACCCAAATGGTACCCTGTTTGTCCTCTACGATTCCGAAGATATTGACGCCCCGAATGTAACCACGCCGATAGTTGTCGGGGCGGAAGGTTAAAAACCGGTGCCCGTCGTAGCAGTTTAATCCATCCTGCGTGCCAAACCACATGAAGTCACGGGAGTCTTTGAGCATGAAGTAGACAGAGCCCTGAGTTAGACCATGGTCAACCCCGATATGATCGACTCGAAAACGGACAGGTGGTAACAACGGGTCAGCATAGACGCAACTACACAGCATTAACAGCCCATAGAAGGCCATAGCCCACCACCGTGCTGCACACGTAGTTACTTTTCTCATCGCTTCGGTTGTTAACTCACTGTTAATGAACCGAATTATACGAAAAAATTACTGTAGTTGATGCGGATGTAAAAGCTAATTCAATTAGCCGTATTGAGCCTTCTTTTTACTTTATATTAGACAAAAAAAAGCCTTCGATTAAGAAGGCTTTTTGCAAAATGGCGTTACATAAAAAATTAGCTTTTCAGCGCCGTGTAATGCTTGTAGAAATAAGGAATCGTTTCAATGCCTTTGTAAAAATTGAAAAGGCCGTAGCTCTCGTTGGGCGAGTGCAGCGCATCAGCATCGAGGCCAAAGCCCATCAGGATGCTTTTAATTCCCAATTCTTTTTCAAACAAGGCCACAATAGGAATACTTCCTCCGCCACGTGTTGGAATGGGTTTTTTGCCCCAAGCTTCCTCAAAAGCCATGCTCGCCGCCTCAAACTCAATAGAGTCGGTAGGCGTAACATAGGGGAAACCGCCATGATGAGGCTTCACCTTCACCGATACCGAAGCAGGAGCAATTGACTCGAAGTGATTAGCGAAAAGTGCCGTAATTTCGTCGGGTGTTTGGTTAGGCACAAGGCGCATGCTAATCTTAGCCGACGCCTTCGACGGTAATACGGTCTTTGCCCCTTCGCCAATATAACCACCCCAAATGCCATTCACGTCCAGAGTTGGCCGAATCGAGGTACGTTCATTCGTTGAGTAGCCAGCTTCGCCAAACACATCACCAATACCCAGGTCACGCTTGTACTCATCCAGATCAAAAGGAGCTTTGGCCAGTTCGTAACGCTCCTCAGTGGTAAGGTCAACAACGGTATCGTAGAAACCAGGAATGGTAATTCGTCCATCAGCATCTTTCAGCGAGGCAATCATCTGGCAAAGTACGTTAACCGGGTTATCAACACCGCCGCCATACACACCCGAATGCAAATCGCGGTTCGGGCCGGTTACTTCTACTTCTACATAAGACAACCCGCGTAGTCCCGATTCTACCGAAGGCACATCGTTGCTGATAATGCTGGTATCTGAGATCAGAATAACATCAGCAGCGAGTTTTTCCCGGTTGGCGGTCACAAAGTCGCCGAGGTGGTCCGAGCCAACTTCCTCTTCACCTTCGATCATCACCTTTACGTTACAGGGCAAATTTCCGGTAGCAATCATGGCTTCAAGTGCCTTAATGTGCATGTAGAATTGCCCCTTATCGTCGCAGGCACCCCGCGCATAAATTCGTTCGTTCCGAATAGTTGGCTCAAAAGGCGGGGTGTCCCAGAGTTCATACGGATCTGCTGGCTGAACGTCGTAATGACCATACACAAGTACGGTCGGTTTGCTCGGGTCAACCAGTTTTTGGGCAAACACGATGGGGTGTCCGGGCGTTTCAATGACTTCGGCACCGTCGAGCCCTGCGTCGTTGAGGCGGTCGCGAACAAATTCGGCTGCCCGCCGAACGTCATCTTTAAATGCTGAATCGGCCGAAACGGACGGAATGCGAATTAGGTCGAACAGTTCGTCGAGAAACCGTTGCTTATTGGTGGTGAGGTAAGTAGCGAGCATACTAAAGAGTTAAAAGAATCGGCAGGATTGGTCTATATGAAGCCGATAGGCTGTCGTCTTCGAAAAGAGTTTCCGAGACGATGACGTGTATTTGTTATGACTTTCGACTTCTTTTTATCAATATCGTTCGGCTTTCGTTTCCCTGAATCAAACGACCAATGTTTTTCTTGTGGGTAATCACGACGATCAGAAAAATAACGAAGCCGAAGGCGATCAGCAGTGGATTTTCGGGTTGCCCGGATACGCGTAACAGCAACGACACCGGAAAGGCCAGCGCGGCCAGAATAGACCCAAGCGACACGTATTGTGAGGCAATAACGACCAGCAACCAGACGCCAATACAGATGGCGGCCACATCGGGTTTGATAGCCAGTGCCATTCCTAAAAGTGTAGCCACGCCTTTGCCTCCGCGAAACTGAGCGAAAACGGGAAATAGATGACCTAACACCGCCAGAAAACCAAACAGAAGTTGACAGCCCAGGATTTCATCGACCGACAACGTACCCAGCGCGCTGAGGATATGCACCAGTGAGGCAGCGGCAAAACCCTTCAGTACGTCGACCAACATGACAACGGTGCCGGCTCGTTTACCCAGCACCCGGAACGTGTTGGTGGCTCCGGCATTGCCGCTCCCATGCTCACGAATGTCTATCTTGAAAAAGGCGCGTCCGTACCAAACGGCTGTCGGAATCGATCCTAGTAAATAGGCCAGCAACGCAGCTGGGGCAATGGATACTGTCATTAGCGCGATCTTATGTAGGGCTGTTTCAAACCAGTTTCGACTGATTTGACATCAAATTTAGCAAAAAACTGGCGAACGCTTTCTAACGCTATCCAAGGGCCCGTTTGGTTGCTTTATCTGGTATTATGGAAACTACTTACCTCCTGCAACTACTTCTACGAGCGATTGTTCAGTCAGGTACGTCTGCGCCATTTGTTGCACATCCTCGGCCGTAACCGCCCGAATTCGACTGATGTAGCCGCTCAGGAAATCAACGGGAAGGCCGTCGAGCAGAATGAGTTTGTACCGGTCAGCAATCTCAAACGGGGTATTCAATGAACCGACAAATTCGCCGGCCATGTAGTTCTGAACGGTGAGCAGTTCATCGGCCGGGGTCGGTTCAGTGTGCAATCGGTTAATTTCTTTCCATATCTCGTCGATGGTTTGCTGAGTAAACTCGCGCTTCACATCGGTTCCAATCAGAAATTGTCCGGCTTGCCGGAAAGCGCCTACATTAGACGAAATGCCGTAGGTGAATCCTTTGTCTTCACGAATGTTTTTCATTAACCGAGAGCCGAAATAACCGCCAAGTATTTCGTTGGTAACCAGCATCTTGTAAAAATCAGGATGATCGCGTTTAAACAAAACCCGTCCCAGTCGAATGGTCGATTGCAAACTATTGGGTCTGTCGATAAGCTCGGGAGAGGCGTCTGTGGCGAAAGTGGGCGGGGTAATTAGGCTACCAGGTTTAGCCTGCCCCACAATGGGTAGCTGACCCAGAATTTCGTTGACCAGCGCAGTTTCTGTCAGCGTAATTTGCCCGGCCAGCAGCACGCGGAATGGTTGCTGACGAATGTGTTGATTGTAGAAAGCAACAGCTTCAGAACGCGGCAGTGCTCCCACCGTGTCGGGGTGTTGACTACGGCCATAGGGATGTTGCTGCCCGTATAGTTTCTGCCTGAAGCGCACGCTGGCCAGGTGGCTTGTTTTTTCGTAGCTCACCTTCAGGTTTTGCAACGTGATAGTGCGCAGGTCTTCAAACTCTTTTTCCGGGTACGTTGCCTCCGTTAATAATTCGGCCACAAGAGGCAAAACATTAGCGAGGTGTTTGGGCTGGCAGTAAACCACCAGGCTACCCCGATCAAAACCGCTGTTCAGTTCCAGAAAAGCACCGTATCGGTCGAAGGCATCGCTGATCTGGGCCGATGTGCGGGAGGTTGTACCCTCAGCCAGCATCTTCCAGGCGAAAGAGGAGGTGGCGGGCTGTGTTTCATACCAGGCACCCGCATCGAAGTTTACCTCAACGCGCATAACGGGCTGCTGGTCAAAAGCCACAATGTATAGCGGTGCGCCGTTGCTCAGTAGCTGTGAATCAACATGGGCAAGCCGAATATCCTGAACAGGATGGTAATCAGGGGCAATGGTACGATCAAGTGATATCATCTGATAAAGAAAAACCGGCAACCCACCGTAATGGATTGCCGGTATAGAAATTGTGTATATCGAAACTAGTTTTCAGAATCGGTGTCTTCTGCTACGCGCTGGCTTTTATTAAAGTTGAACAGCAGCGATACCCGGAATGTGTTTGCCAGTGGGCTGCCCGAACGAACAGGCAACAGGTACGAGAAATCGATACCTAATGAAGGAAGCCGGGCACCGATACCCGCCGTGGCGTATTGCCGACCACCTTTCTCAACCGATTCGCCGAAATATCCCACGCGGGCAGCAAACTGATTGTTGTACCAGTACTCGGCACCGATTGACCCGGTTACCTCTTTCAATTCTTCGCTGAATCCACCGGGTGCATCGCCAAATGAACCGAAAACAGCACTCAGATAAGGCCGGTTGGGGTCTTGCCCCGATACAATGACGTCTACACCATTTACGCGTTGGGTAATAGGCGGCGTTGGTACCATTAGTTTATTCACATCGACCACAAAATTGAATTTATTTAGCTGGTCAGCGTGATAAGTAAACATACCACCCAACCGGAAATTGGTCGGTATGAAATAACGTTCCTGGCTACCGTAGTTGATTCGACCACCCAGATTGGAGATCATCAGGCCGTAGGCCCAACTCATGCCTTTACCCGTAACCTCATCACGAGCTGAGTTATTGTAGTAAGCGCTAAGGTCAAACGCAGCTGTCGATCCTGCTTCGATCGGTGTTTGGCCACCTGCAAAAGAAGCACCACCGCCCAGGTTCGAGTTCAGGTATTTCACGTTAACGCCCATCGAAAAATTCTTGGCCAGTTTCTGCGAGAAGCTGGCCGTCAGCGCATATTCCCTGGAGTTAAACGACCCCGCTGATACGCCCTGATTCGTGGTAAAATCGATGGTACCTAAATCGAAATAAAGTAGAGACAAGCCAACAACCTGGTTTTTGTTGATCTTCTTATAACCCGAGAAGTAGCCGTAATACATGTCACCAATCAGGTCGCGCAGCCAGGGCGTGTACGAAACGGCCGCTCCTGAGTTTTGGTTGGCGTAGACCAGTTTGGCTGGATTCCAAAAGATGGCGTTAGCATCCGGATTATCGAGTGCTACCCCCGCATCACCCAGCGCGCCGGAGCGGGCATCGGGTGTGAAGTTCAGAAAGGGCACCGCTGAGTTTGGAACCCGCCCTGTCTGACCTGCCAGATTGGTAAAAGACGGCGCGGGTGTTGTCTGAGCGACAGCCACCAGACTTGTTACGAAGAAGCCTGCGCTAAGTAGCAAGCTGAAGTACATACGATTCATAAATCCGTGCTAATGGTCTGTCAGTGTGGTAGCCAATGGGCTTCGGTACTGCATGACCGTCAAAATTACGAGGTTTCTGCGTGTAGAAAAAAAACGTTTCGATTAGTCGGTAAAAAGAATCCGACTGCTGGCCGTTGCCCGTTCGCCTGTTTCGGGGTTCGTCAGTTCAGTTTGTAAGATATAGATACCTGCCGACAAAGGGTGTGCCAATCGGTTATATGAGCCAATCGTTATTGTTTTAGCGCAGTCATAGCACTCGCCATGTTGTTGAATCAGGTTTGTACCCATCACTGATATCAAGCGCCAGGTCCAGCTAAGAGGTTGCCCGGGGCGGTTGTGGGTCAATTGCCACTGACTTTGCTCCTGTACCGGATTTGGTGCTCCCATTAGTCGTTGAATGGTCATGGCTGGTTGCTCAGCAACTACAAATGCAAACGTAGCCTCTGTCAGATTATTGTTAAGATCGAACACCCGTGCGCGTGCTACATAATTGCCGGGCATCATATCGCGCAGCGGTACTATAAATTCGCCCCAACGTCCATCTGCTGAACCCGTAAAATAATCGGCGATGCGCATTGGCGCAGCTCCGTCGAGTTGCAGGGTGGGGCCCCGGTTGGCCGAGGTTTGAGTTAGATTGATCCCCGTTTCATCGGTGACCTGTAGCCGAATTGTAGCTGTTGATCCGGTGGTTGTGGGGCGCTGAACGTTGGCCTCTGTTCCTGCCAGTGTAAGTGTCAGACTAGGAGGTCGCGTATCGGTTGAGGGCGTACTTGTGCCTCCCATCAACAGGTTTTGGTAACTACCAACGGCATCCGTCAAGCTATCGGCATCAACGGCATAAGCATATACTCGGCCAAAACCGAACGTGGGCGACACATCGGCAGGTACGTTGAAGCTGACCTCAAAACGGCCTTGTCGTACCTGAGCCTGACCAGCAAATAGCAGACTCTGATAAGCCTTGTAAGCGTAGGGCGCACTTTCGGTTCCGCGTGTTTTCAGGGCGAGTGGTTTATCGTACACCAGCACCCGTACCATTCCCGAAAATTGACTCTCTACCAGCGTGCTACTCTGCGGACGAACCTCGCCCTGAAGCATGATGCGTTGCCCGGCCCGCAACGTGTCTACCCTGCCGGGGTTCAGTAAACGGTTGTTGAGGTGTGTAAAAGTTACGTTTTGCTGTGGGTAAGCCAATCGCATCGATGGGTCTCCGAGCAGGGTGAAATTACGGTTCTGAACACCACTGATGCTGTTGTTCTTCGTATCGCGCATGACGTCGCCGAGTCGAGGTAAACCTCCTTCTACGGCCAGAAAAATAGCTTTGTAGAAGGCGTCATTCAATAAATAATTTGTGTTGGCAAACACGGGACGGGTTGTAGTCAGCATACCAATGGCCCCGCCTACCCGACTAACCTGAGCCAATTCAGCCCCGGAAACCACGTTTGGGTCGTCGTAACGGCCAAATTCGCAGGTAGCCGTCACAAAAAGGGGCATCCGGCTGTTTTTCCACGACAAAATATCCTGAACGGTCAAAATCTGTTCCTGTGCCCAGCCCGTTTCGCCGCCGTGCCCGGCATAGTTGATCAGTAACTGACCTTCCTCAACGGCCCGGTTTATTGCTTTATTAACCAGCGGTGCCCGCTCGGTGATCAGGTTAGCGGGTTGCCCGGCCAACGTAATCGTATCTTGCCTGAACGAATCCAGAAACAACCGTTCCGGTCTGAATTCGGGGTGTCGTGCCTCAACGAGTGCGGCCAATCGGTCTTCATCGTTCTTGTGAATATTACCGTCGCCATCGTCGGCTACCAACAACAACTTGGTGCGCCAATCGCCCATTAATCGTTTATCGCTGGCATAGCGAATCAGCTTGTCTACTACGTTTCGGGCTTCGGCGGGCGTCTTCACGGCCAATCGGCCAACGCCAATGTCAAGTCTGGTATTGTCGCTAAACGTTTCAGGCCATTCGCCGTCCTCATCTTTCAGGAAACCGAAATAATCATCCGACGAAAAGCTGCGAACGGGGTCAAGCGATTCGCGGCTTTCGTAGGTAGGTACCAGATTCGCAATTTGAGCGGGTGTGAGCGATTTCGTTTTCCCCCGGTAATCGAATGAGGCGTCGCCCATCAGTAATAGGTAGCGCAACGTACCCGGCTGCTTCTGCGCGAAAAACCGAGCTGCATCCCGAATCGCCGACACATCGGGGTGACCCGACGAAAATTCGTTGTAAACCTGAGCCGTAGTAGCTACCAGCACCGTTAGTTTATCATTTGTGCGCCGAAACTGAGCCAGCCGTTCAGCCTGATCGCGCCAGGCTGTTGGGGTAATAATGAGCAGATTTGGCGTTGCTTCGGCCCGTATATTTTGGTTGGGAATGGCATACACCGCGGCTGGCTTACTCACCTGTCTGCCGGTGTGAAGGTAAAACAAAGCGCTGTCGGTTACAGCCCAGCTAGCTTGCGTACCGGTTAATGCATAAGCCTGTTGAACCGGGGTAACCGGATTAGCTACATCCCAAATCACCAGATCAGCATTTGCCTGCTGGGCAATGTAGTTGCCGCGCCCTCCGTGCACCAGCGTGGGTACGTCGTACTGGCGAATTTCCCGCCGGGTCTGTACTGCTACATAGTTCAGGTAAGCAGCCGCACCGCTCCCCCCCTTCCGGTCGTAAGTTAGTGTCAGTCGCAGTTCATCGGCTGTGTTGGGCAAAACGGCCTGCCCCATTACGGTTCGGGCCGACCCTCTGGGCGCATAACGATAACCGCTAATGGCGTCGAACGTAGCCGTGGCCAGCACTGTGTTATCTACTGACACAATGAACGATGAGGATGTCGATGAGATGGCCACAGCCGAAAGGGTCACAAAAGTGGGGGCGCCAGCTACGCGGCCGGGTAGCCGGAATGGCGTAAACTGCTGTGGATACGTACCGTAGTAGTCGCCCACCCAATCGCGTCCTGAATTGATTAGGTTAGCCGTATCGCGTTCATAATAGGCATAGTGATCAAATGTGGTGATGGCTGGCAGGGCGGTTGGCGAAACTGACTGCCGCGAAGCAATGCGCCGACCAGAATCAGGGCCAATGGTCAGAAAGTAAAAGGTAGTGTCGGTATACGGATTCAACTGATGCTGAAACCGCCCGGTAGTGGGGTTACGCGCAACGGTCTGCGGCCCCTGTGCATAAAACCGCAGCACATCGCCATCATCAAAACGACCGTCGGCTTCACCGGTTACCTGAATAGCATTTTCCAGTAAATCAACAGGGCGGGGCGCTGCGTTGGCTTGTGGTAGCGGTGCTCCCCCGTTTCCATATAACCTGAACCGGCGCGGATCGGCCGTTCGAAAAGCCGGGTTAAGGGCTGTAAGTGTGGGGTAATCGAGTTGATACACACCCGTACCCAGCACCCCAATCTTATACCACGTACCTGAGTGAAGAACAGACTGAGCAGCTGAACAATGAACAATGAACAGTGAACAATGAACCACGAGTAGCAGACATAACCACTTTGAGATCATAAGACGATGATCTGTGGGTAACCTACGCCCGTGATTCACTACCCGGTATATGTTATGCATTGTTCATCTGCTTTTCGTTGATTGGCATGACCAGTGCATCGGCCAGTACGGCATAGGAACGACCAGACTGTATCTCTTTACAAACGACACGGGTACGCCGTAACTTACCCCGGATGTACTTTTTTTTCTGAAGCTGAAAAACCTGACCCTCTGGTATTTGCCGGAGTTCTACCTGACCAGTAACGGGCGGCTGAGTTGGTTGTTGGTTATACTGCCTTAGTGCCTGCATTAACGCAGGTTGAGCAGATGTAGTTGCGGCTGGCCGCGCCATGTAATACCGAAGTGGTTCCAGCACATCGACCGGAAAAATGGCTTCGGTCAGCAGAGGAGCCATAAGCCGTTGAAACTGGGCCTGCCAGGTACGTCCATGCGGTTTACCAGGGCGTTTATACGTGTGATACACAGCGCAGTGAGCCACTTCGTGTACGTAGGTGATCAGAAATGCATATGGATTCAGATCAGCGTTGACAGTGATGTGAGTAGTGCCATCGGGAAATGCCCGAAAATCGCCAAGGCGAGTTCGTCTGGGCCGAACGATACGGAACCCGAACGGGAATTGTTGTTGAAGCTGCTGGCAATAAGCTACTGCCAATGCGGGTATATGTTGAGAAAGCTGACGAAGCACAGAGGTATAAAAACAAAAAAGCCCTACGAAAATAGGGCTTTTTCTGAGTCGCTAAAAAGCAACTGTAATTACTGGGCTGAGGCAGCTGAGTCAACAACGGCAGCGGCTGAATCAACAGTAGCAGCAGCTGAGTCAACAACAGCGGCAGCTGAATCGATAACAGCGGCAGTTGAATCAACAGCAGCTTCTTCAGTTTTTGGCTTGCTTTCGCAGGCGGCCAGCGTTAGAACGCTACCTACAAACAGGAGGGCGATAACTTTTTTCATGGTAATGTCTTGGTGGCTTTAAAGTTTCCGCCACAAATGTAGACACCGCCTTGATAATGTGCAATATAGAAGCCTATTAATTTTCGTAGGCCCACTATCGTCTTGAAAAAGTACAGTATTGTAATTCTGTAGAGATAGACTAGAATACGTCTTCATTCTGACGTCCGGTCCGGGCTTTGATGCGATCGTATACACCGGTGCTACGGAACGTAAGCAGTTTATGACCGAAAAAGTTAGCCATAAAGCTAAGTCCCATTCCAACCACATGTGAACCTGTTTCCCGCCAAATCTTCGATAAGGCTGGAAAGAACGGGTTAGCTACATAGTCGAGTGTCAGTTTGGCAACATACACCTGAACAACCAGCGCAACACCAGCTATAATCAGGAATTTAATGGCTTCGCGTTTCGTATTGCCCGTATCGCCGGCTGAAAAAGCGTATCGCTTCGTCGGGATAAAGGTTAATAGAGTTGCTGTTAGATAGCCAAATAGTACACTTGTGCTGTAATCTATGTCAAACAGTTCGCGGTAAACAATGCGACTAACAAAATTGATAGAAGCACCGAGCAGAGCCGTCAAGAAGAAGGAGAAAAACTCCCGTGGTGCTTTATATTTCTCTGTTTGCACGATGCTGATTTCGACAGGCTGCACGTTTGTTGGATATATGATACGGGGGCAAAAGTACGCATCGTCCGTTTGTTCTGTTGCTTTAGACCTATCTACTGAGTAAACGGGCCATTTGCTGAATAGTTATATCAGCCGTTGAAATAGCCCGGGCACCACGCCAAGTACAATAGTTACAACGGTTGCGGCAATCAGCACGAAGCGATAGAAGGGAGCAACCCGGATAGTTTCGGCCTGACCTTCCCGGAAATACATGGCAATAACGACCCGGAAATAATAGTAAATACCGACCGCTGACATGAGCACGGCTACCACTAGAAGCCAAACCAGGCCTTTGTCTACCGCTGTTGAGAACAACATAAACTTACCCCAAAAACCGGCGGTGAGTGGAATGCCAGCTAGTGAAAGCATAGCTACGGTCATAACAAAACCAAGCAGCGGATTCTTACGGGCCAATCCATTAAAGGCTTCGTAGCTTTCATCGGGGCGGCTTAGCGTAGTTTGCTCACCCACCAAAGCATCATTCAGAGGTCGGTTTTTAACAACCAGTAGTAGAACACCGAATGCTGAAATAGTTGATAATGAATAAGCCAGTGAATAAAACGCAATGGCTCCCTTCGATTGCTGCGTGAGTCCTACCAAGCCAATAAGCAGATACCCAGCATGCGAAATGCTCGAATAAGCCATCATGCGCTTGAAACTGCTCTGATAAACGGCCGTTATGTTACCAATGACCAGCGTTAGTACGGTGACGATAGCCAACACTTGCACCCAATAAGCATATACGCTGCTGGCACTAAAGCAAACGAGTAGTATGCGAAGCAGCGCCGCGAAACCAGCCGTTTTTACCACGGTCGACATATAGGCGGTAAACAGCGTTGGGGCGCCGTCATACACGTCGGGTGTCCAGAAGTGGAAGGGAGCGGCCGATACCTTGAACAGCATACCGATCAGTAACATGAACATACCGGTGTAAAGCAACAAGGGCGATGTCTGGGCTGCAATCATTCCGTTTACCGCGTTACCAATGCCGCTGATAGTGAACGTACCTGTGGCCCCGTACAGCAACGCCATACCAAACAGCAAAATGCCCGTGGCAAATGCACCCATCAAAAAGTATTTCAAGGCCGCCTCATTCGAGCGCAGATTCCGCTTATCGCTACCGGTGAGAACGTACATGGCAACAGATAAAATCTCAATGCCTACGAAGAGCATAAGTAGGTTTTCGTAGCCAATCATCATCACGGCACCCACCAGCGAAAACAGCATGATGGCGTAATATTCGGCCGGTTGAGCATCTTCATCGTCGAGCAAACTTCCCGACAAGGCCACAACCATAAATGCCGACAGTAGCACAATGCCGATAAAGACCATCGCCAGGTTGTTGATCACCAGCATGTCATTGAAATAAACGAAGGTCTTGTTCCAGTCGTAGAAGTTAGCTACTGCAGCTATAACAAGGCACGCCAGGGTAGCAGGCAGCAAAACGGCCCGCGACTTCAGGAAGCCCAGAAACAGCAAAACAATGCCGGAAACAGAAAGGACAACGATGGGAAACATAGAAAAAGGGAGTTCAACGTTTAAGGTTTAACGTCTAAAGTTGATGCTCTGCGAACATTGAACATTAGACGTTGAACCTTGAACTATTTAATGTATTGCATTAAGTTGGCGACGGCGGGTTCGGTTAGTTTCAGGAAGGAAGCCGGGTAAAGGCCCATCCAGAAAACGAATACGCAGAGCACCAAAAGCGTATAACTTTCAGAACCACTCAGGTCAGCAACTGACTCTGTGCGGGTATTGGTCGTACCAAACATGCTTTTCTGATACATCCGAAGCATGTAAACGGCTCCGAAAATAATGGTCAGTCCGGCTATCAAACCTAAATAGTGGTTGTAGGCATAGATACCGGCCAGCAGTAAGAACTCTCCGACGAAGCCGTTGGTCAGGGGAAGGGCTACGCTACCCAGCAGAATGATCATGAAATAGACCGTCAGTTTGGGCGTTGTGCGGGTAATACCGCCTAACTGGTCGAGTTGGCGGGTACCGGTACGTTGCAAAATCAGTTCAGCAATGAAGAAGAGCCCCACCACGTTGATGCCGTGAGCCAGCATTTGAATCAGGGCGCCCTGTAGGCCCATTTCTGAGCGAGAAAACACACCCGCGGCCATCAGACCCACGTGCGAGAACGATGAGTAAGCGATGAGCCGTTTCATGTCGCGCTGACGAATGGCAATCACCGCACCATACACAATACCGATGATCGACAGGGTGATGGCGAGGCTACCCCAGCGGTCAACACCGGCCGGAACGATGGGAAGCAGCAGACGAATTAGGCCGTAGACACCCATTTTCAGCATGATACCCGCCAGCAGCATGGTAGCCGGTGTAGGCGACTCCACATAGGTGTCGGGTTGCCAGGTGTGAAACGGAAATACCGGCATCTTCACGGCAAAAGCGATAAAGAAGGCCCAGAAAACCCATCCCTGCTGCATGGGGCTCAGGTTCAGCGCATACAGGTCGGCGATGGCCGAACTGTGCACGCCGGTCGTGGTGATCGGGGTATTGGCGTATAGATAAACCAGCGCAACCAGCATCAACAAGCTGCCGAAGATCGTGTATACGAAGAACTTGAACGTAACCTTGATTCGGTTTTCGCCGCCCCACATCGCTGCCAGGAAGTAAATTGGAATCAGTGCGGCTTCAAAGAAGAGGTAGAATAGAAACCCGTCGCGGGCTACGAATACGCCCATCAACGCGGCCTGCATGAATAGGATCAGCGCGTAGAAGGCGTTGGTTCGATCGTAGGTTTGCTTGAACGTAGATAAGACAATCAGCGGAGTAACCAGTCCGGTCAGCACAACAGGCAACAGGCTGATTCCGTCAATAGCACCGGCAAAGCGAATACCGCTTTTGCCATCAGCGGCGTTGAACAGCCAGGCATAATCGAAGCCATATTGGAAATCGGCATTGGCCGTGAAGTAGTAGAAAGCGTGAGCCGCCAGGGCCAGCTCAACCAACGTACCTACCAGAGCAGTTATTCTGGCCGTTTCACGGGACGAGAAGAGTACCGCTATGGCCGCTACGATGGGGCAAATAATTAGGGATAACGTAAGCATGGTTCAGTAGCTGTAACGGTTATTTCCCGCCAATGAAGGGGAGAGTAAAGAAGCGAAGGGCAACAAGAAGCGTAATGCTAAGCACCATCAGGAGCACGTACAGGCTAATAGAGCCGCTTTGTACCCGTTTTAGTGCAACAGAACTGCCACGAACGGCAAAGGCCACTCCACCCACGATAGCATCGATCGCAAATTCGCCAAGGCTGTAAAAAGCGTCACCCAGCGCACGTACCGGCCGAATGATCAGGTTCTCGTAAAACTCGTCGATGTAGTATTTGCCGTAAATAACCTGTTGTGGCAACGACCGTGCTTCTGAATCAGGCGCTGGTACAGACGCGTTCCGAACGTACATGACGTAAGCACCAATGGCGGCCAGAATAGCAATGCCGGCTGATACGCCCATCAAGGTCATTTCGGTGCCGTGATCGAGCGAATGGGCCTCGAAAATAGCCGGGTTTGCCTGCCGTGCCTCGTCGAAGAGGGGCGACATAAATTCCGCCAGACGAGCAGAACCGCCCAATACTTCAGGTACGTTCAGCAGACCGCCCAGCGCCGAGAGAACGGCCAGCACCATCAGCGGCAGGGTCATGCTGAGCGGCGATTCGTGCAGGTGATGCTTCTGCTCCGACGTACCCCGGAATTCACCGAAGAAGGTTAGAAACAGCAGCCGGAACATGTAGAATGAGGTCATGGCCGAGCCAATCACGCCTAGTATCCACATTACTTTGTTATGCTCGAATACGTGCGCCAGAATTTCATCTTTCGAGAAGAAACCGGCGAACGGTGGAATACCAGCAATAGCAATGGTACCGATCAGGAACGTCCAGAAGGTGATAGGCAACGATTTGCGCAGGCCACCCATATTCCGAATATCCTGTTCGTCAGACATGGCGTGAATGACGCTACCCGCACCCAGGAACAACAGCGCCTTGAAGAAGGCGTGTGTCATCACATGGAACATACTGGCGGTGTAGGCCGTAGCGCCCAGACCCATGAACATATAGCCTAATTGCGATACAGTCGAGTAGGCCAGTACTTTCTTGATGTCGTTCTGCAACAGACCGATCGAGGCGGCAAGCAGCGCCGTAGCGATAGCAATGCCACCGATAATGTCGAGCGTTAGCGGAGCCAATGAGAACAGCACGTTGGCCCGGACCACCATGTAAATGCCTGCCGTCACCATGGTTGCGGCGTGAATCAGCGCCGACACAGGCGTTGGACCGGCCATGGCGTCGGGTAACCAAGTGTAGAGCGGAATCTGTGCCGACTTACCCATTGCGCCTACGAACAGGAGCAATGTGATGGTGAGGATCACTTTGTCGTTCACCTCCATACCCACCGCCTGCGTAAAGACGTCGGTATATTCAACCGAGCCGAAGGTGGCCATGATGGTAAAAATGCCGAGCAGGAAGCCAAGGTCACCAATGCGGTTCATCACAAAGGCTTTCCGCGCCGCGTTGTTGTAGCTCGTATTCGTGTTCCAGAAGCCGATGAGCAGGTACGAGCACAGTCCAACACCTTCCCAGCCGATGAACATGATGACGAAGTTCGACCCCAGTACCAGGAGTAGCATGAAGAATAGGAACAGGTTCAGAAACGCCATGAACTTACCGAAACCGGCGTCATGGTGCATGTAGCCAATGCTGTACAAGTGAATCAGCGAGCCGATACCCGTGACAATACCCAGCATCAGCATGGTCAGCTGATCGATCTGAAACGCAAAATTGATATGAAAATCACCCACACTGATCCAGTCGAACAGCACCGACTTGATCACGGCGTCATTGCCCGCCCGGAACGCACCCCAGAGCATGACAACGCAAATGAACGCCAGCACGGGGCCCGCCAGACCAATAATGCCAATCAGAGAAGATGGCACCTTGCGGAAACCAAGGCCATTGATGACAAAACCCAGAAGGGGCAGCAGGGGAATTAAAAGACAGAGTAGATCGGTAGACATACGAGGAGTCGTAAGTCTTGGAATTAAGAATTAAGAATTAAGAATTAAGAATTGCTCCGCTTATGAACGAATTGGCCGTTTAGCAAGGCAACTCTTAACTCTTAATTCTTAATTCTTAATTCCAAAACTGATTTTACCATTTAAGTTTATTCAGCACGCCGATATCCGTAGTGCGGAGGTTACGATAAATCATGACAATAATGGCGAGGCCAACCGATACTTCGGCGGCTGCAACGGCCATGATAAAGAAAACGAACACCTGTCCTGCCGGGTCGGACCGGTAGGACGAGAAGGCGATGAGGAGGGTATTTACGGCGTTGAGCATCAGCTCGATCGACATGAACATGACGATGGCGTTGCGCCGGGTCAGCACACCGATGATGCCGATGACAAACAAAGCGGTGCTGAAGATGAGGTAATAATTCAGAGGAATCTGCTGGATTACTTCCGGAATGGTAGCCGCTGCGTCAGTTGGTTGCATAAAAGCTGTGAATGGGATCGTGCGGGCAAAGGTAGAAGAAAATCTATTTTTTCCCGTTCAACGTGCCTTAGAATCGTGCAGCGCCTACCGCCCCCGCAACCGCCGCAGCTCGTAGAAAATCTTTTCGATCAGACGTGTGTCATCGGTGATGATCTCGCCAGTGGCAGTTAGCCCGTTTCGAAAAGGCAATTGCTGACCTGTGGAGGTAAGTAGCCCGGCGGGGAATTCGATACGTACTCTGTAGGCGGTATCAGACGCAATCTGAACAATGGAAGCTACCCGCGCCGACACACTCCCGTACTCTTGAAACGGGTAACTGGGCAATTTCACCAACACGGTCTGCCCGGTACGTATTTTGCCGAAATTGTATTGACCTACAGCCATCTCGCCCACGTAGCTATTGGGGTGGCTGTTGGGTGGCAGTAGATAGTACAACTCTTGCCCTGTTTTTATGGGTTGTTCTTCGTGCAGGGGCGTAAGCCAGGCAACGTACCCAGCCATTGGGGCCAGCACAACGTAACGTGCCCGCCACGCATAAGCTGCACTTTGGAGTGTATTGAGGGCTTGTAGAAACCCATCACGCTGCTCGCCAATTTGCCGGTCCAGATCAATACGCTCTTTTTGCTTGGCATTTTGAGCCAACTGATTGTTAATCAAACTTGCCTTGAGCTGTTCATAGGGCAGTTGTCGGCCTAGTTGTTTACTCTCTTCGCGTTTCAGCTCTAGTGGGGCAATCACTTTCTGATCGGCCAATGTTTGCTGCACGGCGTAGTCCTGTCGGGCCAGGTCGAGGTCACGGCGTTGGAGGGCTTGCTGATCGAGCAAGTTCTGATATAGATTTTGCAAGTGGGTGAGTTCCTGTTGTAGTAAAGCCTGCTTCTGCTCGTAAAACCCATTTCTCAGGTATGCCCGAAGCTGACTCTGCGACTGCACAAATGCCTGATAGGCCGTTTGCAACTCGCCCAACTGATGGTAGTTGGTGAGAGGAAGTTGACTAAGGGCATTAAGCTGGTTTTGCCGCAGTAACATTTCGGCAACGGGCAGTTGGGCCATGAGCCGAAGCACCTCGGCATGGTTGGCGGTGCTTTCCAAGTACGCTAGAACGGCACCCGCCCGAACGGAGTCGCCATCGTGTGCTAGTAGCCGCGTAAGCCGTCCATCAGTGCGGGCTATCACTGCGCGGGGCGGGTTGGTCGCTATCAGCCGGAGCGGAGCTTGCACTACATCGGGGTAACGTACCCACCACGCCAGCCCAAACAACAGGGCTACTACACCAAAAATAACGGTTGTACCCCAGCGCACCAGCCAGGCAGGCGTTTGGCCCAACACTTCATCTACCTCGCTACTTCGCAGTTCAATCGGCGGCGCGTCAGGTACGTTTGGTGACGTAGGCCCGTCGATAAATACGGTAGGTTGTGGCATAATCAGACCCCTAATTCCAACTGGTTTTTTACCAACTCATAATAGCGGCCCCGTTGGCGGGTCAGCTCGTCGTGCGTACCTGTTTCTACCACTTCGCCCTGTTCCAGTACTACAATCTGATCGGCGTGGCGAACAGTGCTGAGGCGGTGCGCCACTACTAACACCGTTCGGCCTTCAAAAAACTGATTCAGTTTGTCAATAATAACCCGCTCGTTGTTCGCATCGAGGGCGTTAGTGGCTTCGTCAAGGAACAGGTATTGGGGGTTTTTGTACACCGCCCGCGCAATTAGTAATCGTTGTCGCTGTCCCTGACTCACGCCGCTGCCCTCGGCCCCGATTTTGGTGTTGTAGCGCAACGGCAGGCTGTCGATAAACGGCTGAATATTCGCCACCTCAACAGCGTGAAGTAGCCGGTTTAGAGTTGGCTTCTCATCGGCAACGGTGATGTTATTGGCAATGGTATCCGAAAACAGTAGTCCGTCCTGCAACACCGTTCCGCACTGCCCGCGCCACGCCCGGTGGCTCAGGCTTGAAAGCGAAGCCGGGCCAACCCGGATATCGCCTGTTGAGGGGTCATAGATTCGCAATAGTAGTTTGAGCAGGGTGGTTTTGCCGCTCCCGCTGCTACCCACAATAGCCGTAACGCATCCTTCGGGGATGGTCATGTTCACGTTTTTCAGTACCGGCTCATTACCTGCGCCGGGGTACGTAAACGACACATCACGGAGCGTGATGCCCCGTTCTGTAGGTAGTGCCGATTGCAGGCCAACGCCCTGCTCTTCATCAGCTTGGGTGTGTACTTCGTTGAGCCGTTCAATGCTGATTTTAGCGTCCTGATAGTGCTGTAAAAACTTCACCAACTGCTCGATAGGGCTATTCAACTGCCCAATGATATATTGCAGAGCCAGCATCCCGCCCAATGTAAGCTGCCCGTTTACGACCGCCGTGGCGGCCAGAAAGGTAATCAGAATGTTTTTGCCCTCGTTTAGAAACAATGCCCCGGCCTGTTGGTACTGCCCAAGGGCCATTCCGCGCATCGTAAGCCGAAACTGACGTACCTGAAGGTTCTCCCAGTCCCAACGTTTGCGGTGTTCGCAGGTGTTGAGTTTGAGTTCCTGGATGCCCGTTACCAACTAAATGAGTGAGCTTTGGTTTTGCGAAGCCAACGCAAATCGTTTGTGGTCGAGGCGGCGACGGTAGCCCAGGAACAGCACCACCCAACCAGCGTAAAGTGTACTCCCCGCCGCGAACACGCCGAAAATAGCTAAGTTGTAGTAGGCCAGTACCACCCCAAACACAACCAGATTGACCAGTGAAAACAAGACAGTGAGCGACGTACTCGTGAGGAACTGCTCAATGCGGCTGTGGTCCTGAATGCGTTGCAGAATATCGCCTGCTTGTTTCGAGTCGAAATACGACAGCGGCAGACGCAACAGTTTGGCCAGAAAATCGGAGAGGATGTTAAGGTTGAGCCGTACGCTGATGTGCAGCAAAATCCAGCTACGGATAAACTCGACGGCCATGCGTGAGGCAAACAGCATTAGTTGCGCCACCAACACGAGCGTGATAAACGACAGGTTGCGCGTTTGTACTCCCTTATCGACTACCGACTGTGTCAGGAATGGGAGTAGCAATTGAAGGCCAGCTCCTACTAGTACACCTAGCCCAACCTGAAGTAATAGACGGGTATGGGGCCGCAAATAGCCAAACAGCCGCCCCATACCTAGCGACGTGTCTGCCTCGCCGGATTCCTCGTAGAAACGGGGGGTGGGTTCGAGCAACAGCGCAATGCCGCAACGTTCGCCATCCTGAACCGTTGTGGCCCACTTGCGCTCGAACTCGGCAGTTGTATACTCGACCAGCCCCGATGCCGGATCTGCGACACGTACCTGCTCCTTGTAAAATTGGTACACAACCACAAAGTGATTTTGCCCCCAATGAGCCACAAACGGCACGGGCGCGTCGTTAACGAGCCGGGCTAACGACACCCGCACGGCCAACGTTCGAAACCCAATACTCTCGGCCGCCTGACTAATGCCTAACAGTGAAACCCCTTCCTTACCAATTTCCGTCTTGTCGCGCAATGTTGACATGGAGTAGCTACGGCCATAGTGCTTCGCAATCATGCGAAGGCAAGTAGGCCCGCAGTCCATTTGGTCTACTTGTCGGTAATAGGAGAATCGGTGAGGCATAAAAGCGTAGTGGCTTTTGTTCAAAACTCCAATGCTAGAGTAAATGCTTACTTTTATTTGAATTATTTATGAAATTATATATTAACATAAATTTTAGAGTTTTTTATTAATATAAATTATATCATTGTAAGTACAATGCTGAAAAGTAATTAGATATATTCTTGTTGTAATGATTCTAAAAATTCTGTAGCTATCTTAATACAGTTCTTTAAATTAAGACAGTTATAGAAACAG
This sequence comes from Fibrella aquatica, assembly GCF_041321135.1. Lineage (NCBI taxonomy): Bacteria > Pseudomonadati > Bacteroidota > Cytophagia > Cytophagales > Spirosomataceae > Fibrella > Fibrella aquatica. The sequence goes on along the minus strand of NZ_JBGGWF010000014.1, from coordinate 11,077 downwards.
TTAGTGAATGCGTTTTAATATTGTTAATCAAATTAAGTTTAAACCAGACCTGTTCTATAAAAGATGTATAGTAGATTATTTCCGATAAAAAACAGTGCGTAATTAGATTATGCAGGTCTAATTTATATAAGAATCGAGTTATAGTTGATGTTATTTAAACAGTTAATTAGTGATTTTTTGATAATACACTGTCGATTCCTTTTTTTATTCGTTGATAAACACTATCATCACTTTTATCCTTTGTACCCATCCATCCTATTTCTATAATTCCATCCTTGCTTATAATAAAGGTAGTAGGAAAGCCAGATATGCAGAAATTACTGATAGCTTCTTTAGCGTCTAATACTGGATGAAAAAGAAAAGTGTTTTCTTTAAGAAAATTCGATAATTTAGTCTCATCTTTATCGCTAGTCAATGCGAGAAAAACAACTTCATTTTTTGAATACTCTTCAACTATCCTGTTTAAATCAGGAAATTCTTTAATACAAGGAGCACAAGCCATATACCAAAAATTCAGAACGAGAACCTTTTGATGTACTTCTGCCAGTAGTTCAGGAGGAAGACTTTTGCCTATTAATGAAGAAGCTTCTATTTCACTGTTTCTGATGCATTTTGACCAAGCACTATCCGCTCTATATAGATTTTCTAGCAGATTGAAAGCCTTTCCAGATTTCCTTGCAACCGTACTTTCTTCAAAAACTTTACTCACCATAGCTTGTTTTTCATTGCCACAGCCACATAGTTTGACTGTTTGCCCATGTAAAGTAAAGGAGTAAAATGATAATAATAGGTAAAAAAATATCTTTTTCATGAGGATTTTGGTAAATTTAAAATAGAATTATTATGTTACAACATCATGTTCATGCCTAAGTATAAACTTGATGTTGTAACATAATACAATAGTCTTTGTGTTATCTATGTCATATCTGGGCAAGCCGTTATACCATAACCCATTATACCACCCGCTGGGTCTAGTTGTGCTTCCGCCCATCTCACTGCATCGTCCTGGGACCTAAACCATAACCTTTGTGTAAAATCTCCACATCCGCCAATTGAGTCAAAAGTTATACAATACATGCAGCCCAAAGCTACACCTCCTTTAAAACTTTTGGCTGCTCGATTTGTTAAACGTACATCTGAAAAATTTTGAAACATATAGATAGTAATTTATGGTGGAAAAAGGTGAAAAATAATCTATACAGAAAAATTATTCAGCTTTACAAGCTCAGCCGCAACTGCGGCGGCTGAACTTGTAAAAATTGCGTGACCGGATTGTGTATGTTCAGGCCAGTGAACGTATCACTTAGCGCATTTAAGCTTGAAAAGTCGGGGTGGTCAATAAAGCGTTTACGTACTGTAATGACTGCTGCGCGTGTGTGTTAGCAACGTGCAACAATAGCGTTGCGGTCGGTAGGGGGCATAGGTACGTTATCGGGTTGTGGTTTACAACGCAAGAATTGACTTAGATCGTCAACTCTTGCGTAGGTTATCACAAACATAAGCTACTGAACCATGTACTAGCTACCAGTTTTCCGATTTTTGACTACGTATTTTTCGATAATTTTCACCGTTTTACCGATTAGTTACTAATTTCTAACAAACAGCGCTCGTACTTGCTAATAAGTTAGTTTTGGCTCAATCTTACTGATTCAATAAACTTTACCCCATGCACCCCAACATGGAACTTGGCTCTATTCTGATTCGGCATCGCAGCCGCACCCACCTGACCCAAAAACGAATTGCTGACCAACTCGGCATTGCCCAAAGCACTTATAATGCGTGGGAGAGCGACCAAACCAGCTATAAAGTCGAGTACCTACCCCAACTAGCGGCTATCTTCGGTGTCCGAATGCGAGACCTGCTTCCGCCCGAGCCAGAAGATATACCTACCACGCCCATCGCCCACGATCACCGCGATGAACTGATCGAACTGCTCCGCCAGAATAATGTACACCTCACCAGGCGTGTAGATGAGCTAGAAAGACAGCTACTTGGCCATACATCTGCCAGATAGTCGAACTGATCGGACGAGGCTATTTTTTCCCGTTCAGGGCACCAGTGAATAGCCGTAACCGTATTTCGGTGAAGCGGCGTTTGGTGTCTAACGAGAAGTCGCCTTTCTGAATCCAGTCGTAAAATGAGGGTTCTGTTTTAAGTACGTCCAGCACGGATTTACCGGCGTGTTTGCCAAAATTAATGATCTCTTCGCCTTTGTCGTTGAAGACCATTCGGCCGGCTAGATCTACATTGTTGTTGCGGGCAATGGAATCGAGCACCTCCATATCATTTTCAATGGTGACGCTGATTTTGCGCTGTTCGTCCCGAATAACCCGGCCCGTATGGTTCTCGACTATAGATCCTAATACCTCGAACGTAGCCAGTGTATCGGCTTCGGCACCGTGGGCACCCACCAGTTCCTTACCGCAGAAATGACGGTAAGCGGCGGTCAGGTTCCGGGGTTCCATCAGGTGGTAAATGCGCTGAACGTCAACCATTCGGCGGTTTTTAATGTCGAACTCTACATTGGCACGTAGAAATTCTTCGACCAGTAGGGGTATATCGAACCGGTTACTGTTGAATCCCGCCAAATCGCAACCCTCCAGAAACTGCGCCAAAATTTTGGCGATGCTCTTGAACGTTGGAGCGTCTTTTACGTCTTCGTCGTATATGCCATGAATCAGGCTCGTCTCGATCGGAATGGGAATACCGGGGTTCACTCGATACGTTTTCACCACCAGTTCGCCGGGCTCTTTCGATCCGTCGCTGCGCTCCTTTCCGGGTAGGGCCTTGGCTACACAGATTTCCACAATCCGGTCTTTAGCCGTGTTGACGCCCGTAGTTTCGAGATCGAAAATGGCCAGTGGTTTCTTTAGTAAAAACGGATGAGTCATAAGACACGGAAGTTGCGCCGGTTTACATAGCGACTGCAAAAATAGCGACACCTTTCATATACCGATGATCAATCTGCCGATCCAATAGAGTGACAAGTGGTTTTCTTGTCAAATACGCTCCGAACCTACCCCCAGTCAACAGTGTTTTTTCTATATGACCGAATACCTCAAAGATGCGTTGCGGAAGGCCGCTTCGTTCTGTGCCTATCAGGAACGTACCCAGCAGGAAGTTCGCAAACGCCTTGATGCCTGGGATATCTATGGCGATGATGCCGAAGAGATTATTGCCGAACTCATCACGCAGGGCTATCTGAGCGAAGAGCGGTTCGCCACGGCTTTTGCGGGTGGTAAATTCAGAATAAAGGGATGGGGAAAGCGAAAAATAACGCAGGAACTGTCGCAACGGGGCATTACAGGCTATAACCTCAATAAAGCTCTGGCCGATATTAAGCCCGATGATTACCGCGCCAAACTAACTGACCTGCTGGAGAAGAAGCGACGCCAGGTACGTGACGACAACCCGTTAGTCGTAAAACAAAAACTGGCTCGTTATGCCCTTAGTAAGGGTTACGAGCCAGCGTTAATCTGGGAAGTATTGGGCGCGCAGGAAGAGTAACGTAACACGGACTTCAGTCCGTTTTTTCACTCAACAAAAAACGGACTGAAGTCCGTGTTACGGCGTCAACTAACCTTAAAAATCTTCCTCCAGCGAGAATTTAGAGCCGTCGTTCTCTTTCATCGACGCCATCACACCAGACTTCTGGTATTCGCCGACGCGTTTTTCGAAGAAGTTAGTCTTGCCCTGTAGCGAAATCATATCCATGAAATCGAATGGGTTCGCGGCGTTGTATATCTTATTGAGATTCAGTGACATCAGGAGGTGATCGGCTACGAACTCGATGTACTGCTTCATTAACTCGGCGTTCATACCAATCAGCGAAACGGGCAGCGCGTCGGTAACAAACTCTTGTTCAATGGCCACCGCATCCCGAATAATCTGGTACACAGCCTCAGGATCCATCTGATTTTTGATGTGATCCGTGTACAACAGACAGGCGAAATCGCGGTGCAGGCCTTCGTCGCGGGAGATCAGCTCATTCGAGAACGTCAGGCCGGGCATCATGCCGCGCTTTTTCAGCCAGAAAATAGAGCAGAACGAACCCGAGAAGAAAATACCTTCTACGGCCGCAAAGGCGATGAGCCGCTCGGCGAAATTGCCATTCTCGATCCAACGAAGCGCCCATTCGGCTTTCTTCTGCACGCATGGAATAGTATCAATGGCGTTCAGAAGCCGGTCTTTTTCAACAGGATCTTTAATATACGTATCAATCAACAGCGAATAGGTTTCCGAATGGATGTTCTCCATCATGATTTGGAAACCGTAGAAGCATTTAGCTTCGGCATATTGTACTTCCGACAGAAAGTTAACGGCAAGGTTCTCATTGACGATGCCGTCTGATGCGGCGAAAAAGGCCAGGATATGTGAGATGAAGTGCCGCTCGCCGTCATTCAGGTTGTTCCAGTCGGTCATGTCCTGACCGAGGTCAATTTCTTCAGCAGTCCAGAACGAGGCTTCATGCTTTTTATACATCTGCCAGATGTCACTATGCTTGATTGGAAAGAGCACAAATCGGCTTTTGTCTTCTTCTAGAATGGGCTCAATTGCAGTTGCTGTAAGCATGCGGGAGTGAAGTTTTGATCGGTTGCAGATACCAGTGCAAAAGGCACGGTACGGATTGTTTACGTGTGAACAAAAATAGCCGATTCCACCGGTCAAACAGCCGTCAATCCTGAATAAATTTATATCTCGCTTTTCAGTAAAAAATCGGGAACTTTTAGTTAAGACACTGATAGATAGGTTACTAAATATTTGGTAACATACCTATTGGTCAACCCTTTTACTGAGCTGGCTTAAGCTTATCAGCCATACGCTTTTTGAACTTCTCCACCTTGGGTTCCGACACACTTTTGATATAAAATTCGTCAGGATGAGCGCGGTAATAGCCCTGATGGTACACCTCGGCCGGGTAAAATGCTTTAAATGGAACAACCTCCGTTACCACCGGGTCGCTATGTTCGCCAGTAGCGTTGAATCGTTTAATGGCTGCATCAATACTAGCCTTTTCTTCAGAAGTGCGGTAAAAGGCCATCGAGCGATATTGCGTACCTACATCGGGTCCCTGCCGGTTTAATGTGGTTGGATCGTGGGCATATAGGAAGGCTTTCACCAGCGTATCATACGAAATCACCTTGGGGTCATAATACACTTGAACCGCTTCGGCGTGCCCCGTTTTGTCGGTGCCAACCTGCTCGTAGGTTGGGTTTTCCTGTTCACCACCCGCATAGCCCGAAACGGCTTCGCGCACGCCGCGCAGCAGTTCAAACTCTTCTTCAATACACCAGAAACAACCCGCCGCAAAAGTAGCAACGGCTTCGCCAGGCTGTAGCTCCGGCAGCTTGGCGAGAGACGTATCTTTTACATCAGACTTGTTGGCTTGGTCAGCTCCTTTTTTGGTAGCACAGGCAAAGCAGAGGGGAATGAACAGCAAAAGCAGATAGCGCCGCATAAGAAATAGCAGATTTGAACGGTAGGGAAAACTATAGCTTTAGAACAACGAATAGCAGAAAAAATTACACCCAAAGCCCCCGCCCTTTGTAATATTCCCGGCCGATCTCTTCAATTTCTTCAATAGAATACGAAAGCCATCCGCGCTGTTGAAATTGTCGCAGGCGGCGTTTTTCGAACCATGAGATATTTCCATCGATGAGCACCCCGAAAATGATTAGCCGTTCCAATGGTCGACGTACCTCGGCGGGGGCTTCGGCTAACCGATCAAGGAAATGGCCGGTTGGTTTGATTACTTGCAGGCCAAACCGATCCATCAGGGTTTCGGTCATCAGCAGGTGGGCGTAGTTGTATTGTCTTTCCAGAATAGAGACGTATTGCAATGCCTCCGGTATAAGCTCGCAAAAGGCTTGATTGTGCTTCCATTCTTCGTACAACCCATCCACAAACTCGCGGATGGTCAGCGGAGCCATTACCCGAATTTTAGCTTCATGAATAATCCGATTCGACGCCCAAATATTCCAGAAAGCGTGAATCGGTAGGCCAGCCAGATCAATTAGCTGACCAATGGCCAATTGGCCGGGTAACCGCCGCAACACAAATTTCAGCCCTACGGTCGAAATGGCGGCCCGTAACTTGGTAACAACCAGAAAGGCGGTGAGCCCCCATTGAGGCAGGCCTAAGTAGGGGTCGATGCCGAAACGGAGCATGCCCTGGTTTTCTTTTTCCTGAGCGGCGTCGGCCAGGGCATGTAAATGACGTTCGTATTGCGCATCGTACTGGCGTGGAAACTGACAGACAGCCATCACGTATCGCACCGCCCGCAGGTTGATATAGAGTAATGCGTAAATTTCCAGATAGACTAGCAACAAACCATACAGTAGCGTAATGAGCGGCAGGGCGTAGGTGGTCTTCAGAAAGGTCAGGTCTGTGTTCTCAAAGAAGGCAGGCCACAGGTACTGCGGCAGGTAAAGCAGCACAACACCAAGCACGCCGAAAACACCAGCCATAGCCAGCGTTTGCCACCGAATTTTGGCGATGACATGACTCTCTCGGTTGTTCATCACAAACGGTTCGTCGGTCGGGTGCGGTGGCTCCAATGCTCCCCGCAAGTAGCGCAACGCTAGCTGGTCAATGGGACCAGGTGTGTTGTCGGGCGGTTGAGTTGACATTGGCAGGGTAACTTGCATCAGAATGGTTTGTAGCCTATACAACTGAGAAATAGGCAAGCGTGTTTTGAAACGCTACACACCAGTTTACTTGTTGGCGTATAATTATAGCTTCTACTCATACCTCACCTACACTACAGAACCGGTTGGTTATCAGCTAAAAGAGGGGAAAGTTCTCTCCTCATGCACAAATGATCATTGATGATACCTTTCACACCCTGGCTGGAGAAGCTACCGGCGAGTTTCGCGACCGGGGTAGTAAGTTCTTGGCGTTCGCTTACCCTATCAATTCCGAAACCGATACCCGAACGTACCTGGACTTGCTGCGGGCGCAACACCCCAAAGCCGTTCACCATTGCTACGCCTACCGCCTCGGCGTAGATAAAAATAACTTCCGCGCCAACGACGATGGTGAACCCAGCGGCTCGGCTGGTCGGCCAATCCTGAATGTGCTTTATTCACGGGAACTGACCAACGTGCTAGTAGTAGTGGTTCGGTATTTCGGCGGTACGTTACTGGGCGTGCCAGGGTTGATCAACGCCTATAAAACAGCCACCATAGCTGCCCTCGATGCGGCAACAATTACAGAGCAAACCGTAAATGAGATTTATCAGGTACGTTACCCCTTCGAGCAAATGAATGAGGTAATGCGTCTGGTGAAAGAGCAACACCTAACCGTTCTTAAACAAGATTACGACACAGCCTGTATCCTCGATATCGAAGTCCGCAAATCGCTGGTAAGTACCGTCCTGGAACGGTTGGGGAAGCTGGAGGGAATCAGTTTGAGGTTTGTGGTTTGAGGTTTGTTGTTGCTCCGCTAAACCACAGCCATATACGCCAGCAGAGCAACTACAAACCACAAACCTCAAACTAATCTTAAACTTGCTGCAAGGTCTGAAGCCGCCAGTAGAAGCCGCCTTCGTTGGCGAGGAGTTCCTGGTGATTGCCCTGTTCGACGAGTTGGCCCTGATGCACCACCAGAATCTGATCGGCGTGCTGAATGGTGCTGAGGCGGTGAGCGATCACAAGCGTGGTACGGTTGGCCATCAGGCGGGTGAGGGCTTCCTGCACCAGTTTTTCTGACTCCGTATCCAGGGCCGATGTGGCTTCGTCCAGAATCAGGATGGGTGGGTTACGCAACACGGCGCGGGCAATGCTGATACGTTGCCGCTGACCGCCCGATAGTTTGCTTCCCCGGTCGCCGATGGTGGTCTGATACCCGTTAGGCATCTTGCTGATAAACTCGTGGGCGTTGGCAATTTTCGCCGCCTGCTCAACTTCAGCTTCGGTGGCTTCGCTGCCAAAGGCAATGTTGTTGAAAACGGTATCGTTGAACAGAATACTTTCCTGCGTAACAATGCCCATCAGATTCCGTAACGAGGTAGTCTGGCAATCGCGAAGGTCGTGCCCGTCAATTCGGACAGCACCCGAAATGGGGTCGTAAAAACGCGGCACCAGATCGGCCAGCGTTGATTTGCCACCGCCTGACGAGCCAACCAAAGCCACTGTTTTTCCTTTTTCCAGCCGAAAATTGATATTTTTTAAGACGGGAGAACCTTTTTCGTAAGCAAACGACACATTGTCGAACGTAATATCTCGTTCAAAACCCGTTAGCTGAATCGCGTTAGGCTTGTCAGTAATGGCTGGCTGTATATCGATCAAATCCAATACGCGTTTACCCGAAACCAGTCCGCGTTGTGAACTACTGATGGCGTTGGAAATGTCTTTGGCGGGCCGCGTCACCTGCGAAAAAAGGGCCAGGTACGTAACAAATTCCCCGGCGGTCAGGTCTGATTGACCCGATAGAACCAGCGAACCGCCGTAGAGCAAAATGCCGGAAAGTACGGTCACGCCCATAAATTCAGAAAATGGAGACGCCAGTTCGCGGCGGTTGGCTAGTGACCGGATAGCATCGCGATAGCCATTGTTTTCGGTCTGAAACTTACCCAGCGTAAACGGCTCGGCGTTAAATCCTTTCACCACGCGCATGCCGCCAAAGGTTTCGTCGAGTACGCTCAGCAGACTACTCAGTCGTTGTTGACCCTGGGTAGCGTCGCGCTTCATTCGCCGAACGAGCGTGGCAATGATACCACCCGAAATGGGAATGACCAGAAAGGCAACAAACGTAAGTTTAGCCGAAATGGAGAAGAGGGTAATCAGGAAGAAGATCAGCGTGAACAGCTCTTTTGATGCGGCCGACAACGTATTGGCAATCGAGTTCTCTACTTCCTGCACATCGGTGGTGATGTGAGCAATCAGATTGCCTTTGCGCTGATCAGAGAAATAGCCGAGGTGCAGTTGAATGGCCCGGGCAAAAACTGTTTCCCGCAAGGTGGCTACCATACGCGCCTTAAACGATTCAAGCTGCCTGACAGACAGGTATTTGAATACGTTGCTAAGCATGACCGAAGCAACTACGGTACCGCAGACAAGCTTCAGTGCCCCCAACTGTCCATACAGTTGAAACTGCTGCGCGAAGTAGTAATTAAAAATATCAATCGGCGACGTGTCTAACGAAAGCGTTGGCGCTGGCTGATTCAACACCGCCTGTAGTTGCTCAGGCGACGACTGCTTGAACAGTACATTCAGCAGCGGAATCAGCAGGGTAAAGTTCAGCGTCGCAAAGAGAGCCGCCAAAATTGACGTCAGCATGAACGGCGCCAAAAACCGCCCCAGCGGCCTGCCATACGATAAGAGGCGGAAGTATGTATTCATCTTTGGAATTAAGAATTAAGAGTCAAGAATTAAGAATGGGCTCTGCTAATCAATACGTCGGTCTTCCAGCAAAGCCATTCTTCATTCCTCATTCTTAATTGATTTAGATATCCCCCAACTGAGGACGCATCAGGATTTCTTCGAGGACGGCGGTTTTGGGTAATGTACAGGCTGCCCAGATAGTTTCGGCTATATCGGTAGCCTGCATAAACCGGTCGGTGGGCAGGTCGGTGCCCTCCCAACTGGCTGTTAGCGTAGCGCCGGGCAGTACGGCTGTAACACGAACACCACTCGGTTTTAGTTCTTCGCGCAGCACTTTGCTCATGCCCAACAGAGCGAACTTAGAGATGCAATACGAGCCACCGTTGGTGTAGGCCATGATACTGGCCGTTGAGCACATCATGATAATATGACCGTCACGCCGGGCAATCATATCGCCAACGAGGCCACGGGTCAGGTGATAAGCACTAGCCACGTTGGTGTTCATCAGGGTCTCAAACGTACCCTCAGCTTCGTTCTGAATCTGCCCCGGCTGGAACGTACCTGCGTTATTCACGAGCACATCAACGGGGCGGTTCAGACTTTTCAGGTACGTTGTCAGGGCCTCAACACCGCCGCGGGTGCTGAGGTCAGCGGCGAAGGGGATCAAGCCCGGTCCTTCAATGCCATCGACGTTGCGGGCGCAGAGAACGGCGTCGAAACCGCGCGCTACGAATGTATCGACAATAGCCCGGCCAATGCCTTTTGAGCCACCGGTTACCACTATGAGTTTTTTCATGCCACAAAGTTCGCCCATTCGACTATTAAACGGAAACAGGGGGCCGAAACCATTCGCCCGCCGTGGCCGTTCATTGCCTTAGTGGCCGCACTCAACCGGTTGTTACGGCCTCTCTTTCCTCTTCATATGGTTACCCTCGGTCGGTATTTTATATTTCTGGGTACGTTGTTTCGCGATCGCGAACGTACATCGGTTTACCTGCGCCTGATTCTCGACGAGTGTGTCAGTATCGGCGTTAACTCTGTCTTTATTGTCGCCATTGTCTCCTCGTTTATCGGGGCCGTTACCTGCGTGCAAACGGCGTATAACCTTGACAATCCGTTTGTTCCACGTAATATCATCGCGTTCATCGTGCGGGATAGCACCATTCTGGAGTTCGCGCCAACCATTAGCAGTATTGTGCTGGCGGGCAAGGTTGGTTCCAGCATTGCCGGTCAACTGGGTACTATGCGCGTAACCGAGCAGATCGATGCGCTGGAGGTGATGGGTATTAACTCAAGTTCGTATCTGGTGCTTCCCAAAGTGCTCGGCGCGATGCTGATGTTCCCATTGCTGACCATGATGGCGGCTTTTCTGGGTATTCTGGGTGGTTACCTGGCTGGGGTACTGGTTGGCGTTATTTCGCACGAAGATTTCGTCTCGGGTCTTCGTTTCGATTATAACCCGTTCGGTATCAAGTTTGCCCTTATTAAAACGGAGGTATTCGCCTTTCTGATCGCGACGATCTCTGCGTATCAGGGTTTCAATGTGACCGGTGGCGCGCTGGAAGTCGGTAACGCGTCAACCAACGCCGTAACAGCCAGCTGTATCTCGATTATTGTAGCCGACTTTGTGCTGACTCAACTATTATTGGCTTAGCCCTGTAGCACCGAAACGGTCCGCCGCTGCGGCTCCAGCTTCGGTAGTTAAATAGAGCTAGTAAACCGCAAGTTTTTTACTACCGAAGCTGGAGCCGCAG
>NZ_JBGGWF010000013.1:0-154451 GCF_041321135.1 Fibrella aquatica | reverse complement strand
AACGGCCCTCACGGGCTGGAAACCTGAAAAAGGCATGCGCGAAATCGTCTCCGACATCCACGATTGGCTCCACGCCAACCGCGAAGCCCTCGAGCCGATTCTAAAATAGCGCCTCCGTTGGCTTCAGCCAACGGAAGCTGCCAATGGAATCACAACACAAATGACCCACCAAACATATCACAACTCACTAATTACCAGTAATTTATCCCCCCCATAAAATAAATACAAAACATCGTAAACGTCTAAATCAAAAATACAGTTACTTGCCACTACTAACTACAGAGTTAGCAAACTGCCCCACCGAACTATATCCGCTATGTCGCTTGCTGCTTTATGTCCGCGCCAATCTACCGCCCTGCTCATTATGGCTGCTTCGGACGAAGCCGGGCTCCACTGTCGAAAGTCGCAAACAGAAACGCGCCCCTTCGTTGACGACCTGATAACAACACAATCCCGCTTCGCGCTCGTTACACACAATTACCTCAACGACGCGGCTCTGTTTGCCCAAATACGAACAGCAACCCCGCAGACACAGATCGTAATTTGCCTGACGGACGATACGCTGACACCAACCTGCTTATGGGCCTTGATGGACGAACTGGATTTTGACGTAGTCTGCACCCTACCTGAGCTGACAGCCTGCCTACAAACGCTAAGCAACGACCGGTTCTACAAATCATCACTACTTCAGCCTACCGGCAGCGACAAAACCGCAGGTACGTTGCCGGGCTTTGCCGAATTAACAGCGGCCGAACGGCGGGTTCTTCGGGGTATTTGCGAACATAAAACAGGCCCACAAATTGCGGAGGCATTATTTATCAGCGAAAAGACGGTTAATAATCACCGCTATAACATGGCCCAAAAACTACAGGTGAGTGGCGGCCCCGGTAGCCTGAACCGTTACATTATCAACCACCGCGAGCAGCTACTTTCGTTGCTCGCCTAGGTAAGATATAGGTAAGTCATAGGTAAACTCACCCAGATACACATGAGGAAGATTTGGGCAAACTTCCTCATGTGTACAGCCAATTCATCCGCCACCTTTGTCATGTTCAAACGAACGAAGGCGGATACCGAAAAGCCTGACAAAGAGTAGGTAAAATTGATCAAATTTTTCTTTGCCATGAAAAAATTACACGAGCATGAAATGATAACCATCGATGGTAGTGGTATAAAGGACGGACACGCATGCGGCCGTTCCATGATACTATCTGCGATGCTGGGTGGTATGCTAGCAGGAGGGATAGGGGCTGTTGCAAGTGCCCTCACGGCATTAGGTGGCCGAGATTGCTTGGGATATTATTGAATACAAAAACTCATCGTTGACTATTTTCAGAGTGAAAGTAGTCAACGATTCATAACTCATACCAACTGCTATGTTTGACAAACTTATTAACGGACTATTACTTGTAGAGCCAAACGTAAAATTCAAGAAGAAAAATAACAATAAACTGCTAATTTTCTTTGGTAATTACGAATTTAGTTTATCAACTAGATCAGGAAATAGTATTAGTATAACAAAGAAGAAAAGATACGGTATTTTAGGAGATTGGTATTTTAAAGGTTGTAACGAGAAATTCTTTCATGATGCTTTAGCCTTAACAATTAAACGTTGTTACCCATCTCACTTGTTTGTCACGCTAAACAAACAGTTTGAATACAACAAAATTTAGTATTAAATAAAACAAACGTAGCCCAAAATTCCGAACAGCTATAGCTATCTGACCCGCTATGTGATGAACCACCGCGAGCAGCTACTTTCATTGCTCGCCTAGGTAAGATATAGGTAAGTCATAGGTAAACTCACCCAGCTAAAAATGAGGAAGAATATGGGTAAACTTCCTCATGTGTACAGCCAATTCACGCCCCACCTTTGTCATGTTCAAACGAACAAAGGCGGACACCGAAAAGCCTGAAAAGAGAGTAGGTTTATTTATTTACTATTTTTATGAAAAAATTAGGAAATGAAAAGATGATTAATACTTCAGGAGGGCTTTCATGCTTTTTCGCAGTTCCCGCTGTATTAGGATCACTTTCACCATTAACTATTGGTTATTTGAAGGACTCAGTAGTGTTTGCTACTAAATGTTGGTACAGTTAAAAAATAAGAAAATGAAAAAACTTGAGCAAAATCAGCTTTCATCAATTAATGGCGGTAAAAATCGCGAATGCATGATTCTAGGTGGGTTAGCTACAATTGGACTCATGGGAGGAATTTGGGCTGGGGCAATGGGGGCTGGAGTAGCCGCAACGATTTACGGATGCTTCAGCTAGGTAATCTATCATCTCAATGTGAACCAGATTTATTGGTTGGTAAATTCTAGTTTACCAACCAATAAATCTAAAGCTTGATAAAATATCATGAACAGGAAAATAGTTTGGAAGATATTCGTAATCCTAATAGAATTCCTTGCTTTCATAAGCATCATTTATGTCTTGTTCTTTAAAGATAAGTTTGACACTATTTTTAGATAAAAAATTCAATTTCAATGAATCTCAAAAATTTACTGCTATCATTTTTTCTGTCAGCATTTATTCTGAACTTGTCAAGTCAATATTTATTAATAAATGATGAACTTTATTTTAATGCACTTGTAGATAAAATGACGTATGATCAGATAAGGAAATTTATAGACGAAAGCAGTAAGTGGTCATGGTTATCTTACATAATAATCCCTATTTACTATGTAATCAAATTTACACTTATATCAAGCGTATCTAGCTTGGGATATTACTTTGTCACTAACAAGTGGCTCTACAGGCCATTTGTCAAGGTATCTATCCAAGCAGAATTTGTCCTACTTATACCAATTTTGGTAAAAATACTCTGGTTTCTCTTTATACAGACCGATTATACTCTTAATGATCTCCAGCTGTTCTACCCGCTCAGTTTGCTTAATCTGTTTGAGCCGGTTACGGTGGAGCCGTATTTACTCTACCCGTTGCAGGTGCTGAACCTGTTTGAAGTGGCCTACTGGTTTGCGCTTGCCTACGGGGTGGCGCGGGTCATGAACGCCTCGCTGGAACGGGGATTTGGGCTCGTTATGGCCTCCTACGGGTCGGGGCTGGCGTTGTGGATCGTGTTCGTTATGTTTCTAACTGTGAGTCTGTCATGAGAACGTACCTAAAATGGGGCGTAGCCACGGCGTTGCTGGGTACGTTGGCCTATCTGGTGTGGGGGTTCACTACTCAACTCAGCCGCAAAAAAGCCGTAGCCCAACGTACCCAAACATTGCCCGCCTGCACGGTGCAGCCTATCAGCGGCGAGCCGTTTACACTTACCTCGGCAGGGAAACCAACGGTGCTGATCTATTTCGATCCCGATTGTGATCACTGTCAGCGCGAGGCGCGTGCGCTTCGTAAAGAGGGCGCGGCGTTGGCCAATGCAACCGTAGTGATGTTATCGTCGGCACCGGTTCCGGCGCTGAAAACGTTTACCCAAACGTATCAGCTTGCCAGCGTACCCGGCCTTCGCGTAGCGCACATAGACCGGCAGGTAGCCCACGACACCTTCGGTTTCGCCACTGTGCCCGATGTGCTGATTTACCACGCCGACGGTACGCTGTCGCACCGGTTCAAGGGTGAAACCAGCATCGCCGCTATTGCCCGGCATTTGTAAGGAGCAAAGCTGGTCAAGATTTGCAATCTTGACCCTATTAACAGCGCGTTTGTAACGCGCAACCAAACCAACAGAAACAACTGGCTAACGCATCATGCGCGTTACAAACGCGCTGTTAATAGGGTCAAGATTGCAAATCTTGACCAGCCTCCTTCAAACTCGCCCCCATCCCTTATGGAACAGATCATTCCTGTGCTTGTCGATTTGTTGTTGCTGTTCATCAACTGGCTTACGCGGTCACTGCTTTGACTATGAAAAATCCCTTTCGTTCGCGCCAAGCGGCCTTGCCCGGTCTTGACGTCGGTTTGCTGGAGAAAACATTGATCCGGCAGCAGGGGCAGTCTGATTGTGGCGTGGCCTGTCTGGCATCGCTCCTAGCTTATTATGGCGGGCACAGTCGGCTGGAACGGTTGCGCGAACTGAGCGGCACCGATTCGCAGGGTACTACGTTGCTGGGCCTGTGTCAGGCGGCGCGGCAAATCGGGTTCGACGCCGATGGGATGCAGGCTGATAGCATCGAAAACCTGAAAACCGACGTGTCTGTACCAGTCGTGCTCCATGTACTGATCGACAATGTGTTGCAGCATTACGTGGTCTGCTATGGCTGGGACGCTGCCCGTCAGCAATTTCTGATTGGCGATCCGGCGCGGGGCGTACACTACCAAACCACCGATGAACTAGCCGCGATCTGGACCTCGCTGGTGCTGCTGCACCCGGCGCCAACGGAGCGACTGGTGAAGCAGGCCGACGAACGGAAACAACAACGTACCTGGCTCTTCGAGCTGGTCCGGGCCGATATTCCCCTACTGGCCATCGCTACGGGCCTGGGCATCGTTACGGCGTTGCTGGGGCTGTCGACCGCCATTTTTTCGCAGAAACTGGTCGATGAAATTCTGCCCAAACACGACACCAAACGGCTGATGTTGGGCGTTGGGCTACTGGCCTTTTTGCTAGTGGCGGGGGCCGGGGTAGGTTTCCTGCGCGGTCTGCTGCTCAATCGCCAAAGCCGCGATTTCAACAACCGCATTGTCAATCAGTTTTACGGGTCGCTGCTCCGGTTGCCCAAATCGTTTTTCGACAGTCGCAAAACCGGCGAACTCATTGCCCGGCTGAATGACACCGGCCGTATTCAGCGCACGATCAGCCACCTTACGGGCGCGGTGATCATCAATGCATTGGTGGTGCTTATTTCGGCGGGGTACATTTTCACCTACGCCGTGCCGGTGGGCCTGCTGACGTTGCTGAGCATTCCCCTCTTTGCCGCGTTGGTGTGGCGGTATCATCGGCGCATCATCAACGGGCAGCGCGAGGTGATGGCGGCATCGGCCCGCACCGAAAGTAATTACGTGGATACCATTCAGGGCATCGACGTGATTAAAACGGCCAACCGGGAATCGTTTTTTTCGGCCATTACCAAAACCGTATACGGCCGCTATCAGGATCAGGCCTATGCGTTGGGTACGTTGGGGCTACGTTTCAACCTGACCGCCGAAGTCATTGCCGCCCTGCTGATCACGGCGATTCTGGGCGCTATTTCGTGGCTGGTGGTGCAGAAAACCATGCAACTGGGCGAAATGATGGCGGTGCTTACGCTGGTCGGCACCATTATTCCGGCGGTGGTCAGCCTGTCGTTGACCAACATTCAGTTGCAGGAAGCCCACGTCGCCTTCGACCGCATGTATGAATACGCCAACCTACAGCCCGAACCCACCGAACACGTACCTGACCCGGCGTTTGCGTTCGAGTCATTAGCCATTCAGGGGCTGGATTTCCGGTTTCCAGGCCGGGCGTTACTGCTCGATACCATTTCGCTGAATATCCGGCGGGGCGAATGTGTGACGTTGCTTGGCGAAAGTGGTAGCGGCAAAAGCACGCTGCTTCAGGTGCTTCAACGATTCTACACCCCCGAAAACGGCCAACTGCTGATAAACGGACACGACTGGCACCAGATCGACGTACCTACCTGGCGAACGGCTCTGGGCGTGGTGCCGCAACAGATCAAGCTGTTTTCAGGTACGTTGCTCGATAATATCTGCCTGAGCCACACCGCCAAAGAAGCCGAAGCCATTGTTCAGTTTTGCCGCGACTACGGATTCTCCACCTATTTCGAGCAGTTTCCGCAGGGTTACCTGACTATTCTGGGCGAAGACGGCGTGAACCTGTCGGGCGGGCAGCGGCAACTGGTTGCGCTGGCGCGCGCTCTGTACCAACGGCCACAACTGCTTTTGCTCGACGAACCAACTGCCGCTATGGACCGCCACACCGAACGTTTCGTACTGAATCTTCTTACCCAATTACAGCCTCAAGTCGGCATTCTGCTCATCACCCACAAAGCACAACATTCGGAATTAGCCGACCGAACGTACCTGCTGGATAACAAGCAGTTGGTACGTGCTGTAGAGATAGAGGAAGCCTTTGCGCCTCAGACGTAATCAGCGCACAATTCGCCTTACTTCCGGGTTTTTAACTGGTTCAGTACTGAGGCGAGCTGCTTGGGCTTATTCATGTATGGAGCCAGGTTGAACAGCGCTACTTTGCGAAATTCAACGGGGTGGCTTTCGCTTTGCAGGGCGATATACCCTTCCCGAAGAGGCTTGCCATCGACCTTGACAGCGGGGTCGGCATGGCTGACGTTTCCACCGCCAATCTGCGGTTTAGTGTAGCTCAACACCGTGTCGCCTTCCATGATGTGCTGCACCAGCGAATCGCCGAGTACCAGCATTTCGGCACGTACCCACTGCTCACCTGCGTAGGTCTTCGATTTCGAGTCGATGCAGTGGGGCGTGAACAACTTCCCGTCGAGCACCACGTTGGTGCCGGGGGTACACAAGTTGGCCGTGTGGCGTTCGCGCTGTCCGTCACCGCCCAAAAACTGCGTTTCCAGCGAAATAGGGAAGTCCTGCTGGAGGCCCATCGTTTCGGGTGCCTGTGCGTGCAGCATCGCCCCGCTGTTACGCGTGGCCCAGCCCGGTCCGCCTTTCACCTGATTGCCCACAAACCGGTATTCGACTACCAGCAGATAGGCCGAGTATTTCTGTTTCGTGAAAATATGCCCGTACTGCTCGTCGAAAGCCTTGTATTGGTCGTAGTTCACCACCATGTTGCCGTTGGCCACGCGGAAGGTATTTCCGTAGTTGTCGTTGAGCGGGTGGCCAGTGATTTTCAGGTTCCAGTTGCTCAGGTCTTTACCGTTGAAAAGCTGAACCCAGTCTTTGTCTCTGACCTTCTGAGCCACACATAAGTTGGTGATGAAGAGAAGGCCGATGGTGATGATTGATTGGCGCATAGAGAAGGGGGAGTGAAAGGTTTGAGGTTTGTAGTCTGTGGTTTGTGGTTGCGCTGCTTCTTAACGTGACCGTGACTTGGCAGCGCAACTACAAACCACAGACTACAAACCTCAAACCCTATCTCCCTGACGTACCAGTTTTAACTGATTGTACGGCGGTTACCGTTGGGTTGAACAGTAGCCATTCCAGACTAAACAGGTCGCGGTTGGGCGTGGTGGGCTTCACAAACACGAAATACAGATCGTGCTGACCACCTACACCCGAAACTGGAGCTGTCAGCTCTTTGTACGTGTTCCAGCCGCCGGTTGGTTCGTAGGCTAAGGTACTGATTATTGGTCCCGTTGGCGAATCGGTATGCACCTCAACCGTAGCCGCCCGGTCTTTCGATGAATAACGGTACGTCAGTTGCCCAATACCCGCCAGATCAATGTTCTTCAACACGAAATACGATTGATGATGAATGCTGCCCAGGCGTTTACCCTGCCGACTGATGTTGTTCAGCTCATCGGCTTCGCTACCCAACACTTTGTTCGGGCGCAACACCAGCACATCGGTTTTGGTCAGGGCTAGCGGAGATTTTCGGTTGGCAACGGTTGCAGTAACGGGGCCTTTATCGGTATACGAGGCTGTGAGCACGTACCGGCCCTGCTGCTCTTTTCCTACGTGCTCGTTCAGGGTCAGTTTGCCTTGCTGTGGCAGTTTGTTCTCCGTAGGCTCGTTCCCCACCGACAATACGTACCTGATCATTTCCGACGCTTCTTCGCGCGACAGTTGCGGGTGCGCACTCATGGCGTGTTCGCCCCAGACACCGCCGCCGCCGATGATGACTTTGTTGGCCAGTTTGGCAATTGCCGATTTGTCATCGCGGTACCGTTTCGAGACTTCTGTAAACGACGGCCCCACTGATTTGGCGTTTAGCTGATGACAGGCTTTACAGTCAGAACCGGCAATCAGCGATTTACCCAGGCTGAAAGTCGAGGTCAGTTGCTGATGGCCCATGAGCGGCTCGTTGCTCACTTTGGGAATGTAATTCAGCACCACCTTCACGTTTTTCTTATCGATCACCTTGTCTTCTTTGTCGCGAATGGTCACGGCATAGGCCAGCGGTACGGCCGTGGGCGGGAAGAACGTTCGGTTCTGCGGTACCGCAATGGCCACCTGCGGGCGGGTGTTGCCTACCCGTACCGTCACGGTGTCGGCACTCGCTTTACCCGACTGATCGGTCACGGTCAGAATGGCTTTGTAGATGCCGTTTTTTCGGAACGTATACGTTGGGTTGGCTTCGGTCGACGCTACCGCATTACCCTCGAAACGCCAGGCGTAACGTACCTGATCGCCGGTGTCGAAATCGCGGCTTTTATCGCCTTTGAAGGCAACCGTCAGCGGAGCCAGACCAATGGTATCGGTGGCAATTGCCTGGGCTACCGGTGCGCGGTTTCCGCCGTTGAAATCAATTCGTACCAACCGGGCATCTTCATTGTCAATACCGTATACCGAGCCATATTCCAGCATGTACATGCTTCCGTCAGGACCAATCTCCAGATCGACCGGGCGGCGGAAATCACCGGATGTAGGCATAAACGCGTCCATCGACTGGTAATTCTGGTTATTGTCCAGTTGTACGGCATACACCCAGTTGCGCATCCAGTCATACACGAACAGGGCTTTATCGTAGTAAGCAGGAATTTTGGTGCTCGATTTCAGCGCGGCGTCGTAATGATAAACCGGGCCACCCATGGCGCAACGGCCACCCACGCCCAACTGCGCAAACTCATCGGATTTGTTGTACGGATACCACACCATTGCTTTCTGCGTAGGCGGCAGCACCTTCAGGCCGGTGTTGTTGGGCGAGTTATTGACGGGGGCATTGGGGTCGAAGAGCGGACCAACTTCTTTGCTCGCAAAATCATACTGAAAATAAGGTTTGCTGTCGCCCACGAAGTAAGGCCAGCCGTAGTTACCTGCTTTCTTAGCCTGGTTGAATTCGTCGTAACCGCGTGGTCCCTGCTTGCCATCGGTGCCTGCGTCGGGGCCAATCTCACCCCAATATAAAATCGACGTGGCTGGATCGACCGAAATCCGGTAGGGGTTGCGGCAACCCATCACATAAATTTCGGGGCGGGTGTTGGGCATACCCACCGGAAACAGGTTACCCGCCGGAATGGTGTAGGGCAACGTACCTGCGGGACCGTCGGGCTCGAGGTGAATACGCAGGATTTTACCCCGCAAATCGTTCGTATTTCCCGCCGACCGCTGGGCATCGAACGTAGGCCGACCTGCCCGCGCATCAATGGGCGCGTGACCTCCCGACTCGAAAGGCACGGTGTTGTCGCCAGTCGAAATGAACAGGTTTCCGTTGGCATCCCAGCACATCGATCCACCCGTGTGGGCGCTTACTTCCAGATCGATCGGAAATTCGATAATCACTTTTTCGGAAGCTACATCCAGACTACTGTCGTCGTTGATGGTAAACCGGGCAATACGCTGTTTGGTCTGCTGTTGCTGATCCTGAACCGTGTAGAAGAAGTAGAGGAAGTGATTTTTGGCAAAGTTGGGGTCGATAGTCATACCCAACAGGCCGTTCAGGTACTTATCAACGGCTTTGGCCGGGAAATCATAGAGTAGGCGGGTCTTCTTTTGGGTAGGGTCGTAGCCGTAGAATTTGCCCGCCCGTTCCACAAAAAATACGCGTCCATCGGGGGCCACAGCCAGTTCCATCGGCTCGTTGAGGTCGTTGGAAAGTATTGTTTTGGTGAAGCGGTTTTCTTCAGGCCGGTTCATGGTATCGGCCCGAATGGTGGTCGATCGAGCGGGAACGGCGGCGGGCAACGTACCTCGCTGGGGCAATGTAGCCAGGCCAAGGGCAACCCCCAGGGCTGCACCGTACTTAATGAGGGGGAAAAACATGAACAGCAGAAGAAATAAATGCGAAGACGAAATAGGTCAGAACGACTAGCTTTTGAATCCGAACAAGACTATCGGTCAACAGTTAGTATGAATAATGCAAAAATAGGCCGATAAAAGTCCCCAAAAGGGTGTATTTTAGTCAAAAGGCGGGGGTAAATTAGTCCCTTCTTTTGCTGTAGGGTCCTCTCGTTATGAATCGTCTTTTCACGTACTGGCTTTGGCTTCTCGTGGTGGGTTTAACAACCATCGGCGACGGGCTGGCGCAGCGTGGTCCTGATCGTTTTCGCTTCGAGCACATCACCGTCAACGAGGGGCTGTCGCACAGCGATGCCATGTGCGTTGTTCAGGATCAGGACGGGTTCATCTGGGTGGGCACAAATAACGGCATTAATCGATACGATGGTCACGCCCTAAAGAAATATACGCTACCCGTCAATACCCGCAACGGCTTGTCGGGTAACCGCATACCAGCTCTACACGCCGACTCGCAGGGCCGGTTGTGGGTTGGTTCAGAAAGCAGTGGTCTTAGTCTGTTCGATGCCAATCATGATCGATTCATAAACGTCAGCCAACTCACGACCAAATCGGTACCGGAAGGGCTCAAAAATCAGTTGAATCTGGCTGCCGTAAACACCATCACGTCTGACAGCCAGGGCCGTGTCTGGGCAGGAACCAGTAAACTGGGTCTTTTCGTGCTTACACTAAACGCAACGAATCAGGTCGTTGACATACAGCAAATCTCCCTGGGGGGCCGGGCAGATTACCGCGTAACCAAGTTGGTAACAAGCCGCGACGGAACCGTCTGGATCGGCACGTCACAGATCGGACTGTGGTACGCTAAGTCGCCAAAAAATTCAACCCAACCCCCTGTTTTTCAACACGCCTCATTATCAGACCGAATTATCCGCACCCTTCATATCGACTACCGGGGCGACTTATGGATCGGCACAAACGAATATATATTCTGGGTCAGCGAGAAAAACCATCGGCTACGCCGCGAGTTGGAGGCCACTCGGCTGCCCCAGCAGATTCAGGCTATTGAGTGCATTTATCTCGATTCGTTCGGTAAACTATGGGTAGGCACCAACTTCGGATTGCACGTCTGGCCTAAACAGATAAGTACCGATGGCACGAATCGTCTGCCGGTTAGCACCGATCAGCCAGATACGTTCCTGCCGCTGGATGACGACCCGTACAGCATCAATTCGGGGCGAATTCACCAGATTTTTGAAGACCGCACTCAGATTCTCTGGCTGGCAGCATCAGCGGGAGGGCTCAATAAAGTAGACCTGCGCCACAAACCGTTCGATAACCTGCAACGGCAATTCGCGCAACGCCCTACCCTGCCCAACAACTATATCAACGCCATTTATAAAGACGAAACCCGAAACTGGCTCTGGATCGGTACCCGAAATGGCTTTTCGCGCTATGACCTGGCTACCCGAACCTACCGAAACTACGTCAGTCGGCAATTACCGGGCGACGCTACCGGCATCGACATAGCCTCGTTCTGCCAGGCATCCGACGGTACGTTATGGGTGGGCACCCGGTATCAGGGCATTATTCGATTACAGGGCGATAAACTCACTTCATTTACGGAATTACCCGGCCAACCGACGTTATTTTCGACCAGCATAGAAAGCATCGTCGAAGATCGGTTCGGTACCATCTGGGCGGCCAGTTTCGAGATAGGGCTCCTCCGGTTCGATCGGCAGGGTAAGCTTTTAAAACGTTTCTCAACCGGCAATAGCGGCCTGTTAACCAAGCAGTTTACTTTTCTGCTATACGACAAAGCCAGCGACATACTTTGGGCCAGTACCAAAGGCATGGGCGTACTAAAACTGCGCGTCACCCCCGATTCGCTGCTGGTATTAAAACAATACAGCTACAACCCCAACGACACCAACAGCCTGAGCGTCAACTATGCCTGGCCTCTACTGAAAGATCGGCGGGGTACGTTATGGATTGGTACCCTCGGCGGTGGGCTTCACCAACTGACAACCGACAAACAGGGGCGCGACGTAATCAGGCGGTTTGGGCACCTGGTTGCCGAGCCAAACGTAGAGAGTATTCTGGAAGATGAGCAAGGTCAGCTCTGGCTGGGCGGCGAAGGCCTCGTGCGCTTCAACCCGACAACCGGGCAATGGCTGCGCTATGACCTGGCCGACGGCCTGCAAAGCAACTCCTATAAAGTGGGTGCAGCCTACCGGGCAACCGACGGCACGCTTTACTTCGGCGGCATCAGAGGGCTAACTTATTTTAAGCCCAGCCAGATTAGGCCCAATCCGTATCCGCCCGTTGTGCGCCTCACAACCCTCCGCCTCTACAATAAGCCGGTACCGGTTGGCGAACCGGTGAATAATCGGATTGTACTGGAAAAGCCCCTCAATAAACTAGACCGACTGACGATCGAAGCCGACGAAAATGATTTTTCGGTGGAATTTGTGGGCCTTAATTTTGCCAACCCGAATAAGCATACCTACGCCTACCAACTGAAGGGCTACAACGACAAGTGGGTAGCACCAACGCCCGGTCAGCGTACGGCCAGTTTCGCCAACCTACCCGCCGGCGACTATACGCTGCTTGTCAAAGCCAGCAACGGCGAAGGGCTGTGGTCTACCCAACCCGCCACGCTTCGGATCACCGTTCTACCGCCCTGGTGGCGCAGCTGGTGGGCCTACCTGATTTATGCCGTGCTGATCGGGGCCGCCCTAGTGCTGTACCGCCGTGTGGAGCTGGCTCAGCAGGCCCTGAAAAATGATCTGGCTCTGGAGCAGTTTAGAGTTGAAAAAGAAAAAGAAGTGACCGACAGTAAACTGCGCTTTTTCACCAATGTGTCGCATGAGTTACGTACCCCGCTCACGCTCATTCTGGGGCCAACGGAAGAGTTGGTGTCGGCCGGTAACGTTCCCCTGCATAACGTCAGAGACAAGGTGGTGCTGGTTCATCAGCAAACGCGGAAATTGCTGATGCTGGTAAATCAGCTAATGGATTTTCGGAAAGTCGAATCGGGGCACGTATCGCTGCGGGCGAGCCGGATCAATGCCCTGGCGTTTGTGACGGAAATCTTCCTGATTTTCAAGCTGAAGGCCGAAGAACTACAGCTCGACTATGCCATAGAAGCACCCACTGGCCCGGTGATGCTGTATGCCGACCGCAGTAAACTGGAAATCATTCTGACCAATCTGCTCTCCAACGCAGTAAAGTACACGCAGCAGGGCCAGAAAATAAGGGTGCTGGTATCGGTAGTTGGCTCGCCGGATTGCGCCGCCACTTTTCAGGATAATAAGCTGACCAACCATTATTTTCAGGTCACGGTACGCGATTGGGGCGTAGGCATGAAAGCCGACGAAGTAGACCGAATTTTCGATCCGTATTACCAGGCGTCGCATACCGAAACCATGCGCATGATGGGCACCGGCATTGGGCTATCCCTGGTGAAGCAATTTGTGGAAGCCCATTCGGGTGAGGTACAGGTGCAAAGTGCCATTGGAGCAGGTACTACGTTTACCCTTCGTTTGCCATTCGGACAGGCTCACCTGTTACCGGGTTCTATCCTGAACGAGGCCCCACTGGCAGAGCTGGTGCCCGACACAACAAGTACCGCCACAGAATTAATCACGACCAACGCCGCTGATTTGTCAGGTACGTTGGTCAGCGCGGCCCGCATTCTGCTGGTAGAAGACAACGACGAACTGCGCACCTACCTGCAACAGCTTTTTGAACCAACCTGCACGGTGTTTACCGCCGCCGACGGGATAGAAGGCTGGGAGAAAACGCTCGAACTGTTGCCCGATCTGGTAGTGAGCGATGTGATGATGCCGCGTAGAAATGGGCTGGACCTGTGCCGAGCAATAAAGCAGCACCCGAAAACGATGCATATTCCGGTGGTGTTACTGACGGCGCGGGTGGCGGCTATGCACGAACTGGAAGGGCTGGAAACCGGCGCCGATGAATACATGGCCAAGCCATTTAACCCGAAGCTTTTGCACGCCAAAATAATGACCATGCTGCACAGTAGACACCGGCTGAAAGAGTATTACCAGCGCCAGATTCTGCTGGAGCCAACCGACGTGGTTATTCCCGATGAAGCCCGGCAACTGCTCGAAAAAGCCATGTCGATTGTTGAAGCTAATTTGACCGAGCCTGCCTTTACCGTACCCATACTGGTGCGCGAAATGGGCATGAGCCAATCGGCTTTCTATCGGCAAATAAAAGCCATTACGGGGCAGTCGGCGGTTGAGTTTATTCGGGATGTACGCATGAAACGCGCGGCGAAACTACTGGCGAACAGTAATCTGCGCATCGCAGAAATTGCCCATCAGGTTGGTTTCGAAGATTTGAAGCACTTCCGCAAAACCTTCCAGAACCTGTATGGGCTGTCTCCGTCAGATTATGCCCGGCAACATCGCGAGTCAACCGTCAGGGTGGAGTAACGTACCTGCGCATAGCCCAACAATTGGTTACTCTTTAGGCAGGGTGCTAAGCAAACCGGGTAATAACGCCAGCTCGTCGAACCGCCGAATACCTTCCTGCCGCCATCGCTCTATGCCTTGTTGCACCAGCACAAAAGCGGGTAATTGCGTTAAATGAAAACTCTTAACTACCTCTGGATGAATCGATTCATCTACTTTTAATATCCGCACAGAACCAGGCAAACGCTGCTGCAGGTCCAGGGCCATGGCACTCATAAAGGCACGCTCCCGAAGGGCATCCTGCGTAGTAGCCGACGGCAGAAAGCACAGCAACACGGCTGGGCTAACTGGCACAATAACCGGGGTGCTACTCATGGTATTCATGCTTAAAAAAGATTCTTTCGGTTTGTGCACAGGTGATTCATCAGTAAAATTGGCATCTTGCCTGAACAAGTAGCATGACGTTCGTTAGCCCAAAACCTGATTTTGATCTTTTGGGTACGCGGATGATAATGGGTACGCGGATTAAAGGGATTAAACAGATTGGCGCGGATTTTTAGATTTAAGCGGATCTTTACTGAGGCAGAGTCAATCCGTTTTAATCCAAAAATCCGCGTTGATCTTTTTAAATCCCTTTAATCCGCGTACCCCAAATCATCCGCATACCATTCCTATCAACTTATGTTTATCAAGAAAGACGACGAAACGCTGACCGAACTGCTTTTTGAGCAGAGCGACGATTTTATCGGGATCTACGAAGTGGCCACCGAACGATTCGTGCGCGTTAATCAGGCGGGTATTCGACTGCTTGGCTTCCCGTCGGAAAACACGTTTCTGAACGATCCCCTCTGGTCACGCTCGTTCAGAGCTACGAAACTGACCGATGAGCAACGCGTTGATCTGATTCGCCGGGTAGTTGAACACGGACAACATGATGAAGTAACCGAACTGAAGCGCCTGGATGGAGAATCATTCTGGGGTAAGCTGAGAATCAACGCCTTCAGAGAGCAAGGGCAACTATTCGTGGTGGTCCGGATGCTTGATCGGGAACGGCTGCACCGGGCCGAACTGGAGCTGAAAGAGAGTGTACAGCGCTACGAAGCCGTGTTCACCAACGCCACCATCGGCATCATTGTCTCCAATCACAAAGGAGAAATTATCTCACTGAACCAACTGGCACGGCAACTCTTCGGCTATCCCGACGATACCCTCATCGGCAAATCAATCGATTTATTGGTGCCGATGAACGTGGAAAAGGGACACGCCCGGCTGCGCGAATCGTTTGTCGAAAATCCGCAGGTACGTTCTATGGGGCATAACCGCGATCTGAAAGCGCGTCGGCAGGATGGGTCGGTGTTTCCGGTCGAAGTCAGTCTGAGCTATTTCCGGCTTCATGGCGAACTGTATGTGGTGGCCTACATCATCGATATCACCTTCAAGAAAGAAGCCGAGCAGCAACTGCTATCACATCGCGATCACATCGAACGCCTTAATGCCGACCTGGAACAGAAAGTAGCCGACCGTACGCATGCCCTCATGAATACGCTCGACCAACTGGAGCAATCGAAAGACGAGCTGGCACGGGCTTTAGCGGCCGAACGCGAACTGGGCGAACTGAAGTCCCGTTTCGTATCCATGGCCTCGCACGAGTTCAGAACCCCACTGACCGCCGTGCTAACCTCTGCCACGCTCATCGAAAAATACCCCAACAGCGATCAGCAGGATAAACGGCAGAAACACCTGTCGCGCATTCGGTCGTCGGTCAATCACCTCAACGACATTCTGGAAGAGTTTTTGTCGGTTGGTCGGCTCGAGGAAGGAAAAATTGACCCCCACCCTACCGATGTTGATCTGGCAAAGCTGATCGACGAAACCATCGGCGATTTACAGGGGCTACTGAAACCAGAGCAAACGATACAAACCGTTCTGACCTGCCCCGACCACATCTGGCTCGACCCTTCGCTATTGCGTAAAATTTTGGTCAATCTGCTTTCTAATGCGGTGAAGTACTCCGGGCCGGGGTCAGTGGTGACGGTGCGGGGTCTGTGCGCAAACGAACAATTACAACTTGCCGTGGAAGATCAGGGCATGGGCATTGCACCCGACGATCAGGAACACTTGTTCGAGCGGTTTTTTCGGGCTAAAAATGTAGCTAATATTGCCGGCACCGGCCTGGGCCTGCACATTGTGGGTAGGTACGTCGACCTTATGGGTGGACACGTATCGCTACAAAGTGAGTTGAACAAAGGAACAATTGTTACCTTAACGCTTCCCTATGAAAACAATTCTGCTGATTGAGGATAACGACGCTATCCGCGAAAACACGGCTGAGATTCTGGAACTGACCGGCTACACCGTTCACACCGCCGAAAACGGAAAAATTGGCGTTGAAAAAGCGCTGGCCGAGAAACCCGATCTAGTGATCTGTGACATCATGATGCCAGTGCTCGATGGATATGGCGTACTCCATATTTTCAACAAAAACCCACAATTAGCCGGTGTTCCTTTCATCTTCCTGACAGCCAAAACCGAGCGCAACGACTTCCGCAAAGGCATGGAACTCGGGGCCGACGACTACCTGACCAAGCCCTTCGACGAGTCGGAACTGCTCAGCGCTATTGAAGGTCGCCTAAACCGGTTTCAGCACCTGGCAGCCACGGCGCTTCAAGCCCAAACCGATCAGGGCGTGGTTCCGGTGGCCGCCGATCAGTTAAACCAATTCCTGAACGATGCCCGACAGAAGCCTGATTTACAAAGCCTTTCTATTGATCGAAAAGTGCATGCCGTTCGGAAGAAGCAGTATCTCTACACTGAAGGCGACGAGCCAACCCGGCTTTATTTTGTGCAGTCGGGTAAGGTTAAAACTGTTCGCACCAACAATGACGGCAAGGAACTGATCACCGGTCTGTATGGTCCCGGCGAATTTTTCGGCTACCTGGCCCTGCTCGAAAACGGCGAATACACCGACTCGGCCATTACGCTCGAAGATTCGGAGTTGGTTTATATTCCGAAAGATGATTTCACGCAGTTGCTGATTGTAAACCCCGAGGTGAGTCACCATTTCATTCAGCTGCTGGCGGGCCGGGTCAGCGAGCGGGAAACGCAGTTGCTGGGCATGGCCTACAACTCCCTGCGCCGTCGCGTGGCCGATACCCTCCTCCGCCTCCACGATCAACACCCCGACGGCCTCATCAAACTCTCGCGCGATGATCTGGCCTCGGTAGTTGGCACCGCCACCGAATCGCTGATCAGAACCCTCAGCGAGTTTAAGCAAGACGGCCTCATTGAGCAAGTAGGCAATGCCACCACCGGCACGGGTATCCGCGTGGTACAGCCCGACAAACTCCGCCGCGCCAACTGGTAAGGGGATATTGGATGTTGGATATCGGATTCTGGCTGTTGGTCTAATTCATCACTGTCTAACGTCCAGTATCCGACGTCTACTATCCAGCATGCACTTGCCAAAAAACCTAAATTCCTTCATCGTATTGAACGTATTTAGCTAAATTCCTTCAACACAATGAAGGAATTTAGGTTTTTGCCTATGATTGTACGCAGTATTACTGATTTAGCCCTGACTAATGTCAGCTATGAGCTTGAGGAGGCTCAGCCTTGCGGCCAGAGTGACCGGCTAGTTTTATGACCAGAAACGACACCCTGTCTGGTTTATGCAAACTGCTCTTTACGTTACCGACTGCTCTATTGATTCAGCGTTGGCCCTCCGAAATCGGTTAGCCACATTCACCCACAATTCCGTTTGTATCACGGTGGTTCATCCGTACGATATTGAACCGGGTCAGCCACTGAACAAGGTCATTCTTAAAGAAGCCCGCCAAGCCGCTATTACGCGCCTCAACAACTGGAAAGCCATACTGGGTGAGGTTAAACCAGGCGGGCTGAAAACCGAAATTCTGTTCGCCAGCCCCGAATTAGCCCTGCGTATTCACCTGCTTATCCGGCGATACGACGCTATTTTCTCAGACGGGCAATGGCTGGTCACACCGCATGATTTAGCCGACTTACTGGCCCAAACCGGTACCCAACTCCATTACCTGACCGACAACGTACCTGAACTGGTCGGCACTGCGTGTCTTGTCTAACCGAATAGCCAGATACATTATCAGTTCTGTCGACGGGTTACGCTTAAACTAGTAGTTACTCATAAGCAACACATATTTACTATTGCCGTTGTAACTTTGGTTTAGATAACTACCTAACTACTTTTCACTTATGCGCAAGACATGTACGACTGCCTGCCTTTCTCTCATCGCTTCGCTGGCGCTGGCCCAACCTAAAAATGATACCGGACCAGGGTCGGGGTCTGACAACACTACTATCTACATCGTCATAGGTATTGCAGTCGTTGTGGCGGTTGTTTACTTCCTCAGCGCCCGTAAGAAAAAGTAGTCATAACTAGCGAACGTGGTTCATTCTTACGAGTAGGGGTACAACTTTGCCTCTAGATTGAGATTGACTATTCTTTGACAAAAAGAAGCCCATTTTCTTCGGTTTATACAGAATCTGCCGGTTCGGTATCAGTCTGCGGCCGAATGTTTTCTGTACCCGATCAGAGAATGGGCCTTTTTCGTCATTCATATCATCGACCAGTTCATCGATAGAGCCTATTTCGCTGTCAGAAAATAAAAACAGCCAGTATTCTGTACCCACTTTTCCGCCAAGTGTTAGCGACATGTGCTCACCCGGGTAATACATTCGCTTGTTGGGGACAACAACCGTTCGCTCGCCCCGTTTGGGAAATTCTAGTATGACTGTGCTGTCAGACGAACTGCCTGTGATTAAATAGAGGTACGTTTTTTTCCTGGCCTCAACGTCAAACTTAAACTTTGTGCCTGTCCGCATCGGTTTGTCGAGTGCGTACGTCACCAAACCAGTATCACTTGGCATTAGGGTAAAGGCTGGTCGGCTACGCGAAGCGCCTACTAAGATAGAGAGATCGTTATCGAGCCGGATAGCCGAGCCCGATTCATCCAGGTAAGCCTGGTAGCCATATTTAGCGAATTTGCCAAATTCGTCATAAGACATCCAGAAGTAGCCATCATTGCCCCAGGAACTTCCCCAGCTGTTAATCAGCTTAAATGCTCCTTTACCGAGCATGGTATCGTCGTAGCCAACAACGCACATGGCATGGCCAAACGCAAGGGCGTTGGCCCGGTAAGGGTCATACGCCAGATTCAATCTTGAGCGGTCCTTATCGGCTACTGAGTTTGTAAAGAACGCTTTTAACTCCCACACAGAGGCTTCGAGGCGACTTCCCATAGTTTTTACAAAGGCCAAATTCTGTAACGAATTGGTCGTTTGTATACCTACTACCACCGGCGACATATCGGCGAGTGTCTGCTTCACTGCCAGTACTTTACTGGCTTTAGGGTCGGTGATACTGAACAGTTTTACGTAATCCTTTATTCGATTCGTATACTCTATCGATGCTTTGGGGTTGTTGTCGCAAAAATCCGGATCAGGGAAGTCTGAGAAACGCGGTAAACCTATTTCTTTAAGGAACTGAAAGGCCTGGGCAGCATCAATTCCAAAGGTGCAATTTCTGTCATTCTCTTTCTTGAGAGAACTGTAGAGGTAGAAAGGCGAGAGGCTCCTTTTCAGGATGTCGTCTTTTTTGGTGAGGTTCCATTTGACAGCTTCCATGATCGAACGCATGTAGTAACCTACCGATATGGCCACACAATTGCCTTTGTCGCCCTGGTTTATCACCGGTGGAGCATAGGGTGACAGGTCTATTCTGGGCGGCAACTTTTTCATCAATTTGCTTATCTTTTTTTGAGTCAACTGCTCATAAGCTCTGTCATCGACAACGAGTCCCTGCCAGCGGACATTGATTGGTGCCACACCGGCTGATGCGGGTTTAGGGGTAACGGGAGTACCATCCCAGTTTTTCAACTCCAGAACCGGAACCTGCGTATAGTCACTTCCTGCCACTGCCTCTCCCATTGAGGCTTCCGTTAAGAACCGAAGGTCTTCGAACGATATATCGGGTAAACGAGCGGGGTCAGTGCTATTCAGCAGATAAGAGAAGCCGTTGCTTAATCCATAGGTAAACAAAGTGCCCACCCGGGTTATATTATTGTAGCTCGGGAGCAAGGGGGCAGAACTACCCAACCGAACAATCCCTTTGTTATGAAGGAACAACTTCTTCATAATAGAAGCAGTTAAATCAACGGACGAGTAGGTGAGGGCGGCGGCCCCGTTATTGTCTATCTTCACCGTTGCACAGTCGGCAATGAGTAGACCGAGGTGTATTTTTTTAGCTTTCAGCCAGTTCTCAACCTCGTTTACAGGCAGCCCCCTGGTAGGAACGTCGTTTAATCGCCAGTTGGCAAACTTTTCGGCGGGCTGGGCCGGTGGAATTCCGTAGCCTGAATAATACAGAATAACAATATCGTTGGGCGTCGTTTTCAGGGCCGAAATAGTATCCTTCAGCGCTTTGCTCGTGAAGTACTTCGGGTCCATCCATCGGATCTTCATCGGGTAACCCAGCCCCCGCTGTACAGTTTCAACGAATTGCCGCATCAGCGTATCGTTTTCCATGTTAACTCGTCCAAATTCAACGCCTCGTGGTTCGAGCGCGAAAATGACGTGTAACCGGGGTGATGGTTGTTTGGGCCTAGGCGCCGGCTTCGTTTGGGCCAGCGAGAAGGTGTGGCTTAGCAGCAACACAACTACAGTAAAAACGCTCATGACGTTTTGATGATAAGTACAACTGGCTAAGTATACCGTGTTTAATGAACAACACAAAATGAATTGACTGACCGTATATTTGCGTAGCCCCTGCCCCACGCCACCGAATGAAATGGCTGCTTACTGTCTCCCTTCTCGGCCTATGCCTTTGCCAGACGCTGGCTCAGCGAAGCCTGTCTGATAGCCTGCAGCGCCGTCTGGAACAACCACTTCCCGATACCACACGCGTTCAGGTGCTCGACCAGTTGAGCCGGTCGCTGATGTACTCAAAACCGCTGGTGGCCATGCAGTATGCGCAGCAGGGAATCAAACTGGCCCGACAAAGCGGCGACTCACGCGGTGAAGCGCGTATTCAGAATCGGATCGGCACTATTTTTCGGCTAACCGGCAACTACGACCGATCGCTCGAAGCACATCTTAACTCGGTGAGTGTGGCAGAAGCCAACCACGACACAGACGCGCTTGCCCGTACCTACAACAACATGGGCAATCTGTATTCAGAACAGAAAAATTCGCCCAAAGCCATTGAATTTTATCAGAAGACAACTCAGTTGGCCGGTCAGTTGGGCAACCGCAACCTGCAACGCATTGCCCTGTCCAATATCGGCTCTGAGTACGCCCTGCTCAATCAGCTAGACTCAGCCCTGACATTCACGCGCACGGCCTATCAGTATGCACGTCAGTCGAAGGCAACCGACATTCAGATTGAGCTGATGATTCTGGCCAATGTGTATAAACGAATGAAACGGTATGAGCTGGCGCTGATGTACTATCGAAAGAGTATTCCTGCGTCGATTGCCGTTAAAAATGACCGTACGCTGAGTCAGACGTACCTGGAAATGGCCGAGGTGTTTCGGGCCACCCAACAAACCGACTCGGTCACTGTATACGCCCGAAGAGCCCTGCAACTAGCCCAATCGTCGGGTATGCTGACGACCATTCAGCAGGCCAGCGTCATGCTGGCAGACGTGTATGAAGCCTCAGCGCCCCACCAGTCACTGGTTTATCTGAAACTGGCTTCGGTAGCCAAAGACAGTCTGGTCGATGAAGAAAAAGTCAAGAATTTCCAGAATATCGAGTTCAGCGAAAAATTGCGACTAGACGATGCGCAGCGGCTTGAAGAAGCGTTCCGCACCCGAATCACCATGTACCTGCTGACGGGGGGCATTGCGACCCTCCTGCTCATTGCGCTTATTCTGTATCGGAACAATAGCCAAAAACAGAAAGCGAATGGACTACTTCAGAAGCAGCGCGATGAAATCAGTTTGCAACGGCAAAAAGCGGAGCGTGCGCTGGACGAACTTAAAGCGACCCAGGTTCAACTCATTCAACGGGAAAAACTCGCCAGCCTGGGCGAGCTGACGGCGGGCATCGCCCACGAAATTCAGAATCCCCTGAACTTCGTCAACAACTTCTCAGAAGTCAGCACCGAACTAGTAGAGGAGATTCAGGAAGAAAGACAGAAAACGCCGGATCAGCGCGATGAGCTGCTGGAAACGGAACTGCTGGCCGACCTGCACAATAACCTGCAAAAGATAGCCCAACACGGGCAACGAGCGGGCAACATTGTCAGGGGCATGCTCGAACACTCCCGCGCCCGCACCGGCGAACGAGCCCCCACCAACCTCAACGCCCTAACCGACGAGTACCTGCGGCTAGCCTATCATGGCGCGCGGGCAAAAGACAAGTCGTTCAATTGCCAGCTTACCACTGATCTCGATGCCAGCCTGGGCGAAGTCACCCTGGTACCCCAGGATATGGGGCGGGTACTGTTGAACCTCTTCACCAACGCCTTTTACGCCGTACAGCAGCGTGGCAAGCAAGCGCAGGCAGACTACCAGCCCACGGTTTGGGTCACTACTCGGCGGAGCGGCAATCGGGTAACGATACAGGTACGTGACAACGGTACGGGCATTCCAGCCGGGGTTATAGACAAGATTTTTCAGCCCTTTTTCACCTCAAAACCCACCGGTGAAGGCACTGGGTTGGGGCTAAGCCTGAGCTACGACATTGTGACAAAGGGCCACGGCGGAACGCTGGAAG
Source organism: Fibrella aquatica (assembly GCF_041321135.1). Lineage (NCBI taxonomy): Bacteria > Pseudomonadati > Bacteroidota > Cytophagia > Cytophagales > Spirosomataceae > Fibrella > Fibrella aquatica. Next base: position 131,469 of record NZ_JBGGWF010000013.1, on the reverse strand, counting down.
CAGACACCAAAGTGGGCGAGGGTACAACGTTTACAATTGCGTTAAATGTCTGAGCCAGCAGGTGCCTAAACTAACGTACCCGACCCGCTTCATCTTCAGCCCCCGTTTTCCGGTTGCGAGCCGCCTTTACGGTGCGGTTGCCCAGATTCCAGGTCAGATTTAACCGTACCTGCTGACTTTCCCAGCCCCCGCTGGCATCCATGTATAGCCCACCAAACTGACTGATGCCCCGCCACTGCATGGAGTGGAAGACGTCGCTCACGGTGAGTTTCAGCGTGGCCCGGTCAGCGAATACCTTGTGTTGCAGGCCCGCATCGATGCCCCAGAAGCGGCGGTTGATGAAAGTGCCGCCCCAGATAGACGGCGACGTATAAAACCCCGACAGTTCGGCGGTGAACTTACCCGGCAGCGTAAACGTCTGCTGCGCGTACACGCTCAACACGTTGGCGACCAGATCGATTGTCCGGCCCGGTCCCAGATTGGCGCTTGTTGTTGACCGGTACCCACTCACATTGGCGTACACGTTCCACCATTTTGTGACCTGAAACGGGTAGCTGACCGATAGCGTCAGGGCCGTGCGTTCGCCCAGATTGCGGGTGGTAATGTAGTTGCGGTTCACCTCGGTGGTGTCGGTAATGTCGGTGAAGTAATCGACGGTGCGGCTGTAGCCCAGCGATACGTTCAGCGTGTATTTGTAGGTATGCGCCAGTTGAATATTATCGGTGTATTGCGGCTTCAGAAAGGCGTTGCCTTTCTGGTAGGTCAGCTCATCCTGTTTCGACTCGAATGGATTCAAATTGGCGTAGGTTGGCCGGTCGATGCGGCGGCTGTAAGTCAGGGCCAGCGAGTTGTTGGCGTTCATAGCGTAGGTCAGACCTGCGCTTGGGAACGCGTTGAGGTATTGGCGGCTCACCTGCGCATCGGTCTGCGTTACGGCACTTTGCAACGTACCCAGCGAGCGCGTTTCTTCGAGCCGCACCCCCGCCTGATACTGCCATTTCCCCTGTTTCCGATCAAAACTAACGTACCCGGCGCTGATCCGTTCGGTGTAGACAAACTGGTTGGTCCGCCCTAAATCGGGCTGGTCGACGCCGTCGTTCACGTTGAAGAATCGAAAGTCGTTGTCGGTCTGTACCTCTGAAAATTTGACGCCCGCGCTCAGTTTTCCGCCCGCCAAGCGCTGCTCATAATCCGCCTTGAACGTACCCAGCCGGATGTTTGTACCCGTCAGCATCCGGTAATTACGCTCGCTCAGTAACATTCCCGTGGCCGCATCGGTGTAGCGGTTGGGCTGGTACTGGTTACCGTTTGTCTGATAGCGACCGTAGTCGGCGTCGATGTTCAGCACGTGGCCGGTGGTATCGGCAAAGCGGTAATTCAGGTTGGTATTCAGGTTTTGTCGGCCCCAAGTGCTACTGTTATCGGCCGTCAGCAACTGCACGGCAGGTTTCCCGACGGGACCAATGGGCGTGCGGCCCAACGTGGCTGATTGCCGATCGGTCAGGTTCCCATCCAGCAGGATACCCACGGTGCTGAATTTGGTCAGGAACAGATCTGCTCCGGTGTGCAGGTTGTGCGACAGCGTCCGGGCGCGGCTTTCTGAACGCTGGTCATACACCGTGCCGAGTTGCTCGCGATACAGGTTGATAAAGGACCAGTCGCGGGCTAGTCGGTGGCTGTATGTACCAAACAAGTTCAGTTTTCCCTGCCGGTGGTTAAGGGTCAGTGAACCGGTGCCTTTCGGATAATACCGCCCCATTGCCAGGCCCAGCGTCAGGCTGGCGTTGGTACCGAACCGGCTATCTTTTTTCAGGCGAATATTCAGGATACCCGCACCGCCCGCCGCGTCATACCGCGCCGAAGGTTGGGTAATGACTTCGATGGCTTCGATATCGGTGGCGGGTAACGAGCGTAGATAAGCGGCCAGTTCAGTGGCTCCCAGCGGTGAGGGTTTTCCGTTGATAAACACCCGAACGCCGGCACTGCCCTGCAACAGAATATTATCGGACCGGTCGACCACCACACCCGGCGATTTCTGAAGCAGTTCAAACGCCGTGCTCCCCACTGCATTCAGGCTGCTGCCGACGTTGAACACCATCTTATCGGGAAACACTTCGACCAGTGGTTTACGGGCCGTGACTTTTACCTCCGCCAGTTTATTCACCGATTCGAGCAGCACAACCGGCTCGATCACCATTGACTGATTACCAGCCAGATCGAAGGCAGCAACCGTCTGCGAATCAAAGCCAACGGCAGATACCCCAACACGATACGTACCTGCGGGAAGTGTAGTTATGGAGAAGCCGCCGGTTTGATCGGTAGCAGTTGCCTTCACCAGCGATGAGTCACGAGCGTTCAGTAGCGCAACGGTAGCAAACAGAACGGGTTGACCGTTGGCATCCCGAACGCGACCCTGAACAGCGGCGGTTGATTGGCCGGGTGAGGTAGTAAAAAAGGAGAGAACAAGCAGAACAGACAGTAGCGCAGTTTTCATAGAAGCATTCGGTTTAACGATGGGTCAAACCTACCGTCCTGCCACCACCACTCCCACGCTTATCCGACGAACCGCCTAACCAGCCGACGAACGTACCTGACCCATCCATTCACCGACAATTTCGACGCTTCGTCGGAAAAGCAGAGCCTGTATCGACACGTGCCCAAGACTTCAGGTAAGCTGGTTGATTACATTGCTCTTATGCGCTGTATCTTTGAGTAAAGTAAGGCTTATGAACGCTATTCGTCAGATTGTTACGCCTGATTCGTCGGGCAATGTATCCATACAGGTTCCGGTCGAGTTGAGACAGAGGCCGGTCGAAGTAATCGTGCTGCCGGTAGAAACCAGCGACGATGCCATGGAGTCTGTGCTCACCGGGTCAAACGCCGTGAGTAATGCCTGGAAGGTGATCCGCAAGGCTCAACTAGATAGCGCGTTGCAGCAAAGCATCGCAACGCTACAGCAGGAAGCTGCTCAGAATGGAATGACCCCAGACGTACTGAATGAACTACTTAGGACCGATGACTGACAAATCGTTGTTCGTTTTCGATACCAATACGTTAGTTAGCGCCCTTCTATTCACGAACTCAAAACCAGCTTCTGCGTTGCAGAAAGCACTATCTAGCGGGTTTCTGGTAGGCTCAGAGGCAACTTACGCAGAATTGAGCGACGTGCTTATGCGGGCCAAATTCGACAAGTACGTAAGTCGTGAGAGCCGTCAGCAATTCCTGTCGACTTATCGTAACGCCGTTCTATGGATCGATGTCGTTCGGACAATTACTGTCTGTCGGGACCCTAAAGATGATAAATTCCTTGAGGCAGCAAGTAATGCCAATGCCGCCTATCTGATCAAGGGCGACGATGATCTACTTGTTCTTCATCCTTTCGAAGGTGTGCAAATCGTAACTCCCGCAGACTTTCTGCTCGGTCAATTGATCTGATTAGAATCCGTACAAAAAAACGAACGCACCTGACCCATCCATTCACCGAAAAAATCGACGCTTCGTCAGAAATATCGGCGTTACTGTTGAACTGGAGACAACCTGTGTTTATCCGTTTATTCCCTGATTAACTTTTCATTTCCAACGGGTTAACAACCGTAAGGCTAGGAATATGCATGAAGTCTTTCACATTATTAGTGAACAGCACAAAACCATATTGTAACGCCGTAGCAGCGATTATACAATCCCCCACAGACATTTTCTTAAGTTGCCGCAACTCAGTTGCTTTATCAACGATAGCCTCTGTAATGAGCAATACATTTGCTGTATCAAACAAGGCCTCGAAGTATAATTTATCCACCAAAGGCAGTTTATGATAGCCTAATGTTTCTACTTTGGAGATAGCCGAAATAAAAACGTCATTCGCCAGCAGAAGAGGCCGCAGGGAGCTATACGAGTTTAGCCAAGAATAAATGACCAGATTAGAGTCGAAGAGCTTCATTCGTCACCTCGTAAAGGCATTGGACGTTCTTCTTTATTCGCCGCAATCATAGCCTCCACATCCAATGTTTGGCTCCCTCCCTGCATAACCCGTGTCAGGGCTATTTCCCGATCATCCGGTGATAATGACGACTTGACGGTTGATACCATAGCAGGCATTAACGTGATCAGGTTTAAATCAGCTAAATCTTCCAGTAATTGCTTGGCTTTAGGATTTACTAATCCAACCGTATAGGCTTCCATAAGTGGGCGTTTTCAACAGTACGCAAAATAAACAAATCTCGTTCATGACCGTAAGTATAAGCTAATCAGCAGCCTATCTGCTATTCATATCCACTGAACGAACGTACCCAGCCCACCCATTCACCGACAATTTCGACGCTTCGTCGGAAAGGTCGATTTCTGACCAGAACTTATAGCCACATTTGGGTGATATAAACCCGCTGCCCGCTTTATGCCTGCTTTCTGGAATCGAACGTTGTTTTGGGGTATCACCTACCGTCAGGCGGGCGCAGTTCTGCTCTTTTACGGAATAGCCATCTTTTTCTACGACATCGCTCTGACTATCAGCCAACGGGTGTGGTCGAAGCAATCGCCGCTGGCTGACTTCGTTCAGGAATTTCCCCGCATTGCACTCGACTATGGGATGAAGCTACTATTTACCATCCCCATCTGGTATTTGCTGTTCCGTCGCTTACGTACCTGGTCGCTCTACCATCGGTTGCTGCTGCATTTGCTGCTGTTCCCCGCTTTTCTGCTGATCTGGCAGCTAGTTTACTATGTTGTATCCGATGCAGTAGGTATCGGTCGCCTGCAGGGTAACGGCCAAATCTGGGACACCTACATTGGCGGGTTGTTCTACGCCGTTCAGTTTGGCCTTTTCCACGCCTACGCCTATTACCGCGATTTGCAGGATCAGCATAAACGCGAAGCAGACCTTCGGGAACTGGTTCTCAACAGCGAACTGGCCGCCCTGAAAGCGCAGATCAATCCACATTTTTTGTACAATACGTTCAACACCATCAGCGCGTCGGTGCCGCCCGAGCAGGAACACACCCGCGAAATGCTGGCGCAACTGGCCGATCTGTTTCGCTATCAGCTCCGCGCCTCACGCACCGATCACGTGACGGTGGCCGACGAACTCGATTTTATTCAGAAATACCTTGACCTCGAAAAAGCCCGGTTCGGTGATCGGCTGCGGGTGCAGTACGATATTGGCCCCGATGTGCTCGATGCCGTTATTCCGCCCATGCTATTACAGCCACTGGTCGAAAACGCGGTGAAACACGGCATTGCACCGCTCATCGAAGGGGGCGACATCACGGTGCAGATTCGGCGCGAAGCCGGACTGATCGCTTTCCAGATTACCGATACCGGAAAAGGAATCAATGGCCACCGCCATCGGCTGTTCGAGGGCGTAGGGTTGAACAATACCCGGTTACGCATCGAAAAATCAGTGGGTCGTCAGTTGCGCATTACCGACAATCAGCCGCAGGGTACGGTCGTTGCCTTTGAATTGCCGTTAAGTTGAGTAACTCAGTAAGACCGAAGCTCCAGCTTCGGTAGTAATTCTGCTGACTACCGAAGCTGGAGCTTCGGCCTTACAGAATATGCAAAAAGTTATCATCATCGACGACGAAGCCGCCGGACGGACGCTCATCAGGCAATACCTGGAGGCATACCCATCGCTGATCATCGTGGGCGAAGCCAACAACGGGGTCGATGCCGTGAAGCTCATCAATGAATTTCGGCCCGATCTGGTCTTTCTGGATGTGCAGATGCCAGGCCTCACCGGGTTCGATGTACTGGGCCACCTCGACGAAATTCCGCGCATCATTTTCTCCACCGCCTACGACCGATATGCCCTTCAAGCCTTTGAGGTTCACGCCGTTGATTACTTGTTAAAACCTTACACCCGTGAACGATTTGCCCAGGCCATACAGCGCGTACTAGCCAGCGAAAGTGCGGCTATTCAGAAAATGCAGCCGCTGGCCGAGAGCATCATAAACCCGGCAACCCCGCCGGGGCGGGGCGAGCTGTACCCGGAAAAAATTCTGGTACAAACCGGCAACCGGCTCGTTACCGTGGCAGTGTTAGACATTCAGTGGATCGACGCCGAGGGGGATTATGCTAAATTGATCACCGCTAAAGCCAGCCACCTGAGCAACTACGGCATTGGCGCGCTTGAGACCCGGCTCAACCCGAAGCAATTCATCCGGGTACACCGCTCGGCGATGATCAATATTCATTTCGTCCGCGAAATTCAGAAGCATATCACCAGTTACGACGTCATCATGCAGAACAGCGACGTAGTGCGCGTCAGCCGGTCGTATATGGACCGCATTCGTGAATTGACGTTCTAAGCGCGCATGATGAGCACAGGTACGTTGGCGTGATTGAGTACGTCTTCGGCTACACTGCCTGTAAACAGATGATACAAGCCGGTGTGACCGTGGGTGTACACTACTACCAGATCGGCCTGCACGTTGTCGGCGTGGTTGGCTATGCCTTCGGGTACGTTGGCATCTGCACGGATGGTCAATTCGGCGTTAGTAATGCCCTGTTGCGCGGCAAAATCGGCAAACCATTCGCGAACACCATCCGGGTCACGGTTGTCGGTGGGCGTCATCACGTACAAAAACTGGTTGGGTAGCTGCCCATTTGCCTGAAACGGGTAGACATGCGGTGCTTTCAACCGCTCATCGACATCGATGGCGCAGATGACTTTTTCGGGCTCGAAATTCGCGACGGGGTGTTTGATGATCAGCACCGGGCAATGCGCGTGACGCACAATGATTTCGGCGTTAGACCCAATCAACCACTCGGTAAGGCCCGACGAGCCTTTAGAGGCCATCACAATTAGATCGGCCGGGCGTTCGGTCACCGCCTCAACCAACCCTTCTCCGTTGGTGAGCAACATGGGCCGAATAGTTACGCCGGCATAGGCCGGGTTGTTGGCAAACCGATCTAGGATTTCACGGGCATCGCGTTCCATGTCGTTGAAAATAGCTACCGTACTCTGCGTGGTGTTTGGTAACTCATCGTCGAAAGCTACCATCGGCATGGGATGAATGGCCGAATGAAGCAGGATGATTTCACTCTGATAGGTACGTGCCAGACCCACGGCTACCGACAACGCATTGTCGGTCATAGGGCTAAGGTCGGTAGGAACAAGGATGGTTTTCACGGATAGCGTTGCGTTTTGATGACGCTGTAAATAAACCGAAAGGCCCTTTCCTTCAGCATGACCCCGGCCGGTTGAAAGCTTGATTGAAATCACCACACGAGCTGAGTTGACACAGGACTTACCTACGGCCCCATGCGTAGCTTTATAACATATTAAGTGTATGTGTTTGAGTTAGTTGTCATTCACGACGTCGATATGTAGAAATTAGGAAGAACAGGGTGATTGGAAACCCGTGACGTACTATTCGTTGCGGGTTTTTTTATGAATTAATCCTTTGTTCACCTTAAGACCAGCCCTGATTATTGGGATGAATGCAGTGCGACCAGTAGCCTATAATCCAGCGTAGCTGCTCTTTAGCTTCGCTGTAGCCACCCTCTTTCTTGAAAAAACCCTGAATGGTGGCTTCGTAAGCGCCTTTCACCAGTTGCTGAGAGGCGTCGGTGGTTAAGAAAATGAACGGAATCGCCTTTTTTCGCAGTGCGTCGTCCTCATCAATACGCAGGCGTAACTCAAGGCCACTCATCACAGGCATGTTCATGTCGCACAGGATGATGAAAGGCTGCTCATCGGTGACGGTTAAGTAATCCAGGGCTTGTTGCCCGTTGGCAAAATAACGGATGTTATTCTGAACGTCGAGTTCTTTCAAAAGTCGATGAAGCAAAAACTGATCGTCTTCGTCGTCTTCAATCAAAATAATGGGTCTTCTATTCATTCCCTGGTGCAAATTGGGACTACAAATACCCAATCCGACACGTCCAGGAATGGAGGGGCAGAGCAACGCACGAGCAGCCTGATAACATGATGCCTGATAAGCCAGACTGACTAAGGTAACGAAGTCAACCAAGGTATCAAGGTGGTACTGCTAAAAGCTATTTATAGGGACAGCCGCCACCAACCGTATACATCGCGATAAACCCGAATGGCGCCTTCTTCGTCGATGTCGAGGACATTATACAACAGAATGACCGGCACCGAGTGGGGTAGCGATACCGTTTTGGGCGTGGCATTTATGGGGCAGCTTGTCAGGTACGACGGGCTGAAACGAACTTTATCCAGCAACAGATTGGCTAATTCAGTCGGCTTTTCTACCCGGATACAGCCGTGGCTCAGGGCCCGGTTTTCCTGCTTGAAAAGGTGGCGGGCGTTGGTGTCGTGCAGGTAAATGTCGTAGGGATTGGTGAGGGTAAACTTCATCAGGCCCAGCGCATTATCGCAACCCGTTGACTGGCGCAGGCGGTAGGGGAACGCGTTGACGGGTAGCGCCCAGTTTGCTGTTGCCGGGTCGACAACCAGCCCTTTTTTGTCGATCACCTGTAGTTTCATGGCGTCGAGCACGGCCACCGGATTCTTTCTGATCTTAGGCAGTAACTCCTTGGTGGCAATGGACTTGGGTACGTTCCAGTACGGGTAAAGCACCAGATTGGTGATTGAACTGGTGAAACTCGGCGTTGGTGTGCGGGGGCTCCCCACAATGACCCGGCTACTGAGCAGCGTGGTTCCCTGCCGATCAACCAGCCGAAGGGTAGCCGCAGGAAGGTTGATGATTACGCTTTTTTGAGCCGGAAACCGATTCAGCCAGCGATAAGTGTTCAACGTTTCCTGCACCTGCTCAACGGTGAGTGAATCGGCCATGTAATCATCGGCCAGGCATTGCATGCAGTAGTCTTTGAGTTGCCGGTAACGCCGGTCGTGCGATTCGAGTGAATCCAGGAGCGGGCACCAATCGGCGCCGGTCATGAATTGCTGCGTGAGTCGGTTGATGCGTATAGAGTCTATTTGCTCAGGTACGTTCTGAAAGCCCATTCGGCGGGGTGTTCGGCCGTACACGATCTCGCTAAAATGCCGGACAAGCGCGGCCTGGTCTGGTTGCGCAGCCAGACTATCGACCCCGATAAGGGCGGCGTAGTTTCGGAGCCGGGCCTGATCGTCGGGCGATTGAGCCAGGGTGGCAAAAGCGGTCAGGTACGTTAGCGCGAGGAGCCAGAAACGGGGCATAGCGATTGGGGAGAGAATAAGTTAACAGAGCAAAGGTGCCTCTGTCTGCGCGTGGAGAAGGTGATCTGATACAGTCCGTTGCCTGAACTCTATCAAGGCCAAAGCTGATGGTTGTCATACACTGTTCGTCGTTGACAGGCAACTTTTGGACTATCATTTACCCACATTCTCAACCGACCTCTACCATGTACAAAATTCTCCTATTGACCGACTTTTCGGCCGCTTCGCGCCATGCGGTTGCCTTCACGCAAACCCTTTTCGCCGACACGGCCACTGATTTTTGCTTTGTCAATACGTTTCAACTGTTGCCCGAACAGGGGTATGGTGCCGGCATTTTACTGGCCGAAGAACGCGAAATAGCCGAGGAGACGCTGGCGAAGTTCAAGCTCCTGATGACCAAACCGCCCGTTCCGGCCCACCATACCTACCGGACAATGGCCATATTGGGCGAACCCGAATCGGCCGTGAAGGAATTACTCACGCAGGAGCCGTTCGATCTGGTAGTGGTTGGTGCAACGGGTTCTGGCTTCAGCGAATTTTTTGGCAGTGTGGCCACGGGGCTAATCCGGTCGGCAGAAACGAATGTGCTGGTCGTACCCACCTCAGCAACCATTCGTCCGCTGGCGAAGCTGGTACTGGCCACCGATTACAAGTCGGTGAACGATACGGCCTCGTTCAACCTGCTGAACGATCTGGCCGCACGGAAATCAGCCGAGCTTACGGTACTGACCATTCAGAATCCCCAAAAAGCTGACAATGAAGCCTTTGAAACAAGTGTAACCTACGTAATGCAGGCGCTCGACACGGTCAAAACAGATAGGTACACCATTCACGACGAAGATGTGCTGAGCGGCATTGATACCTATCTGGATACGCATACGGTTGATATGCTGGTGCTGTTACCGCATCACAAAAGTTTCTTCGATGTGTTGCGCGGTACGAGCATCAGCCGAACCATTGCCTACGACCCACGTGTGCCGTTACTGGCCCTGTACGATGCAACAGCAGAGCCGACCCCATCAACGGCCTCACAAACGATCGACGTTATTCCCTTTATTTAGAGTTGGGTAAATGGTTGCACTGAGCGGTGCCCGGTGCAACCATATCAAATGCCCGCGATGTTACCGCAGCTTCTCGTTATCGAGGTGACGGGTGGCGTCGCGGGTATTTTTTTTGTCCAGGTTTTTGGCGAAGGCTTCGGTTAGGTCAACACCGGTTTGGTTGGCCAGGCAAATCAGTACCCACAACACATCGGCCATTTCGTCGCCGAGGTCCCGGTTTTTGTCCGATTCTTTTTCCGATTGTTCTCCGTACCGGCGGGCTATAATCCGGGCTAATTCGCCCACCTCTTCGGTGAGCATAGCCATGTTGGTGAGCTCGCCGAAATAGCGAACCCCCACCGTTTTAATCCAGTCATCGACGGTATCCTGAGCGTTGCGAAGGGTCATAAAAGCAGTTTGTGGTTTGTCGTTTGATGTTTGTGGTTGCGCTGCTTGGGTACGTTGCTAAACTAATGTAACATGCCTCAGCAGCGCAACCACAAACATCAAACGACAAACCACAAACTCGTTCATTTTTCCGGTGTAAAAAACAGGGTGCTGAAGTGTTGTTCGTTGAGCATTTCTGCGGCTACGTCCTGAAGCTGACGGGCGGTGATGGCCTGAATATCAGTAAAAATATCGGTCAGGGGTTCTACGCGGTCAATATCGAGCAGGCTCTTGGCCATCATCAGCATAAAGCTGTTGTTGCCTTCTTCGGCCATAGCCAGTTGCCCCATCAATTGCTCTTTGGTATTGTGCAACTGAGTGGTTGTCAACACGTTTTCGCGCAGGTTTTTAAACTCCCGGTACGTAAGCGCCAAACTGCGGTCGATCTGTTTGGGGTCGGTACCGAAGTAAATGCCGAGGTAACCGGTGTCGAGGTAAGGCGTGTACCCGGCATCGATCGAATACACGAGGCCATAGCGTTCGCGCAGGTTCATGTTTAGCCGGGAATTCATGCCGGGGCCACCCAACAGGTTTACCAGCATAAAGAAAGGCAACCGTTTGGGGTCGTTGAGGCTGTAGGCGGGGCGGCCAATGGCTACCTGTGCCTGTGTAATGGGCCGGGGCATACGCTCGTGCATGGGCGCGTAGTGAACCGGTGCCTGACGCTTCCGTTCGGCGTGTTGCTCGGGTACGTCGCGCAGGTACTTCTCGGCCATTTTAACCACCTTGCTGAACGGCATGCCACTCACCGACGCAAACACGATGCGGCTGGTGTCGAGGTTCTGCTGAATAAACGTTTCCAGCGATTCTTTGGTAAACGAGCGCACCGTGTCGGACGTACCCAGAATGTTGAAGCCGAGCGAATGGTTGGGAAACACCAATTGATCGAAGTCGTCCTGAATAGCATCTTCCGGCGAATCGTAATACATTGACATTTCTTCGAGAATCACGCCGCGTTCGCGTTCGATCTGTTTCTCGGGAAACGTGGAATGAAAGGCTATGTCGGCCAGGAGTTCAATGGCTTTTTCGGCATGAACGCCCAGTACAGAAGCGTGAAAACAAACCTTTTCTTTCGTGGTATATGCGTTGAGTTCACCGCCAACGTTTTCTAGACGGTTGATGATGTGATGGGCCTGTCGGCGGGTAGTGCCTTTAAAGGCCATGTGTTCCCAGAAGTGAGCGAGGCCCTGCTGGTGAGGCAGTTCATCGCGGCTCCCGATGTCGAGCATCAGGCCAACGTGGGCAATCTGAGTATGGGGAACCTGCTTATGGGCAATGCGAATGCCGTTGGGCAGGGTATGCAGGTGATAGTCTTCCAAAAGCAAATTCAGCGAAAATAACACAACTTTGTGCCGTTAATTAACCCCATCCATGCCAGCCCGGTTCCTCATCATTCAGACTGCTTTCATCGGTGACGCCATCCTGGCGACGGCCCTTTTGGAAGACCTCCACAGGGCTTGGCCCGAGGCCCGGATCGACCTGTTGGTTCGGCGAGGCAACGAAGCACTTTTTGCAGACCATCCCTTTATCAATCAGCTACTTATCTGGGAAAAGAAGAGCCGGAAGTACCAAAGTTTATGGCAGCTACTGGGCCAGATTCGGGCCACCAACTATAAGGCGGTTTTGAATCTTCAACGCTTTGGCGCTACGGGTTTGTTGACGGCTTTCTCGGGGGCTGCCGTCACGATTGGCTTCGATAAAAATCCGTTTTCAAACTGGTTCACGCATCGTATTCCGCACCAGATTGGACCCGATCTTACTGGAACAAACCACGAAGTAGAGCGAAACAATAGTCTTTTAGCCCCGTTGGGCGTGCCTTTTTACGGAAAACCACGGCCTAAATTATATCCCTCAGAAGCCGATTTTGCCTATGTAGCCCGTTGGCAAACCGAGTCTTACGTTTGTATTGCCCCCACCTCGGTCTGGTTTACCAAGCAGTTTCCGGCAAGCGGGTGGGTCAAGATGATTCAGAAACTACACCCCAGTTTGCGGGTGTATCTGCTGGGGGCGCCCGGTGATGCTGATGTCTGCGAGCAGATCAAAACCGAGGTGGGCTACGACCGGATAGTGAATCTGGCCGGTCAGTTATCACTGCTGCAATCGGCCGCGCTCATGCAGGGCGCCCACATGAACTACGTCAACGATTCGGCCCCCATGCACCTGTGTTCGGCCATGAACGCCCCAACGACGGCGGTTTTTTGCTCGACCGTACCGGCCTTCGGCTTTGGCCCCCTCGCCGATAACGCACGGGTTGTGGAGGTAAACGACCTGCTGGAATGCCGGCCCTGTAACCTGCATGGCCGCTCGGCCTGCCCATTGGGTCATTTCCGATGCGCCTACAATATTCAGCTCACCGACTTTATAACCCCTCTTTCCTGAATTCAGGCGTTTAGTTGCACTTGGCCTGCGTAGCGCGTCACCACGTCGGCCGTGAGGCTGGGTTCATCCTGAATGCGCACCAGACACGGCAGTCCCGTGTAGCTCAGCAAGACCGATTCGGTAGCAGCCACGTGGGGACCGTTAATAATCAGGCCCAGTATCGGAATATTCCGGTGGCGCAAAGCCTCTACTGATAACAGCGTGTGGTTAATGCTGCCGAGGTAATTCCGGGTCACGAGCACCACCGGGTAACCCAGTGCTTCCACAAAATCAATGTTCAGGTACGTGTCTGTCAACGGCACCATAAGTCCACCGGCTAGTTCTACTACCAGCGAATTGGTTGTTTGGGGCGCAACAAGCCGGGCGGGATCGATGGAAATTCCGTCGGCGGCGGCGGCAGCATGTGGCGAAAGCGGCTCGCGCAGCAGGTACGTTTCGGGGTGAAACGCAGACCGTGGGTTGCTAATCAGATGACGAACCGTGTGGGTGTCAGAGTCGGGCGGGTAACCCGATTGTACAGGTTTCCAGTAATCGGCCTTCAGGGCTTCGACCAGCACCGCCGAGGCCACGGTTTTACCTACTTCAGTGCCAATACCGGCAACAACTAAGCGCATAGAGATAAGAAGTTAATGAAAGTGTTGGACATTGGATATCGGGGTTGCTTTGCTGATCGCTTCGGCCAGCACACCCACCAGGCCATCTATTTCGGTTTCGGTATTGTATGTGTGCAAACAGATACGGATGCGCTCCTGACCAGCAGCCACGGTAGGGCTTACAATCGGCCGAACATCGAAACCCGCTGATTGGGCAGTCGCTGCTACCCGACGTACGGCTTCGTTGCCCGGCACTACCAACCCCTGAATGGGTGATTGACTGGCCAGCCAACCGGCATCGGGAGCCAGTTGACGGCTTTTTTGGTGGAAATAGGCAACCCGCTCGTGCAATATCGCTGCCCGTTCCGGCTGAGCAGCTACCTGAGCGTGAGCCAGTTGAATGGCCAGTAAATCGTAGGGCGGCAAAGCCGTGGTGTAGATAAACGAACGGGCCGTATTGATCAGGTACGTTCGCAGTAAAGCCGGTCCTAACACAGCGGCTCCGTGAACACCCAGTGCTTTTCCGAACGTATGTACCCGCGCCAGTACCTGATTTTGCAACCCGTGTGCCACTACCAGCCCGGCTCCATTCGGCCCATACACGCCCGACGCATGGGCCTCATCGACCAGCAGGGCTGCATTGAAAGCCGTGCAAAGTGCGGCAATCCGGGGAAGGGAAGCCACGTCGCCATCCATCGAATACAGCGATTCGACCACCACAAAGATGCGTCCTCCCTGCGCCGTTGCCTGACGAAGTTTACTTTCCAGATCCGTCAGGTCATTATGTGCGAACCGTAGCCGATTGGCTTTCGAAAGCCGGGCCCCGTCGATGAGGCTGGCGTGAATCAGTTCGTCGGTGAGCAGCGTATCGCCAGCCTGGGGCAGGCATGACAGCAATCCCAGATTGGCCATGTATCCCGCGTTGAACAGCAACGCCGATTCGGCCTGGTAGTGTTGCGCCAGCGTGTCCTCGACCAAATCGGCCAGGTACGTATGGCCCGCCAGCAGCCGCGAGCCCGTGGCACCGTTGCGCGTCAGATCAGCGGCCGCCGTGGTCAGTTGCTCGTGCAGCCGGGTAGAGCGGCCCATGCCCAGGTAATCGTTCGACGTGAAATCGATAGCCGATTCGGCAACGGTTAGCGACCGAAACAAGCCGCGTTGTTTTCGATCGCTACTATCGGTCGTAAGTCGGTCTGTGAGCCAGTGTAGCATGCATGGTGTATGTTATCATTGATCCTCCATCATGGCAATATACACGCCATTGGTCCAGCCAAAACCGTCCTGATTGGGGTATTCGCCCCCACCAGCAGTCAGTGACGATTCGACCACGTTGTATTTTTCCATCATCTTGCCGGTGGCCTTAAACACTTTATCGTTCAGGGCCAGCCAGCGTTTGCTTCCCTCTCGGGCCGTTTCCGCAAAATTATAGTTGAGCAGGCCTTTATACACAATCCATTGCAAGGGTGCCCATCCGTTGGGCCAGTCCCACTGTTGATCGGTTTGGTGGAGTGTAGTCACCCAGCCTCCCGATTGCAGGAAATCGGTTTTTAGGTGTTCATGAGCACGTTCAGCCTGTTCGGCTGTGGCTATGCCGTGAAACAGCGGGAAGGCCCCTGCCAGTGTCATGAATGAAGTTTGGGCGAACGAGCGCATGTCGTAATCAAAGAAAAAGCCCTTTTCCTGGTTCCAGAACACATCCAGAATAGTCTCTTTACGCTTTTCGGCCAACTGATCATACTGGCTGCTTTTCGCCTCGTTACCAGCCTGTTCATACGCGCGGGCCAGCGTTTCCTCCAGCGAATAAAGCAGGCAATTCAGGTCTACCGGTACAATATCGGTAGCACAGATCGTAGCCATTGTGTGCCCGTCAGTAAGCCACCGGCTGGTAAAATCCCAGCCCGATTCGCAGGCCGCCCGAATATGTCGGTACATGACCTGAGGGTCTATGCCATGTTCCTGGGCGTAGGGAGTCATTTCGAGTTCCTGCCGGTACGATTCGGGTCTGGGAGTAGTCAGGTCATCCCAGTATCGATTCAGAATTCGACCGTCGGGCAGGCGGGCTACCCGATTATGAACGGGATTTTCTTTGGTGACCAAACCCGTTCCGTTCATCCAGAAGTCGTGTTCTTTCTGCAACTGTGGCAGGTACGTTACCAGCACGTCGGCTCCCTCTACGTCGGCAAGCAGGTTGACCATGAGGGCAAAGAACGGGGGTTGCGACCGGCTCAGAAAGTAGGTGCGGTTACCGTTTGGAATAAACCCGACCGTATCGATGAGGTAAGCAAAATTATCGACCATGGTACGGGTCAGTGGTTTTACGTTATCCTCGGCCAGGCCCAGCATGGTGAAGTAGCTATCCCAGTAAAAAATTTCCCTAAAACGACCTCCCGGCACCACATACGGGTGCGGCAGGGCTACCCGCGAACTGTTGGCTACGGGTTTGTCGGCCGAGCGGGTCAGGTGTTCCCAAAGCTGATTAATATGTTCGAGCGTATCCATCGATCGGTCGCTCACGAACCCGGAACCCACGGCCCGTGGCCGGTTGAAATGCGCGTCGACGAAGGCACCGAGGTTAAAACCGGGTTGGGTACGTTCGGCCCGATAGGCGGCCAGGATGGCTTTCGGTTCTTGTTTAGGTGTGCAATCGACAAACGTTTTCGAGTCGGCGAAATGGCCGCTTAACTGCACATCCCGGAACAATTCGCCGAATAGTAAATCAGGAGAAGTCATAGAAAGAATCATTGAGTATCATCTTCTTAACTGAAAAGAAGATAGGGTTACTATAAAGTGCGCTGAGAATTACAGACTTTTTGCATTTTCTGCCTGGTTATTGCCCATTGAATTACTGCCAGACTGGAGGAGAAAGCAAAAATCCCCACTCGGCTGAGCAGGGATTTTGGGCGGTCTGAGGTTTCTCTGGATGGACTTAAGTTCGATTCCCGTCGGAACCACCGCCTGGGATTAATTAACCCGGGTCCAGGTTTGGGTTTTGCCGATAAGGGAGATACCCATGTAGCCGCGCACGTCGAGCGTGTTCGGGTTTTTCAACGTCATTTTGCAACTATACGTTTTGCCGTCTTCGGGGTTGTAAATCTTGCCATCGTCCCACACATTATCGCCGTCGTAGGTGAAACCGGTCATAATGTTGAGGTTCATCATGGGGCGGCTTTTCAGTTTATCGTCCGGGTTTCTGAAATCGAGTTTGGGTTTTCCGGTGGCCGGGTCGTTGGGTTCGATTAGCCAGATTAGTTTGCCGAAGTATTTGTTACCCTGCTTATAAATCTGGACACGACCTTTCTTGGTGCCATTCAGCCACGTACCCACCACGGCATCGGGGTTATCGGATGAGCGGAAGGCGGTGGCCAGAAAAGTAACGAGTACTAACGGAAGGATGAAGCGTGAAATGCGCATACGTTGTGTTAAATAAGGTTAGAATGTAATTAAACGAAGTAGGCAAAGATAAGTGATTCGCCAATCTTTCACCCTTAGAACCATCCTGTGGCATTTCGTTTAACTTACACACATGAAATTAACGATCCGCACCCTTGTAAACGCCCCGCTGCCCACCGTTTGGGCGGGTTTCGACCGAGCCCTCTTCAATCGGTTGAGTCCCCCGTTTCCACCCGTAAACGTGTTACGGTTCGACGGCTGTATGACCGGTGATGTGGTTTCGCTCGAACTGAACTTCATTTTCTTCAAACAGGTGTGGAACAGCGATATTATTGATCAGCAAACGACCGACGATGAAATTTACTTCATCGATCAGGGTACCAAACTTCCTTTCTTCCTGAAAGCTTGGCACCACAAACACCGGCTCATCAGGCAGGGAGCGGGCACGGTAATCGCCGATGAAATCACCTTTCAAACACCCAACCGCCTGCTCGACTATGTCATGTATCCGTTGATGTGGGCACAGTTCGCGTACAGAAAACCGATTTACAAGCGCGTTTTTAGCCGGTAGAAAAAGAAATGAGCCGAAATCTATTTTGCCTGTTCCTGTTTTTCTAAATTGACCGCTCATCCTTAAACACATACCTACTCTTAACCGCCATGGAACCAACACCTTATTCGTCGTTTAGCCCTTCTACATTTGTAAAAGCAACGCCCGGCCAACGCTTTGTCGCCCTCCTGATCGACGTCATCGTTGTAGCTATCCCAGTTGCATTGCTCGTTGCCATATCGCCTGGCCTGCGTGTGCTGGCGCAATTACTGGCTATAGTATATATGGCTACACGAGACACATTGCCTTATTTCAACGGCCAGAGTTTCGGTAAAAAAGCCATGAACATCAAGGTTGTCAGTGGAGTTACCGGAACGGGAATTATGGGCGATTATGGAGCCGGCGTGATTCGTTATATCAGCCAGATCATACCGCTTTTCAACATCGTGGATGCGCTGATGGTGTTCAGCAGTGATGGAAAACGATTTGGCGATAAATGGGCTAAAACAACGGTTGTTAAAGCCTAATTTCTGTTTTCGAGCAAAAACAGCCCTCTTCTTCACAGATGGGGGCTGTTTTTTTGCCTTTCCTGTATGAATTCAACCGCTCTCTACCAATGACGTCGCCGGGGTATAAGGGCTTCGGCTATCTTTGACTATCTGCCATCAGTAAGGCTATTTATTATTGGAACACGCAAATGGCTATTCTGGAAACCCGCCACATTACCAAACAATACGCCCAACACCGGGCGCTCGACGACGTCAGCCTGAGTATTCCGAAGGGAAGTATATTCGGTTTACTGGGCCCAAACGGAGCCGGCAAAACATCGCTCATCCGTATCATTAACCAGATTACCGGTCCCGATGGGGGTGATGTACTTTTTGAAGGGAAACCGCTTGGCCCCGAACATATCCGGCGTATTGGCTACCTGCCCGAAGAGCGGGGCCTGTACAAGAAGATGAAGGTGGGCGAACAACTGCTGTATCTGGCTCAGCTCAAAGGGCTTACCGAAAAGCAGGCGATGGACAAGCTCAAGATCTGGTTCGAGAAATTCGAGATCAAGACCTGGTGGAGCAAAAACGTGGAAGACCTCTCGAAAGGCATGCAGCAAAAGGTTCAGTTTGTAGCCACGGTGCTGCATCAGCCCGACCTGCTCATTCTCGACGAACCTTTTTCCGGCTTCGACCCAATCAACGCCAACCTCATCCGCGACGAGATTCTGGAACTGCGCCAGAAAGGAACGACGATCATTTTTTCGACGCACCGCATGGAAACTGTGGAAGAACTTTGCGACCATATAGCCTTGATTCACCGCTCGAAAAAAATCCTCGACGGACCCAAACTCACCATCAAGGAGCAGTTTAAGACCCATACCTACCGGGTTGAATACCAGGGCGATCTGAGTCAGCTACCTACTGCGTTCACCGTTACCGATGCCGGTAAAAGTGAGGATGGTTTCAACCGCGCCGACATTAAAATTCCGGCCGACGCCGCCGTAAACGACCTGATTCGCCTGCTGATCGACCGGGTTTCGGTTCGGCTGTTTGGTGAGAATATTCCGAGTATGAACGACATCTTTATCAAAGCCATCGGTACCGCTGCCTTATGAACACTATACTTATTATCATCAAACGGGAGTATCTGGTAAGGGTCCGGAAAAAGTCGTTTATCGTTATGACCCTTCTGGCACCACTACTGTTGGCTGCCTTTTACGGGGCCATTATCTGGGCTACCATTGGGTCGGTATCGTTGAAGAAAATAGCCGTTATCGACCAGAACGGTCAGTTTGTAAATAAGCTGAAAGGCGACGATGAAACGGCGTTTGTGTATGTGAACGACTCGCCGGAAAAGGCTAAAAAACAGTTGGTCGCCAAGAGTTACGATGCATTGGCCATCATTCCGAAAGACGTTATTGAGCAGCCCAGAACGGTGCAGATTTACTCGAATAAGAGTGTGAGCCTCAACCTGCAAAGCAACATTGAATCAGCAATTGCCAAGGAGATTGAAACGATCAAGCTGAGCCGGTCGGGTATTACGCAACAGGTGATTAAAGACGCCAAAACGAGGGTGTCGGCCAAAACAATTAACCTGAGTGATGAAGGCGAAAAAAGCACCAACTCCATCATTACTACGGTTATTGGTGGCATCTGCGGTTTCCTGATCTACATGTCGGTGTTCATCTACGGAGCGCAGGTAATGCGGGGAGTATTAGAAGAGAAAACCAATCGGATTATCGAAGTTATTATTTCGTCGGTAAAGCCCTTTCAGTTGATGATGGGCAAAATTGTAGGGGTTGGTTTGGTAGGCCTCACGCAGTTTACGCTCTGGATTTTGCTTACGATCGGCGTTGTGTCGGCCGGTTCGGCCATTTTCGGGGCGAAGTACGCCAAAACAGCCGCCAATGCCCGATCTACGCAGATGAGCGCTGTACCGGGGCAAAGCGACGTGCAGAAGAAGATGGAAGACTCGAAAAATCCGGTGGCCGAAATGACAGCCGCTCTTAAAACCCTGAACGTCCCTCTGATTGCGGGTTGTTTTCTGTTCTTCTTCCTGGGTGGTTACCTGCTCTACAGTTCCCTCTTCGGGGCCATTGGCGCTGCCGTTGACAGTGAAACGGAGACGCAGCAATTTATGCTGCCCATCACCATTCCCATCATCGCCTCCATTGCCCTATCGCAGTTGATCATCCGCGACCCCGACGGACCGCTCGCCTTCTGGATGTCGATGGTACCGCTGACGTCGCCCATTATTATGATGATCCGTATTCCGTTCGGCGTACCGGTCTGGCAAATTGCGCTGAGCATGAGCCTGTTGATAGCCGGTTTTATTGGCACCACCTGGCTGGCCGCCCGCATTTACCGCGTGGGTATTCTGATGTACGGCAAAAAGCCAACCTACCGCGAGTTATCGAAGTGGATTTTTTATAAAGCATAATCCCCAGATGGTAGATGTGTAGGGGTAGCCCATCGTGGCTACCCGCTTTCGGGCGCGGTAGCGACCGCCTATAGAGCGAATACGTTATATCAACTGAAATATTTTTTCACTACAGGCGGTCGCTATCGCGCCCGAAAGCGGGCGGCCACGATGGGCCGCCCCTACACATCAACGTTACTTTATGTGGCAGGAAACAGACAATAAGCTTGTTCGGCACTTTACCTTTGCTGACTTCACAGAGGCGTTTGCCTTTATGACCCGCGTGGCGCTGATCGCCGAAAAAATGGATCATCATCCGTTCTGGACCAACGTCTACAACAAGGTAACCATCGAACTCACGACCCACGACGCGGGTGATATCGTGACCGAAAAAGACCGCACGCTGGCGGCAGCGATTGATAAAATTTAAGTCGTCAGTGCTAAGTGCTATCGACTTACTGCCCATGAAACTTTACCTCGTTCCTACGCCCATTGGCAACCTTGATGATATTACGCTGCGGGCGGTTAAGGTGCTGCAAAGCGTTGATGGCATTCTAGCCGAAGATACCCGCACGTCGGGTTTTTTGCTGAAACACCTCAGCATCAGTAAGCCGCTGCACAGCTACCATATCTTCAACGAGCACGGGACCATTCAGAAGATTATTGCCCAATTGAAAAGCGGAAAAACGCTGGCGCTGGTGTCTGATGCCGGTACACCCGCCGTGTCGGACCCCGGTTTTATGCTGGTACGCGCCTGTATTGAGGCCGATATTCCGGTGGAGTGTTTGCCGGGGGCCACAGCCTTTGTGCCAGCACTGGTCAATTCGGGCCTGCCAACAGACCGCTTCACGTTTGAAGGCTTCCTGCCCCACAAAAAAGGCAAACAAACCCGGATACAAGCCCTGGCCGATGAAACCCGGACCATGATTTTCTACGAATCACCGCACCGGCTGCTAAAAACGCTGGAGCAACTGGCCGAGGTGTTTGGCGCCGACCGCCCCGCGAGTGTATCGCGCGAGTTGACCAAGCTGTTTGAAGAAACGGTGCGGGGTACGTTGACCGAGATTCAGGCGTATTTTGCGGCGAAACCCATCAAAGGCGAAATCGTGTTGTGCGTGGGTGGTAAAGCAGAGGCAACTGAACAGAAACGCAACAAAAAAGGCGATGACTATTACAAACAACGGGCAACCGACGAGGACGAAGATGATGAGTAGCTGGTCAGGATTTGCCATCCTGACCCTACTACCCGCGCGTTTGCAACGCGCATTTGTGGCTTTACTAGAAATAAATGCGCGTTGCAAACGCGCGGGTAGTAGGGTCAGGATGGCAAATCCTGACCAGCTACTGAGGTATGTTCTGACAGTCCTGTTCTTTCTTCATTCTTCACTGTTCATCGACGCATCAGCCCAGCAGCTTTCGCCGTCGGCACGCGTGAGCTTGATTACATACGGACCCGGCAACGATGATATTTCGTCGGTATTCGGGCATACCGAGATTCGCATCACCGACCCTGCAACGGGTATTGATGTCAACTATAGCTACGGCGGATTCGATTACCGGGCCGATTATTTCGAGCTTAAGTTTCTGCGGGGTACGTTGCCTTATCATATCTCATCGCACAACCTGTTTCAGGTCGCCTATTATTACCAGCAGAACAACCGGAGTATTCGCGAGCAGGTGCTGAATATGTCGGCCCCACAGCGGCAACGATTATATACGGCACTGGAAACAAACCTGTTGCCACAAAACCGGGAATACAGCTACAAATTCTACTACGACAACTGCTCGACCCGCCCCCGCGACATGATCACGGCAGCGATGGGCGACAGCCTGCTCTGGTCGCCGCAGGTGAAGCAACCCACCAAATCGTACCGCGGCTGGATGAACGATTATCTGGGGGCAAAACCCTGGGAACGGTTGGGTATGAACCTGGCTATTGGTCGCCCGGCCGATAAGGTCACGTCGGGTTGGGAGGCGATGTATCTGCCCAACAACGTGTTCGATCAATTGACTAAAGCGCAGGTACGTTTGCCCAACGGGCAGTTAGTACCGCTGGTTGCCCAAACGCAAACGATCTTTGAGGGGCAACCCTTTTTCAAAAATACGCTGCCTATTGTGGCTTATCCCGATTTCGTGTTTCTGGTACTGCTGATCATCGTCGCTTTGCTGACATGGATACACTGGAATCGGGGTGAGCGGGCAGGTTTCTGGCTGGATAGAGTGCTGTTCGGCTTTGCGGGGGCATGGGGCTGGTTTTTGTTCCTGCTCTGGTTTGCCACCGATCACGGCGTAACGACCTGGAACCCCACGTTGCTTTGGCTGATGCCACTGCACCTGCCAGGCGTTTTCTGGGCTACCTCGCCCAAACGACACCCATTCGAGCGCGGCACATATTTCCGTATTACAGCCCTGCTGTTAATCGTTTCGCTGTTCATACTGAACGCCCCCGGTTTTGCCGACACCCTCTTCGTAGGTACGTTGCTGGTGCGGGCGCTCTTCCGCTCATGGGTAAAAACCGAACGCCCTGTAACCGAGTTAGTACGCGGATGATGGTACGCGGATTTGGCGGATTAAACGGATTTTTAATAGAACACGGATTTAAAAGGATTAAACAGATTCACCGCAGCGGCGGACCGTGCAGGTTTTTGGATTTAAGCGGATGCGCAGCCAATCTGTTTTAATCTAAAAATCTGCACGGTCCGCCGCTGCGGTCAATCATTTTAAATCCCTTTAATCCGCGTACCATTCTAATCTGCGTACCAAAAGCATCTGTGTAAATCCCTTTAAATCCGCGCGATCCGCGTACCATTACATCATGACTTTTTCAGATAACTTTCGCGCTGATCTCAACGCTATTGCGCGCGACGCAGGTACGTTCCTGCTGGCCGAACGCCAGAAATTCAGCCTCGACGCTATTGAATACAAAGGGCTGAATGACCTGGTATCGTATGTCGATAAAGAGTGCGAGAAAATGCTGGTGCCGAAGCTCCGCGCGCTGTTGCCCGAAGCCGGTTTCATCACCGAAGAAGGCACCACCGATCAGGCCGACAAATCAGGGCTGAACTGGATCATCGACCCCCTTGACGGAACGACAAACTTCATTCACGGACTACCCATTTTCGCCGTCAGCATTGGCCTCGCGCAGGGTAACAGCCCCATTGCGGGAGTAGTGTACGACCCAAACCGTGACGAGTGTTTCTCGGCCGCTGAAGGGCAAGGGGCGTGGCTCAGCGTAGGCGGTGGCGACGAGCAACCCATGCGTGTGTCGGGTGCACAGAAGCTGGCCGATGGCCTGATTGCGACAGGTTTTCCCTATTACCGATTCGAGCAGATGCAGCCGTACCTGCACATTCTGGAGCAACTCATGCAACGTACCCACGGCCTGCGCCGCATGGGTTCGGCCGCCATTGACCTCGCCTACGTAGCGGCGGGTCGATTCGAAGCATTTTTCGAATACAACCTGAAATCGTGGGATATGGCAGCGGGCATCTGCCTTGTGCGCGAAGCAGGCGGCATCGTCACTGATTTCGAGGGCGGTGATTCAACCCTCTTCGGCGGCGACGTAGTAGCCGGTTGTGCCGTTCAGCCCGAACTGCTGGGCGTTATCGGCGAGTATTGGGGAAAATGACTCAGAAAATAGATCTGACCAGTACTCGAATAGGCTGAACTAGCAGCGCTTTTGTCATCCCTCCTGCCGACTACGCGTCCCGGTCGGGATGACAAAAGCGCTACTAGTTCACGAAAACCAAACAATGTTAGCTCAGTTGGCGGACCATATCGGCGGGTGTTAGCACGGGCAACTGGCTTTGGTCTGTCATGCGAAAGCCGTTAGTATTACTCGTCACGAAGTACTGAATCGCTTTGTTGCCCAGCGCAAATCTTCTGTCTTCTGTCCTCAGTCCTCTGCTGCGCTCCTACTGAGCAAGCAACGTAATGTAGCAGCGCAACAGAGGACTGAATGCCTCTGGCAATACCCATCCGTTGGCAGAATTCTCTCTGAGACGAAATACCCCCCTTTTATTGGATAAAACACCCCCTAACGGTCAACAGCCGTCCATATAGTTTTGCATTATTCAAATGATTGATTTAATCGAAACCAGACTATATGGCCGACTTACTACTCAAACACAGACGCCCTCGACCTTCTAAATGGCTACTGACTCTAGTTGGTGCAGTGCTGTTACATGCAGGGCCAATCGGGGCTTTCGCGCAGCAGAAAGGAGCAGATTCGACAACGGTGGTAGCCCCTACGTTCAGGCCGTTGATCATTGATGAGAATGAAGAGCCACTAGTGGGCGTAACCGTTACCAACCGCACCAACGGGCTATCGATGGTAACCGACGGCTTGAGCGCACTAGACATGAGCAGCGCCAAAAAAGGCGATGTGCTCGACGTGTTGGTTGCCGGGTCGGTGGTGACCACCTATACCGTGGGCACCAACATGGCTCCCGTCATTGTGCTCAGCACTAAGAACCCCGCCGTTGCCCGCCTGAAACCGGTACGCATGCTGTTCAACACCAGCACTCGCGCCGACCTCACGTCGGCATCGACACAGGCGGTGTATAACAACGACTTGCAAAAAATGCCGGTTACCTCGGTGCTTAGCGCTTTATCGGGCCGATTGGCGGGTTTATTCACAAACCAGACACTTGGGCAACCCGGCAGTGATGGCACCGCCGTGTCGCTCCGCAACCAGAATCCGCTGGTGATTATTGACGGCATTCCGCGTCAGCTTACCGTTTTCGATCTGGAAGAGATCGAATCGATCACGGTGCTTAAAGACGCCATTTCTACAGCCATGCTGGGCGTTCGAGCGTCGAACGGGGCGTTGGTGATTACGACGCGCAAAGGGTCGCCGGCCCGGCAGCGCATTTCGTTTACGGCACAAACGGCCATTCAGGAACCACTCCGCTTTCCAACACCACTCAATGCCGGTCAATATGCCCGGCTGTATAACGAAGCGTTGCAAAACGACGGACAGGCTCCCGTATATACCGATGCGGCCATTCAGGCCTACGACACCGGCTCTGACCCTTTTCGGTACCCCAACGTAAACTGGCGCGAGCAGGTGACCAAGCCTTCGTCGCGATTCGACCGCTACACGTTCAGCGCTAGTGGCGGCAACAATTTCTCGAAATACTTTGTCTCGCTCGACCACATCAACCAAACGGGGCTGTTGCGCGAGAGCGACGCCAACGCCTACAACACCAACAATAATTTCAAGGCGTTTACCGTCCGCTCCAACGTTGACTTGCAGCTAAACAGCAAGCTGACAGGCGGCATTTACCTGCTGGGCCGCATTCTGAACGGCAACGACGCCGGTTTCGGAACGGGCTCTATTCTGAACAACGTACTACTGACGCCCAACAACGCCTATCCGGTGTTCAACCCCAACGGTTCATACGGCGGCAGCCAGCAATACCAGACCAACATCTGGGCGCAGACCATTGGATCGGGCTACCAGCAGAATTTCAAGCGCGATATGCTCGCCGATTTCTACCTGAAACGTACGCTGGATGAACTGACGCCGGGTCTCTGGGTACGTGCCATGGGTTCGTATTACGCCACCCTGTCGGAAAACATCTTCCGGGCCAAGACCTTCGCCGTTTTCCAGCGCAACATCTCGCCCACGGGCACCGAAACCTATCAGCAGTTTGGGCTCAATGGTGATCAGGGCAACGCAAATGGCATCGAATATCAGGGCCGGTCCGATTATTTAGAGTTCACCCTGGGATACGACCGCACCTTCGGGGCGCACGGGTTCAACGCGCTGTTGCTGGCCAACCGGCAAAACTCGGTGACGGGCTCAGACCTGCCCTACACCATCACCGGCACCTCGGGCCGAGCGTCGTATAACTACAATCAGAAATACGTGGCCGAAGTCTCCTTCGGGCTGAACGGCTCGAACCGTTACCCCGACGGAGGACGTACCCAATACGGCTTCTTCCCGGCGGTGGGTCTGGCCTGGAATATCAATCAGGAAGATTTCCTGAAATCATACAACTGGCTCTCGTACCTGAAACTGTTTGGCTCATACGGCAAAACCGGCTTCGATAACCCCGGCTACTTCAGCTACATACAGCGCTATTTCGACAGCCCAAGCGCGGTGTTCGGAACGGGTGCGGGGGGCAACACCTCCATAACCGAACAGCCCATTGCCAACAGCAACATCACCTGGGAAAAGGCCAACAAGCTGAATCTCGGACTTCAGGGCGCGGTTTTCAACAACCACCTGGGCTTCACGGTCGAATACTACAACATGAAGTATTACGACCTGCTGATGCAGCGCGGCCGTAACTCAACGCTACTGGGCAACACCTTCCCGGACGAGAACATCGGGCAAAACCGGTTCTCGGGCGTCGACCTGCAACTGAGTTTCCAGCAGGAGACAAAGGGTTTTGGCTACTACGCCACCGTCAATGCGGGTTTCCAGTCGTCGGAAGTGCTGTTTATGGATGAAGTGTTTCGGCCCTACGACTGGATGCGCCGCACCGGTCAGCGCGTTGGGCAGGCATTTGGCTACCTCGCCGATGGCCTGTTCCAGACCGCCGAAGAGATTAGAAACAGCGCCACCGTGGTTGGCTACACGCCACAACCCGGCGACATCAAGTACAAAGATCTGAACGCCGATGGTGTCATCGACCAGTTCGATCAGGCGGTTATTGGCAACACCAAACCTTCGATTCCGTTTGGTGCCAGCCTCGGTTTCCGCTGGAGGGGATTCGACCTCTCGGCGCTGGTGCAGGGTGTTGCTAACCGCCAGATTTACCTACAGGGACCCTCGATGTGGGCTTTCCAGAACAACGGTTTCGGGCAGGCGTATGAGCAGCATCTCGACCGCTGGACACCCACCAACACCGAGGGAACGTACCCACGCGTCTGGATTGGCAACAACGTGAACAATCAGGCCACCTCATCGTACTGGATGCGGTCGGGCGATTACATCCGGTTGAAAAACGTGGAGGTAGGCTACACCATTCCGGTGCAGATTCTGAGCCGCATTCGGGTGCAATCGATCCGGGTGTTTGCCAACGGCACCAACCTGCTGACGGCGAATAAAGACCGGACCATCGACCCGGAAAGCTACCTGAGCACCTACCCGGTACAGCGCTTACTCAACGTCGGTCTCAACCTGAAACTCTAGGGCAACCCGAACAAACTTGTGAAAACCATGTGTAAGAAATTATATATCAGCGTATTGATCGTGGCTCTGTCCATGATTGGCTCCGCCTGCGAGCGGGTAGAAACCGAACCCCGCGACTGGATCAAAGAAGATCTGGTCTGGGACGAACAGGACCGCAACGCCACCCTGGCTGTCTTTTTCCTCAATGATATCTACAACTACATTCCCGGCGGCTTCAACCGGATTGGCGCTAACAATGGCGATTTTCTGGATGCTGCCTCCGGCGATGCCATTCCCTCTCGCACGAACCGGCCGGTCGAGTATTACACCAATGGGTTCATCAGCGTGGTCAACAACCCGGATCCGTACTGGGGAAACAGCTATGCCGGTATTCGGCGGGTAAACATCTTCCTGGCCAACATCGACAAGGTGCCCGCAACGGCCGCGAGCATCACTACCTGGAAGGCCGAGGCCCGGTTTATTCGCGCCCTGCTCTATTTTGAACTGGTAAAACGCTACGGTGGTGTTCCCCTGATCGGCGATAAGATTTTCACCCTTAATGATGACCTCTCGTTACCCCGAAACACCTTCGAGCAAAGCATCAACTACATTGTTGCCGAGTGCGACGAGGTGAAAACAACCCTGCGCAAAGAACCCGTTTCTGACAACGAATGGGGGCGGGTGCCCCGGGGGGCTGCTATTGCTCTGAAAGCACGCACGCTCCTGTACGCCGCCAGTCCGTTGTTCAACGGCGGTGGTATCAGCAACGACGCTACGAAAAGAGCGCTGACGGGCTACCCCACCAGCGACCCAACCCGCTGGCAGAAAGCCGTTGATGCAGCCGCCGAACTGATTGCTCTGAACTACTACGCGCTGCAACCGGTGTTCAACAACGTGTTTGTGGTGAAGAAAAACACGGAGATCATTCTGGCGAAACAATCGGGCAACAACACCTCCATCGAGAGTCTGAACGCACCGGTTGGCTATGGTGCTCCTACCGCCAGCCAGGGACTGACCAGCCCCACCCAGAATCTGGTCGATGCCTTTACAACCGACACCGGCCTGCCCATCACCGACCCGGCTTCGGGCTACAACCCACAGGCACCCTACACAGCCCGCGACCCACGCCTGTCTGTGACGGTGTTTTTCAACGGGCAACGGTGGCTGCAACGAAACGTAGAAACCTTTACGGGCGGACGTGACCGGCCGGGGGGCAGCATTGTGCAGACCCGCACTGGCTATTACCTGCGCAAATTCATGGCCGATTTCTCGAACAACACGACCTACACCAACCAGAGCCACAACTTCCCAATTTTCCGCTACGCCGAGGTCTTGCTGAATTATGCCGAAGCGCTCAACGAAGTGGGCCGCACGGAAGACGCCGTGAAACAGATCACCGACATCAGAAAGCGGGCGGGCATTAAAGCGGGAACCAACAGCCGCTACGGCATTAAAACTGGCATCACCCAGTCCGAACTACGCGCCCTGATTCAGAACGAACGCCGGGTTGAACTGGCCTTTGAAGAGCACCGGTTCTGGGATGTGCGCCGCTGGAAAATTGCCGAAACCGCGCTGAACACACCACTCTTTGGCCAGCAGATTACCCGCAACACCGATGGCACCTTCACGTATAACCGGGTTCAGGTGAGCACCGCCCTGTTCTCTAACCGACTCTATTATATGCCATTACCGTACGACGAAACAACAAAGAACCTCAACCTGGTGCAGAACGAAGGCTGGTAAGAACCACTGTTCGTTCCATTCTCTTTCTCTCTGTTTCCTTCTGAACTATGAAAAAATTACTATTTATTCTCTCCCTCTTCGCGGTGCTTGCCAGTCAGGCGGCCTATGCGCAGGGTCGGGTGGTGAGCGGGGTCGTTTCCGACGCCAAAGAATCGCTGCCGGGCGTTACGGTTGTTGAAAAGGGCGTTCCCACCAACGGAACCACCACCGACGCCAACGGACAGTACCGCATTACGCTGCGTGGGCAAAGCAACATACTGGTTGTGAGTTCGATTGGTTTTAAGTTGCAGGAAGTGGCCCTGGGCAATCGCAACACCGCCAACATAACGCTCGAGGCCGACGAAAACAGCCTGAACGAAGTAGTGGTGGTTGGCTACGGTCAGCAGAAAAAACTGACCCTGACCGGGGCCATCAGCTCGGTGAGCGGCGCCGATATTCGGGAAAACCCCGCCGCCAGCTTACAGAACACACTCGCCGGTCGGCTGCCGGGTTTCTTCTCGCAGCAGCCATCGGGCCGGCCCGGTGCCGACGGGGCCAACTTCTACATCCGGGGTCTCAGCTCATATAACGGCAACAATCAGCCACTGATCATTGTGGACGATATTCAGTTCTCCTATGAGCAGTTTGCCCGCCTCGATCCTAACGAAATCGAAAGCCTGTCGATTCTGAAAGATGCCTCGACAACGGCTATTTACGGGGTTCGGGGTGCCAACGGTGTTATTGTGGTGACCACCCGCCGGGGTAAAGAAGGCCCTCCGCAAATCACCATGCGTCTGGAATCGGCGCTGTCACAGCCAACGATCATACCAACGTACCTGGACGCCTACAAAAGTGCCAGCCTGTATAACCAGGCGCAGATCAACGACAACACGGCCAACCCTAGCTCGACGTTCCGCCCCCGTTTTACGGCCGAAGATCTGGAGCTGTTCCGCAACGGCAGCGACCCCTACGGGCACCCGAACATCAACTGGAAAGATGTACTGTTCAAGAAATTCAGCCAGCAGTACCGCGCCAACCTCGATCTGTCGGGCGGTACGCAACGGGTGAAATACTTTGTGTCGGTGGGCTACCTGAATCAGGGTGGTATGTTGAAAAACTACGGTGAAGGGCAGGGCGTGAACAGCAACTACTCCTACGAACGCTACAACTACCGCTCGAACCTGGATATGAACGTGACCAAAACCCTGGATCTGCGCCTGGATCTGTACGGCAACTTCGGCCAGGTGAACACGCCACAGGTAGGCAGTCCGTTTGGCTATAACGACCTCTTCTACGATTACAGCAGCTTCCTGACCCTGGCTCCTTTCGCCTATCCGCTCTACAACCCGGATGGATCGCTGGGCTATAGCACCTGGATTCGGAATGAAAACCCGAACTACAACGTCAACAACGTCATTGGCCGCCTGTCGTATTATGGCTACAACCGGAGTAATGAGAGCAACATCAACTTCATTGCGTCGGCCAAGCAAAAACTAAATTTCCTGACCAAAGGGCTCGACATACAGGGGCGGGCTTCATATACGAGCAACTACGCCTATGGCCGCAGCATGACCCGCGACCAGTTCCCGTCGTTCATCTACAATTCGGCCGCCGACACCTATGAACCCCGCGACCCGAACGTGTACCGGGTACGTCGGTTCTTCCTCGGCTACAGCCCCAATAGCACATCGCGGGTGCTGAATGTGCAGGCCATTCTGAACTACGACCGCACGTTTGGTTTCCATCACCTGTATGGTCTGGGCCTTTTCAACCGAACCTCGAACACGGCGTTTAACAGCAACGCGATTTACAATTTCATTCCGAGCAATTTCCAGGGCTATTCGGGACGGATTGGCTACGACTACCGCGACAAGTACCTGTTCCAGTTCAATGCAGCCTACAATGGCTCTGACCGGTTCGTAAGCGACAAACGGTTTGGTTTCTTCCCGGCAGTGTCGGCAGGCTGGAACATTTCGGAAGAACCGTTTTTCAAGAACAACGTCACTACCGTCGATTTCCTGAAGGTGCGCGGGTCGTATGGGGTGGTGGGTAACGATGCCATCGGGTCGTCGTTCAGCTACTATTACCAGCAGAACTACGCCAACGGAAATGGGGCCACCGTGGCTGATTTTGGCTACTCCAACAACAACTACACCGGTATTGTGGAAGGCACCCTGGCCAATAATGACGTGACCTGGGAAAAGGAAAACAAGCTCGACATAGCGCTTGAATTTGGCTTGTTCAACAGCAAAGTAACGGGTAGCATCGACTATTTCGACAACAACCGATACGACATTCTGACCACGCGGGGCACCGTATCGGCCATTTTCGGTCAGGGTTTACCACCGGTCAATCTGGGTAAAGTAAACAACCGGGGGTATGAACTGGAACTGGGTTACCAAAGCCCCGTGAAGAATGGGTTTTCGTATTCGGTGAAGGGTAACTACTCGTTTGCCAAGAACAAGATCGTATTCCAGGACGAACCCACGGCTTTATATCCGTACCAGACGTTTACCGGCAACAGCATCGGGCAGCAACGGGTCTACACGTTTGTTGGCTTCTACAAAGATGCCGCCGATATTGCCGCCAGCCCCAAAACAGCCGTTCCGGTACAACCCGGCGACCTGAAGTATGCCGACCTGAATAACGATGGTAAAATCGATGGCTTCGATGCGTCGGTCAACGGTTTTCCAAATGCGCCCAACACCGTATACGGCATTAACCTGGGCCTGCGTTACAAGGGAATCAGTTTCAGCGCCCTCTTGCAGGGAGCCCGCAATTTCAGCGTGCGTGGCGTAGCCGAATCGATCCGGGCGTTCTCGTCGAACCTGACCGCTATTCACGAACAGGCCTGGACCCCCGAACTGGGCGACGCCGCCAAATACCCACGCCTGACCCTGTTGGGCGGCATCAGCGATCCATCGGCGTTCCCGTCTACGTTCTGGCTGATTCCCGGCGACTACCTGCGGCTACGGACCGCCCAAATCAACTTCGATATTCCAGGCGGCTTCACCAAACGGCTGGGCCTGAAGGATGCCCGCGTGTACGTCAACGGGTCTAACCTGTTCACCATTACCAAGCTGAGCAAACTATATCAGCTCGACCCCGAAATCACAACGGCTACCGACCGGGCCAGTTATCCGCCGCAACGCCTGCTCAACTTTGGCGTCAGCGCTACCTTTTGAAAAATGTCATTACGCTACGCTGTCATTAAGTATTCATTAAGTAGTCATTGATTGTCCTTTGCGAGTAATGACCATTTAATGACAGCGTAGCGTAATGACCATCTAATGACCACTTAATGACAATACATGTCATGAAAAAGATACTATTCATACTTTTCCTCCTCACGGCTTCGGTGGCCTGCCAGCAGTCTGATGACTTTCTGGAGCCCAAAACGAGTGCTTTGACCGAAGAACTCGTTTTCACCGACAGCACCCGCACGATGGCCTTTCTGTCGCGTATTTACGGCGACCTCGGCTTCAGTTTCACGAAAGGTCGCTGGGATTCGCACGGCAATACCGAAGAAGCCACCGACGATGCCGAGTACAAGTTTTCGGGTACCGGTCAGAAAGCCGTGGTGCTCTACAGCGGTACCGTCAGCCCGACCAACTTCCCGTTCTTCGAGTTCTGGTCGACGCCCTACAACAACATCCGTCGGGTAAACCTTTTCTTGGAAAAGCTGCCCACTACGCCCCTGTCGGCTCCGTTGCAGGCGCGGGTAGCCGCCGAAGCCCGCTTTTTACGCGCCTGGTATTATCATTGGCTGCTCATCACGTTTGGCGGGGTTCCGCTCATTGGCGATAAGGTGTTTACGATCAACGACTTTATCAACCAGCCCCGAAACAGCTACGCCGAATGTGTAACGTACCTGACCACCGAACTCGACGCCATTGCGCCGCTGCTACCAACGGCCAACGAATATTCGGAGCAAAATTACGGCCGCATTACGCGGGGAGCCTGCCTGGCCCTGAAATCGCGGGTGCTGCTGCAGGCGGCCAGCCCACTCTTCAACGGCGGTGCCGAAACGACGGATGCCGAACTGGCCAAAATTGTCAGCAACCCAACCTATGATGTAGCTCACTGGCAAAAAGCGGCCGATGCCGCGCAGGCGGTGATCAACACCGGTACCTATTCATTGAACGTAGACAACACTACGGCTCCCGGCTACGGCTTTTCGCAATTGTTTCTGAAGCGGGTAAACTCTGAGTACATCGTGTTTCAGAACCGGGGAGCTAACCGCGATATGGAGGGTTTCTACAACATGCCGTCGCGTGGGGGAGCCAACAACGCCATGCCATCGCACAACCTGGCCGAGGCTTTTCCGATGAACAATGGTAAGCCAATCACTGACCCCACATCGGGCTATAATCCGGCCAATCCGTACGTCAACCGCGACCCGCGTTTTGGCTACAGTATCGTCTACAACGAATCGCTGTATTACCTGCCGTCGGCCAATGCGCTGGCTCCGGTGTTTACCTACGAAAACGCACCAACCGATGGCTTTACGTCGGCTGGTCAGACAACGGGGTACTACAGCCGGAAGATGTGCGACGTGAATATTTCGGCCAACAGCAGCTTCAATACCAACCGGGGCTGGCCCCTGCTCCGCTACGCCGAAGTGTTGCTGAACTACGCCGAGGCTATCAACGAAACCGGACAAACAGCCCTGGCCTATCCCAAGCTAATCGAACTGCGGAGCCGGGCCGGTATTTTGCCGGGAGCCGATAACCTGTACGGTCTGAAAGCGAACATGACCAAAGACGAAATGCGCGAAGTAGTTCGTAATGAGCGGCGTATTGAACTGGCCTTTGAAGATCACCGCTGGAACGACATCCGCCGCTGGAAAACGGCCATGGTGGTCAACAACGGTTTCAACAAACGGATTCGGATCGTTAGATCAGGAACGACGTACACGTACTCGGTCGTTAATTCGATTCGGCAGCATAACTTCCGCCCCGAAATGTACCTGCTACCCATCCCTGATTCAGAAGTTCGCAAAGCCCCGGCCATGCGGCAAAATCCGGGTTGGTAGGGTTGCGTAGCTGGCGCGAGGATTTCCTCGTGCCTTTTATATCGCAAGCATTCGCTTGCACAGCGCGAAAGCGCAAGGGTAGAGCACATTAATTGGTAAGTAAAATTAGGCCCTACCGTATTGCGCTTTCGCGCTGTGCAAGCGAATGCTTGCAAATTATAGGCACGAGGAAATCCTCGCGCCAGCATCGGCCAACTTACCAAACACCTTACGCAACTCTCGTGAAACACCTTCTTTTCTTCACTTTATTGCTGTTTAGCCAGATCAGTTACTGCCAGTCAACCGACTGGAAACTGGTCTGGTCAGACGAGTTTAACATCGCCGGCCCACCCGACCCTAAAAACTGGACGTTCGAGCAGGGATTCGTCAGGAACCACGAATTGCAGTGGTATCAGCCAGATAATGCACGCTGTGAAAACGGGTTTCTGATCATCGAAGCCCGGAAAGAGAATCGACCAAACCCGAACTACCAGCCCGACAGCCGCAACTGGAAAACCAACCGCCCTACCATCGACTATTCGGCCTCAAGTCTGAAAACGAGCGGACTACGTACCTGGCAATACGGCCGGTTCGAGATGCGAGGCCGCATTGATACCAGCCCCGGACTCTGGCCCGCCTTCTGGACCCTCGGCGTGTCGGGTGAATGGCCATCTAACGGCGAAATCGACATCATGGAGTATTACCGGAATATGCTGCTGGCCAACGTAGCCTGGGGGACGTCGAAAAAGTTTACGGCCAAATGGAGCACCACCAAAAAGCCGATGGCCTCCTTCAACGACCCGAACTGGTCGAGTAAATTTCACATCTGGCGTATGGATTGGGACCAAACAGCCATTCGTTTATACGTGGATGATGAGTTACTGAACGAAGTGATGCTCACCGAAACGATTAACCAGGACGGAACCGGAAAGAACCCGTTTCATCAGCCGCATTACATGCTGCTAAACCTGGCCATCGGCGGCGATAACGGCGGCGACCCAGCAACAACGACGTTTCCAAATCGATACGAAGTCGATTATGTACGGGTTTACCAGAAATAAGCATGTTTTGGCTTCGCGCTGTAGGTTGCTTTCGCCTGGCCCTTAACGTACCCAACTATACATCATCGCCTCTAAAGCCATCAAAAACACACGTTTATGAAACACATCCAACTCATCATCATCGCGCTAACTCTCTGGGCAAACTTTTGCGCGGCACAAGCACAGTTTAAACCCGGCGAACGCTGGTATGACGATAAGGGTGAACTCATCAACGCCCACGGCGGCGGGTTACTGTTCGACAAAGGCACGTATTACTGGTTTGGCGAAAACCGGGGGCAGTCAGCGTCACAGGGTATTTCGGTGTATTCGTCGAAAGACCTGCATACCTGGAAAGCTGAAGGCATGGCGCTCGCCAAATCGACCGATCCGCAGAGCGAAATTGCCGTGGGTGGCCTCATGGAGCGGCCCAAGGTGATTTACAACCCCAAGACGAATAAGTACGTGATGTGGTTTCACCTCGAACTACCCCGACAAGGCTACAAAGCGGCCCGCGCCGGCGTGGCAACAAGCGACAACCCAACAGGCCCGTATACGTACCTGAACAGCTTCAGACCCAACGGCCACATGTCGCGCGACATGACTCTGTACGTGGATGATGACGGATCTGCCTACCACATTTATTCGGCCCGCGAAAACTACGACCTGCGTATCAGCAAGCTGACCGACGATTACCTCAGCGCCACCACGCAGGACACACTTATGTTCAGCAATCACCGCGAGGCACCAGCCGTTTTCAAGAAAGACAACAAGTATTATCTCATCACGAGCGGTTGCACCGGCTGGGCGCCCAACAAAGCCAATCTACACGTGTCCACGTCGCTCTTTGGCCCGTGGCAACTGGTGGGCGACCCCATGCGCGGACCAATGGCCGACAAAACCTTCGACGGGCAGTCGACCTATATTCTGCCGGTACAGGGTAAAAAAGATGCCTTCATTTTCATGGCCGACCGCTGGAATCCGAAAGACCTGAAAGATAGCCGGTACCTCTGGCTCCCGATCAAATTCGAAAACAACCAACCCGTTGTTGAATGGATAGACGAGTGGAATCTGGCATTCTGGAAGAAGTAGAAACGGCACATGCTGGTTTATTGCTGACACGTGACAGGTTGCTTTCGACCAACGGGGCAGATTGATTTCCACAAATTAAGCGGGCCATTTAGTTGGCGTAATTTGGATGTTCAACCTGCCTAAACCGCATGCTACGCCCCGTTGGGGCTGAGTTGAGGAACGTCACAACCCCCATTCTACCGATGCTACGGCCCGCTGGGCCTGGATGGCGAAACGGGTCTGGTTTTATGGAGCTAGGTAAAAAGCAAGTACTGAGTAGGCCCAGCGGGCCGCAGCGTCGGTAGCCCGGGGGCAGTGGCGTTCCTCACTCAGCCCCAGCGGGGCGTAGCATGCGGTTGCTCTCCTTCATTTTGCCAGCAATCGGAGATATATTGGTCAGTTGATTTGCAAAAAATCAGCGTGGCCCTACCCATAAAAATCACTCGCCACAGGAAAGCGACAACGTATCGGGGTCCTAGGCCCCACCCAAACCCCACCCACCCATATGAAACTATACACCACCTTCCTCCTTCTCCTGATTAGCACCGCGCTCATTGCGCAGAAAAAACCGGTGGCGGCCGATGTGCTGAGCGCCGTTCAACGAGCCAACGACTACTGGCAAACAACGTACCCAACCCACGGCCGCGCTTTCTGGGATAATGCCGCCTACCATACCGGCAACATGGAACTGTATTTCCTGACCAAAAACGAGGCCTACCGCCGCTATTCCGAAGCCTGGGCCGAGCGCAATCAGTGGATGGGGGCTAAAGAAACCGATAAAGCCAAGTGGAAATATTCGTATGGCGAAACAGATGAGTACGTCCTCTTCGGCGACTACCAAATCTGCTTCCAGACCTACATCGACCTTTACAACCTCAACCCTGATCCGAAGAAGATTGCCCGAGCCCGCGAGGTGATGGAATACCAGATGAGCACGTCGAAAAACGATTACTGGTGGTGGGCCGACGGGCTGTACATGGTGATGCCCGTGATGACGAAACTCTATAAACTAACCGGCAACAAACAATACCTCGACAAGCTGCACGAGTATTTCACCTACGCCAACAGCATCATGTACGATCAGGAGGTTGGGCTGTATTACCGCGATGCCAAGTACATTTATCCAAAGCATAAAAGCGGCAACGGCGGTAAAGATTTCTGGTCGCGCGGCGATGGCTGGGTCTTTGCCGGACTGGCTAAAGTGCTGAAAGATCTGCCGAAGAACGACCCGCACCGCGCCGAATACATCGATAAATACAAACGCATGGCCGACGCCATCATCAGCGCGCAGCAACCCGACGGCTACTGGACCCGCAGCCTCCTCGACCCCGCCTTTGCGCCCGGCCCCGAAACCAGTGGCACCGCGTTCTTCACCTATGGACTGCTGTGGGGCATTAATAACGGCTACCTGAAAAAACGAACGTACCTGCCCGCCGCCCTGAAAGGCTGGACGTACCTATCAACGGTGGCCTTACAACCCAACGGAAAGATTGGCTACGTGCAGCCCATCGGCGAAAAGGCCATTCCCGGTCAGGTCGTCAATGCCAATTCAACCACCAACTTCGGCGTCGGCGCGTTCCTGCTGGCCGGCAGTGAACTGTACCGGTTTCTGAAGTAAAAAGGGTGGATGCTTTCGTGGGCATGTAGGCTTCGCACGTTAGCCATGTTAGTGTAATGCTTCGCGAGCCGGGCAACACTATCCAGATTCTGTCTGGTATTCAAGTCAACTTACTGGCCACGAACGCCTACATTCGCGTAAGTATCGTACGAATACTATGCGAAACAGAATAAACTGGCTGGGTATTGCCTGCGCCCTGCTGATCCCCGCGCTGGGCGTACTGAACCGTGACAGCAGCCTACCCCCCTTATCGGTCGAAAAACTGATGACGGTATGGCTGACCATGTCACTGTTCCTGTTTGTTATCTGGACGCTGAATTACGGACTCAACATGTACTTCAGCAACCGCCCTCAGGTGGCGCCGTTGGTGAGGGTGGGGGTTATGGCCGTATGTGATGGGCTGGTCATCTCGCTGATCTTCGGACTGGAATCTGGCGGCTGGTTTCCGATCGCGTTTGCCGACTACAGCCAGCACCCCTACCAGCTGTTAGCCCGCCTGTGTGCGGCCACGCTGCTGCTGACAACCATCCAGTACGCGTTTCTGAGCACCATCAGGCAGGAGGGCCTGAAACGGCAGAATGAGCAGCTGCGTACCGAAAATCTGGTGGCCGAACTCGAAGGGCTGAAGCAGCAGATAAACCCGCATTTTCTGTTCAATTCGCTGGGTACGTTGCGCGCCATGATCCACGAAAAAGACGAGAATGCCGAGCAGTTTGTGCTCCGACTGTCGACCGTGTACCGTCAGTTCCTGAGCAAGCGCAACGAAACCACCACCAGCCTAAGCGAAGAGCTGGCTTTTCTGAACCATTACCTGTTTATGCTCCGGTTTCGGTACGAAGAGGGCCTGAAACTGGTGATCGAGGTGGACCCGCAGGTGGCCGCTCAGGTACGTCTCCCGGCTTTTTGCCTACAACTGCTGGTCGAGAACTGCATCAAACACAACAGCCTGTCGATGGCCAGACCGTTATCGATTCGTATCTATCAGGAAAACCCCCGGACGGTCACGGTGGCTAACAACAGACAGCCCAAACAGACCGGCGTTGAGTCGACGGGGATCGGGCTGGCCAACCTGCGCAAACGCTATGCCCTGCTGGGCCTGTCCAACGCCGTGACCATCCACGAAACAGATGAACGCTTTACCATCACCGTAGCCTTGCTCGACGCATGACCATTCTGATCATTGAAGATGAACCCCGGCTGGCCCGAACGCTCCAGCGGCTGATTGAGTCGGTCCGTCCCGACGCGCAGGTACTCGGCAGCTGCGGCAGTATTGACGAAACGGTTCAGTTTCTCCGCGACCTGCCCAAAGCGCCCGATCTGCTGTTTATGGACATCGAACTGGCCGACGGCAACAGCTTCGAAATTTTCAAGCAGGTCGCCGTAACGTCGCCCGTTATTTTCTGCACGGCCTACGATGCGTATATGCTCGACGCGTTCCGGGCCAACGGCATCGACTACCTGCTGAAACCCGTTGAGGAACAGCACGTACGGGCGGCTTTTGCCAAGCTGGATACGATCACCAAAGCCCTCACGCCCGACGTATCGGCGCTGACCCGTCTGCTGGTTACGGCCCAGCTGGTGAATCGCTACAACAGTTCGTTTCTGGTACGTTTCCGCGAAAAGATGACGCCGGTTGCCGTGGCCGACATTGCCGCTGTATCGTTCGAGCACGAGGTGTGTTACCTCTACACGAGGACGAACGAAAAGCACCCGCTGTTCAAAACGATGGACGAGGTAGAAGCCAGCCTGGACCCCGCCCAGTTCTTCCGCATCAACCGGCAGATGATCGTCAACCGCCACGCCATTGTCGCCATCGAGCCTTACTTCAACCGGAAGGTAACCCTAACCCTCGCCTGCACCCCCGCCGAAGCCCCCATCGTCAGCCGCCTAAAAGTGACGCCGTTTTTGAGTTGGGTGGAAAGGGTGTAGAATGGTGTTGGTTAACGGTGCGTTGGCTTGGTGAAGTGGGGGAAATCGAAGTACAAACGTTCATTAGATTTTCAATGTTCAGCCTATTACACCAGACATACTTTTGCCAAACTCATGTTAGTGAATATTGTTTTGTCCATTTTTATTTTGATTAATCATTTCAGTTACTTTGTCAATGGTAAACGCTATTTTACGTTTGTGAATTATTGAATGGCAGTTTGGACATACAGGTCTAAGTCTTTTATAGGGTCAATACTATAGGTTTCCCCCACTGAAGCAATTTGACGTAAATGATGAACATGAATAAAACGTTTGCCAATTTGTCCATAAGTTTTTTCAAAGTTAAAGTCACACACAACGCAAGAAAATCCGAAATATCCTATGCACTTTTTTCTTGCGTAAGGATTTCTCTCGTATTTTGTAAGCGTAACTTGTTTTGGTATTCCTTCTGAATAAATCTCTTGAATTTTATTGCCTGCATTGACGAAAGGATTGTGCTTAACATATTTAGTTATTATAAAATAGAATCAAACTGCTTCAAGTTCGTCTACAAGTTCAGATCTTATTGAAATTCCTGATGTTTGAGGTATCCAATTTTGTTGAGATAAACTACCCGTCTTTAATCTTTCTAGTGTTAGAATCTGTTCCTTATCTGAATTTAATAAAACTTCAAAATCAATATTGATACAGTAAGCCTCTTTATTTTCGCCACTCCTGTGTCTATCGAAAAATGCTTCAGTTGTCGCAAAACCTGCACCGATAACTCCCTTTGGTTCTGTACCAAGTTTAACTAAAAAGATTCTGTCGCCTAGTTGAATTGATTTTGCATTTCCACAACTCCAACTTTGGGAACATTTTCCGGTCAAGTCTACGTGTCCAATGTCTTGTTCAAGTGTTTCCCAAATCCACCGTCTAGGATTCTATACAAAGAGATATGTTTTCATTAGTTATTTTTTATTGTTTAGCCCTTATTACTAATGAAAAGGTATTACAACTATGTATGGTGAGGTTATTTCGTCTGCAGGTGACCAGAGTTTAATATGAATTACGAAAGTTGAATGTAATGAATGAAGCCAGACATTGGCGCTTTTGCATAATAAAGATGAAAAAGAGTAAAGCCGAGTTTGCCCTGTCCCAAGCTGCACTTTCGGCACTGGTGTTGTACGCGATTGTCATTTATCAACAGGTATGAATATTGATTCGCCATTTTTATCCATCAGCCAAGTGAAAACCTTGCCTTTTTCAGGTTGACAAATCTCTAATGGTAATTCTAGGTACTTGGATAATAACATTGAGTAAATATCGTTGTCCCAATCTTCGAATACGGGAGTATTATTGAATCCTTGTAACGGCATGGAGTAAGTTTCAATTCTATCATCTGTTTGGATATTTGTAAATTTTGGTGTTCTATTTATCAAAAAACTCTTGTATAAAATTTTTGCGGTTATCTCGCGAAATTGCAAAGGATGCAATTCAATATCTCTATGATGATCTAATAAGCCTTCCAATTGCTTTGTTGCTCCGCAATCCTGTAAAATAGCTATTATTCCAATTTCACCCATTCTGATTGAAATGAATAGTGATTGTTGGTTATCAATAAAATCCCATTGCTCTTCGATTCTTTTAGGTTTCTGAGTTTTAAATAGAAATATAGAAGCAGGAAAAAAGTTTTGGAATGAATGTTTCTTGCGGATTCCTTGTAGGAATAAAAAATGAGAGTAAAAAGATTTTAAATATCCTGTACTAGTAATAGTCCCCTTCTCTGGATTTGATCTATCTATACGCAAAAAAAGCTCACGATAAATTATTCCAAAATAAATTTTACCTAACCACAGAAAGAGTATATTCTTGTCTAATTCTCGAAATGCCTCATAACCAATCTTAAATGCTTCGTGAACTTTATCTTCAAAGGGTTTTAAATGAATATTATTACAATTAAAACAACACGGAATAGTTATCTGTCTATAAGGAAGTAGAGTTCCATTTAGCAAGAATATTTTTTGATCCCATAGATTAAATCGATTTTGCAACCATTTAGGTATTACATGCTCTTCTGTTTTTGTTTCGTCAGTCAGCAGACAACCACACAAGAAACATTTATCTGGTGTAAAAGTATGTTCTTCAATAATTTTAAAAATCCCAGTTAGCTTTATCATATCTTATTAAACATAACATTTAAATATATGAAATATTTTCAGTACTTCTTTGTCTTTGCTGAAATTTTATAGACTCTCCAATCGATGACCCTATATACTTATCGCGGAACTAAAGGGATTAGTTGCAGGCAGGCTTTTACAGGCCAACTAGGTGAGCCTATTCCATCCACTGTTACCACCTCTACCAATACCTGATCAATTCGCCCGGCTGTTTGTTCAGTTCGCCTTCTTTTTCAATGGATGGTCTGCCAGGTACGTCCATCTTTGTTCGGTTACCAAGATAGACGACCATGTCACTCAAATCATCTGTATTTCTTGCGCTGGCGATCGCCCTGTCGGGTTCGCTGGCGATGGCTCAGGCAACGGCGCAGCCTGTCATGCGCGGCGCTAACAACGTTCGTGGAGCACGCTATTGCGAAATTTTGGTTGTGAGCGGCAAACTCACCGACCTGACCGCCACGGTCTATAACACGCTGGGCTGCAACAGCTGTCCGGCCGATCAGTGGAACGCGATTGATGCGAAAAAGCTAAAGAAAGAGTTCGGGGCCAAATCGATTTCCATGAATGGTCCCCGCTACTTCCTGATGGATAAAGTCGGGCAGTCAAACGCGGCCCCGCCGACGGTTGTGCTGGGTGGGCTGGCGATGAAGAAACGGGCCACGGTACCTGTCTCGCTGAAGATGGCGACGATGGGTAAGACCAAACCATATACCGAAACGACCGTAAAACGGAGCACCGAGTATGTCTTCAACAAGGGTAGTCGCGTATATGAACTGATCAGCCCCGACCACACCTACATCATGCAGAGCTACGCCCAGCTCGTTGACCCCAACCTGACCGAGAAAGGCCTCACTACGCTGCAAACGCGCCTGAAACTACCCACCGGCTGGCGGTACCAAACCCGCGTGTTGACTAACGATCTGGTTCTACGTACGGTAGAAGGCGGTGAAGCCCACGTCACGCAGGACGATCTGATGAACACCTACCAACGCGTCAACTAACTCATTCACAGTTATGGAGTTTGCATTTGGTGCC
The DNA here is from genome assembly GCF_041321135.1 of Fibrella aquatica. NCBI lineage: Bacteria > Pseudomonadati > Bacteroidota > Cytophagia > Cytophagales > Spirosomataceae > Fibrella > Fibrella aquatica. Next base: position 88,334 of record NZ_JBGGWF010000013.1, on the reverse strand, counting down.
TACAAAGGCCATATCATCGTGTTGGTCTTCGGGCTGATTCTGGCCGAGATCATCTGGAGCTGGAAAGAAGAAAAGCACGTGTACGACGTGAAAGAAACGGCGGCCAACCTCGCTATTTTCGCCGGTTTTCAGCTGTCGAAATTCGTATTTGCGGGCTACCAGCTAACCATTTTTGCGTTCGTATACCAGTTCCGGCTGTTCACGTTCGAGCCTTCTGTCTGGCTCTGGCTGGGTACGTTCCTGATGGTCGATTTTCTGTATTACTGGTTTCACCGGGCTTCGCATCAGGTCAAGTTTTTCTGGGCGTTTCACCTGGTACACCATTCCAGCCCCTGGATGAACCTGACCACCTCGTACCGGCTCAACTGGCTGGGCGCGCTCATTAGCCCGTGGTTTTACCTGCCCGCTATTCTGCTCGGTTTCCCGCCCGACATGGTCGTGACCGTATACGCCGCCAACCTGTTTTACCAGTTCTTCCTGCATACCGAAGCCGTGGGCAAGCTGGGTTTTCTGGAAAACATCATCGACACGCCATCCAACCATCGCGTGCATCATGGCTCCAATGATCGGTACATCGACAAGAATTTCGGCGGCACGCTCATCATCTGGGACAAGCTGTTCGGCACCTACGAGCCCGAAACGGAGAAGGTCAACTACGGCATCACGACAGGCTTCATGGGGCAAAACCCGTTTAAACTGGTCTTCCAGGGCTTCATCGATTTCTTCCGGGGAAAGATGCACTACAAAGGCTGATCGATTTCACGACCGTGAAAGGGCTATTTTCATGAATTTAAACCTGGAAACGATTCTAACGTACCCAGCGTGCAACGCCAGTTGGGGTGGTCGGGTTTGTTAGGCAAGTTGTGGTTTTCTGGCGTACCAGATACCCAACAAGAACAGAACGCACATTAGAACAAGCAGCATCGGGAACCATCCCTTGATCGCTTTTTCCGGTTTGGTCTCAACAATAGCGGTGTTATCAACCGCCAGGTCTACCGTAAACTGATTGTCTTGCTGTAGTATGAAATTTGTACGGCCTGTTTCGGGCATCACCATCGTGAACACGCAATAGTGGCCTGTGAGTGTGCCAAAGCCCAGATGCCGCACTTCCAGTTGTTGAAGTTGAGCCGGCATTCCTACGATCTCGAATCGAATATCGGTTTGATGACCTAGTTTGATCATTCCGTTTTTCAGCTCAATCGCATCGTTGCTGTTCGCCCCGATGGTAACCGTTTCTTTCAGGTGCTGCAACACCAGCCGCTGAAAATCATCGCCGGTCAAACTGTCAATTTGCAGGGCGGGGTATCTGTTTTTCAGTTCAAACTGAAAGGCCGACAGGCTGGCGCTGATGTGTAAACTCCATGTATTGTCCTTGCTTTTAGTTACTGCCACCGTAGAAAGCAGCGGACTATGGGCCAGGCCAACCAACGAATGTAATACAAGTAGTAAAAGGGTAATTACGAACCGGTTGATCATGCTGACTAAGGCTATTTTCTGACCTCCCACCAACGGCGAAAGGTCAGAAAATGAGGTACATAAACTCATTACAGACTAACGGCGAAAGAGCCTTGTGCCCCTCTGAAACCAGCAATAAAGCTGTTTGTCCCCGGTGCGGCAACGTGGTAGTGGTAGCCCCTCATAACATCATAATGCCCCCTATTGGCATCCAGATCCGTGGGTTCGGCACCGGTGGCGTCCAGCCTTTCGTAGAGGCCGTAGCCATCCATGGCGTAGCCAATCATAGGCGCATGGCCATCGCTTTGGGTTACTTTTTTGCTTTTTCCGGTGGCGGCGTGATAGTGATACCCGGCGGCTGTGTTCACATGTCCACCCGCATCATCCATCGGTGCCAGCGTATGCGCACCAAGAATCGCTGACGTAGGCGCTGGCGGGTCGAAATTGACGCCGTTGAAGGCAATACCCACGATTACGCCCATACCGCCAATACGCGCCGAAGTGCTCAACTGCACTGGTTTCACCGGTATGTAATAGGTCTTTTTAATGCCCGCACTATACGATGGCTGGCATTCGACACAGTAATTATTGTAGGCCGGATCTACGTTTGGCCGGGCCGCGGCTTCACAAGCCGCCTTTGTGTTGGTTACCTTAATGCTACCATCGGTATTGTATAGTTTCCAGACGGCATCGTTGTAGAACGTGGCCAGATTCTTGACAAAAGCGCCATCTACATCATACAATTTACCACCTTCAAACCACACGCCTCCTTTACTGGCGTCATCGGCAATGTTGGTTGGGCACCATGGCCCCATCGTGTGGTCGGTTGGGGTATTGGTGGTAACAATTTTGTAGCACTCCACCGACGACCCATTGCTTAGGGTTTTGGTAACTTTAGTAATGGGTTCGCTCAGACCGGCGGTAATAAATAAGGAGGGGTCTACCGCCACTATGACCTCATTATCGATGACCGTTGTCGGGTCTCCTTCGGTGCTGCAACCGGTTACACTCCAGGCCATTATACCAGCCACGGCAACGGCGGCCAATCTCGATCTCATTCTGTGCATATCTTGCTCTTTAACAGGTGGGCGCCTTGCTTCTGAAGGCTATGCCCATTAGACGATATACACACGGAGATTCCTACGGGCAACCAAAACAAACGCCCGAACAAAGCGAGTCGTTACTCACTTCATCCGGGCGTTTTAGGCTACTTTACCGGTTGAGCCTGACGGCTGCACCGTCGATTTACGCATCGACAAGCGTTTCTTCGTTTTCCTTCACTTCCTGCTTGATGAAGAATCGGCGGACGATGAAATAGATGATCAGAGCCGACAATACGCCGGTCAGAAAATCAGTCATAGGCACCATAACGGCGGTGTAGACCATGATCGCAAATTCAAACTTACCCAACGATTTGATCTCCCGAATTTCCGACGGTTTGATCATGTTAGACGCTACCCAGATCAGAATACCGCCGATGCATGCCATTGGAATTAACTCCAGATAAGGAGCCAGGTAATAGGCCATCGTTAGTTTCAACACGCCTTTGAAATAGCCAGCCAAGGGCGTTACCGCACCTGCTTTAATGCTGGTTGCCGTACGGGCCAACGCACCCGTGCAAGGGAAACCATTCACCAGCGGCGTAATGATCTGTACCAGACCCTGACCCCAGAACTCTTTATCGGCATTGAAGGGCGTGCGTTTGTTGTTGGCCAACCGGTCGGCCATTGATGAACACAGTACGCTTTCAACCCCGGAAACAAACACAATGGCGAAGACGAAGTAGAGAATATCGAAGAAGACACCCGCCGTCATTCCCGGCAGTTGTGGCGCGGTGAAAACAAAGAAATTATTGGGAATACTGCCGTAAATGTCTTTAACCAGCAGGATGTTTTTATCGGCCAATACCGTGGCAACCAGCAACGTAGACACGGCGATGGAAATCAGCGGGGCGGGAATAAAAATGGATATTTTCAGAACGTACTTGGTGATCACAAATGTCAGCAACCCGATCAGAAGTGACCAGACGTTGATTTTATTCAGGTTACCGAAGGTGGCGATGATATTATGAATGAGTCCGCCCTGAATATCTTCATCCTGACCGAGGATATCCTTGAAGCTTTCGATGCCCAGAATATCTTCCAGGTTGGTGAAGGCAATAGCGAAGGCAATACCGATAGTGAAGCCTACAATAATGGAGTTAGGCACCAGTTTGGCGTACTTCCCGAAACCCAATATTCCCATGATCATGAGCAGAATACCGGCGATGATGGAGACGAAAATCAGAAAACCATGCGCCTGCTCGGCTGTGCCGCCCGAAGCCACTCCGTATTTGGTAATCAGCGCGGCAATAAGCGGAATGAAAGCCGCCGTTGGGCCGTATACCTGATATTTTGAGCCACCAAATGTGCGACCAATGATGCACGCCAAGGCACCTGCAATAATGCCTTGCTCGGGTCGCAAGCCCATGGCCATGGCAAAGCCCATGGCCATGGGAATGGCAGTCATGGCCACAATCAGCCCCGCACTGAAATCGCGGTAAACCGTTACTTTCCAATTGCTTTTTTCGAGGTCTTCCCACCGACTGTCGAACAGGGTGAAGAACAGTTTCAAACGTTGACCTACTGAGGAGGTACTCTGAGCGGTATTCATTGGGATTGGTTCGTTAATCAACTTGAAAAGATAATTTATCGGCTTAGCTATTTGGTAATCAGTCAGTTGATCAGATTGTCAGGTACATTGTCAATGGATGGCCAACTGTTTGTCAAGAATACTTATACAGTCATTATCTCCGATGAGAAGTCAATAATCACGACGGGCAATCGTTAATTGACTCATAAACAAGGACTACTTAGTGGCTGAAGTCATGTCCTTAGCACAAAAATCGCTATTAAAAGCACATTAAAAAAAAATTAAAACTAAGTTATATGTACTTATCTTTTTGTTTGTAGTGCTCGTTTCTACTCATCCTATAAGTAAGAACTGCAAAAAGGCGCATCAGCCGCTGTTTTTGGCAGACACCTTTCATGTACATTGTCGAAAAAAGCGCGTGAACGGGACAGAGTAAGGAAATTGATCACCCGCCTTCGAAAGACAAGTCAGTTGGCCAGTTGGCCTTTCATTAACAGCACCTTGCTTAAGTTTGCCGAATGAATGATTCATCCATTGATCAGGACCTGACGCAGATTGCGTTGCAGGAAGAGCGACTTCAATTCGACACTTTCACCGCCGATACCGCCTGGCAGTTGGGTACGTTGCTGAAAGAAACCGTAGAAGCGCGGGGAAAGGCCGTAGCCATCGACATTCAGTTGTTTGGTCAGCCGCTATTTTTCTACGCCATGCCCGGCACCACGCCCGACAACATCGACTGGATACGTCGGAAGCGGAACGTGGTAGAGCGGTTTCAGCAAAGCTCGTACGCGGTACGGCTGACCTTGAAGAAAAAACAAACAACCCTGACTGATCAGGCAGGGCTGTCACTCCGTGATCATGCGGCGGCGGGTGGCGGTTTTCCCATCCGGCTGCGCGGGTCGGCCTGCATCGGGGCAATCACCATTTCGGGCGTACCCATGCGCGAAGATCACGGCATTATTGTGGAGGTGCTGGCCAAGTGGCTCAATCAGCCGATCAGCGAACTGGCCCTCCCCCCGGCTGACGATATGGACGATTGAAATTGGGGTCATTAGGCTTCACCCGCTTCGGTGTACCGGTCATTAAACAACTATTTGTAGTCATTGGTCAACATGCAATAAATGACCAATGACTACAAATGACAGATTGTTAGCTCAGCGAAATTGTTGTAGGCAAGTGCTCTGCTTCCAAAAACGTTTGCAGGAGTTTATCAGCGGTAAGAAACAAATCGGCTTGTTGAGCTAATGAAACGGCGGTAGCCAATTGAATACTGTCTAATGTTCTTAAGCCCTGTTCACCATAGATTGCCATTAGCAGTCTGGCCTGTTCGATGATCAGACTATCTGTGACCAAAAACGTGTACTTTTCAAAGTATGATTGAAATAGGTCCAGTGTTGTCTGGGCTTCTAACGCTGTAAGCTCTCTTGTTCTCACCTTTTTCCAGATGGTCGACGTGAACTCTACTTTCGACAGTTCAGAGGAAAAGCGTAGTTATGCGAGCGGTGGCAAAAATGGACTCAAGTTCTTCTGTTCCTGCTTCTCTATGGTAGAGCTTGATGAGCGATGATGTATCTAAAAACAGCTTCATAACGCTGATCGGCGTTCCTCTGTGATAGCGTCACTGAAAGACCCTTTAATATGTTCCAAGTTTTTCTGGCTTTTCGAGAACGAAAAATCCGTTAGTGAGATCCTTTCCCCGGCCGTTTCCTCAACCTCTTCCAAAAACGTGACAATCACCTTCACCGGGTCTTTAGTAGGATACTCCTTATCGAGTTTTACGTACCCATTCTGATAAGTTCCAACAACGGCGACCATATGTATGAGGGTTAATGATGTAGATCAAATATACAAAAAGCGATTGCGCTAAGGCCTATTTCCCGAACGTGATCAGTGTAATGACAATTCTGACCACAAAAGTCGGAACGACCAACCAATCGGACTTCATCAACGTCCGGCCTTGCTTAAGTTTACAGCATGGATGCATCAATCGATCAGGACCTGGCGCGGATTGCGTTGCAGGAAGAACAACTCCAATTCGACACCTTCACCGCCGATACCGCCTGGCAATTGGGTACGTTGCTGAAAGAAACTGTAGAAGCACGGGGCAAAGCCGTGGCGATCGACATTCAACTGGTTGGTCAGCCGCTGTTTTTTTGCGCCATGCCGGGCACCACGCCCGACAACCTTGACTGGGTACGTCGGAAGCGGAACGCCGTGCTGCATTTTCAGCGCAGTTCCTACGCCATCGGGCTTGAACTAAAGCAAAAGCAGACAACGCTTCAGGAAAAGGCGGGCCTCTCCCTACGCGATTACGCTACGCACGGCGGCTGTTTCCCCATTCGGTTGCGAGGAACGTTCATCGGCACCATCACGATCTCGGGCCTCCCCCAACGCGACGATCACAGCGTCATTGTGCAGGTGTTGGCGAAGTGGCTCGATCGGCAAGTGGGCGACCTGACATTAGAGTAGGCACTTGACTCTCAGTGCGGCCTGATTTTGTCTATCTTAGCCCAAACCAATTTATCAGCGGCTGACCCATGCAAAAACACCTACTTATTCTTTGTGCCATCCTACTTTCCGGACCGTTGCTGGCTCAGTCGCCCAAATTGGCGAAACCGGCATCGGCGACAGTGGCTGCGGTTCCAACCGGCACCGACCCATATTTCAAACCGGTAAAATGGCGGAACATCGGGCCGTTTCGCGGGGGGCGGTCAGTGGCGGGGTCGGGCGTTACCAGCAACCCGCAACTCTATTACATGGGCACCGTAGGCGGCGGCATCTGGAAAACAGACGATGCGGGCATGACCTGGAAAAACGTGTCTGATGGCCAGTTGAAAACCTCGTCGGTGGGAGCCATTGGCATTTGCGAATCCGACCCGGCGGTTGTCTACGTCGGCATGGGCGAACACGCCCCCCGTGGCGTCATGACTTCCTACGGCGACGGCGTTTATAAATCGACCGATGCAGGGAAAACCTGGCAACACCTCGGCCTTGAGCTTACCCGCCACATCGCCGCCGTTCGGATACATCCGCAAAATCCCGATGTGGTTTTTGTGGCCGCGCAGGGCGCATTGCACGGTCCGTCGGCCGAGCGGGGCATTTACAAAACCACCGACGGCGGTAAGACGTGGAAGAACGTGCTGTTTGTGGATGAAAACACGGGCTGCAACGACCTGAGCATGGATATGACCAACCCGCGCATTCTCTACGCCTCGATGTGGGAACATCGCCGGTTGCCCTGGCAGGTGCAGAGTGGCGGCAAAGGCAGCGGCCTTTACAAATCGACAGATGGGGGCGAAACCTGGACCAAATTGGAAAAGGGTCTGCCTAAAGAACTGGGCAAAATGGGTATCTCTGTTTCTACGGCTAACCCAAACCGAGTGTATGCCGTGATCGAATCAGATACGCAGGCCGATAAAGGAGGCGTTTTCCGTTCAGACGATGCCGGTAAAAGCTGGAATCGGATCAGCAAAGACCACCGGACCACGCAACGAGCCTGGTACTACATAGAAATCTACGCCGATCCCGTCGACGAAAACACGGTGTACGTGCTTAATACGTCGGTGCTGAAATCCATCGATGGCGGCAAGACGTTCTCCACCATTTCCGGTTCACACGGCGACCATCACAACCTCTGGATCAGTTCAAAGAACAACAAAAACCTGTTTCTGAGTAACGATGGCGGCGGGGCTGTTTCGTTCAACGGAGGCCAATCCTGGTCGGCGGAAAATAACCAGCCCACGGCCCAATTCTACCGCATCAACGTCGATAATCAGTTTCCGTACCGCATCTACGGTGGGCAGCAAGACAATTCGTCGGTGATGATCAGCAGCCGGTCGACCACGGGCGGCGGCATTACCGAGAAAGACTGGGAAGCGTCGGCGGGGGGCGAAAGTGCTTTTCTGGCGTTCAATCCCGACAATCCGCGTTATGTGATGGGGGGCAGTTACCAGGGCACCATTGAAGTGCTAGACCAGCAAACGCACGAGGGCAAACCTATCATGGTATCGCCCATTCAGTATCAGGCGTTACAGGCCAAAACCATGAAGTACCGCTTCAACTGGAACGCGCCGATCATCTGGTCGAAACACGAACCCAACGCCTTTTACCACGCCGGGAACCGACTCTTCAAAACTACTGACTTGGGCAAAAGCTGGACGACCGTTTCGCCCGACCTCACCCGGAAAGACTCAACCAAACTGGGTTGGGGTGGTGCACCTTATACCAACGAAGGGGCAGGCGGCGAAAACTACGCCACCATTGCCTATGTGCTCGAATCGCCCGCCGAGAAGGGTGTTATCTGGACCGGCAGCGACGACGGACTCGTGTACCTCACCCGCGATGGTGGCGCTACCTGGACCAACGTAACCCCGGCCGGTTTGCCCGAAACGCTGATCAACTCCATCGAGGTATCGCCCCACGACAAAGCAACGGCCTACATCGCCACCACCCGCTACAAGGTCAACGACTTCGCCCCGGCTATCTACAAAACAACCGATTATGGCAAAACCTGGACCAAAATCGTAACGGGCATTCCCTACGGTGCCTTCACACGCACGGTTCGCGAAGACCCCGAACGGAAAGGATTGCTGTATGCCGGTACTGAAACCGGGGTATACGTGTCGTATAACGGCGGCACCAACTGGCGGGCTATGCAGCTCAACCTGCCCATAAGCCCGGTTACCGATCTGAAAGTGCATCAGGGCGATCTGATTGCCGCCACGGGCGGACGTTCGTTCTGGATTCTCGACGATCTGGAGCCTATCCGGCAGTATAACCCATCCACTAGCAAAGACAGTTTGCTGGTCTATAAACCCGACAATACATACCGCGTATCGGGCAGTAGTGCGCTCGACAAAGTTGCTGAGGATGATGACGATGACGAGCCCACCCCGGGTCGTAATGGTTTTGCGGGTACCAACCCCGCCACCGGTGTGGTGATCTATTATCAGTTGCCCGCTAAAGTAGATACGAGTGCTACGTTGACGATGGAGGTAATGACCGAACAGGGCACGCTCATCCGTAGCTTCAGTAGCAAAAAAGACAGAAATTTTGTCTCCTTCCCCGGTGGGCCATCGGCCGAGCCAACGCTGACCATGCGGCCGGGCCTGAACCGGTTTGTGTGGGACATGCGCGCCGAAACGCTACCAGCCATTGAGAAGGTGTTTATCGAGGGAAATTACAAAGGTCGTAAAATGGCTCCCGGCACCTATCAGGCAAAACTAAGACTTGGTAAGCAGTCGAAAACGGTAGCGTTTACCATTCTGGCCGACCCGCGACTCAGCTATACCCTGGCCGAGTATGAGCAACAGCAAAAAACACTGATTGGCATTGAAGAAGGCGTAAAAGCGATTCATCAGGGCGTAAACCGGATGCGCAAGGCCCAGAAGCAAATCAACGACCTGGTTGATTTGATCGACGACAATCCAAACCTGAAATCGTTGGCCGATTCGGGTCGGGTGGTTGCGAAAAAGATTAAAGTTTGGGAAGAGAAAGTGATTCAGCCCAAGTCACAGTCGAATGACGACGTGATCAATTTCGAGAACAAGCTAAGCGCTGATTACATTTTCCTGAAAGGCGAAATGGACGTAAATACACCCTACGTCACCGCTGGTCAGCAGGAACGGCTGTCGGAGTTGAACGCGCTCTGGCAACCGCTTCAGGCACAGATGAACGCGCTGATTCAGAACGACATTACCCGGTTCAATACCCAGTGTCGTCAGCTACAGATCGAAAAAATTACCGTACCCGACGTGGTCACTATTGTTCCGAAGCAGTAGAGCCAAAAAGGGTAATTAGTTATGGGGTAAATTGGTAATTGGTTTCTCCCCGCAAGGGGACCGACCAAAAGGAAGTTAACAAATCACCTTACTCCTTTTGAACGACCTTGCCCCGTATAACCAGAAAAGCGCTCTCTAACCGGGAGTGCTTTTCTGGTCATACGGGGCAAGGTCGTTAGGCAAAGCTGTTCAGGATTTAAAATCCTGAACCCTATTAACCGCGCGTTTGCAACGCGCATGGCCGACTAAATTATTGCTTTGGCGAGCAATAAACACCCTTACTGATTATGGTGTAAAAATCATACAGTCTGACACTGACAGTTTTTACGTCATCCGCGTTACAAACGCGTGGTTAGCAGGGTTCAGGATTTTAAATCCTGAACAGCCTTGTGCTCTCTATTCGGGGGCGCTTGTTTTGTTATTTCCCAACGATCAATGGACCATGGCAAACGGGAATGGGCTGGCTAGAGTCAGAAGACGTACCTGACTGGTAGAGGCCACGGGCCAGCAGTAGCAAGCCAACACACACAGCCATAACGGGCATCAGCCGCGTGAAATGCCGACGGATGGTGGCGGGAAACAGCGACGGAACAGAGCGGACCAACAGTAACGCAGGCACCGTTCCGGCACCGAAAAGAGCCATATAGAGCGCACTGTTGGCGGCGCTACCGGTGGCAATGGCACCCGCCAGCGCTACATAGACAAACCCGCAGGGAAGCAGCCCATTTAGGAAACCCAGCACCACGAATGAGCGCCAAGACGGTTGTTGCAGGAATCGGCTCATGGGTCCAACGATCCAGCGGGTGGGCTTGGCCGAGGTGATGCTGCCGAATTTACCGCGGGCTACCAACGTCCACACAAGCAGAAAAAGCCCGGCTCCAATCGAGAGCGGACGTTGCAAGCCCATCAGCAAAAGCCCCTGCCCAACCAGACCGAAAGAAGCCCCAAGCGTGGCGTAAGCCGTGAGGCGGGCCAGATGATACAGACCTATGCTGAACGCCCGTTGCGATGGCGGCAACCGCCCGACGGGCAGGGCCATCGCCAGCGGACCGCACATACCTACGCAATGAAGGCTACCAACAAGCCCCGTTGTAAGGGCGGTTAGCAGCCAGACGGTATTCATGGTTGTGTGAAGGTTTCTTCGTAATAATACTCTTCGCCACCCACCGACCAGCTCAACTGAGCCCGCCATATACCCGGCACCAATCCCGCCGTTGATACAGCCCGCTGATTAGAAACCAGCCGAATAGTTCGGTCTTTCAGGCTATCGCTGGGGCGGTAGAACGTTAGCGTACCCTTCTCCCAGCCCGCGGGCAGATTAAGGGCAATTTGCTGCCGCTCAGGGTCGAGGGTCAGGGCAGAGTCGTTGCCCGTGCGCGCTGTACGTGCCACCCGGTCGATCTGTTTCTGATACGTGATTTCGTCCTGATAATAGTCTTTACGTACCAGATCGATCCGCTCGCGCGTCATCAGGTAAACAAGGCTACCGATGAACCCGGCAAAGACAATGAATACAAGTACAATTGATTTACCCCAGTTCATAATTGTGAAGAGTGATGGGTGAGGATTGATGGGTGAAGGATGATGGGTGAGGGGCGTTGCTTTAGCGAGCTTATTGCTGACGCGAAAGCAACACCCTTCGCCCCTCACTCTTCACCCCTCACCTCACCGGCCCCAGGAAGGTTGTTTTGATGTTGTGAAGGACTTCGCCGTTGGTGGCTACGTCGAGGGTAAGCGGGGTGCTGTTCTGCTTGATGGTCTGTTCGGGCAGGTCAATGAAGAACATCACTTTAGTAAGCGTACCGGGGGCTAACGTACCCAGCGGTTGCACAAAACGAAGTTTAGCATCGGCGCGGCTGGCGTGGATATCGAGCTTCATAGGCTTGTAAGTCTTGTTGATAACTTCCAGGCTGTAGAGGTTCGAAATAACCTGTCCTTCGCCCCGCTGATACAACTGACCGGGAGCCCGCAACACCGTGAGATCGAGGGGTTCACGGCTGGCGAGCAAGTAGCCAATCAGCCCCAGCAGAACCAGCAAAACGGAGCTATACGCCATAATGCGGCCCGTTACCCGGAACGGCACCGACTGTTCGATGTTGTTCAGCGAATCGATGCGGATCAGCCCACGGGGACGTTCAATTTTGTCCATCACCTCATCGCAGGCATCCATACAGGCGGTGCAGTTGATACACTCCAACTGAATGCCATCGCGAATATCAATCCCCGTCGGACAAACATGCACGCACAGCTTGCAGTCGATGCAATCACCTTTGGGCGAGGGGTGAAGGGCAAGAGGTGAAGGATGAAGGAACTCAGCATGTACCCCTTCGCCCGTCACCCCTCGCCCGTCATCCCTCACTTTCTTCCCCCTTGGTTCGCCGCGGATGAAGTCGTAGGCGACGGTAAGCGAGTTTTTGTCGAGCATCACACCCTGCAAACGGCCGTAGGGGCAGATGGTGGTGCAAACAATTTCGCGGAGCCGGGCAAAGACGAGGTAAAAAACGCCCGTGAAGATCAAAATCGCGAACAGGCCGACAAGGTGGTTGCCGGGCGAATCGGTGATGATGGTCAGTAGCTGATCGCGGCCGATTAGGTAGGCCAGAAAGGTATTGCTGATGAGAAACGAGATGAGAAAGAAAACGGTGTGCTTGGCCGTTTTCTTCACCACTTTTTCGGTGGTCCAGGGCGACGCATCGAGGCGTTGTTGGGCTCTGAAGTCGCCTTCGATCCAGCCTTCGACTTTCCGGAAAACCATTTCCATGAAGATCGTTTGCGGACAGGCCCAGCCACAAAACACGCGGCCAAACACAACGGTAAACAACACCACAAAGACAATGAACGTGATGAGACCAATGGCAACGAGGTAAAAATCCTGCGGCCAAAAGGTGACTCCAAAAAAGATAAATCGCCGTTCGAGCACGTTGAACAGAAACAGCGGATGCCCGTCGATCCAGATCATCGGCCCGGCGAACAGGCAAGCCAACAGCACCCACGATACCACCATGCGCCAGTTGGTATACCGGCCATTTGTTGCCTTTGGGTACAACCACTTACGCCCGCCCGCCTCTGTCTGGTTTGGCAAATGCGACCGGAAATAATCGTCAACGGGGGTATCGGTAGTAGTCATTTTTGGGGGGAGTTGGGTACGTTACTGGGTTCAGCAGTCTATCGCTTGGTCGGGGACCCTAGTGCTGTCAGGTCGGGGGACCTGACAGCACTATACCCATTAGTTCGCCGCTACTTTCTCGCTTTGCGCAGGTACGTTCGGGGCTTCTTTTTCGCCCTGCGGTTCTTTGCCACCAGCGGGTTTAGTGCCCTCCAATGATTTAATGAAGCTGGCTACGTGCTGCAGCTGGAGCGGGTTAAGCTGCTTCTTCCACGACATCATGCCTTTCTCCACAACGCCTTCAGTAAGGGTGTGGAAAATAGCTTTGGCCGAACCGCCGTGCAGCCAGTATTCGTCGGTCAGGTTGGGGCCAACGCCGCCTTGTCCCTCGGCTCCGTGGCAGGCCACGCAGTATTGGGTATATAAGGTTTTACCGTCGCCAATCGATTTGGCATCAGTGACGAACGTTACCGTGTTTTCGTTGATCGAGCCGGCGGTTTTCTTGATATAAGCCTCCTGCTGAATCTCGGCCATGGCTACTTCCTTGTCGTATTCGGCAATTTGCAGGTCGCTGGTACCGATAACGTGAAACAAAAACAGGTAAACGACGGCAAAGCCAATGGTACCGTAGAACAGGTACATGAACCAGGGTGGCGGCGGGTTGTCGAGCTCCACAATACCGTCATACGAGTGTTCCATCACCAGGTCTTTCTCCTGGCTCAGCGGGCGCAGGCCGATGAAATGTTGCCAGAACGATTGCTTTGGCCTAGCGGCTTCGGCGGCGGCCTCTTCCGGGTTGAGCATCTGCCTCAGCACAATGGCTAAGTAGATCGTAACCCCCAGAATCATGATCATACCAATGGTAACGATCGACAGCATAACGACCCAAATCAGGTCTTCGCCCGACGTCAGATTCCAGATCGAGCTGGGGGCGGTTGCGGTTAAAAAGAGTGCGTTCATGGAGAAATCAGGCGTCTTGAGATTCGTCTAACGGCAGTCGGCTGATCTGATTGAGCTCGTTTTTATCAGCCATCAGCAGGTATATGCCAATCAGAACAAAAAAGGTGAGAAAGGTCAGAAACGAGCCGACCATGTAGACATCAGCACCTGGAATGTGGGATATGAATTGCTTGAACATTATTTTTTGTCATTTATGGTCATTAAGTGGTCATTGGTAGTCATTAGATGGTCATTATGAGAAAGGCAAAGAATGACTATCAATGACCACTTGATGACAGCGAAGCATAACGACTAATTCTGTACCGTCTCCATCTTCTTAATATCCGTCCCCAGCCGTTGCAGGTAGGCGATAAGCGCTACGATTTCGCGGTCTGATTGCACCTTGATGCCCTCTTTGGCGAGGTTAGCCGCAATCTCGTCGGCCTGTTTTTTTACATCGTCGTTGGCGCTGGCAATCGCTACATCTTCGTAGGGGACACCCACGCTGCGCAGGGCAGTCAGCTTATCGGCTGTCGACGATGCATCGAGCTGTTGCGTCACCAGCCAGGGGTAAGCCGGCATGATTGAACCGGGCGACATCGAGCGCGGATTGTCCATGTGGTAGTAGTGCCACGAGTTAGGGTAACGGCCGCCTTCGCGTTGCAGATCGGGTCCGGTACGTTTACTACCCCACAAAAACGGGTGGTCATACACGTATTCACCAGCTTTCGAATATTCACCGTAACGTTCTGTTTCTGAACGGAATGGACGAACCATCTGGGTGTGGCAACCTACGCAACCTTCGCGGATGTACAGATCGCGGCCGTGTACTTCCAGCGCGGTATAGGGTAGCACGGCCGTGATGGTAGGTACGTTGCTTTCGACCATGAATGTGGGCACGAGTTCGATCAGCGAGCCAATCAGAATCACGACCAGCGAACCAACCAGCAGGGGCATGGGCTTGCGCTCGAACCAGCGGTGCCAGTAGGTATCGTTTCCGGTAGGTACGTAATCTTTCTGAAGGGCAGGTGCCTCGGCGGGTTCATCGGCAGTCAGCGTACCTGCGGCCATGGTTTTCACCAGGTTATAGGCCATCAAAATAGCGCCAATCAGATAGATTGCTCCGCCGGTGGCCCGCATCATGTGCATCGGCAGCAACCGGAGCGTGGTTTCCAGAAAATTGGGGTACTTCATCATGCCTTCGGGCGTGAATTCTTTCCACATCATACCCTGTGTGAAACCCGAGATATACATCGGAACCGCATAGAACAGAATGCCCAACGTACCCAGCCAGAAGTGCGTATTCAACAGTTTTTTCGAATACAGCGGCGTTTTGTACATGCGTGGAATGAGCCAGTACAGCATAGCGAAGGTCAGGAAGCCATTCCAGCCCAGGGCGCCAACGTGTACGTGGGCCACGATCCAGTCGGTAAAGTGAGCAATGGCGTTCACATTCTTCAGCGACAGCAACGGCCCTTCAAACGTGGCCATACCGTAAGCGGTCAGGCCCACAACCATGAACTTCAGAATGGCATCTTCGCGCACTTTATCCCAGGCACCGCGCAGAGTAAGCAGTCCGTTAATCATACCGCCCCACGAGGGTGCAATGAGCATAATCGAGAACACAACGCCCAGCGATTGCGCCCAATCGGGCAGTGAGCTGTAGAGTAAATGGTGAGGACCCGCCCAGATGTAGATAAAGATCAGGGCCCAGAAGTGTAGAATCGACAGTTTATACGAATACACCGGCCGGTTGGCCATTTTAGGCAGGAAGTAATACATCATGCCCAGATACGGCGTGGTCAGGAAGAAAGCCACGGCATTGTGACCATACCACCACTGCACCAGCGCATCCTGCACCCCGGCATACATCGAGTAACTTTTCAGGAAAGAAACCGGAATAGCCATTGAATTCACGATGTGCAGCACGGCAATGGTCACAAACGTGGCAATGTAGAACCAGATGGCTACGTAGATATGCCGTTCGCGCCGTTTGTAAATAGTGCCAAACATATTGATGCCGAACACCACCCAGATCAGCGTGATAGCAATGTCGATGGGCCATTCGAGTTCAGCGTATTCTTTCGAGGTAGTCAGGCCCAGGGGAAGGGTTGCTACGGCCGACAGAATGATGAGTTGCCAGCCCCAGAAGTGAATTTTGCTGAGTAAATCAGAAAACATACGCGCCTTGCAAAGCCGCTGTAACGAGTAATAAACGCCCATAAAAATGGCGTTACCCACGAAAGCGAAAATGACCGCGTTGGTGTGTAACGGACGAATTCGCCCGAATGTGGTGTACTGATTACCCAGGTTGGCAGCGGGTGCAAACAACTGAGTAGCCGCAATAACGCCCACCAGCATGCCAATGATGCCGAAAGCGATAGTGGCAATGGCGAAGTTGCGCACGATCGTGTTATCGTAGGCAAACTTCTCGGCAATGGGTAGCGGCCCTTTCGGTGGTTGCCCGATTGCCTCCCGGTCAGGCCCATCCAGGCGGGGAGAAATAATTACCGGTGGAGGATTATTGGTAACTGAGTTCATAGAGCAATAGAGGAAGTTTTAATGAGTCGATTAAGCAGTTGGTGAGCTGATTGTTGTATTCGCTGACAGTCCCGTAGGACGTGGCGTGGTTGAATTAATCGGATCGCCTGCCTGATTGGCGGTTGTGTAGGGCGTTGTATCGTCGAGCAGCATCCGCATCGATGGCGTGTACAGATCATCTTGCTGACCGGTGCGCATCGACCAGATAAATGCCGCCAAAAACCCTAGCGCCATTAGCAGACTTACTCCAATCATAAAGTAGATGATAGACATGTCGTTGACGGTTTTAATGCGTCAAAAGTGCGGCTCGATTGGTGGCTTCCCGATGAGGTTCATCAGGGTGGAGGGTGATAAAATTCAGGTACGTTCCGGGCTGATTTTTATCAATCAACGGCCTGATGCCGGTCAGGGACGAGCCATAACGAATGCGCCACTTTTACAGCATCAATGACTCCAATACACATGGATAACGCCATTCAAATGCTTCAGACTACCCCTTCAGCCCCCATTCAGACGCCACTACAGACCTGCCGCACACAGCATCAGGCATGGGCCGTTAGCCTTGAGCAAAGCGAAGAAGAAATTGATCAGTTGCTAACCTTGCTGGCCGATTTGCCCAACGATAGCTACCGGAGCCTGAATCATCCGGTTATAGGCTACACCCAATCGCTCAGCCGCCTGAAATCCCGGATTCATAACCTGCGGGTCGATGTAGTTTGTACGGGCACAGGCTGTTCAACACCTGCACCGGCAACCTCTTGCCCCGACCCTCATTTTAGCCAGCCTACCACCACCAACAGCACCAGTCTGATTTCGGCGGTTTCGGCCGAGTATGACCGCATGAAAGATCGTTGCCAGTCATTCCTGGGCGAACTGATGCTGCTCAACCTTATCTAATTGACTGCCAATTACGTATCATGATTATTCTTGCCTTTTTTGTGGCGCACTGGTACCTGTCGGTGCTGATGCAGACCTTTTTTCTTCACCGTTATGCCGCCCATCAGATGTTCACCATGAGCAAAGGCTGGGAAAAATTCTTCTACACGCTGACCTTCATCGGGCAGGGTTCTTCATTCCTCAGCCCGCGCGCGTATGGCATCATGCACCGCCTGCACCACGCCCATGCCGATACTGAGAACGACCCGCATTCGCCGGAATACTCGAAGAATCTGGTCGATATGATGTGGAAAACGCGGATCATTTACAACGACATTCTGAACGGTCACGACTCAGTACCGGCCAAATTCAAAAAAGGCGTTCCTAACTGGCCGTTCATGGAATGGCTCGGCGACCGTTGGCCCGTTCGGCTGGCCTGGGGCACTGCCTATACGCTGTTCTACATTCAGTTTGCCACCTCGCCCTGGCTGTTTCTGCTACTGCCGATTCATTTCCTGATGGGTCCGGTACATGGCGCGATCATCAACTGGTACGCGCACCGGTACGGCTACACCAACTTCAAGCTGGAAGACACCGCCAAGAATCTGCTGCCGTTCGATTTTCTGATGATGGGTGAATCATATCACAACAACCACCATAAATTTGGTGGACGCCCTAATTTCGGCGGCTTCCGCTGGCACGAGTTCGACCCCGCCTACCCGCTTATTCTCCTGCTGAATAAAGTAGGTGTGCTAAAATTGAGATTGGGCCGCGACGAAGCGTATATGTAAGGGGGAAATGTCATTATACTACGCGTCATTAAGTGGTCATTACGCTGCGCTGTCCTTAGATGGTCATTTTTTGCCAAACAACGAATGACTATTCAATGACGCGAAGCGAATGACAGCGCAGCGTAATGACCACTTAATGACGCGAAGCATAATGACAGCGAAGCCTAATTCTGAACACAACGATACGTGATTTGGCTACTTTTTGGCCTGTGCGCTAGCTGACCTTTGCCTTGTCAAAATCAGACGCACAGACCAAAAAGAAAATGAACAGTATTCCAAAAGTAACCCTGGGTAATCAGGGATTAGTGGTGCCAGCCATCGGACTTGGCTGCATGGGCATGACCCAGATTGCCGGTGCCGATGTTTACGGTAAGTCCGACGAAACAGAGTCGATTGCCACCATTCACCGCTCGCTCGAACTGG
Source organism: Fibrella aquatica (assembly GCF_041321135.1). Classification (NCBI taxonomy): domain Bacteria; kingdom Pseudomonadati; phylum Bacteroidota; class Cytophagia; order Cytophagales; family Spirosomataceae; genus Fibrella; species Fibrella aquatica. The sequence goes on along the minus strand of NZ_JBGGWF010000013.1, from coordinate 69,792 downwards.
GCGGCAATTTCCTCGACACGGCCGATTTATATGGCCCGCTTCACAACGAACGGCTGATTGCCAAAGCCATTAAAGGCAACCGCGATCAGTACATTATCGCCAGTAAATTCGGCTTCGAGATCGACGATGCCGGTGACCTCACCTGGCAAATCAACGGCAAGCCCGACTACGTCAGGAAAGCCATCGAACGGTCGCTGAAAAACCTTGGCACCGACTACATCGACCTGTATTACCTGCACCGGTTAGACACCAGCACGCCGATTGAAGATACCGTTGGCGCTATGGCTGATCTGGTTAAGGAAGGTAAGATTGGCTACATCGGTTTGTCGGAAGTGGCGATGGAAACGGTGAGACGGGCGCATCAGATTCACCCCATCACAGCTATACAAACCGAATATTCGTTATTCGAGCGTAGCCCTGAAGAGCTGGGTACGTTGCCCGGACTGGCCGAACTGGGCATCGGCTTCGTAGCGTATTCGCCGCTGGGTCGTGGCTTTCTGTCGGGTGATATCACCAGTCCGGACGATTTTCCGGCCGACGATTTCCGGCGTGGCATTCCCCGTTTCCAGGGTGAGCAGTTTCAGAAGAACATCGAACTGGTAGCGGCTATCACAGCCATCGCCCACGAGAAAGAAGTCACGCCATCGCAACTGGCAATTGCCTGGGTGCTGGCCAAAGGAGCGTTACCGATTCCGGGCACCAAGCGCGTCAGGTACGTCGAGCAAAACATCGCCGCCGCCAGCATTACGCTGACTGCCGCTGAACTGGAACGCCTGGAGGCCATTGTTCCGTTAGGCCTATCAACGGGCGACCGCTACGATGCCATGAGCATGAATATGATTGACAAATAAACGGTATGAAAAAAGAAGCCAATCACCCCTACGTCATCGAGTCTGTTTCGGAGTTGCATCGGCTCATGAAATTGCCGAGACCAGCCCATCCGTTGGTAAGCGTCATTGATATGAGCGACATCAAATGCCACATCGATGTGCCGACCCAGAGTTTTGTCTATAATTTCTATTCGATCTGCATCAAGAAAGGCTTCACCGGCAAGCTGAAGTACGGACAGAACTATTACGATTTCGACGAAGGGGTGATGACTTTCTTTTCGCCCGGTCAGGTAATCTCGACCGTAACGCCCGACGATATGACCATGTCGGGCTGGTGGCTGACGGTGCATCCTGATTTCCTGCTGAACCATGCGCTGGCGAAGGGCATTAAGGCCTACGGATTTTTCTCGTACGCCGTCAACGAAGCCCTGCACGTTTCAGATAAAGAAGAAGCGATGATCAAGTCGATCATGCTGAACATCGCGCAGGAATATCATACATCGATCGATGGCTTTAGTCAGGACGTGATGTTGTCGCACATCGACCTGCTACTCAACTACGCAAACCGGTTTTACAACCGGCAGTTTATCACCCGCAAACACGTCAACAACGATTTATTGTCGAAGCTGGAAGCGATTCTTACGGACTATTTCAACGGCGATAAGGTGCCCGAAATGGGGTTACCCACGGTTCAGTATCTGGCCGATCAGTTGTCGGTTTCGCCAACGTACCTGAGCGACATGCTTCGCTCGCTGACCGGGCAAAGTACGCAGCAACACATTCATAACAAGCTAATCGAGAAGGCTAAAGAGAGCCTGACAACGACCTCGTTATCGGTCAGTGAAATCGCCTACCGCCTCGGTTTCGAGTACCCGCAATCATTCAGTAAGCTGTTCAAAAGCAAGACCAACGTCTCCCCGCTGGAATTTAAGCACTCGTTTAATTAGGGGGTTAGTCAGCCAACAAGTCAATTAGGCGCTGGTTTACGTAGTAGGTTGTTCGGCCTGTTTTGGTTGGCGTGAGTACGCCCCCCTGAGCCAAAAGCTTCAGGTACGTTGTGGCTGTTTGGCGCGACATAGAGCCACGGCGTTCCAGTAGTTCAATTTTCAGGTAGGGTAGCGTAAACATCAGTTGTAGAATCGAGTAGTCGTATCGGGTACCTAACGCCTGCCGTACCGGACTTTCCATGTCAGCCATTAGCTGTAGCATCCGCCTGATTTTACTGGCAGTAAGTCGGGCCGTTTCACTGATTCCTGTTAATATAAATACAATCCATTCAGTCCAGGCTTCCTGTTCAGTTACCTGTCGTAGCAACCTATAATAATCCTGCTTGTATGAATTTACATAGCGACTGAGGTAAAGCACTGGTTGAGGAAGCAAGTCTTGCTGAACAAGATACAAGGCCATCAAAATCCGGCCTGTACGCCCGTTACCATCCAGAAACGGATGAATGGCTTCAAATTGGTGGTGAAGCAAAGCTAGTTTGATGAGCGGGTCGGGGCCATTGGGGAGGTCTTCATTGATGAACTGTTCGAGTGCACTCAGTTTCTGACGCAAGACATCTTCACAGCAAGGAGGTGTATAGACAACCGATCCGCTGTTGGCATTCTTAAGCGCGGTGCCCGGCATAGTACGCACGCCAGCGCTATTCTTCTTCAGCGTTTGCACAATGTCTACAAACGTGTTCGTTGTCAGCAAATTAGAGCGGTTCTGCATATGATCCAGTCCTGTGTAAAGGGCTTCGAGGTAATTTAGTACCTCTTTAGCGGTCGAGTTCTGCCCGTTGTCATCGGCAATAGCTCGATATAGCTCATCTTGCGTAGTCACAATGTTTTCAATGGCTGAACTGTCACGACTTTCTTGTACGACCAGTGTATTTATTAAAATGTTTGGATCGGGCAATGAGGTGCACAGGCCTTTTAATTCAGCTAGATAACGGGCTGCTTGAACAAGAATCTGGCTAATACCAAGACTGTTGAAGTCAATCAGCGGCGGAAGATCGGGTAAATCGTTGTAGGGAACGGTGGGATCGTAAGCCATTTCTGATGTTAAGTTTTTGGCTATAATTGTACATGAAGCTATTCGTCATGTGCAACGGTTATACATGACGAATAGCTTCATGTACAATTATAGCCAAAAACTTAACATCAAACCCTATTTCCACGTCACTTTCAATAGCGACACGCCTTGGCGGGGTAGCGCGAAGGAGAGGGTTGTTTCGCCGTTGGTGACACGTACCTGTTGGGGGGCTGATAGTGTCTGAAGCTGACCCGCTTTTTCGAGTTCGGCGATTTGGCTAGTCGTTGGCGCTTTGGGCGAGCCCATTTTTTTCCAGGCTTCGTAGGAGTTGCTGTGCTGCTGATCGATGCGGTAGTGCTGCACGATGGCGGTTTTGCCGGGAATGCCTGTCAGCTGCACCGAAACGGGTGCATCGGGGCCAGGTACGTTGTCGTCGTGGTAGTGCCAGACCATCACCGCCGCCGATTTGGCATCTTTACTGGCCAGGGCGTTGATATCGGCTTCGGCCCGCACGCTTTCATCACGTACGCGGGTATAATCGTAAGCCAGTTTGCTGGTCACCTCGACCCGGTTGGTGGGCATCATCCCGAACATACGGAACACATTCAGCACCGGCTTGTCGACACCGTTGGTGGCCAAATCGCGGAAGCCGCGGAACCAGGCCTGATCTTCAAACTCGAAGGCCCAGGTAACCGCTCCCGCCAGATTCACGCCGCGCGCCTTCGCCAAATCGTATTTTCGGGCAAACGACGCGGCGGTGTAGCTCGAATACATGGTGCCATTCCGGTACGCATTCTGTGGGCTCATATCTTCCGAGCAGGCCGCGCAACCTTCCGGGTCCGACTCCCCGATGATGATCGGGAGGTTTTTCAGGCTCGGGTACGACGCCACCAGTTCAAATCCTTTGTCAATGTCGCGGAGTTGCGTGCCCATGTTCATCTGTACGTGACCGTCAACGAGTTTGGGCGCTCCTTTGGCGTGGAAGGTGATGAAATCGAGCGGTGCGCCGGTCTTGCCGGTTACGGCGTTGGTGCCATTCACGATATGGTCCATGAAGGTTTTGAAGAACGTGTACGCGCCTTTGCCGCCGGGGCCGGTTACTTCAGGACCACCTATTTTAGCCGTTGGTAACGCCCGTTTCACAGCGTCGGCGGTATAGTCATACAGCTTGATGTATTCTTCGGTGGTACCTTTCCAATAGCTGATGTTCGGTTCGTTCCAGAGCTCCCAGTACCAGCTTTCCACTTCCTTTTTACCGTATTTCTTCACCGAGTGGTTCACCCACTGATACACCAGTTCGGCCCATTTGTTATAATCTTTGGGTGGGTACGTCCAGCCCAGGTAAATGTCGTTGTAGTTGTCGCCGGGTTTCCAGTGGTGGCGATACGGTTGCGGTTTGGTCGACATGGCTTCGGGCATGAAACCAATCTGGGCAATCGGCTTCATACCGCGTTGGATAAATGTGTCGAAAATACGGTCGATAATCGTCCAGTCGTAGATTGGGTTACCCTGAGCGTCTTCGGTGTAGGCGTTGGTAGATCCCCATTTCAGCGCCGCTTCGCCATCGCCCGTCACCAGCAAGCTATGTACCCGCACATTCACGGGCACCTTGCTCAGCTTCGAGATTTCAGTCAACAGCTTTTTACCGTCTTTCATGTAGGTATAGTTCGGCTCGTCGTAGCCAAACCAGGCCCAGATCGGCGTTAGTGGACCGTTGCTTTTGGTCAGGTCGACATTAATCTGGACCGGTTGTCCGGGACTGGGTTGGGCCAGACTGCTCGTGCTGGTAAACAGGCTAACGGCGCCACCGACAAGCAGCGAGCACAGCAAACCGAACTTCGTTTTACGTTGGTACATCAGGAACAGGGAGTTAGACTTCGCTCAGTGATTGCTAAAACGGCGAAGTGAACAGGAAAGACCGGGGTCTGATGTTTCTCATAGGTGATGGCCAAGAAACCGGTATTTTTGTGGGATTACTCTCAAAAGCATGTATACGCTCTACGCCATTCCGAATTGCGACACCGTGAAAAAAGCCCGCGTCTGGCTGGCCGAAAACGGCGTGACCTACCAGTTTCACGATTACAAAAAGCAGGGTATCGACCGCGCTACCATTGAGCGTTGGCTGACACAGAAAAGCTGGGAAGAACTGGTGAACCGCGCCGGGGCTACCTGGAAAAAACTACCCGACGCCGATAAGCCAACCGATGCCGAAGGAGCCATTGCCCTGATGATGGAGAAAACCTCGGTCATTCGTCGCCCGATCATCGAAGCCGATGGGCAGATTGTTGCGTTAGGCTTTAAAGCCGAGGACTATGCCGCCACGTTTGCTGTGTAGTGTACTCGCGTAGCTTCGCGCTGTAGGCCTGGACACGGTACCAATCCAACGTACCTAAAGCTATCCACCGAATCTGAACGAAACCTTTTACCGCCTTTTCGGTTTATTATATTGTGCACAATATAATTGTGAAAAATGAATAAGCTTCTGCTGCAAAATCAACTCTGTTTTCCGCTGTATGCGCTATCGCGGCAGGTAACGGCTTTGTACCGGCCTATGCTCGAAAAGCTGGACCTGACGTACCCACAGTATCTGGTGATGCTGGTACTGTGGGAAGCCGATGCTCGAACGGTTGGCGAATTGGGCGACAAACTACAGCTGGATTCAGGTACGTTGACGCCTCTGCTGAAACGCCTGGAGCAGAAAAGTTTGATTACCCGGCAGCGCAACCCGGCCGACGAACGGCAGGTAACCATTCTGCTTACCGAAGCAGGCCGGAACCTGAAGGAACTAGCCACCGATATTCCAGCTCAGTTACAGGAAAATCTGCACATGGACGATCAGCAGGCGGTTATTCTTCATCAGCAATTAGTTACGCTTCTGGATCAAATCTCAACGATTAATAAACAATAAACCTATGTTTCAATCCATCTATACCGCCCAGGCAACGGCCACCGGCGGACGCGACGGCCACGTCACCTCATCCGATCAGGTTCTCGACCTCGACGTGCGTGTGCCCCGCGAAATGGGCGGCGCAGGCGGTGCCTACACCAATCCCGAACAGTTATTTGCAGCCGGATATGCGGCCTGTTTCGACAGCGCCCTGAACATGATTACCCGGATGACGAAAGTAAAAACCGGAACAACCACCGTTACGGCCGATGTAAGCATTGGCAAACTGGAATCGGGCGGATTTGGCCTGGCCGTTGTGCTTAACGTGAACGTACCTGAGGTGGAGCAATCGGTTGCCGAAGAACTGGTGCAGAAAGCGCATCAGGTGTGTCCGTATTCGAACGCCACACGCGGAAATATTGATGTATCGCTAACCGTAACGAACCATTCGGGATCTGTAACAGTATGAGCGCTCAACAAATAGTATTGGCATCACGTCCCAAGGGGATGCCCGATGCCGCCACGTTCAGGTCTGAAGAGGTAACGCTACCGGAACTGAAAGAGGGCGAGGTCTTGCTGGAAGCCACTTATTTCTCCGTTGACCCGTATATGCGGGGCCGGATGAACGACGCCAAATCGTATGTGCCCCCCTATCAGGTTGGGCAACCGCTGGCGGGCGGTGGCATTGCCAAGGTAATCGACAGCAAATTTGAGGGACTGACTACCGGCGATCTGATAACGGGCAACTTGCCGTGGGCCACCCGTTCGGTGGTTCCGGGCGAGGGGCTGAAAAAGGTCGACGCCAAGCTGGCCCCGCCCAGTTATTATCTTGGCATTTTGGGTATGCCCGGCCTGACAGCCTATTTCGGATTGCTCGACATTGGGAATCCACAACCTGGTGAAACCGTGGTAGTGTCGGGCGCGGCGGGTGCGGTGGGCATTGTTGTGGGGCAAATCGCCAAAATCAAAGGCTGCCGCGTAGTAGGCATTGCCGGGTCTGACGATAAGATAGCGCTTCTCAAAGATGAGTTTGGATTCGATGCGGTAGTAAACTACAAAACGGCGGAGAACCTGACCGATGCGATTGCCGAAGCCTGCCCTGACGGTGTCGATGTGTATTTCGACAATGTAGGTGGCGAGGTATCGGATGCGGTTGTCAAAAACCTCAACTTCCACGCCCGTATTCCGCTATGCGGTCAGATTTCACTGTATAACACCACCGACGTACCTATGGGCCCGCGTATTCAGCCCATGCTGCTGACCCGTAGCGTGTTGATGAAAGGCTTCATTGTGGGTAACTATCAGGCTCGCTTTGGCGAAGGCGTGAAGCAACTAGCCGCCTGGATTAACGAAGGAAAGCTGCACTATAAAGAAACTACGCTAACCGGTTTCGACAAGTTACCAGAGGCGATGCTTGGCCTGTTTTCTGGCCAAAACACCGGCAAAATGATTGTTGAAGTGTAACGCACAGTTTAGCAAGACATTAATAAAAGGTCAGTTTGCGGAAGCAGACTGGCCTTTTTTGTGTACCTCTTTTTGTAAACAGGCATGATTTTAGCTACCTAAGCTATGGAGCAAATAGATTTAAATATACTAAATTGCTTCTGCTTACCGTAATCAGCCCTGTTACTACAGCCTCTTCCGTCGAATGTTAAGACATATACCGTCTCAGTGTTATGTTGTTCAGGTAGTTAAGGACAACTACAACCTGCCTGTCTCTATTGATACGACCTGCCCCCATTGCCGGCGGCGCGTCAACCTCTCACTCCCGTGGGACAACCCCAAAACATACGTTGTTGAACATTGCAGCGCCCATTGTCCCGCCTGTCAGCAATCGGCAACGCTCATTTTGATGACCGACGCCACTACCGACAAGGGTATCAGAACCGGTCAATTATTCATCACGCCCAATGATGATGTGAGGCAGCCATTGACGGGCGTAGCCGAAACCAACAAGATTGAAGATGGACTGAAACGGGCCTATTTCTCAACCATCAACGTGCTGAACGCGCAGGAGTGGACAGCCACCACCATTCTGAGCCGACGGGTGCTGGAGGGCATTACGCAATCGATCGTGGCCGAAGAGCATAAGAACAAGAATTTGCCCACGCAGATCAGGGCGCTGCTGACCCAACTCGACCTATCAAAGCCCATCTCAACCCTAGCCGATGCGATCAGGAAAGGGGGCAATATTGGCGCGCATTTTGAACTGGAGAAAGAACCCAATCAGGAAACAGCCTCGCTGATGGTCGATTTGCTCGATGACCTCATCGAATACATCTTCATTCTCCCCGGCCGCATTCAGCAGTTACACGACAAAATGGAAAAGCTATCGGAGACAAAGCCGGTTTTGTCCCCTCATGCTGGTATTACGTTGAACGGGGCCAGTAAATCGGTGAAGACTGAATAAGACAGTTAAAAATAACGGCCATCAGTAAAAGATTTGCGCTGTAAAGCAACTCTTTAGACGTTAAAGGAGTCTATTGATAAACTTATCAATAGCTGACTATGAAGACATTGGCAACCTTGGTGTGCTTACTGGCCGTAACGGTAAGTTTTGCTCAGCAAAGTCCGGTAAAAGGGGAAAGCGACACATTACAGTACATGGGTGCTGTGCCTATGCTTAATGAGCAGGAATTAGATAGGCTCAATCATAACGGGCAGGGAGACATCGACAATATGCCTATTCTCAAAGGGCATGGAAATGCATCGCTTATGCCAACGCGAAACGGAAGGGGGAATGCTTTACCTATGCCCAATCGCTCCACACCGATGCCTTTGCAAAGCGCCAGGGTAACGCAGCTACCAGAAGGGGTGCTGGATCAGGTTGTGGGAGACTCGCTGAACCGGATAAAACCCAATATCGACCTCTTTCTGAAGAAGAAGAATTAGGTGTCTGTTAAAATCAAATCGGCGCAACGTACCTCAACTTCCTGGTACGTTGCACCGATTTGATTCACGCTATCTATAGTAAAAATCGCCTTCGAATTAGCTAAAGATTACGCTCGGCGTAGATTTTCTGGCAGAAATCGTTGGTAGTTCACTTTGAGTCGTTGTATCGCCCGAATACATTTTCAAAAGCACGGATAATTTGCCCTCTGCTTGGGTTATCTGCTTTTAGAATGACGGTGTTGTAATAGGTTATTCCATCCCTATCATCCGTAACAGGAAAGTCGTGTTTTACGAACTTGGTCTGGTTAAAATAGCGAAACCAATCATCGAATTTTCGTTTGCGGGCTACCTGTTTCCCATCAGCGCTATCGCAGACGTACAGGGTAATAGCCTCATTCTGATGTTGGTAATAATCGGCAACTACGGATGCAATTGTAGGAGCAACGAGCCTGTCAAGTCCCGGCCGCTGATTGACTGATTCTTTACTTATCCGAATGACTAACTCGACTACATGTTGTGAAAAAGCCGACTCCTCATCGAAAAGATAAGGAGTCGGCTTGAATGCTACCTCGTAAGTGACAACTGCATCTGTTATAAACTTAAACAGATTGTCAGTTTCAATGAACTCAACGTCATATTTCGATAACGGGCGTTCCTCGTTCTGCATTTCTTCGTTTTAGGGTTTCTGTAGCTTCGGCAATTCGTCGCTGCCTTTCAGGGTCAGCATCATCCTTAGCATGCTCTTCAGCCCGTCGTTTCAAAAATGCTTTATACCGCTCAACGATCCGGATGTTCTCCTCTTCAGGGGTCAATACGCTTTCAACTGCTTCCATGATGGTAACTGGTTGTCTGTCTGCAAGGTAAACAATTCTGATTCGTTTTCGTGCCCAGCCTGACGCATTAGTAGACTCTTCACTAGTCAGTCATATTCAGCAACTTTGACACGTAGGTAATTGACATGCCTATTTTTTGCTGACAAAATAGATCAATTAGATAGTAGCCATAAAGAAGGCTATACTCCCCCTAAATGTCCAAAGGCATAGCCTGACTTTCCGCTTCCTTTCGTCGGGCAAATCGTCAAAGGAAGAGACGACAACAGACGGCTTTATAACATACTGGTACAGGAGAAAGTATAATCCAGACGTCATAACAAAAGCCTCTAAGTAAGTAGGCTTGAACGGCCCATAAATCCTGACTTTCAGGGTAATTAGCAGCGTTATGAAGCTGACGTAATAGAGGTAAAAAGTTACAGCTAACCGTAAATTCAGGAGACTTTTAGCTGTTTCCGCAGACTCATACTTTACACAATAATAATATAGCCCCTGATACACATCGTTAATGAACTTCGCTCGTTTACTCATCGATATTTATAAAAGGTCACAAGTGTAATTGTAAGCTAGCGTACTTTCAGCGCTACTGTTGTTCTACAGATTTGATTATCCAAACAAGCAGCGCTGGAATAGCACTACTAGTATCGGGCAATTCAGCTGGAAACAAAACTGGCCAACGTACCCAGATAATTCAGGTATGTTGGCCAGTTTTATTCTTTCGTTGGAAAGCCTTATCGGCTCAGATATAGGTTGCGCTTGGCGTAGATTTTCTGGAAGAAACCGTTGGTTACAAAGCTGGTGAGACAGCACATACTTTGCTGGTTCACTTCATTTCACGACGTTATAGCCGTCCATTAACCGATTGAAAGCAGTAATAACGGCCATTTTGTTGGGGTTGTTGGCTTTGATGATAAAAGCACAGTGATACAATACACCATCCTTATCATCGAGTACAGACTGATCGGCACGGAAATAATTGTTAGCGTTGAAATGGTCGTACCAGCGGTTGAATTTGTACCATCGCGCTTTCTCCCGCCGGTCAGACGTATCACAGATATAGATGGTAATAGTTAGCGCACTACTATCGTAGAAATCCTTGATAATCGTTGCCACAGTAGGGGCAGTCTGCGCATCGAACGGTGGGTTTTTGCCAGTTGGCGAATCGACCACTTTCAGCACCAACTCGTAAATATGTTCGCCAAAGGCGAAGTCGTCGCCTAATGCATAGGGACTAGGCTTAAACTTGACTTCATATCGAAATCCGTTTGTTGTCTCAAAAATGTAGGCGAAATCCCTGCCACCTATAAAGAGATAGGGGTAGCTAGATAGCTCAGGGTTATTTGTCTGCATTGATGTGCTTCAATTCATCAAATTTTGCCTTATAAGCGGGGTCTGACCGGTATCGTTCTTGCATCTCCCGCTCTTCACGACGCTTCTCTTCCATATGCCGCTTCAAGAAAGCTACAAGCCGTGCGTGGCGTTCTTCGGCCGTTAATTCGTGTTGAACCGTTTCCATCCTCTTTGCTGACAAACTGTTTGTTGACCAAATATAACCATTTCCCTCAAAACAAAGTAGCCGCTCGAATCGGTTCAAGACCAATCACAAGCGGCTACTAGTAAGGCAGTTGAGACGTCACTTCTTACCGGCTCAAGTACAGATTACGCTCGGCGTAGATCTTCTGGAAAAAATCGTCGGTGAGGTCATCGATAAACGATGTTCTGCTTCAAAAAAGCAACAAGTCGCTCATGCTTTATTCGGCTACAACTTCTTGTTAAACGGCTATGCGCATAAGAACCTGCACAACTTTTCAGGCTTTTACAGGCTCAGGTACAACGTATTAAGAATTTGTTAGAAAAAGGGCCGGGGACTTCAAGACTTTTACGGATTATATACCTTGCCAATGCACTGCTTAATCATCACATAGCCTGATTACATACAAGTATGCCCTACCTTGTCACGATCCCGCTCGCGCTATTTATGTTGTTAACGGCTAACTCGTTCTCATTGGATAGTACGCCTCTTGATAAGGATCCGACATACCGAAAAGTAATAAGTCGGCGGCTTACTTATCCTTCAATTTCCGATCAGCATAAAATCGCTCTTATGGTCTATGCTCGATTTTCTATCAACGAACGGGGCCATGTACAAAACGTCACAATTATAAGACACCCCACTGAGGAAGCACACCACAAGTTTTACGATGCTGTTGTTGAATCAACGCTAAAGCGGCTTCCTCCTCTAAATCCAAGCTATGTTGGTCACTACATTCTACCGGTTGCTTTCTCTTTGAGAGATGAGCACAATGGTCAGCTGTTGGTACCTGAAGATATCGGCTACTCTGGAGAACAGGTCAACAGTGTGATGCTGAAAACGGTTGAGATTATGGGTTATAGAAGGTATAGAGTGCAAAACTAAAAGGGATACACGTACCGCTGTCGGCGGAAGTAAAGGCATAGTAAAACGAAATCGGCCAACGTACCCAGACTATTCAGGTACGTTGGCCGATTTCGTTTGTCAATTAAAAAAAACCCTACCGGCTCAGGTATAGGTTGCGCTCGGCGTAAACCTTCAGGAAGAAATCGTCGGTGAGATCATCGATGAAGTAGATGCCTTCGCCGGTCGATTTCATTTCGGGGCCCAACTCTTTGTTCACGTTCGGGAATTTGCTGAACGAGAATACCGGGATCTTGATGGCGTAGCCCTTCTTCACGGGATTGAACGTAAAGTCGGTCACCTTGGCACCCAGCATCACTTTCGTGGCGTAATTCACATACGGCTCTTGGTAGGCTTTACAGATGAACGGTACCGTGCGGCTGGCGCGGGGGTTCGCCTCGATCACGTACACTTTCTCGTCTTTGATGGCGAACTGGATGTTGATCAACCCTTTCGTTTGCAGGGCCACGGCAATCTTCCGCGTGTATTCCTCGATCTGCCGAATCACGTTCTCACTCAGGTCGAAGGTCGGTAGCAGGGCATACGAGTCGCCGGAGTGGATACCTGCCGGTTCAATATGCTCCATCACACCGATGATGTACACGTTTTCGCCGTCGCAGATCGCGTCGGATTCGGCTTCTATGGCGTTTTCCAGGAAGTGGTCGAGCAGGATGTTATTGTCGGGAATGTCGCTCAGAATCTTCATCACGTGCTGCTCCAGCTCCGTTTCGTTGATCACAATCTTCATGCTCTGACCACCCAACACGTAGCTGGGGCGAACCAGCAGCGGGAAGCCCAACTCACGCGACAACTCAATAGCCGCTTCTGACTCGCGCACCGTGCCGAACTTCGGATATGGAATGTCCAGATCGTGCAGCAAGCTCGAGAACCGGCCGCGGTCTTCGGCTAGATCGAGGGCGTCCCAGCTGGTACCGATGATCTTGATACCATAGCGGGTTAGTTTCTCGGCCATTTTCAACGCCGTTTGACCACCCAATTGCACAATTACACCCTCGGGCTGCTCGTGCATGATGATGGCGTGCACGTGCTCCCAGAACACCGGCTCAAAATACAGCTTGTCGGCAATATCGGGGTCGGTCGATACGGTTTCTGGGTTACAGTTGATCATGATCGTCTCGTAACCCGCCTCTTTCGCCGCCAGTACACCGTGAACGCACGAGTAGTCGAACTCGATACCCTGACCAATCCGGTTTGGCCCGGAACCCAGAATCACCACTTTCTTCCGGTTAGACCGGATCGACTCGTTGCCGGGCAAATCCGAAACGGGTTCGGGCCGGTCGAGGGTGATGGGTAATTGGTTGTTGAACGTCGAGTAATAGTAAGGCGTTTTGGCCTCGAACTCCGCCGCGCAAGTGTCTACGCACTTAAACACCCGACGGATGTTGTGGTCTTGCCGATACTGGTAAATTTTGCTTTCACGTACCTGGAGAATGTGAGCCAGCTGACGGTCGGCATAGCCTTTCTGCTTGGCCGTACGCAGCAGTTCGGGCGGCAGCTCGTCGAGGTCATACTTTTCGATCTCGCGTTCCAGCTCGATCAATTCTTCGATCTGATGCAGGAACCAGGGGTCAATCCGGGTCAGCTTGCGAATGGTGCTGAACGACATACCGGCCTTGAATGCATCGTAGATGTGGAACAGGCGGTTCCAACTTGGGTGCTCCAGACTCTGTTTCAGCGCGTTGATGTCCGACAGTTCGCGACCGTCGGCACCAAGGCCATTACGGCGAATTTCGAGCGACTGACAGGCTTTTTGCAGAGCTTCCTGGAAATTCCGGCCAATACCCATCGCTTCACCCACCGATTTCATCTGCAAGCCCAGAGACCGATCGGCTCCCGGAAACTTGTCGAAGTTCCAGCGGGGTACTTTTACGATCACGTAGTCGATGGCGGGCTCAAAGAAGGCCGACGTAGTACCGGTGATCGGGTTGATCAGCTCATCCAGGTTATAACCAATGGCCATCTTCGCCGAAATCTTGGCAATGGGGTAACCCGTTGCTTTGGATGCTAGGGCCGATGACCGGCTCACGCGTGGGTTCACCTCGATAACGATGATATCGTCGGTTTCGGGATTGACCGAAAACTGAATGTTACAGCCACCCGCGAACTGCCCGATACCGGTCATTACCCGAATCGATAGGTCGCGCATTTTCTGGTAGAGCGTGTCGGGCAGGGTCATGGCCGGGGCTACCGTGATGGAGTCACCGGTGTGGATGCCCATCGGATCGAAGTTCTCGATCGAGCAAATAATGATGAAGTTACCGTTGCCGTCGCGGAGGAGTTCGAGTTCGTACTCTTTCCAGCCCATCACGCTTTGCTCGACCAGTACCTCATGTACGGGCGAGGCATGAAGGCCTGCCGTGAGGGCTTTATCAAAATCTTCAGGTACGTTCACAAAGCCACCGCCGGTACCGCCGAGCGTAAACGACGGGCGAATAACGAGCGGAAAGCCAATTTCCTGGGCAATTTCTTTGCCTTCCAGGAATGAACGGGCGGTGCGGCCTTTACAGACACCCGCGCCCAGTTCGAGCATCAGCAGCCGGAATTTCTCACGGTCTTCGGTGGTCTCAATAGCCTTAATGTCTACACCAATAATATCGACATTGTATTTTTTCCAGATACCTGCCTTTTCGCAGTCGATGGCCAGGTTCAGGGCCGTTTGGCCACCCATGGTGGGTAGCACCGCATCGATTGGCCGACCCATAGCCTGGTGCTTTTCCAGAATCTCGACGATCGACTTCTTCTCCAATGGCAGCAGATACACATGATCGGCGTTGATCGGGTCGGTCATGATCGTGGCCGGGTTGGAGTTAATCAGCGAAACTTCGATGCCTTCTTCACGAATGGAACGGGCCGCCTGTGACCCGGCATAATCGAATTCGCAGGCCTGACCGATAACGATGGGGCCGGAGCCAATGATGAGTACCGAGCGTATTGAGGAATTTTTGGGCATGATTGGGCCGAAAAAGAACAGATGGGACGATGAACAACAACGAGCCGATTCTGACCAGTTTCCCTTTGAGGGGTATGGGCAAAAATCCCGCAAAAGTACGGGCTAGCGGCAGGCAAACCAACGATACTGTTCATTAAATTCCGGCTAACCAGATTCCTGAACAGGTCAATCTTCGCTATCGTATCCCCTATTACCTCCACTGGTTTACACTAACCGACGAATGCAAGATTAAATTTTACAACAGCAGGTACTTTGCATTGCATAGTACAGTCTTAAACCCTTATCTTTGTTGTGTCGGGAGTGGTACGTTCCGCTTGGCCCGATTACAACCATGAAAACAGGTATATCACTTCTGGTTTTACTGGCCCTGTCGCAAACGGGATATGGTATTGGTCATCCCCACAACCTGTTTGCCGCCCGGAAGGCGATGCTGGTTTGGAAAGCTGAACAGCAGCGATCTAAACCATCGGTATCGCAGCGGATAGCGCGGCTGACGAAGCGTTATTCGTATACCTTTTCGCCCTGTTTCAGCCAAATGCCCCACGTCCGCGAATAAGCGTGTACACGGCGGGTAGGTTTACCGGTGCTATCAACAACCGGATTGCCCTGGTTGACCCATTCAAACAGGCTGCCATACAGATTTCGCACATTGGTGAACCCGGCAGACTTTAGCTTCTCCCCTACTTTTTCGCTCCGATAACCTACTGAACAGTAGACCACTATTGGGGCATTTCTGGGTACGTTGGCTACCCGACTCAGCTCAAAATCGTCGTAGCCAATCCATTGCGCCTTTGGCAGATGGCTAACGGCAAATTCTTTCTTCTCGCGCGCATCCAACAGTACTGCACTGGGCATTTGCTTCAGCTCATTACACGTTATAATCGGTACCGATTCCTTGATGAGCGCGTCGACCATAACACCAAATGGCTTGCTGATTGTGCGCTGCGCAACAGCCGGAACAGCCGTGGTAAACAGGGCCGATAACAGCGCATAGGTCATCGAGAAGAGTTTCACAAACAGGGGCTTTTTTGGCTAGAACAACGTCCCCCCCCGACAACGTTCATCCACGATGGCGAGGTTATTGCAGATCCGATACCGTATTAGAATTTCGCCTTAATTTCAGTTTAGGTTATGGTTTCAGCGGTCGTTTGGCTAATTTTAGGGTTCACACCTTAGTAAAGAAGCTAATCCACCGCCCCATTGTACGTCGTTAACTAACCTATGTTTGAGTTCATGCGGAAGCATTTAGTTCTGCTAACGATTGCCATCGTACTCTTGCTGGCCGCGTTTGACTCTGGTTCCGGACGGCCCAGGCGGGTTTCCCGTGCCCGTACGGCAGCGAAGAAACACTCGAAAAAGGTTGCGAAAA
This sequence comes from Fibrella aquatica, assembly GCF_041321135.1. NCBI lineage: Bacteria > Pseudomonadati > Bacteroidota > Cytophagia > Cytophagales > Spirosomataceae > Fibrella > Fibrella aquatica. Next base: position 53,560 of record NZ_JBGGWF010000013.1, on the reverse strand, counting down.
AGCCGGTGAGAAGAGCGACAGTTGCTGCCCGGCCGGTAGCGCCGCCCGTTGTATACCCGACGGCCCGCCTCGAGTCTGAGCAGTTGGCCGGCCATCAGGGTGTCAATGTGCTTCAACTTCCCGGCAACGCCGAAAATTGGGTCGACAGTGTGTTTCAGACCATGACGACCGACCAGAAAATCGGGCAGTTTTTTATGGTTGCCGCTTTCTCTAACCACAGCGAAAGCCACCGCGTTTACATCGAACATCTAATTCAGAATTACCACATTGGCGGGGTTATCTTTTTTCAGGGTGGGCCACATCGGCAGGCCTTGCTGACCAATAAATACCAGAGCCTGTCGAAGATTCCGCTGTTAGTTGGCATCGACGGCGAGTGGGGCCTCGGTATGCGCCTCGATAGCACGATGGAGTTTCCCCGGCAAATGACGCTCGGCGCTATCCAGGACAATGACCTGATTTACCGGATGGGTCTGGAAATTGGTCGGCAGTGCAGCCGGTTAGGTATTCACATCAATTTCGCGCCGGTTTCCGATATCAACAGCAATCCACAGAACCCGGTTATCGGGATTCGGTCATTTGGCGAAGGCAAAGAAAACGTGGCCAGCAAAGCGTCGGCCTATATGAAGGGGCTACAAATGCAGCACGTCATTGCCACGGCCAAGCATTTTCCGGGACATGGTGATGCCAACGTCGACTCGCATCACTCGCTGCCAGTTATCAGCCGGTCGTCGGAACAGATGAATACCATCGATCTGTATCCCTTCCGTAAACTCATTGCCGATAGCCTGATGGGTGTGGTAACGGGTCATTTGCACGTGCCGGTGATGGATAATCAGTCGCCCGCCGTAGCCGCGACCCTGTCGGAAAAAATTGTTACCGATCTGTTGAAGAAAGAGTTAGGCTTCCGCGGCTTGGTATTCACCGATGCCCTGAACATGGGGGGCGTTAGCCGGTCGAACCGGGCCGAAGTGGTGAATCTGAAAGCGCTGATTGCCGGCAACGACATTTTGCTTTACCCGGAGAATATCCGCGAAGCTACCCGCGTCATTCGCGAAGCCATTACCTCAGGTACGTTACCACAGGCATTCATCGACGAAAAGGTGAAGAAGATTCTTCGGGCTAAGTACTGGTCGGGCCTGAATGAATATAAGCCTATTGCGTTACCCAATCTGATTGGTGATCTAAATTCGGCCGAAGCCAAAGACCTGAAACGGGAGCTTTGCGAAAATGCGATCACACTCGTAGCCGATAAAGCTCAGCTACTGCCCCTTAGTGCGCTCGATACCACCAAACTAGCATCGATAGCCATTGGAACCCCGGCGGGAAATGTATTTCAGAAAGCACTGGCCGGGCTGGCGACGATGAAGCAGGTTGCGTCACCAGAGCGCCCGCAAACGGAAGACGACGTTACCAATCTGATCGCCAGCGTGGGTGATGCCAGCGTGGTAGTGGTCAGTTTTCACGCCATGAGCCAATCATCGTTTCGGCGGTTCAGCATCAATCTGCCCTCGGTATCGCTCATAAAACGGCTGCAACAACAAGGCAAGAAAGTGGTGGCCGTGGCTTTTGGGTCGGCCTACAGCCTTAACCTGCTTACCGACGCCGACGCGCTGATCTGTGGCTATCAGGAATTTGCCGAAACCCAGCAGGCAACAGCCCAGGCCCTGTTTGGCCTGACGCCTGCCAATGGCATCCTTCCCGTTTCAACCGGCGATTTCAAGGCCGGTTTAGGGTTGAACGTTGACCCAACGGGCAGGCTTGTTCCGGGCGACCCCGAGAGTGTGGGCATGAAAACATCTGAACTGGCCAAGATCGACAAAATAGTTGAACTGGCGGTGCACGACCGGGTTATACCGGGTTGTCAGGTGCTGGTGGCGCGCAAAGGCAAGATTATTTACGACCGTAATTTTGGCGGGTTAACCTATAGTAGCGGCGGCGAAAAAGTAACCGACAATACGCTGTATGACCTGGCTTCACTGACCAAAGTACTGGGTACGTTACAGGCCGTGATGGTGCTTTACGACCGTAAAGAGCTGGACCTGACCCAGAAAGCATCTGTTTATCTACCTGAACTGAAAGGCACCAACAAGCAAAACATGATTTTGCAGGATCTGCTCTGGCATCAGGCGGGCCTCATTTCGTTCTACCCAACCCTTTGGGACCGCACCAGAACCACCTCGGGCGGTTTGAATCCGGCGTATTACAGCGCGCAAAAAGATTCGGCCCATACGCTGCAAATTGCGCCAACACTTTGGGCGAAACCGGCGCTGAAAGATTCTGTCTGGAAATGGGTCATTCAGTCGCCCCTATCGCGCAAGGTCGATGCCGATGGCAAACCCTCGTTTGTCTATAGTGACCTAAGTTTTCTGATGCTGCAAAAGATCGTGGAGCGGGTCTCGAAACAACCCCTCGACCGTTTTCTGGAGCGCGAAGTGTATCAGCCACTGGGCATGAAGTCGCTGACCTTTACCCCGTTGCAAAAGTTAACTAATCCGCATTGCGCCCCCACCGAGCAGGACACCTATTACCGGAATCAGCTACTGGTTGGCACCGTACATGACCAAATGGCCGCTGTACAGGGTGGCGTGTCGGGTCATGCGGGCCTGTTTGGAAACGCCCACGATATTGCCAAGCTGCTCCAGATGAACCTGCAGCGGGGCGTGTATGGCGGTCAACGCATTTTTCAGCCACAGACCGTTCCGTATTTCACACAGACAATCAGCACCCGCAGTTTCCGGTCGTTGGGTTGGGATAAGCCAAACCCCCAGAGTACAACGAGCAGTTATCTGTCGCCAAAGGCTCCGCCGCAATCGTTTGGGCATACCGGCTTCACCGGCAACATGGTTTGGGTAGACCCCGAGCAGGAATTGGTATTCATTTTCCTGTCGAACCGACTCTTCCCTACGGGTGGCAACAATGCCATTAATACCACGCGCCTTCGCCGCCGCATTCAGGAAGTTATCTACAGCTCGCTGAAGCCGTAATTTCTTAAATTTGTGGATGCTGAAAAAAGAGCGTTTCCGCCGGTTTATCGACTACTTCACCACCCACTTTCCCGAGCCAGAAACAGAGCTCAACTTCTCGAATTCATACGAATTGCTGGTAGCTGTCATTCTATCGGCGCAGTGTACCGACAAGCGCATCAACCAGATTACGCCCGCCCTGTTTGCCCGCTTTCCCGAAGCAGAGTCGCTGGCGGCGGCTTCGGTCGATGAGGTCTTTTCCTACATCCGGTCGGTTTCGTACCCGAATAACAAAGCCAAACACCTGGTTGGTATGGGGCGTATGCTGATGAGCGATTTCGGCGGCAACGTACCTGGCACCATCGAAGAACTACAGCGACTGCCCGGCGTTGGCCGTAAAACGGCGCACGTCATCCTTTCTATCGTGTTCAACCAACCCACTATGGCGGTTGATACGCATGTGTTTCGGGTATCGCACCGGCTAGGCCTGGCCCCGCTGACAGCCAATACACCGCTGGCCGTAGAAAAGGCACTGATGGCGCACATTCCGAAGCAGTACGTCCCCAAAGCCCACCACTGGCTTATTTTACACGGCCGCTATGTGTGCATAGCCCGTTCTCCCAAGTGTGGCGAGTGCGCCCTGCGCGATGCGTGTAAGTACTACGAGAAAATGAATTAAGAATTAAGAATGGCTCTGCTAGGTCACCTATTAGTACCTAGCAGAGCCATTCTTAATTCTTAATTCTTAACTAATACTGCTCTGTGCCGGCGAAGAAGAACGAGCCTTCGATCTGGGCGTTCTCGTCCGAATCTGATCCGTGAATGGCGTTGGCTTCAATTGATTTGGCAAACAGTTTACGGATCGTGCCATCGGCAGCCTGGGCGGGGTTGGTGGCTCCGATCAGCGTGCGGAAATCAGCAACGGCGTTTTCTTTCTCCAGAATCATCGGGATAATGGCACCCGACGACATGTAGTTTTTAAGATCGTTGTAGAATGGACGCTCGCTGTGAACAGCGTAAAATTCGCCGGCGCGCTCGGGGGTCAACAAGGTTTTCTTGATGGCCACGATGCGGAAACCCGCCTCTTCAATCATCTTCGTAATAGCACCGGTGTTGCCTTCTGCTACGGCATCGGGCTTAATCATGGTGAACGTGCGGTTCGTTGTCATTGCTGAGGTAACAAAATTTTATTTGGCAGCAAAAATAGTATTGAAAGTCGGTAAAAGTCAGATTTAGTCGATAGTCGTGAATCGATAGTCTGGAAGGTAGAGCTTTGCCGTTCCGGTTTGGTGTTGCGTAATCGTAGTCCCATCAGGACGACCGATGTTTTAGCGTTGGGTTTCAACCCGCCGAAGAACAGATCTACAATAGCAATCATGGGCCGAGCCCATGGCTCTTTCGTTGTTGGGGCGCGTTTCTCGGCGGGTTGAAACCCACCGCTACAACATCGGTCGTCCCGATGGGACTACGATTACACAAGAAGAGGACGCTCAGCCATCACTCAAGAGCCGTAGGCTCGGCCCGTATTGTAGCGGTGGGTTTCAACCCGCCGAAAAGAACGTACAACCATCACCAGAGAGCCGTAGGCTCGGCTCATGTTGTAGCGGTGGGTTTCAACCCGCCGAAAAGAACGTACAACCATCATCAGAGAGCCGTAGGCTCGGCCCATCATTGCAACTCGCTGAAAATGTACTGCTCATCGTAAGGCACATTGAATTTCTGTAGAAACGCAACGTATTCTTCCCTGAATGACTGCTTTCGATGATGGACTTCCTGGTTTTGAACGTACCTATAAACAGCATCTATCTGTGATTGACCATACGAAAAGACCCCGTACCCATCTTGCCATTCAAACCGGCTAGCCGTCAGATGATGATCGTTTATATATTTCGACGATTTGGCTTTCACGGTTTTCATCAATTCCGAAACAGAGACGACGGGTTTTAAACCGATCAAACAATGAACATGATCAGACATACCGTTGACGATAAGCGTTTTACAAGCCGTTTCATTGATTAGGTTTCCAATAACGCCGTGTAGTGTATTCTTCCACTCAGGTTCAATAACGGCATTCCGATATTTCACTGCGAAAATGGTCTGTATGTATACCTGATGATAGGTGTTGGCCATTTTTTATTCGTTGTTTTACATGGGCCGAGCCTATGGCTCTTTCGTTGTTGGGGCGCGTTTCTCGGCGGGTTGAAACCCACCACTACAACATCGGTCGTCCCGATGGGACTCTGCTTGTTTGCGCAACTGTAAACTGCAACGATGGAACCCTACTTTCCAGACTTAGGACCATTTGCCAACGACTTTCCCGACTTAGAACTATTTGCCCACGACTTTCCAGACTATTTTCTAAAATCCCATCGCGGTATTATCGGCGCGGGGGTCAGAGGCACCTTCGTAGCTACCGTCGGGACGAACCAGTACGCAATCCATACGGCCGATGGTGTTGGTGAGTTGTTCCAGCATATAACCACGACCGATGAGCGCCTGTTTGGTGGTTTCTGTGAAAGCGCCGTTCTCGAAGATCGTTTTGTCGGGCAACCACTGATGGTGAAATTTCAGCGCATTCACGGCCTGCTGCATCGTCATACCGTGTTCAATCACGTTTATAACCGTCTGGAAAACAGAGGTCATAATGGTTGAGCCACCGGGTGTGCCTACGACCATGAAGAGCTTGCCGTCGCGTTCCAGAATGGTGGGCGTCATGCTCGACAGCATCCGTTTGTTGGGGGCAATGGCGTTGGCCTGATTCCCGATAAGGCCATACATATTCGGCGTACCCGGCTTGATACTGAAATCATCCATCTCATTGTTCAGAAAAAAACCGCCTCCGTCAACCACAACCCGGCTGCCATAACCACCGTTCAGGGTCGTGGTAATGCTTACCGCATTACCGTCGCGGTCGACCACCGAAAAGTGGGTTGTTTCCAGGCTTTCGTAACCAGGTAGTGAACCACCGTGAATAGTTTTGCTATCAGTAGCCTGGGCGAAGTTGAACGTCTCCCACTGTTTTTTCAGGTACGTCCGGTCCATCAGTTGCGCGCCGGGTACGTTCACAAAATCGGGGTCGCCCAGAAATTTGGCCCGGTCGGCATACACGCGGCGTTCGGCCTCGATCATCACCTGCACGGTACTGTCGCGGTTCCAACCCCACCGGCGAATGGGGTGCGGTTCCAGGTAACGAAGCAGTTGCACCAGCGCAATACCACCACTTGAGGTTGGCGGCATGGTAATGACCTCATAGTTTTTATAGCTCTGCCGGATGGGTTCGCGCCAGAGTGCCTGGTAGTTAGCCAGATCGGTCTCAGAAATCAGCCCGCCACCGCGTTGCATTTCGGCGGCAATCAGCCGAGCGGTTTCTCCAGCATAAAAACCAGCCCGTCCCCCGGTCTGAATCCGGCGAAGAGTTTTGCCCAGGTCAGTTTGCACCAGCGTATCACCTTTGGCCCAGTTCCGTCCGTCGGGGCGCATAAAATAGGTTTTGCCGGGGTTATATTTCAGCAGGTCGTTCTTGATCCGGTTCAGGCCGGTGGCGTCACGTTCGGTCAGTGAAAATCCTTTTTCGGCCAGATCGATGGCGGGTTGGAGTACCCTAGCCCAGGGTAATTTGCCAAATTTCTGGTGCGCCTCTACCATACCAGCTACCGAACCCGGCACCCCACTAGCGAGATGACCACTGATGCTGAGTCCACCCGCACGCACGTTACCAACCGAATCGAGATACATGTTTTGCGTAGCCATGCCCGGTGCTTTCTCGCGGTAATCGAGTGTGCTGGCTTTGCCGCTTTTGTCGCGGTACACCATAAAACCGCCTCCGCCAATGTTACCGGCACCGGGATACACCACCGCCAATGCAAACTGCACGGCCAACGCTGCATCTACGGCATTACCACCCGCTTTCAGTATGTTCAGTCCCACCTGCGATGCTTCGGGGTGCGCCGAGGCTACCATGCCGTTGCGCCCCACAACGCCCTGACGATCTGAGTAAAATGGTTTCAGGGTTGGATCTTCTTCTTTGTACTGATACACGCCCTGCCCGGTTTGAATCGCCGTTTTAGACGAAACAGAAGGTGTTGATTTACACCCGATCACCAACAGGTAAACGGCAGCGTAGAGGGTTATACAGACGGGGCGAAACGTAAAATGGGTATACATAGCGGCGAAATCAGGTTGTTCCTGCTAAACTACGGATTCGCGCGTAACCGGAACTATGGTCGCCCTCATTAAAAAGGGCCACGGACCTTAAATTGCCACTGAACCCCAAAATCAGCCAGATACCCCGCCTGCACGGTATTTTGTCCCAAAGAGATTGAAGCGAAGCGGTTGAACGTGTACTTTTAACGTCATTCCTACTTCAGTGCCTAGCTCCCGTTTCCGGTGAAAATTGTTCGTCAAGTTATTGAAAGCCTGCGTTTCGCCTGGCAATCGCTTCGGTCAAACCTACTGCGCACCACGCTCTCGCTGTTGGGTGTGACTATCGGTATTTTCGCAATTATCGCCGTATTTACCATTGTCGATTCCATGCAGCGAAACATCAAAGACACGCTGGGCGGATTGGGAAGCAACGTTGTTTACGTGCAGAAATGGCCGTTTGAGTTTGGCAGTGAATACCGCTGGTGGAAGTATTTTCAGCGGCCCGAACCAAAATACAATGAGTATCGGCTGCTGAGCGATCGGCTCGAAAACGCACAGGCGGTGGTGGCGATGGGCGGTCGCGGTGGGGTTACCGTTAAAAACGGCAGCAATAGCCTCAGCGCCCGTATCTCGGGGGTTACTTACGATTACAACAAAATCTCGGACGTACCCATTGCCCTGGGTCGCTATTTTGCACCGCAGGAAATGGAGTCATCGCGCAATGTGGTGATTATTGGCTCTGAAGTGGCAGAAACCCTGTTCCCTTTCGGTAACGCCATTGGTCAGTCGGTGCAGTTGGCAGGGCTGAAGTTTGTGGTTATTGGGGTTGGCGAGAAAAAAGGATCCGGTATTCTGGAGATTGGTGGTAACCCCGATGAGCGCTGCATTATTCCCTACGGCACGTTTGCCAAGCTATTTGCGTCTAAAAACCCGAACCTCACTATTGCCATAAAAGGCTATGAAGCCGACGCCGGTCTGGAAAACCTGGAAGGCGAAATAAAAGGCTTACTACGCGCTCGCCGAAGCCTGCGCCCGGCTCAGGAAGACAGTTTTGCCATTAACCGCCCCGAAGCACTGGCCAAATTCATCAGCGGAATTTTTGCGGTATTGACCATTGCGGGCTGGTTCATCGGCGGCTTTTCCATGTTGGTTGGCGGCTTTGGCATTGCCAACATCATGTTTGTTTCGGTTAAAGAACGCACCAACATCATTGGCATTCAGAAATCGCTGGGGGCCAAAAATTATGTAATCCTGTTGCAGTTCCTGTTTGAAGCGGTACTACTGGCCGTTGTGGGCGGTATGGTTGGCATTGGACTTGTTTACCTGATGTCGTTCATTGACCTGGGAAGTCTCGACATTCAGTTATCGGCGGGAAATGTGCTGCTGGGCCTGGGTGTATCGAGCGGCATCGGTACCATCTTCGGAATCCTGCCCGCTGCCCTCGCCGCCCGCCTCAACCCCGTCGATGCCATCCGCTCGAAGTAAGGGCGTTGCTAAGACGCCAGGTCAAAGAGCAACAAAATCGCGTTGTTCGACAAGGCTTCGCATTCTACGGTTGCTGCTTCATCGTAGCAGAGCAGCAGACCATCCTGCTCGTGAAGCAATCGATTAGCCACTTCAAAAACGCCCGACAGCACCAGCACGAATACCGTTTTGGGTAAGCCGTCGGGCGTTTTTTCAACCCTATAAGTCACCTCTCTCCGTCCATCAAACCGGCCAATGAAGAGATCGTGGCGCAGGGTGGGCGTTGTTTCGTTAAAGAGGGGCAATAGCACGTTTCCCAAAGTCAGATCGAATGTACCCAGCAAAACCGCTTCACCGGGTACGTCGACAGTAGTCAACCAGCAGTCTGTCCATTGAATGGTTTCTGCTTCGTACGGATTCGATACGGTATAGGACGTACCTGCCCGCAATGTCAGATAACCAACCTGACCCGGTTCCAGAAAGTAGCACTCCACGTCAGCCGCCGATTTTCTGTTGATGTAATAGGCCAATCCACCCGTGACGGGGAGCAGAACCACCACGGTATCGGTCAGAGTCAGCATGGTCAGGCTTTTGCCCGCTGGTAACGAATTGGTAGACAGACGACTCAATGGCCCGGACGGAACATTATTGTCTCCCCCCGGCTGACTTGCACCAACCGTCTGGTAACTGGCTCCCTCTTCTATCTGAACGTACTGTCGTTGATTGGCCAGAACAATATACGCCTCCGTTTCCTTTGCCATGCATCTTCCTTAAGCGCTGACCACAATAGTGTGCGTTAGCGTGTAACCGGCCGACGGACTGCCCGAGACGGTGGCCAGTTCGGTAGTAAAACCATCTGAAAATACATTATCCCGTTCGTTCAGCGTATCGTGCGTCCCTCTGGTATAGCCATATGCCTGCCCGGTTGTGTATAAGGTGTTGGCGATGGCATACGGGAAAGCTATCTGCGTAACCAATAACGATTTACCGGCGGCGTTGTAAATATGAACATGAACGTGCGGTGCCCGACCCGAATACCAACCGGGAAAAATAGACGTGTAGGCGGCCAGTCCGCTAACGTCCGTTACCTGACGGCCACGCAGAAAGTCAACGGCTGTAAAATTGGCACTTTGCATACCCGTTCCGCCATATTCTGAGTAATACCCGTCCTTGTCGCAGTGCCACACGTCAACGATCGCACCCGCCAGTGCCGCACAGCTTGCATTGGCATTTTTGATGGTGATATTCATGGTCATCATCACGCCAGTCCGGTCTTCGCGAATATCTTTTCGCACAAAGTTGGCGGGCACTTTGGTTGGAAATGGACCGGCAGTTTCTGACGAAGTGACCGCACAATCGCTGGCCGAGCTACCATTCGTTGACCCGTTGGCGGTACTGCCCCCTGTGGTGTCGGCCGGGTCAACATTTGTTCCGTTCTGGCAGGCCGTAACCAGTGGATTGATAGCGACCATGCCCAACAGGCTAGTGAATCCCCGCTTCAAAAAATCTTTACGCTCCATATCGCTTTCGTAATTAATGTGTTTGTGCTGCCAGCAGGTTAACCCGCGACTTACTCGCTGTTAATACACATGACGCAGCCAACATAGGGGAGCGTTGCAGCTCAGCGCAAAATTTCGACAAAAAGCCAACGTCTGTCGATCAACGGGCTACATGTGTCGTTGTCGATACTGCCCAAAATCAACGCGTCTGCTGACGGGCATCAGGTTGACAGAGACGATAGTCGGGTTGTTTTGTAGCACAAACCAACCCCAAAGAACTTCACCTTATGAAAACCATTGTTGTTGCTACCGATTTCTCGACCAGTGCCAATCAGGCGGCGGCCTTTGCCGTGCAACTGGCCCAGAGCCAGCATGCTGGAGTCATACTGGTGCATGCTTTTCACTTCTGGCCTGTCAATCCGGCCGATACCGGCGTTGATGCGGTGATTGGCAGCAATGCTGTTCGCAATGTTTGTCAGCGCGAAATCGATCACCTGGCGCAGGACCTCACCGAGCGGTTCAGCCCCAACGTACCCATCCGAACGGTGGTGCATGAGGGATACGCCATGCCAGTGATTACCGAAGTGGCGAAGGCCGAAAAAGCCGATCTATTAGTGATGGCTACCGTAGGCTCGGCCCCACAAAGTGCGCAGCTAATGGGTAGCGTAGCCACCGTAATGGTGACTGAAACCAACGTTCCGCTCCTATTGATTCCACCCGGAGCCAGCTATTCTGCACTGGAAAATGTGGTGCTGGGCATTGACCTGACCACCCCGCCCGACGCTGTGGTGCTGGACACCGCCCTCCGGTTTGCCCGGCAGTTCAACTGTGTAGTCAACCTGCTGTGTATTCACGATCAGCCCGCCGATGTTCAGGTACGTACCCACGCCGAACACATCCGAAGCCTGATGAGCCATATACCCCACACGATGACCATTTTACCAGGCGAAGAAATATATGAATCGCTGCTGTCGTTTGCCCACGATAATAAGGCCGACCTCATTATGATGATGCCGCAGAAACACAACTGGTTCAGAAAACTATTTGTAGAAAGCGACACCGAACGCATGGCCCGCCTGACGGATATTCCGCTACTGGCGGTCGTATAAACTTATCCCACCCTACTTGATCTGACCCGCCTTTCTTCACCGAGAGGCGGGTTGTTTTTTACTTGCGTGTTCGTACGCGCTTATACAGCCAGATAGCGGCCATCAGCACTATGCCAAAGAGCAGCAGACCGGCCAGGCCCCAGAGCATACTGAGTGCATCTTTCAGGATCACCAGAAACACAATGCCGAAGAGAAACAGCGTCGCCACTTCGTTCCAGACCCGTAGTTGGGTCGACGTATAGCGTAACTCGCCGCGTTGTTGCTGAAGAAACAACAGGTGACAGGCAATATGATACACATATAACCCGGCTACCAGCACTAGTTTGTAGATCAGCCAGGTGGGTGTTGCGCCATAATTGTACCAGGTGCTAAGACCCAAAATCAGGGTTAGCACCGCCGAGGGCCAGGTAATGCCATACCACAATCGGCGTTGCATGAGGGCTAACTGCGTTTGTAATGCCCCGCGCGCCGACTCAGGCTGATCGGCCGCTTCGGTGAAATAAATGAACAGGCGCGGCATGTAAAACAAACCGGCAAACCAGGTAACAATAAAAATAATGTGTAGCGCCTTAACGTACAGAAATGTCATGCCACAAAGGTACAAAATGATCAGACCGTTTGTGAGAACCGGGGCTTGGCAGATACTACCGCCGGAGTCAGGTACTGATCAAAAACCATGCAGATATTGCGCAGAAAAGGGCGGCCTTCAGCACGTACCCACAAACCTGTTTCGTCGTAATCGAGCAGGCCGTCGGCATGCAGATCGTCGAGCTGTGGGGTTAGCTGATTCCACTCCTCCTTTGTCCAGTCGCTGATGGACCAACTGGTTTGGAAACGGCACATGATATCCAGAATCAACTGCCTGATTTTGGCATCTTCACCGGTCAGCAAATGGCCGCGCAGGATGGGTAGTTGATCATGGGCGATCTGATTCAGGTACGTGCCAACCTCTTTTTCGTTCTGCATAAACGCCGTACCCACATCGCTGATCGACGAAGCGCCGAGGCCAATCAGAATATCGGTTCGGGTGGTGGTATAACCCATAAAATTGCGGTGTAACGTACCTGTATGCATGGCTTTGTAGAGCGAGTCGTGGGGTAGGGCGAAGTGGTCCATCCCGATTTCGGTATACCCGCCGGCTTCAAACAAAGTCAGGCCCGTTTCGTAGAGTTCGCGTTTCTGATCGCCACCCGGCAGGTCTTTATCGCGAAAACCGCGCTGTCCATTGCCTTTTATCCAGGGAACGTGCGCATAGGAATAAAACGAAATGCGGTCGGGACGCAGGCTCAGCGTCTGGGCAACGGTATCCTGAATAGACGAGACTTGTTGAAACGGCAGTCCAAACACCAGATCGTGGCTGATGGAGGTGTAGCCAATGGCACGAGCCTGTTCGGTCACGCGTTGCACATGGACAAACGGCTGATGCCGGTGAATAGCCCGCTGAACCACCGGATCATAATCCTGCACCCCAAAACTAACCCGACGAAAACCGAAGTCGTACAGCGTTTGGAGGTGTTCGGCCGTCGTGTTGTTGGGGTGACCTTCCCAACCGAAATCAGGTTCATCGGCCACATCAGCCCATCGGAAAATGCCCGTCATGAGGCGACGCAGTTCGTGGGGCGAAAAAAAGCTGGGTGTGCCGCCGCCGAGGTGCAGTTCGGCAATACGGGGCCGCTCCGGAAGCCATTCGCAGTACATTTCCCATTCGTTGAGCAACGCATCGATGTACGGCTCTTCTACACCGTGGTTTTTGGTAATGCGTTTATTACAACCGCAAAACGTACACAGGCTTTCGCAGTAGGGCAGGTGAATATAGAGGCTGATACCATCGGTGTAATTACTGGTCGCAAACGCGCTGGTGAGCCGCTGTTGCCACTCGGCCCGGTTGAAAGCCGCCGTATTCCAGAACGGCACGGTGGGGTAGCTCGTGTAACGCGGGCCAGGTACGTTGTATTTCGCAATCAGAGAAGACATGAAGGATGTCGGATTTGGGATGTTGGATATCGGATTTGCTTCGCTTAGGGTTGGATCGGTATTAAGCGGAGCCAATCCGATATCCAACATCCCAAATCCGACATCCTTTATCCCAAAATTGGCGAAACGGGCGGGGTTTGAAGCGTATCATAATCAGCCTTCCGGCTGATTTATGTCAGCTAACGGCGGCGCGGGCAGGGCGAATTTTGAACAAATCTCCGGCGATTATGACCACCGCTACGCCCACTACCACGGCCTGCTACCACTGCGGCACCGACTGCCCCACCGATACCGAACCGATCTTTTTCGACGATAAGCCCTTTTGCTGTACCGGTTGCCGAACCGTGTACCAGGTGTTGAGCGATAATCAGCTCTGCCAGTATTACGACCTTAACCCAACACCCGGCACCACAACCCGGGGCCGCACACCCGACACTGACCGGCTGGCTTTTCTGGACCATCCCGACATTGCCGCCAAACTAATTGATTTTCAGAATGGCAGCGTGGCCCACGTTACCTTCTACGTACCTACCATTCACTGCTCGTCGTGCCTGTGGCTGCTCGAACACCTGTACCGTATTGATCCCGGTGTACAGCAAACCCGCGTCGATTTCCTGAAAAAACAGGTGCATCTGGTCTTCAATCCAGCCCAACTATCATTGCGGCAGGTAGCCGAATTACTGACGTCGCTGGGCTACGAACCGCTCATCAGCCTCAACGATGTGGTGAAACAGGGGCAGAAACCCAGCTACCGATCGTTGCTGTATAAGCTGGCCGTGGCGGGATTTTGCGCAGGTAACATCATGCTGTTCAGTTTCCCCGAATACTTGGGCCTCGACGATCCCGCGTTTAAGCACCTCTTTGGTGTACTGAATCTATTGTTGGCTACGCCCGTCGTGTTCTATTCGGGCTCCGGCTATTTCGAGTCGGTCTGGAAAAGCTTGCGGCGCGGCATTATTAACATCGACTTTCCGATTCTGCTGGGCATTCTGATGGCTTATTTCCGGGGTACGTATGAAGTGTTCGCACTAAACGGGGCGGGCTATTTTGACTCGGTCAGTGGCCTGATATTCTTCTTGTTATGCGGAAAATGGTTTCAGCAACGTACCTACGATTTCCTGTCTTTCGAACGCGATTACAAATCTTATTTTCCACTAGCCGTACAGCGACTCATCAACGATAGGGAACAGCCAACGCCGGTAGCCGATTTGCAGAAAGGCGACCGAATCCGGGTACGTCACGGCGATCTGATTCCAGCCGATGGGCTGCTGTACCGGGGCGAAGGCATGATCGATTATTCGTTCGTTACGGGCGAATCGGAACCGGAACAGCGCGAGCCAGGTACGTTGCTCTATGCCGGTGGGCGGCAGATGGGCGGCGTGATCGACCTCGAACTGGTGCGCGACGTGTCGCAGAGTTACCTGACCCAACTCTGGAATAACGACGCCTTCAGGAAGGATAAACCGAACCGGGCCAAAACCTTCGCCGACGCCGTGGGTACGTATTTTACCATCACGGTGCTCACGCTGGCTACGCTCATTGGCGGTTACTGGTATTTTACCGGACAACCCACCACAGCAGTCAACGCCTTCACGGCCATCCTGATTGTGGCCTGCCCCTGCGTGCTGTCGCTCTCGTATCCGGTGGCGCTGGGGCATGGATTGCGGCTATTAAGCAAACGGGGTTTCTACCTCAAAAACGCCGACGTGATTGAGCAACTCGCCCACTGCGACGCCATCGTTTTCGATAAAACAGGTACGTTGACCACGCCCGCCTCAGAAGCCGTCACCGAATTGTTTACGCGGCCCCTGACCAACATTCAGCGATCAATGGTGCATGCGTTGGTGAGCCAATCGGCCCACCCGCTGAGTCTGCAACTGCGCCAGTACCTTTCTGATTGCGCCCCAATGCGCGTGGAGAACTTCACCGAATTACCCGGTCAGGGCATTATCGGGCTGGTCGACGATTTCATTGTTAAACTGGGTAGCGCCGCTTTTGTGGGTGGCCCTGCCAACGCAATCCATTCGGCAGTTCACGTCAACATCGACGGCATTTATCGCGGGCAGTTCCAGTTTGCAGCGCAGCTTCGCGATGGACTCGTTGATATGCTAACCTCATTTGTAGGCCACGGCAAACGGCTTTATCTGCTTTCGGGCGATACCGACGCCAGCCGTGACGACATGAGCGCGTGGTTTGATCACGATGCCATGCGCTTCAATTGCAGCCCCGAAGACAAGCTTACGTTTATCAACGAACTACAAACCACCGGTCAGCGCGTGCTGATGATTGGCGATGGTCTCAACGATGCCGGTGCGCTGAAACAGGCCGACGTGGGTATTGCCGTTACCGACGATACCCTCCGGTTTACGCCCGCTAGTGATGCCATTCTGGAAGTGGGTTCACTAAATCAACTACCGCGTTTTATGCGGTACAGCCGGTTTGCCATGAGGCTTATTCAGTTCAGCTTCGGCATTTCGCTGCTCTATAACCTGGTTGGTCTGTCATTTGCCGCTATGGGTAACCTTTCGCCCGTGGTGGCCGCCGTGCTCATGCCGCTTAGCTCGGCCACAATGGTGTTGATTGCTACCGTTGGTATGCGCTGGAAGAAGATGTAGGAGACGGGTTTAGTTATAAGAAGAGACTAACCTTAAAAAAGGCGGACTAAAGTCCGCGTTACAGGCTTTTGCGGGCTAGTTCTTTACGGACTTTGTCGGCGGCGGCCAGATCGCTGAGTGTGATACCCATTCGTTTGCGTAAGGTGGGCGACGTCTCCAGCATCTCGCTGGCAATACGAATCAGCATGGCTGCCGTAGCCGTTCCATTTGTCCGTGAGCGCTTGCCAATCGTAGCCGTTGTTGTCGTATGATGCGTAGTTGGATCAAGCAGTTTCATGATATCCATATCAGTTCTTTTCGGTTGTTTACGTTCTAGATTGATAACATAAAACAGCCAATTTTCAGCATAAAAACAGCGTTTTTAGTACGTTATTTTCTACAGAAATACCTTTGATAATCAGCATCTTGCTAAATTATTTTCGAGTAATTAGCCCCAACCCCCTGAAGGGGGCTGATGCGCTGCTAATTACCTACTTCAGGGGTATTCAACTCTCCTCAGGGGGGTTAGCGGTCCCCATCTGACTTCACATACACACAAAAAAGCGAGCGTCGATCCTTGGTAGGATCGACGCTCGCTTTATGTAAAAAAGAAACGTTTCGCTTAGAAACCCAGTCCCAGCGCGAAGCCACGGACGGTAGCGTTGCCGGGCAGTGAAGCACCAGCCGTAGCCGCTCCTGTTGTCAGGTTAACCGAGTAAATTCTGGTTACACCACCCACACGCAGCAGAGCATACGCCATGTTGCTGGCACCACCAATGTCGAATCCGTTCATGCTTTCTACGTCAACACCCAGTGGGCCAACGTTTACCAGACCACCGGCATTGGGTGGGTTTTGCTGGAACAGCACGGCACCACCCGAACGAACATCAATGTCATACAAAACGGTAGAAGGAGCGCCCACGAAGTTGTTCGTGTAGGCACCAGCCGATACGTTTGGCGTACCCATCGCCGGAGCGAAAGTCAACGAACCATCGGTAGCTGCCAGCGCACTTTCGGTAGGCATAACCGTAGGGTTCAGCCGCAGATTCTGACCCGTGTTGCTCACTACACGGATGCGGTCGACGGTGGGGTTGAAATCAAAACCGAAATCTGTTCCCGACAAGGTAAAACTACCTGTCATCCCAACCTGCGTAGCGGTCCAGGCATTGGTTGCATTCACACCCAGCAGATACAGACGGCTCGTGCTGCCCAACATGAACAACTGACCGTTTAGCGGCCGGAAATCGATACCCACGATCGTTTCGCCCGACTGCAAACCGGTGAGGGTTTTAGTGGTAACTGTTGGGCTCATTGGGTTAAAAATAAGCAGGTTATTAGCCGCATCAACCGCGTAAGCAGTCGGCTCGGTTGGAATGGCCAGCCCGATGATGGTTCCGGGCAGGTTACCGAGTTTCTGCAAGCGGCCCGATGTAAGGTTGATCTGCTGTAATTCTGAGGCACCGTTGAACGTTACGGCTACCAGTCCCTGTGTGTTGTCGTTGAAGGCAATATCAAAACCAGCCGCGCCGGTAATGTCCAGGCCAAGCGGGCCAACATCGGTCAGTGTACCGTTGTTGGGTGGATTCTGAATGTAAAGACGATCCGTGGCCGGGTCAATATCATACAATGTGGTAGAGGTTGCACCAGCCCGGTTGTTGATATAGGCCACACCCGCAATAGCTGCCCCCGGCGCACCGTTGATCACTCCATCCGTGAAGGCAACCATTCCCGTTTCGGGGTTCAGACGCAAATCCTGACCCGTGTTGGTTACCAGACGAATCCGGTCGACAGTTGGGTTAAAATCGATGGAAACGATCGAGCCATCCACAGTCGGCGAAAACGCCGTAGTAGTCATGGCACGGGCTTCGGCCGTGGTGGGATTGATCACAAACAGGCGGCTTCTATTACTTACGCCATACAATTGCCCCGTAGCCGGCCGAAAATCGATCGACATAATGCGTTCTCCATTGGCCACATCAACGCCGGTGATGGTGGTAGTTGCCTGCGGCGAATTCGAGCTTCTGATGTTTAACCGAAGCAGTTGGTTCGCATCATTAAGTGCGTAAATGGTCTGGTCGGGCAGCGTGGCTGGATCCGGCTCTGTACGGTGATCGCAGCTGGTAGCGGCGAAAAGCAGAGCGAATCCGGCTACCAATGATTTGATGCGTAGGCGGTTGAAGAACATAGCGATTGAGTTTTGATTCGAACTAAGAATGCCTTGTCAGGTATGTCCTGACTGTCATTCATACGACAGACTCAACCAATTGGATTTGAGGAAGGTTAAAATGGCGTTAAATTCTGAACGAACGGCCCGGTAAGTTCAACCAGCCGCTGTTCACGTTGACAAACTATACATAGCAACTGGTCATACTCACCAACGCTTTTGTACACTAATGAAACCGCCTATTGTGTTAGGATACAATTCTCCCCGGTCCAGCGCCAATGATGCGGTAAGCCAAACGTTTGGTAGCCGGGGCAACTTGCCCTGCCCTGCTAGCATCGCCGATGTTTGCGGGTAAACCGCCGGGAACGATTGATCGTATCCGCCAAAATTGCGGCTCCAGGCCACCCGCGCGGTCAGTTGAACGGTTTTTACCTGCGCTTCAGCACCGGCATACCACATCACCAGTCGGTTATTCGGGAAAAAGCCACCGCCTTCATTAGCATTTACCGCTTGTGTAAACGTGGTGCGTGGAGCAATAAACGGTGTGCCAATGCTTCGACCCTGATAACTCCACCCCTGCACATACTGCCCGTGGTTAAAATAGTTATCTCGCCCCTGAAAAGTCCGCGCCAGATCGAACGTGTTGCCCGATTGGTTGGTCGTGGTCAGCCATTCTACCAGCAGTCTTCTGAGTTTGAATGTACCCGAGCCAGTCGATTTTCGGTTCAGCCAGCGTAGGCCTGTCAGTCCGTCAGGTAGGTTCTGAAAGGCAATGCCCGAGGCGTCTTCGTAGATATGCTGGTGGTAGAGTTGCCAACTGTGCCGGTCATTTTTCCAGTCGAACGCGAAATCGATGCTACCTACGTGATTACCCACGCGGTTCGAGCCGTCGAACTCCGTAAATCGGTCATTGGCAAACGCTTCGGGGTATTTGGCCAGTATCACCGACACATAATCCCGGAAACTTTCGGGCAATTGACCATCCACCGAATAGATCGTGTTTCGCAGGTAATCGGCCCGACCGCCCCACTGCGCCTGATGGTTCAAGCCGGTGGTGAACGTCAGTTTTGCAGTTGGTTTCCCGAAGCGGAGGTACAGGTATTTCTGGTGCAGCATGGCCCCCTGAATGTTGGGTTGCGTGAACCAGCCATGCGCATAGCCCACCCGAAACGCTACCGAATTTCGCAACCACTTCACCGGCACAAAACTAGGCGTGTGTAGTTGCACTTTGGGAAAGGGCAACGCGTTTCCTGACCAGGCCACAAACCCCGAGGTCAGCGTAGTATCGCCCAGCCCATACACCTCGCGCCGCCGACCGGCAAACAGCTCAAACTGCCCGAATCGGACTTTAGCAAAGACCTCCGGCCAAAGCAGTTGACGGGCATCATTCAGGTTTTCATTGACCAGATCGACCGGACCCCTATTGCCTACAACCGACAACCCGAACCCCCAATCGAAGCGCGACCGAGGCTTTTTCTGCACTGAATGTATTATCGAATCGGGCTGATAATCGTGGAAAACGCTGGCCCGTAACGTACCTGCCGACCCACCTAGCGGCGCAATACCGTATTGGTTTGTCCGCAACCAGAACGGCGTCTGCGCCACATCACTGATCATGCCTCCTAGTTCGACCACCCCCCGGATATGAGTTGCCTTAAAACCGGGCTGAGACTGCCGGTTCGGAAATATTCTCGTTGTAGCCTGACCATATACTGACCCGGCAAGCTGTACCAGAACGAAAAGAAAGAGTAGACGATAACGCATTGAGTAATAGTGAATGGAGCCTCTATACTACGCAAAAGAGCACCAAGTGGTTTTGAGAAAGATGCTCAGGTACGTTCAACAAGGCAGCTACAACTGTTTGATTGGAATTTGCGTTTGAAAGGAGGATATTTACTTTATAACTAGATCATTGATTCGATGAGTATCACTATTGAGTTTGAAGAGACTGTTCTCAAAAATCTAGAAAAAACGTCAGGCACACTAAATATGTCGTCAGAGCAATTAGTTAACCGAATTGTGAAAAATTTCCTGCATGTTGAGGCAGTCAACCAATTACGGCAAGAACTGAGCGGCACCGCCGAAACGGCTGGTTTTTTGTCTGAAGAAGATATCTTCCGGGAAATTTCATAATCCTGCGTTATACCTGATTCGTCCATTTTCATAAGAAGAACTTTAGTCTGCCTACCTGTTGCCTGCCGTAATCGACTTTGAGACACGACTAGTTTTTGACACGAACATATTAATCTCAACGTTCGTATTTCCCGGCTTCTCCGCCAGGGTTTATGATTTCTGTGCCCTCTACGCCGATCTGTACACATCCGAATGGATTCTGAGCGAGTTGGACGAAAAAATGGAGAATAAATTTAAATACCAGGCAGAGCGTCGTGAGCGAATCAGCCAGACAATACGAGCGCGCCAATCAACTCCCCACCGACTCGGTTGATCCTGACGATAACAACGTGCTGCGAGTGGCCCTGTTCGTCAACGCCAACTTCCTGATTACCGGCGACGAAAAGCATTTGTTGCCGCTGAAACGAATCGGCAATACGGAGATTATAAGCCCACGCGCCTTTTACGAGCAATACATCGCCTGACGAACGTACCTACTGGTTTATCAGGAAAAACACGCAAGATTCGCCCAAGACTGCGTATCTTAGTCAAGCATGATTGCTGAACAACCGTCCCAAATTCTGATTGATCGTATCCGCGATATCGGCCAACCCGAGGCCGTGCGGCGCTTTTTTGGGCTGCTGAAAGAACTGATCGATATTGTCAATTTACCCAATGGCGATCCTCGTCTGTCGTTTTCAGTCCGGAAAAACAGTAAAGCCATTTCGGCCGACGTCAACTTCTTTCTGGCCCTTCGCCTGCACAAACCACGTACCGGCGAGGCCGAATATTGGCTCACCGTCAAACGGGATGCACAGGAGCTGTTGCGCTCAATGACCGAAGTTGATTTTGCGCCGATCACTGAAAAAGCGGATTATGTGTCCGTCATTGTTGGGCATAGCAACGCGCATTTGCTGTACAACCAGACCCTACGCCGTTGTTGGGAAGACTGCCTGCTCGAACTGGTAGAAACCGCCAAACGTGGCCCACACGTAGCCCGGCATAACGCCGACATTTACGCCGCCGCCGAAAACGAGGGATTCCTGACCGACCTGCTTCGCGTTGCCGAAAACCCAGACCTTGCTTACGGCCGAATCTACAACGAAAACGCCGATACCGTTGCCGAAGATGAGGTTGCCTACATACCTGCGCGGCCCGATTTTCCAACAAACCTGATTCTGTACGGCCCACCCGGCACTGGCAAAACCTACCGCGCCAGGCAGCTCATGCAGGCGTTCGATCATGATGTGGTAACGTTTCATCCGTCGTATGGCTACGAAGAATTTGTGGAGGGCATCCGTCCCGAAGTGCTGGGCAATCAGGTAAGCTATAAAATCAGGAAAGGCATTTTTTACCGGGCCTGTCTGGCCGCGATGCAGAAGGCCGGTTACGCCACCATGGCCGACTGCCTCAACGACCAACCCGACCGGCGGCAACGCAAAATGGCCAGTGCCCCCGCCCACGTGCTGCTGATTGACGAGATCAACCGGGCCAACGTGGCGAAGGTGCTCGGTGATTTGATTTCGCTACTCGAACCCAGCAAACGCCTCGGCGCACCCGACGAACTCTGGCTGACCCTACCCTACTCGCAGGATCGCTTCGGTATTCCGGCCAATCTCTATGTACTCGGCACCATGAACACCGCCGACCGCAGCATCGCCCTGCTCGACGTGGCGCTACGCCGCCGGTTTGCCTTTCAGGAAATGGGTCCGCAATATGACCTGCTTGGCGCTATAGACGGCGTTGAGCTGGGTACGTTACTAAAGATAATGAACGAGCGCATCGAATACCTCTTCGATCGCGATCACCTCATCGGCCAAGCGTATCTGATGGGCATCGACACCCACGCCGACCTGTGCCTCGTCTTCCGCGATAAAATCATTCCCCTGCTTCAGGAATATTTCTACGACGATTGGCGAAAAATCCAACTTGTACTGGGCGACAACCGCGCCTGGGGCAAAACACCCGACCAACGCCTTGTCTGGACGAAAAAGCACTACTCCGCCCCGATGGAGCGCGACCTCTTCGGCGAATCGCCCGACGAACAGCCCGACGTAACGACCTACGAACTGAACCCGCACCTGCTCTCAGGTACGTTCGATCAGGTACCCCCCGATGCCTTCTTACGCATCTACCAGCGGGGCTGATTATGGAACGCGGATCGCGCGGATTTAAAAGGATATAGGCGAATTTTGGGATTTAGGCGGATGCGTAGAATGAAGTAGAGCAAATCCATTTGAATCCAAAAATCCGCCTGTATCCTTTTAAATCCGCGCGATCCGCGTTCCCATAATTATATCCGCTTAAATCAAAAATCAGCGTAAATCCGTTTAATCTCTTTAATCCGCGTTCCACTCAAAATTCGTGTACTATAACTTATGAAAGCGCTCGTTTTAACTGAATACAACCACTTCGAGCTACAAGACGTAGCTGACCCCAAACCTGGCCCCACCGACGTATTGATTCGCGTACAAGCCGTGGGCATTTGCGGTTCCGATGTGCATGGCATGGACGGCAGCACTGGCCGCCGGCTTCCGCCCATTGTGATGGGCCACGAAGCATCCGGTATTATTGCCGAAATCGGTGACGATGTGCGCGAATGGGCTGTGGGCGACCGCGTCACCTTCGACTCGACTGTGTATAAACTCGATGACTGGTATAGCCGCCGGGGCATGTACAACCTCTCCGACGGGCGCGAAGTGGTGGGCGTTTCTACTCCACAATTTCACCGGAATGGCGCATTCGCTGAGTTCGTTACAGTGCCACAACACATTCTGTACGCCATTCCAGAAGGTGTTAGTTTCACACAGGCGGCTCTGGTAGAGCCGGTTGCCGTGGCCTTACATGCGCTGAGCCTTACTCCCATTCAGGTGAACGATTCGGCCGTTGTGGTGGGCGCGGGCATGATCGGTCTGTTCGTGATTCAGGCCCTAAAACTGGCTGGCTGCGGACAGATCATCGCCATCGACCTCGACGACGACCGGCTGGACCTCGCGCAGAAACTCGGTGCTACACACGCCCTCCGCGCTGACGCTGACAACGTACCTGGCCAGGTGCAGGCGCTCACCCACGGGCGCGGTGCCGATGTGGCGTTTGAAGTCGTTGGCATTGCACCAACCGTACAAACCGCCATTAGTTGCGTACGGAAGGGAGCCACCATTACACTGGTTGGCAACCTGAGCCCTACAATAGAAATTCCTCTACAGGCCATTGTTACGCAGCAATTGCGGCTACAGGGTTCGTGCGCCATCAACGGCGAATACGAAGCGGCGCTGAGCTTGATTTCGAGCGGAAAAATAAACGTCGAAGCCATTTTAAGCGCCGAAGCCCCCCTGACCGAAGGGGCAAACTGGTTTAACCGCCTCCAGGCAAAGGAGAAAGGATTGATTAAAGTCGTGCTGAAACCGTAATTTGGCGGAAAAAATCAGTTTGTGGTTTGTCGTCTGTAGTTTGTGGTTGCTCTGCCTATCTACGAATAGGGTAATGAGCAGAGCAACCACAAACTACAGACGACAAACCACAAACTTTCTTCCATGACTCTACCCGAATTTATACGCCTGGCACTGGCCGAAGATGTTGGCGATGGCGACCATACCTCGTTGAGTACCATTCCGGCTGACGCGCAGAAACGCGCCCGATTGCTGGTGAAAGAAGCCGGCATTCTCGCCGGTGTCGATGTGGCGCTCGCGATTTTTCACGAAGTAGACCCCGCCTTTCAGGTCGATGTGCTGATGCGCGACGGTGACCCCATCAAACCCGGCGACATTGTACTGACAGTGGCCGGTAACGCCCGTAATATCCTGACGGCCGAGCGGCTGGTGCTGAACTGTATGCAGCGAATGAGCGGCATTGCCACCCAAACGCGAAAAATGATACAGGTGCTGGAAGGCACGCGCTGCAAACTGCTCGACACGCGCAAAACCACCCCAAACTTCCGCATCTGCGAGAAAATGGCCGTAAAAATCGGCGGCGGCGTCAATCACCGGTTCGGGTTGTACGACATGATCCTGATCAAAGACAACCACGTCGATTATGCCGGTAGCCTGACCAAAGCCGTTCAGCAGGCAGTAACGTACCTGGCCGAAACCGGCCGGAGTCTGCCCATCGAAGTGGAAGTTCGTAACCGCGCCGAGGTAGAAGAAGCCCTGGCCGTTGGTCACCTCACCCGGATGTTACTCGACAATTTCGCCCCCGCCGATCTCCGCGATATGGTCCGCCTCATCAACGGGCGGGTCATTACCGAAGCATCCGGCGGTATCAACATGGACAACCTCCGCGCCTACGCCGAAACCGGCGTCGATTACATCTCATCAGGCGCACTGACGCACCACGTGAAGAGTCTGGATTTGAGTTTGAAAGCGTATTAGACAATGATCAATTAACAGTTAACAATGATCGGTCGCATATTCGTAGGAGCCTTTGCTTACAGACAGATGGAGCGATTGTTAATTGATAATTGTTAATTGATCATTGAAACGAAGTGACCACCATGACCGAACTCGCTGCTCAATTATTGGAATCATCACAGGCACCACGGATTATCCAACAGGTGCAGGCAATTTTGAATGAAGAACAGAATCGCCGTCGTGCTTTCTATGAATGGATGGATGAAGACATGAAAACGGAGTTCATTAATGGCGAAATCGTCGTGCATTCACCGGCGTTACATCGGCATAATGCCGTTGTGATCCTGCTGGGTACGTTAATGAATGCGTTTGTCACTCAACGGGAAGCAGGCATAGTCGTTGTAGAGAAAGCTCTGGTTGAATTGACACGTAATAGCTACGAACCCGATTTGTGCTTTTTCGGTCCTGAAAAATCGGCCACCCTTACGCCTGAACTCCTATACTATCCGGCCCCAGACTTTATAGTCGAGGTCTTATCGGAAAGCACAAAGAAGAACGACAGGAACGTGAAGTTTGAAGATTATGCTGCCCATGGCGTGACGGAGTACTGGATCATCGACCCCACGCGCCAGACCATTGAACCGTTCAGTATTGATGCCGACACACAGGAATACGCCGCGCTGGGTACGTTCCGAATCGGGCAATCAGTAACTAGCCTTGTGTTACCCGCTTTCACAATTCCCGTAAAAGCCATTTTCGACAATGCCGCAAACGTTGCCGCTCTACGATCGTTATTAAGCTAGGCAGCAGCGACATTGTACATTACGGTCCGCCGTTGCGGTTCATTGTACATTATACATTACTCGTCAGACCATGACAATGCCACTCACTATTGAAGAAGAAGTAAAGCAGATCGGCTACGTGAGCCGGTCGGCGCCAAAAGATAAACAGGAACTGATCGACGGTATCCGGCGGATGAAGCAGGAGAAAAACGCCGTCATCCTGGCTCACTACTACGTCGACGAAGACATTCAGGATCTAGCCGATTTTGTAGGCGATAGCCTGGGTCTGAGTCAGCAGGCGGCCGCTACGGAGGCCGACATGATCGTGTTTTGCGGCGTGCATTTCATGGGAGAAACCGCCAAGATTCTGTCGCCGCACAAGAAAGTCGTTATTCCCGATATGAATGCGGGCTGCTCGCTAGCCGACTCGGCCCCAGCCGATAAGTTCGCTGCATTTAAGGCGCAGTACCCTGACCATATCGTGCTGTCGTACATCAACTGTTCGGCCGAGATCAAGGCGCTGTCTGACATCATCGTGACGTCGTCGAACGCGCTGAAGATTGTGCAGAGCCTGCCCGCCGATCAGAAGATCATCTTCGCGCCCGACGCTAACCTGGGCCGTTTCGTGTCGAAAAAAACAGGCCGCGATATGGTACTTTGGGACGGTGCCTGTATCGTACACATCGACATTTCGCTGGAAAAGCTGACCGATCTGCGGGCCAAGTACCCCAACGCCAAGTTTATCGCCCACCCCGAGTGTCAGGAACACATTCTGATCCATGCCGACTTTGTGGGGTCAACCACCGCGCTGCTGAACTACGTGGTAGAACAGCCCGAAACGGAGTTTATCGTGGGTACCGAAGCGGGTATTCTGCACAAGATGCGGCAGGCGGTTCCGAACAAGAAGATCATTCCGGCCCCGGCCAACGAGAACAATACCTGCGCCTGCTCGGAGTGCCCGTACATGAAGATGAACACGCTCGAAAAGCTGTACAATACGCTGTACTACGAACTCCCCGAAATTCACGTACCTGAAGACGTCCGCGTAAAAGCCGAAGCGTCAGTGCTGCGGATGCTGGAGATGAGCAAGTAACTGACCACAAATCAATAAGGCTATGGAACTGACCGTTCAAATTGGCTTCTCTCAACTCGTACAGGCGATTCGAAAATTACTGCCCGAACAGCGAAAAAGTATCCAGTCTGTTCTTGAAGAAGATACCAATCCTTCCAAGAACAAGCCACGTCAATTTGGAACGCTTAAAGGGTTGGTGACATACATAGCTGACGATTTCGACGCGCCCCTTGATGACTTCAAGGAGTACATGTAGCATGAATTAATAGACACGGACATTTCAAAAGCCATGCAGCAGATCACTTTACAACCGCACAATGATCAGGAAATGCGCTTGATAAAACAGTTGGCCAAGACATTGAATATCAAGGCGACCGTTGAGAAAGAAACGTCAAAGCAGAAGAAAGAACGTGAATTTCTGGACAGTTTTGACCGTCGTGCAGACGATATTAAAGCGCACTTGACAGGTGAAAAGAAACTTCAATCCGCAAGAGATTTTCTAAATGAGCTTTAACGTAAGCATTATCCCAGATGCGAAGCGAGACGTAAAACAATTAGTTAAAAAGTATCCCTCGTTCAAGCTGGATTTAGAGACGCTTATCAGTTCGTTAGAAGAGAACCCTCAGCAGGGAGAACCTCTCGGAAAAGATTGTTTCAAAGTTCGGATTGCCATTCGTGCGAAGAAAAAAGGTAAAAGCGGAGGAGCCAGAGTAATCACTTGTGTCAAAATAATTGATGAAGAGGTCTTTTTAGTTGCTGTTTACGATAAAAGCGAGTTTGATACACTCACGGACAAAACAATTGAACAACGATTAAGAAACGCTGGACTCTAGTGCCCTATGCCCCATCAATTCGACTACCTTATTATCGGCTCCGGCATTGCGGGGCTTAGCTACGCTACCAAACTGGCCCGTCATTATGATGAGTTAGGGCAGCCTATTCGCATCGGTGTGATCACGAAAGTGCAGGCCGACGAAACCAACACCAAATACGCACAGGGCGGCATTGCCGGCGTATGGTCGAAAGACGATACGTTCGAGAAACACATCGATGATACGATGGTGGCGGGTGATTATCTGAGCGACCCTAAAATTGTGGAGATCGTGGTGCGCGAAGCCCCAGAACGTATTCAGGAATTGATTGACTACGGCACGCGATTCGACAAGGAAGACGATGGCGACTACGATCTGGCTAAAGAAGGCGGGCACTCCGATTTCCGGATTCTG
The DNA here is from genome assembly GCF_041321135.1 of Fibrella aquatica. Taxonomy (NCBI): domain Bacteria; kingdom Pseudomonadati; phylum Bacteroidota; class Cytophagia; order Cytophagales; family Spirosomataceae; genus Fibrella; species Fibrella aquatica. The sequence goes on along the minus strand of NZ_JBGGWF010000013.1, from coordinate 26,112 downwards.
CACTTCAAAGACGTAACCGGCGCCGAAATCGAACGGGCGCTGCTCGATGCGGTGAAGAAGTACACCAGCATCGAGATTTTCACGCACTACTTCGCCGTTGACCTCATCACGCGCCACCACCTCGGCGAAACCGTTCATCGGTACGACAGCAACAACGAGTGTTTCGGCGCGTACGTGCTCGACACCAACACGGGGCAGGTCGACCGGTTTCTGGCGCGCACGACCATGGTGGCTACGGGTGGCATTGGGCAGGTGTACGCCAACACGACCAACCCGGTCATTGCCACCGGCGACGGCATTGCGATGACCTACCGGTCGAAGGGAATTTGTAAGGATATGGAGTTTATCCAGTTCCACCCCACGGCGCTGTATGAACCGGGCAAGAAACCCAATTTCCTGATTTCGGAAGCGGTGCGCGGCTTTGGCGGCATTCTGAAAAATGTAAAGGGCGAGACCTTTATGGAGAATTACGACCATCGCCTGTCGCTGGCTCCGCGTGATATTGTGGCCCGCGCTATTGACTCGGAGATGAAAAAATCGGGTTCTCAGCACGTGTACATCGACGTCACCCACTGCGATTACGAGAAGTTCATCGAGCATTTCCCGAACATCACCGCCTACTGCAAAGACAAGCTCGGTCTCGATATCCGGAAAGATTTTATCCCCGTTGTTCCCGCCCAGCATTACATGTGCGGCGGCGTGCGGGTCGACGAGTTCGGACGTACAAACATCCATCACTTGTACGCAGTAGGCGAATGTGCCTGTACGGGCCTCCACGGCGCCAACCGGCTGGCGTCGAACTCCCTGCTTGAGGCCATTGTATTCGGTCACCGCGCATTTTTAAAATCCATTACCGAGTTCGATGAGACAACGATTCACGAAGACATTCCTGCCTGGGATGATAGCGGCACCACACACCCGGAAGAGCTTGTACTGGTAACGGAAATTAAGCGTGAGCTGGAGGCCATCATGTCGAACTACGTTGGCATTGTGCGCTCGAACCGGCGTTTGAAACGGGCGATGGATCGCTTGGAACTGCTCTACATCGAGCATGAAGAGTTGTACCGGCAGTCGAAGGTTTCGGTACCGATTACCGAACTTCGCAACATGATCGAGGTAGCGTACCTGGTGATCAAAGCGGCCATGGCCCGCCGCGACAACCGTGGCCTGCATTACAATATTGACAACCTGAAATGAAATAAAATGGTACGCGGATTTTAGGGATTCAAAACGATTTGCGCGGATTATGATTAAAACGGATTTATAAGCAAGCAGAGCAAATCTGTTTTAGTCCAAAAATCTGCGGTAGATCCGTTGAATCCCTTAAATCCGCGTACCATTCCCTTATTATGACGAAAATTGGTATTCTTGGCGGGGGACAGTTGGGCCTGATGCTCATTCAGGCGGGTATTGACTGGAACCTCGTTATCCACTGTCTTGACCCTGACCCGCAGGCTTCCTGTAAAGATCTTTGTACACAATTCACCGTTGGCTTACTGACAGACTACGACACCGTTTACCAGTTTGGGCAGGGCGTTGATGTGCTGACGATCGAGATTGAGAAAGTGAACGTGGAGGCACTGGAAGCGCTGGAACGGGAAGGGAAACGCGTGTATCCGCAGCCATCAGTTATTCGGCAGATTCAGGATAAACGTATCCAGAAGCAGTTTTACCGCGACCACAACCTCCCCACCGCCGACTTCGTGCTTACCGAGAATCGCGCCGACGTAGCCCGACTCGTAGCCGAACAACCCGAGCTATTGCCCGCTTTCCATAAACTGGGCCGTGATGGCTACGATGGTCGGGGTGTGCAACGCATTGCTACCGCCGCCGATGCCGACAAGGCGTTCGATGCGCAGGGTGTACTGGAAAAAGCCGTTGATTTCGAGAAAGAACTGGCCGTGATCGTAGCCCGCAACGCCAGCGGCGAGGTACGTACCTTTCCTACGGTGGAGATGGTGTTTCATCCCGAGTTGAACCTGGTCGAGTACCTCTTTGCCCCCGCCGACATTTCAGCCAACGTAGAAGAACAGGCGCAGGCCATTGCCCGTCAGGTAGCCGATGCATACGGTATTGTGGGCTTGCTAGCCGTTGAATTGTTTCTGGATAAAGAGGGCAACGTGTTAATCAACGAAGTGGCACCGCGTCCGCACAACAGTGGTCACCATACCATTCGGGCTAACCGCACGTCGCAGTTCGAGCAGCACTGGCGGGCCATCCTGAACCTACCGCTTGGCGACACAACAGCTCATGGACCCGCCGCGATGGTGAACCTACTGGGCGAAACCGGCCATACAGGTCCGGCGCATTACGAAGGGCTTGATACATTACTGGCCATGCCGGGTGTTTCACCGTTTTTCTACGGAAAAGCGCAAACCCGCCCCGGCCGCAAAATGGGACACATCACCATTCTGGACTCGTCACTGGAAGCCCTCCGCGAAAAAGCCGAAACCGCGAAAAATAGCATTCGGGTTGTGGCTAAGGCCTAAAATGTGTAGAATGGCTACCGATTGACGAACTGGGCCGTTAGGGGCTTCCTATCGTATGACCATTGCCCCGCTAGACCTCATTCTGCTGCTCGGCTCACTACAGGGACTCATCCTGGGTACGTTGCTCTGGATCAGCCGGAGGGGCAATCGCCTGTCGAATCGGTTACTGGGCGTTCTGATCGGGTTGCTGGCCCTGATGAGTCTGGCCATGGGAATTCCGGTAACAAACCGCTGGGTCAGTCTGGCCACCGATTTGCTGCCTCTATTCATGGTGATGCCTCTTGGGCCCCTCATCTACTTCTACACCAGGTCAGTTCTCGACCCGGCGTTTCAGCTAGGACCTGCTGAACGGCGGCATTTTTACCCGGTGGTACTCGACTGGGTTGCGCCGCTCATTGGCTGGACGTTTCTTATTGGTCAGCTACTAGGCTTTTTTGAGCAGAAAGACGGACCTGTGTGGGGGCATAGCATGCAGGCATACAATACCTACGTCGATATTCCACGCTGGCTGGCCATCACCGTCTACCTGATTTTGACAAAACGGCTGTTGACCCGGCAGCCAGCACCGGCGCAGGGTTCTACAACGGCGCAAAATCTGCGATGGCTACGGCAGTTTGTCAGTGCGATGCTGGTGTTTCAGGTACTTTGGCTGCTGTTTATGGTACCCTATCTTATTCCGGGCTGGCGAGGACCGTTGCTGGAGCGGCTGGGTTGGTACCCCGTCTACATTCCAATTGCCATTCTGATTTATTGGCTGGGTCTACGAGGCTATCTGCGAAACCGGCTCGAATATGAATCGATACCCGCCAGACCAACAAACGCAGACATGCCTCCTGAGCTAGTCGCGGAGGTGGTCGTCGCCTTAACAAAGGCAATGGAAACAGACCAGCTTTTCCTGAATCCCGAACTCACGGTCGATAAACTGAGTAAACACCTTCAGCTATCACCAAAGCTGATTTCAGCGGTGCTGAATCAGCAGTTACAAACCAATTTCAACAGCTTCATTAATCGCTATCGGGTCGAGGCGGTGAAGCGTCAGCTAGCCACGCCAGGCAGCGAACACCTAACCATAACCGGCATTGCCTTCAATTGCGGATTTAACTCACAGGCTACCTTTCAGCGTGTATTTAAGCAGATGACGTCTCTTTCGCCTAAAGAATACCTGAGTCAACACCGTAAAACTTCCTCTCAAATCAGGAATTGAGCAGACTCATGAATCGATTATGTGCTGATTTGCCCAAAAAATCGACGTGATATGAAACTGCTACACTGGGTATTACCTGCTCTGCTGGCTCTGATCCCGCTACGGCTGGCTGCTCAAAAACCACTCCCTACTGATACCCTGCTGACACGCATCCTGCAACCAATCGAGATGCAGGATGATTTCCGATACCTCCGCCGTTTGCTCGAAGAAACGCACCCCGGCCTGTATCGATACGTACCCAAAGCCAATATGCAGGCCAAGCTGGACAGCATCGACCGAACACTGACCCAGCCGCTACCGTTCTACGATTTTTATCGGATCGTAGCGGCGCTGATCGCTGATATTCGGTGCGCTCATACCTATGCACTACCCACCAAAAACTGGCAGAGGGCATTTGCCAGCAACTGGAAAACGCTCCCGTTTTTCATGTGTCCGATTCAGAACCGCTCTTATGTCCTCTTCAACGGAACAACTGACCAAACCATCAAGCCTGGTTTTGAGCTGCTGGCTATCAATGGCCGCACCATGGCCAGCATTCGGGAAACAATGTTCCGGTATTATTGGACTGATGGGTACGTTCAGTCCTCGAAAGAAGCGGCATTGCAGGGGCAGCTCTTTGTCTTGTTTTACTATTGGTTCATCGAAAAGCCAGATACGTATCGCCTCACTTTCAAAGGCTTAACCAACGATACTATACAGATCGACATACCAGCGCAACCGTTTTCCCAGGCGCTGAAAATGATGGAGAAAAACCCGGTCAACAAACAGATGATGGCCTGGTATAACCGCAAGAAACCGGCGCATCCCTGGCGGCTGTCGTTTCCAACCGACGTCGCACAAACGGCTTATCTACGATTTGATAGCTTCGGCGGCGAGAAAGCGAATGACGCCGAAACAGCCGCCGCACGCTTCCGCACGTTCATGGATAAGAGCCTGGCGGAGATCCAGAAAAAACAAATCCAGCACCTGATCGTCGACGTCAGAAGCAATCCCGGAGGGTGGGACGTTCAGGGTGTCGAGTTGTTTACGTACCTGATGAAATCCGATACGGCCATGCGCTACTATACCCGCCATCATACGGTTACGGATAGCTCCGACTTTTTACGATTTTCAGATGTACCTGCCCAGGAGCTGAAGAAAATCAAGCAACAGCTTATCGCGGAAACTGACGGAACATTTACCGTGAAAGCCGATGACGACAGTTGGGAGTTACGTCCGCAGGCTCCCAAGCCAAACCAGTTCAAGGGTAAGGTATACATTCTGATGGATGGCAAAAGCGCATCCACAACGTCGGAGTTTCTGGCGGTAGCCCACGCCAATCGGATAGGTACGTTTGTTGGCGAAGAGTCGTGTGGCGTTTATGAAGGCGGCAATGGCGGCAGTTTCATTAATCTCAGTCTGCCTCGTTCGGGCATTCTGGTCAACACGCCGCTGGTGTACTACACCAATGCCGTTGGTAAACCTGGTCAGCCGGGCCGTGGCACCTTGCCGGATCACCACGTACCTATCACGCTCGACGATTTACTCCAACACACCGACGGTCAGTTGGACTTTGTGAAAGAGCTGATCAGAAAAAAAACGTTCAGATGAGTTATTCAGCTCTGCGAACAGGCCACAAAAGGGGGTTTAAACATAAAGCACACAGAGTTTCTTCCTCTGTGTGCTTTATGTTTAAACCCCCTTTTACAGCAGTGTATTACGTCAATTCAGCAACGACGGTTACACCGCCCTTGGTTTTCTGACCCATTGTTACGTTAATTTTAGCATCCAGCGGCAAATACAAATCTACCCGTGAGCCGAACTTGATGAAGCCCATTTCTTCGGTTTGTTTCACCGAATCGCCTTCGTTTACGTACCAGATAATACGCCGCGCCAGGGCACCGGCAATTTGGCGCATCAAGACTTCAACGCCATTTTCCTGCTTGATCACCACGGTTGTCCGCTCATTGTCGGTGCTCGATTTGGGGTGCCAGGCTACCAGATATTTACCGGGATAGTAGCGAAAATAGCTGACGATCCCCGACAGCGGATTCCGGTTAACGTGTACGTTCAGAGGCGACATGAAGATCGACACCTGTTTACGTTTATCTTTAAAATACTCACTTTCAACTGTTTCCTCGATAACCACTACGGTGCCATCGGCAGGAGCGATTACCTGTTTTTCATCAAGTGTGTGAACCCGTTTGGGAATGCGAAAAAACTGCACGACCAGTATGAACAGCATCAGGCTCACAAAGCCTAACAGCCACATAGCCGTAGAATTTTGACGAAACAGGAAATAGTAAGCAGATAGGTTTAGGCCCAGCAATACCAGTGCGGTAGTCAGCATAATGGTAGTGCCTTCGCGGTGAAGTCGCATAGTCAGTTTGTTAAAAGGAAAAGGCAAAACTACAGTTGAATACACAATGAACAATTCATAAGATCGAGTTGCTTACTGAATCGGTAGGATTCTGGCAAAAATCCAACAATTGTTGCCGCATCTTTGCAGTTACAAACTCAAACTGCTGCCCAATGGCCTCTATCTTCTCACGCATTGTTGCCGGCGAAATTCCCGCCCATAAAATTGCCGAAACAGACCAGTTTCTGGCTTTTCTCGATGTTATGCCCACCACCCTGGGCCACACCCTGGTGATTCCCAAGCAGGAAGTAGACTATCTTTTCAACCTCGATGATGACCTATATGCGGGTTTAATGGCCTTTGCAAAAAAAGTGGCCCCGGCCATTGAGAAAGCGGTGCCATGCAAGCGAATTGGCGTGGCCGTGATCGGTCTCGAAGTGCCTCACGCCCACGTTCATCTGATTCCACTTAACTCAATGGCCGACATGGATTTCAATCATAAAATCAAACCAAGCCAGGAAGAGCTAGCTGAAACAGCCGCAAAAATCCGAGAACAGTTATCAGTTAACAGTTAACAGTTAACAGTTAACAGTTATCAGTTATCAGTTATCAGTTATCAGTTATCAGTTATCAGTGGCGCTGCTCAGGTACGTTCCTCAGCAGCGCCATTGATAACTGATAACTGATAACTGTTCATTGATAATTGAAAAAAACCCTTTCGGGTGTAGCCTGTTGTTTTAAGTGAGCAATCAATAAACCTCAACTATGGAAACACAGAACAGCATCAATTCAGGGAAAACAGCCCTGATTACGGGAGCCACCAGCGGCATTGGCCGTGAACTCGCCAACCTTTTCGCTAAAGACGGTTATAACCTTATTCTGGTCGCTCGCGGCGACGATAGCCTGCAACAGCTCGCTCAGAGCTACGAAAACCAGTTCGGCATCAAAACAACCCTGATCACCAAAAACCTGGCCGACGATCAGGCTGGTCAGCAGGTATACGATGAGGTACAACAGCAGGGCATTAAAGTCGATGTGCTGGTAAACAATGCCGGTATGGGTGAATACGGCATGTTTGCGACCGAAACTGATTTGCAGAAAGAAGTAGACATCATTCACATCAACGTGATTGCGCTGGTGAAACTGACCAAACTCTTTTTGAAAGATATGGTGCAGCGTAATGAGGGTAAAATCCTGATGCTGGGCTCGGTAGCTTCGGTTATTCCTAACCCGCTGATGGCCGTTTACGGGGCTACCAAATCGTTTGTTTATTCGTTTTCAGAAGCGCTTCGCAACGAAATCAAAGACACAAACGTCACCCTGACGGTACTGATGCCCGGCGCTACCGACACCGATTTCTTCAACAAAGCCGGTGCTATGAATACAAAGGCGCAGGAAAAGGCGCTGGAGACTCCAGCCGCCGATGTAGCCAAAACAGGCTATGATGCCCTGATGAGCGGTAAAGACAAAGTAGTGCATGGCGTAGCAAACAAGGCATCAGTAGCCATGGCGCACCTGTTGCCCGATTCGGCGGTGACCAGTTCGGCCCGGAGCGACATGAAGGATAGGAACGAAGAGGAAGAGTCGCACAACATAGCCATGAGTCTGGGCATTGCAGCACTTGCCGTGGCGGGTCTGGTGTTACTGTCGGCCTGGAACCGGAAGAACCCGGTTGAGAAAGCGTACACCAAAGCCAAGTATCGCCAAAAAGCCAGTAGCCTGAAAAATAACCTGGTCAGCAAAGCCAGTAGCTTAACTGACAATCTGACGGATAAAGCCAAAAGCAGCATCAACGATCTGAAAGGAACCGTTTCGCATGCGGTGAATTAGGGGCTGTATAGGGTATATGTAGAGACGCAAGATGTTGCGTCTCCTCGGGCGTCAGCACTTTTTTTATGTCAAGACAAATTGCTGACGCCTGAGGAGACGCAACATCTGGCGTCTCTACATGTATCTTTAACCCATGACGACTTCTTCATCCCCCGCACCTGAACCGGCGGCTACTTCGACTATCCGGCCTAAAATCGGCTTATTGTCGGCCATTATCTTCGTAATCAGCTCTGTTGTCGGAACGGGGGTTTTTAAGAAAGTGGTCCCGATGGCGGCCGAACTGGGTTCGCCAACGCTGGTACTGGCCGCGTGGCTCATTGCCGGTTTGGTTAGTCTGGCAGGTACGTTGAGCAATGCCGAGGTGGCGAGTATGCTGGCGAGCGAAGGTGGGGAATACGTCTACTTCCGGGTTATTTACAATCGCTTTTTCGCGTTCCTGTTTGGCTGGACCAACTTTGCCGTCATCCGCACGGCATCTATTGCGTCTATTGCCTACGTATTTGCCCAATCGGTCAACTCGCTGGTAGCACTGCCAGTTACCCCTACCTCATGGGCCGACGTAAATGTATTAGGCCTTCACCCGTTCGATAACCTGAGCGTGAAAGTGCTGGCTATTCTGCTGGTTTGGGGACAAACGGCGTTCAACATCCGGGGACTTCGTACCGGCGAAGCTATTAGCCGGTTTCTGACCGCCATCATGATTGCGGTGATGCTGGGCTTCATCGTATATGGCCTGTTTTCGGGCGCGGGCAGTGTAGTAAATCTACAACCCGTAGATACGGGACTGGCTGGCAAATCACTAGTTAGCGCTATGGCGCTGGCTTGTTTAAGTGCATTCTGGCCCTACGAAGGCTGGAACACGGTAGGCTACATTGGTGGCGAAATCGAAAAGCCATCCCGCAATTTACCCTGGGCCTTGACCATAGGTACGTTATCGATCATGGGCTTGTATTTGCTTATGAACCTCGTGTATCTGTATGTGATGCCGGTGGCCGACATTGCGGCCTTGAAAATGACGCCCAACAGTATTGCGGCGGTATCGGTGGCGGGCCTGATGGGCGGCAAAGCCGGTTCACTGATTATTTCGTGCCTGTTGCTGGTTACCACCTTCAACTGTTGCAGCATCACCATTCTGATGGCATCGCGCTTGTTTTACGCGATGGCCAAAGACGGACAGTTTTTCAGCCGGGTCGATTACATGCACCCTACGTTTCAAACACCATCTCGTTCGCTGGTGCTACAGGCTGCCTGGACAACGCTCATGATCGTGTCGGGCTCCTTCGATACGCTAACCGATATGCTCATTTTCGCGGCCTTCATCTTTTATGGCGCCACAACCGTAGGGGTCTTTGTACTCCGTCGCCGGATGCCCAACGCCGAACGGCCTTACCGGGTTATTGGCTACCCTGTTGTACCCGCTCTCTTCATCGCCTTCTGTGCCTATCTGGTCATCAACACGTTGATCAACCGCCCCGAAGAGGCCCTGGTGGGTCTTGGCTTAATGGCCACAGGCGTGCCTTTCTACTTCTTTTGGAATCGCAAGAAACAGGCTGACTAACCTGCTTTTTCGTGAACGTACCCAGTGTACATATCTCGGCTGAGTTATGCACACTGGGCACGTTCACGAAAATAAATTAATTAACTCTCAGCACCAGCTTACCAAGTTGTTGACCAGCGATCATGCGATCGTAGGCTTCCTGTGCCTCAGCGAGTGGCCGGATTGAATCAATGACGGGGCGAAGCTGATGTTTTTCCACGAACCGTAACATATCCGCAAATTCACTGTCATTGCCCATCGTGGTGCCGTAGATAGATAGTTGCTTGAAGAAGATAACCGACGGCTGTACATCCGTGATTTTGCCTGATGTTCCACCGAAAAAAGCAATGCGCCCCGCAGGAGCCGCTACCTGCGTGAGTTTGGCGAAATCGGGGCCGGCAGCGCTGTCGATAATGACGTCGAAATAGCCCGCCTTGCTTTGGGCGGCATCACCATTAGTAGCCAGTTTCAGCAGGGTTTTGTGCCAATCGGCTTCTTTATAACTCACCCCGCCTTTGGCGCCAAGTTCTTTTGCCTTCGCCAGCTTTTCTGCGGAACCCGACGTTACCCAGACTTCGGCACCGGCCGCTACGGCAAATTGCAGAGCAAACTGAGCCGCCCCGCCACCAACGCCCGTAATGAGTACCCGCTCAGGCTGCTGCCGACTCAGGCCAGCCCGCGACATCAGCGCACGCCAAGCAGTCAGACCAGCCAGGGGCAAAGCAGCGGCTTCCTCAAAAGACAGGTGAGTAGGCTTTTGATACACGTTGGTCTGCGCAATCACGATTTTCTCGGCGAACGTACCTGCGGTAGGCATACCCAGAATGGTAAACGCCGGACTATTCACCGCGTGGTTTGCTCCCCAATTCAAGGCCGGATTAATGATCACCTCTCGGTTTAGCCACGAACGGTCAACGCCTTCACCCACCGCCGACACCACACCCGCCCCATCGGACCCAGGAAAAACGGGCAACACAATGCCGGGATACAGCCCCTGTTGCACAAACACATCGCGATGGTTGAGAGCGGCGGCTTTTACATCGACAACCACCTCACCATGTGCCGGTATAGGATCAGGTACGTCGACCAGCGCAAGCGGCTGATTCAGGGCAAGTAGTTGAATGGCTTTCATAGAAGGTGGTCCAATGTTTAATGTCTAAAGTTCAAGGTTGCTCTGCTAACTAGTCTATTTCCAGACTAGCAACGCGACGTTGAACCTTAGACATTGAACTTTAGACTATTTAAAATTCTCAATCGCTCCGCGAACGTTGCCGAAGCGGTTTAGCAGGTCTTTGGCTTCGACTTCCGAGACACCTAGCTCGTCCATAACCATGTAGGCGGCGCGTTGTTGGAGTTTAATGTTCGACAATTGCATATCGACCATTTTATTCCCCTTCACCCGACCCAACTGAATCATGACCGTGGTCGATAACATATTGAGGGCCAGCTTCTGCGCCGTTCCTGCTTTCATGCGTGTACTGCCCGTCACAAATTCAGGACCGGTCACTACCTCTACCGGAAATTCGGCCGCCGCTGCCACCGCCGAGCCAGGGTTACAGACAATGCAGCCCGTGAGGCAACCGGCTTCGCGGGCGGCGTTCAGGCCACCGATTACATATGGGGTACGTCCCGACGCAGCAATGCCTACTACGGTATCGATGGCTTCGATTTTATAGGCCAGCAGGTCTTTCCAGGCTTGCCCAAAATCGTCTTCGGCAAACTCTACGGCCTTACGAATGGCTCCATCGCCCCCGGCAATCAGTCCCACCACCAGATCGTGTGGCACGCCGTAGGTAGGCGGGCACTCCGAGGCATCCACCACTCCTAGCCGACCGCTCGTACCTGCACCGATGTAGAACAGCCGACCGCCTTCGCGCATGCGGGCCGTTACCTGCGTAGCCAGCGCTTCGAGTTGCGGAATGGCCTTTTCCACCGCCAGCGGAACGGTCTGATCTTCGCGGTTGATATTCACCAGCAGGTCGTGGACCGACATCTGCTCTAAATGGTCATAATGAGAGGTAGTTTCAGTAATCATAATCAGGTACGTTGCAGACGGCAAAGCTACCAATTTGAACCGAAACGGCTGACTTCATCTATTGCGTTGGTTTCACAACGGAGGCACCACTTATCTTCAGTTGACCGGCTCCTTCGTAGAAAATCCGTTTGGTATAGCCGGTATAACTGGCAGGTATCGTAACGGCATGTTTGATCAACACAGCATCGGTCGGCGTCGGGATGCAGTTACATGACCAGACGGTGGCATCATTCCACGAACCTGTTTTTACCGTGTAGACACTTGTTTGGCGTTCGCTGATCACCTTAAATGCTGTTGTGGTCAGGTAAGACGATACCCCCGCACACGCACCACGTACCTGCCACTCGTACGATGTACCATTGGTCAATCCGGTGAGCGTGTACGACGTGCCGTTAATGCCCGACACGGTGTTCCAGGTGTCAACACCTGCTTCGCGCCATTGCAACACATAGGGTGTTCCGCTAAAGGCATCGCTCCATACTAGCTGTGCCGTCGAACTGGTTTGCTGATCAACCCGCTGATTTGTTACCAGAGCACAAGTCGTTTGAAACGTCAGTGGGGCATTAAATTGTGTACTGCAATCGGGACGTACCTGCCATTCGTAGGTTGTGTTATCAGCCAGACCGGTAAGCATATATGGGGCCACCACGCCCGAGCGTGTAGTCCAATTAGTGGTCCCTTTCACGCGCCAGCCAACCGTATATACATTCAGATCGGCGGTACCGTAATTCGTTGTCCAGGTCAACGATACAGCATTGGTGCCGACTGGTCTGGCTGTCTGGCTATAGATAAAGCTGTCTCCGCATTGCGTAGAGAATGTAGTCCAGTTAAAGCCTGAGAATTCGGGTGTACACGCACTGCGTACCTGCCAGTCGTAATAGGTACTGGGTTCCAGGCCTGACAGAGTAAACGATTTGGCCGACGTCGTCGCCTGGTTCCACTGGCTGGCCCCTGAACGCCGCCACCTCACTACGTAGTCAGGTCCGCCCTCGCTCCAGGTCAATCGCGCCTGGGTAGACACGGCCTGAGTTGTCGCGTAGTAGGCTGGCAAACACTGCGTGGTGAAACGACGCGGGCTACTGAACATCAGGGCTGTGTTTCCGCTACATTGGTCGGCTACCGCCCAGTCGTATGTTGTGTTGGCGCTGAGCCCCGTCAGCGTAAACGGACTGCTGATGATCCCTGTTCGTACAGTCCAGTTTGTTGTCCCTACTACCCGGTATCGAACCGTAAACTGGGTGGGATTCGAATAAGCACTCCAGTACAACTTGGCCGACGATAGATTAACATCAGTGGTACTACCATCGACAGGGGCCTGGCACGAAGCGGGCGTACGGAACGTACCCACCGGCGTGAATGCCCCTGACGCAGCGCTACATGTCGGCGTAGCCCGCCATTCATAGCTGGTAGCTGGCGACAATCCCGTCAACGAATGAATCGTCACACCCGCAGGAACCGACACCGTATTCCAGGAAGCACTACCGCCAACCCGCCATTGCACCACTACCGGCATTGGTTTCGTTAACGACCAGCTCAGCCAAGCCGCCTGGGTTGATAGAGACGTAATGGTTAACGTTGTGAACGTTGGGCAATCCATGGAAAATTGGGTGGTATTGCTATAAACGGTTGTGCTATTGCCGGAAGTCTGTACCAGACGGGCTTCGTAGGTGGTACCGGGCGTCAGATTTTGTAACAGGTAGGTTGTACTGGTCAACAGACCCGTAGTAAACCAGCTACTTGTCCCTACTCCCCGCCACTGAAGTCGGTAGGCTGTCTGGTCATTGTTACTGATCAGCAGCCGGGCAACATCAATACCCGTGCTATCGGCCCGAAGGGAAACCGTGGGCAGACTTGTCATTGATGTGGTAAATGTGCCGGTTGCACTGTAGACAGGTGAACTACCGGGTGAGCAGGTTGTTTGAAACCGATACTCGTAGGCAGTACCTGGGGTTAACCCTGTAATATCAACAAGGCTACCGTTTGCTATTGCTTCGCTCCAGGAAGCGCCCCCTACCTGTCGCCATTGAATGACGGTTGGCGATTCAGACGCTGACCAAATGATGCGAGCCAACCGCTCCTGTATACTGTATACAGAGAATGACGATACCGCCCGGCAAACGGTCTGAAACGAGCTGACACTGCTAACAGCCCATATGTCGCCTCCTTCACAAACACTCCGAATACGTACCTGATAGGCGGCATTCGGCGTAAGACCCGTGAGCGAATAGCTGGTACTCGTCTGCGGACTGCCATCGATCCAGGTGACTGCGTTCACCAGTCGATATTGGACAATTGATTTCGCCAGCGTGGCCGGATAATAGCTCCAGGTTATGTTGGCCGACGTTGCCGCTGCGGTAGCATACACACTCGATGCGGCCGTTACGACGCATCCCGTCATAAACGACTGAATCGCTGTGTAGTCTGACAGCACGCCATCGCCGCAGTTGGTCGCTACCCGCCATTCGTAACTGCTGTTATTAGCCAGACCCGTTAGTGAGTACACCACGGTTGTACCAGAGGTCGTGCCGGGTATTGCAACGGTTGTCCATGTGAAGCTACCAACTGGCCGCCACTGAAGCTGGAATGGGATATCTGTCGACGGGGCATACCACGATACATTGGCGGAGGTAGTCCCAACCGCCGTTTGAACCGAACCTACCACTGAACATGACACGGCATAGTAAGCCGCGTACGTATAGTCAGACCCCGGTTGGCCAACTGCCCCGGCACGTACCTGGAATTCGTAGGCAGCGCCAACGGTTAAGCCCAACACCGGAACAGAGAGCGATGGATACTGGCCAACAGCGGTAGCAGCAGGTACATTCACGGTGGTCCAACTGGTCGTTCCAGCTAGCCGATATTGGATCGTAAACGCGGTTGCTGTTAGCTCAGTCGACGAAGCGGCCGGATATTTCCAGGTAACATTCACTGAATTACCTGACCGGAATCTGACGCTTAGGTCTGTAGGCACCTGGTAACGAATGGACACACTATTGCCCACAACATCACTCTTCAAGCCGGGAGCACACACCCGTTGCACGGTATACTCGTAGGTGAAGCCTGGTTGTAGATTGGTCAGCGTGTATGTAGAGCCCGTTATAGCTTGCTCTGTCAGCCAGGTAGACGCTCCCTGCTGTCGCCACTGTATGTCGTAGGTATCCGTAGAACCAAGCATAGACCACACGATATTGGCACGCGTGTTATCTACCTGATACGCATAGCCAGTACCACCCGTACTCGGGCAGTTTGTGGTCATTACTGGCCCATCGGCAAATGGCGAACTGATGCCAGCTTCGCAGATAGACCGAACGCGCCATTCGTAATTCTTGCCAGTTGGCAAGCCATAAAATGTATACTGCTTCGTGATGCTACTCTGCCCCTGCGGCTGGTCAACTTCGTTGGCCGGTACTGTTTTAGTAAGCCAATTGGTACTGCCAACTTCCCGATAGTAAATCTCATAGGAAGCAACACCTGCCCCTCCACTCCAGCGCACGGTAACGTTTCCAGCAATTACTGAGACAATGGAAAAATCGGTGGGCGTTCCTCCACAGTAGGTCACAAACGACTGTATAGCCCCAAATGCCGGAGCCGTACCCGTTGTTGAGCAGGCCGAACGTACCTGCCACTCATACACGGTGTTAGGAGTAAGGCCCGTCAGCGAAAACGCACTGGCGTTAATAGAAGTTAGCGCAATCCAGTTGGCCTGACCAACGGGCCTGTAATTCAGGTCATAAGGCGGATACGAATCATTACCATACCACTGGATCGAGGCCGTTGTTGTTGCAACTGACGTGATATAAAAAGAAGTGGGTTGATTACAGGGAATGGTAAACGACTCGATGGTGCTGGTATAGTCAGAACCAATTGTGGGCGTACACATCCGACGCACCCGCCATTGATACGGTACGCCCGGCGTAAGCCCCGTTAAGGTGTAGGGTGAGGTGGTCAGGCCTGTTACCGTTGTCCAAACGGTAGTGCTGGCTGGTCTCCATTGTAGTTCATACGTATCAGTTGGTCTATTCGAATACGTGCTCCAACTTAGCCCAACTGAATTCGATGTCAGTTTATAGGAGTATGGCGAGAGATAAGCACTCTGGCAGGTTACCAGAATGAGATTCGTCGGCGTAAAATCAGAAAAATCGGTGGATGAACAGGCCCGCCGGACCCGCCATTCATACGTCGTATTCAGCGTTGGCGAATTAAGCGTATACCCCGTATTTATGATACCGTCTACACTCGTCCAGCTCGTTGTTCCCGCCACTCGCCATTGCAGTTCATACACGCCGTCTGAGGGGCCACCCCATGAGAAATTAATTGCATTATCTGTATTAATGCTGGCTGAAGAATATTGAGGTCTATCGCACCGGGTAGTGAAAAGTTGCGTGGCGCTATAATCAGAAGTAACTCCCTCAGCACAAGCTGTGGCAACGCGCCATTCGTAAACGGTATTGTTCGACAGGCCAGTTAGCGTGTAGGGTGAGCTAACTGTATTGATCGTTGTCCAGGTGCTGGCATTCGCCAGGCGATATTGCAGGGTTGCCACTGTCTTCGCTGACCAGCTCAGATCGGCCCGGCTGCTGCCAATATTCGATGACGTTACATTATTCGGCTGATCGCACCAGGTAATAAACTGCACCGACTGCGACCAGGCCGATTTGTCTGTTGCCGAACAGGATGAACGTACCTGCCATTCGTAACTCGCATTGGGCGTCAACCCCGTCAGCCCAAAGTCATTGCTGGCCAGATTGGCCATTTCGACCCAGTTTGTTGCCCCGATAGCGCGCCACCGCAGGTCTGTGGCGAATACACCAGCCGGATTCGTCCAGCGCAGTTCGGCTATATCCGTATTTGGAACTGTCGTGTACAGTGAGTTAGGCGCCAGGCATTGCGTCTGGAAGGTAATCGGCGAGGTAAAGGCCGACGTAGCATTCGCCGAACAGACGCTCCGTACTTTCCATTCATACGTTGTGTTGTTGGCCAGTCCATTCAGGGTCATCGACGTATTGGGGTTCGCGTTGACGCTGGTCCAGTCGGTAGCGCCGGCCACCCGCCAGTACACTTCGTAAGAAGCGCCTGACGGTCCACTATACCAGTTCAACCGGGCCGACCGGTAGGTTAGATCGCTTGTATAGGTTCCTCCTGGCGAATAGCATACAGTTCGAAACGAGATAGGAGCCGAGAAAGCAGAGCTATCGCCTGGTGAGCATATGCTACGCACCCGCCATTGATAATCAGTATTGTTAATTAGGTTGGTTATAGTACCATAGCTCGATGATTGCACAGGTCTGCTGATCCAGTCTGCTGCCCCTGTCGCGCGATACTGCATCTGATACGTTGGGGAGCCATCACCATAAAATGACCAGCTAACCTGAGCCGATTCAGCCGAGATGGTACTGTTGTATAAGCCTTGTGGCGTTCTACATTCTGTACTGAATGACAGCGGGTTGGTAAACGCTGATGTATCGCCAGCCGCACAGATACTGCGCACCCGCCACTCATAGCCAGTGCGGGGCGCGAGATTTGACAGTGTTACTGATGAGGAGCGACTTACCCCGTTACTTGTCCAGCCTATCTGACCCGCGAACCGAAATTGAACCTGATAGGTAGGCGAACCTCCCCCGTAATAGGACCAACTAATTGATACGGCCCGGCTACTGGGCGTACCTGTGTACGTAGACTGTGGTACCTGACAAACAGATTGGGCGAGGCCAAAACGAGAAATAACGCCCAAAAGGGCGATAAGCAGGTAGCGAAAAGTCATGAAGTAAGCGTGAGCACGTAGGAAGTGGTAGATCTTGAAAACACCCTCCGCAAACGATGAGGCACTTTCGCAAGATGCTTATAACCAACAAAATATGTGCCAAAAATATCTGATAAGTAAATTAAGTGTATACTTTTCGTTTATGATTTTTAGCATTAATTTCTTAATCAATTAGTCGCATCGGGGGTTAGGTAAACATGGCACAACGTACCCAACTTAACCCCGATCTTCCATCGAATTATTTTCGGAAATACGATGAAACACCCGACGATGAATTTTACCGGTCGGCCCGATTAGTAGTACATATCGATGACCCGGCTATTGCGGCAACGACGGCTCTTTTTCGCGAATTGCTACCGTCCGGCGGTGCTATTCTTGATCTGATGAGTAGCTGGCGCAGTCACCTGCCCGGACGCGGGACCGCTACTGACGTGATGTATAGCCGCGTAGCGGGACAGGGCATGAACGCGACGGAGTTAAAGCAGAATCCGCAACTGACGGATTATGTCGTGCAGAACCTGAATCAAAACCCTGTGCTGCCTTTTAAAGACGAAGAATTTGACGGCTGTGTGGTTACGGTGTCAGTGCAGTACCTGACACAGCCGGTCGCCGTTTATCGGGAAGTGGCGCGGGTGCTAAAACCGGGCGCGCCCTTCATTACAGTATTCTCAAATAGAATGTTTCCAACCAAAGCTGTCGCCGTCTGGCAAGCCCTTGACGATGCCGGACACGCCCAGCTCGTTGAAACATACTACGAACAAACGGGCCTGTTCATCGATGTTCACACCGAAGATCGCAGCCCCAATCCACACCGCAGCGACCCGCTGTTTGCCACAATTGGTTATAGGAAGTAGTCATTAGGTGGTCATTACGCTGCGCTGTCATTAGATAGTCATTCGTTGTTTGAGCAATCAATGACTACCTAATGACAGCGCAGCGTAATGACCACCTAATGACGCCGCAGGCAAATGACTATTTCTTCAACCCCATCCAGCCGAGCGTACCGGCCAGGGCGGCGAAGAAGAGGGCACCGAGAAGTTGATAACCACCATCACCGAATGCTCCTTCGAGCGCCGGTTCGAGCGACAGTTTCGACAGGGCCGTATAAACGCCATCATTGACCGATAGCAGGGCTACCAGTACGCCCGCCAGCGCCCCACCGGCGACAAGGCCAGTAGCGAAGAGATTGCCTTTGCTTAGGTCGTCGGTTTCTTCCATTTCAGCTTCCAGTGGATTGCCTTCGTTGTGCAGAACTGGTTTCTTCTTGCGCCAATCGGTAAACGCTTTCACGCAGCCACCGGCAAAAATGGGGAGCGTTGTTGATAGCGGCAGGTACAGCCCCACGGCGAAGGCTAGGGCACTCACGCCGATCAACTCAAACACGAAGGCCAGCACCGCGCCGACCAGCACAAATTGCCAGTCGAGGTTGAATGATAACAGGCCTTTGATGAGCGTGGCCATCAGTGTGCCCTGCGGTGCAGGAAATTTGTCGGTGCCAATGGCGTGGGTAATTCCCTGCGCCACCAGATCGGGCGTGGGTGTATCGAGCAGTTTCACGGTGGCACCAACCACCAGCGACGAGACCACGACGCCAACCAGTAGCGCCAGTTGCTGCGCGCGCGGCGTGGCACCCACGAGGTAACCCGTTTTCAAATCCTGCGAGGTGGCGCCGGCGTTGGCGGCGGCTACGCAGATGAGGCTTCCCACCACCAGCACGGCAGGTTCGTAGGTACGTCCCGTCAGGCCGATGCCGATGAAGATCAGGGCCGTGCCCATGATCGTAGCGATGGTCATACCCGAAACCGGCGACGAACTTGATCCGATCAGGCCTACAATGCGACTGGCCACGGTGACGAAGAAGAAGCCGAACACCAGCACCAGAATGGCAATCAGGCCTTTGGTCAGGTACGTATCGCCGGGAATCTGTGGCAATAACACCATCAGCACGGCCAGTACGATACAGCCGATGATGACAAACCGGCCGCTCAACTCCTGATCGGTGCGCAGAATTCCACCGGGTTGGCTAGCCAACGCAGCGTTGGAACCGGCTCCACTTCCAACAGATGCTTTAAACGACGAAACGATGGTTGGAATGGTTTTCAGCAGCGTCATAAATCCGCCAGCCGTAACGGCACCGGCGCCAATCTGACGAATGTAGGCCCGGTAAATGGCAGCGGCGTTATCGGAGAAGGTTTTCGTTTCCGGGTTCCAGCCGCCGGGACCACCCGCTACAGCCAAATCGGCGAGGTAGCCCAGTTTCTGGAGTTGCAAGGCAATGGTTTCGCCGGGAACAACCGACGCGAGTAGGGGAATCAGGCCCAGCCACGCCAGAAAACCACCCGCTACCAGCACCGCCGAAATACGAAACCCGATGATATAACCCACGCCCAGATACTCCGGCGTGATTTCGCCCGCCACCTGCGCCGATGGGAAATAGCGATTCACCTGGTTAGTCGCCCAAACGGGCACTTCGGCAATCACGTGCAGCACCTTTTGCAAGGCCGCATACAGAAACGCCACGCCTAGCCCCAGATAGGCCGTTTTGGCAAAATCGCCCCCTTTTTCACCGGCAATCAACACCGAAGCGCAGGCTGTTCCTTCGGGGTAGGGCAAGGTGTCGTGTTCCTGCACAATGAGCGACCGGCGCAGGGGCACCATCATCAACGTACCTACCAAACCGCCCACGATTGCGAGCGTCAGGATAGTCCAGTAGTTAAAGAAATCGGCCGAGGCACCATCGGTCAGAAAGAGGAAGCCCGGCATGGTAAATACAACGCCTGAGGCAATGCTCTCGCCCGCCGAACCCGTGGTCTGGATGATGTTATTTTCCAGAATGGTCGTGTTCAGAAATCGACGCCCCAGCGAAATGGCCAGCACCGAAATCGGGATAGATGCCGACACGGACAGGCCCGCCTTCAGCGATAGGTAGACCGTGGCGGCTCCGAACAGCACGCCGAACAGCGCACCGACAATAATGGCCTTGACCGATAATTCGGCAGGTGATTCAGAAGCAGGTATGAAAGACAAGGGCTAGTCTGAGGTTTAGTGGTCGATGTATGTTGCTCAAAGTTGCATCGCTTATCCCTAAAGTCGACATTTACCCCCACAACTTTAGCTAGAACGCTGCTTTTTCCTGTCAGAGCAACCAGTACCAGGCCACTACACACAATAGCGACAATAAACTCATCATCAAATACTTGCAAAATAAACAGGACGTTCTGGGCGAAATAGTTGCTAGCCAACGCCAAAAATAAAGCGGGCCTGTGCAACAACGGCGAAAGCGTACGGTGTCTATATCAGTGACTAACTTCACTGCTGGTTCGTTTTGGTAGCCCTGGGCCGCCCAAACGCAGCTAACCTGCTCAACGTATGAAAAACGTACTCCTGTTCTCGCTGCTCTGCGTCTTCCAGTTATCCTGCAACCGGGTCACCGATAATCAGCCCACACCTACCGAAACGGTTCCGGCCAGCGCTATTCAGGCGCTTACTGCTCAGTATCCGGGAGCGACCGATATGCTCTTTAAAACGCTGGAAAAAGGCCGGGTATGGCAGGTAAATTTCACCCAGAAATCAGCCCGATTCAGCGCCGCCACTAACCCGCAAAAGCTGTTGATTGCCTACCAGTTGCAAACCCAGTCGGTACCCGATTCGCTGGCCTCGACGGTGCGCAACACCGTTCTAGACGGGGGTACGTTCACGAACCTCCGGGTACAGAACTACAACTGGTTCAGAGATAGCGGCAACAATGGCCAGTTCATTTTTGCCGACTACAACTGGCAGGGCAACCAGTATACATTCCGTTGGACCGTCACCAGTATAAACGGTGCCATTACCTACGTGACCGAGCTGTTGCCCAGCAACCAACTAGAATTCCGCACCGAAACACTGCTCGATCTTCCCCTTGCTATACAACAGTCGCTGACGGCGCAGGGGGCCGTCTTTGGCTATGCGCTGGTCACCGTTGATGCGCAGGGCAAGAAACAGTACGTCGTTTCGGCGCAGCAAAACGCCAATTATTACACCCTGACCTACGAAGAGAATGGTCAGCTGATCGCCGTTTCCGGGTCGGCCAATGCTCAGTATTATTCCTTCATCAATCAGTTACCCGCTTCGATACAAACGTACCTGCAACAAACGCCCGAACTGGCAGGGTTCAGCAATAGTGGCCAGTTTAGCCTGCTCAGCAAGAGCCAGTACGCCGGGGTAACCTCCTACACCGTTAATGTGCAGAAAGGCCGGCAGACCTGGTTTATGACCTTCAATGAGCAGGGACAGCTTGTGCGTCGGACGTACCTGAATCTGGTGTAGCCGCTGTCTAATCGCTCCTAACCGGCTCATTCAGATGGCATTATTCGGCCGTAAGAAATACCCGACCCTGCGCGATCTGGTGCTTGGTTGCCAGCGCGAGGAAGCGCAGGCGCAGCATGCCTTCTACGAGCGTTACAAAAACAAAATGCTTGGGGTTTGCGTACGATACGCCCGCACGGTGGCAGAAGCAGAAGACATTTTTCAGGAAGCGTTCATTCGCATCTTTCAGCATATCCGGGAATTGGATAAACCAGACTCGGCCGACAGTTGGGTGAAGGCAATCATTGTGCGCACGGCGATCAATTATTACAATCGAACCACCCGCCCACAGGAGCGTTTCGGCACGTATGAAGAAATCACCGACGAGCTGGCCAGCGACGATTATGAGTCAATGATCAACCAACTCAACCTGGATGCCCTGCTGGCTTTCATCAACCAGTTGCCCGACCAGTATCGACTGGTGGTGAACCTCTATCTGATCGAAGATTATACCCACGCCGACATTGCCGGACTATTGGGTATTCCTGAAGCAACGGTACGCTCGCAATACAGCCGGGCGAAGCAATTATTAAATAAATTCAGTCACCAAAACGGCCTCAAACGTCATGAACTCTTCGGATGATTCGACCGACAAAGCCCTGAAAGAGCGCTTCCAGCGGGTTTTCAACGACTTTGAGCGATCTCCGTCGAGATCGCTCAAGAAGCGGATATGGAAACAACTCCCCGCTGCTTCATCCGGACGTTCCAGGTACGTTGTGCTGGCCGTTTTCGTGCTCCTGCTGATCAGCGGCGCACTTTACGGGCCCAAACGCATGGCTTCCCAGGTTCAGCCTAAACGGTTGACTCCTGACCAACCCAGGCGGTTTGCTCACAGGCTAAACAACACGGATTCGCCTCAATCTCAGCCGCAGGCAACAATTCACACCGATCAGACAATCTCTGACAAGGACAGCAATGGTCAGGCCATTAGCCCGCCAGCTGGCTCATCGACCCGATCAACGGTGCAGCCTGTGCTTCGGTCAGGCAATCCGGCTATCGACATGAAGGCAGCGCGGCCTCGCCAGTACGCTCGCCCGACGGCGCGTTTTGCCCGGTCAAGGACAGTCCAGGATCAGGTACGTCTGTTTCCTGTCATCAGCCAAGCAGGTCGACCAGTAGACCATGGGCCAATAGTTCGTACCGAGAAGCCGGCAAATCCGGATCAGGCGATACCAACTCCCGTTTATGCGGTGTCAGAGATAGTTGGGGCCGATAGCGTTTTCGGGCAAGACGCGCTGGCAAGGCTGCAACCCGTAGCTATTCGCCCGTTGCGGGTGCCTGATTACACTATTAGGCGGCAGGTGGTGAAGTTGCCTCAGCAACCAACTGAGGCAACCGCTGAAAGCCACCGGGCACCTTTGCGTTGGCTGGCCAGCGTGTCGCCGTTGAGTACGTTTCAGTTCATGACCATTGTGGCCAGGCCTGAATCCTACGTGCAACGGGTTGATGCACCGGCCACTTTTTCGGCACCAACATGGAGCTATCAGGTCAGCGGTGGCGTAATGTGGCGGCAGTTCGCCGTTCAGCTCATGGCTGGTCAGCTAAGGCGCTGGGCCTACTACGACCTGGCAACGAACGAATACCAGATCGAAGCAACGGGACAAAACGAATACCGAATTACCCGTCTGGGCCAGTCGGTGGCCGAAAACAGCTCGTTGACCTTGCTGGGCGCTAGTCTGGATAAGGAATACACACTGGGTTTGGGTAAACGCCCCGGCCAATATGCCGCTCGTGTGGGTGGTCAGGGAACGTACCTGCCCGCCACCGGGCAAACCCTCTTATGGGGGCAGGCAGCACTAACAACAGCCATACCGTTAAGATCGGCTTATTCAATTCAGGTGGGACCAACGGTTCAGTATGGGTTCAGCCGCCTCTTCAGTGGTGACCGCCAATTGAATATTCACCCGTTTCTGGTTGGCGCGTCGTTCACCATTCGCCCCACTACTCACTAACTAACTACGTTCGAAAACACTCAACTTATTAACTACCAGCTATGGCTCGCTCGCTTCGTTTCCTCTTGTTTCTGGTGTTTGGCTCCCTCATCGTGAGTCTCCTTTCCTGCAATGATCAGTCGACAATTAATTCACGGCCCGTCGAAAAGACAGTCCTGCTGCCTACTACAATCGAGTGGCATTCCGAAGGTGCGTTGGCGCATTGGGTCTATCGATCGCTGTTTGCCTACAATAGCGCGAACCAGCTTCTGTCTGTCCGGGACTCGTTACTTACATCAGGAAACGCGCCTGCCACCCCATGGGTAAGGTTTTCCTACACAGACGATAATCGATTAAGCACGATCACCCTCAACACAGAACTGTTCGACAATACGTTGCAGCGCTACAGCCAGTCGTCTGGTTTCGACCTGACCTATGCAGGTAATACGCTTACCGCTCAGGCTCGGATTGGCAACCAGGCCGTGAAACAGGTCAGTATTTCACTCGATCAGGCGGGGTATCCGGTCAATAGGAATGTGGCGCTGGGTCGACTTTATCTGGACAGTCAGGGCCATCTGGATTACCTGACCGAATCGAAAAAGAGCCAGGAACGAAACCCAGCTAATTACGTACAGGTGCTTGACCAGCAATATGATCAGTACCAGAATATATTTTCAACCAGCAAAGAATATCAGATACTGGCGGCGTTGATAGCGGCTTCTGACCAAAGCATATACAGCAGACCGTTGTATTTTCTGGACAACCCACTGACCAGCAATAATTTGGCTTTTCAAAAGAGAAAGAGCTGCTCGGTTTCGTTTGGTCAGTTAGACTGTAGCGAGGGCACTATCGTCTACGAAAATCAGCGCGTCAACGAGTTCGGCTTCCCAATCCAGCGAAGCTGTCCATCCGGGCCGATGGGTACATTTTATTACACGATCAGCTATAGGCAGGTCAGGTAAATTGATTATACCTGCGTCAACAGCAGCCTACGTACCAGCCGCTCTCAGAACAGTCAGACTGTAGTAGCGGCCTGGTACGTATACGGCTTGAAAGAGCATTAGTTCAGGTACGTTGCCATTTCCTGCTGAATGGCTTTGGCTTCGGCAGCGGCGGCTTCGGCAAAGTCTGTTCCCGACGAGGCATACAGAATGCTCCGCGAGGCGTTGACCAGTAGGCCTCCATCTTTCGTAAGGCCATTTTTCGACACATCGGCCAGTGAGCCACCCTGCGCCCCAACGCCCGGCACCAACAGAAAATTATCGGGAGCCAGTTCTCGAATACGGGCGATCTGATCGGCTTGGGTAGCGCCAACCACAAACATCAATTGCTCGTGGCTAGCCCAGGTTTGGGCTTTCTGAATTACCGTTTCAAACAGTTCCTGCGTCTCATTGTCAACATGCTGCCGTTGAAAATCGGCGCTGCCGGGGTTACTGGTCAAAGCCAGCAAAATCACCCATTTGCCGGGATAATCGAGGAAAGGCAATACTGAATCGTGGCCCATGTAGGGCGCTACCGTAATGGCATCGAAGTCGAGGCCGGCAGCAGCAGGGTCGAAAAAGGCACGGGCATAGAGGCCCGACGTGTTGCCAATATCGCCGCGCTTTGCATCGGCAATGGTGAAACAATCTTTCGGAATGTATTCCAGCGTTTTTTGCAGACTCTCCCAGCCGCGTGGCCCCTGCGCTTCGTAGAAAGCAATATTGGGCTTATACGCCACGGCATACGGTGAAGTAGCGTCGATGATGGCTTTATTGAATGCAAAGACCGGGTCAGGTACGTTGGCCAAATGGGGCGGCAGTTTCTGAAGGTCGGTGTCTAACCCTACGCAGAGGTACGATTGTTTATGCCGGATTTGCGCCGACAGAGCCTGATAGTTCATGTTCGTTTATGTCCAGTACCTAAATTGGAACCGCCCAAAAGTACGAACGTAGCGTAGAGAAGTCTATTTTTGCACTGTCTACCTGAAATTGTAATATGCAAGTACGCCAAACGGCCATCGATGGCCTGATCGAGTTAATCCCCCGCGTGTTCGAAGATGAGCGCGGTCACTTTTTCGAATCGTATAACAAGCCACTGTTTGCGTCGCTGGGTTTACCATTCGACTTCGTGCAGGATAATCAGTCGTTCTCGACAAAAGGAGTCCTGCGCGGATTGCACTTTCAGAATGAGCCATTTGCCCAGGGAAAACTGGTTCGGGTTATTACCGGTCAGGTGCTCGACATAGCTGTTGACTGCCGTCCTGAGTCACCTACGTTCGGGAAGTACGAAACTTTCCTGCTCGACGCTAAACTAGCCAACATGGCCTGGATTCCAGAAGGATTCGCCCATGGATTTGTAGCGCTGGAAGACAGCATTTTCAGCTACAAATGCACCAATGTCTATAACAAACAGGCCGAAGGCGGTATTCGCTGGGACGACCCCGACCTGAATATCAACTGGGGCATCACCGACCCGAACGTCTCAGAGAAAGATCAGATCCTCCCCACATTCCGGGCTATTTTTCCTCATGTGATTATTTAAAGAGGAAGGGAATAAAGGAGGAAAGGGCGGAAGGGGAAGAAAGGGAGGAAAGGGATTGCTTACGCACGCTTAACTGCTCCTGCGTAAGCAATCCCTTTCCTCCCTTTCTTCCCCTTC
>NZ_JBGGWF010000012.1:0-165541 GCF_041321135.1 Fibrella aquatica | reverse complement strand
CGCTGGCGCGTGAGCAGTAATCACGCGCCAGCGGGCTCCCTTTAGGGCGGGGGGCTACGCTGTTTACAAGCAGTTACGCCAGCCGCTTGCGGTACACAAACGCCAGCATGTGCATACCCGCCCATTCGTGAATGACAACCAGCGTCATCACCAGCGCGCATAAAACCGGCTGTGTTTCGGCGAAATGGCGCACGGGTAAAATAACAGTCAAGTAGGCTAAAACCACAGTAGAATGGACCATGATATAAGTAGGGGCATGAGCTGATTGAAACGAGAATGTACCTGCTCGTAACTGTCTGTATAGCACGACAAAAGCATAAACGAAAAGACCGGCAACAGTAAGCAGTAGATCTAGAAATAGGCCTGTATCCACTCTATCGAACTTTTCTGCAATAGCGGCAAATGGCAATATGCGTACGATTCCATAGCAAATCGCCCAGACCAGCAACGTATAACCAAAACCGGATAGTTGGAAGGCTCTTTTGAACGCATCGCGATACACACGTGAATTGGTATGCGCCTGCGTTTGCTGATAATTCTCCTCCATTTTTAATAATCCCTTGCGCCCGCCAAACGAGCGGTGAACGTCCTGAAGAGCCAGGTCGAACGGTATACCTTCCGCCAGTTTGTCAGAAATTGCATCGACGTAGTGATCCGTTAGTTCGGCGATGAGGTCGTTGTTGAGCAGCCAATTGTCGCTGCGCAGGTGCTTGTCGATAAGCGTATGTTGGGCAGGGGTGAGCATGACTAAAAAGCAGGTTTAGGTGTTGGAAAGGCGGGCGACAGAATCGTTTGCAGGTTTTGCATGAACGCCATTAGCTCGTCGACTCGGTTAACAGCTTCGGTTTTGCCGCTCTTGGTGAGCGAATAATACTTCCGCGCCCGGCCGTCGACCACCTCGGTCTCGGTGGTGAGCAGTCCCTCCGCTTCGAGTTTGTGTAGCGCAGGATACAGCGCACCCTCGGTAATGGCCACGCCGCCCGCCGTAAGGGCCTTTACCTGTTGCGTGATCTCATAGCCATACATCCGCTCGCGGGTTTCGAGCAGCTTCAGGATAATCACCGACAGGCTTCCCTTCAATAACGGTTGATTCACTTTGTCATTCATGACCCAAAAATGCATAAAAAAAGTATACCTACAACTTCTAGGTATACTTTTTTTGAGGGTATCTGAATGCGTTACTCGACGCCTTCGATAACGTACCTGATCGTGTTGAACGTAGCCGTATCGCCAACGCGCTTACCACGCAAGGCCGCTCCTATGGGCGAGGCTGCCGATACTGCCATGTAGTCATGTCCTTCCAGTGAAATTCGACCGGCGCTGATACTGATGAAGAACGTACCCCGGTCTGTTTTTACGAGGCTACCCGCGCGCACCACGGCCGCTGGAGCCAGATCGATATGCTCGAGTTCCTGCTTCATCCGCTGGGCATCGGCTAATAGCTGGGCATGACGATCCCGTTCTAACTGAGCCATAGCACGGCCCGTTTCGTATTTATCGCCCGCCGAACTTTTCGATTCCGAATTGGCCGATTCCTGCGCCGCCCGCATTGCCTCTGTCGCGGTGTCGATGCGCTGCTGCACGTAAGCCAGGCATTGGGTATAGATAGACTGTTTAATCATAGTCAGTTATCAGTTATCAGTAAACAGTTATCAGCGTTGCCTGAAAGCAACATGACTCGTTAGGCGGGGGTTCCTCAGCGGAGCAACTGATAACTGATAACTGATAACTGATAACTGATAACTGAATTTATTTCAACACTGGCCCGATTACGCTTTTCCAGACTTCGTAGCCTTGTGGGGTCATGTGCAGGCTGTCGGCGCCGAAGAGTTCGGGGCGGGGTTGGCCGTTGGCACCGAGCATCGGCGTGTAGACGTCGGCGAACGAGGTGTTTTTCTGTCCGGCGAGATACTGTTTGATCATCCGGTTGGCCTCGGCGGCTACGGGCATATACTGCTTCCGCGATGGGCTAGGTTTTACGGCAATGTAGGTGATGGTAGCACTGGGCAACTGTTTGCGAACGAGGGCAAAAAAGGTCAGAAACTGACTGTACACGTTCCGGGCCGATTGGTTTTGCGCAATGTCATTGTCGCCCGCATAGAGCACCACCTGTTTGGGTTTGTAAGGCAGAATCAGCCGGGGCATGTACCGAATGGCGTCACTCAGGGTAGAACCGCCAAAGCCGTTCTGAATGATTGACTTGCCCGGAAAAGCCTCTTTCAGACCGTCCCACATACGAATGGATGAACTACCGACGAAGAGAATCGAGTTGGCGGGAGCCTCTTTTGCCTTTGTTTCAAGGGCCGCAATTTCGGCGTCGTAATTGGTTTGAGCCAGGGTAGGCACGGTCAGCATCGTGAGCAGGATTGCCAGTGAGAAAAGTGTGTTTTTCATGGTTGAATGGGAAATGTTTGATAGTAAGACTCGCTGAAGATGAAAACGTTTAAATGAACTGCACCACACTTTCCAGCCCCATTCCGCGCGAGCCTTTAATGAGGATGTGCGTGTTGGTCATCGGGTTATCGGCTATCCAGTTGTGGAGCGAAAACTTGTCGGGGAAATAATACGCTTTGGGCAACGCGCCGAGCGCATATTTCATGTCTTTTCCGGCCAGAATAACCAGGTCGAACCCCTGTTGGGCCACCAATGTACCCAGCGCGGCATGTTCGGCCGGGCTTTCATCGCCGAGTTCGTACATGTCGCCCAGTAACACAGCCTTGCGGGGAACCGGCCCGTCGCCGCCAGCCTGTTGCCCAAACTGTTGAATGGCTGCTGCCATAGAACTGGGGTTGGCGTTATAGGCGTCGAGCAGAATCGTATTCGTACCCCTCACTACTACCTGCGACCGGTTATTCGTGGGGTTGTAAGCCGCTACCGCTGCGTTAGCTTCGGCCTCAGGTACGTCGAAATAAGCACCGATGGCCAGGGCCGCGGCTACGTTCTCGAAGTTGTACCGGCCTGGCAGATGCGTTTGTACGGTGTCGCCACTGGTGGTGCGGTAAACCGCTACCGGTGATTCCAGGAGAAGTTTGGGCTGGTTATCAACCAGGTAAAAGACCGTGTTGGCAAACGAGCGTTCGGCGTGCATGGCCGTCAGCGTTTCGCTTTGGGCATTCACGAATACTGTTCCGCCTGTTTCGGCTAGATAATCAAACAGTTCGCCTTTGCCTTTCCGTACGCCAGCCAAACCGCCGAAGCCTTCGAGGTGCGCTTTGCCGACGTTGGTGATCAGGCCGTGGGTGGGTTCGCAAATCCGGCTGAGCATTGCAATTTCCTGCTGATGGTTCGCGCCCATTTCTACCACGGCCATCTGGCAGGTAGCGGGGTTGATGCGCAACAGCGTCAGCGGTACGCCGATGTGGTTGTTCAGATTGCCTTTGGTGGCTTCGGTAACGTACCTACGGCTCAAGACGTCGGCAATCAGTTCTTTGGTCGTCGTTTTTCCGTTGCTACCCGTGAGGCCAATAACGGGGCAGGTAAACCGGCGGCGGTGGTGCCGGGCTAAATCCTGAAGGGCTATCAGCGTATCAGTAACCAGCAAACAGCGAGAATCAGCTGCCGCTACGGCGGGGTCGTCGACAACGGCGTAGCTGGCTCCGGTGGCAAGAGCCTGAAGGGCAAATTCGTTGGCGTTGAAGGTATCGCCGCGTAGGGCAACGAACAGGCAATTGGGTGTAATCTGGCGTGTATCGGTCGATACGCCGCTGCAAGTCAGAAATTTATCGTAAAGGAGGGTTGTTGATGTCATAAGTGGCCCCTGAGTTCGTTCAAATGTAATATGAAAAACTGGTTTACGGCAGTAACGTGCCTGCTGTTGGGAGCCACGCTTCCGCAAGCAATGGCCCAACGCATCTCGTTCGAGTATGATCAGCGAGCCGTGGTGACGGTAGAGGGCCGCGCCTTGCCCAACGCCTGGGCTGGCGGGCTTAATAGCTGTCAGTTCAACACGATCTTGCTCAACAACGACACCCGGCCCGATCTGGTGGTGTTTGACCGCACCACCGATAAAATCAGTACGTTTCTGTCCGCCACCGATGCGGCAGGTGCGTTTGTCTGGCAATACGCACCGCAGTACGAACGGCAGTTTCCTTCCTTCAGAAACTGGATGGTACTGATTGATTACGACGGCGACGGGCAGAAAGATCTGTTTGCTTCGGCTCCGTCGGGCATGCAGGTATGGCGTAATACCTCAGCTCCGGGGCAGTCAGGTACGTTGCGGTGGGAACTGATTGCCTCGCCGGTTTATCAGGAAGGGCTCTCGAGCCGGACCAATCTATACGTGGCCGGGTTGGATACGCCTGCTATTCTGGATTATGACGGTGATGGCGACATCGATGTGGTGGCCTTCGACGTGGGTGGTAATCTGGCCGTCTATTACCAGAACATGAGCAAAGAACGCAGCAGCACCGTGGCCCCCGCCGGGCTGGATTTCAAACGGATGGGCACTTGCTGGGGGAATTTTGAGAAAGAGTTTTGCAATGATTTTCAGTTTGGTATCAATTGTGATGCCGACGGAGGGCGGCGGGGCGTGCCTAATGCCCGCCCACTACACACCGGGAATGCCATTTCCCTGTTCGATACGGATGGCGACGGGCTTAAAGAATTGCTGTTTGGCTTTGTTACCTGTCCTAACGTAGCTATTCTGTATAACCGGACATCGAACTCAGCCAAAGCCGATTTCTTTCAGTTCAAAGCTGATTTTCCGGCAAAAAATCCGATTCAGTTTCCCGCTTTTGCTGCTACATTTTTCGAAGACGTAGATGGCGATGGTAAAACTGATCTGTTGGCCTCGTCTAGTGTGTACGGAAACGAAGGGAATGTGTTCGATTTTAGGGCTACAAATCTGTTTTATCGGAATGTGGGGACCGCCGCTAGCCCTGATTTTCAGTACGTAAAATCCAATTTTTTGCAGGAGGGCATGATCGACCTGGGCGAAAATGCCGTACCCGCGCTGGCCGATCTAGATGGCGACGGTGATCTGGATTTGCTGGTTGGTCACAGCGGTACACGAAGCGGAAACGGGTTTCGGGCTGGTTTGTGGCAGTTCGAGAATCGGGGAACAGCAGCCAATCCGGCTTTTACGCTCGTAACCACCGATTATCTGGGCCTGACGCAGACCGATTCGCTGACTAATCTGCGCCCAACCTTCGCCGACCTCGACGGAAATGGCTCGCTCGATCTGGTGCTGACGGGCAGCGGGGCTACCGGCTCCATCATTCAATGGTGGCCTAATGCGGGGGCTAAAAATGCGCCCGTCCAGTTTAGCCGGGCGGCGATGAAGTTGCTAACCTTGCCCGTTGCGGTGGGCTTTTCGAGTGGAGACGCGTTGTTGTTCAGCGATGTCGATGCCGACGGAAAACTCGATTTGCTGGTGGGTGGTTCGGCGGGAAACATCACGTACCTGCGCAACTCAGGTACGTTGGCCGCTCCAACCTTTCAACTACAAACCGACGCCTATGCCGGGTTTGGCGTGAATGTATTGGAGCGAAACCCATCGCTGGCTCTGATTGACGTGAATGGGGACAAACAGTCCAAACTACTAGTGGCCACCCGCTCGGGTAAACTCAAGCTCTACCGCCCGGCAGCGCAGCCTGCTCAGCCAGGTACGTTGCTCGATTCGCTGGCTTCGCTGGGTTTTCCGGGTGTGGGCCCGGCTGTAGCAGCGGGTGACCTCGATGGCGACGGTCTTGCCGATTTGATCGTCGGCACGGCGTCGGGTGGGTTACGCTACATTCGGAACACATCGGAGAAAGTGACCATTCTGGCTACCGAAGAACCCGTTGCTCCCTGGGCGTTTCCGAACCCTACTGCTCGCTACGTGACCATTCGCGCGCCTCATACGGGGTTGGTCGATGTCTGGAGCCTCGACGGGCGTCGGGTTTCGGCTCCGTTACCGGTAAACGATAAAAACGATGCGCGGGTCGATCTGGGTACGTTGGCCGACGGCGTTTATTTGCTACGGCTCACAGCCGAGGATAAACCAACAAAAGTCAGTCGAGTGGTGTTAGTCCGCTAAACAACCTAACGACTATGAAAAACGAAGACGACGATCTGGATCTGAACATTCCGGAACAACAAAGCGGCGATATGCCTGGTAATGACGTCAACGATGAGTCGGCTATTTATGCTGAATTGGGCCTCGATGGGCAACCCGACAGCCTGAATCCGGGTAGCGAAGAAGCGTCTGATACCATTCTGTATACCGACAACGCCGTAGCCTCCGACATGACCGATATGGTATCGGAAAAAGCGAGTTACGACAGCGACCTGCCCGCCGATGTATACAATGACCTCGACAATGTAGATGACGCTAAAATGCAGGCCGAAGTCGATCAATTATCCGACGAAGAAGGAAATACCGTTTAGTTGGCTGGTACGTCTTGCGTCAACAGGAAAGCAAAAAAGTGGCCTCTAATTAAATAGAGGCCACTTTTTTGCTTTCTCAGACTAGCTAAAGCAAGCTTTCTAAACAGGTGGTTAACAATTTCTTAACATACCTATAATCGAAGTCGCTTAAACTATGGTCAACTTTGCACTTGCTTAACCTCATAAGAGAAGCGTAACTAACTCATCATCTGTATGTTCGGCTTAGAGACCGGCATTTTCCTTCTTCTGGCCCTGTGCCTTTTGGCCGCCTGTGCCTTCGAATTCATCAACGGTTTTCACGACACAGCCAATGCTGTGGCCACCGTTATCTACACTAACTCATTGCAACCCACGCAGGCCGTAGTCTGGTCGGGTATCGTCAATTTCATCGGTGTCATTACCGGTGGGGTAGGGGTGGGCATGAGTATTGTCAATCTGTTGCCGGTCGAATTGCTTATTGACCAGAACGTCTACCATAGCATTGCGATGGTGATGGCGCTGCTGCTGTCGGCTATTATCTGGAACTTCGGTACCTGGTATTTCGGCTTACCTGCTTCGAGTTCGCACACCCTGATTGGTGCTATTCTGGGCGTGGGGCTGGGCTACGCGCTATTGCCCGAAAACACGCTGGGCGTAGCTGCTGTAAACTGGGATAAAGCCAGGGAAGTGTTTGCAGCCCTGTTGCTGTCGCCCCTGATTGGTTTTAGCCTGGCCATCATTCTGATGTTTGTGTTGCGCCGCACGCTGAGCAAAGACCTGCGCAAACAGCTGTTCGACGAGCCACAACCTGGCCAACATCCTCCGTTCTGGGTACGTATCCTGCTGATTATCACCTGTACGCTGGTTAGTTTCTTTCACGGGCGTAACGATGGACAGAAGGGAATCGGGCTGGTGATGCTGATTCTGATTGGTATTCTGCCTACGTATTTTGCCGTAAATAGCAGTATCAATATCACGGAACTGCGCCCTGAATTGGCCATTGTTCAACAGAAAATCTCCCTGATCGACAAAAGGGCACTTTCGGAGGTGGACCTGGGTCGAATTGAAACCATAAACACCAGTTTAGCCAAATTGCAACCGGCTATCACCACTGGAAAATATGAGCAGAAAGAGGCCATCGAGATTCGCAAGGCGTTATTGACCATTAGCGGAAATACCAAGAAACTGATTGAAAGCGATGCCGTTAAATTGAGTGTTGAAGACAAATCGGCGCTGGCATTGGCGGCTACGGTTGAAGAGAAAGGACTTCGTCGGTTCACCGACCATGCGCCGTTTTGGGTAATCCTGATGATCTCGCTCTCGCTCGGTTTCGGTACCATGATTGGCTGGAAACGAATTGTGGTTACGGTGGGTGAGAAGATCGGGAAATCGCACCTGACCTACGCGCAGGGCGCCTCGGCCGAACTGGTAGCTGCCGCCACGATTGGTCTCGCTTCGGGCCTCATTCCGAACTTCAAAGCGCCGGTGAGCACCACCCACGCCCTGTCGTCGGCCATTGCCGGGTCGATGGTGGCCAGTAAGGGCATCAAAAACCTACAGGCCAAAACGGTACAAAGCATTGCCCTTGCCTGGGTGTTGACACTTCCTGTCGCTATCTTCTTGTCGGCTACGCTTTTCCTGCTTTTCCGATGGATGCTGGGATAGGCTACAAAATCTGATTGAAAGCTCCGGGTTGGACCTTGTATGGGTCTGTTCCGGGGCTTTTGCTTGTAATTTTGGTTCGGAAACCGTTTCTGGTGGCGCAGAAAAGGCCTGTTTGTTGATAAGCTGGAAGTGAACTAGATGGTAATTAGCGTGAAAAAGAGGTTGTTGGCCGCGTTTTGTATGGTACTTGTCGGTACCGAAGGAGTGGCCCAGCAACAGGGAAACTTAGGTGAAAGTACCATTGGCGCCACGCGGCAGCAGACGTTGGATTCGATTTTGAATAGATATGAAAATGTAAGCATATCTGGATACATTCAACCTCAATTTCAGGTCGGGCAAACGCTGGGGCAGCGGAGTTTCAATGCCGGTGATTTTCCGGCGGGTGTGGCTAGTCGCTTTGGCGTTCGGCGGGGTCGCCTTCGGATCGATTATGCCCATTTTGATCAGCAAAAGCGCCCCACGGTGTTATTTGTATTTCAGTTCGATGGTACCGAGCGGGGTATGCAAACCCGCGACTTCTGGGGGCGGTATTACGAAAGCAAATTAGATGTGTTTCACATGACGGCCGGCCTCTTTGCGCGTCCCTTTGGCTTCGAGATAAACTACGGGTCGAGTGACCGGGAAGCACCGGAGCGGGGCCGAATGTCACAGTTATTGATGCGTACCGAGCGTGATCTGGGGGCTATGCTAACGTTTGAACCTCGGGAAAAAACGCATCCTTTTCGTTTCCTGAAAATAGATGTGGGGTTGTTCAATGGTCCGGGTTTGGCCAGTATAAGTGATTATGACAATCGGAAAGACGTGATTGGCCGTTTGACGATTAAACCACAGAAACTAACTCAATCCGGTATTCAGGCCACGGGCAGCGTGTCGGGTTACTGGGGCGGTATTGGCCGGTTCACAGATGAAATTTACCGAATGGGTGGTTCGGCCGATTCGCCCGCTTTCGTAGCCGACCGAAGTGTGGTTCGGGCCGGAGCAATAGCACCGCGTCGGTATTATGGCGCTGATATTCAGGTGCGTATACCCAACCAGGAGGGGCATACCGAGTTTCGGGCTGAGTACATTCAGGGAACACAAACGGCAACCCGGTTCAGTACCGAAACTCCCGGTACAATTCCTAATCCGGTGTCGGCACCCGGTGCCAATTCACTGTATGTGCGGCCGTTCAACGGGGCTTACTTTTACTTCCTGCAACATTTAGGCAGCAAAAAGCATCAGTTTGTAGCTAAATATGATTGGTACGACCCCAACCGGCGGGTAGCCGGTAAACGGATTGGAAGCGAGTTTGCCTGGGCAGATATCCGCTATAATACGCTGGGCCTGGGCTATTTATGTTATGCCACCAGTAACCTGAAACTGGTGGTTTGGTACGATATTCCGGTCAACGAGGCTACCAGTCTGGCTGGCTACGAAACCAACGTGGCCGATAATCTGCTGACGATTAGAACGCAGTATCGTTTTTGAGTTGTGGGGCAATTAGCCTAGCAACTGATAGATGTTGGGTACGTGGTCGCGGTATGACGTACCCAGCGGAATTTTGACGTCGCCAATGAAGAAATTGGTGTGATTATAGCTGGTAATACGTTCCAGGTTAACGATATATGATTTATGTACCCGGCGAAAATATAGATTAGGGAGCCGGTTTTCCAGGTTCATAATGGGTTCGTTCACTACATCGAAATGCCCCTGAAAGTAAACCTTTGAATAGATACCATAGGCTTCGATATAGTCGATTTGATCGAACCTGAATCGCTGCAATCGGCGCCCT
Source organism: Fibrella aquatica (assembly GCF_041321135.1). Lineage (NCBI taxonomy): Bacteria > Pseudomonadati > Bacteroidota > Cytophagia > Cytophagales > Spirosomataceae > Fibrella > Fibrella aquatica. The sequence continues at coordinate 155,760 of NZ_JBGGWF010000012.1, read as the reverse complement.
ACCTTGAGAAAAATGGTTTGTTCAACGATGATCGATTCTTTATCCGCCGAAATATTCATGGCCCGGTAAACGCCCCGAAAAAGGCGAGTCTTGCCGAACGGCTTCTGCAGAAAATCGGCCACATTCAGGTCAAAACAGTCAACGGCATACTGGCTTTGCGCACTCACCACAATAACCGGCGGGAGCGCGGGCATGAGTTTTAGTAAATCGAGGCCGTTTTGTTCGTTTAATTCTATTTCTAGAAAAATGAGATCGTAGCTATTGCTTAGCAAGGCGGTAGCTGCTTCGGCGTAGGTATAGCATAACGTGAACTGCCCGATTATCGAAAGTTCAGTCAGGTACTCTTTCAAAAGAAGCGCAGACGATTCTGAGTTGTCAATAATTAAACAGCGATAAGCCTGCATACTATACTGGTGAATTGATCAGAATAAGTGGGTAAACAAACTGATGTCTGGTTGCTCTGTTTTAGCTACCAGATATAAGCAATATATAAGTAAATTTCATATGTTCAACTAGTAAATACACTTATGCTATTCTTGTTAAGCTCTGTAGTTAACGTGATTAATCTAATTACTTATTGTTTGCGAATAGTGTGTAGATGTTCCAAAATACGGGTTTTGTGTAAGCATAGGGCCAGTTGGTATGAACTGGGAGTGTATCGCTAAACGTCAAGGTAGGGGTGGATTGTAAATCTTTCTTCGCGATATAAACCAAGACTTCGGTTCAATTTAAGGACTGTGTGTAGTGATAAGTAATGTTAATAATACTCAGAAATAGTAACCGAATAGTTTCTTTATATAGTCAATTGATCAATATTATGTATACCTACCTTCTCCCGTCAAGGTACAGGCCTACTCCGACACCGACAGCGGCGAACGTACCTGATCGGGGCCGGTTAATCAGGTACGATCGCTGCTGTCGGTGATTCGTTTTTAAATGACGTATATTGCTCTGCCAGTCTGCTATTTGTTGATAAATAGCACTCAACAGGCTGGCAATACGCCATTTTTACGAATGACTGATTTCAACGTTGATCTGACTAATTGCGAGCAGGAGCCCATTCATATTTTAGGGAACATCCAGGCGCATGGTTACTTACTTGTTTTATCTCCCGACACCTACGAGGTTGTTCATGCCAGTTCGAATTTGCCCGATTTGGTTGGGCGGCCCGTGGCCGATGTGCTCGGTCAATCGCTTGATACACTACTTGCCAACACCGACTTGCCCGCGTCGACCCTGGTTGAACTACTCAATGTAGGGCAACGCAGTGCCTCCTGGGAAAACCTGGGCCCGCAGCAGATACGGCTCAATGAACGTACCTGGAATCTGATCATCCACCAGCATGATGGGCTGTTGCTACTCGAATGGGAGCCAGCAAGTGCAACCACACAGGTGCCCATCAATCAGCGACTTATCGCCGAGGCGTTAACCGAAGTGCAGGCGAGTCGCCAGTTGGTTGATCTGTTGCAGAATACAGCCCGGCGGGTCAAGACCATCATCGGTTTCGATCGGGTAATGGTCTATCGTTTTGCTGCCGATTGGCACGGGCAAGTGATTGCCGAAGAGAAAGAGCCTCATCTTGAGCCGTTTCTGGGTCTGCACTACCCGGCATCCGATATCCCCAAACAGGCTCGCGAACTCTATAAAGCCAATCTGGTGCGGCTTATTGCCGATGCCGGTAGCCCCACCGCCGCCATTCTGTCGAAATCAGACTGGCCTGCTGACCACCCCGTCGATCTGACCTACTCAACGCTCAGGGCCGTTTCGCCGGTGCACATCGAATACCTGAAAAACATGGGCGTGGGGGCGTCGATGAGCATTTCACTGTTGTATAGGGGCGAACTCTGGGGGCTGATATCGTGTCATCATTACTCACCCCGCTTTGTGGACTACAGCTCACGGCAGGCGGCCAAATTCGTGAGTCAACTGCTGTCGGCGGCGCTGGAATTTCGTAAAGATGAAGAAGATCAGACCCAAAGTCGGCTAAGTCTCGAAAACGGAAAAGTCTTGCATGAGCAACTCCTGACCGAAGAAGATGTGGTGCGGGCCCTGACCCGCCACGCCGTAACCGCCCTCGACATCACCACAGCGACCGGGGCCGTGCTGGTGTTCAACAATCGCCAATACCGGATGGGGCAAACGCCCGACGAAGCCGCTATGGATGGCCTGATGCATTGGCTGGCTTCAACCGATACCGACACTTTTCTGGAAACGAGCCAGTTGGCAAGTCTTTACCCGGAGGCTGAATCGTTTCGGGCCACCGGGGCCGGTATGCTGGCGATTGTGCTCTCGCGCGAAATGAACGAATACCTGTTCTGGTTTAAGCCCGAACAAATTCAGCAGGTAACCTGGGCCGGTAACCCTGATAAACCCGTTACCGTTTCCGACGATGGCACAGCCCGGATCAGTCCGCGAAAAAGCTTTGCGGCCTGGACAGAACTAGTGCATAACACGTCGCAACCCTGGGCCGAGCTGGAGGTGGCGGCCGCCGTTAAACTGCGGGAAGATATTTTGCAGGTCGTTAACCGGCGGGCCAACGAAATCCGGCTGCTTAATCAACGGTTGACCGATGCGTATGAAGAACTGGACGCCTTCAGCTACAGTGTATCGCATGATCTGCGCACGCCTCTGTCGTCGATCCGGTGCTATGCCGAAATTATTCTCGAAGAATACGGACAGGAGCTGAACCCCGATGCGCGACTGCTGTTTCAAAAAATTGTTGATTCAACAGATCGGATGCGGGCGCTGATTCGGCACATTCTGTACTACTCACGCATGGGGCGTACTGAAGTCAATACCCAGTCTATTGACATGAAACCGCTTTTGCAGGCGATCAAAGAAGAGGTCATGGTGAGCGAAAAAGGCCGGGCATTGACGATACAGATTGGGGATATTCCACCCCTCATGGGCGACCCGATTATGATTCGGCAGTTGTTCACCAACCTACTGTCAAATGCCGTCAAATACACGCAATTAGTACCGGAAGCGCATATTCAGGTGGTTGGCGAACAATCTGATCAGGATGTGATCTACACCGTGTCGGACAATGGCATTGGTTTTGATATGAAAGATGCCGGTAAACTCTTCGATCTGTTTAAACGGCTCGAAAACGCCCGCTCCTTCAAGGGGTCGGGTGTGGGGCTTGCTATTGTTAAGCGCGTTGTAAACCGGCACGGAGGCAAAATATGGTACCACAGCGAACCCAACCGGGGCGCTACGTTTCATGTTTCATTTCCAATCTCAACAATGAATCATGATTGATATTTTATACATTGAGGACAACGAAAACGATGCGGATATTTTCGGTCGTCTGATCCGAAAAATAGAGCAGCCCATCACCTACACCATTCTCAGTAGTGGTTCTGATGCCGTTGATTATCTGTCGGGGAAAGGTCGCTATGCCGGTCAGTCGGTGAGCATGCCCAAGCTGGTGCTGTTAGATATAAACCTGACTGGTATGAGTGGCCTTGACGTGCTGGCATGGGCTCGTTCGCTGGAAAAAACGCGATGGTTGCCCATTGTCGCCTTCAGTACGTCTGATAGTCCGATGGATATTCAGCAAGCCTACGCGGCCGGCATAAACGCGTATCTGGTTAAGCCGGGGAGCTACCAGGCCACAGGTACGTTATTGAATCACTTATGTCAGTTTTGGCTTACTGATAATACCCGAACAGACTACAGATGAGTGCATTACTAGAACGCCTTCGCGTAGAAACCCGCCCTCTTCACGAGCAGACCGAGCAGCGGCTGTACAGCGATACACTCCGCGCCGGTACGCTTTCGGTAAACGAGTATGTGCATCTGTTGCTCATTCACGGGGCGTATCATAAGGCGCTGGAGCAGGCAATAGATAGGCACGCCGCCTTTTTTCAGCAGTATGAGCCCGATAAGCGTCGAAAAACGCCCTGGCTTCAGAACGATCTGGCTCAGACTGGCCAAACCATGCCGTCGCTACCCGACCTCTTTGCCAACTGGTCGCCCGCTGAACTGGTCGGAGCTGCGTATGTGGGAGAGGGGTCAATGCTGGGAGGAAAAACGGTCTGGCATTACCTTGGGCAAAGTCCGGCACTGCATTCTCTGCTCGAACAGGCACGGTTCTATCGCGGCTACGGCTCCGATACAGGGCCTAACTGGCGCGATTTCGGCGCGTTTGTCGCCAATCAGCCAATCGGTAGTGAAGATGCCGTGCTCAGTGGCGCTCAACGGGCATTTCAGCTTTACAGCACCCTGTTTGACCGTACTCAGGGTTAATCTCCAAGGCACGTACGTTTACCCGGCGGTCTGATGCTGGGGTAAAAAGATGCTGAACGTAGTGCCTTCGCCGGGTTGGCTACTGACGTCAATGGCCCCGTCGTGGCTGTCGACCACGCGCTGGCAAATGGCCAGGCCAATGCCTGTGCCGCTATACGACGAGGAATCGTGGAGGCGTTGAAAGAGTTGAAAAATGCGCTCCTTGTATTTCTCATCGAAACCCACGCCGTTATCGGCCACGGTGATGAGCCAATACGGAACTGATTCGGCGAGTGGTTGTGGAAGTTCATCGGGCAGGGCGGGTCTGCAATCGACCTGAACAACGAGAGACCGGTCACGGCTCCGAAATTTCAGCGCGTTCACCATCAAATTTTGCATCAACTGACGAAGCCGCGAGGCATTGCCGGGAAGGGTTGGCAACGAAGCAACCCGGATAGTGGCCTTGGCTTCACTGATCGAGAGTTCCAGATCGCTCAGTACGTCGTTGACCACGTCGTTCAGCGGCACTGGCACCGGCGGCACTCGTTGAGACGTTACCTGCGAGTAGGCCAACAGGTCTTTAACCAGTTGCTGCATCCGGCTGGCCGACTTCTGAATACGCCGCGTGATATCCCGTTCTCCATCCGAGAGGTTATCCTGAAATTCGTTCTGCAGCAGGTCGCCAAACGCCTGAATCTTGCGGAGGGGCTCCTGCAAATCGTGGCTGGCTACATAGGCAAATGATTGCAAACTTTCGTTCGACTGTTGCAGAGTGCGGTTCAGCGCTTCAAGTTCATGCCGATACTGCCTGTCGGTGGTTACGTCTACAGCCGACATCACAATATTGCTGCCCGCCCTGGCAATCGTAACCAGATATTGCCGCCGGCTATAGGTTTGCTCAAACGTGTCGGGTTCACCGGTTTCGAGCACGCGAACGTACCTGGCAAACTCGTCGGTATCGCGGACTTCGGGGTACAGGGTCAGAAAAGATTGGTTGAGCACATCGTGGCCCAGGGGTTCCCAGTTCAGAAGGGCTTGCCTGTTCGCCCTGATAACCTGAAAATCAATGACCTGACCGCTTTCGTCGCGAATCGGTTTGTGTAGCGAAATGGCCGTTTGCGAATGGTTAAGAATGGCTTCGAGCACCTGGGCCTGCTTCTGCTGCGCTATTTGCTCTTCTCGCTGTGTGGTGATGTTGTTGAAGGTCAGCACAATTAGCTCGTCGGTCTGTTGCACCGCCGATACCTCGAACCAGCCCGTGAAACCATTAGCATCCTGGTAATAATACTCCGCTTTTTCAGACTGACCACTATCGGCCACGCGGGCGTAGAGCGCAAAGAAGCCAGACTCGACATTGCCGGGAAAAACACTGAGCAACGTTTGCCCTACCAGCTCCTCGGGCGTTTTGAACAGGCTTTTACTAACCGCCTGGTTGGCCGTTTCCATCCTGAAATCAATAATCTGGCCGCTCTCATTGCGCATCGCCCGCATGAGCAGAATGCTGTTGAGCGAGGCATCCAGCGTAGCCCGAAGTTCGGCGGCTTGTAGTTTGGCCTGTAATTCGACCTGCTTTCTGTCGGTAATATCGATCAGTGAAATAACCAGCCCGGTATGCAAAGGCTGCGCCGAAACCTGATACCAGGCATCCTGCTCCGAATGAGCCAGATACTCGAACGTGTCGGCTTTCCCGCTGTTCACCACCGTTGCGTAGCGGTTGATCAGCGTTACCGGCAACAACATCTCGGTCATTGGTCGGCCAACGATCGCTGCAACGGGCTGCCCGATCAGTGTTGCCAGTTGCGTATTGATCACCTGGTAGACAAAATCGGTGATCCGGGCCGGTTGCCCATCGGTCTGGTCTGTGAGCAACGGTTCGCAATAGGCTACGCAACCGGGCGATGCATTCAGGATGCATTGTAGCAGGGCGGCACTGTCAGGGGGTGAGGGCAGTACCGGCAATGATTCAGGGGCTGTAGTAGGTTGAATATGATCTGACACTGGACAATAAGGAAAGCGTGCATCGGGAACGAACACCCCGACCGGAGCCGTATGCGTTTGCTTGTGCTATACTACGCACGAATGACGGTATTTAGCATGATATACGGCCAAAGAACCACGAACCTTATTGATTGGGAAAGATACCGATCAGGCCAACGGGCTGTCGCGGTATAGGCCAGATAAAACTCGATCGTGTAGCCAGACTGTAATGATCGGTAGATTAATAACAGTTGAAAAAAAACAGGCGTCATCCAGTTTCTGGATGACGCCTGGCGTAAAAGAAGTCGGTAACCGGCTATTCAGCCTTCAGTACCCGGATCGTTTTGCTTTGGGTAGGCGTGCTGACCTGCAACAGGAAGATACCCGGCCCCTGACCAGACAGCGAGAGATCGTGCTGTGCTTCGGGTTGCGGATTAGCTACCTGCTGCTGTGTAATCACCTGACCCTGAAGGCTGACTAGCTGTAGCCGTACCGGCTCACCACCGGCTCCCCGGATCTGTAATGACAGTACATCGTTCCGCACCGGGTTGCCCAACACCGTTACGTCTAGCACAGCCACAGGCTCAACTGAGGCCGAGGCTATACGGGCCGAACCCGAACCGGCTGGCTCTGTGCCCCATACCCGTTCGCCGGCTACGTAAACCACCACCCGGCTGTTCTGACTGCGCTCAGCAGGTTGCTCCTGGTACGAGTAGTCATTGGCCTGATTGAAACGGCCACCATCGGGCTTACTGATACGGTAACGAATACGACCGGTGCTGGCTCCCGGAGCCAATTGGCCGCCTTGCTGAAAGGTCAGCTCCAGATACGTATCGGCGCCGTTTACTGGCTGGCTCAGTTTCACCAGTTGGGTCCGCACGTTGCCTTCATCTACCTCTACCGACAGGCGCTCGTTGCCGTCGGCGGTGAAATAGTAGCGCGCTTTTAGATCGCTATAGTTCACAGGTACGTTGCCTTCGTTGCGGATTTCCAGAAACGTACTGATCTGAGTCGCCGAGGGGCCATTTTTGCTCTCGGTCAACGCCCTGATGGCGCGGATCGGCGTAACGGCTGTGCCCGGCTCCTGACCGGCAATCAGCACGCCGTTGTAATAAGCCGTGATGCGCAGATTGCCGACCAATTGGTTACGTACTACAGCATACGAATAATCGTCGAGTTCGTTGAGCGAACCGTAGTCTGCTTTGGCGAAGTAAGCCTGAATCGGGCCCGATTCAGCACCTGGTGCCAGATTTCCGGCCGCACCAGTAAAGCTAAATTCTACATAACCCTGGGCACCGGCCTGCGCTGGCGAAAGGGGTACATAGCGCAACCGCACGTTCTGGTTGCCTAGCTGTGCGTAGTTCACGTTCAGGTTGGTCAGGGCAGCGGCACCTTCTACTGTCAGGTAGTAGCGCACAGTCAGGTCTGAATAAGGCAGCGATAGGTTACTGTTATTTTGCAGGACCAGCAACGGTTGAATCGAGTTGTTGTTGGCGTAGTTATCTACATCGCGGTGCAACACGGTCAAGATTGGCGTCATCGGCGGTTCGATGGTCAGCAGGAACGTGGTCGACACCGACAAACCACTCTGATCAGTAGCCGTAACCGTAATGGTAAACGGCGAGCCGATGGCGGTCAATGGGGTGCCGCTGATGGTGGCTGGTGCCGTAAATGTCAGTCCCGGTGGCAGGCCGGTAACGGTCAGCGTCAACGAGTTGGGTGTTTGTTGATCCGTAAATGTGTTGGCTGGAATTACGTAGCTAAACGGTTCCCCAACCTTCCCCGACTGGGCCGGAATGGCATTGGCCAGCGTTGGAGCCGTATTGCTAGCCTCTAATGCTTTGTCGGCCTGCACAAACCCGTAGCCAGTTCCAAAATCGAAACCCGTGTCAAAACCCGTTGTGGCCGGGTCGTCCATGTCCAGCGCTGTTTGTTCCATCAGCGACAATATGCGGTCTGGCGATAACTGATTCCGGTTAAACTCCTGCATCAGGGCGGCAACAGCGGCAGCGTGTGGCGCTGCGGCCGATGTTCCGAAAAAGTTAGGGAAACCGTCGCCCTCGGCGTCACTGCCGAAGAAGGTCGTATTACCGCCATCGGCCGCCGTGATCTCCGGTTTTGGGCGGACCACTGTAGCAATCCGCTGACCGGCAACGTTGAAGAGAATGGGTGTGCCTCCCGCCGACGAAAACCCTTCGATAACGGCCGTGGTTAGTGCCGGGTTGTAAACGGGCGTACGGCGGTAGTCGGCCGCGCCGGTGGCAATAGCGCCGGCTGCATTGGCGTGGCCGGCACAGGTCGAACTCCGGGTTGGGTACTCAAACGCGATACTCTGCCCGTTGGTAAAGGCAATCCACTTGATGAGTGTTGGCGCTGGTCCGGCATAGTGCGCAACAACGAGTTCAAACGTAGCCGACGTAGTACCGTTGTTAGTCAGCGTGATAAGTTCGAGCGGATCGCCGCCCAGGTTGTTGCTAAAGCCGGAAAGGCTTGACTGAAATACACCATTTCTGTAAACCAGTAGGTCCATATCGGTTTGGGCACCCGCGCCGCCACTCACCGAGGCAAAAGGATTGTCCCACTGTAAGCCCATACGGATAGAACTTCGGGCCGGTACGGCTACCGAATGCCGAATGTCGCCGCCGCTAAAGTTATGCGCCCCGATGTAGGGGTCATTGGCGAACGGCCCGGCAAAGGGTGTTACTTCCGAATAGGTATTCTGGTAGGAGTTTCGGCCGTTATTACCCGCTGAAGAGAAGTAGGTTACATTATTGGCCGCTTTCACCTCATCGACTGCCTGCGCAATGATGCCATCCTGAAAATAAGGTTCGGCAAAATAGAAGACATCGTCAACGATGATGTTACAGCCTGCCGCCGCCAAATCCCGAATTCCCTTCGCAAAAGCAGGTTGGCCTTTAAATGCCGTATTGAATGCAATAGCCGCCCCCGGAGCAAGGTCGTGCACAAGCTCAACCATGGCCCGGCCTTCGTCTGATGCCGTTGATACTAAATAATCATCGATCACCTGCACGTTGGCGGGTAAATCGCCCGAAGCTACACCCGCGGGTGCGCCGCCTCTGGCATTATAAGAATCAGAGAGAACGCCCACTTTAGAGCCGCTCCCCGTTACCTTAAACAGTTGTTTGGCTACATCGACTTTCATGGCTCGGTCAGCCTGTGAGGTTACTGCGCCTTTGTTATGAATCGGTTCGTATGATGGCCGTGCAAACCGCAGCGCGCTCAGGGTTTTCAACTCATCGATTTTGTCGATGGGCAGCAGACCCGTTACGATGCGCTTTTCGTACATACCTTCCGTCAGGCCCAATGTTTGAAGCTGAGCCAACAACGTAGCGGCGCTTTCTCCGTCAACAACAATAGCTTCGATCGCAATTCTGTCTTCGCTGGTCCGCAGAAACTGGTCGAGTTTAAGGCCCTTCGATTTGGAAGGGGTAGCCGACGTACCTGTATTTTGTTGCTGCACCCGCAACAGGTCGACGGTAATTTTGGCTTCAGATGCCTGCTGTTTATCCGACTTCTGGGCGTAGGTAGCGGTGCTGATCAGTAATAGTAAACCGGCAACGCAGCCGGGAATCAATCGAGTAGAGTTTTTCATTCACATGTATGAGTTTGTAAGAAGGAGAAACAAATCTTCCAGCGACTAGAAGACATAAGGCTTGTGAGAAGGCCAGGGGGAGGTGGCCGCATACTACTGGAACTGATAGGAGAAAGCATAAAACATATAATGTTAACATGATAATTTGTTAATGTTAGCCACGTATTGTTAGCCCGCAAAACCGCGCTGCCAATAGTTAGTAGACGGTAGGTTTTTGACTGGTAGTGGTGAATTCGTCCCATATGACGCAAAGCCAAAAAAGCCCGGTCTCATGATGAGCCGGGCTTTCCGTTTACTATTTATCGGGTACTCGTGTCAATGTCATTTGCCTATGGCGTAATGACCACAAACCTATCGCCGCGAGATTTTCTTGATCACAAACGGGGCGCACTTCACGGGTGGGCACTGGCACTGGGCCGGTGGAATCACCACCACCACATCGCTGGAACAACCGTTGGCCGCATACACCCGAATCGTGTAGCTGATGCCCGGCGCATCAACCGGGTTAGGCTGATTGGCCAGCAACACTCCACCCACAACCGCCGCCAACGGCTGGTCGGTGGTAAACAGGGGAGCCGAGGCCGAGAAGCTGTTGCCCAGGCTGACGTTGTAACTCACCGCGTTGGTCGAACTGCCTACCAGCGTAATGCTGGCATTGTCGAGCGGGGTTGAGCCCGTGCAGGTGGCCGCTACGGCCAGGGCGGTCAGGCTTGGCACGGCATCGGCTACCACCACGAAGGGGCAGCACGAGCCATCGGGACAGCCGGCCGTCTTGGTGGTGGCCACGGTATACTCACCAATGGCCGTCACGCTGTAGGTGGCGCTGGTAGCTCCCGGAATAGCCACGCCGTTGCGCGACCACTGGTAGGTGCTATAGCTGGCGGGAGCTTCGAGTTCAATCTCAAAATCCTCATCGGCACACACGTGGAAGGGCACCGTCAGGCAGGCAGTGACGGTTTTGCCATCGGGGGCGGTGGCCGTGTTGTAGGTCAGCCCCTCTTCGTTGATCTGCACCTGGAAGCTCAGCGTAGCTACCTGACCAGCGGCCAGCGAAGCAATGGTCCAGTTGCCCGAGTTGCCCGCTGGCAGGAACGTACCCACCGAAGCGGTAGCGTTGCCCACAAACGTAACCTGAGTCGAGCTGAGCTGGTCGCCCACGACGATGTTGGTGCCCGTGGCGTTACCGATGTTGGTCAGCGAAATGGTGTAGGTGACGATGCCGCCTTTCTCGATGCGGTTCTGGTTGATGACCTTGGCGATGGCGTAAGCCGGTGCGCCGCTGGTGCAGGAAGCCGGGGTGGTGTAGGTGGTACTGGCCGTTACCGCACCCAGCGTGGCACTGACCACTTGCACAGCGGGTCCGTTGCTGATACCCGTCAGGCTAAAGTTGGCCGACGTCTGGCCTGTCGTCACCGCAATCACGGCTACGGGGTTACCGCCGTCGGTGATGGTCAGGCTACCAGCCGTGGCGTTGGTGAGCGAAACCGTACCCGTTGCCGTGTACGTATTGGTGGCTGAGTTACAGACCGGGCTATTGACCACGATAGCTATGGCGGGTTGCGGCACCTGATCGATCTCGAAGACCGAGAGGAGCAGTTTCGCCGCACAGCCTTTGGCGTCAGTCACCACGATGGTGGTGGGGAAGTTACCGCTGATGGTTGGTGTACCCGACACTCTTCCGGTGGTTGGGTTGAGGGTTAGGCCCGTTGGCAAGGTACCTGCGCTGACCGAGAAGTTGTAGGGCGTTGTGCCCCCGGTAACGCTGATCAGCCGACTGTACGCTACGCCCACCTGGCCTTTAGGCAGCGAGGTGGTTACCAGACTCAGCGAGCAAACCGTACAACTCGTCGGAGCCAGGTACGTAGTGCTGGCTGACAGACCGTTAAGTGTAGCAATCACCGTGTGGCTGGCTACGTTGCTAATTCCCGACACCGAGAAGCTAGCCATTGTCTGCCCCGTTATCACCGAAACCGTACCGATGGTGGTACCGTTGTCGGTGATGGTCAACGTACCCGCTGTGGCGTTGCTCAATGAGACAGTGCCGGTAGCGGTGTAATTATTCGTCGCACTGTTACAGACCGGTGTACCCACGACTATTGCCAACGCTGGTGGGGCGATGGTACACGAAGCTGGGGCGGTGTAGGCCGCATTGTCGCTGCCGCAACCAGTCAGGCTAGCCACGACGGTGTGCGATCCACTACCCGAGGTCAGGCCTGTCAGTGAGTAAGCTACTGACGTCGTGCTGGCGGTGATGGTCAGCGTAGTCGACTTGGCTCCGTCGGTGATGACCAGGTTACCCGCCGTGGGGTTGGTCAGCGTCACGGTTCCCGAAATACTGTACTGGTTGGTGGCGCTGTTACACGTACCCGGCGTTACAAGCAGATCCAGCGAACAAACGGGCAGGGCCGAGGTGACGATGGTGAATGATTGCACATCAGTACACGATTTGGCATCGGTGACCTTGATGGTGAAGACACTGGTAGCGGGTGCCGAAGGTGTACCCGCAATGACTCCCGTGGTTGGGTTAAGGGTTAGCCCAGTTGGCAACGTACCTGTCGACACGGTGTAGCTATAGGGCGTGGTGCCTCCTGAAGTGACGAGCGTACGACTGTAAGCGGTGCCCACCTGTCCGTTTGGCAATGTGCTGGTCACCAGGTTCGTCGTACAGACGGTGCAGGAAGCCGGTACCACATAGGTCGCCGTGGCAGTGACTGAACTCAGGGCCGCCACAATGGTGCGCGTTGCTGGTCCGTTGCTGATGCCCGAGAGCGAGAAGGTTGCCGATGTCTGGCCGGCCGTCACGTTGATGGTGGTCAGGCTGTTGCCGTTATTGGTAATTGTTAGCGCACCGGCTGTGGCATTGGTCAACGAGACGGTGCCCGTAGCCGTGTACGTATTAGTGGTCGAGTTACACACCGGCGTGCTCACGACTACAGCCAGATTCGGTGGCAGACACGTTTGCTGGGCAAGTGTAGTACTCACTACCGTGTAGCAGCAAGGTCCGTTGTATAACACCAGGCTGTAGCTCCGGCCAGCCGACGTGGCGGGGTTCGTCAGGCCCGTAAACGAGGCGGCTGAGGCCGATACCGGCTGGCTACCCGTGGCCGTGTAGCTTGGAATGGTTCCGCCTGCAACTACCAGAAACACTTTGTCGGCGCAGGCAATACCTGTAAGCTGAATGCGAGCATTGTTGTTGGCGACGGTGCCGGAAGCAGGACAGGTAGCCAGCGTTACACTGACACTAGCCACGGAGGTTGGTGCACAAACGAAACCTGCATCAATCGTATGGTTAACCGAACCAGCCGCGCCTGTGGTTACTGAGGCCGACAGGAATCCACCCGAAAACTGGACATTACTGTCGTTCATGGTATTGGCCGTGGGGGCCGTGCTGAACGCCGTAGTTACCTCAAACTTGCCGATGCTGGTAGTTAAGATGCCCGTCGTGTTGTCGTACTGATTCGTTGTGCCATCGGTGCCAAAGCGCACGGTGTAGGTCGTGTTGGGCAGGATGGCCGTATTACTGGTCACGTTCGTAGCCGTGCTACTTGTTGGGTTGTTGTTGAAATAATATAACCCGTTGGCATTGGTTGTTGTAGTGGCAATTTTAGTGTTACCCCGATAGAGTGATACCAACACGCCCGGCAGTCTTTTCTCGCAGGGATCCTGAATGCCATCTTTATCTTCATCGACCCACAGCCGGTTACCAATCTCTAAGTAGTCTGGCGTGTCGCAGATGAGTACCAGATCACCTAAACCAACGGCCTTCGAAAAAGTACCGCGCTCTTGCGACGTGGAATATACCTGATAGGCATCAGCCACGATACCCGTTTGATTGTCTAAATGACGGACACCACCTGAGTTCAGATAGTAGGTATTCACGTTATCCGTGGCACCTAACGGATAATCCAACGGATCCATAACCCCAACAATCGCTTCCCCGCTACCGGGCCGAAGGGCCAGACCGCCACTTACGTTTTCGGCATGGAAGCTTTGGGTACCTGTTTGGAAATTTACCCAGTTGTCGTTGTAGAATTCCCCAAAACCAGGTCCCTGGTTGTTATCTACCCCATACCCTGTGTTGGGTCCTGCTTTTGCATTATTTTCCAGTACAAACGATACCCCGTTCGAATAGGCTCTCAGGATATCTCCGCCCAAATAGCCACTGTACCCTGATCCGTCGTCTCCGTTCGGATTGTAATTGCCAAAACCTGCCTGAAATCCGGTTCGATCCGAAAACGCCAGTACCATAGACCCGTCAATATCAAACTCAACGGCAGAGAAAATAGGCTCGGGGTGAACAACCGCTACCTGGCCAGGAATAACCTTTTCGGTCCAGTCGTCTGTCCAGGGATACCAACCCGTCACACCCAGGCCCCAGGATGTTCGAACACTATAGCCTTTAGGATAACTTAACGGAAAATCGAAGACTGTGCTGACCGTTGTGCCGTTCAACTCCCGGACAAACGCCCGTAGATCGGACTTGCTCTGGGATGTACCGGCATCGCACACCATACCGGTGTAAATTTTGCCTTTATGTACTTTCACCGCCCAGATGCGCAGGTTACCGCCCGTGCAGTTGATACCCGCACTCATGTCGTAACTTTTCACATTGGCCGCAGTAGGCAATGTACCATTCGTGTTGTAAGCGGTGATATTAATTTCGTACAGCTTGTTGTCGAACAGGTTGGTCAGATACAGCTTATTGCCATCTGCCGATAAGTCAATGCCACCAATACCGACTTTGCCAATGGCTAAATAGCCTTGGTTATCGACACTTGGTGCGGTTTTCGATTCTACCAAACCACGAGCACTGTTGCTGGCAATGGTGCCCACGTTGATACCAATCGTGCTCACATCAAGGAAGTTGGTGTAGGTAAAGGTCGCCCCGTTGGCCGGTACCGTGCTGAAATCGGCTACGTAGATACCGCCCAGGCCCAATGGCCCTAGCCCGGCATGGCGTTTAACGGTAGCTGACGAGAAGATTTTCTTCGTGAACTTATTGTAGGCCATTCCCCAAAGCGTTCCTACCTGTGAGGCCGTAGTATGGGCCATCAAGCTCATATCCATCTTGCCAGACGTATTGTAGTCGAAGGAGACTACCGCATCACTGCTGCCAGCCGAGGCCGTGCTGCTAATGGGTAACAATGGGTCACCATTGACGTAGCAGGGAATCACCAGTTTCGGGTTGGTCTGGCAGTAATCGGTTGGATCAAGAATACCTAAATCAACGTCGCAATTGGCGGCATTGATGAACTGAACTGTGGTGCGGCCATCGGCGCCATTCAGTGTACCCATGCCCGCATAGGCTGGCAGGTTGCTGAACTCCACCCGAATCGGGTACGAAGCCGCCGTCAATCCCGTAAAGGCGTATTTGCCGAACGCATCGGTGGTGGCAGTGCCGACGAGCGTACCGGTGCAGTCGTATGCTTTTACCGTGACACCCGGCACCCCGGTTGTTTCACCCGTTTGTTTGATACCATCGGCGTTATAGTCATTAAAGACTGTACCGCCTGTTTGCCCAGTGGTACAAACCGTTGGCGGGCAGGCGGCTGGCAGGACAATGCCCGTTTTCTGGACTTTACAGGTTGCCGTTGCGTAGGATGTCCCAATAAACACTTGAGCTGTTTTCGTAGAGGCATCGGCAGTTACCTCAAAAGCCACCACCTGGGGCGATACAATGGTGCCATTGCCCCCTACAGAGGTGTATGGTCCTGGGTTGATCGTTTTGGTAACTCCCGCAAAGGTGATAGTGATGGCATCGGAGTCATCGTCATCTGTAGGGCTAACGGTGATATTGCTCCACGACACTTCCACGCTTACGGTAGCTTTGCTCGTGCCCGTTACCGAGTAGCAACCCGATACAGTGGGTTTGAGGGCGATGGCACAAACACCAGGTGCCGCCGTACATGAAGCTGGGGCTGTGTAAACGGCGTTGCCTGAGCCGCAACCCGCTAGAGCAGCTACCACCGTGTGTGATCCACTGCCTGAGGTCAGGCCCGTTAGTGAATAGGCCACGGAGGTAGCACCTGCCGTAATAGTTACGGTGGTCGACTTGCTGCCGTCGGTAATCGTAGCCACACCAGCCGATGCATTTGTCAGGGAGATAGTGCCCGAAATGCTGTACTGGTTGGTGGCTGAATTACACGTACCTGGTGTAACACTCACAACCGGTTTGGCGCAGCACACTTCGGTAGTAACGGTCACGCAGTTACTCGTATCAGCGCAACTGCCCTTAGGCGTAGCGCAGCTGCCATCTACCGTGGCCACAACCCGGTAATACGTTGTCTGAGAAAGTACTGTTGGTGTGTATGTACTCGCGGTAGCACTCGCTATATTACTAAAGCCTGCCGTGCAGGATGTCGTGCTTTTTTGCCACTGGTATTTAAGGGTATTACTGCCCGTAGCGGGGGTAACAACAGAGAATGAAGCAGGAATTTCTGACGTGGCACAAACCGTCTGATTCCCCGCAATGACCGGTGCCGTTACGTTGGCGAAGTCTACGTTTACGGTAATGGTAAAATTGCCGCAAGTTCCGCCTACATTGGTTAATACAAACTTGCCGCAGCCGATTGCCACATTTGTTACAGTGAAGCTGAGGTCACATTCGTTGAACGTGAGGCCCGCATTGCCTGCATTGGCCGTCCAGGTACCTCCGCAAATGGGTGCTTTGCAGGTGCCAATAATGTTTTGCAGAAAGACCTTGTCACCCGCTTTTACATTACACATGGTTGTGTCTACGGTCAACGCCGCCGCCGTTGGACAAGCTTCACTGGCAATGCGCAGGGTTTTGGGCGTTTGGCCGGGTTCGTTGGCAGCTAATGCACCCACGTAGGTCATATCTGAGGGCCTGATTTTAGCCACACAGTCACCGTCTGGCCCACCGGCAATCAGCAGACGGTCCCAGGGGGCATAGTACACAATACCTCTGGCCCCTTCAATACCGCCGGTAGCACTACTGGTTAGTTCAACGATCGAGTCAACTAAATTGAAATTACTATCAAACTTCAATACCCATGTCTCTGTATCTGATGTATTCTCCCAATCTCTAACTACCAAATAAATATTCCCCGCAGGATCGTGGGTAATGCCCCACACTTCATTCCGGTCGCTGATACCGTTGAGGCCTGTACCCGGTTTCAACGAAAGCCCTACGCCCGTGCTTTTATTGGCTGTGTAAACAGTGTGATTGGTGAAGTCAGCATCTGTAGGCTTGAAACGATATAGATACGTGTTCTTATCCCTATCTGTAAAATTGAAGCCGGCACTTGCATAAAAGGTGCCATCTGTCCCGATATCTAACCCCCAGTCTTTCAAGGTTGCGCCGCTGTATGAGAAGGTTCCCCCTAGTATGATATATCCTTGAGCAGAGCCGTCGCAAAGGGCATACCGCGAAATCTGTTGGCCGTCACTTGAATTCACATACAGGTACCCATCCCTGGAAACGATGTTGAAGCCGCCGTCATTGATAAAAGCAGGATCGACTACTGTTCCGTTGCATTTAATTTTGGCAATGGGGCCAGCCCCCGTTTGACCAATGTATAAATTACCGTTCAAGTCTTGTCCCAGTCCGTGTGGCGTGTCGAGAATGCCTCCCGCCGGAAACCAGGGATTTGTACCTGACGAGTAAATTTCGGTAGCTGTAATGTTCGTATTCAGTTTCAGCTTATGAACATACCCACCTGCCGGTGTAACATCATTCAAATACAGATAGTCTGTTACGTTACAAGTCTGCGCCCTGAGTTCGCCCACCGCCCAAAGTAGAATTAAGAGCAGCAGCCCAATGTGCATCCCGTGTCTGAATAAACGAGTTGACCCACCAGCCAACGTCTTTTCAGGCCAACAGTCTGGCCGACGAAAGGAAGAGGGTGGGTTTGGTAAGTTGGTTAGAGAGATCATGACAGCAGATAAAAATAGATTCATTCGGAATACGGTTTTGCTGTAAATGAACTGAGTAGACTGTTGATTTACAGTGGTATAAAGAAGTATCCCATACTGCTGAAATGGCTGTTACGTCGATACCCGGGAGGGTTCGAGAGGACAGATCGTTAAACAGAATGGGGTATATCCGTCCGAAGTTGTCACAAATGCATATCCACCCATTTTGCCAAACCGGCCTTTGTTTTGCCGAATCGTCCAATGTGCGTAAATGAATAAGCGGTTCAATCACTGATGATTGACAGCAAAGACGTAAAGAGGGTATTTAGGGGACTATTTTCAGGAGAATACTTACGTATAAGCGCTGGGCAGCTTGTAGCCTGCTGGTGAATTTTCAGGCACTATACCGTCTCTTGCTGGGTATGGCCATACGAATTGCTTGCCTACAGCCAGTTTTGGGTAGTATTTGCTTACCAGATCTGGGGGCGAACAATCACCTCAATTTCTATACCAGTTAGTAATTATACTTATATTTCGAGATGGCAAGATTTTTGAGTAGGGCCGCCCAACTCAACGACTGACAGAGAGTGAGCAGGGTATGAGCAAAGAAAACGTAGTTTCTTCTGCCTGACGGCTACTGACCAATAGCGTAGCTTCGTTTTTTCGCGCAAAATCGGAGATCAATACCAGACCTAATCCCAATCCCTGCGTGCCCACCTGTGGGGTCAGCTTACCGGCAAATACCCGCTGTAGATAAACCAGCTTAGCGGGATCAATGCCATCGCCACTATTACGTACCTGAATAGTAGCCTGCCCCGTATCTGCCAGTGGGGCGGTTGCTGTCAGTGCCACATGACCACCACCAGGGGCGTATTTAAGCGCATTGTCTAGCAGGTTTCTTACAATCAGAGAAAGGTCTTTGGGGTTGACTACTAGCGGGAAAGCAGCTGGTAACGCTACCGTCATGGCGATGCTTTTCGCGTCTGCCAGCGCCTGATACACCTGAGCGAGTTCGTGTAATAAAGGAGTTGCATCAATTTGTTGAGCTGGCGATGGCTCTTCAAAATAGTTAGATTTTCCCCACTCCAGTAAGTTATTGAGTAGCAGGCTGGTTTGCTGCCCCATCCGATCAATTTGCTGGGTTACTTTTTCTACCTCCTGAGTTTGATTGGTTCTGATCAGATGGCGCAGCAACGTACCCACACTCATCAGGCTGTTGATGGGCTCGCGCAGGTCGTGGGCAATAACGGTGTATAGCTTATCGCGCGATGATTGAAGGCTTTGGAGCTCAGCATTTGTTTTACGGAGTCGAACAACTAATACGCCAATGACTCCAATGATGACCAGGGCTACGAGTAAACCGGCCAGAATAAGTTGATTGCGATGATCTGTACGCAATTGCTCTTTTTTCAGCATATTGATCGTGGCCTCTTTCTTCTCACTCTCGTATTTGGTTTGCAACTTGAGAAGGTCCTGTACCTTTAGCCGTTCAGTGTAGGCTCTGCCAAGCGAATCATAAGCGGTTATGTAGGGTATCACCTGCTCAAATTTTTTATTTTTAATACTCGCTATTGCCATGCCATAATTAGCATCAATATATACGTAGTCATTAAAATGAACCGTTGAGCTTCTTGCTGACAGAATTTTTCTTAAATATTTTTCCGTAGCTATATAGTCGCCTAAACCTTCAGATGCTGAGGCTAAGTTGGAGTATATTGTAATCTGATTATATTCACTGCAATGAGATGAATTATAGAGTGATAGTTTAAGCTTTTCAATTGCTGTTTTATAATCTTTATTGACAAGATAAAAAAAACTAAGATTGAGGTAAATATCTTTTAACATAAATCTCATTTCTGGATATTGCTTAATGAGATTAATTATTCGTAAATATTCTTTTGCTAGATCAGAGAGTGACATCTCCTTATAAAAAAGATCATGTTCCGTTAAATACCTGGGTAGTAGGCTTATCTCGTTTCGCTTGTCGGTAGATTGTTGTACTAAAGTCACAACACGATCGTAATGAAATTTTGCTTCTTTACTATCTCCGATACGTTCATTGTAATTGTCTATATTCAATCGCATCAACGCCAAATGGCAGTGAGCCAGGCCAGACGTATCCTTAGTGCGGTCGAAATAAGTCAGTGCTTTTTGAAAGTGTACAAGTGCTTTAGGCGCATCTTCTGACTTATAGCGTAGCCCCATTAAGTAGTTATACATGGCCGCACCGATTCCAAAGCGTTGCTGACTTGTCATTTTCTGAATAGTGACCAGGTCATTCCCGAAATTATCCGAAACCTTGTAGCGACTGTATTCCAGCCATATCAAATCATGCACATAACGTGTTTGATCACGCTTCTGAGCATATATTTTCTCCTGAAGGCTGTCAGGGTTCATATTTACGACAAAATAGTCTCGAAAAGAAGCGTATTGCTTAGGCTGGGCTAAGGCTGCGTACACCCCACAGAGAAGTATGCAGGTTAAGGAAGTCAATTTCATGATAAAGTCGTGTCATTACGGTAGAAGGGTACAAGTATACAGGTAATTATACATACTTTCATATATTAAAACTGCAAGTTTTTGTTGGGTAATAGAGAAGGGTAAACCAGTATTTGTGTTCTCAGGTAGATTTTATGTATACTAGAAATTGCCAAACAGTTTTTTATTTTGCCAAAACGGCTTTACTGCTCTCTGGTAAACTTAAATAGCCTTTCTTGTTGGCTAAGTACATTGTTTTACCATTCATTGTGTAATAGTTATGTCTGCGATTCGTATTGCCCTATTAGAAGATAATCCTATCGATAGTCTTACTATACAAATGATGCTTGCCGAGCCTATTACTGAAGAACATCAGTTTGTATTAGTAGGTGTATTTGAGCGACTATCGCCACTGCTTTTGTTCCTGGAAACAAATAAAGTGGATATAATTATTGCTGATATTTTCATGAATTATAAAGCCGTTGGTTTAGAGTTAGCCGATGAATTAAAAAAAAGATCGATAAAAATTCTATTTGTTTCGAATACACAAGATAAAGCTATATTTGATGAGGTGCAGCGACGTACCCATGCTCGGTTTGTCGGAAAACCTATTAATATGTTTACCTTACATTCTAGCCTGTTGAGTATTTATGAAGAAGAACAGCGTGCTAAAAAATATGCAATTGTAGATAAGCAATATCTTTACCTGAGTGGAACAGGAGGTCAACAGGAACAAGTGCTGTTCGATGATATTCTATATATTGAGTCTGATGGAAACTACAGCCTCATATTTACAACGAATAAAAAATACGCCCTAAAAAAATCATTAGTTACGCTGGTAGAAAACGAGTTGGCCGATAGCTTTTTACGCATTCATAAACGATATATTGTCAACAAAGTGCAAATTAGAGCCATTAGCGAATCGGTTGTTAAAATCGGGGATCAGCTGTCGTTGCCAATTGGCAAAACATATCGAAAAGCATTATCTGGGTTCTCTAAGAAATATTAACAGATGTAGCTATTCTCCGTTGTTCACCTCGATACCGCCTAAAACATACCATTCTACTGAATCTTGTTGCGCTTCATCGGGGACGTCGTGTATTTGATGGTTTGATGAATGTCAACACCGTAGCATGTACACAGCTGAGTTTCATATTGATTGGGCCTTTATTGTCGGCACACTGGAGGAGTCTGCTGATAGCCCTGACATACTAAACCTAACAGACCGGACCACGCTGTATTCCGTTGGTTCTGATCATCTATACTACGGATTGGTAGACGAAGGGGGCAGCGATAGATCGGCTTTGCTGACAACAGCGCGTGGCTGTGTTAGTGGGCCCTATGTTGCTGTTAATATTCAAACAACAGACAGTCCCCGCTTCAGCTTGTTGATAAATACAATATGGCTCAGTGAACAGGCTCCAGGAGGGACAATACCGCTTGAGGTACTCATCCAGAAAACGATTGGTGAGTGGCAGCGAACAGGAAATTTCATTCTTAGTAAACACAGGCTGTTTCAGAAACAGTTTCACCGCAATATTTACAAGAATATAGTAGTCCATACCTATACGCTTGATCTGCTCTACCGGTTGTTGACCGATTTTACGACCGTAGTACAAGAGGAAGTCAGCCAAAACAACCAGGGTAGTGAGCTCAAGAAAGTATTGGATATAGGAGAGGCTGTAGCGCTGAACTTTCAGAATCCGGTGTTGACGGTAAAAGAAATGGCCAATATGGCCGGTATGAGCGAGAGTAAGTTCAAACGACTATTTCAGGAAGCCTATGGCCAAAGCCCCCACCAGTATATTCTGGAGAAGAAGCTGGCGTATGCTCGAAAATTGCTTCAGTCTGGTCAGTATACGTTGACCCAAATAGCTTACAAGCTAGGGTATAATCATACCTCCGGATTTACCCGACTCTATAAAAAGAAGGTCAGCATGTAGTTGTTGTGTATTTTTGATACTATAAAAAAGCGCTAACCCGTTAAGAGTTAGCGCTTTTTGTTTCGCTCCTGGCTACTCAGGCGTAGGCACAAAACGGATTAGTTAACCCTGAGACACTAATCCTGCCCACTGCTCCAGCCCACGCTCAACGGCTATCTTCGGCGCGACAAATGGCCCCCGCCGCGGCAGTGATTCATTATGTCAAAGCGGGCGGCACCGGGGCTGGTACATCCCGGGCTAATGCCTCGGGGGACTTGCAAGCGATGATCAACGCTTCGGAGGCGGGCGATCAGGTTTGGATCGCGGGAGGAACCTGTAAGCCTAGTACGGCTACGCTGACTAATCCCCGTACGGCTTCATTTACCCTCAAGGAGGGCTTAGCCGTATTATGAGGCTAGGAGGCCTCAATGGTACCCCAGGCAGTGAGAGTAACGCTAGTGCCCGTACAGGCATGCCTTCCTCAACCACCTTGTCGGGCGACATTGGCACGGTAGGCGACCTGAGCGACAACAGTTACCATGTCATCCTCTCATAAACTACTATCAGCATTCTGGAACACCATTGTCAATGGTGTTCCAGAATGCTGGTAGGCTCATCTTGGTTCGCTCTGGCCGGGTGGGTTGTTTCTAAGCCTTTCATTGCTTTAGTGTTCAGGCTGTTCGTTGAAAATTGAATCCCATATAATCAGATTATCCATCCCTGTAGTAGAGTGATCGCCATGTACACAAGTTATTCAAATAAGGTCAGTGAACTTTGTGCACTTGTAATATGGTACTAAGTTGGTCAACTCCTTTCAGGAAAAATATCTTAGAGAAATCACCTCTTATTTTTGCCACGTTTCTACTTCACAAGTGAAGTAACACCCTGTAAACTATCAAGAGATTCCCATACCAATCATTTATCAATGGATTATTGCCTGACCTACTTCAGTTCTGCCGTAAGTACCACCACTGAACATATCATTGTTGAGATTGTCAATTTTAGCCGGGAAAAGAATGCCCGGCTAAACATTACAGGGGTGCTGCTCTATATCAATGGCCGTATTGTGCAGGTACTCGAAGGCCCGCAAGAGGAAGTTGAAAACCTGTATGAAAGTATTCGGGCGGATCCTCGCCACACCGATGTTCGAACGGTTATCAATCAACCAATAAACACACGGTCGTTTGATAAATGGTACATGGGTTATGAGACATTAACTACCCAGCAGTACGAAGAAGTACGAGATATCATACCTGTTGATCCACAGATTGAACCTTTTTTGGATGCCGATCAACCAGTAGTAGTAAGAATGCTCAAAGGTTTTTTTGACTTAAATAGCCGTCGTCGGATAAGCTAGTCATGTTCATTGTACGTGTGGCTACTGGTTAGCGCCTGCTATTGATTAAAATAATTGCCAGGTTTATGTTACATAAACTTGAGCCAAGTCACTTTATGACCGATCAATCCACTGATTTTCCCTTCTGGTCAGGTATTCAGGCTGAGCAGGAACGTTTACACTATGCCATTCAGGCCGCACAGGTAGGGACTTGGAATCTCGATATCAACCAGCAACAGCTATGGTGGGATGAGCGCTGCCGGGAGTTATTTGGCTATGAAGGACAAGCCGTAGTTACTTACCAACAAATGCTGATGCTGGTCGATGAGGCGGATCGGTCACGGGTCGAAAAAGAGGTTCAGTCGGCAATCAATCTGTCGTCCACAGGCCATTATGATGTACAGTTTCGGGTCATTGGAGGCCCGCTAATCGAATCTCCCCGTTGGTTGCACGCTCAGGGACGAGCCTACGTCGATATTCTGGGGTCGGCCTATCGTCTATCGGGGGTGGTTCGGGACATCACCGCGCAGGTGCGAACACGGCAGCAACTGGAGATTAGCAAAGCCCGTTTCCGTAGTCTGGTCGTCAATTCGCCTACTGCCACCGTTTTTTTCGTAGGCAGAGACATTGTCATTGACACGGTCAATGCGCCCATGCTAAAAATTTGGGGTAAAGATGAGTCGGTGATGGGCCAACCGCTTCAACAGGTAATGCCACAGCTAGCGGGACAGCCGTTTGTCGAGTTGCTGCAGCGAGTATATGACACGGGAGAACCATACCACAACGATAGTGCGGTGGAGCAAATTATGATCGATGGGCAGTGGCAGGAATCTTGGTTTAGTTTTTCCTGTAACCCTGTCTATGCTCAGGATGGGACTATTTTCGGTCTCATCAACACAGCGAACAATGTTACGGCGCAAGTCATGGCTTTGCGGGAAAGCGAACAACGCTATCGGTTATTGTCGGAAGAGTTAGAGATACGGGTGGCGCAACGTACCCGCGAGTTAGCAGAAGCGAATGAAGATTTGAAGCGGACCAACGATAACCTTCAGCAGTTCGCCTACGTAGCTTCTCACGATTTACAGGAGCCACTCCGCAAGATTCAACAATTTGGGGCCTTGTTGAAAACCGAGTACGCCAGTAACTCTAAGCAGGAAAATAATTATATAGACCGTATGCAGCTGGCAGCGGTCCGTATGTCTAACCTGATTCGGGATTTGCTAATATACTCCCGCATATCCACCCGTGAGCAGGTGGTCATGAGCATATCACTGGATGACATACTGGCTCAAACGTTAATTGATCTGGAACTGATTATTAGTGAGAGTCATGCGGTTATTGATGCTGACCCGCTGCCTGTGGTGATGGGAGACGCCCTTCAATTGGGTCAGCTCTTTCAGAATTTAATCAACAATGCCCTCAAATTTAGTCGTGTTAATTCTGCTGGAGAACCTTCCACTCCACATATAACTATTCGTACGCAGCGCATCCCCTATTCGCAGCTACCACCTCTGCTGAAAACAGCCCGCCACCCGGAAGCTTACCACCGCATTGATATAAGCGATAACGGGGTGGGGTTTGACGAAAAATACCTGGACCGCATCTTTCAGGTCTTTCAACGACTTCACGGGAAAAAAGAATTTGCTGGCACGGGCATTGGGCTGGCTATCTGCCAACGGGTTGTAAATTACCACGGTGGACTGATTACCGCCACCAGTCAACCTGGGCAGGGAGCTACCTTTAGTGTATACTTGCCAGCATGAGTTGAGGTAGGCCTCTCGAGTACGCGCCTTTTTACATGTTGCAAAATCAGCCGATTTCTAGTCTGTTTCCCTGTGACCTACTGTGAATTTAAAACCGGCTGGTGGTGCTGAACGGGCAAACTGTGGCCTGTTTCTATAAGATCTCTGCGACCTGATCAGCGTTTCCCGGCCTGAGAGATAGAAAGAGTTAGGAGTGGCTGGAGGTTGCCATATGCACTGTATGCACTCCATGAAGATCCACCGTTTCAATCGTGACCTCCTCCCTGTAAACTGGCTCTTACGCACTTTGTGTGATAACCTGCTAAGGAATAGGGACGTATTCGCTCACCGAACGATAAACCACACAAAGTGCGTAAGAGCCAGAAATTGGGGGTGGCTCACAGGCGGCTTAAACTTCAGTCAAAACTGGCTCACCAAAGGGGGGTAGGGACAATCCTTTTCAGTAAAGTACAACAAACAAAAAACGCTAACTCGTTGAAAGTTAGCGTTTTTGTATTCAACCGTATCCGGCTTAATAAGTAAAATGTGCTCCCGAAGGGATTCGAACCCCTATCGTCGGTACCGGAAACCGAAATTCTATCCATTGAACTACGGAAGCAGATACATGCCCAAACGGCCGGTTGACCTGCTTTGGGAGTGCAAAGATAGCTGTTTCAATGGGTTTTGTGCAACTAGAATTTGCAAAAAGGTGTAACACGGGCTTTAGCACGTACAGTTGGGGGCAACCCGTACGGGCTGAAGACCGTGTTACAATAACTTCATGGTCTCGTAGTCGCCTATCTTTTGCAGATACAGGAAGTGGATCAGCAGACCGTTGACGTTATTGACCAGTTTATGAGCCTCCGGAATGGTGGTGATCACCGAGGTAATGCGCTCTAGCTCAGACTCACTGTCCATCCTCTGGAGGTGAAATCGCATGATCTCATCACGCGACATGGTTTTCTCTACAAAATAGTAATGCATGGCCTCATCACTGGTGCCGGTGCTGGGGTACCATAACCTTGGATTGAGCTTTGTTAACTCGTCGGGCGTGATGCTGAGGCCGATTTCTTCGCCTACTTCACGGGCAGCCGTATCGGTTGGGTCATCGTCAACGTCGACCATGCCGGCGGGGTGCTCGTAGGTTTGTGAGCCATCGGAGATGCGACGCTGCCGAACAAGAACCACGAATTTTTCACCGGTCTTCTCATCGATCAAACAAACGAGTACTGATGCAGCGTGACCTTTCAGAAAACAGACTGGCGGAATTTTATCGCCTTCGGGAGTGTCGGCGTCTACCGTCAGCATAGCGAAGAGAACTTCGCCGTTATGGCGGCGACGGATGAAATGATCGCTAATTTTGTGGACTGTCAAGCCGTTGAGTTCGAGCTGTTTTTTCCAGAATTTGAATTTGGGTGCGTCGTGTAACTGTTCCATCTTGTTGATACAAAAGACGCCACTGACGGCGTCTCTCCGTGCATTATGCTCTCAAAGATACTGATTGGCCTCGTGGTCGTTCTGGTTGTATTTTTTCTGGTAGCCCTCCTGATCGGCTATCTTATCTCGGCCCCGCATTACAAAGGCCCCGTTTCGGACCATTTCGACGGAAAAAAATTTTTCACGCCCGGCGCACCACCCGCCAGCGGACTGGGCGATGTCATTAAATGGCAACTCAATCACGACATCAGCGAACCTTGGCCCGATTTCCGTAATAATCCCGTGGGCAACGTACCTGATGCCCGTATACCGGCCAACGCCGATACGACTCAGCCGTCGCCCGTTCGCGTGACCTACGTGAATCACTCCACGATGCTGTTGCAATTCGACGGAATGAATGTGCTGACTGACCCGATCTACGAAAATAGGGTAAGCCCGTTCTCGTTTGCCGGTCCTGCCCGTAACTGTCCGCCCGGTGTTCGGTTCGATGATCTACCCAAAATCGATGTGCTGTTGCTAAGCCACAACCACTGGGACCACCTCGAAATCGGGACGGTGAAGAAGTTGGCCGCCCGCGATAATCCGCGCATTATTTGCCCGTTAGGTGTAAAGGCCTTTCTGGAGCAGGAAGGCGTAACCAACGTCACCGAGATGGACTGGCAGCAGTCGGTTTCGGTCAACGAGCAGACTACGGTGCATTGCGTACCAGCGCAACATTTCTCGGGTCGGGGCATGTTCGACCGCGACGCTACGCTCTGGGCTGGGTACGTTATCGACAATAAAGCCGTTGGGAAACTGTATTTTGCAGGCGATTCGGGATATGGACCACATTTTAAGGCAATCGGTAGTCAGTTTGGCCCGATTCGGCTGGCCCTTATTCCGATTGGAGCCTACAAACCTAACTGGTTTATGGCGCCCGTACACGTCAATCCGGCCGAGGCGGTGCTGATTCATCAGGATGTATTGTCTGAGCAGAGTGTAGCCATTCACTTCGGTACGTTTCCGCTGGCCGATGATGGTGAAGGGGAGCCGGTGACCGATCTGAAAAAAGCATTGAGTGCTCAACGCATTGATCTGGAACGCTTCCGGGCATTAAAAAATGGAGAAAGTGTAAATTTTTAACACCGCTTCCAACGTTCTTCTTAAAAAAGGGGTACTAGTATATAGTCAACAAGGATGTCGATCCTCCGGCATTAACTCACAACCAATGCGTAAACTGAGTCTGGCGTTCATCGCTGCCGCAACAATAGCGACCACTTTCACAGCCTGTAAGGATACCTACGTGGATCCTACGCAGGATAATTTTGTTAGAGATACTACAGCTATAGGTATCTATGCCAAGGCGCAGAATCTGGCCGTAACCACTATCGAATACGGTGTTCGTTACGCTATCACGCAAGCTAACCCGACGGGTAAACTGCCTACATTAGCCGACGAACTGGAGTTTAACTACACTATCTCGAAACTCGATGGTACTGTGATCGACGTGGCCGCTCGCGATACGTCTATTTTCTTTCCTTATGGACTAGGTGCCATGTTGCCCGGCCTGGAAGCAGGTTTCGCCAAAGTGCGCGAAGGAGAAAAGGCTATTTTTCTGATTCCGTCGTATGCCGGGTTTGGGAATGCCGAGGCTGTTGATGGTAAATTACCTGCTAATACGCCCGTCCGGTTTGATGTAACCCTTATTCGGGCCCGTTCAGAAGATCAACAAATCGAGAGCTTCATTGAACGGGGAAAATACACCGTCTCTGACAAGCAGACCACCGGTCTACGTGTGATTAAAACAAGCGCTGTACCAACCGGTGCGGCCCTGATTGATGGCCAATCGGTAACGGTAAAGTATACGGGTCGACTGTTGCGGGCAACCAAAGGATTTGATACCGGAACGATAGATGTGCCGCTTGGCCGTGGTAGTGTGGTACCTGGCTTTGAAGCGGGGCTCAAATCATTGAAAGTAGGTGAGAAAGCAATACTCGTGTTCCCTTCAACGCTGGGGTACGGCGCCAACGTCCGCCGTGATGCAAACGGAGTGGTAACTATTCCGCCCTATTCACCGCTGGCGTTCGATGTAGAAATTGTTTCGGCCAAATAGATAATCTAAATAGTAATACGCAAAAAGCTCGTTTAGCCATGCTGAACGGGCTTTTTGCGTATATAAAATGGGTACGGGAAATGAGAGATCATGCCGGGTAATTACGTTTTTTAACCATTCCAGCAACTGCCGGTTGGGTACGTGTAAGCCAGCCAAACTGGTCGTAGTTTACCTACTCAGCAACGTTATGAACAAGTCTTATCTCCGGTCTTTCCAACTGGGTTTTATTGCGGGAATGCGCGCCATGTCGGCCCCCGCGCTGCTAAGCCACCGGCTTTCGCAAGCCATTCCAACGCTTCATCCTCAAAGTCCACTTCATTACCTGGCTCAACCCACTACAGCGAAGGTATTCAAAGCACTAGCAGGTGGCGAAATTATTGGTGATAAACTACCATCGGCTCCCAACCGCACCACCCCGTCGCAATTCGTTGCCCGCGTGGGTATCGGTGCCGCCTGTGGGGCTGTGGTGAGTGAGGTCGAAGGACAACCCATGCCAATTGGAGCCGTTTTGGGTGGACTGGGTGCCGTGGCAGGTACGTTGCTATTCTTCAACCTGCGCCGTTGGCTCGATCATGACCTGGGCCTGCCCGATGCCGTTGGGGCCATTGCCGAAGACGCGCTCGTTGCCGGTGTTGGCTGGTCTATTGTTAACGACATTAAACTCACCACCCGCCTGGCCTGATGCCAGCGGTAACCCCGCCGGTGCGGGGCAGGCCGTACCTGACTTTTCTCGATAAACTTCATGAACGACATGTCTTTCGAACAGTTCGACGCCCTGATTATTGGTGCCGGACAAGCTGGTAAACCACTGGCAGCGGCGCTGGCTAAAAAAGGCTGGCGTACCGCCATGATTGAACGCAGCCACGTGGGTGGCACCTGCATCAACTACGGTTGTACGCCCACTAAAACCCTGATCGCTTCAGCACAAGCAGCTTTCGATGCCCGCCGCGCCGCCGATTATGGCGTAAAAACGGGTGACGTACAGATTGATTTCAAGGCGGTTATTGACCGAAAAAATAAGATCGTCGAGCAGTTTCGGGAGAGTATCGAGAAGCAGTTTGCCGAGACCGAAAACCTGACGTTTATCGGCGGTGAAGCCCGGTTTGTCGGAACGAAACAGGTATTGGTGTCGCTGAACGATGGAGGAGAACGAAGGCTAACAGCCGACCATATTTTTATCGACTGCGGCACGCATCCCCAAAAACCGGACCTGCCGGGGCTTGATACCGTTAACTGGTTTACCTCGACCACGCTGATGGACGTACCTGAATTGCCAAAGCATCTGCTGATTTTGGGCGGAGGCTACATTGGTGTCGAGTTCAGCCAGATGTTCCGGCGCTTTGGTAGTGATGTTACGATTATTGAACGGGGTGATCAACTGCTGTCGCGTGAAGACAAGGACGTTATTGATGAGCTGACGAAAATACTGACCGATGAAGGTATTCAAGTGTTGACCAACACCAGTATCGACCAAGTCAGTAAATCGGCAGACGGGGGCGTTACGCTATCGCTGAAAACAGACGATGGTTCAACTCAGTTGACAGGAACGCATTTGC
This sequence comes from Fibrella aquatica, assembly GCF_041321135.1. NCBI lineage: Bacteria > Pseudomonadati > Bacteroidota > Cytophagia > Cytophagales > Spirosomataceae > Fibrella > Fibrella aquatica. The sequence continues at coordinate 125,502 of NZ_JBGGWF010000012.1, read as the reverse complement.
TCGTCGTTACCGGCACAATACCCAACACCGCCACGCTAAATCTGGAAGCCGCTGGTGTGAGGACCGACGAAAAGGGTTTCATTGAGGTAAATGATCGCCTGGAAACCAGTCAGCCGGGCATTTACGCGCTGGGCGACATTAAAGGTGGTCCGGCCTTTACGCACATTTCGTACGACGATTACCGGGTGGTGAACCAGAATTTGCTGGAAGATGGCAACGCATCAATTGCTGGTCGACCCGTTCCGTACACGGTCTTTACCGACCCGCAACTCGGCCGTATTGGCCTCAGCGAGCAGGAGGCCCGAGAGGAGGGGAGGGCGATTAAAATTGCAACGATGCCGATGAGTAGTGTGGCCCGCGCCATTGAAGTGGAACGTACTCAGGGATTGATGAAAGTAATCATCGATGCCGATACTGATCAGATCATTGGCGCGGCCATTCTGGGGATGGAAGGCGGCGAAGTCATGTCGATGCTTGAAATTGCGATGATGGGCAAGCTAACATACACCCGCCTCCGCGACGCTATTATCGCACATCCCACGCTTGCTGAGTCGCTGAACAACCTGTTCAGCAAGGTAGAGTGATTGGTTTTGCTGTAAGCTTTTTGCTCTAGACCCTGAGCCTGTCGGGGACGTCTAGTCGAAGGGCCCATAGCAAAAGCTTACAGCAAAAAGCATCAATTAACCAACTACCCCATTCGCCTTTCCCGCCAGCGGCTTTTCGAGGGTGCTGTTACGGTTTGTGTGGCAGCGGCTTTCGGCTTCTGTGTGTCCAGCAGGTAAGCTGCCAGAACGGCGGCCAGTTCGGTTTCCTGCTGATCCGCTTCGGTCTTCAGCACGTCGGGGGTGAAGTAATTCGCTACGAAACCGGTATCGAATTGGCCGGAGCGGAAGGCGTCGTGTTCCATCACGAATTTGCAGAACGGTAATGTGGTCTGTACGCCCGTAATTTGGTATTCGTCGATGGCCCGGATCATCTTCTGAATGGCCGCTTCGCGGTCGTTGCCGTAGGTGATCAGTTTAGCAATCATCGGGTCGTAATAAATCGGGATGGCCATGCCTTGCTCAAAGCCATCATCAACCCGCACGCCGTTGCCTTGGGGACGAACGTAGGTTTCCAACGTACCCACGTCGGGCAGGAAGTTGTTGGCGGGGTCTTCGGCGTATACACGTACCTCTACTGCGTGTCCCTTTATTTTCAGGTCTTCCTGTTTAATCGTCAGCGCTTTGCCTTCCGCAACGTAGATCATCTGTTCTACCAGATCAACGCCGGTAATCAGTTCAGAAACAGGGTGTTCAACCTGAAGGCGGGTGTTCATTTCGAGGAAGTAGAAATTCAGATCGGCATCGACGATGAACTCGACCGTACCGGCTCCGTAGTAGCCACAGGCCCGTGCCACATCCACTGCCGCCTGGCCCATTGCCTCCCGAATTTCGGGCGTCAGAATAGCCGAAGGAGCTTCTTCCACTACTTTCTGGTGCCGACGCTGTACCGAACATTCGCGCTCGAAGAGGTGAATGATGTTGCCATGCTGATCGCCGAGCACCTGAATCTCAACGTGCCGGGGAGAGGTGACGTACTTCTCGATAAACACCGACCCATCGCCGAACGACGAAATGGCTTCGCTCACGGCGCGGTCCATCTGCTCGTCGAAATCGGCGTCTTTTTCGACTACGCGCATGCCTTTTCCGCCGCCGCCCGCGCTGGCTTTGATCAAAATTGGGTAACCGATTTTGGCCGAAATAACTTTGGCTTCTTCACGGTCGGTAATGGCGTCGGGCGTGCCAGGTACCATTGGGATATTGTAGCCTGAAACCGCCGCTTTTGCCGCCAGTTTACTGCCCATTACTTCGATGCTTTCGGGCGAAGGACCGATAAAAATCAAGCCTGCCTCACGTACCTGACGGGCAAAATTGGCGTTTTCTGACAGAAAGCCGTAACCGGGATGAATGGCATCTACCCCCAGTTTACGACAGATCTCGATAATGGCGTCGCCCCGCAAATATGACTGAGCTGAGGGGGCAGGTCCCACACAAACAGCTTCGTCGGCATAGCGAACGTGTAGTGCGTTCCGGTCGGCTTCGGAGTAAATGGCTACGGTTTTAATGCCCATCTCACGGGCGGTACGCATCACACGAAGGGCAATTTCGCCTCGATTGGCAACAAGCAGTTTATTGATTTTCATAGGGTTCAGAGGTGATAGGTACGCGGATTAAATCACTTTAATCCGCGTACCATCTTTATCACTGCAACTTTAACCATTAAATACGTAAGATGGCTTTCTGTGCGAAGTAACATTAAGAAAGTGTTATTGCCTTACGTCCATCAAGAAACATACACGCTAGCTGATTTAGGTTGGCAGACTAAGAAATTATGCGTTTACTCGGCGCCAGCTGACCGAGTCTTTACAATAGAAAAAGGAGTTATAACACGGAGTTACACAGAGAATTAGTCTCAGTTTAGAGAAAAAACTCCGTGTATCTCTGTGGCACCTCTGTGTAACTCTGTGTTATAGCTCCTTTTTCTTCAAACAAGCACATAAGAGAGCCAGTTTTAAAGGCAAATCGCTCAATCAACGTGTATGGAAAATACAAAAATCAGCCGCATTGCTACGGCCGTACTAGTTCTTGGTAGTGTTGTGGGTACGTACTTCTTCGCAGGGCCACGAAATAAAAAGCGCCGCACCGAGGTTGTTCCCGAGTTTCAGGACGAGTTGGAAACGAACCTGATAACTCCCGCCAATGAAACGTTTGGTATTGTTTGGCCGGTCATCTACACAGGTACGTTGGGCCTGGCCATTCATCAGGCATTGCCCTCGCAGGTCGACAATCCACGTTACGAAAAAGCCGCTCCCTGGCTGGTTGCCAATTACCTGCTGAACGGCCTGTTCGGGGTTTTCTTCTCGCGCGGCGAAAAAGGGGCGCGGGTAGCAGCCAATGCCATTACGCTGGGTACGTTGCCCACGGTGCTGGCATTACACAACGCACTGGGTGTTGGACAAACGCCTGAGGTGCCACAGCCAGAAAAGACGTTCCATCGGGCAACGGGCATTTACGCGGGCTGGATTACGGTGGCGACGGGTGTAGCAACTACGAATCTGCTTATCGAAGCTGGTTATCGGGTGAGTCGCGAGCGGGCTGTGCCATTTGCCGTTGGTCTGCTCGGTGTGCTGGGGGGCATTGGCGTCACGGTCTCGAAAAAGTTGAATGATCCCTATTACTTGTTACCCTTTGTGGCTGGTTTTACCGGCGTGGCGGCTAAGCAGGCTGGCCGAAACGATGCCATAGCGGCAGTAGCAGGTACGTTGGCACTGGTGAGTGCCGGTGTGTTTGTGCAACGGGTGCAGGCGCAACAGCCTCAGCCAGCTCTTGCGGCACCAGAACAGGCCCAGTTCGAAGCCGCCGAAGAAGCCCGCGAAGAGATGGACAACGAACCGTATTATATTGATCTGGACTAAAAAATAGGTTTAGGGTTTGATGTTTAGGGTTTGAGGTTGCGGCTACGTTACGTCATAGTTTGATTCCCGAGATGAATGAAAACTTGTAGGTAGCTTTGCCTTTGCAACGTAGCGTCAAACCCTAAACATCAAACTCAAAACTAACTTTGTACTACACTCTCTCCGTTGCCGAACCGGGCAGTCATTATATCAGTGTTACCTGTCGCATCGATGAGGTGACAGGCGACACGCTTGCTCTTCAGTTGCCTGCCTGGCGGCCAGGTCGGTATGAACTGCAGCATTTTGCGAAGAACATCCGGGCGTTTGCCGTTTTTGATCAGAACGATAAGCCGTTGACGTACCGGAAAGTGACGAAAGATCGCTGGGAGGTGCAGGTCAACGGCGCTACGTCGGTGCAGGTACGATACGATTATTTCGGTTTGGTGGCGGGCGATCATAAGCTCGATGCGGGTAGCAGCTACGCCGATTCGTCGCACTTCTGGTATATCAATCCGGTAAACCTGTGTCTGTACGCCGAGGGTCGGTTACACGAAGCCTGTACGCTTACCCTCGATATTCCCGACGGCTGGCAAATTGCGTGTGGACTTCCTCAGCGAGACAGTAAAACACTAATCGCCAATGACTACTATGCGCTGGTCGATAGCCCGTTGATTGCGTCAGGTACGTTGCAGGCCGTTCGCTACACTGTTCAGAATGTGGCCGTGATGGTCTGGGTGCAGGGCTGGAATTACCGGATGCCACCTGCCTTTGACCCGGCTCAAATCACGGCTGATTTTACCCGCTTCACCGAAGCGCAGATCAAGCTATTTGGCGATTTTCCTGAAGCTGAGTACCATTTTCTGACCCTCGTTCTGCCGGTTCCATATTACCACGGCGTTGAGCATCGAAATAGTACGGTGCTGGTGCTTGGCCCTGAACTGGAAGGATTGGCCGCCGATGGCGTCACTGTCGAAGGAGCGGGCCTATATACCGATCTGCTGGGCGTAGCATCGCACGAACTGTTTCATGCCTGGAATATCTGCCGCATTCGTCCGGCTGAGTTGACGCCTTACGATTTCACCCGCGAAAATTACTTCACCACCTGCTTCGTGGCTGAGGGTATCACGACGTATTATGGCGATTTAATGCTCCGTCGGTCGGGCGTGTTCGATGACGCGGCGTACCTGAAAGAGTTGCTGGTGATTCTGAAACGCCACTTCGAGCAGGCTGGTCGCGCGTCGCTTTCGCTGATCGAATCGTCATGGGATCTGTGGCTTGATGGGTACGTTCGGGGTATTCCTGATCGGAAGGTATCGGTTTACCACAAAGGCGCCATCGCCTCGCTGATCCTCGACTTGCATCTTCGCCGGAAATTCGACCACGAACGCTCACTCGACGATGTGATGCGGCTGCTCTGGCAACGCTTTGGCGCTACGGAAAACGGCCAACCCGCACGCGGCTACACCTACGACGATTACCGCGCCATCGCCGCCCAAGTAGCCGACGAACCCCTCGATTGGTATTTCGACACCTGCATTACCGGCAACGTACCCATTGAATCGTTACTGAACAATTACCTGGCGTTCATCGGTCTGCGCATGAGCTACGATGATGCCGGGCTTGTCGTGCTCGAATGGGTCGGCCGGGCGCAGGAGCGCATGGAGTGGGAGCGTTGGTTGGCATAAGGCTGTTCAGGATATTTTATCCTGAACCTACTAACCGCGCGTTTGTAACGCGCATCTAATGCGAGAGGTAATACGTATTCGTTCGCTTCAGACGCGTTACAAACGCGCGGTTAGCAAGTTCAAGATAAAATATCCTGAACAGCATCTTCCCCACCAGTCGTAACCTAAAGCTACCGTACTTCACACAGGCGTTGTTCATGCGCTATTCGGGCAGTAGTTTTAGGTTTTCGCCAAACTAAAGTCACCTCATGAACAAAGGAATAGGGCTGCTGACGGCGCTGACGCTCTCGGCGGGCGTTGTGCTGGCTCAGAATAAGCCCAAAGCAGAAGACGTACAGACGTTCACGCTTAAGAACGGCATGAAATTCATGGTCCTGGAAGACCATTCGATTCCCAACGCGAATTTCTATTCATTCTGGAAAGTCGGCTCGCGCAACGAAGTGCACGGCATCACGGGCTTGTCGCACTTTTTTGAACACATGATGTTCAACGGGGCCAAAAAATACGGTCCCAAGCAGTTCGACCGGGTGATGGAAGCCAACGGTGGGTCGAACAACGCGTACACCACCGAAAACACGACGGTCTACACCGACTGGTTTCAGAGCGGTGCCCTCGAAACGATCTTCGACCTTGAAGCCGATCGGATTCGCGATCTGGCGATTGATCCGAAAATGGTGGAAAGTGAGCGCGGCGTGGTCTTGTCGGAACGTAGTACCGGACTGGAAAACAGCAACTACCGTGTGCTGAGTGAACTGGTGCAGTCGGTGGCGTTTGTGGAGCACCCGTACATGTTTCCGGTTATTGGTTTCGAGTCGGACATTAAAAAGTGGACGCAGGCCGATCTGGAGAAGTACTTCAAAACGTATTACTCGCCCAATAATGCTGTGGCAGTGGTAGTTGGCGACGTAACGGCCGCGCAGGTTAAGAAAATGGCTGAGCAGTATATCGAGCCAATTCCTGCGCAGAAACTACCCGACAGCCTCCGCACGGTAGAGCCGCCCCAGAACGGCGAACGACGTGCCACGACCTACAAAGACATAGCCACGCCCAACATTTTGCTGGCCTACCACACCCCCGCTTCCCGCCACCCTGACTATTACGCCATTGATCTGCTCAGCGGCGTGTTGAGTTCGGGCAACTCATCGCGGCTGGTGAAGTCGCTGGTGCTCGATTCGACCATTTCATCGCGGGTGTTTACCAATGCCGACATGTCGTTCGATCCAAGCCTGTTTTCGATCTATGCCATTGCCGCCAGCGGTGTTACGGCTCCGCAGTTGGAGCAGGCAGTGTTACGTCAGATCGACAAGGTGATCAACGAGGGTATTACGGACGTGGAACTGCAGAAGTTGAAGAACCAGAAGTTGATGGAATTTTACCGAACCATGGAATCCATCAACGGAAAAGCTAATTCGCTGGGTACGTATGAACTGTATTTCGGCGATTACAAGAAGCTCTACGAAGCGCCTTCGCTCTACGAAAAGGTGACCAAAGAAGACGTGCAGCGCGTGGCCCGAACGTACCTGACTGAGCGCAACCGCACCGTGGGCTACCTATTGCCAGAGCCCAAACCAAACCCAGCTAAGAACAACTAGAAGGATTTTGGATCTCGGATGTTGGATTTACTCCGCTGAATTTCGTGACTGTTCCTCAGCGGAGCAAATCCAACATCCGAGATCCAAAATCCCACATCATATGAAATATTTATTCACGTTTATCATTGCCCTAGTGGCAACAGGTACGTCGCTGGCGCAGACGTTTAAAGTACCACCTTACCAGAAGTTCAAGCTGAAGAATGGCTTGACGGTTTACCTGATGGAACAGCATGAAGTGCCGCTGATCAATATATCGGCGGTGTTCGATGCGGGCGCTGTGCAAGATGGTAGTCGCTACGGACTGGCCAACATGACGGCTCAGGCGTTGCTGTTCGGCAGTTCGAAATACACGAAGTCGCAGCTCGAAGAAAAGATCGAGTATGTAGGGGCCAGCGTGGAAACGTATGGGGGAAAAGAAGTGGCTAAAATGACCGCTTCCTTCGCCGTTAAAGACCAGGATTTACTGTTTGATATTATCCAGGATGTGCTTACGAAGCCAACCTTCGATCAGACCGAGTTCGATAAGTACAAACAGCGGCAACTGCTTCAGTTGACCCAGCAAAAAGAAACACCACGTGGTGTGATTGGGTCGTATTTCAACACGTTTGTGTATGGCGCGCATCCCTACGCCAATCCGCTGACGGGTACGCCCGCGTCTGTTTCGGCCATTTCGGCGGCTGATGCGCGGCAGTTTTACCAGAAGAACTTCACCACCGACCGGGCGGCCATTGCCATTGTTGGCGATTTCAACACGGCGGCTATGAAAAAGCGCATCACTGATTTATTTGGTGGCTGGAAAACGGCCGCGGCTACGTCGCCCGTTTTGGCGGAGCCAACGGTTGCGTTTGATAGAAACCGCGTGTTGCTGATCAATAAAGATGATGCCCGCGAAACCACCTTTTTGATCGGCGGTAAAGGCATCACGCAGAGCAACCCCGACTTTATTCCCGTTACGGTGGTCAACACAATCCTTGGCGGTCGGTTCACGTCGTGGCTCAATGATGCCCTGCGCGTAAACTCGGGCCTAACCTACGGCGCTAACAGCCGCTTCGGCACCTTCCGGAAGAGCGGCACTTTCGCCATCTCGACCTTCACGAAAAACAGCACCACTACCCAGGCTATCGATATGGCGTTGCAGGTGCTTGATAGTTTGCACCGAACTGGTATCGACGAGAAGACGCTGACATCGGCTAAAAATTACGTCAAGGCCGATTTTCCGCCCCGCTACGAATCGGCGAGTAGTCTGGCCAATCTGCTGACAGATATGTTCAGTCTGGGTTTCGACGAGTCGTTTATCAACAATTTCCAGAAAAACGTCGATGGCCTGACCGTGGCCAAAACCCGGCAGATCATCGACCAGTATTTCCCGAAAGACAAGCTACAGTTCGTGCTTGTGGGTAAAGCCGAAGCTATTCGCGATAAGGTGAAGAAATACGGGGTTATTACGGAGAAGGAGATCAAGGCGGAAGGGTTTTAGGGAAGATTTCAGGTAGGTTGCTTTCGCGTGGCCCTTCGACTAGGCGTCCCCGACAGGCTCAGGGTGACAATTCCACTCAAGTTCGTCATGAACGTTTAGATGTGTGTTGTCACCCTGAGCCTGTCGGGGACGCCTAGTCGAAGGACCACGCGAAAGCAAAACGCCGGGGGACCAGCATCCAACCATAACCTACACCGGCCGTTCCATCTCCATTTCCTCCGCCGCTGGAACGCCGAAATTGGGCATACCGTTTCGGTGCCAGCGAATACGCTGGAGGCGCGGGGTACGTTCATCTTCGCAGCCTTTGTTCGGGCCGGGATTAGCGTGATAGAGCAGCCACGTTTGCCCGCTTTCAGTGTGGAAAACACAGCCATGACCGGGGCCAAATGCGCCATTCCGTTCCGAGGTTTTGAAGACAGGCTCCTGAGCCTTTGTCCAGGATGAAGCTTTCATTAAATCACTGTCGATTCTTGCCGAAATCAGGCCCATGGCGTATTCGTCGGTCCAGCAGCCACTAGCCGAGTAGACGATGAATAGCTGGTCTTCATGGCGCATAAAAGCGGGCGCTTCATTGACTAATACATGGTTCCGCCCGCTGTTTGGGTCGGGATCGCGGTTATGGCGTTCCCAGGGTAAGGTAGGCTCAGACAAGAGCAACCGGTCGCCCACGCAAGTCCACGGGTTGCTCATCCGGCAGAGGTAGATATTTTGCTGGTGATTTTCGTCGCCTTCCCATCCCGACCAGGCCAGCAGTAGTTGACCGTCGATGTCGATTACGGTGCCATCGATGCCCCATTTGCTATCGGGTGTTGTGAGTTCACACTTCACGTGCCACTCGCCACCCAGCGGGTCACAGTCTCTGTTTTCGAGCACCCAGATTCGCTGATCGCCGGCATCCCGGTCGTCGCCCGCGCTGAGATAAGCGTACCAGCATTTTTCGCCGGTGCCATCATCCAGGTAATGCAGTTCGGGCGCCCACATATTTTTTGAGAATGGACCATCGTCAGGTACGTTCCAGACCACTTTCTGCTCGGCATGGGCCAAATCGGCGAGATCACGCGTTTTCCAGATAGTCAGGTTGTTGTTGGTCGAGTGTGTGTAGTAATAAAAGCCGTCGTGACAGGCCGCCCAGGGGTCTGGACCTTTGGGAAGCAACGGGTTTTTGAATGTTGTTTTCGTCGTCGGCATTGTGGTCAGTCAGGCTAAAGGCCTTAGTTGAACAACGTACCTACCCGGCAGAGGGTTGGGTAAAGGTTAGGCAAGGGGAACCCCGCCTTGCGGGGCAGGCTGTACCGGCACGGAATCGATTCAAATCACTTCTTTCCAAAACGACCTTGCCTGTTGGCTGGTTTATTCGTAAATTGGTGGATTACGCCAACTCGTAGCAACAACGCTGATGAACTTTGAATTAACGTCTGAATTTCAACCGACCGGCGACCAGCCAAAGGCCATTGTTGAACTGGTTAAAGGGGTCAATAATAACGAACCGTCGCAGGTACTACTTGGTGTTACCGGGTCAGGAAAAACGTTTACTATAGCCAACCTGATTGCGCAGACAAACCGGCCGACGCTCGTTCTGAGCCATAACAAAACGCTGGCAGCACAGCTCTATGGCGAATTCAAACAGTTTTTTCCGAACAACGCCGTCGAATATTTTATCTCCTATTACGACTATTACCAGCCCGAGGCCTACATCGCCACCACAGGTACGTATATCGAGAAAGACCTCCAGATCAACGAAGAAATTGACAAGCTACGGCTAGCGGCAACGTCGGCCCTGATGAGCGGTCGGCGCGATGTGATCGTGATTGCGTCGGTGTCGTGTATCTACGGCATGGGTAACCCCGAAGAATTTAAGAACAGCATCATCCGAATTGCTGAAGGGGAGCGAATCAGTCGCAATCAACTGTTGCATAAGCTGGTCAGTATTCTGTATAGCCGAACGGAAGGTGATTTCGAGCGGGGTAATTTCCGTGTGAAAGGCGATACCGTCGATCTGTTCGTATCCTACGCCGATTTCGCGTACCGGTTCATTTTCTTCGGCGACGAAATCGAGTCTATTCAACGGATCGACCCGGCTTCGGGTAAGAAGCTGTCGAACGAAAAGTCGGTGACTATTTTCCCGGCCACGCTCTTCGTCACGGGTCGCGAGACGTTGAACGGGGCCATTCACCAGATTCAGGACGACCTGGTAGCGCAGATCAAGTTTTTCGAAGGTGAATACCGGGAACAGGAAGCCGAACGTATCAAGGAACGCACCGAGTTCGACCTTGAAATGATGCGTGAACTGGGCTACTGCTCCGGCATCGAGAACTACTCGCGCTATTTCGACAACCGACAGCCGGGTCAGCGTCCGTTCTGTCTGCTCGATTATTTCCCCGACGATTTCCTGATGGTGGTCGACGAAAGTCACGTGACTATTCCGCAGATCCGCGCTATGTGGGGCGGTGACCGGTCGCGCAAAGTAGCGCTGGTCGATTACGGATTCCGGCTACCGTCGGCGATGGATAACCGCCCGCTGACGTTCCAGGAGTTTGAAGACCTGACGCCGCAAACCATCTACGTGTCGGCCACGCCATCTGACTACGAACTGCGCAAAAGTGAAGGTGTGGTGGTAGAACAGCTTATTCGGCCAACGGGCCTGCTCGACCCTGAAATCGAGGTACGTCCAAGTCTGAATCAGATCGATGATCTGCTGGAGGAAGTGGACGCGCGTATCAAACGCAACGAACGTGTGCTGATCACGACCCTGACCAAGCGTATGGCCGAGGAACTGAGCAAGTATCTGGAGCGTGTCGGCATCAAAACGCGCTACATTCACTCGGAAGTAAAAACCCTCGACCGCGTCGAAATCCTGCGCGACCTGCGCTTGGGTAACTTCGATGTGCTGGTGGGCGTAAACCTGCTGCGTGAAGGACTTGACCTCCCCGAAGTGTCACTCGTGGCCATTATGGATGCGGATAAGGAAGGCTTTCTGCGCGACATTCGGTCATTGATTCAAACGATTGGTCGGGCAGCGCGGAACGTAAATGGTCGTGTGTTGATGTACGCCGACCGAATTACCGGTTCGATGGCGAAAGCGATTGACGAAACCAACCGCCGCCGCGCCATTCAACTGGATTACAACATCGCAAACGGCATTACCCCAAAAACGGTGCTCAAATCGCGTGAGTCGATCATGGGACAAACCAAAGTAGCCGACTCAAAACCGAAGCAATTCTACGTGGAGCCCGACGAGATCAATATTGCGGCCGATCCGGTTGTGCAGTACATGGGCAAAAACGACCTGCAACAGCTCATCAAAGAAACCCAAACCAGGATGGAACGCGCCGCCAAAGATCTCGACTTCATGGAGGCCGCCCGCCTTCGCGACGAGCTTTTCCAACTTCGCGACAAGCTGAAGGCTGAGACGGTTTAAGTAAAGCGTCATTAGGTGGTCATTACGCTACGCGGTCATTCGTGGTCATTCGTTGCGAAACAATAAATGACCACGAATGACCGCGTAGCGTAATGACCCGCAGCGGCGGACCGTACCTAATGACGTTTCAAATGTTTACCGACGAATATTTCATGGAAATGGCCCTGGCTCTGGCCGAAGACGCGGCTGATGCGGGCGAAATTCCGGTGGGGGCGCTGGTGGTTTGTCAGAACCGTATTATCGGAAAAGGACGTAACCAGACCGAGCGACTGAACGACGTTACGGCCCACGCCGAGATCATTGCCATAACGGCGGCTACCCAGGCTTTGGGCGGCAAATACCTGACCAACTGCACCCTGTACGTCACGCTCGAACCCTGTGTAATGTGTGCAGGCGCTATTTTTTGGGCGCAGTTGGGGCGACTGGTTATTGGTGCCGACGATCCCAAGCGGGGCTATTCGCGGTTAACTCCATCGCCGATGCACCCGAAAACACGGATCGAAACAGGCGTTTTGGCCGATGAAAGCAGAGCCTTGATCACGAACTTTTTCGGACGGCTAAGAACATAAAGCAAAACCACGGTGTTAGACCGGGTGAATTAAACCTTAAACACAGATATGGCTTTCGTACTCGATCCACTGCCTTATTCAAGCGATGCGCTTGAACCGAACATAGACAAGCAGACCATGGAAATTCACCATGGCAAACACCATAACGCCTACGTAACCAACCTGAACAACGCTGTGACAGGCACCGAAATGGAAAACCTGTCGATCGATGAGCTGGTAGCTAACGTGAGCAAATACCCCGTTGCCGTTCGCAACAATGGCGGTGGACATTTCAACCATACATTCTTCTGGAATATCCTGTCGGCAAACGGCGGCGGTCAGCCTTCAGGCGAACTGGCCACAGCTATTGACGCGAAATTTGGTTCTTTTGATGCCTTCAAAGAAGAATTCACGAAAGCCGCTACCACGCGTTTCGGTTCGGGTTGGGCGTGGCTGATCGTTACGGCCGACGGCGAACTGGCCGTTTCGTCAACGCCAAACCAGGATAACCCCCTGATGGATGTTACCGAGCAGAAAGGTACCCCCGTTATTGGTCTCGACGTTTGGGAGCATGCGTACTACCTGAAATACCAGAACAAACGCCCCGATTACATCGCCGCTTTCTGGAATGTAGTTGACTGGAGCGCAGCCGACGCCCGCTACGTACAGGCTAAAGCCGCTTAAGTAATTAAGAATGAGGAATTAAGAATTAAGAGCGAAATTTTATGCGAAAAACGCACTCAAAGGCACTCTTAATTCTTAATTCTTAATTACCTTTGCATTCTCAAATTAAATGGTGCGCGTAGCTCAGTCGGTTAGAGCGCTGGTTTGTGGTGCCGGAGGTCGTGGGTTCGAGACCCATCGTGCACCCACCGTTTGAAAGTCCTGACATACGTGTCAGGACTTTTTTTTTAGCCTGATTCGCTTCATTTAACAGTAACTTGCTAGCAACAGCACTCCTCTGTATGGCCGATATTTCTGCACTGCAACCGCGCTACGACAAGCTAATTCGTACCATTCTGACGCTGGCATATATTGCCGGGCTAATTGGGCTGCAGGTACCAGCTGTTGCGCCTCTTTTTAAGATGTTAACCCCCCTAAACTTGCTGGGTACGTTGGCAGCGTTGATGTGGTACCATACTGATTGGCGCCCTGCTTTTCTGTTCTACATCGCCCTTGCCGTACTGACGGGCTATTTCATCGAGTTATTGGGCGTGCGGACTGGCTATGTGTTTGGTGGCCCATACGCGTATGGCGAAGGCCTTGGACCAAAGCTCTTCGATATTCCACCTATCATTGGTGCCAACTGGCTGTTGCTGACTTACTGTTTCGGCTCGCTTTTTGATCGCTATCCGTGGCCGGTCTATCTGAAAACAGCTATTGCAGCCACCGCTATGGTAGCCCTGGATTTGGTAGTAGAACCCGTTGCCATTCGCCTCGATTTCTGGACCTGGTTTGGTCATCCAATTCCTATTCAAAATTACCTGGGTTGGTGGTTAGTGTCCGTTGCCTTACTCAGTATATGGTACGGGTTGCCTTTTCGGAAAGACAACAGGCTTGTAGTACTGATAATCAGCCTACAAGTTTTCTTTTTTATTGGTCACCAACTGCTGTACACACTTCTCCGTAACTAAACAATAGGGTAGCGTTTAGGGTTAATTACTCGTAATTGCAACCGAATTTCCATGTCTTAACCCGAAAAGTTGGAAAGTGGTGAGTAGGTACTTAGTTTCGACATTGCATTCTCGTGAGCAGTGGTAAATGAGGCCTATTTGACCTGTTTTGAAAGCGTTTATTGTCTGCACCACTTTTATAATCTGATCATCCCATGAGTAACTACTCGATTAAAGATTTAGAGCAACTCTCTGGCATCAAAGCCCACACGTTGCGGATCTGGGAGCAGCGTTATAATATTATTCAGCCAAAGCGAACAGATACGAACATACGTACCTACGATGACCATGATTTAAAGCTGGTACTGAACATCTCGTTGCTGAAAGACCACGGATATAAGATTTCAGAAATTTCCAAACTCTCTGTTGAGGAGATGTATCAGGAGGTTATAAAAATTTCTGATAAGCAACTTAGCTATCCCGACCAGATTCATGCCCTCACCATTTCTATGATCGATTTGGATGAAGAGCGCTTTGAAAAAATTATCAGTACTAACATCCTGCAGTTCGGTTTCGAGAATACGATGATCAACATCATCTATCCGTTTCTGAGCCGTATAGGTACGCTGTGGGTAACGGGCTCTATTGGTCCGGCGCAGGAACACTTCATCACGAATTTAATTCGTCAGAAACTAATTGTGGCCATTGATGGTCAAGTGAGCAAGCAACGTCCTAATGGTAAAAAATACTTACTGTATTTGCCAGAGGGGGAGATGCATGAGATTAGTTTGTTGTTCGCTAACTACATCATTCGGGCGCGGTACAATAAAGTAGTGTATCTGGGTCAAAATCTGCCGTTTTCTGAGTTGGCTTTCGCTTATAATGTGCACAAGCCCGATTATATCTTCTCAGCCATTACGTCGGTGCCATCCAACCACGAAGTGCAGGCATACGTGAACAAACTGGCCGCTCAGTTTCCTGAGTCGCACCTGTTATTAACGGGTTACCAAATCGTAGGCCAGGATATTGAGATGCCGGAGAACGGAACCATCGTTAACAACATCGACGATCTGATCAGAATGGCGAGTACGTAGAAAGTTCAAAGGTTTAATGTCTAAAGGTTCAAGGTTGCTTCGCACGCAAGCGGAGCAACCTTGAACCTTTAGACATTAAACCTTTGAACAAAAAAAAGCCCTCCGCTAAATAGCGGAGGGCTTTTTTTTACTACGGAAACTTAAACTTTGATTTCTACATCAACGCCGCTAGGCAGCTCGAGTTTCATCAGGGCGTCAACCGTTTTAGAGCTGGTCGAGTAAATGTCAACCAACCGCTTGTAGGTGCAAAGCTGGAATTGCTCACGCGCCTTCTTGTTCACGTGGGGTGAACGAAGCACCGTGTAAATCTCTTTGTCGGTAGGCAGTGGAATTGGACCACTTACCATCGCGCCCGTTGATTTAACGGCCTTTACAATTTTTTCAGCCGATTTGTCAACCAACATGTGGTCGAACGACTTCAGTTTAATGCGAATCTTCTGATTCATACAAAGCGGTTCGTTTAGTTAATTAGACCCCATCCGAAAGAACCATTTACTCCGGGAGGGGAAGATTGAATGTTCAAGGTTCAAAGTCTAATGTTCAAGGTTGCTCTGCTGCTATAGCGAAGCAACTTTGAACGTTAGACTTTGAACCTTGAACTAATTTTCTAAGAAAGTCCGCCTTTCTCTTTCTTCACTACGGTGTCGGCGATGTTGTTCGGCACGATTTCGTAGTGGGCAAAGGTCAAGTTAGCTGTGGCACGTCCTGATGACATAGTACGGAGTTCAGTAATATAACCGAACAGTTCCGACAGAGGCACATCGGCTTTGATTACCTGCGAACCAGCGCGGCTATCCATACCTTTCATGATACCCCGGCGACGGTTCAGGTCACCCGTGATCGGACCCGTGTATTCTTCCGGCGTCAATACTTCAACGGCCATGATTGGTTCGAGCAGTTTTGGACCGGCCTGACGACCTGCCTCACGGAAGCCCATCCGAGCAGCCAATTCAAACGACAGTGAGTCTGAGTCAACATCGTGGAATGAACCGTGGAACAACCGAACTTTCATTGAATCGACAGGGTAGCCAGCCAATGGGCCGGTAGACATCGCTTCAGCGAAACCTTTCTGGATGGCAGGGATGAATTCACGAGGGATTACACCACCAACAATGGCATTATCGAACTGGAGACCAGCTTTGATAGAACCATCTTCTTCCGGGTCACGGGGCATCAGTTCAAACACGATGTCGGCAAATTTACCGCGACCACCCGTTTGCTTCTTATATACCTCGCGGTGTTCAACCTTCTTGGTGATGGTTTCTTTGTAAGCCACCTGAGGTGCACCCTGGTTCACTTCAACCTTGAACTCACGACGCATCCGGTCAATGATGATCTCGAGGTGAAGTTCGCCCATACCACGAATGATGGTTTGGCCGGTTTCTTCGTTCGACTCAACTTTCAGGGTTGGGTCTTCTTCGATCAGTTTACCAATGGCTTTCGAGAAGTTGTCCTGATCGGCCGTCTTCTTAGGCTCAATGGCGTAACCAATAACTGGCTCTGGGAATACCATCGACTCCAGAACGATTGGGTTCTTTTCGTCTGACAGGGTATCGCCCGTTTTGATGTCTTTGAAACCAACTACAGCTCCAATATCACCCGCTTCGAGACGGTCGATCTGGTTTTGCTTGTTGGCGTGCATCTGGAAAATCCGTGAGATACGCTCCTTGTTACCTGACCGGTTGTTGAGAACGTATGAACCTGACTCCAACACGCCCGAGTATGAACGGATGAAGCACAGACGACCTACGTAAGGGTCAGTAGCAATTTTAAACGCCAGAGCCGAGAAAGGCTCTTTCGTTGATGGCTTACGTGAAATCTCTTCGCCGGTGTCGGGGTTTGTACCCGTGATGCTCTCTTTGTCCATTGGCGATGGCAACAGGGCCATCACATAGTCGAGCATAGTTTGAACACCTTTGTTTTTGAACGACGATCCGCAAAGCATCGGCACGATCTTCATGCTGATGGTTGCTTTCCGAAGAGCCGCCAGGATTTCGTCTTCAGAGATCGACGTAGGATCTTCGAAGTATTTCTCCATCAGCGAGTCGTCGAATTCGGCAACGGCTTCCAGGAGTTTTTCCCGCCATTCGGTTGCTTCATCCAGCATATCGGCTGGAATTGGCACCTCACGGAAGGTCATTCCTTTGTCGTCTTCGTTCCACTCGATACCGCGGAAGTTAACAAGATCAACCACGCCACGGAATGTATCTTCCTCGCCGATTGGCAACTGAAGAGGCACTGCGTAGCTACCCAGCATTTCCTTCACCTGCTTGCACACGTTCAGGAAGTCGGCGCCAGAGCGGTCCATTTTGTTTACGAAGCCAAGACGGGCAACGTTATAGTTGTTGGCCAAACGCCAGTTCGTTTCCGACTGAGGCTCAACACCGTCAACGGCACTGAAAAGGAACACCAGACCATCCAGTACACGTAGTGACCGGTTTACTTCAACCGTGAAGTCAACGTGGCCCGGGGTGTCAATGATGTTGATGTGATACTTCTGCTCGCGGTAGGTCCAGTCAACGGTAGTGGCGGCCGAAGTGATCGTGATACCACGCTCTTGCTCCTGCTCCATCCAGTCCATTGTGGCAGCTCCATCGTGAACTTCACCGATCTTGTGACTTACCCCGGCGTAATAGAGAATACGTTCGGTAGTAGTCGTTTTGCCTGCGTCGATGTGGGCAGCGATACCGATGTTTCTCGTCAATAATAAATCGCGAGCCATTAGCTTGTTATACAGAAAGTTATGTAATTCTAAAACGGTGGAAAGAAAACAGCACAAATAAATCGGCTGGTCTTTCATGAATCAGGTCGCAAAATTACTGACTTCCAGCGGGAAAGTCAAGTTAAAGTGCTAAGTCTTGAAAGTCAGCTTGAAGTCTGGAAAGTCATTTGTAAAATAGTCCTGAATTTGGAAAGTCGGTTTAGTGCTGCTTACGCAAGCGAATGACTAATGCGTGAGCAACACCAAACCGACTTTCCAGACTCAGGACTATTTTATCAAAGACTTTCCAGACTTCAAGACAACAACCCAGCCATGCTGGGCAACAGGGGCGATTGTTTATCTCGATAGATGGCCTGGTAACGCATGGGTGTGGTGCCGGTTTGCTGCTTAAACTGCCGGTGGAAGTGTGAAATGTTATTAAAACCACACTCGAACCCAACCTGACCTACGCTCAGGTCGGCCTGTGTCAATAGCTTACGGGCGTGGCTGATGCGCAGTTCGTTCAGGTACTCGACAAATGATTTGCCGGTACGTTTTCGGAAATACCGGCAAAAGGCGGCCGGGGCCATACCCGCTACCGACGCAATCTGCTCGATCCGGATTTCTTTGCGGAAATTTTTCAACACAAACTCTAGCACACGCTTCATGCGCTCAGTCTCTGCCTCACTGGCTGTGAGTTGATAACTGTCTGAAGCCAGCAGGATGGCCTCGCGATCGGCGGCCAGTTCGTTGAGGATACCCAATAGTTCGAGCACTTGCGCCATGCCCTGCAGATGGGGTAGCTGAATAAGCCGGGAAGCAAGCCGTGTGACGGTATTGGCACTAAAACACAACCCATAACGCGACCGATGGAGCAATTGCCGGATAGCCCCTGATTCGGGTAACACCGACAACAGGTTTTCGTCTAGCGAAGCCGGGAATTGCACAACAATTGCTTCGGCCGGTAACTCATCGTACCGGTCATCATCGTTTCGCCAGAAATGAGGAAGGTTTGGGCCAATCAAGACGAGGTCGCCGACATCGAAGTTGGTAACATGGTCACCGACAAAGCGTTTGCCATTGCTTTCCAGTATATACGTGAGTTCATACTCTGGATGGTAGTGCCAGAGTGCACCAAAAGCCGTAAGACGGATGTGTTTTACGAGCAAGGAGTGTTCCTGATCGATCGTTACCTTTTCGTAGAGCGCTTTCACCGACTATCAGATTTTAACTGTTGGGTATGTAAAATTTAGTAAAAATAGTTAAGATTTTACACAAACTACAATTTTCTGTCAGGAGTAGAATAGGTTGGGCTTATTTTTGACGGTATAAACAGAATTATGAGATTTTCAGGCAATTGAGGCTACCAATTCCTGTACATTCTGTTCAGGCTGTTGAATAAACGTTTACGCTGAAAACTCTCTTTTTACACTGCCGCTGAAAAGCAACCATTTCCCGATTAAAACGCGTTACTCCCGTAACCTATTAGTTGCCCCTACACAATATGAATCGGTTTGTTGCCCCGTTGGGCCTGTTGCTTTGCCTGTTTACTGCCGTTACAACCACCTTCGGTCAATTCGGACAAAGTGGTATTCAAAAGCCGGCTACGTTTTCGTACAGCGTGTCGCCCGCAAAGGCCAAGGTTGGCGATGTGGTTGAGCTTCGTATCACCATTAGTGCGAAGGAAGGATGGCATGCTTACGCGGCTAAAACCAACCCGAAAATTGACGGTGGTCCATTACCAACGGCGCTGACACTGGCAAAAAACAAAACCTTCGAGACGGTTGGCAACTTGGTGTCGATCGGCTACGAGACCAAATACAGCGATATCTGGGAAGGTGATGAATACATTATGCCCAACCCGGCGCTGTTTATTCAGAAAGTCAAGATACTGGGCGTCAAGCCCGTCTTGACCGGAACGATTGAGGGGCAGATCTGCAAGGAAAATTGTGTTCCTTTCAACGAAGATTTTGACGTTTCGACCAAAATAGCGGTTGCCGCCGCGGCTCCCGAAAGTCTGACTACCGCTACAGCCACTACACCAACGAGTACAACGGTTGTGTCGGAAACGAACGTACCTGAGTCGGCTTCAGCGGTCGTTGACGGAACGGCGGTTGATACGGTAGCGGCGTCAGGTACGTCGGCTGCGCCCGTTGTTGGTGAGGTCGATCCGCTGGCAACGTCGGAACAGCAGGGCGGTTCTGATTCATTGTGGGGTTTTGCGCTAGCTGCGTTTTTGTCGGGGCTGGCGGCCCTGCTAACGCCCTGCGTGTTTCCGATCATTCCGATGACGGTGAGCTTTTTCACGCATCAGAAAGGAGGTTGGTGGAAAGCGCTGCTCTATGGCGCGTCGATCATTGCCATTTACGTACTGATCGGTACGCTGGTGTCGCGCATCAACGGCCCGGCCTTCGCTAATTTCCTGAGCACCCACTGGATTCCGAACCTGCTGTTTTTTGCCGTCTTCTTCATCTTCGGCCTGTCGTTTCTAGGTTTGTTCGAGATTACACTGCCTAGTTCGATCGTGAACAAGGCCGATGCGGCGTCGGAGCGGGGCGGGCTGGCCGGTATTTTCTTCATGGCCTTCACGCTGGTCTTGGTGTCGTTTTCGTGTACCGGCCCCATCGTAGGTAGTTTGCTGGTAGCCTCGGCAGGAGGCGCGGTCATTAAGCCAATCATTGGTATGGCGGCATTCTCGTCGGCGTTTGCTATTCCGTTCACGCTGTTTGCCCTATTTCCGCAGTGGCTGCAAAAATTACCTAAATCAGGCGGCTGGCTGAACTCGGTGAAAGTGGTGCTTGGCTTCCTGGAGCTGGCGCTGGCTCTGAAATTCCTGAGCATTGCCGATCAGGTGTATCACTGGAATCTGCTCGACCGTGAGGTGTACCTGTCGTTCTGGATCGTCATTTTCAGCCTGATCGGGTTTTACCTGCTGGGTAAAATCCGCTTGCCGCATGATAGCGACGAGATGATGGTGATCGACAATCCGGCAACGGGGACCATGCGTTTCCCGATTCCGAATGCAAAGGTCAGCGTATTTCGTATGCTGCTGGCTATTATCACGTTTACGTTTGTAGTCTACATGGTGCCAGGCTTGTGGGGCGCGCCGCTGAAAGCACTGGCCGGTTATTTGCCTCCCGAAACAACCCAGGATTTCAACCTGCACAGAACCGGGGGCATTGGACAGAAAGGAAATGCGGAGGTACAACGCACGGTTCGGCATGGTGAACTGTTCAAGATGCCGCACGGGATTCCAGGCTTTTTCGACTATAAAGAGGCGCTGGCCTATAGCAAAACGGTGAACAAGCCTGTGTTTATTGATTTCACCGGCCATGGCTGCGTGAACTGCCGCGAAATGGAGCAGCGTGTCTGGAGCGATCCGGCTATTCTGGCCCGGTTGCAAAACGATTACATAGTAGTGGCCCTGTATGTAGACGATAAAACCGAATTGCCCGAAGGGGAGTGGTACAAGTCGAATTACGATCAGAAGACGAAGAAAACGATTGGCGCGCAAAACGGCGATTTACAGATTACGCGCTACGGGAACAACGCCCAGCCGCATTATTGCCTCGTTGATGAAACGGGTAAATTGCTGGTGTCGCCCATCAACTACGACCTGAATGTACCCAGATTCGGTGCGTTCCTCGATTCGGGTAAGGCGGCTTTTGCGAAGAAGTAAAATCTTTTTTGTACGTTTCTTTGTCTCTCAATCAGCCCGGCTGCTGATGGGGCTCGTTGTGTCGCAAAGAAACGTCTCGTTTTTAATCGTGTATCGACTGGTGAAAATCGCAACGGGTCTGCTTTACGTATAGTTAGTATACAGTCCAGTCAATACGCCTTGACCAACGCAACCGCCATCCTGATTTTTGCCCAGCCTGTTGCCCGCGATGCCGTGCAGAAACGGGTGGCTCATCAGGCCTTGTCTAACCGGCAGGCGTTGCAACGATTGACGGAACGTACCCGGCTGGTGGCCAGGGCTACCAACCTGCCAGTCATCGAATCGGCCGCGCTGATCGATCACAAAGGTTCATTTGGGGAGCAATTAGACAAGGCTTGTCGGGCTACATTTTCCCTTGGCTATGAGCAGATTCTGGTCGTTGCCAATGATTGCCCTGCACTCACCACTGATCACCTGATGAAAGCGGCCAATCGGGTGGCCCAGACCCCGGTACTCGGCCCTGACCAACGTGGCGGGCTGTACCTCATCGGAATGACGAGGCAGGTTTTTGAGTCCATTTCATTTTTGACGCTTCCCTGGCAAACGACTAAACTGGCGCAGGCCGTTCGGCAGTGGCTGTCTCAGCGGCCCGCTACGCTACTAGCCCGGTTGGGCGACGTGAACAGCCACGCCGATCTGCAACGCTATCAGTCAGGTACGTTGGCGGTTGCTTTGTTTATAAACCGGCTTTTACGGCTAATAACCAATGCGTTGAACAGCCCGAATGGCTTCGCGCCGCTGGTCCGGCTCAAGGGTAGTTATGCCGGAGCTGACTCGCTAAGACCTCCCCCCGTTGAGGCACCCCGTTCCTAACGGCCCAATCTCTCTTTTGCTTCCCAGAATCTGTACGCACAAAATTATGGCCCCCAAAGGCCAGTGATTGGTGGTGCTGTCCGGCTATTTACCTCTCAACTATTATTTCAAAGAATGTATGAGAAAGTTGTTTACGCAACTCTTGTTTGTGGCCAGTTATAGCCTGGCCGTGGGCGTTTATGCCCAATCGAATACCTCTAAAGAGCAAACGGGCCTTGAGGTGAGTGTGACCGATTTACTGCTTCGACGGCCGGTCACAAACACAGTGGTTTATCTGCAAAACAGCACCACGAAAATGCTGGATTCGGCCCGAACCAATGAAGAAGGTAAAGCCCGGTTCACCAACGTGTCTTCTCAAACCCGCTACCGGGTATTTACCCGTCCCAATGCTACGTATACCGATGATGAAACGTCGGATGTGAGTATAAAAGCCGCTGGCCAAACAACGGTGACCCTGCAACTGCCACTCCGGCGCGAAAGTACGCTCGACGAAGTGGTAATCAACGACCGGCGGCTGGCCCGGCTCAATACGCAAAACGCAGAAGTATCGGCCCTGGTGTCGAAACGGGAATTACAGAATCTGCCGCTTGAAGGCCGTGATATTACCCGTGCTTTATACCGCCTGCCCAACCTGACGCTCGCCACGCAGGGCTATGCCGAAGCACCTAATGTGGCTATCAATGGGTTGAATGGCATATATACCAATTACCTCATCGACGGGATGGATAACAATGAGCGGTTTTTGGGAAATATGAAGTTTAACACGCCGGTGGGGTTTGCGGAAGGCATTACCGTGTACACCAACAACTATTCGGTCGAGTTCGGAAACACCAGCAACGGCGTAGTGAATGTTACAACCCGGTCGGGTTCTAACCAGTTAACGGGCGAAGCGTTTTACCTTACTCGGCCCGGCTCGGTTATCGACAGTCCTTCGCGCTTTGCCACATCTGATTTGTCGGGTAATGCCGTGAAAGACGGGTTCCAGCGGCATCAGCTTGGCTTTGGGCTGGGCGGTGCGCTGAAACAGGACAAAACATTTTTCTACATCAACGTAGAGCAAACCTTCGACCGAAAAGATAACCGACTAGTGGTGCCTTCGCTGGGTGTAGATGAGGTGGTGACAGGTCGCAACCACTTCTCCTATGTATCGGGCAAACTGGATCATATTTGGAATAATCGCTTCAAAACAACATTGCGGGCCAATATTGGTAGTTTCGATATTGAACGGCAGGGCGGTGGTCTGGAGGGCGGCATTCTGTTTCCGTCGGCTGCTGCCGCACAGAAAAACCGAACGTACCTGATTGCGCTCAAGAACGCCTATGTCATTGGCAACCGTAACGGCGGACCGGAAATTACCGGTGAAACCAATTACCAGCATTCACGCTTTCGCTGGAACTACCGCGAGCCGGTAAATCCGACCAACCCATCGGTAACGGTGCGTGGGCCAAATGGCGTACCCATTGCCACCATTGGTCAGAGTGGAGCCATCTTCGATGATATTGAAAACACAGACCAGATTCAGCAAAAATTCACCGTTCGTCGGGGCGATCATACGCTAAAGGCAGGAGTCGAATTTATTACGTCCGATTATGCTCTTTTGGGTGGCGCAAATCCCT
The DNA here is from genome assembly GCF_041321135.1 of Fibrella aquatica. Classification (NCBI taxonomy): domain Bacteria; kingdom Pseudomonadati; phylum Bacteroidota; class Cytophagia; order Cytophagales; family Spirosomataceae; genus Fibrella; species Fibrella aquatica. Next base: position 101,791 of record NZ_JBGGWF010000012.1, on the reverse strand, counting down.
ACGGCACCTACGATGTTCAGTTAACTCAGGTTCAACTCGACGCGCTGAAAGCCCGAAACATTGGGTCGGCCCTGAACGTCAACGATATTCCCCGCGATGTGACGGTACGTACCTACGATGTTGAGCTGCGGCCTACTACCTTCGGCACGCGGCAGAATGTAACAAGCCTGTATGCTGAAGATCTCTGGGCAGTACGGCCAGACCTGAACCTGACGTTTGGCCTGCGCTACGATTACGATAACCTGACAAAAGGCGGCGGCACAAAAGGTGACTACAACAACGTTGCCCCTCGTGTGGCGTTCAACTATCAGCTAACCGAACAGACAGTAGTGCGGGGCGGATATGGCATGTTCTACGATAAGATCAAGTACTCCGTATACAGCGATAACCTGCAATTCAGCAGTAGTGGGGCCGATTTTAAGAAACAGCTGAATGAGTTGAAACGGCTTGGCCTTTTGCCCGGCTCTGCCGATCTGGACAAGATCACCTTCCCCGGTAATCTCAATGCCCGCTCCACTACGCCGGTAACGTACCTGAACGGGCCTTCATCGGAGCAACTCCAGGCCCGCCGCGACAGGCAGTTCAGCAATAATTTTAGAATCATGAATCCCGACGGCTTCCAGAATCCGTATTCGCACCAGTTTTCGTTGGGCCTTCAGCACAAACCCACTGCCAATACCCTGTTCTCGGTCGACCTGGTGCACGTGGCCACCAATGATCTGTTCTACATTTATAACCTGAACGCGCCAGCGCCGTATCCACTCAATAATGCCGCCGATGCTAAAGTCAGAATCGTAGCGCAGGCCGACCTGACGCGCCCGATCCCGATCCGAACAGATAGCCGTGGCGCCTATGCCGTTGTGAATGGTAGCGATACGCTTCGGGGTATTTCACGAAATATCTTCGAGACCCGAACCGACGGTATTGCCCGCTACTGGGCCGCTAACTTCGTGTTTCAGAAACTCAAAGGGGCTGATAAATATGCCTACCGATTAGGCTATAATCTGTCGGTGATTCGCAGCAACACAACCGGCATAAACACACGGGCGCAAGACTCTAATAACTACGCCGCCGAGTACGTCTACGATGATAATGACCGACGGCACGTATTCTCGGGTATTTTATACTACTATCCGCTCCGAAACCTGGTCATTACACCTACTGTACTGTTGCAGAGTGGCTTACCCATTACCCGCGTAGCTGATGCCCGGTCTTTTGGGGGCGTAACGGACCTAAATGGCGATAGTGAAAGTTTCAGTTTGCCAGCCGACCTTCAGCCCGGGGAAACCAGAAACAACGATCGCCTTCCCTGGGCCAAAACCGTTGATTTGTCGGCCAGATACACGGTTATGTTTTTCGGTCGCCCCCGGCTCGAAATTTCCGCCGACGTGTATAATGTGCTGAATACCGAGAATATTTCGGGCTTTAACGTGGTACGCGGTTCATCAAACCAGTTTCAGACCGGGCCGCGTGGGTCGGGTATTACCACCCGGTCGGCCGCCCCACCCCGGCAGTTTCAGTTTGGACTCCGGTATATTTTGTAAGAAATCGGTGTAATCCCCGCCCCCCTTCAGGGGGTTGGGGGTCACGAACCCATCAAAAATCATATGAAAAAACTCCTCCTTCTCCTTTTATTGCCAACGTTGCTGTTCGCACAGTCGAAGCCTCGGCGGGTATGGTTCGATACTGATATTATGATTGGTTTGCCCGAACGGGCTCCCCGCGAAGTCGACGATGGGGTAACCTTAATTATGGCGCTTCGTCAGGCCGACAAGATTGAACTGGCGGGCATAAGCACGGTTACCTACGCCGATTACGGCTACGATGTGACGCAGAAAATTCTGGGATGGTACAACAAGACGGGCAAAACCATTCCGGTGTATAAAGGCTCGGATAGTGGAAGCGATACGGGGGTTGAAACAGAGGCATCGCGGGCTATGGCGGCCGCACTTCGTAAGGAGAAAATGCCTATTCTCGCCCTGGGGCCTGTCACTAACGTAGCCACTGTAGTGAAGAACCATCCTGAATTGGCGGCACAAATTGAGGAAGTGATCGTTTGTGCGGGGCGTACGCAGAGCTTTCCTTTTCGGCCGGGTCTGGAAAAAGCGACCGTTGGTGACTACAATTTCGAGCGCGATACGCTGGCTTTTAAGGTGCTGTTCGACGCGGGAATTAAGGTTGTGCTGTCGGGGTTTGAATGCAGTGCCTACTTGTTACTGGGCAAAACCGACGTTGACTTTCTGGGAAAATCGACCTTCGAGGGTGATCAATGGTTATGGGCTCAACTTAGTCCCTGGCAGGAACGGGCAAAGTCGCTGTTTGGCGTTGAGGGGTTTATTCCTTATGATGTGACTCCGCTTGGATACCTGACTCATCCTGAGTATTTTAAATACTACCGGGATATTCCGGTGCGGATCAATATCAAACCCAACGACTCCACGATTGGGTCGTCGGTGAGTCGTCGGGAAAAGCCGTTTCTGGAGGTGTCTTATGAGTACAAAGACACGAAATGGCGGGCCTTATATGCCTATAAAACCCTGCCCGGCTTTGAAGAAATTGTTATCGAGTCGCTGAAGAAGTAGGCGGGAGTTTGTTTTGAGGGGCGCTGTTGAGCTTTTCGATGGCCAGCAACTGCTTCATGGTTTTTTCCATGCCGTCGGTTGAGCCGTCGAGGAAGATGACGTTGCCATTGCCATTTTCGGCGAAGTGTTTCACGGCCTCGGTCCAGATCGAGAAAAGGATGAGCGAGGCGTCGAGTTCGGCTTCGTTCATCACTTTAGCCGATTCGGCCATACCCTTGGCCACTTCTTCCCGGAACAGGGCCACACCCTGACCACGGAGTTGTGCCGCCGTTTTCTCGGCCTCGGCAGAAATCTTGATGGCGTTACCTTCTGCTTCGGCGGCTTTGGTTTTGGTAATCAGCAAGGCCTGCCCTTCGTTTTCGGCGGCAGCTTTCAGGTTCGACGAGGCCACTACCTGCGCCATTGATCGCATAATAACCTCATCGAAGGCGATGTCGTTGAGTTGTAGATCGGTGAGGTGATAACCCCAGCTTTCAAGCAGCGTATCGATTTGCGATTTAACGTGTTCGATAATTTCGGAGCGTAACCCCAGAATCTCAGACTGTCGTTTGGTGGCCACAAAGCTACGAATCGACCCTTCGATGGTACGGATAAGCGCCTGCATGAACGACGCTTCATCGATGAATTTGAACGCTACATTTTTGATCGTTTCTTCGTCCTGATTCAGTACCGAATACACCAGCATCGCCTTGAAATTGACGTTGGCCTGATCGGCGGTAATGGCCTGGAATGCAAGCTCAACCGACCGATTCTGGATCGAGATTTTGCGGTAAATCATCTCGATAAACGGAATCTTGAAATTCAGTCCCGGTGTAAGTACCCGGCTGTATTTCCCGAAGATAGTAACGACAGCCACGGTGCCCTGTTGCACAATGACGATGGAGAGGAAAGCGACAAGCGCAATCAACAGAAGGAAGAACGGAGTCAGGAACATGGTAGGCAGCTGATTGGTCTAGGTAGTGAAAGGCCTAAACTAGCCATTTCGACCTGACAATCAACACAAAACCTGGATAAATGGACCTGCCACCGTAAGAACGTTCGCCACTACTGACGAACGTTCTTAGAAAACCCAATCGGGGCCATAGGGTTACCCAATGGCTTCGACCGGCATCTCTACATCGACTACCGTAGCCCCTTCTCCACGCTGACGGGCATAAACGACAGCCGCCAGTAGCAACCCCAGAAAAGCCATACCTGCGCCAACCCACTGAGGCGATGCATAGCCTAAGCCAGCGGCAATGGGTAGTCCGCCAAAAAAGGCGCCCAGTGCATTACCGATGTTGAATCCGGCCTGCGTCACCGACGAAGCCAGCATTTCGGAGCCGTTGGCCGCCCGGATCATCAGAATCTGGATAGGTGCGCCCAGCGAGAACGAAATAGCTCCCGTCACAAAGGTCATGGCCAGCAGCGGTATTTTAAACGGCGACACGTAATAGACGACAATGAGGCTCACAACCATCAGGCCCAGAAACAGCATGGTGGCTTTAATCGGCGACACCCGGTCGGCGACCATTCCCGACAGCAGGTTACCCACGGCCATGCCCATGCCCGCCAGCACCAGAATCCAGGTAAGCTGGCTGGGCTCGAAATGAGCTACCTCCGTCAGTAGTGGGGCAATGTAGCTGAACCACGCAAAGAGGCCGCCCGTACCAATAGCCGTGACGCCCAGAATGAGCCAGGGTTCGGCATGGGTAAATAATTTCAGGTCTTTCCGCAGGTTCGACTCACCAACAACCGGCATCTCGGGCAGCAGTTTGTAAATACCCAGCAACGTGATCAGGCCCACCACGCCAATCAGCACAAACGTGATACGCCAGCTTAGTTCATGACCGACATATGTACCCAGCGGCACCCCGATAATGTTGGCCACGGTCAGCCCGGCAAACATCATCGAAATGGCCCGCGCTTCTTTGCCGGGACCCGCCAGTCGGCTCGCCACCACAGCCCCCACGCCAAAGAAAGCGCCATGCGGCAGACCCGACAGCAGGCGGGTCACCATCATGATTTCGTAAGTAGGCGCAAAAGCGGAGAGAATGTTAAACACCGTAAACAGGGCCATCAAGCCCAGCAGAATTTTTTTCGGCGGATAGTTGCCCGCAATCGCCACCAGTAACGGCGCGCCCAGCACCACGCCCAGCGCGTAGGCCGAAATCAGGTGGCCAGCTACAGGAATAGAAATGTGGAGTGTTCGGGCCAGGTCGGGTAGAATGCCCATCATCACAAACTCGGTCATTCCAATTCCGAAACCACCCATGGTCAGTGGTAGCAAATTCTTATTCATAACAAATAGGCTGCCTCAGTGCAGTACAATTCAATTTAGCTGGATAAGCCTAAAACAAGGCTTCTTTCCAGGAAAAATGCAAATTGATGAAATTTGTTTCACTGCCTGTGAAAGGTCTAATTCATTACTGGCTGAATGCAACAAATTAGCTTCATAAGCGCTGTCATCTTGTTTTTAACGTGCTGGGGCTCATCAAGGCCGCTCTAAATGCGTATTTTCGACAGAACTGACCGACCACTACGAATGAAACACCTTATACGCCTGTTAACTGCACTGCTTCTTACAAACATTGCTCACGCCCAAAGTGAGTTAACGTTGAATACACGTACCTATCGCCAGCAAAACGAACGTCGGCTACTCACCGAATTTATGGGCCTGCTAGCCTTGCCAAACATCGTATATGATACCGCGGGTATTCAGAAAACAGCCGATTATGTGGCCGTTATGCTGAAGAGGCGAGGCATAGAACCACAGAGGCTCGAGGGGAAAACAAAAGGAGTTCCACCCGCTATTTACGGCGAAGTGATGGTACCGGGTGCCACAAAAACCGTTGTGTTTTATGCACATTACGACGGCCAACCCGTAAATCCCAATCAGTGGGCCAACGGGCTGAAGCCTTTCGAGCCGGTGCTTTACAGCGCCTCACTCGATGCTGGTGGCCAGGCTATTACGATGCCGAAAGCGGGCGAGCCTATCAATCCCGATTGGCGGATTTATGGCCGTAGCACGTCTGACGACAAAGCGGGCGTGTTTGCCATTCTGGCGGCCTACGAAGCCATGTTGACGATGAACGTTAAGCCAACGGCCAACCTGAAATTCTTTTTTGAAGGAGAGGAAGAAGCAGGATCTGTGCACCTGGGCGAAATTCTGGAGCGCCACAAAGACAAGTTAAAAAGCGATCTCTGGATTATCTGCGACGGCCCGGTACATCAGACGGGACGTAAACAGGTGCTGTTCGGCGTGCGAGGGGATATTAACCTGGAATTGAAAGTGTTCGCCTCTAAACGCCCACTGCACAGCGGTCACTATGGCAACTGGGCTCCCAACCCCGCCATGATGCTGGCCCGACTTCTGACCTCGATGAAAGATGACGACGGCAACGTGCTGATAAAGGGCTTTTATGATGATGTAACGCCCCTGACCGATCTGGAGAAACAGGCACTGGCCAAAATTCCTCCGGTAGACGAACAACTGAAGAAAGAGTTGGGCTTTACCGTAGCTGAAGGCGGCGGCAAACCACTAGCCGAACTGCTGATGCGACCATCGCTCAACATAAATGGGTTTGCCAGTGCTAACGTAGGAAAGCTGGCCGCCAACGTCATTCCTACCTCAGCTACGGCAGCGCTTGACCTGCGTCTTGTGCTGGGTAACGATGCTCAGCGACAGGTACAAAAGGTAATCGATCACGTGGTGGCGCAGGGTTATTATGTAACGCAACAGGAAAGTATCACGGATGAAGAACGAGCTAAATACCCGCGCATTGCCCGTATTGTGGCCAAATCAGGCTACAATGCACAACGTACCCGCATGGATTTGCCCATTGCCAAAACGGTAGTGAAAGCGGTGCAATCGACTGTTAGCGGCGATATTGTGTTGCAGCCAAGTCTGGGTGGAAGCTTGCCGCTCTACCTGTTTGACCAGATATTGAAAACACCAACGATTACTGTTCCTATTGCCAACCACGACAACAATCAGCACGCCGAAAACGAAAACCTGCGCCTCCAGAATCTGTGGGACGGCCTGGAAACCTACGTTGCCCTGATGCAGCTGTAACGCGGACTAGGCGTCCCCGACTAAAGTCCGCGTTACTTGAACCGTGCCAGCAACTCATCGCGGTACGTAGGGCTGAGCGGAACGGGTCGTTTGTCGGCCATCAGAATTTGGTGTCGCTCGATCTTGTCGATCTGATCGAGGTTGACGATGAACGATTTGTGGATGCGCATGAACCGGTCGGCGGGTAGCTGGGTCAGGGCTTCGGCGATGGTCATGCGGGTAACCACTTTCTTGTCGAACTCGTAGAAGGTCAGGTAATTCCCGTCTGATTCGACAAAGAGCAGATCATCCAGGTCGATTCGGACATAATCGTATCCATCCTTCACAAACAACGTTGGCGAGGTTGCTTTTGCCGCTTCGGTCGGCTGGCCGCTTGCCTGACGGATATCGGCGGCGTGGCGGTCGTTGGCCCGGTTGGCGCCCTGCAAAAACCGGCCAAAGTCGATGGGTTTCACCAGATAATCGACCGCGTTTAGCTCGAACCCTTTCACGGCATGTTCGGCGTAGGCAGTGGTGAAGATGAACAACGTACCAGGCGGGAGTAGCCGGGCCACGTCGAGACCCGTAATATCGGGCATGTTGATATCCGAAAAGACCAGATCGACTGGGTTTGTTCTCAGGTACGTTAGCGCTTCGACCGCGTTGACAAACGTAGCTTTGAGGTCTAAAAAGGGCACCTTGTTAGCGTGGAATTTAATGACATCCAGCGCAATGGGTTCGTCGTCGATGGCAATGCAGGTGAGCATAGAAAAATTGGCCTACTAGGTCAGGTTGATGGTCAGGCTGAGCGTATTTAATTGGTCGTGTTCGAGGCTTTTCAGGGTGTACAGGCCCGGATACAGTGTGGTCAGCCGCTGGTCTACGTTGTTCAACTCATGATCGACGTTAACGGTTGGGTTGGCCGGGTACGTTAGCTGGTAATGTAGAACCTGTTTTTGCACCGACAACCGGCTGTGGATAGGTACGTTTTTGCCTGCCTGCCGATGTTGTAACGCATAATCGACAAGGGGTGTAAGCAGGAGGGGGGCCATCTGAATGGGCTGCTCGTCCCAGTCGAAATCATGCGTCAGGGCGTAGGGGTCGGGCATTAATTGACGGTGAAACTGTACGTATTCATCCAGAAAACGTAGTTCAAGGTCAATATCGACACGTTCAGTCTGGGTTTTCTCCAGTTGGTAGCGCATCAGCCGTGAGAGTTGCTGTACACCATCGGGGGTACGTTGCCCGCCTTCGGTGAGGGCTGTTCCGAAAATGTTATTGAGCGAGTTGAACAGAAAGTGGGGGTTGATCTGCGCCTTTAAGGCTGCCAGCTCAGCCTGTGTAGTTTGTTCGGTAAGCTGTTGCCGCGCTTTTCGACTGTCGCGGAAATAACTCCAGAAGGTGTAGAGTATGTTGCTGATCATGAATGTGTTGGCTAATCCGTAGCTGGCCCGATGCTCGTCGTGAAGCCAGAATGTCAGCAGATCGGCTACAACATCTTTCGAGGCCCAAAGCAGTATGGCGTATAGAACTAGTTTCTGCCAGGTAACTTTCTTGAGCCGGTTAAACAAATACCGGTAATGCAGCGCTGCTACGCTCCAGAACAGGCCAAGCCAGGCGAGGGTAACGAATGGATGCCATACCAGTCTCCCAACTATGAAACCTACAAACGCACCGGCTCGAAAGCTACCCCCTTCATCCAGTTTTCTAAAACCTGCAGTTGGATCCAGGTAGCTATTGATCAGCCATTCGCCGTTTAACAGCCACAGTCCGACTACCGATAGCACCAGAATAATCCAGACGTTGTAAGCCAGCCAGATGCGTTGAACGGGTCGGGGAATTCGGTTGACGAGTGATTTTATCCAGATCAGCATAATCTCAGATGCAGGTCTACCCGGTAGCGGTCGGGTTTTTCGGTGATGGTCAGTTTGTGGCGATCGGGATAGGCTAGCCGCAATCGTTTACGTACGTTGCGCAGGCCCATGCCGGTACCGGCTTCCAGATCAGTGCGGGGAAGAATGCTATTTTCGGTCGAAAAAGAGAGGACACCCTCGGTTACGTGCAGCCGAACAGTGACGAAACAAGGGTGCTGAATGCTAATGCCGTATTTGAAGGCGTTCTCGATCAGTGGATTAAGCAGCAAGGGTACAATGGGCGCAGGCTTACCATCCCAGGCCACGTCGGTACTAATCTGAATGGAGTCACGCTGGGGAAGCCTGAGTTGTTGTAGCCGTAGGTAATCGCGAATGAAGCCAATTTCCTGCCCAGTTTCGGTGATCTCTTTCCGCGACTCTTCCAGCACGTACTGCATAATACCCGTTAGCTGTTCCAGACTTTGCGCCGTGCGGGGTAGTTGCTCATCAATGGCGGCTCGTTGCAAATGCTGGAGCGCGTGAAAAATAAATGGCGGGTTCACCTGTGCAGTTAGGGCCGCCAATTCGGCAAGGCGGGCATTCTGAACCAGCTCGCGTTGCTCTTTTTGTCGAACGAAAACATGCATAATCAGGCATTGGATGAGCCAGAAGCCAAACGCCAGGGTAGGTAGTGCCGAGTCGATATTCACTTTCGCGGTAAGCGGGCCGCTGTGGGTTATGCCGCTGATGACTACGGCTTGCCAGACAAGCCAAATGAGTCCGAAAAAGACCACGAAGGCCAGCTTACCCATTGTGCTCATGTCGAATAGGGTGTTGCGGGCCACATGCCAGTAGATGTAGTAGCCGATGCTACATAGAAGCAATAGCACAGGCACAAGCAATGTCCAGACCAGATACCAGAACGAACCGATTGGACCAATCCTCAACAACTCGTGACCTTCGTTCCAGCCATCTTTGGTTCCCTTTACAATGTCCTGAACCACGGCAGAGTCGTTGGTGCGCATGATCACTTTTTCGGCCGATTGCGCATATGTGGTAAGCCAGTCGGTCAACGGTGCGGCTAGCAGCGACGTACCCAGCCAGAGTACGCCCAACGCACCCAGCCACAGCGGCCAGTGGGCTTTCCAGCTTATCCAAAACCGACTGGTCAGGTACGTTGCGTTCATGGCGGGCTGACTAGTGTTAGGCGTTGGTATCATTCGGCAGTTTCCGGCGTGGTGGGGTTATTCTCCTTTTTAGTCCGTAGTTGGGTGTACAGCATGAAAATCCCTACGAAAAACATGCCGATACGTAGCCACTGTGGAAACGTCAGTTCGTTGATCGCCTCAAGGTCAGACAGGGGAAACCGGTGCTTTACCCAGAGGTAGCCGCGCCCCAGGCCAGTGGTAATCAGATCGAGGCCCCGGAAGACCCAGACAGCCGCGGCACCGATCAGTAGGAAGCGGAAACGGTGGTCGGTTTTTTTGGGTGACGTATTCATTTACGTAAGAGTCTAGGCGGGTTCAGGAAGCTAAGGTACTAACACGTTTCGCGTGAAGCGGGCCATCTGAACGGCGTCGCTAGCCAGCGTCTGTTTGACCGTGTCGGCCTGCCAGGTTTCGCGCATGCGTTGCCGAATGGTGGTCACAGCCGAAACTGACCCCAGGAAAATCAAGACCCAAATGAAATTCCAGGCAACGGTTTTCAATGTCGATGAGCGGTTCATAAGCGTGGTCGTTAAGTGGCGCAGTCATTGGTCTGACTGGCTGACGAATCAAACCTACGGCGCTACCGATTGGCCCCAAAATGGATGGGCCAAGACCCGCCAACTTTGGGAAGAACGGGCTGAACTTTGGGATGAACAGGAAAAGGTAAACCCAATTTATTCCGGTAAATACACGCTGAACGTAGCTCCCTGGCCGGGCTGACTATGGGCGGTGATGGCTCCGCCGTGGTTGGTTGCTACCCGTTCGCAGATGGCTAGCCCAATGCCAGTTCCCGCAAATTCACTGCGGCCATGTAGTCGCTGAAATACCTGAAAAATACGATCGCGGTACTGATTATCGAACCCGATACCGTTGTCGGTTACCGATATACACAAGTAAGCCGGTGCTTGTCGGGCGGGTTTCACCGAGGCCGGCAGGTCAGTCGACAGCAGGTGCCGGCAACTGATCTGGATGACAGGCGCAGTACCGGCTCTCCGGAATTTGAGGGCGTTGCTGAGCAGGTTCTGAAATAACTGACCCAATTGTACTTCATCGCCTTTAATAATGGGTAACGAATCAATGCTGATACTAGCTCCGGTTTCGGCGATAGTCAACTCCAGATCGTTCAGTACGTTATGCATAACCTGCTCGAGCGAAACCGGGTTAATCACTTCCTGGCGGGTAGAAATGCGCGAAAAGGCCAGTAAGTCTTTAATCAGTACCGACATACGGCTGGCGGCGGCCTGCATTCGTTGCAGGTAATCAACGCCTTCTCCCAACTGATCGCGATACTGATTCTGCAGTATATCGCCGAACGACTGAATCTTGCGGAGCGGTTCCTGCAAATCGTGGCTGGCTATGTAAGCAAATTGCTGTAGGTTCTCGTTTGATCGGCTCAGATCCTGAATCGTATCCTGAAGTTGCTGGGTACGTTGCCGAACCTGCTGATCGAGTTCATTGGAGAGTACGCGCAAACTGGCTTCACTGTCGGCTAGTTGTTGCTGCGCTTTTATCTGTTCCGTAACATCAATGGCGATGTCGAGAATGGCGTAAACATTGTTCTGATCGTCGCGCAGGGGGGTGTAGGTGATGTTATAAAAGTTGTGGGTCATTACGCCATGCTGCACAATATCGACCTGAGTGCCGAAGCTCTGAAACATGACGCCCGACGTGTACACATCATCCAGAATTTGCAGAAATGCCTGACTTTCCAGCTCCGGCATCACCTCCCGAAGGGGTCTGCCAACCACGTCGGGGCCTTTCCCGACGATATCGATAAAAGCCTGATTGGGCATCTCCACAAGCAGATCTCGCCCCACAAACAGACCAATGGCGGCGGGGGCCGTTTCGATAACAGAACGGAGTTTGGTTTCGCTTTCGGCCAGCGACTGTTCGGCTTTTTTGCGCTCGGTAATGTTAGCGCTAATGGTAGCCAGCCCAATAATGTCATCCGAATGTGTGCCTTTCAGAGCTACTGCGTTCCACTGTAACCAGAAAATTTCGTCGGTTTTGGCATTTAGAAAGCGCATTTCGTGCGAAAAGTGGCCTTCTAGTAGTAAGTCGGTTAGCAGTTTCTCGGCCAATAGTCTGTCATCTGGATGAATACAATCCAGAATTCGCTTTCCCTCAAACGAATCCCAACCCAGCATAGTTAACCCCGCCGGATTAACATACTCCACCGACGCATCGATAGCGGCCAGTCCCACAAATTCATGACTGGCGTCGATCAGGGAACTGAGTTTCTGTCTGTCTTCTTCGGCAATGATCTGATCGTGTACATCCACCACCGTACCTACCATGCCTTCGTACGTACCAGTTGTGCTAAAACGGGGTGCCGCCTTATCGAGCGACCATCGGAAGTTGCCATCTTTTCCGCGTAGCCGGTACAGTACGCTAAAAGATTGTTGTAATTGATTGGCCTTCAAAAAAAGTCGGCTCGTCTCGGGCTTGTCATCAGGGTGTGTAGCGTCGAGCCAGCCAAAGCCTTCAGCCTCTTCGCTGGTTTGGCCCGTATAGGCATACCATTGTTTATTCAGATAAGTGCAATTGCCATCGGGTTCGGTGATCCAGAGAATGGCTGGCACAGTATCAGTGAGGTGCCGATACCGGTTTTCGCTGGCTTCAAACTGCTGGCGAAGCTGCATATCCTGCGTCATATCCTGGGCAATGCCTGTCAGTCGATATGGTTTGCCTAAGTCTGTAAAATACGTCTTCCCTATAAACCGTACCCAGTGCGATAAGCCATCCTTACTTCCTACTGTTCGATAGGTGACGTCATAGTTGCCGCCCAACTCAGGCTGTAGTGCGTGCCTGACTGCTTCGTTTAGTCGATCTACATCCTCAGGATGAACGTAGTTTAATAGCTCTACATATGGTATTTGTAGAATCGATTCAGGCACCCCAAAAAGCATTCGACACCGATCATCCCAGGTAACAAGGTTAGTAACAGGGTTGATTGCCCAAACGCCGATCCGAGCTGCCTCAATGGCCCCATCTACATCTAAAGGCTCGGTAAATGCCAGGTTTTTTTTCTCGTTTCGGTATTCATCTGCCATAATGTGTGCCGTCGTGCTGCTAACGAGTAAATAGAGAAAGGCTAAAAATGTTTCATGGCTAACCAACTAGTTGGTATGTGCCTTATTGCTGATAAGCCTTAATTCACGCTTCTTACCCCTTACTAATTATTCTATTCGTATTTTTGTACTTTCCTAAGAAGCGGCCTGAACACGGAATAAACAAGGTCGTTTTTGATTTATGGAAAAATAGATCATTGTAATCAACCAACCGACGTCGTTTAATCGATATGCAAACGTCAACATACGTCCCCTACAAAGTTAAGGACATCGCCCTCGCTGAGTGGGGCCGGAAAGAAATTCGCCTGGCCGAAGCCGAAATGCCCGGCCTGATGGGCCTGCGTGAAGAGTTTGGTCCAAGCCAGCCGCTGAAAGGTGCCCGCATTGCCGGTTGCCTCCACATGACGATCCAGACGGCCGTTCTCATCGAGACCCTGGTGGCTCTTGGTGCCGATGTAACCTGGTCATCGTGTAACATCTTCTCAACGCAGGATCACGCCGCCGCTGCCATTGCTGCGGCCGGTATTCCTGTGTACGCCTGGAAGGGTATGAACGAAGAAGAGTTCAACTGGTGCATCGAGCAAACGTTGTTCTTCGGCGAAGACCGTCAGCCCCTCAACATGATCCTTGATGACGGCGGTGACCTGACGAACATGGTGTTCGACGTATATCCTGAGCTGATCGCGGGCATCAAAGGCCTGTCTGAAGAGACTACGACCGGTGTCCACCGCCTCTATGAGCGCATGAAGAACGGTACGCTGCACCTACCTGCTATCAACGTAAACGACTCGGTAACGAAGTCGAAGTTCGATAACAAGTACGGTTGCCGTGAGTCGCTGGTCGATGCTATCCGTCGGGCAACTGACCTGATGCTGGCTGGTAAAGTGGCTGTTGTAGCTGGCTACGGCGACGTAGGTAAAGGTTCGGCTGAGTCGCTGCGTGGTGCTGGTTGCCGCGTGCTGGTGACTGAAATTGACCCGATCTGCGCGCTTCAGGCGGCTATGGACGGTTATGAAGTGATTCCAATGGATGAGGCTGTAACCCGCGCCAACATCTTCGTAACGGCTACCGGTAACATCGGTATCATCAAAGATCGTCACTTCAAAGCCATGCGCGACAAGTCGATCGTTTGTAACATCGGCCACTTCGACAATGAAATCGATATGGCGTGGCTGAACGAGAATTATGGCAACACCAAGAGCCAGATCAAGCCACAGGTTGATATGTATGAGATCGATGGCAAAGAAATCATCGTATTGGCCGAAGGTCGTCTGGTGAACCTGGGCTGTGCCATGGGTCACCCATCGTTCGTGATGTCGTGCTCGTTTGCCAACCAGACACTGGCGCAACTCGAACTGTGGGAAAACCCCGACAAATACGAAAACAAAGTATACGTGCTGCCTAAGAAACTCGACGAGAAAGTTGCTGCCATGCACCTTGCTCACGTAGGTGCCCGTCTGGAGCCACTGGGCCAGGATCAGGCCGACTACATCGGCGTACAAGTATCAGGCCCCTTCAAATCGGAGCTGTACCGGTATTAGAATTGAGAATTAAGAATTAAGAATTAAGAATGGCTCTGCCGAAGTACCACATGGTGCCTTAGCAGAGCCATTCTTAATTCTTAATTCTTAATTGATTCCGGTATTTCCCCGGCGATGTACCTAGTTTGGTCTGGAAAAGGCGGTTTAACGTGCTGATGTTGTCGAAACCGGCTTGCACGGCGATCTGACTGATGGGTAAATCGGTTGAGGTGAGCAACTGGCAGACGTGCGTCAGGCGAACCTTGTTCAGGTAATCGATGAACGTTAGGCCCATGTGCTGTTTAAACCACCGGCAAAACGCGTTTGGCGAAAAATGGCAGGTCTGCGCGATCTCCTGTAGCGAAATAGACCGCTGATAATGCGTATTGATGTAGTCAATGGCCGTTCGGATACGGGTCGACGCATCGGCCAATGTAGCCTGACGTTCATAGTCCTGCTGCAAAATAGGAACTCGTTCGGGTACGTTGCTTAACAGATCAAGCACTTCGATCAGCCTGACCAACGCCAACGTACCTGTGGCCTGCACGGCCTCCCGAATTCTTTCGATTACGATATCGTCGGGCTCGGCGAAGGCAATACCCCGTTTGGCTTCCTCGAAAAAGGCTTGTAGCGGTTTGCACTCCGCAAATGACTCGAAAATTCCCTTCGGAAACTGAATGCAAAACGCCTCGACCAACGGCGTAGCTTCCTCGTCGTAGCTGACGAACGTATGCGGCAGGCTATCGCCGATCAGGAAGAGATCGCCCTCGGCATAGAGCGAAATGTCGTCGCCGATAAACCGCACACCTTTCCCTTTCGCGAAATACACCAATTCCAATTCAGGATGATAGTGCCAGTGCGACTCAAACGCAGGCTGATACAGCCGAAACGCCTTAAACGAGGCATGGGGTAGGTTGGAAATGTCGCGTTCGAGTGATGGTTTCATAGAGAGTGAAAGAGCGAGTGCTTGCTGGTTCTGAGGGCGTATTGCTTCTTCTGGGTACGTTGCTTGTGCGTTCTGGTAAATTGCTTTCGCGCTGTCGAAGGGCCACGCGTCAGCCCACTACAGCGCGAAAGCAATTTACCTAGAAGAAGCAACACACTCACCCCCAACATACCCCAATTCTGCCAACATATTACCAATCCTTCCCTTAAACGTAACTAATATTGGTAATATCTGAATAATTACGGCATAAATATGTAAAACGGGGGACTGAGCATTTTGGGCAATTTTGTGGCGTTGTCAGGTACGTTGTCTGGCAGCATAATCCCTGTCAAATCTGTAGATCCATGAACCTACTCGACACGCCCTACGCACTCAGTCCCGAACAGATCGATTTCTATCAGAAAAACCGGTTCATCAAGCTCAAAAACGTATTCGACGCCGATACCCTGGCTCAGTACAATGACGTCATCAGCGAGCAGGTGGCGAAGATGAATACTGTGACCACCGCCCTAAATGAGCGGGATACCTACGGAAAAGCGTTTCTGCAACTGTTCAATCTCTGGCGCGAAAACGACGACGTAAAAGCATTCGTATTCAGCAAGCGCCTCGCCAAAATCGCTGCCGATCTGATGCAGGTAGACGGCGTCAGGATGTACCACGACCAAGCGCTCTTCAAGGAAGGTGGCGGTGGCATCACGCCCTGGCACGCCGACCAATATTACTGGCCACTCAGCAGCGACAAAACCGTTACCGCCTGGATTCCCCTTCAGCCCGTTCCGCTCGAAATGGGGCCACTCGAATTCAGCGCGGGTAGCCATCAGATCGTGGAAGGCCGGGAGCTGAGTATCGGCGACGACAGTGAAAAGCTTATCGCGGCCAAGCTGCGCGTCACCGACTTTGCGCACGTCATCGAGCCGTTCGATCTGGGCGAAGTTAGCTTCCATTCGGGTTGGGTGTTCCACCGCGCCGGGGCCAACGTAACCGACCAGATGCGGAAGGTGATGACCGTGATCTACATGGATAAGGCCATGAAACTGCAACAGCCCATCAACAAAAATCAGGAAAACGACTGGCATACCTGGTGCCCCGGTGCCGAGATAGGCGAGGAGATCAATACCGAATTGAATCCGGTGCTGTCTTGATTGCCCGGTATCGAGTAATTTTAAAGTCCTTAAAACTTCGTCATGACTACACGCCGCCTGCTGTTAGCCGCTTCACTGTTACTCATTACCAGTTACACGCTGATCGCCCAGCGGGTCGAACCTGCCTTTTGGTGGGTAGGCATGAAAGACACCCGCCTGCAATTGCTGATTCACGAGAAAGGCATCGCTGAGGCGCAACCAAAATTGACCTATGCCGGGGTGAAAGTGGCGAAGGTGACAAAGGTGAAAAGCCCGAATTACCTGTTCATCGACATGGTAGTTAGCCCCGGTACAAAGCCAGGTACGTTCCCGATTCAGTTTCTGAAAAACGGTCAGTCCGTGTTCACGTATCAGTATGAGCTAAAAGCGCGTGAAGCAAATTCCGCCCAACGGCAGGGCTACACACCAGCCGACGTCATGTACCTGATCACCCCCGACCGATTCGCTAACGGGAACCCGGCCAACGACAACGTACCCGACATGCCAGATCCTGCCAGTCGGACGGGTCGTGACACCCGCCATGGTGGTGATATTCAGGGTATTGTCGATCACCTGGATTACGTCAACGACATGGGCTTTACTGCTTTGTGGATTAATCCGCTGATTGAAAACAAGATGCAGGAGGCGTCGTATCACGGTTACGCCAGCACTGACTTCTATAAGATCGATCCGCGCTTTGGTACCAATGACGATTACCGGAACCTGTCGAAAGTGGCGAAGCAAAAGGGCATTAAGCTGGTGATCGATATGATCATGAACCACTGCGGTTCGGGCCACTGGTGGATGAGCGACCTGCCCACCGACGACTGGCTCAATTACCAGGAAAAACCCAAAATAACGAACCACTCCCGCGAAACGAACCAGGACCCGCACGCTTCGGAATACGACAAAAAACTGTTTGCCGATGGCTGGTTCGTATCCGCTATGCCCGACATGAATCAGCGTAATCCGTTGCTGGCTCAATACCTCATCCAGAATACGATTTGGTGGATCGAATACGCTGATTTACACGGTATTCGTATGGATACGTACCCGTACCCTGACAAGGCGTTTATGGCCGAATGGTCGCGCCGGGTGATGCAGGAATACCCGAATTTTTCGATGGTGGGTGAGGAGTGGTCCATGAACCCGGCGATTATCGCGTTCTGGCAGAAGGGAAAGCAAAACCGTAATGGCTACGTGTCGTACATGCCCAATATGTTCGATTTCCCGCAGCAAAACGCGTTGGTTTCGGCCTTGAACGAAGATGATAAAATCTACAATCAGGGCCTGATGAAGCTGTACCAGACACTGGCGCTGGACTTCCTCTACGAAAACCCCACGAATCTGGTCGTTTTCCCCGACAACCACGACATGAGCCGGTTCTACACCCAGATCAACGAAAAGTTCGACCGTTGGAAAATGGGTATGGTTCAACTCCTGACGACAAGGGGTATTCCACAGTTTTTCTACGGTACCGAAGTGCTGATGACTAACCCGAAAAGCGACCAGCACGACGAAATCAGGGGCGAAATGCCCGGTGGCTGGTCTGACCACAAAGCCAACGCGTTCACCGGACAAGGCCTGACCGATCAGCAACGGGAAGCCCAGCAATTTATGAAGCAGTTGTTACAGTGGCGTCAGCGCACGCCCGTTGTACAAACCGGCAAACTGACTCATTTCGCGGCCAGTAACGGCATCTACGTGTATTTCCGGCACAACGCATCGCAAAAGATCATGGTGGTAATGAACAAAAACAGCGAGGTCAAAACGCTGGATGTGGCCAACTATGCCGAGCTATTGACCGGCCACAAAACAGTCAGAAACATACAGACCAACCAAACGCAACCGTTGGGCCAAACCCTATCCGTTCCCGCCATGAGCGCGGTGATTTGGGAGGTTAAATAAGGGGTTTACAGTCTGCTGTTTTCTGTTGCGCTACTACGTTACCATTTGTACTGAGAGGCAGCGCAACAGAAAACAGTAAACTACTTATTTGACCACAAACACGCCGTCTTCTACAGACCAATACGTCACCGTGCTACCGGTTAGGGCTGTCCAGTTAACCAGATTGAACGTACCTGACCCTGTTGATGTACCCTGAACAGCATTGACGCGAAGCGGAGCTTTCCAGCTAAGCGATTTCCCGGCAATACATTGGTCAGGACTGCTGGTACTGGTAGGGGTAACGAAATAGGCAACACTTGAGCCAAACACCTGTGCTACACCGGTTGGCTCAATAGCAACCGCCGTTTTCTCGCTGACGCCAATGCCGCGACCGGTGATATTCCAGTCGGTACGCATCCGGGCCAAAAAAGCGACCAGACGTCCCTGACGGTTGCGTTGGGCGAAGTGGGTATCGGTGATCGTATTAGTTAAGAAAGGGGCATCGATAAAGTCGTTTTTACCCAACATCAGGTTAGCGTGGTAGGGATCAGACAGGGCTTGGTCGCTGGTCAGGCTTTCTTTGAATGCTGGGTAATAAATTGCGCCAAGAATAGCACAACCTGCGCTGGTGCCGCCCACGGGTACTTTCTTGGTGTTGATGAGGTAATTGATCGCGTCTTCTACCTTCGAATCTTTCCAGAAGCTGACGTATTTCCCCTGATCGCCACCGGCAATGAAGAGCGCTTCGGCGTTTCTGATTTTCTGTACAACGGCGTCATCATTCACCCACTCCGCCGAATTGAGCATGATCGTTTCTACGGAGTTTACCGGCACGCCCAGCGTTGTGTACAGGTACGTGTTGTAACCATCGGCCCCACTGGCGCGCAGAATGACGACATCGCCCCCGCCCGATTTTCGGAGAAACCAGCGCATAGCTTCGTCTACATCGGTGCTACCACCTGCCAGTAAAATGCCTGAGCTGGTTGTTGTGGTTACGTCAGTTGCATCGCCCGTGAGCCAGGTAGTGGGGCCAGTTGCCGTACCCGATGTTGGGGCTGGGGTTTTCTGACCGCAGGCAATGTGTAGCACCAGTACTAGAAAAAGACAGGGAAACCATTGTAACATAGAGCGATTCATAACAGCAAACATGAGTTGATCAGGTACAATTTTGTGTTGCAATATGTCTTAAAGCTTCAGAAATCGAACAGCCTTAACGGTTGGTTGACCTGGAAGCTGGATCAGATATATGCCCGCAGACAAAGAACTGACATCGATAGTTAACTGATCAGTTGTTAGTTCATACGTGCCTGCCAAATTGCCTTGCGCCGTTAGTAGTTGAATTTGTTGCCCAAGAAAGCCGGTCGGTAACTGAACAGTTAATGCCGAGCTCGTTGGGCTCGGATAAACACGGGGAGAAATCAGTGGCGCCAGTTCGGTGCTAAGTAACGGCGTCACCACGATAGTAAGCTGGCTCGTCGCTCGACATCCATCAGGTGAAACAGCTGTGAGAGTATATAAACCAGCCTGAATGGGCTGCACAGCCGATAACGACAGTAGATTGCCGGTGGCCGATAGGGCATTGGGGCCAGTCCACTGGTAAGACTCACCACCTGTAGCGCTGAATGATAAGGTTTCGCCCTGTAGCACTGGGCTATTGCTGCTTACGCTCACAACGGGCTGCGCCAACACGTGTATTTCCTCTGTAGATAAAGTTGTAACTGAAAACGTATCTGTTGAGCTGATTTTTAGTTTATAGTTACCATTGGGCGTTGTTGTGGGCACAGTAAACTGCGGGTTACTACCGGCCTGCGTGCCCATGGTAATTGTTGACGAAGCACCAAGTAGCTCAGCGCGGTAAGGCATATTATCAGGCAGACCAACCGTTGTTAACGATACAGAAAGGGGGCTTCCTGCACAGAGTGTCGTTGCGAGGGGTGTTGCTTTTGAAATGAGCGCGTTACAGCCTAGACAAGTGATGCGGCGACCATAGAATACACTATCAGAAACTGGCGCTTCCGGCTCACGATCACCGAAAAAAGCAGTCAGCTGTCCTGTAGTTTCATGACGGCTGACCAAAAATTCAGCACTGCCAACTTGGGACATCTGAATTCCTGTAACACCAAAGGCAGGTCCTGTGGGTAACAGGTATTGCACAGATGCTTGGCCACCATAACTCCGTGTAGTATTGTGCTCATAGGTTATGTAGACGCCTTTATTGTTCGGATCAGCGTATATGTTGAATGCGTTTGGGGCCAGATGCATTCGTAACGTTGGGATTTGCAACGAAGGTCGGGAAGGGAATCCTACCTTAGGAATATACTGGACATAACCACCCGTTTTAAGGTCGTTGGTATAGAATCCAACATAAAAACCTGTTTCGGTCTCAAGGGCACATACTGGCTCCTGATAGGCTAATAATTCATCAGAAAGCTTCAACCCGTTTCCCGGAAACCGGGTACGTCCATCCAGCCCTACCTGTTGAAAGAAGACGCCCCTTAGTCGTGGATCTGGTTCATCGACCTGAATAAATGTGCTCAGCCAATTACCAGTAACAAGCATATTCATCGGTTTCCAGTTACCCGTCACCGGATTGGCCAAGACTGTTTTGGTACCCAATGAATCAAACATGACCAATAGTAGGCTATCAGCAGTTGCCCGTAGGTAGGCGAAACCGCCGTTGATCGGTAAAGCGTCTAATTGATGCTTGTCGGGTAGTTGATACCGCGTCGTGTAATCAAAGTCAAGTGGTCGGGGAAACGGCTGTGTCCACAGTGTTTTCCCCTGTTTTAGCCTTGATACAGTATAATAATCTATCGCGTATACATCCTTGTTATCACCCGGATACAGGTAATCTGCACCATATTCACGAGAAACCGACGACTGAATTTTACCCTCTTTGCTTAGATGAATAACAGATGGTCGGATGTCGTACACATAGCCACCCGTGTATGTGTATATATAAATGCCTCCTTCTTTATCGGGAGCTGCCCGGCTTACAAACTCATCTTTAGACAAAATAGAAACGCCCGGCGCAGGCCAGCGCAATTTCCCTTCGTTGTCGATATACTGAATAGTAATTGAATCCCTGGAAGTGCTTGTTCCGAACGTCCAGACGCCTCCCTGTGGAGAGGAATAGATATGACCGCGGTCGTATTTCACTGGAAAAGGCGTTGGCTGATTTGGATTGGGAAGCCATTGCGCCTGGCTGGTAACAGCAATTAGTAACAGAAGTGCAATGTTGTAAAAAAATGGGTAACTATTTTTCATATCTAAGGCTTATGTAAGTCTTCAAATTTGGTATATAAATAAACAACAACGTCATACATATATAAAAAAAGCCAGGTACAGCAACGTACCTGGCTTTTACTAAAAACTATATTGATTAGTCGCGGCTACGGCCGTTTAGGATGCTTACGTAATACAGCAGTGTAGCCATTGAACTAAGCGCCGCTACTACGTAGGTCATGGCAGCCCATTTGAGCCCGTCTTTCGCTACGCCGTATTCGCGCTGTGAAACTATACCCCGACTTTCTATCCAGGCTAATGCCCTCTTGCTGGCGTCGAACTCAACGGGCAACGTGATGAAGGTAAACAGGGTTGTAACTGCGAATAAAGCAACGCCGATTTGTAGGGGCAGCAATGTGCTGTTGATCATCAGGATACCGGCCAGTAGAATCCACTGCATGTACTGCGAGGAAACGCTAACAAATGGCACAATGGCCGACCGGAACTGCAACGGACCATAAGCCACTTTATGCTGAACAGCATGCCCACATTCGTGGGCAGCGACTGCCGCCGCCATTACGCTCCGGCCATGATACACGTCGGGCGAGAGGTTTACGGTTTTGTCCTGCGGGTTGTAATGGTCGGTAAGCTGCCCTTCAACAGAGAGTACCCGTACGTCGGTGACGCCGTTTTCGTATAGCATTTTCTGCGCTACTTCGGCACCGGTAAGGCCGCTGCTGAGCGCAATCTGCGAATATTCAGTGAATTTGCTCTTGAGGCGCCACTGTACAAACAGGCCCACAAGAAACAGGACGATCATTAAGATGTATGCACCTGGCATGGTCTTCGATTTAGTTTAGTGGATGGCGATCAAATCAACTATCGACTTGACCACCTACAAATAAAACAGCAACAGGCCGAAAAATGTGCCATAATAACTAGTCCAAGGTTTAATGTCTAATGTCCAAGGAGCAAAAGCAGAGCTACGTTAGACCCGCAGCGGCGGACCGCTTGACCGTTAAACGTTAGACCAATCTTTTCAACCGTAGGCCTCAACAATCTTCTGGATTAGGGAGCTGGTAGAATAACCCGGAACGAGCGCGATGGTTTCGACACTACCGCCATTGCCCAGGACAAAATCGGCTCCTACGATGGTGGCGACGGTATAGTCGTCGCCCTTCACCAATACGTCGGGCCGGAGCGTTTCGATCAGTTCCAGCGGGGTTGGTTCGCCAAAGAGCGTGACCAAATCAACGAATTGCAGAGCGGCCATAAGGCGGGCGCGGGCCTGCTCATTCACCACCGGACGAAGCGGCCCTTTGATGCAGCTAACCGACGCGTCGGTATTTAGACCCAGCACGAGTTTATCACCTAATGCGCGAGCTTTTTCGAGGTAGTCGATGTGGCCAAGGTGCACAATATCGAAGCAGCCATTGGTAAATACCACCCGTTGCCCCTCAGCGTGCCAGGCACGTACCTGCGCCGCCGCGTCATCGCGGGAAACAATTTTCTGGGAAGTCATACTAAAATGTTGAACGGGAACCCTGCTCAGCACTGACCGGCGACGTACCTACTTCGGCACCCGCTTTTTTGCTCCGGCTCAGCACGATCAAAAAGGACAAACCGCCGAAAATAATTACCACGGCCCATTGCGAGAGCAGCATCAGCGTTGCCAGCGTTTGACCGTCTTGCTGGGTAAGTCCGTAAATCACCAGCGCCGAACCTACCATGATGTTGAAGGCGCCTAACCCGCCCTGTGTGGGAGCAGCCATGCCAATGGTGCCCATCATCAGAATCGTCAACGCTGCTACCGGGCCGAGATTGGCCGTTTGGGGCATGGCAAAAAACAGCACGTACATGGTCAGGTAATAAAGCGTCCAGATCAGCAGCGTGTGGAAGATGAATAGACCCGGCTGACGAAGCTTGCGTACGCTCAGCAGTCCGTCGACAAGGCCCAGCACGAATGTTTCGACCTTTACGAAGAGCGCATTACGGCGAAGCACTTCCTTGTATTTGTTATACATGAACCAGGCTATTACGGCCCCGCCAATGCCAACGGCCAGCACTAGATAAAGCCCTGTACGGCTCCCGTTTCCCCCCTTTCCAGCGAACAGGCCGAAAACTAGGTCGCTGAGGCGGGTAAATTCCAGCACAAGCGTTAGGCCAATGATAACCAGTAGCATCAGCACGTCAAAAATACGTTCGGCCACCACCGTGCCGAAGCTCACGTTGACGGGTATTCCCTCCAGCCGGTTCATGGTGCCGCAGCGCGTTACCTCACCCATGCGGGGAATAAGCAGGTTAGCGAAGTAGCCCGTCATCACCGCCAGCAACGAGTCGAACTGCGACGGGCGATGGCCCACAACGGGTTCAAGCAGTAAACTCCAGCGCACGCCCCGGCTCCAGTGCGACAGCATGGCGATAACGGCATACACGCCCACCCAAAACAGGTTAGCCTGTCCCAGGGCAGCAAACATGGCGTTCAGGTCGATGTCTTTAAAGACGAACCAGAGAAGCCCCCCGGCCACAGCGAGGGAAATGGCGTAGGTAAGGATGTTTTTCATGAAAAAGAAGGGTTTGTGGTTTGTTGTGCGTGGTTTGCAGTTGCGCTGCTCGGGTACATGGTTTCGTCTAGGGAAGCAACGTACCTAGGCAGTGCAACTACAAACCACGCACAACAAACCACAAACTAAAATTTACCCCCTCGCCGCCTGTCCGCCCGCTACTAACCGGTTGTTTTCGTCGGGGAATACAACCAGTGGTTTGTGCGTTTTGGCCTCTTCGTCGGTGAGCATGCAATAAGAGATGATGATGATGATATCGCCGGGTTGAGCGCGGCGGGCGGCGGCTCCGTTTAGGCAGATAATGCCCGTTCCGCGCTCACCTGTAATGACGTAGGTAATCAGTCGTTCGCCATTGTTATTGTTTACGATATGCACCTGCTCGTTCTCCAGCAGGCCCGCTGCGTCCATCAGATCTTCGTCGATGGTGATGCTGCCCACGTAGTTCAACTCAGCCTGAGTGACCTTCACGCGGTGCAACTTCGATTTCATTAAAGTCAGAAACATAGTCTGTTTTTGAAAAGCGTCTTCATAAAGAAGGCGTCCGCAAAGGTAGCGGACGCCTTCTGGTCAGCAAAACAAGCGTGTATAGGGTAACGTTCATCGCTTATTTCGAAGAAAGGTAAACCTGCTAAATACGCCTCTCAATCGGAACAGCGTGCGTTGCAAATTAGGCCCGGCATTCGTCGAGGCTCGATTGACCGGAGGCTACTTTGAGGATGAAGTCGGTCAGCAAAGAGTCATCAACTGCCGCTTCAAAGTCGCTTTGTCAAGCTTAACTACCTACTGTTTGGTCATGTAACGCATCATGCCAATGCCTTGAAGGTTGCGTCGAAACGCTGAAAATTTCGTAGCATCAACTGGTCAAAGCCGGCGTCTTCATCTGAATTTGCTGCTTCAGACAATAGCTCTTTCAGCATAGTCCGAAACAACTCGGGTTCTTCATGAATCAATTCTCGAAGAGCCTCTTTGATCAGCCCTTTATCTACGACTTGTGTCATTGTATTTGCTGGTTAACGTATCCAATCTACCAAACACCGTCTGATTCGCAAAAGTTGATAGTCACGTACCACGGGCTTCAGCCCGTATTTTAAATACAAATACGGGCTGAAGCCCGTGGTACGTTAAAACGGCACCACTACTTTCAAACTCATGTTTCGGCCCATGTTAAACACGCCGATGCGGCCGGTGGCGTTGTTTGGGTCGAGGTATTTCAGGCGGCTTTGGTGGGCCTGATAGATCACATCAAACAGATTGGTGGTCGAGAAATAGACGGAGAATAGCGTCTGTTTGCGGTTGCCCGTTACGTCGGCACCGGCCCCGATATGCACCAGCGTGTAGCCAGGTGTGGCCGTTTCGGTGTTCGATGCCGCCAGGAACCGATCCTGTCGCTGCGTGACCTCCACATCCATGGTGGCGTACAGATTCCGGAACCGGTTGCCAATTCGGTCGCGGGTAAGACGGAGCTGCGTGACCCAGCGCGGCGCCGGCATAAACGGCAGGTATTGCGCGTCTTCGGCAGTGGCCGACAGGTTACGTCCAAACACCGACGAGTAGGTTTGCGTCAGGCTGAACCACCGCGCCGACGCCGGGTTGTAGGTGATCATGCCTTCCAGCCCCTGTAATCGAGCGTCGCCCTGCGCGTACCGAAACACCGGTATTTCGCCCTGAAACAGCGAGTCGGTGCCCGCGCGGTTCAACACCCGTTCCGAATAGATGTAATTCTGGATGCTGTTCTGGAATAGGCTCAGATCGACGTACCAGTTCTGGCTTTCGTAGGTCAGCCCCAAATCGCCCTGATAGGCCACCTCCGGCACCGCGTCGAGCTTTCCGATTTCGTAGCGGAACGTACCTGCGTGTACCCCGTTCGATGATAGCTCGGGTACGGTTGGCGCCCGGAAACCGCGCGATACGTTGGCCCGTACGTTCAGCTTCTCGGTAACCGAATACACAGCACCTAAACTAGCCGATACGTTACGATATGTTTTGTCGGCACCGCTGAAACGGAGGCTGTTTGGCCCCTGCGAACGTACCTGGAAAGCACCCTCCGAATCGAGGTACAACGAACCCACACTGAGTACACGAATGTCGAAACGGGCACCACCGCTGATTTTCAGTTTGCCAATGTTCTTTTTCGCGAAAATGAATTCTCCGTTGTCGAACAGGTTGTAGTTCGGGTATAATGCCTGGTACCCCTGATTGTCGAGCGACTGCTGCATGCCGTTACTACCTACGGTCACCTCCAGATTATTTTTCGTCGGGAAGTTGTACCGGACATCGTAGTAGTTGGTGTACAGCATCAGGCCAAGCTGCGCTTGATTAGGCCGAAATATATCCGCAAACTCGTCGCGGCGGTTGCGGGCGTGGCTGAGGTTGGCCGTTAGTGAACCGCCGTTATTGAACTGGAACAGGTTGTTTAGTGATACTTTGGCGTTGACCAGCCGCTGCGAATTGAACGGTAAAAAATCACGGCTCGTCAGTTCATCATCCGTAACGGGACGTTCGGTTTCCTCGCCGTTTGGCAACAGTGAAGCGGTAGTAAAACGGCCGGTTCGGGCGTCGCGGGTGCCGTTGATGATGTTGAATTTCTGTTCAGTACGCAGGAAATGCAACCGCGAATAGCCCCAGCGTTTGTTCAGTCCAACGTACCCACTGATGTCGAAAATATCTGCGTAGTTCGAGCCGTAAACACGCCCATCGGCCCGGTTCTGGTAATTACCCGCTGATTTAGTCGAAGCGGTTGTAAGCCACACAAAGCCGTTGTGATTTCCCGCCGACTGCACCGACGCACCCAATAGTCCGTGGTTGCTCTGGTAGTTAGTCAGCACCCGTCCCTTAATCTTGCCCTCCTCGACCGGGCGCGGCGACAGGGCCGTAACCACCCCACCCAGCCCATCAGATCCGTACATCAGGCTACCCGCGCCGCGAATGACTTCGTAGCGATCAATCGAATATTCGTCGAGCTGAATACTGTGTTCCTCGCCCCATTGGTTGTCTTCCTGCCTGATGCCATCATGCATGGTAATGACCCGGTTAAAACCCAGTCCGCGGATAATGGGCTTGCTCAGTCCCGCACCCGTCGTCACCTGCGACATGCCCGGCAGTTTCGACACGGCATCGATCAGGTTCGTGGAGCTTTGTTGCATCAGTCGAAGTTGCGACATAGCCGCAATCGGCACCGGACTTTCGCGGATAATGGTTCTGGTTGATGCGCCCGACACGATAACTTCTTCAAGCATCTGCGAGGCGTTTTCCATGATAAAATCCTTCGTAGTCGCGCCGCTAACGGTGACGCTCTGCACCAGCGTTTTGTGCGAAATATAGCTGACCTGCACTGTGAACGTACCTGAGGGCAAGTTCGTAAGGCGATAGGCCCCGTCGAGGTCAGTGGTGGCCCCGAGGCGTAGGTCGGGTAAATAAATGGCCGCCCCAATCACAGCCTCGCCCGATTCGCCGTGCGTAACGCGACCGGCCAGGCTATTTTGGGCAATACAAACAGAGACAGGTAGCCCGAGACAGGCCACCATGAGGAGTAAAATCTTCATAAGGACAGGAAAACGTTGGAGGAATGTTATTTCGCTTTGCTGTCATTCGCCTTCGGCGTCATTATGTGGTCATTTACCTGCGGCGTCATTGATGGTCATTGATAGTCATTTGTCGTAAGACAATGAATGACTACCTAATGACGCGAAGCGAATGACTACTTAATGACGCGAAGCGAATGACTACCTAATGACGCGAAGCCAATGACTACTCAATGACGCGCTTTCGCGCATCACGCCAACGGTGGTCCTCGATGTGAAAAACAGGTGAATTTTGCCCAACGTACCCGCGCATCAATCGCAGACGCAGGGGCGGATAACAGCGGCTGCTCAGGTGCCTGAAACGTGAAAAACGTGGGTTCCGTAAACGGATAAGCCACGTCGGTCATGGCATCGAGCCAGATCAGTTGCTGCTTGCTGTGGTTATTCGGCTGAATCGGGTCGGACCCCGTCGGGTCAGAGCCGGGGCCACCCAATGCTTTGGGCAGAAACGGGTGCGCGTGAACCACAATCGTACCATCGGGCAGCCGATGGGCATGCCGGAACACCACGGCGTTGGTCAGCATGAAGAGCTGAACCAGCAGCAGGAGCCGGGCTACGGTAACACGATATGTTAAGGTTTTACGCATCAGTCAGTAAACATAACATACGACTCTTTGCCTGAAGTCGATGTGATGGGCTATCCCACAAATTAACGCTATAAATTGAAGTTACTCAATTGGTTGATCGATTAAGAGGGAATCGTTACTAGCCGATATAGGGTAAGGAAGGTGATTTGTTGCTTTGACAACAACTAGCTAATATTCGCCGTTTAGATGCTACCGCCAACGGTACACACTCCTTCATTCATGCAACTTCTTCTCGACAACCTAAACCAGCAAACCGTACGAACCCAACTCGGCGGTGGGCAAAAAAAACTGGACGATCAGCATAAAAAAGGGAAACTGACCGCGCGCGAGCGGGTAACGTACCTGATTGATCCTGATTCGGAGTTCCTTGAAATCGGCCTGTTCGCCGGTGATGGCCTATATGCCGAGCATGGTGGCTGTCCGTCGGGTGGCGTGGTCACGGGGCTTGGGTACGTATCCGGGCGGCTGTGCGTGATCGTTGCCAATGATGCCACGGTGAAAGCCGGGGCCTGGTTTCCAATAACTGCTAAAAAGAACCTCCGGGCGCAGGAAATGGCTATGGAGAACCATCTGCCCATTATTTACCTGGTCGACAGTGCCGGTGTGTATCTGCCGTTGCAGGATGAAGTGTTCGCCGACAAAGACCATTTCGGACGGATGTTTCGCAACAATGCGCACCTGTCGGCAATGGGCGTGTTGCAGGTAGCGGCTGTAATGGGTAGCTGTGTAGCGGGTGGCGCGTACCTGCCCATCATGTCAGACGAGGCGCTGATTGTGGAAGGAACCGGATCCATTTTTCTGGCCGGTCCGTACCTCGTTAAATCATCGATTGGTGAAGACGTGGGGGCCGAAACACTAGGCGGAGCCGCCATGCACACGGAAATCTCGGGCGTGATCGACAATAAATTTCCTGACGATAAAAGCTGCCTCGACGCCATTCGCCGTATTCTCGATAAAACGGGCAGTCAGCCACTTGCCGGATTTAGCCGTGTCACACCCGCCTTACCAACCCTTGATTCAACCGAGATTTACACGCTACTGCCACAGGATCGGGTGAAGCCGTATGACATGCAGACGATCATTGACCGGCTCATCGACAACTCGGAATTCGACCCCTACAAACCCGATTACGGCCAATCGTTGATCTGCGGTTACGCCCGCATCGACGGATGGGCGGTGGGCATCGTGGCCAATCAACGGAAGGTGGTAAAGGCTAAAGTGCGAGCTGCGCTGGGCGGCAGTGCGCCCGGAGCCGCAGCCACCGAGATGCAAATGGGCGGGGTGATCTACGGCGACGCAGCTGACAAAGCGGCAAGATTCATCATGAACTGCAACCAGAAAAAGATTCCGCTGGTGTTCATTCAGGACGTAACAGGCTTCATGGTCGGTAGCCGGGCCGAACAGGGGGGCATCATTAAAGACGGTGCCAAGCTCGTCAGTGCCATGGCCAATTCGGTGGTACCCAAGTTCACAATCGTGGTGGGCAACAGCTACGGCGCTGGAAACTACGCCCTCTGCGGCCGCGCCTATGACCCCCGTCTGATGATTGCCTGGCCCACCGCTCAGATGGCCGTGATGAGTGGTGCTTCGGCGGCAAAAACGTTGTTACAGATTCAGGTGGCGTCGTTGAAAGCCAAAGGCGAGACCATTACGCCCGAAGATGAGCAGGCTCTGCTGCAAAAGATCACCGATCAGTACAACGCCCAGCTCTCGCCCTACTACGCCGCCGCTCGCCTTTGGGTCGACGCCGTGATTGACCCGCTGGATACCCGCCGCTACATCTCAACTGGCATCGAAGCGGCCAACCACGCGCCTATCACAAAGGCGTTCAACGTGGGGAATATTCAGACGTAGAAAATAGTTTGTGGTTTGTTGTTTGAGGTTTGTAGTTGCGCTGCTAAGGCACAGAACTGGCATGTTAGCAGCGCAACTACAAACCTCAAACAACAAACCCCAAACTACTTAGCACACACACCCTTCGTATATGCCACACCCGCGCAGGCGGCTTCACAAGCGTTACCGTAGGTACGTCCATCGCAACCGCAAACAGGATCATACTGTTGGGTACAAACACAGTTAGTGTTGACTTTAGGCACACAGTTGGCCGTAGGTTCTACGGCTGCTTTTTCGGCACAACCCATCAGGCAGGCCAGGCTAAGAAAAGCGATGAGTGATTTCATGACAGACGTTAGAAAATGGCAAGACAACGTACCTACAAGACCCGGGATGGGTTGGGAAGGTTGGAAATAGCGTTTTGAGTTTGAGGTTTAGTGTTTGATGTTGCGCTGCTAGAGCACGATTCGGTTGATTGAGCAGCGCAACATCAAACACTAAACCTTAAACCCGAAGCCTAATTCATCCAATCCATGCGCTCAGGGATGTCCTGTTCGATGGCTTTACGCACTTTCTCGACAATTTCCTCTACACTTTCGCCGGGACCGATGATCAGCGGTGCTTTGAAGCGAATGGAAAGCTGCGTGTTGCGTTTTTTGAAGCGTAGCCCTTTCTTATCGAACGCACGCCGAAAACCATTGATCACCACCGGAATCACGATCGGGTCGTTGGCCATGATCAGGTGGGCAGTTCCCTTGCGGATAGGGGCGAAGGGCTTGGTTGTCCCCTGCGGAAAACTGACGACCCAACCGTGTTTTAACGCAATCTGAATCTTATCGACCGCTGCCGAATCGACGTTTCGCTGCACTTCGCGACCATCGGCCCGCCACGACCGTTCGATGGTGAGGGCACCGCCGAGGGCGAATATTTTGGCCAGAATACCTTTCTGCATGGTTTCGCTGGCGGCCACATAATACTGCCGGGCACGGGGAGCCAACAGGTACATCGGGGGCAATATGGTGTCTTTAAAGCCCCACTTCACCGCACAGAATACGTGGAAAAAGGCGATTACGTCAGCAAAATAGGTCTGGTGATTCGACAGAAACAGGACGTTGTTGATCGGCAGATTTTCCAGATGTTCCGTGCCCTCGATCTTGATGCGGTTGACGGTTGTGTACCTGAAATACGTAAACCAACCCACTGCACCAATGATCAGTCGTCTGAACAACAGCCAGTTGCCAAAAGGGTCACACTCGAACAGACCAATAAAATCGAGCCGGTCGAGGGGTTTGGGCAGGTAGCTAAAGCGAGTTGGTTTGACGTAACGCATAGGGGCGAGGACAAAGCACTAATCTGAAAATAAGTAACAATGTTTTCGTGGAAAAGTGCAAAACATTGATGGACGAGCCCGCAAAGAAAGTGGAATCGGGGTCTTGAAAAAATTTTTAGCAAGGCATTAATCCTTCAGGTACATCTTGCTATCCAAGCTACAAATAACCACAAAACGCGCCTATAGCTGACGTTCTACTTCCCGATTTACCTTTTCAACCTCTTATCGGGGTGCACCTGTTTCAACCACCTTATTGATCATGAAAACTCAGTTCGTAAACGCGCTACTTGGCTCTGCCTTCACAATTGCTTCTCTTTTTGTTAGTTCATCGGCTACTGCCCAGGTCGAAGTTGGGTTTCGGGGTGGCGTAAACTGGGCTACGGTGTCAGAGCCGTCGCTGATGCGAAATTTACCCGTTCAGCCCGAACTGTCGCCCGGCCTCACCGGTGCTATTTTCCTTACTATTCCGTTGAGTGATCGCGTATCGTTCCGGCCAGAAGTTGGGTACGTTCAGAAAGGTTTTGTTCTGCGTGAAGGTACTAGCCTCGATCTGGGTATCATCGATATTCCCATCGGCGCGCGGATTGCCTACCAGACGCAAGCCATTCAAACGGCTTTCCTGCTGAAAGCGAACCTGACCGATGGCCCCGTTCAGCCCTACGTATTTGGTGGCCCTGCGGTGGGCTACTCGGTCAATGGTCGTGTACGGACTCGGGCCACGGCACTTTTCACTAGCCAAAATATGGATGTTGACCTCGACTTCGGCAATACGCTCAATCCCTGGGATGTCAGCGCGGTGGGTGGCCTCGGCCTGTCGGCTGAAACTGGCTCCGGTAAGTTCTTCGTGGAAGCGCGTTACGATTATGGCCTTACCCGTCAGTTGAAAGTGCCGCTGGTTAACCTGCCCGTTCGCAACCGCAGCGTAGGTGTATCGCTCGGCTACGCGTTTACGCTGTAAAAAGTCTGAAGAAGTGCTGAGTGCCAAGTCTGGAAAGTCGTGTTCACGTTGTTGACGCACCTGGACCACTACTAAAGACGACTGTCCAGACTTGGCACTCAGCACTTTTTAAACACTTTAATTTTTGTTGATTACGAATCAATCGGTAGACGTACCTGCTTCTGGCGGGTACGTCTTTTTTGTGGTACGCGGATTAAAGGGATTCAAGACGATTGACGCCGATTCTTTGGTTGAAGCAGAGCAGATCCGTTTTAATCCAAAAATCGGCGTCAATCGTCTTGAATCCCTTTAATCCGTGTACCTATTCCAAAATCCGCGTTGATCGTTTTAAATCCCTTTGATCCGCGTACCATCATCCAATACGGCTTCTGAAAATGATATTCGTCATGTATACAAATTATAAATACGCGTTGAGGTACACTCAATTCTGTTTATTTTTGTCAGTCCGTAACAGAACAAAACAGCATGGTCGGCTTTACCGACTTTGATTTCAGCAAACAGAACATGGCAACACTCGTAAACGACTTTACCTATTCAACCAAATCAGAGCCTCACCGCATCCGTACGCGGCAGATTATGAAAGCCCACCCGGAGGTGAAAAAACTGATTGGGCAAAAGAATCCGACCACGTTTTGGGTGGCGCTGGGTTGTGTGGCCATGCTCATCACCATGGCGTGGTTTCTGCGCGATCAGCCCTGGTGGATGGTCGTTGCGGCTGCCTGGTTCATTGGTGCATTTCCAGCCCACACGCTGTTTATCTGTATTCACGAAGCGGCTCATAACCTGATTTTCCGTAAGCCCGCCGCTAATGTCTGGACGGGTATCATGGCTAACCTGCCAACGGTATTCCCAACGGCTATTTCGTTCAAGAACTTCCACATCAAGCACCACGCCTTCCAGGGTGTGCACGAACTCGACGCCGATCTGCCCGATTGGTACGAAGCAAAACTGATCAACAATTACGCGATTGGTAAAGCGCTTTGGCTGTTGCTGTTCCCGATCTTCCAGGGTGTTCGTACCCTGCGCTGCATCGAACTGGCCGTGATTGATAAGTGGGTAGTAGCCAACGTGGTGGTTCAACTCGTATTCGACGTGCTGATCGTCGTGTTCTTCGGCTGGAAAGCCCTAGCTTTCATGGTGATGTGTCTGTTCTTCTCGGTTGGTCTGCACCCACTGGGCGCCCGCTGGATTCAGGAGCATTACCTGACCCTCGACCCTGAGCAGGAAAC
Organism: Fibrella aquatica; assembly: GCF_041321135.1. Lineage (NCBI taxonomy): Bacteria > Pseudomonadati > Bacteroidota > Cytophagia > Cytophagales > Spirosomataceae > Fibrella > Fibrella aquatica. Next base: position 68,263 of record NZ_JBGGWF010000012.1, on the reverse strand, counting down.
CTACAGCTACTACGGCCAACTGAATGGCGTAAACCTGAACGTAGGCTACCATAACGAGCACCACGATTTTCCATCGGTTCCCTGGAACAAGCTACCCCAACTGAAGCAGTCGGCTCCTGAGTTCTACGACACACTGAAATACCACACGTCGTACGTGAAGTTGTTGTTCATGTTCCTCTTCAGTCAGGAAGTGTCGCTGTACTCGCGAATTGTCCGCAAAGAACGTGGCCGCATTACCCTCGACGATCAGTCAAAACCTGATGTTGAACTGATTCAGGCGCAGGCAAAGGCAGAGCCTGCCACGGTATAACGTACCCGACTTTTAACGAAATGCCCGCTTCTGATGCAGAGGCGGGCATTTTTTGTGTACTGCTGTTCAGGATATTTTATCCTGAACTTGCTAGCCGCGCGTTTGTAACGCGTGTAGGGTTGACTAGAAAAGGAATTTGCTTTTTCGCCTCAGGCGCGTTACAAACGCGCGGTTAGCAAGTTCAGGATAAAATATCCTGAACAGCATCGTGCAGATTAGGGGCCTCCTTGTTTTTGTCCAAAAAAAGCAAATCCACGATTTCGGCGCAAAAAAGCCTAAAAACCTTTTGCACAATAAGTTTAGGCCCGTGATTGCGTTACGAACCTATTGAATGAACTTTGCGATTACGCGGTTTTATTCCTACTTTTGCGGGCTGAAATAGGTTCTTACTTTTCATATTTATCATATACCAATGATTACGGAAACGGCAGTCAATACGGGTAAGATCACACAGGTGATTGGCCCGGTTGTAGACGTGAGTTTCGAGGCAGAAGGCTCTCGGATTCCGGCTATTCTCGATGCCCTTAAGGTAACGCGGCCCGATGGCCAGGTCGTTATCATGGAGTGCCAGCAGCACCTTGGCGAAGATCGTGTTCGCGCCATTGCGATGGATTCGACCGAAGGTTTGCAGCGCGGCATGGACGTGGTTGACTTGGGTAGCCCCATCTCAATGCCCATCGGCGAAGCCATCAAAGGCCGTCTGTTCAACGTCGTAGGCGAGCCTATCGACGGTTTGGGCGCACTGCCCGACGCTCGTCGGTCATCGATTCACCGGTCTGCTCCCCGGTTCGAAGATCTGGCCACGTCGACCGAAGTACTGTATACGGGTATCAAAGTAATTGACCTGCTGGCCCCTTACGTAAAAGGTGGTAAAATCGGTCTCTTCGGTGGTGCCGGTGTAGGTAAAACCGTATTGATCCAGGAACTCATCAACAACATCGCTAAAGCCTACGAAGGTCTGTCGGTGTTTGCTGGTGTGGGCGAACGTACCCGCGAAGGAAATGACCTGATGCGCGAAATGATCGAAGCCGGTATCATCAAATACGGCGACGCGTTCAAACACAGCATGGAAGAAGGCGGTTGGGATCTGACCAAAGTTGATTACGAAGAGCTGAAGCAATCGCAGGCTACGTTCGTATTCGGTCAGATGAACGAACCCCCTGGAGCCCGTGCCCGTGTGGCCCTGTCTGGTCTGACTATCGCCGAATATTACCGTGACGGTGATGGCGAAGGCGAAGGTCGCGACATCCTGTTCTTTATCGATAATATTTTCCGCTTCACGCAAGCCGGTTCAGAAGTATCCGCCCTGTTGGGCCGGATGCCATCGGCCGTAGGTTACCAGCCTACGCTGGCTACCGAAATGGGTGCCATGCAGGAACGTATCACGTCGACCAAGCGTGGTTCAATCACATCAGTACAGGCCGTATATGTACCTGCCGATGACTTGACTGACCCCGCCCCTGCAACGACCTTTGCTCACCTTGATGCCACCACGGTATTGAGCCGGAAAGTAGCCGAACTTGGTATCTACCCTGCCGTTGACCCACTCGACTCTACGTCGCGGATTCTGTCGGCCGAGGTACTGGGCGAAAAGCACTACGGTACAGCTCAGCGCGTAAAAGAGATTCTGCAGCGCTACAAAGAATTGCAGGATATCATCGCCATTCTTGGTCTGGAAGAATTGTCGGAAGAAGATAAGCTGGTAGTAAGCCGGGCCCGTCGGGTTCAGCGCTTCCTGTCGCAGCCGTTCTTCGTGGCCGAGCAGTTCACCGGTCTGAAAGGGGTGTTGGTGCCTATCGAAGAAACCATCAAAGGCTTCAACGAGATCATCGACGGCAAATATGACCACCTGCCCGAATCAGCCTTTAACCTGGTTGGTAACATCGAAGCCGCCGTTGAAAAAGGCGAGCGTCTGATCAAAGAAGCAGGACAATAAACTGATTTACGAATTACGATGTACGATGTACGAATTGGCTCTGCCTTTTAAGGTTGTGGTCTACTCAGCAGCGCTAACTCGTAATTCGTATATCGTAAATCGCAAATCATAACGTGCAACTCGATATCATAACCCCAGACCGGAAGGTATTTTCAGGCGAGGCTTCGTCGGTGACGTTTCCGGGATCGGAAGGTCAGTTTCAGGTGCTGAACGATCACGCGCCGATGGTCAGCACACTGGCTCGTGGGCCGGTTACCATTGCCACATCGGGCGGGGTGAAAACCTTTACCGTTGATGGCGGCGTGGTAGAAGTATTGCGCAACCGCGTGCTGGTTCTTGCCGAAGCCGTTCTGGCCGCATAATCAGTAACGTACCTACAGTGAAAAAGCAGACTCAGCAACGGGTCTGCTTTTTTTGTGGGATGGGGTGTTGCTATGCGAAAGCAACCCAAGCATCAAGCAATTCCTTAAAATCTACTGAAACGGCCACCATTTCCGTGCTCGGGCGGTGAGTAGATAGGCTACCGTACCCAGCGCCGTAACGGTCATGCCCGATAGCATGTAGGTTGTGCCGGTCGAGTAAAAAATGTAGCCCCAGACAGCGATGACCAGAATGACCGGCAGCGGATATAACGGCATTTGGAACGGGAAATGCACAGCGGGCTTACCCTCGGCGGTTCGTTTTCGGTGAAGCAGGAGCAAGCCCACCGCCTGACCGATAAACTGAATGACCACCCGCATGGCCAGAATTGCCGTGATGACGTTGGCCAGTTTGAACAGCAGACTGAAAATAAACGCCAGTCCACCCAGGAAGAGGAGTGAGATATACGGAAACTCGCGGGTGGGGTGCAGTTTGGCAAACACGTTGAAAAACTGTCCATCGGCGGCTGCCGCATAGGGAACACGTGAATAACCGAGCAGCACCGCGAACAGTGACGAAAAGGCTACAACCAGTACCAGCAATGTAGCAAAACGCGCCGCGTCGCTACCGTACAGCGCTTCAACCATTGTGCTCACAATAAATGGGCTATTCGCTGCTTTTTCAAACGGTAATACACTGGCAACGCTCAGGTTTAGCGCTCCATACAGAATGGCAATGCCAACCACCGAGAGGAACATGCTCAGTGGAATGTTACGTTCCGGCTTCTGAATCTCACCGCCTAGATGGCAGATATTGTAATAGCCCAGATAACAATAGATTGTTTTCACAGAAGCCACGCCGACAGATGCTGCCAGCACGGTAGGCGACACGCTTTCAGCCGAGGTCCAGGCCTCGCTGAGCAACGTACCTACGGAGCGTGTTCCGTAGTAGAGACCACCGAAAATTAGCCAGCCCATAGTGCCGAGTACGCAGAGCCAGAGCAACACGCTGATTCGGCCGATGCCATCAATGCGGCGATAGAGCAGGGCAATGACCAGTAGGACAACGGTTCCCGAAACGATCCGGCGCGTGACTTCGTCGAGCGGGTAGAGGTAGGAAGCGTATTGGGCGAAACCGATGGCTCCCGATGCTACAACGAGTGGTGCCTGAATTAGCGTCTGCCAGACGTAGAGGAACGAAAATAACTTACCCCAACGCTGTTCGCCATACGAAATCTTTAAAAACTGGTAGCTGCCCCCCGCCTGCGGAAAGGCCGCACCGAGTTCTGACCAAACCAGTGAATCGATGATAGAAATGAGTGCGCCCAGTGCCCAGGCCAGGAGAAAATGTGGCCCGCCAATGGATTTCATCACCAGCGGCAGTACTACAAACGGCCCAATCCCGACCATGTCAATCATGTTCAGGGCCGTTCCCTGCACAAGACTGAGTTGCCGGGGCAAACCACCAGTGGGTGTTGAGTCGGGTACGTTGGAAGAAGTAGACGTGTTCAAATCAGATCGTACCGTTTCATCGGTTGTATACGTCTGTTGAATCCGTGCCGGGTACGTTAAGTTCCAACTGCCGAGATCGTGAAATGACCGTGTTTGGCGTTAGTATCACTCATACACGCTGCTCAAACCAACGCTTGCTGACCCGGAACCGGTAAGGGCTCTGGTACGTCGGTTTCGAGGGGAACGGTGACAACAATGCGGGTACCCTGGTCGGGTTGCGTAAGCAGGCGTAAAACGCCATTCATGAGGCGGGCTCGTTGACGCATGTTGTGCAACCCATGTCCGTTTATAATAGCATCACCCTGAGCCATGCCAACACCACAACCATTATCGCTAATGGCTAGTAAGAGGCGATTTTCGCGAATACGAAGTTCAATGTCAATATTTGTTGCCTTAGCGTGTTTGATGGTATTTGTCAGAGCTTCCTGCACAATTCGATAAAGACCGATTTCTATGCTTTGTTCCAGGCGCGTATCGCCACCCTGCGACATGACCCGAACGGTTAGCCCCGACTGTTGAGCTGATTGCTCGGCTACATAGCGGAGGGCTGGTTCGAGGCCGAAATCGCTGAGCACGGGTGGCATCAGGTTGTTCGATACATGGCGTGTTTCCTGAATAATTTTCACCACCAGGTTTTTTAAACTGGCGTAGACACGTTGCTCGCTATCGGGTAGCAGATATACCGAACGCAGGTTTTCGGCCAGCAATTTCAAACCAGTCAGCATCTGGCCAATGCCATCGTGCAGATCGCGGGAAAGTCGTCGACGTTCTTCTTCCTGTCCCTGAACCAGTGATGCCATTCGTATACGTTGCTCACTCAATTGCTGTTGGTAGCGCAGTCCTGATTCCCGCAGGAGTTGTTGCTGTGTCTGTTGTAGTGCAGTGTTCGAGGCAAGTAAGACTTCATTAACGGCCTCTGTTTGTTGGCGGGCTTCTGTTAGTTGAGCAAGCGTAGTGCGTAATGTTTGTACAACCGGGCTGAAAATTAACAGCCCTTCGAGTAACAAGACCAGTAATGTAACAGTCATCAATATCCGCTCAATGCGCTGTAGCGACTTGATTTTTCGCTGCGCTTCCCGTTGATACTGTCGCACAATCTGATCCATCTTACCCAAAAACTGGCGTTCATGGCCCATAATGGTGCGAAGAGTCTGTTTTCTTTCTGCGGTAGTCAGGCTAGTTTGCTGAAGCAATTGGTGTGTTTCTAGTCGAATAGCGTCGAAGTGGGGCTGAATTTGACGAAACATCACCTGAATCGTATCGCTATTGGTATGCTGTGATTTGAGGTCGGTTAGTTGACCAGTACGAAGCTCAACATGATACCGTTCCCAGTCGGCCAGCACCCGGGTTAGGTCGGAAGTTACCTGCCTTAAGTCGACCATAGAGGCGGCCGTCGTCATTAAAAGAACATCTTTTACAATGGCCTGACTCTGGAAGCGCTGTTTACCGGCATAATTGACCAACCACGAATCGTTCTCCTGCCCAATTAATTGACGTTGTACCAACACCTGCCCCCAAATAGTAAGGCCCGCAACAAGCGATAAAGCGAGTAGATATCGATACGTAAGAGAACGAGTGAGTGTAGACAATTGCTTCATTGACAGGTTGATGTGCGAAAATAATTGCTTTTGAGCGAGGCTGGGAGAGATTCTGAACCTGAATTAACGAACTCATACGATACGTTCGTCTGCCTTTCAGATGGTTACACGCAAAAAAGTCACAAACATCGATACTATTTCTATTCTGTGAACTGTACCAAAACTACGAAATGTCCTATAAAACCTATAGATTGTTCGTAAATTAGCTACTTTAGTCGGAATACTAGTTGTCGAGAACCATTTTTTTCATCAGCTACAACCTGATTTATCTGTTCTGCAGTGCACCATGAAGAGTAGCCTTCTGATCTTCTGCTGGCTGTACGCTATCTGCCACTTATCGGGCTATAGTCAGGAGGAACCGTATCGTTTTTCGCATCTGACGATCGATTGGGGTTTGTCAAACAATCAGGTTATGGATGTGCTCCGGGATCGTAAATGATTTTTCTGGATAGCCACAACGTCAGGATTGAACCGGTATGACGGCAATAACTTCACTATATTTACTTATAACAAACTAGATGCCAAGGTATTAAGTATCAATTCGATCAATAAATTATACGAAGACTCTACCCGTCGGCTTTGGGTATTTACCACTTAAGGCACACTGCAGGGAACATTATTTTTCGATGTCTGGTAACGGGCAAACTGCTTATAACCCGCTCAACGTAGTAATTTTATAGACACTATAGCTTACCTATTCATTAACTCTTGTACGTACCCAGCCCGAATCGGCTTTGCTAACCGGCGTTAGTTGAGCCGATTTGTTTCACGTTTATAGTCACCTATGACCAATTCAATTAATTATTTAGTAGCCAGTCTGTTTGCCATCACGCTCAGTGCATCGGCGCAACAGACTGAGATTCCTTCCCAAATCATTGACCTGCAAAATCTGTCAGCGTTTAAGCCAACGGGTAGCAACTGGAAAGTGGCAGGCGATGTCTTCTACGACCTCAACACCGCTGGAAAGGGCAACACCAAATCAGGAACCGGTATTCTAGTGAACACACTATCCGCCAAGGGTAACCAGAACCTGTTCACTACCATGGAACATGGCGACGTGCAACTGGAACTGGACTTCATGATGGAGAAAGGGTCCAACGCCGGCATTTATCTACAGGGTCGCTACGAAGTGCAGTTGTTTGATAGCTGGGGTGTGAAAAATCCGAAATCGAGTGACTGCGGCGCTATTTACGAACGCTGGGATGAAAGCCGCCCCGAAGGTCGAAAAGGCTACGAAGGACATCCTCCCGCTCAAAATGTTAGCAAAGCACCGGGCCTTTGGCAGCATCTCTCGATCACATTCCGCGCGCCCCGCTTCAACAGCGCTGGTCAGAAAATAGCCAATGCCCGTTTTCTGAAAGTAACTCAGAACGGTGTTGTCGTGCAAGAAAACGTGGAAGTGACAGGTCCAACCCGCGCTGCTGCCTTCACCGACGAAAAACCAACCGGCCCGCTCATGATTCAGGGCGACCACGGTGCCGTTGCCATTCGGAATATTCGCTACAAGGCCTACGGCATAGAACCAATGACGTTGACCGACATGAAATTAAAGGCATATGAAGGTCGCTTCAAATCGATAGACGACATGGAATCAATGACGGCCAAACGTGACATGACCATCGACGTACTGGCGCATATGGCTCCCGGCAGCCGCGATAAGTTCGGCGGCGTTATCACCGGCACCATTCATATTCCCCGCACCGGTCAGTACCTGATCAGCCTCAACCTAGACTGGATTCCGGCAGAGACTAACGCCAACAACCCGAACGGCGAAGGTCAGTTGACCATTGCCAACAAACCCGTTTTCGCCATTTCAGGCAAAAACGGCGGTACGACATCGGCAATGGTAACGCTCGAAGCGGGTGATCATCCGCTCAAACTGGCGTATTACAAAAATTTCGGCTTGTGGTATGCCCGTTCCAACGACATAACGCTCTCGCTCGAAGGGCCTGGTGTTCAGTACACCACCCTGAATCCGGTAATTGTGGCGCAGGATCCGGTTGGTGAGATTTCGCTTATTGCCAAAGGCGAACCGGTCATGCAGCGCGGCTTCGTGAACTACAAAGGTGCCAAACGTACCCACACGATCTCGGTCGGTGAACCGGGTGAGGCCAATTACAGCTTCGATTTAAGCAAAGGCGAATTCCTGCAAATCTGGCGCGGCGATTTCCTCGAAACAACGCCCATGTGGTACGGTCGCGGCGAAACGCAGCTGTCAGTGCCGTTGGGTAGTGTGATCGAGATGGCGGGTAAACCGTCTATCACCTTTCTGGCCGACCAGAACGCGGCCTGGCCTGATTCAAACGCCGTCTACAGAAATCAGGGCTACGATCTCGACAAGAACGGGCGACCTGTTTTCAAGTACATGCTCGGCACCGCCAATGTCCGCGAATCATTTGTCACGCAGGATGAAGGCCGTCGGCTAGCGCACACATTTACGGTGGGCATGGGTCAGGAAAAAGGGCAGCTTTGGTGCCGGGTTGCCGAGGGAAGCAGCATTGCCCAACTCGCCAATGGCCTCTACGCCGTGAACGACAAGCAGTATTTCATTGAACTGCCGACTGGCGAAAAACCGGTTGTCCGCACCACGCCACAACGTACCCAGGAACTGCTGATCCCCGTAAAAGCAACGGGCGCCACCGGCACGGCAACGTATTCAATTATCTGGTAATAATGCTGTTCAAGATTTGCAATCTTGAACTCACTAAAAGCGCGTTTGTAACGCGCATCTTACAGAAATAACAGCTTTGTGAATTTACTACAGACGCGTTACAAACGCGCTTTTAGTGGGCTCAAGATTGCAAATCTTGAACAGCATCTGAGTAACAATCAATGACGCGAAGCATAATGACCGTTAATTCATGAAACGCATACAAGTCAACATACATAATCTGCTCGGAATAGCCCTCGTTACGATGGTTCTGAGCAGCATTTGCCAACTACCAGCACAGGCCCAGATTCAATCGAAAGACGGCAAGCCGGTTAGTTCGAGCAGTAAACAACCCGCACCGGCCCCAAAAGGGTTGGCCAAACCGGAAGTCGATCCAGAGCGGGAAGACGACTTCTACAAGATCATCTCGTTGCCTGTTCCCGAAGATGTGATTCTAGAAGTGGGCGGCATGGCTACGTTGCCCGATGGGAATCTGGCCGTTTGTACACGCCGGGGCGAAGTCTGGATCGTGTCCAATCCCTACATCAGCGGCGCGCAACGGCCTACCTACAAACGCTTCGCTCAGGGCCTGCACGAGCCACTGGGTCTGGCCTACAAAGACGGTGACATCTACGTGACGCAACGCAGCGAGGTAACCCGCCTCCGCGATACCGACCAGGATGGCCGCGCCGATTCGTACGACAAAGTGTATTCGTGGCCACTCTCGGGTAACTACCACGAATATTCATATGGCCCAACCTTTCTGCCCAACGGCAACATGCTGGTGACACTTAACGTAGGCTGGAGTAATAGCCTCGGCCACGGCGTCAGTCTGACCCCCTGGCGCGGATGGGCTCTAGAATTGACGCCCGATGGCCAAATGAAGCCCTTTGCGGCGGGTATGCGCTCACCGGCTGGGTACGTTATGAACGAAGCCGGTGATTTTTTCTACAGCGAAAACCAGGGCGACTGGGTTGGCTCGGGGCGTATCTCGCAGGTTGAACGCGGCGACTTCATGGGTAATGCCGAAAGCCTCCGCTGGACAGGTTTGCCCGATTCACCCCTGAAAATAAAGCCAGAAGACGTACCCAACACGGGTGAACCCCTCTACGATGTGTCGAAGAAGTTCACCGACCTGAAAGCACCCGCCGTTTGGTTACCCCACGGCATTCTCGGCATCTCTACGTCGGGCATGATTCCTGACAATACAAAAGGCGGTTTTGGTCCGTTTGCCGGTCAACTGTTTGTGGGCGATCAGGGGCAGAGTATCCTGTCGCGTGTTGATCTGGAAAAAGTAAAAGGCGAATACCAGGGCGTTGTTTTTCCATTCCGTCAGGGGTTCTCATCGGGCGTTTTTCGTATGGTATGGGGACATGATGCATCCATGTTTGTGGGCATGACCAGTCGCGGCTGGTCGTCGACGGGCAAGGAATTGTTTAGCCTGCAACGCGTTGTCTGGACGGGCAGAACACCGTTCGAGATGAAGACCATCCACGCCATGCCCGATGGCTTCGAGATCGAGTTCACCGCCCCGGTCGACGCTGAACTGGCGGCTGATCCGGCGTCGTATAAAGTGACTGGTTTCAACTATAAGTATCACGCCACCTACGGCAGTCCGGTCATTAATCGCGGTGGCTGCCCCATCAAAGGCATTATGGTGTCGAAAGATGGAATGAAAGCGCGTCTGGTTGTTGATAGTCTGCGACTGGGCTATATCCACGAAATCACGGCGGCGGGTGTTCGCTCCGACAACGGCCGTTCACTGCTGCATAACGTGGGCTATTACACACTGAATAACCTGCCCGATGGCGAAAAACTAGCGGCATCCAGCTTTACGCCTGCCCCCATGCACCACGATCACAGTGCCATGGCCTCTACGTCGGCAGCACCTGTGCCTGCGGCGAAATCGACGGGAAAGAAGACAACTCCCGCCAAATCAGGAGCAAAAACAGCCGTAAAAGCACCTGCCGCAGCCAAGCGAATCACCGACATGCCGACATCGTGGGGTGGCGATGCAGATTACACGATCAACATGGGCACAAAGCCTGGTTTGAAGTTTTCGCCCGAACAGTTTCAGGTGAAGGCGGGCAGCAAAGTGCGGGTTGTCTTCAACAACGAAGACGACATGTTGCACAACTTTGTGGTGGTAGCACCGGGTTCAGCCATTCAGGTGGGTGAACTGGCGATGAAGCTGGGTCTGGAAGGGCAGGAGAAAAACTACATTCCCCAAACGGAGAAAGTGTTGCATCACACTAACCTGTTGCAACCCAATACTAACGAAACGATCTATTTCATTGCCCCCACCAAACCCGGCGAATACACCTACGAGTGCTCGGTCCCCGGCCACTTCTACGTGATGCAGGGTATTATGAAAGTGGTGCCGTAAGTTGCCCATTAACTACCGCTTAAGAAACGGCGCTCGGTCACGTACATGAACGGGTGCCGTTTTTCGTATGTTCGTAATCCGCTTCGCAGGGAACCGGCACTACTACTTTCATCGTCTTTCATGAACAAACACACTACCGCATTTTTGGCAGCATTAACGCTGTATAGCATGGCGCACGCACAGACATTACCCAAGCCCCCGGTGGCTTCGATTAAACCCAAGGAAATAGCCGCTCCCGGTGGTACCCGCCTTGATAATTACTACTGGCTCAACGACAGGGAGAACAAGGAGGTCATTGACTACCTGAACGCCGAAAACGCCTATACTGGTGCCGTTCTGGCTCCGCAAAAGGCACTGGAGGAAACGCTTTTCAACGAGATGAAAGGCCGCATCAAGCAGCAGGATCAATCGGTACCGTATAAGGATGGTGCGTATTATTACCAGACCAACTTTGTGCAGGGTGGCGAATACCCGATCTATGTTCGCAAAAAAGGCTCGCTGACGGCCCCTGAAGAACCGATGTTCGATTGTAACGCGCTGGCAAAGGGGCACAATTATTACAATCTGGGCGGCTTCGAAGTGTCGGATAACGACGAACTGGCTATTTTCTGCGAAGATACCGTCAGCCGCCGCCTGTATACGTTGCGGGTGAAGAACCTGAAAACCGGACAGATTTATCCCGAAACAATCCCGAACGTGGAAGCGGGCGACTTTGCCTGGGCAACCGACAACAAAACGTTTTTCTACGTGAAGAAAGACGTTCAGACGCTGTTGGGCTACCAGGTTTACCGCCACGTGCTGGGCACTGATCCGAAGGCCGATGTGCTGGTGTACGAAGAGAAAGATAACCAGTTTTACATGGGTCTGTACCGGATGAAGTCGAAAAAGTATGTGGCCATTGTTAGCGATCATAACGGCGTCACCACCGAATACCGACTGCTGGAAGCCAGCAAGCCCACCGGCACGTTTAGTGTCTTCTACCCCCGTGAGCGGGGTCACGAGTATGACCTGCAGCACATTGGCAATAAGTTCTACGTGCGCACCAACTACAAAGCGCAGAACTTCCGGCTGATGGAAGTAGCCGACAACCTGGCCACCACAACTAAGCAAGCCACCTGGAAAGAAGTGATTCCGAACCGGCCCGATGTGTTCCTGCAAAACATGGACGTGTTTACCAACCACCTGGTGCTGGGCGAGCGGAAAGACGGACTGGCCAAACTGCGGGTAATCAACCAAAAGACAAAAGCTGACGAGTATCTCCAGTTCACGGATCCAGCCTACGTGGCAGGTATCGGCAACAACCCCGACATCAACACCAACGTGCTTCGGTTCGGCTATTCGTCGATGACCACGCCCTCATCGACCTTCGATTACAACATGGATACGAAGGTCATGACGCTCATGAAAGAGCAGCCCGTTCTCGGTGGCTTCGACAAGAATAACTATGTATCTGAACGTGTCTTCGTGACCGTTCGTGACGGCGTGAAAGTGCCCATATCGATTGTGTATCGGAAGGGCACGCCGAAAGATGGTACCTCACCCGTACTGCAATATGCCTACGGATCGTACGGCAGCAACACTGAACCGGGTTTCAGTGCCAACCGCCTCAGCCTGCTCGACCGGGGCTTTATCTACGCCATTGCCCACATTCGCGGTGGTCAGGAAATGGGCCGCGCCTGGTATGACGACGGCAAGTTGCTGAAGAAGAAAAACACCTTCAATGATTTTGTCGACGTGTCGAAGTGGCTGATTGCCAACAAATACTCGGCACCCGACAAGCTGTTTGCGCTAGGCGGCAGCGCCGGAGGCCTGCTCATGGGTGCCGTGATCAATCAGGCCCCCGAACTGTACCGGGGTGTGGTGGCGGCTGTTCCGTTTGTCGATGTAGTTACGACCATGCTCGACGAAAGCATTCCGCTGACAACGGGCGAGTTTGAAGAGTGGGGTAATCCGAAGAACAAAGAATCCTACGACTATATGCTGTCGTATTCGCCCTATGATCAGGTGTCGAAACAGGCGTACCCAAACATGCTGGTGACCACCGGTCTCCACGACTCGCAGGTGCAATACTGGGAGCCCGCCAAGTGGGTAGCCAAGTTGCGCACCATGAAAACTGACAACAACGTATTGCTGTTGCACACCAACATGGAAGCCGGTCACGGTGGTGCGTCGGGTCGGTTCAACGCCCTGAAAGAAGTAGCGATGGAGTACGCTTTCATGCTGAACCTTGCCGGTAAGGCAATGTAGACAGTTATTAATCAATCCGTATTCCGCAAAATAGGAGTTCCGCTTGATCGACCATGACAATAAAACCCGGCTCGTTTGGAGCCGGGTTTTATTGTAACTACTTATCTAGCATTGAATTTTTGGTGTCCTGAGGCAGATCAATTAGGGTCTGCCTTTTTTGATAACGCGAACCAAGACAGGCACACATTGGGCTGGCGGACAGCCACAGTTGGTAGGCGTAAGAACCACCACAACATCGGTGAAGCAGCCACTGGCCGAGAAGATACGCACGGTGTATATATCACCCTGTGGGTTGGTTGGGTTTGTCAGTCCGCTGGCCAGCACACTACCTGCGACTGTAGGTAGGGGGCTGTTGGTGGCCAGGAGAGGTGCCGTTGCTGTAAATGAACTGCCCTTCACGATATTGTAGCTGAGGCCGGCAAGTGCTGTTCCTGACAAAATGATCCGGGCATCGTTATTCGCTACCGTCGCCGTTTGGCTGTTACAGGTGGCCGATACAACCGTGAGCGAAGGAGCAACAGGCGTTGGTCGTTCGGTAATAATGACCGGGCAACACGATCCGTCAGGGCACGTACTGATTCCATTTTTGGTAGACACAACGTCGTACTCGCCCGCCTGGGTGGCGACGTAAGTTGTTGCCGTTCCGCTTTGGACGATGGTGCTGGTTGTTGAGCCCGGAGCCGTAAAGCGCCATTCGTAGGTGGCGTAGCCAACCGGAGCATCCAGTTTGAAGGCGTAGTTACTGCCCTGGCAAGCGGTGAAAGGCACCGACACACAGACTGTAGCGGTGGTGCTGCAACCAGCCTGATTGGTCACGGTCACAGTGAAGGGATGCACACCGGATGGTAGACCTGCCGTAGTAACAGTAGCGGTGTTGGCCGTGACCAGTGAAATGCCCACAGGTGCGCTCCAGGTGTAAGTCATTGAACCCGCCGATGTGACGTTGGCCGTTAGCGTGGCAGATTGCCCTTCGGCAATTGTGCTACTACTAGCCGAGGTTAGCACCACGGGATAAATACACCCGCTGCAACTGGCCGGAGTTGTGTATGTCGTACTGGCCGACAACGTACCTAGCGTAGCATTCACGAGTCGAGTGGCCGGTCCGTTGCTAATTCCCGTCAGGCTGAAAGTAACCGTGAGTTGGCCCGCCGTTACGCTGATTACGGCAATGGTTGATCCGTTGTCGGTAATGGTTAGTGAACCCGCCAGGGTGTTAGTCAGTGAGACGGTACCTGTGGTGGTATACGTATTAGTGACTGGGTTACAAACGGGGGGGACAACAACTACTGCCATCGCTGGCTGTGCAGTAGGGTCAATCAGGAAAGCAGGGAAAGGCACAGTTGCCGAACAGCTTTTGGCATCGGTCACGACGATCGTGATGGGGAATGGACCGCTCGCAGTAGGCGTTCCTGACAATATACCGGTAGTTATCGATAGTGTTATGCCTGCTGGCAACGTACCTGATAGTACAGAGAAACTAAGAGGCGCAGTGCCCCCCGTCGCCGTAATGGTCTGGCTGTAGAATACGCCAACTTGGCCTTTTGGTAAGCTGGTGGTGGTGATGCTGGTCGAGCAGATCGAGCAGGCTACCGGAGCCGAATAGGTCGTGTTCAGGCTCGAACAGCCAGGCAGCGAGACACTCACCGTGTGTAGTGAACCATCCGAAGCCAGTCCGTTAAATACGGCCGGGGCCGTTACGGTACCCACCGTGGCCGATATGGCAAACGTCACGCTACGAACCCCGTCACTGACCGTCAACGTGCCGGCCGTGGGGTTGGTCATGGTTACCGTCACCGTGTTAGAGAAGGTGTTGGTCGCCGTGGCACATTGGCCTGTGCTGACCACGGCGCTCAGTGAACAGATCGGTGCTGCCGAGCAGGCTACTGGTGCTGTATACGAGGCTGAGGTTGTTCCGCAACCAGGCAGACTGACTACTAGTGGGTGAGTGGTACCATCCGAGGGTAGTCCGTTAAAGGTCGCCACAAACGTATTCTGACTGATGGCCGTCGTAGAGAAAACCAAGGTCCGTCCGCCCGTCACTACAGACAGGCTGCCACCCGCTGATGGGTTGAGCGCCGTGACGATGGCTGTGGCCGAGTAGGTGTTGGTGGCCGTGGCACACGTACCTACACTCACCGCCACCGATAGCGAGCAGATTGGAGCCGTCGAGCAGGAAGCCGGGGCGGTGTAGGTGGTCGTGGTCGATGAACAACCGGGCAATGTAACCTGGACGGCGTGTAGACTACCATTAGATGCCAGACCAGCGAAAGCAGCCGTAAAGGTGGCGCTGCTGCCCGCGGTTGTCACAAACGTGGCGCTCTGCGGCCCATCCGTGATAGTCAGCGTACCAGCCGTTGGATTGGTCAACACTACCACGGCCGTTGACGAATAGGTATTCGTTGCCGTAGCACAGAGCCCTGCCGTTGCCGTAGCGCTCAGGCTACAGATCGGTGCTACCGAGCAGGATACTGGTGCGTTGTATGTTCTGGTGAGCGTACCACAGGCGGGTAAGGCAGCGGTGATGGTACGTGACGAACCATCAGAGAGGATACCGGCAAAAACAGCCGTGAAGGTAGCCGTGGTCACTGCTGTTGTGGCAAAAGTCTGGGAGGCAGGTCCGTCAGTAATGGTGAGTACACCCACCGTTGGATTAGTCAACGTCACTACAGCGGTGGTGCTAAACGTGTTCGTCGCCGAGTTACAAACGCCCGCCGTCACCACGGCACTGATTGAGCAAACGGGAGCTGTTGAACAGGAAGCCGGGGCGGTGAAGGTAGCCGTTGTCGAGCTACAGCCGGGCAGCGTGATGGTGGCCGTGCGGGTGGCTCCGTCGGAGGTTAGTCCGGCAAAGACGGCCGTGAATGAGCTGGTGTTGGCAGCCAGCACTTGGGTGATGGGGGCTGATCCAGGCAGACTAACGGTGATAGTACCCGCCGGAGCGTTGGTCAGAGCAACGACTACACTAGCTGAGTAGGTATTGGTAGCCGAGGCGCAAATACCAGCGGTAGCAATGGCACTCATAGCGCAGACGGGCGCTGTTGAACAAGAAGCCGGTGCCGTGTAGGTCTGGCTGACAGGCGCACAGGCTGTATTGGAGAAGTTGGCGGTGACGGTATACGTCTGTCCGTTGCTGATCAGGCCAGAGTAGCTAAGCGGTCCTGAGGCGTTACCGGCTGGTAGGGCGATTGTCCGGTTGGCAAAGGCACCTGACGAGATAGTGACAGTGCCGCTAACAGGCAGGTTGGTGGCAACGAGTGATCCTGAGAGGACATAGGTGTTGTCGGCCGTCAGGCAGAGTCCAGGCGTCACGGTTAGGGCCAGGCCGCAGGGAGCCACGGAGCAGGAAGCCGGTGCTGAATACGTAGCTACCGCCGTACCACAACCCGGCAGACTGACCACGACCGTATGCGAACCAGTGCCCGACGTCAACCCGCTTAACGAGTAAGCCACTGAGGTGGCCGAAGACGCCACCGCTACCGTTGTGCTCTTAGCTCCATCGGTTATGGTAGCCGTGCCGCCAGTAGTACCCGTCAGGCTTATCGTGCCCGATACACTGTATTGATTGGTGGCCGGGCTACACGTACCTGGGATGGCGGTAGCTGTCAATGAACAAACCGCAGTCGCGTTACAATACAGATAGGTTACCGTCACGGTGGCATCGGCAGCCGTTCTGATAATGGTATTGACATTGCCAGCACCCGTAACGTTTGAGTTTCCCCGGGCATTGGCGGTCAACGCCAAATTACCGGTGCCTGTAAAGTTGGCCAAATCGGTGGGACTGTTATAAAGAATGCACTTCGAGCCGTCTGAATACACCGGCTTAAAGTAGGTCATGTCATCATCATCGGTAGGGTCACCCGTTACGTTTGTTACCCAACTGGCTGACAGTGTAGGATCGACTAAGTTGTTCAAGTCCGCGTTGACGGCAGTTGACATCGCAAACAGCGTTGACGGATTTGCTCCGGCAGTGTTATCGCCAGGCCATGCTCCCGTTGCTGGTACTAGAATGCCTGCCGCAACGGTTTTGGGGTAGTTGGTAGCCGTGAATGTATTGGTTGTGAGCACCACCCCGTTGAGTGAAAAGGAGGTAACTCCCGCCGTTTCAATGTTTATGTCAGTCACTTCATTATCTGAACTTTCTGCTACCCCCCAGTTTCTAATCGACTGGTTGATGGTAAAGAGCACGTTCTTCAAGATCCTGGTGCCGCCTTGTGTATCGAACTTAGGCAGGGTAAGCGGGTTCGTCCAATTGGTACGCGTCAGCGGAACTGCATACGAATATGACTCTGTACCACCCGTTTCAGGGCTCACGCAAACAGACGGTAGGCACATGGCTGGTGCCGTGTAAGCTGCCGTAGCGCTACAGCTTCCATCACTAAAGGAAACCTCTACAGCCGAAGCAAGGGCATCGGAGTTTAATCCTGCAATAGAATAAGATAGAGGTGATGTAAAAGGAGCTGTAAAGTCCTGGTAGCCTTTGCCCGGAATGCGAACCCGGAGCATGCCAGACGTAGGTGCATTAGTAAACGTGACCTGGCCGGTTAGATTGAATTTGTTTGTAGCAGGGGTACAGGCACCAGGAACCGCCGTGATTACCAGGGTACATGGCGGAGTTGCCGTGCAGGAAGCCGGAGCCGAATACGTAGCTACCGCCGTACCACAACCCGGCAGACTGACCACGACCGTATGCGAACCACTGCCCGAGATAAGTCCCGTCAGCGAGTAAGCGACTGAGGTTGCTGAAGCAGATACGGTAACGCTGGTTGACTTAGCTCCATCGGTAATGGTGGCTGTGCCGCCGGCTGTATTGTTAATTAGGCTAATCGTACCCGTCACACTGTATTGATTGGTTGCCGGTACGCAAGCTGTTGGCGTAGCCGTGACTGTCAATGAGCATGTAGCGGCTCCATAGCCTACATCGAAAGTATGATCATTGGCTCCGAAACCAGCCGTCGAAAAGGAAATAACCCCGCTAGCAGAAGCATCAGAGTCGATGTTATCTGCTATGGTATTGGCTGTTACCAGCGACTTACCACCCGTGGTAGTGGGAAACTTGAGTTGATAGGCCGTGTTTGCCGTTAAGCCAGCAACACTGTAAATAGCGCTGCCAGTAGTTGTACCACTACCCGATGAGAAATAGTAGTTGCCGTTGGCATCGGTTGTGGCTGTAGCGATGGGCGTAGTCGGCGCAGAAGCCAGACAGAGTTGTACCGTCACCCCCGAAATACCGGCTTCACCGGCATCCTGAATGCCATCACTGTCGGTGTCATTCCAGACTCGGTTTCCGATTTCGATGGGAGCTTCAATGCCCGAAAGCTCTATGTCGCCCAGGCCGTTTGCCTTAGCAAAAACGCCGGGAGGATTGTTTCTGTAATAAAGTTGATAATAATCACCAAAAGAACCGTCGGTGGTAGATAACTTCAGGGTACCTGCATCTCCCGAATTCTTATTCATGGCAAAGGCTGACGATATTACCTCACCTTGCCCCTTCAAAACAGCTAAAGATCCTGTTGCCGATTCGTCATGGGGATCACCAGAGGCCGAATTGTCATCATAAAACTCTCGCCCGCCAGGTCCCTCAGGCGTGGAGGTGCTCGATCCTGTAAGCACTGAGCCATTGGCAGAAGTGAAAGCGCCGTTGTTTTCCAGGGTGAAAGCACCAGTGCTACAATTCAGGCCCGCAGCCAGTATATCTCCTGAAGTTGAAATCGTGACTGTATTGGTACTTGATTTTAGAAATCGATAATTTCTCTCACCCCATTGGTGTCCAGACCTGTCCATAAAGCCCAATAACATATCGCCATTGTCGGTAAATTCAATGTCAGAAAGCAATGGAGTTGCATACCGTTGGTCAAGGGTAGTTGATGAAAAGATATCACTATCATTGGTCCAGGGTTTAGGATCATTCTCTTTATCATAGGTTAAAGGCAACGCTGACACTGCAGTTGCGTTGAATGAGGCGGCTCCTGTTGGATTGGTCAACTCGAAGACAGACGCACTTAGGTCTGCTATTGCGCCGCCATTTTCTCCGCTACAAACCACTCCAACATAGAGCTTATTCCTGAAGAACTTTAATCCCCAGGGGCGATATGTTCCTTTCGTACAAGTTGTGGCAGGTACGTCATAACTCGTTACACTTACCACGGATGTTGGGTTGGCAGCATTGTTCAATTCAAGTCTGAATACCTTTCTTGAATACAAATTCATCACAAACAAGTATTTGCCGTCATCGCTGATTTCAATATCGCCTATACCTACTTTCCCCACCTGGTCAAAAGCGGCAGGGTCATAACTTGGGTCTAATGGGTTGGAAGTCAAGCCCCGTTGTTCATTGGTGCCGACTACGCCCAAACCTGAAGGTTTTCCCGTCAGTGGGTCATTTGAACCGAGATAGGTAATGGTAGAATTATCGGCTGCTATTGAGTAACTCGTTCCTTCGCCATAAGCAGGGGCAGATGCTAATGCCCTTGTTCTGCTTGTGACAGAGGCATCCATATCATAAAACTCTGTGACTGTAAAAGAGGTAGTGGTGGGCGTTAGCAAATAAATTCCGCCACTACCCGTTTTCCCCAATCCGGTATGTCTTTTTAGCAAGGCCGAGGTGAATATTTTTTTGGCTTGTTTACTGTAAGCCACACCCCAGGTAGGCCCAATGATTGCTCCATTGACTTTTTGGCTTGGTGCTGTACCTGCCCCGGTAGCTGTACCTGAGGGACCGCTATTGGTATAAGGGTATCCTACAAACCAATCGCCATTTGCTGCCGCTCCAGATACCAACGGGTCACCACTGATGTAGCAGGGTATAAACACGCTGACCCCCGTTGTGCCCGTGTTATAATCGCCAGGGTTGTAAACGGCGAAGTTGACATTGGTGCTATTCCCCTTCACAAACTGCACCGAAGAGCCATAGGTTATACCGCCCAATGAGGAATAATCGATACCACTGTTGACACAAGCCCCAGACGCAGGTAGCACAAACTCTACCCGAACGTCATCGGCACTGCAACCGGCAAGAGAATAGTTTGGGGCTGCATTACCGGATGTTATGACTGTGCCGCAAGGAGTGGTAGCATTGGCCAAATAGGCATTGACCGTAACACCGGATACCAATGGTTCATTTGTATCTCTTGTCCCGTTGCCATTAAAGTCTCGGAAAACTGTTCCGGTAACCTGCGCCTGTACAGAATGTGCCAATAGAATAGCACAAAAAGCAAATAGTAACCGTAGCGGATGTAGCGTTTTTTTCATGTGAAGCACCTTGTGAAAATTTTGACTCACGCCTTAAACAGACGGTGGTCATACCAGATGCGAGACACATATCAACTATCATACAAGTGATCCTAAGTAACGATGACAAGGTGACTATCTGAACATTTTTGTACAGTATCTAAAGTTATCTTGCAACAAGACGCTTATCTCAGGAACGGCAACAAGACTTGTCAAAAGTGACGCCAGATATTATTCATTTTCTCATACGTACTATTACTTAATTAATTAGGGTAATCTTTTGTGATATAAGAAGATATGAATAGTGTATGATTATTATTATCTGTTCACTTATACTTAAGTTAGATGCAGATTGCACGTTATGAATAGTGGAGATCACTCACCGCTATGGACACTTAATCGCCGGATATAACTGATAACTGTTGTGTTGAATCGAATGGGTTTTGTGCTACTGCTCTATTGTGGCCTGTTACTGGTAGCCGTCAAGGGACTATCACAACCATTCACCTTTGCCGAGACACACCCCGTCAACAATCCCGATAGCCTGGAAGCCTGGCTGCAGGCTCACCCTAAGGCCCCGGCAGTAACAAGGCTCAAAAATCTAATTGCCTTAGAACGTACCCACGACTGGGTGAGACTGGGCGACATGGGACGTCATCTGCCAGAAATTTACCAGTTGGCCACACAGACCCGAAACGCCACCGCTCTGGCTGCTTACGAATACATCAAGGCCGAGAAATCGTATCTTCTTAATGATTATCAGCAGGCCACTGTCCACGGCTTCAATGCACTGAGCAGGTTTGAAGCGCTTAACGATGTATCTGGTCTGATTAATACTCATTTTTCACTGTGTTCAGTGAGTGGCAATCGGTTTGGTGAGGTAACAACGGCCGACTCGCTGCTCGCCAACGTGCATTGGAAACAAGCCTTGGCTTTGTTGGCCATAAACCCAAACCCACATGACCAACTCGTTGCCGACTGGATGGCCTTCGATAAGGCCTATAACAGGTCTGATGCTCCCACAATGAGGCAATGTCTAGCCAAGGCACTCCGGCAAATAGCTGCCTATCCGTCATGCCTGTATGCGAAGCGTGTCTTTGAGCGATCGAGTGCCATTCTTTACTTTTTGGAAAAAGACTACCTGAAGTCGTATAATACCGATATAAGACTCTTAAATGCTTCGCAGAAAGCAGATACCTACGAACTAGCCAGTCTTTATCATAACCTGGGTGATGATTGCCTTGCGCTGAACCGACCTCAGGAAGGGCTAACTTATTACGACAAGGCCGCTCAATATGCTAAAGGATGCTTGCCGGTTCGGTACCCTATTATCATTAAATCGTATGAAAGTGCCGGTGAACTAGCGGCCGGAATTGGCCTGCATGAAAAAGCGTATACGTACCTGATGCAGGCGAGAAGGTATGAAAAACAGGCAAATAGCCAGGAGAATAGCCGCCGGATGCAGGAATTGCAGGCCCGATATGAGTCGGCTCGGCGGCAACGCCAAATTGATTTGCTACAGCAAAAACAGGAAATCGCTCAGTTACAGAGCAATACGTACATGGCCGCTCTTGGCCTGGCGGTTGTAGCGCTTGTAGCAATCAGTCTATTAGCCCGGCGGCTTTACCAGAATCGTCGGAAACTACAACAAACAAATCGTCGATTAGAAGCAGCGCTGACCGACGTGCAGCAACTCAATACTACCCTCGGGCACTTCATCGGCATTATCGCCCATGACATGCGCAAGCCCTTGATCTCGTTTCGCAGTCTGGCCGAACTGGTCGGCGATCGGCTCAAAAAACGTGCTTATGGCGATATTCAGCTTATCTCAAGGGCTATCGATCAGGCTGGTAGTCAGATCGAAACCATGCTCGACAACCTCCTGCGCTGGGCACTTGCGCAACGCGAAACGATTCCCTACAAGCCCGAAAACATACCATTACTTTCCCTACTGCACCGCGTAACCGATCTATACCAAAATCTGGTTCAGTTTCAGAACATTCAAATCACAGTCGCCTGTCCTGATACGCTGCACGTCTGGGCAGACGACAATGGCCTGCAACTGATCGTCCGTAATCTGCTCGATAACGCCCTCAAACACCTCGGGGCAGTAGGCGAGGTACGCATCACAGCTACCGTCACGGCTGATCGACAGGCTCTGATCCAGATCAAAGACTCTGGGGAAGGAATCGCCTCTAATCGGCTGGCTTTTTTGCTGAGCT
Organism: Fibrella aquatica; assembly: GCF_041321135.1. Taxonomy (NCBI): domain Bacteria; kingdom Pseudomonadati; phylum Bacteroidota; class Cytophagia; order Cytophagales; family Spirosomataceae; genus Fibrella; species Fibrella aquatica. Next base: position 45,816 of record NZ_JBGGWF010000012.1, on the reverse strand, counting down.
TTTTCGCCGGGGATATTGAAGGGCATGTGGGCCAGAAAGGATTGGGGCTTGGCTTACTGCTGGTCCGTGATTTTGCCGCCCGTAACCAGGGGCATGTCGAGGTAGTCAGTCAGCCTGGGCACAACACCTGTTTTTCGGTTTATATGCCCCTAAGCATCAATGAACCAACTATTGCACAAAATAAGGAAGTGTTGAATTTGCAACAATAGCCTGTGATAATCACCCTTTTTTCTCTGTTAATCGCCGCGCAGATGAGCCCGAAAAACAGTAGGGTGCATATTAGCCAGAAACCTACCGTATGCTGAAGCTCGATGAATACTATTCTCCTTATTGAAGATGACCTGATTGAGCAGGTTCGGGTAAAAGCCATGCTCGAAGAATTTGGCTATACACAAATTTGGGTGGCTTCATCCCTGAAACAGGCCCGCATGGCTCTTCAGAAAACCAGCCCCTCCTTGGTCATTGCGGATATATTTCTGCAAGACGAAACCTCCCTCGACATGCTGACTGACATGCAACAGCTGGCTATTCCGGCGATCTTTATCACCGTTTCAACCGACGAAAAACTGTATCGGCAGATTGACGATGGGCAATCATCTTATGGCTATCTGGTTAAGCCTTTCGACAAATTGACTCTCTTTTCTACGCTAAGGCTCATTTTGACGAATAAAACGCTAACAGCGAAGCACAGTAGCGATTTCATGATGGTGCGCACGCCAAAAGGACAGAAACGGATTATGCTGCATGATGTTCTCTGGCTCGAATCATCCGGCAACTACACGCTTGTGGTGACGGCTTCTGAAAAATTTGCGGTGAAACAGTCGTTGCGTCGGTTAGCCGAAACCATGGGTGATTCCTTTATGCGGGTTCATAAACGCTACTGCGTAAACGTGACCAAAATGACCCACCTGAAAGCACACTCTCTGATTATCAATGCGCAGGAAATTCCTGTCAGCTACATGCGTAAAACGGCCTTATTGGAAAAGCTGAATGAGCCGAGCAACGTTTAATAAAGCGACCCTTAGCCGAGAAAGGAGGCATGTAAACGTACCTGACTTATCGGTACGGACTCCACTCAGTAGAACCACGGTTGACCGGCCCTTCTTAGGCTGATTAACCGTGGTTCTACTATGAAATCGATCCTCAATCAATGGCTTCTTTGCCTGTTTATTTTCCCGGCTTCAGCGCAGGTAGTGGCTCCTGAACGGGTGAAAGACGACATGGCCGATGCCGCGCAGGCTTTCCTGAAAGCACTCTCGCCCGACCAACTGAAACAGGCAACGTACCCATTCACCGACAACGAACGGGTCAACTGGGATTTTGTGCCGCACGCCCGTAAAGGACTTATGCTGAAGCAAATGCAGCCTGAGCAACAGAAACTGGCCTGGGCTCTGCTAAAAACCGGCTTAAGCGATGAAGGGTACAGCAAAGCCACGCAAATTTCTGACCTGGAAAACGTGCTGCGTGTGGTTGAAAAACGTCCTGCAACAGATACCTACCGTGATCCCGAAGGCTACTACGTAACTATTTTTGGTAACGTTGGCGGAAACGACCCGTGGGGATGGCGATTTGAAGGGCATCACCTGTCGGCTCAGTTTTCGTCGCTGACAGGTAAAGTGATGTCGCTAACACCGATGTTTATGGGCAGCAACCCCGGCGAAGTGCGCATTGATGTACCTCAGAAAGGCAAACAGGTATTGCGGGAGGAGACAGCGATGGCCTTCAAACTGCTGCACAGCCTGAACGAAACCCAACGTACCCAGGCAACGCTGGCTAAAAAAGCATTCGGCAACATTATGACCGGTAATAGCCGCCGCGCATCGCTCGAACGTATGGATGGCTTGACCTATGCCGACATGACCACCAGTCAGCGACGCCAGTTTCTTGATTTGCTGAAGCTCTACGTGGGCCGTTACCGAATTACGCTGGCTAAACAGCAAATGGATCGGATTGAGAAGGCGGGACTCGATCAACTTCGTTTTGCCTGGGCGGGCGATATGGCCGAAGGAAACAGCATTGGCTATTACTACCGCATTCACGGCCCCATGTTGTTGATTGAATACGACAACACCCAGAACAACGCCAACCACGTGCACACCGTGGTGCGTGACCTGACCAACGACTTCGGCGACGATCTCCTCCGCGAGCACTACGAACGGGCCAAACATTAGGGCGGGGCGTGGAGCCTTCGCGTCATTATGCTTCGCTGTCATTAGGTGGTCATTTGTTGTCATTAATCGGAAAAGACAATCAATGACTACCTAATGACCACTTAATGACGCGAAGCCTTGAAACAAAGGCCCTGATTTTTAGATTATAGCAGGAAAGCGGCTTGCCATACTGGCTGGTTGCGCCTTCATCATGGACTTCGGAAAAACCACTAATCTCGATACAGGTACGCTGTCTCTACCTCCCGGTCATGCGTTCAACGCGCGGGTGTGGACCGGCGTGACGCCCACGAATCAGCCTAATGTATTCATTGGCGGGCCCGTTTGGGCAAACAAAGATTACGTCGGTAAAGTGTATCCGGCAACGGCGAAGGATAAAGACTTTCTGCACCATTACGTTCGGCAGTTCAATACCATCGAGCTAAATCTGACGCATTATCAGATTCCAACGCCGAACATGATTGAGAAGTGGAAAACAGAAGCTGCTGGTATGGTGGCTGAGCGTAATAAAACAGGTACGTCATTTCTGTATTGCCCCAAATTTCCGCAGGCAATCAGTCACGAACGGCTGTTGCAGGGCGCCGAAAACCTGACCAACGAATTTGTGAATGCTATTTTCGGGCTGGAAGAATTTCTGGGCATGTCGTTTCTGCAACTACCGCCTATGTTCGGCCCCGATAAATGGCCGGTGCTGGAACGCTACCTCAGTCACCTGCCCGACGACCTCGACGTGGCCGTAGAGTTTCGTCATCCCGACTGGTTTAAATCGGCCGCCGTTTGGGGGCAAACACTGGAGCGCCTTTATGGGCTTCACCGCCATACAGTGATCACCGACGTAGCCGGGCGTCGAGATGTGTTACACATGGGACTTAGTAGTCCGGTGCTTACCCTGCGTTTTATTGCCAACGAAGGTCATCCAACCGATTATACGCGTACTGATGAGTGGATTCAACGCCTCAAAAGCTGGTTCGATAAAGGGCTACAGACTGCTTATCTGTTTGTGCATGGCGGCGGCGATAACGATACCGCACCAGAGTTGATTCGTTACTGGATACGTGAACTAAACAAACACTGCGGACTGAATCTGCGTGAACCTGTTCTTCAACCGCAGGTAGTTCAGGGAAGCCTGTTCTAATTGGTTATTTATCCTGTAATAGTTTTCGTAGCCGGTCAGGATACGATAGGTAGGCCTGAGTTCCTTCAACACGCATTGGGAAAAGGCTATATCGGCCTTCATAGTACCAGTAATACTCTTCATTAACGGTATATACTTCCTCGTTGTAAAAGCCATGTACCATTTCGTGGGAGGCGGCAATGTAGTCGAGTACGGTATCGGCCTCCAGCGGATGGATAAATACCGATCCTTTAGCCGGAATATTCACCACCGCGCCGTAAGGGCCAACGGTTGTGTCGGCATTTCGTTCTAATTCGATGGCGCAGGCTACCGCAAAGTCATTATGAAACAGGGTATAGAGCGGTAGTTTGCCGGTCAACTCATAGCCCGACAGGTCTGGTTTCTCACGGGCAATGTTGTCCAGGGCGAGGTCGAATAGGTACGCGTCTGATACGTCCCATTCGCCAATTTCGCTGCGGCGCACGTAGTGCAGGGCATCGTCGAAATCAATGACCAAAAACGTATTCGTCTGTGGAAAATCCTGCCGGTATACGCAATCCTGCATGATGTCCTGTGCAAACCCGACGGGCTTTACCTGTACTTTCAATAAGGGAACGGCGAACTCAAAATCTTTATAGATATAGGTAATGGCCGCGCTGTTGATCGGCAGAATTTTTACGTGTCCGGCAACGATTGCCTCCCATTCTGTGGGCTCTGCGGTCTTACATTTACGCAGCAGATTGTCCATATAGAAGCGAGTTGGCCCTTTCTGCCCGTCGAATTGAACGTGAACGGTGCCCTCATTCGTTATCTCATCAATACGTCCTTTCAAACTCAGCTGATCGATAGTAAGGGCGAGAATCTGGTTATACTGGTCGATAGATAGCCAATCGACCATGTGGCCGGGTAGCGGATAAAGCGGAAGCGAGCTGGGAGCTGACTCCTTGTCTTTGCGTCTGAATAGTCCAAACATAATAGATACAATATACGTACTATTAACAACAGATAGTACTGCTGAACCAACTTCCTGCCCAACCCGTTAAGTGGCTTTTGCAAGGCATGTCTTGGAAAAAAATGTATTTTTGCGGCTTAATGCAAGTAACATTCGACCCTTGCGTTATTTTTAATTAGAGAGGTTTCTGGTACTAATCTTGAGATCGTCGGCGTTTGACCGATAAATTGTTAAATTTTTTCAATCCTTCATGAAAAACGTATTGATTATCTGCGCCGGTTTGACTTTGTTGTCATCGTGCGCTGCCAGCAAAAAGCAGAAAGCAGAGCTGGCCAACCTACAGTCGGCCCATGAGAAAACGCTGGCTGATCTGAATAACTGCGATAAGCGTACGACTGAATTGCAGGGGACGATTAAAAGTAAAGATGCTGAACTGGCTAGCAAAGTCACTCAGCTGGCTGATTTGCAGAGCCAGGTCGATTACTTGAAAAAAACCAGCAACAACCTGCTCGATCGCATGTCTGACCTGTCAGTGGTGAGCAAGCAAGGTGCTGAAAGCATCAAGAAATCGATGGAAACGCTGAACGAGCAAACCAAATATGTGAACAACATCAACAACCAGATTCGCAGCAAAGATTCGCTGAACCTGGCTCTGGTGATGAATCTGAAGCGTTCACTGGCCGATATCAACGATCAGGATGTGCAGGTTGAAGTGAAGAAAGGCGTTGTATACGTATCTATTTCAGACAAACTGCTGTTCAACTCGGGTAAATTCGACGTAAATCCACAAGCCGAAGCCGTATTAGGTAAAGTTGCTAAAGTGGTAAACGATCACAACGAGCTCGATATTCTGGTTGAAGGCCACACAGATGCGGTTCCATTCGTATCGGGTGTACTTCGCGATAACTGGGACTTGAGCGTACTGCGGGCAACGGCTGTTTCACGGGTGCTGCAATCTAAGTTCGGTGTAGCGCCAACTCGCCTCACCGCAGGTGGTCGCGGCGAATATGCACCTAAAGATGACAACGCAACGCCCGAAGGTCGCAAGACTAACCGTCGTACAGAGATTATCCTGACTCCGAAACTGGATCAGTTCTTCAATCTGCTGTCGAGCGGTCAAGGCAAATAAGTTGACTTTTGCTCTTACAAAAAATGCCCTTGGTCACTATGATCGAGGGCATTTTTTGTGGGTACGTTCAGAACGACTGTACTTAGTTGGAGCGGAACATATTGCCTAATCCAATAGCCACCGTGCTGTATAATCGCATGAGCGGGGCGGGCACAATGTATTCTTGAATAATCTCTTTGCGCTCCTCGCCTGTTAACTTAGCCAACTTCAAGTATTTAATAGCCAGCATGTTGCGGGGGTAGTACTCGTCACGGTATTGCTCACTGTCGAGCATCCAGCGGTAGTAACGAGCTATGTTCCGGTTGAGCACCTCATCATATTTCCCCTCTAATTCCTTTCCGATCGCTTCATACATCGCAATACGGTTGCGTAGGAAAACGGCGTCGTCATATTTATCGGTGAAACTGGTACCGCCCTGATTTTTGCGGTAAACCGACATGAGGTCAGGCAGGAATCCGATTTTGCCCTGTTTTGCTTTCAGCACCAACCGTGGAATATCGCCGCTTACCGATGCTTTGAACCAATCGGGGTACTCGGCTATGCTATTTCGATACATGGTGCTCGATGTAGCCATGAACCAGATTTCTTCTTCACCGATCAGGTCGTCGACGGTGAAAAATGGTTTTGTATCGGGTCCGTTCAACTCATGCGCGGGTGTACCATCTTCGTAGGTAATCAGCGCATTATGGAAAACCATCGAGTAATCGGGGTGGGCGTCGAGGAAATCGGCCTGCTTCTGCAATTTCAGTGCGTCGGTCCAGTAATCGTCACCGTCCATCAACGCGTAATACTCGCCGGTTGCTAGCTTAAGGGTTTCGAGGAAATTAATGCCCCCGTTTTTACCCATGTTACGCGGGTGCAAAACGCCTTTGACCAACCCCGGATGCAGGCGCTCGTATTCCTGAATAATCTCCCGTGTTCCATCACTGGAGAAATCGTCTCCCACCAAAATTTCGATGGGAAACGATGTCTGTTGAGCCAGAGCGCTGTCGATAGCCTTTCGGATAAAGCGCTGCTGATTGTACGTGATAATGAGTACGCTGACTTTGACTTTCATTAAACGGCTACTTCTTTCGCCTGGACAATTTGCTTGCTCCATCCCTGCGGCTCTTCATTGTCGGCAGGTTTGGCCCAGGGGTCATAAAACGGCAGAATGCTCACCCAACGCCCGGCGGGGTTATCCCAGCTGAAGCGATCGGCAAAGCTCGACGGGCTAACCCAGTGCGGCAAATCATACCGGAACAGGATCATATCACCTACATCCTGATGGCCTTCGGTTTCTACGATGTGGTTGTTGATCACGTACCCGGTACCGCCCGAATGGTAATCGTTACCGTACTGGTTCAGTGCCAGAATCATGCCCACTTTTTGGGGGTTAAGCGGGTGCCAGTGCCGACCAAAAAAACTGCCTCCCAGCGGGTAATGCGTTACCTGGGGGTGAAAATAGGGTTGCCCCTTATGAATGCCATACTCCTCATTATTGCCCGTCATGCTGTTCCAGAAGCGACGAACAGGATCAAATACAGTCAATAGCGTTTGGCGAAACTCGTCGTCGAGGTCCAGAATCGCATCGAATGTGTGGTCATGAAACAACTGCGGAGCCTGCTGAATTTTAGCAATGTGCAGGCGCTGCTTATGTTGATTGTTATCGAACGTGTCCGGTCCTTCGGCCAGGGGCGTTTTGGCTGCCCAGGCAATGGTACCATCAATCACGCTACGAAGCGTTTCCGGTGAGAAACCCGTCTTGATAATGACAATGTTGGGCTCGTTTACCAACCGCATTACCTCTTCGTAGGGTATTTCGGGCACAATCTGCCCGTCTTTTATGTCGGCGTTAACTTTGATGATGTACTTAGCTACCTCCTGCATAGTGAGTTGTGATAATGTGAGACAAGTTAGACGTCAGCCAAGCTATAAACCAGCGATTAACGGGTTTGTTAGCGAATGGAGATGCACAAACTTAAGGTGTACGTTAAAGCCAACGTGCTGACTATACTCAGGGTTCAAGCTGATTCAGCGCATAGCCGAAACCCGAGGCCCCGAAGCCATTTCCGTTGTAGAGCATCACCCACTGATTGCGGTTGGGGAAGATGTGACAGTAATCCATCATCATCGAATCCCATCCTTCTTCCGACCGTTCAATGCCGGCTTTGTCATCGGTACGTGTCCAGTTTATACCGTCGGTCGATTCGGCACAGCCAATCCGGTAACTCCGGCGCACATCGGTACGGTAGTTGGTGGCGCTCCGGTACGAGAAATACATACGATATACACCCCCGTCGCGGAATACCGTTGGCCGGCCAATGGCATCGGTGAACGCATCGTAGCCCACGCAAACCTGACCTGTTCGGTTCCAGTGAATACCATCCGTCGATTCGGCGTATTTCACGTCATAAAATGGCTCCGGATGCCCGTCGATCACGTCAATTTTTGTGCACGACAGATACCACATGCGCCACAGATCAGGGCGCTCCCGAATTACGCAGGGTTGGGCTACCCACACCTGATCGAAGATGTAGCGGTCCAAGATAGGGCCCGTAAACATGCGCTCGAAGGTCAAACCACCGTCGCGGCTTACGGCCAGGCCAATGCCAAGGCGGTACGAGGCGGTTTCGCTCTTGTTCCAGCCGGTATAGTACAACCAGATTTCATTGTCGACCTGCACGAACCACGATGGCATAGCCCCACTCTCATCGAACGTACCTACGTCGCCTTTCGTCAGACAGGGCTTGTCGTGTACATACAATACGTTGGAGAGGTCATCCGGGTCTAGTTCAACAAATGATGTAGCCGACTGAATATCCTTATCCCGGGTTGAGAAGTAGACCCGCAACCGGTCGCCCATCGGAAAACCGAACGGCACCTGCGCGTGCGTCTGACTAAATGAAAATTCGCCCGTGGGTTTATAAACGAGCCCTTTTTTCTGCCAATTCATGATCATTGATAATGTCTGTACCACTGCTGAAACACCATGAGTGTCCAGAGCAGTTTACGATGATTTTGTTTGCCGGTATAATGCTCCTGCTGAAGCTGACGAACATACCCGGCGTTGAATAAGCCGTGCTGTTTCAATGACTCGTCGGAGAGTAGATCGTCGCACAGCGGCTTTAATTCATTGCGCAACCACTGCGAGAGGGGAATACCGAAGCCCTTTTTGGGTCGATCAATAATATCGTCGGGAATCTTGTTGCGCATCAGCGTTTTCAGGATGTACTTCCCTGTTAAGCCTTTACGCTTATACGATTCGGGCAAACTGTTGGCAAAGTCAACAATGCGGTAATCGAGAAAAGGCGCGCGCACTTCCAGCGAATTATACATACTTGCCCGGTCAACCTTCACCAGAATATCGTCGAGCAGGTACGTCATGTAATAGATGTACGACGTTTGATCGAAGTCGTTGGTACCGGCAGGTAAATTGGCCAAATGGCTGTCGATCACTCCTAAACCCGTTTTGTCGGTAAGTTGGGCCTGTACGTCGGCGCTGAGTAGCTGACGTTTCTGTTCGGGCGAAAAACTGCCCAGCCAGAGCGTGTGCGTATAGGCTGGCTTTTCCTCAAAACCCTTTAAAAACTGCTTTGCCTTAAAATCCAGACTAATATTGGAGTCGCTGACGGGCAGTAAATTAGCCACGCGGTTGGCCAGCGCCTTAATAGGCCGGGGCATGGCACCGTAGGCCCCCCGAACATAGTCAGAGGCGAAGGTTGGGTAGCCGGCCAGCAATTCGTCGCTGCCATCACCACCCAGCGCCACCGTTACCCGTTCGCGGGTGAACTGCGAGAGTAGGTACGTTGGAATGATAGACGCATCGGCAAAGGGTTCGTCTAACTGAGCCGTAATGGCGGGCAGCAGGTCGAGCGAATCCTGGGCAGTCAGTACTTTCTCGTAGTGATCGGTACCCAGGTGTTTGGCTACTGACCGGGCATAATCGGTTTCGTCGTACGATTTTTCCTGGAATCCGATCGAGAACGTTTTGATTTTGGTCTCGCTGTTTTTCTGGGCATAATAAGCCACCGCCGAACTGTCGAGACCGCCACTCAAAAACACACCCAACGGCACATCGGCCACCAGTCGGGAAGCGGTGGCGTCGTTAAGTAGTTCGTCGAATTTGGTCAGCGCTGCATCGAATGAGATAGGCTGATGGTTGAACTGAATGGTCCAGAACGGTTTGTTGGCCGTTACCTTTCCGTTCTCGAAAATCAAGTAGTGGCCGGGTGCCAGTTTCTGAATATCCCGATAAATGCTGTAGGGCGTAGGTACGTATTCAAACGTCAGATAAGCATTCAGCGCATCAGGGCTAATGGTTTTGCTCACCAGCGGATGTTGCAGCAGCGCTTTTGGTTCAGAGCCATAGATGAGCGTATCGCCCATCACGCTGTAGTGCATCGGCTTTTTGCCCATTCTGTCGCGCGCCAGTAACGTTTTTCCGGTTCGGAAATCGTAAATGGCGAAGGCGAACATACCGTTGATCTTATCGAACAGTTTTTCGCCATGCTCCTGATACAGATAGAGTAATACCTCGGTATCCGACGTGGTGCGGAAATGGTACTTACCCAGGGCCTGAAGCTCTGTTTTCAGCTCAACGTAATTGTAGATTTCGCCGTTAAAGACCATACCGATCTGCCCGTCTTCGGTATAAAACGGCTGATTAGCGCCTGAGCTAAGATCAATAATGCTTAGACGGGCATGCCCCAACCCAACCGATATATTAGGTGGCAAACCCTGCGACTGCGACTTATAAGACTGACCGGGTTTTAAGTCGCCCCCCTGAAAATCGGGGCCCCGGTGTTTCAGTTGCCGAATCATCCGTAACAGATCGTCTTCGCTACCGCGCCCCGTAAACCCTGCTAATCCACACATAATTTCTGTTGGTTCAATTAACTCATCCGTAGCCGGTCAGTTGTCTGATTCACCGTTTCGCCAGGTACGTCGAAATTGATCAGTTCCTTCACGGTATAGGGCATTTTGCTCTGCGACTCATAATACGTTCGCATCAGAATTTCGGCAATTACGCCCATCAGCACCAGCTGAATACCCACCACAAAAAACATAGATGCGATGGTCGGTAGCGGGGTTTCAACCAGATCTTTCTGGCCTGTCAGCTTGAAATAGGCGGCCATGATCGTGGCTACGAACGTGACCAGAAAAGCCAGAATACCAGCGCCGCCAAAAAAGTGGATAGGCCGCTGCATGTACTTTTCCAGAAACTTGATCAGGACCAGATCAAGCAACACCTTGTAGGTTCGGAAAATGCCGTAATTACTTTTTCCAAACTGTCGTGGCTGATAATTAACCGGCATTTCGGTGACCTTACCACCCTGCCAGGCGCAATAAACCGGAATAAACCGGTGCATCTGCCCGTAGAGCGTCACGTCTTTGATCACATCCCGACGGTAGGCTTTAAGGGTGCAGCCATAATCGTGAAGCGGCACACCAGAGATGCTGCTAATCAGTTTATTGGCTGTCATCGAAGGTAGTTTCCGGGTCAGGAACTCGCCCTTCCACCGGTTTTGCCGCCAGCCGCTCACTACATCGTAGCCATCATCTAGCCGATCAACCAGTTTTGTGATATCGTGCGGATCATTTTCCAGATCACTGTCGATCAACACAATAACCTCGCCTGAGGCATGCTGAATACCCGCATTGATAGCCGCTGTTTGCCCGAAGTTACGCTTGAAATTGATGGCCTTTACCCGTTTGTTGCGGGCGCACACGATGCGCAACTGTTCCAGCGAATCATCTTTGGACCCATCATTGACGGCCAGAATTTCATAATCATACTGGCCGATGGCGTTTTCGAGCGTATCGAACAGAATGGGGATACTCTTCGATTCATTATAAATCGGTACTATAACGGAGAGGTAGGCCATGTATGAGTATGTTTTTTAGACTGTCGGTAACGAATGATAGACAAGAATAGGGTAACGGCACTGAGTACTAAAAATGGGTAAAAGGGAGCCAGATACCGTGTTTCGGGATGCCGAAGTACCATCACGTAGACAACGATGCAATACGCAAAAGCAAGCGGAATAAACAAAAGCCGATCGTCGCGTTTTAATCCACGCTGGGTTAGCAAAACAAGGCCAAGGAGTCCTGGAATAAGCACGAATATATAGTGATAAAGTCGAAGCAGGAACCGGGGCCACTGCGTTTTCACGATGTCGTCCAGAAATGTGTATCCCCAACTTCCATGCAAGAAAGTAAAGGTATAACGCAGGGGTGCCCACACATAATACACCAGCGGATTGTCTTCACGTACCGATCGGGTATACCGGTTCAGCTTTTCTTTGATCTGCGCCGAGATGATACTGCGTTGTACTGAATCGAGTTCGGGGCCATTTCCCAGCCGGTAGCAGAGGTTCCGCACCGAGGTTATGGAGTCGCGGTTGAACCGGGCTGTATATACGTAATTGGGTGGTGGGCCAAGATCTTCTTTTACGTACCAACGCACCGGCGGCAGAAAGTTATTGTTACCCCAACCCTGAATCCACCGAATGCCAGTGTTCGGAAACCAGTACGAAAAATCTTCACCATAGGTCTGGCAAAAGGCCATCAGGTCGAAGTAGTTGGCGGGCCAGAAACTCTCGGGATACCAGGGGCTCTTGAGCAGCGGAATTACTTCTTTATAACTGCGGTAGTTACGCACCATCCAGGCACCATCGGCCAGCAGGAAGGGAACCAGAAATAGCAGACTATACCGCAACAACTGCTTAAAAGGTAATTTACCCCGAAGCCAGCGTAGCCCCCAAATGGCTATCGGAATAGCCAGTAGAGGCAGGTGAGCGGGTTTTAGAAAGACAGACCAGGTTAGCCAGGCACCGGCTGCCAGCAATGAAAACCAGCGCGTTGGTTTTTCGTGGAAACGCAACCAGGCGAAGAGAAAAAAAACGGAGGCCGAAGCAGCCAGGCTTTCGGTCAGGAAATAGCCGTCGAATACGCTAACGAATGTGCTGAACAGGTAGATGAAATAAGCCCAGTAAAAGGCACGTTCGGTCTGAAACAGCTTTTGGGCACACAAACCCAGCACATAAACCGATAGGGCCGATACTACTACCTGAAGTAGAATGACCAGGTTACAGGCTACCGCCGCACTGAAAAATAGCCGGAATAGGAGATATACCGCCGGATAGGCGGGCATTCTGACATCGGTTTTGAACCCCTGATGAGCCAGCAGGCTTTCGACCGGCTGAATGTACGTCATCATATCACCGTTGCTCTGCCCCCAAAAACCATCGATGTCGTGGTAATAGGTTTGAGTCAGAAACCAGCCCAGAAACAGACCTTTCACCACCAGTGCAATAACCGTCCAGTAGAGCCAGTTACTGGCTGGTTTCAGCAACAGTGGTTTTGTCATAGGTACGTCATTTTATACCAGGCCACAAAGCGGCTCAATCCCTCTTCCAGCGTCACTTTGGGTGTATAGCCCAACAGTTGCTTCGCCCGCGATACATCCGCGTAGGTGCGGTCAACATCGCCGGGTTGCATGGGCAAGTATTCAATCTGTGGCGACTTGTCCATCAGGCGGTACAGGGTCGTCACCAGCGTTTGCAGCGTAACGGGGCTATGGTTGCCCAGATTGATGATTTCGTAGGCCGTTGGGTTGGTTTTCAGGTACGTTAGGGCGGCCATAATACCATCTACGGTATCGCTCACGTAGGTATAATCACGCGAGGTAGTGCCGGTGCCGAACATCGGAATAGGTTGATCGGCGGCCATCATCCGCACAAACTTGTGGATGGCCAGATCGGGCCGTTGCCTTTCGCCGTAAACGGTAAAAAACCGCAAGTTCACAATGCCCATTCCGTAGAGGTGATGGTAGTTGTGAGTCAGCAGTTCGCACGAGCGTTTGGTAAACGCGTAGGGCGATATAGGCTGTTCAACGCTGTCGGTTTCACTGAATGGTATTTTCTCGTTGTTGCCATATACCGACGACGATGAGGCAAAGACCATCTTGCCAACTCCATGCTGCTGCATCCAGGCCAGCAGGTTGTTGGTGCCGGCAATGTTGGTACTGATGTAATCAGCAGGTTGTTCAATCGAGGGGCGAACACCCGCTTTAGCCGCAATGTGAATGACGGCATCAACGTTGGTATCCAACTTGCTTAGCCACTCAGCCTCACGAATATCGGCTTCGATAAACGTGAAATTCGGGTGGGTCAATGCCCCCGACAGATTTCGCTCCTTGACGGAACGTGCGTAGAAGGAATCGAAATTATCAACGCCAATAACCCGGTATCCACTGGCAAGTAGCCTATCCGTGAGGTGACTGCCGATAAAGCCCGCGCATCCAGTGACTACTAATTGGGTAGAAGGTTTCATCTTATAATTATGCCGATACCGTTGACCAAGGTCAACGGTATCGGCTCCGATTAGGCTTTTTGCCCTAAACGAGCCACCATACTATCGTGAATTTGCACCAAAGTTTGCTGCAAATCGTAGCTCCAGTTCCAATCTGGGTAGTGCTCTTTGAATTTATTTAGGTTCGAAATATACCAGATGTGGTCACCAATGCGGTTGGTGTCTGAGTAGGTATAGTTCATGGTGTTACCCGAGATCTCTTCGCACACTTTCATGGCTTCAATCATCGAGCAGTTGGCATGGCGGCCACCACCTGCGTTGTATACTTCGCCGGCGCGTGGGTTCTGGTAAAAGTGCCAGAACATATTCACGAGGTCGTAGCTGTGGATGTTGTCACGTACCTGCTTGCCTTTATAACCGAAGATTGTGTATTGAGTGCCTGTGATAGCGCATTTCATGAGGTAACTCAGGAAACCATGCAATTGAGCACCCGAATGGTTGGGCCCCGTGAGGCAACCACCCCGGAAAACGGCCGTTTTCATGCCGAAATAGCGGCCATATTCCTGAACCAGAATGTCGGCTGCTACTTTTGATGCACCAAACAGCGAGTGTTTGGTATGGTCAATACTCATGAATTCGTCGATACCATCTTTAAAATACGGGTGGTTTTCGTCGATTTCCCAGCGGGTCTCTGTTTCGATCAGCGGGAGGTAGTTTGGGTTATCACCATATACCTTGTTGGTCGATGTAAAGATAAATACAGCCTCAGGTGCGTGTTGCCGGGTCATTTCCAGCAAATTCAGCGTGCCGTTGGCGTTTACCGTAAAGTCGGTAAAAGGCTCGCGAGCCGCCCAGTCGTGGCTTGGTTGAGCCGCCGCGTGAATAATCAGTTTAATGTCGGCCCCGAACTCTTTAAAGATCGGCTCCAGTTGTGATACTTCCCGAATATCGGCGGGGCGGTGCGTGTAATTGCTATACGCGTCGCTCAGGCGATTACGGTTCCACTCCGTAGATCCCTCTGCGCCAAAGAAGTACTGACGCATGTTGTTGTCGATACCCACTACGAGATCGAACTTATCTGAAAAAAAGGCAACTGATTCGCTGCCAATGAGTCCTGCCGAACCTGTAACTAATGCAACATTCATACCTGAAAAGCCTTGTTTATCAGCCTACACTAACCAAAAAATCCTAATTCACCGGGTTTAGTAGCGGGGCAAAGTAACGCAAAAAAGTTATATTCCGTGACACCGCTCCATAACAAAGGAAGAGGCGATGCCACCGGGTATCGCCTCTTCCTTCGCTAATAAATACAATCAGCCGGTTTATGCTCCTTCGCCGATTGTACCGGTGCCGAACATTTTCTCGCGAATTTTCTGCGTCCGGGCGTCCAGTTCTGGATTTGCTTTGTATTTGTAGGTCGATTGAACGGCGGCCGAATCAGGGCCGGTACCGTACACCTCGCCGTCGCCAGCTTTATAGCCTGACCGGAAATCCTGCTTGCGGAAATCTTCCTGACGGATGGTGTTATTCTTTTGGTAATCGCACGAAGCCAGTGAGAGACCAGCCAGTACGAACATGCCCATATAAACGACGCGTTTCATAGCTGCTTGATTGTGAATCGAAAGTTCCGCAAAGGTAATCACAAAGTGGTTAGTCGACAGAGGTTCGTTATGGCTTTTTTAAGGTATTGATCTCCTTTCGCACAAAAGTCATCAACTCACCGATATGCGCCTTCGAAAAGTCGAAGGGCACGCGGGCGGCGGCATAGATGTCGCGAATAGGGGCCTGATAGCCGAGTTTCAGGGCGTCTTTGTAGCCTTGTAGCCCTGTTTCAGCGTTTTGGCGGTAATTGCGCCATACGCCAATAGCCCCCAACTGAGCAATACCGTATTCGATGTAGTAAAAAGGTACTTCGTAGAGGTGCAGTTGTTTTTGCCAGACATACTCTTTGTAATGGTCAAGCCCGCTCCAGTCGGTTAATGAGTCGGCAAAATGGTCGTAGGTACGTACCCAGGCCGCGCGGCGCTCAGCGTGTGTATGAATGGAACCCGACTCAGGCGGTGTGGCATAGAGCCAATGCTGAAACTGGTCGACGGTTGCTACCCAGGGGAGGGTCTCAATGATCGATTCCAGATGCGCCAGTTTAGCCCGACGTAATTCATCAGGGTTCTCGAAGAATACATCCCAATGGTCCATCGACATCAACTCCATCGACATCGATGCCAGTTCGGCTACTTCCATCGGCGGGTTCCGATACGCTTTCAGCGGCAACTCTCGGGTCAGGAACGAGTGAACGGCGTGGCCACCTTCGTGCACCATCGTGACCAGATCGCGCAGGCTTGACGTAGCATTCATGAAGATAAACGGTACGCCAATCTCTTCGAGTGGGTAGTTATAACCGCCAGGTGCTTTGCCTTTCCGTGAGTCGAGATCAAGATGGCCCATTTTGCGCATGATGCGCAGGTAAGAGCCCAGTTCGCCGGTTGCATCAAGCCGATCGAAGCAGCGGATTGTTTTATCGACCAGATCGGCGGCGGTAGCGAAAGGCACTAGCGGCGGGTGCCCGTCGGGGTCTACTTTCGTGTCCCAGGGGCGCAACGTTTGCACCGACGCGTCGATGCGCTGAAGCTTGGCGAGCCGCTCGGCGGCCTGTTCGTTCAGTATTGGTACTACGGCCTCGGCCACTGATTCATGAAACGTAACACAATCGGCGGGCGTGTAATCGAACCGGCCTAGGGCGGCAAACATGTAATCGCGAAAATTGGCAAAACCGGCGTTTCCGGCCACTTTCTGCCGTAGGCTAATCAGCTTATCGAATAACTCGTCCAGCTTTTCATGGTCTTTAAAACGGCGCTCCTGAATCAGGAACCACGCGTTTTCGCGTACTGTCCGGTCGGTCGACTGCAACAGATCAGAGGCTTTTTGCAGCGTAACTTCTTCCCGAATCCCTTCGTTTTCAACAACTACGGTCATTGCCCCTACCACAGCGCCGTACTGCCGTTCTTCGGTTTGCATTTCGGTTTGTAGGGGTACGTTCTCTTCCCGGAAAATAGCATTCGCCATTTGCATTCCCCGCAACATCACCAGCTCGGCGGTGTTGGTCAGTTCGGCCAACCAAGGGCTACCCAGCGCTTTTTGATCCAATTCATTACCCAGCGTACTCATGTGAGGCTGAATAGTCTCGATGAAAAAGTTGAGTTGTTCTACCAGTGCGGCATTGGCCGTATCGCAGGTCATGCGGATATAGCGCCAGGCAAAGTTTTCAGACAGGTATGATTCCAGCTCGCTCCGGTCGCTGAACCACTGCCGTAGCGAGTCCGCGTCTGAGATGGTGCGGCTCAGCAAGTCGTCGTAAAAGGGCTGCACGTCGGCCCAGGCGTGAAGTTGGTAGGCGTCGGGCAGAAAATGCCGGGGTGGCCGGGCGAGGGTTAATTCAGCTTGCATAGAGGGTCAAGATACAAAATCAGTGACTCTGTATACGACACCCAAACCCGGTTTTTTGTTGCACAATCGCCAAACAAGGCTACTGAACCAGCACTTTCACCCGTTGCCCGATACCGCCATCGCGTACATCGAACAGGTAAATACCCGGACTTAGCGGCGTATTGGGTTGCCAGACCGCATTGGATGCAGTCATCTCCAGCCATTTACCCTGAATTTGCTGTCCGGTCAGGGTTTGAATGGTAGCTGTAGGTGTCGTTAAATTGCTGAGTTGAACCTGAAGGTAACGACCATCGGTAGGGTTAGGATAGACCCGTACCGAAGGTTGATCAGCGTAGACGGTTACGGCGATGATCTTCGAGTAATTCACCGACCCATCCAGGTCTACCTGCTTCAGTCGGTAATAGTTGGTTCCCTCGGTGGGCTGGCTATCAGTCAGCGTGTAGGTACGTTGCCGATTGGTGGTTCCAGATGCCGGTAGCGTACCTACTTCGGCAAACTCGGCGGCATCCCGGCTACGCTGAACAACAAATTGACTGGCGGACTGCTCCCAGGCGGTTGCCCAGTTTAGTTGCACCGCATTGACCATTGCCCGGCCCTGAAAGCTAATCAACGAAACGGGTAAGGCAGGTGACTGTACAGTTCCTTTTAAGCCCACACTCCCGATACGGATTAAACGGGCCGGATCGGTAGCTCCCCAGAAATAGATGCGAACCGTATACGTGGCGGTGCTCGGACCATAACCCGTAACCGGAACGATAATGTTGGTGGGTGTTTCGGTAACGGTCCCGATACTCAGCGAGGTGTACGACGAAACAAACCCATCGGTACTGCTCCGTATTTCAAAACCAGATGGCCCCGATAATATCGTTGTTGTATTGTTATTTTCTACGTTGATATTGAACTCGGTGATGGTGGCGCTATACGATGCAGCTGGCGTTACACTTATTTCCAGATAACGATTCAGGTCAAGCCCTGTATTCGTCCACTGCGAACAGTTGAAGCGGCTGCTGCTAATTGCTGTAGTGGCACCTGCATTCGTGTATACTGCGTTGCTAGCTAGTATGTTGAGGGCAACAGGCGTTGGCCCAACACCCGTTGTGCCAAATGACCAGGTGGCAATATTTTGGCTGTGGGCGACGGTGTAGCTTGTACACAGTAGCAAAAAGAGGGGCGCCAGTTGGCTTAAAATTCGTTTAGAAATGGTAGCGGATTGTAACATGAGGCAGCTTGACAATGTAGGTGAGTGGTCAATCTTAGTCAATAACTGCCTCAAATAAAATACGAATTACGTAAGTATAAAACAAATGCATATACATGATAAATGGTTGATTTTCAGAGATTTGTTTCTAAAACTACATGCATTGGTCACTTACTATTTAAAACATACAAAAAGCCCGAACCAGAAATATCCGGCCCGGGCTTTTGTCGTACAGTTTATTGAAAAAGCGTTAATTCTTTATACGTTCATCAGCGATTCACGGCGGCGCATTTTACCGGCCGGAATGCCAAACATCATTTTGAAACGACGGCAGAAATAGGCCGTGTCTTTATAACCTACTTCGGCACCAATAGCCCGGATGCTTTTCTTGCTGGTTCGCAACAAGCCAACCGCCGCTTCCATGCGCTGATACTCAATGTAATCTTGTGGGTTAATGCCTGTCAGCATTTTGAAATACTGACCCACGTAATCTTCTGATACGTTGGCCACGTTGGCCAGCACTTTGTTCGAGAGGTCGCCGCCGATGTTGTCTTTTATGTAGGCAAAGATGTCGATCAGGCGGGGGTCTTTGAAGTAGGTGCTGTTGGTTACCAACTGCTCAACGAACAGCCGCTGTTTCAGGATGTAGCGGATCACCTCGATCACAATCTCTTCGGTCTTGATCTTGATCACCCGACCTTTCCCGGCAATATCGGTCATGTCTTCGATCAGAATTTGCCGAATAGCTTGTGCCAGCGTTTCATCGTGCTTGATGATGAACGGGGGCACGTCGAGCGAATTGAAGAAGTTCACCGAATCAAACACCTTCGCTTCAAACGACACGTACCCAAACGAGTTGGGCATATTGCCAATTCGGGTTGGGTCGCGGTTTGCTTCAAAGTAATGTTCGCGATGTGTCATGAACTCTTCGTTCGTGACAGGCTTGGGGTTCGATGGTTCGCCGTAGGTAACCGTTACGTGTTTGCCGCCCGGAATAAACAACATATCGCCGATCTCGACTTTCTGATGTTCATCACCGTACGCCACTTCACCGTTATATAGGATCAACAACGTATTCTCTACGTCGTAGAAGTTCTTGATCACGATTGGCTGAAGGATGCGGATATTCCGTGCCTTGATAAACTTCACCCCCAGCGATTCGATAATTTTATTGTAGTCTTCCATAGTCGGAACCGGATTGCATAAGTCGTGTTGCGCTGCAATATTGCACAAAACTAATAAATTGTACAAAACTAATACAACTGCAAAAGTTTCCGTAGCCTAAAAAAAAATGGCCCTATCTGCCAAGAATAGAGCCATTCATCTGAAAAAATATAGTTTTTTTAAGAATTCATCTACCGAACGAGTTCTCGGGCAATCACTAATTTTTGGATTTCAGAGGTACCTTCATATATCTGAGTGATTTTGGCGTCGCGCATCAACCGCTCTACATGGAACTCCTTCACGAAGCCATACCCACCGTGAATCTGCACGGCTTCGGTAGTGGCCCACATGGCAATATCCGACGCAAATAGCTTGGCCATAGCCGCCGCCTGTACGTAATCCTTGTGTTCATCTTTTAACCGGGCAGCCTTGTAAACCAGTAGCCGGGCAGCTTCAATGCGGGTTGCCATTTCAGCCAGTTTAAACTGAATGGCCTGATGCTCGAAGATGGCTTTACCAAATGCCTTACGCTCCTGACTGTATTTAAGGGCCAGTTCATACGCACCCGCTGCAATGCCAAGTGCTTGAGCAGCAATGCCAATCCGGCCTCCGTTCAGGGTTGACATGGCAAATTTGAAGCCGAACCCGTCATCTCCGATGCGGTTTTCCTTAGGCACCTTCACGTCGGTGAAAAGCAGCGAATGGGTATCCGACGCCCGAATGCCAAGCTTGTCTTCTTTCTTGCCGACCACAAAACCCGGCGTTCCCTTCTCAACGATCAGGCAGTTGATGCCCCGGTGCCCTTTCTCGCGATGTGTCTGCGCAATGACCAAAGCCACGCTCGATGTACCGCCGTTGGTGATCCAGTTTTTTGTACCGTTTACCACGTAATGATCGCCGTGATCGTCGGCGGTGGTGCTCTGCGAGGTCGCATCCGAACCTGCTTCGGGCTCCGATAAGCAGAACGCGCCGATTTGTTGGCCGCTCGCCAGCGGAATCAAATATTTTTGTTTCTGCTCTTCCGTGCCGAACGCTTCCAGCCCGTAACAGACCAGCGAATTATTGACCGACATGATCACCGACGCCGATGCATCAACCTTGGAAATCTCCTCAATAGCCAGCGCGTAGGAGACAGTATCCATGCCACCGCCGCCATATTCGGGGGAAACCATCATGCCCATGAAACCAAGTTCACCCATCTTACGGACCTGCTCGGCAGGAAATTGCTGGGCATTGTCGCGTTCGACTATTCCCGGCAGCAGTTCGGTTTGCGCAAAGTCGCGGGCGGCTTCCTGAACAGCCTGTTGCTCTTCAGATAAATTAAAATTAAGACCCTGAAGGTCGTGAGGTGCCGTTGTCATACATTATTGCTGATTGATGAAGTAAAAATACAAGAAAATTAGTATGCATGCATAACAATAGTTACGACGTGCGATTTACGATGTACGATTTTTGCTGCCGCATGAGTAAACCGAAATAGGATACGTATGTGACAGCAAAAATCGTACATCGTACGTCGTAACTCAACTGGCTTGCCCACCATTCACGCCCAGTACTTGCCCGTTCACGAACGAGGCTTCATCGGAGGCCAGGAATAGATAGGCATTGGCAATGTCTTCTGGCTCGCCCATACGGCGGGCGGGAATTAGTTTAATGGTTGCCTGTCGGGCTTCTTCGGGCATAGCGTCAGTCATATCGGTGCGGATGAAGCCGGGTGCAACGGCGTTGGCCGTAATGCCTTTTGACCCCAGTTCTTTAGCCCAGGTGCGGCACATGGCCACCACACCCGCTTTGGTAGCCGCGTAGTTGGTTTGGCCAAAATTACCGTGCACACCCACCACCGATGAGGTGCAGATGATACGCCCATACCCCCGCTCCACCATGTGCGGCACCACAGCTTTGGTACAGTTGAACACGCCCGTAAGGTTCACATCGATCACCTGTCGCCATTCCTCATGACTCATTTTCAATAAAGTGCGATCACGGGTAATGCCAGCATTGTTGACCAGAATATCGATTTGTCCGTACTGATCGAGCACCGCCCGAACGGCTTCTTCTACGCCAGGTACGTCGGTTACACTCACCCGCATGAAAGTAATGGCTCTTCCCTGATCGCGAAGTGTCTGTGCAGTGGTTTCGCCCTCATCGAGCATATCCCAGATAATGACGGTAGCACCCTCGCGGGTGAACACCTCGGCGGCAGAACGACCAATGCCGCGTGCCCCGCCGGTAATGATGGCAACTTTGTTTTGTAGACGCATAAGGGTGACCTCACCCCCAACCCCTCTCCCAAAGGGGAGGGGTTGGGGGTGAGGTAGTTTATTCAAACAACAGCATAATCAACTCAGCAATACAGGCGGGCTTGGTTTGGCCTTCTACTTCGAAAACGCATTCGATGATGGCCCGAACGCCAGTTGACCCCTCGTTGGCGTTTGTGGGTTCTACGTGATGCAACCAGGCCTTCATACGTACCTGGCTTCCGCTGGGTACAGCGTTAGTAAACCGAATTTTGTTGGCTCCGTAGTTTACGCCCATTTTCACCGATTCTACCTTGTAAATTTCGGCCAGCAGGCGCGGCGCAAGTGATAGGGTCAGAAAGCCGTGGGCAATGGTAGTTTTATATGGCGATTCGCGAACGGCGCGTTCAGGTTCCAGGTGAATCCACTGATGATCGCCCGTAGCATCGGCAAATTTCTGAATTTGCTCCTGCGAGATGGTAGTCCAGTCGGTTGTGCCGAGTTCCTGACCGGCATGGGCGGCAAAGGCCTCCAGGTTTGGGAATGTTTGCATAAGATTTAAACGTTGGTTTTTAGCATCCAACATTCACACTGTGTTGACATTTATCAAATATGGTTCAGGGCCAATTGTCTGGCTGGCCTTTCACGGAATTGGTCAGGATAGCTCTTGTTTTGACCCATTCGCTCAGAAACTGGCTCAGACGCATACCATTTATAGCATTGACCTACCTTTTCACGGGAAAAGTCGACACACCAACTGGCCCGCGATAATAACCATCCCGTATTGGCAAAGTTTACTAACCGATTTTACAGCGCAACACCAGATTGACCGGTTCTCAGTAATTGGCTTCAGCATCGGCGGGCGATTTGCTCTGGTTACGACCGAGGCCTTTGCGACCCGCGTCGACGAAGTACTTCTACTCGCTCCCGATGGTGTAACCGACGATCCCTGGTTTAGGCTGGGTACGTCGACATCTGTTGGCCGGGCTTTACTCCGCTTTTTCTTACGGAATACCGGGTTTATTCTGGCCCTGGGGCGCGGGTTTGTTCGTTTGGGCTTACTTAATGATGCTCTGCTTCGCTTTGTGGAAGCTACGATGCAGACCCCTGATCAGCGTGAACAGATTTACCGATCCTGGACGGGCTTCCGAAAACTTGGCGTGAGCATACCCCATTTTGCTACGGTTATAGCCGAACACGGTATTCGGGTGCGGTTATTTCTGGGTCTGTACGATGCGGTGCTCCCGCGTCAGCAAACACGACCGCTGGAAACAGCCTTACCAACTTGCGACGTAATTGTCTTGCCAACAGGCCATACATCGCTGGTTAGGCGGGTAAGTACGCAACTACAAATCGACTAGAATGTTACCCCCATTTGGTCCATTCGATCAGTATATACTAAAGAAATACATGAGTTATCCACACTTTGGCCTGTTTTCGATGTGGATAACCTAATTAATTGTGGATTACTTTCTTTGTGCCCCTCATACTGAAGTATTACTTTAGGTTCAACTTTTCCAGTGAATCACCATCATGTCGAACGAAATTGCTTTCTCGCTGGCCAATGCGCTGGTGTTTCCACAGTGGTTGCTGATGATCGTAGCTCCCCGCTGGCGCGTCACCCAATGGCTGACGCGTACGTTACTGGTTCCGGCCCTACTGGCTGTCATGTATGCTTATTACCTGTTCAGCAGTACCGGCGGTTCGTTCGACTTTATGTCATTCGCCAGCCTGAAAGGAGTAATGACGTTGTTCCAGCAAGGTGGTGAGCGGGTCATGCTGGCTGGCTGGATTCACTACCTCGCTTTCGATCTGGTGGCGGGCTGCTGGATTCTGCGCGATGCTCAACAGTACAATGTTGCTCACGGCTGGCTGATTCCCTGTCTGCTCTGTTGCTTTATGCTCGGTCCGCTCGGTATGTTGCTCTACGTAGTAGTACGGGGAGGCCGGGGGCTGAGGGAGTAGGGCTTGTAGTCATGTAATTCGCGCAGCAGCTCCCCAAAACGCATGCTACGCCCCGCAGGGGCTAAACGTCAGAAATGCCACCACCCGGCAGCTACCGATGCCTCGGCCCCCTGGGCCTGGGTACGTGAAAAAGTTCGAAGTTAAGGGGCTAAAAAAGGCCAATACTGAGTAGGCCTAGCGGGCCGTAGCGTCGGTAGCCTCCGGAGGGCGTCTTTCTTAAGCTCAGGCCCAGAGGGGCGCAGCATGGGTTTAGGCAGATAAACAGTCCGTTTAAGTTGTAAAAACTAATCTGGCGAGCGACACCGAACGCGGAGCATTTACCCTAAGCCCCTTGCCCCACGCCCACCAGCAAGGCTAGAATAGGCTTTGCCACCAGGTCTGTGTGAAAGGCCAGGTTGAAATGGTCGCCGGGTGTTTCGGTACACGGTTCGTCGGGGTAACGGATAATGGGGTCGGGGCGGGCGTGTATGCGGAGATCGGGTTCGGCAGGCGCTACAGGATACGGAGCCAGCAACACACGCAATTGCTGATAAATGTACCGGCGCGACTGGCTCATCAGTCGTTCGACTAACTCTTCGTGCAAGGCCCGTGAGTCATCGAATCGGTAAATCCGCAACGCATACCGGGCAAGCCACGGACTTTGCACCACTCCCAGCTTCACCAGCCACTTCACCACAGTCATGTTACGCGTGTAGGTGATTATCTTTTTCTGGTCGGTAAACCCGGCAATCAGCACCGCCCGGCAGCCCGTTTGCGCTTTCAGATTAGCCGCAATCCAGCCACCCATCGAGTGGCCGATCACCACATCAGAAGGGCTAATCTGGTACGTATTGACCAGGTACGTTGCCAGGGTCGAGACGTTTACGGTACTGTCTTTAGGGTTCCAGCGCGCAAAATCGGTCTCTAAATCCAGTTTTACGATCGATTCGGTTGGCAATAATGGAATCAGCTTATCGAAAATGCTGGCATCTTCAACGTACCCATGAATGTAAATCAGGCGGGGCATAGGAAGGGGAGTAGGCGGTTGGGTAAATGGGTTAGTGGGTAGATAAGAAACGAAAAATAGTCAAGCCAGTATGAACTCGCCAGTTACGTACCTATCTGTTACCACACCGTTACGAAAACATCTCTACAGCCGCGATAGCTAACAGATTCATAATCGCTGCTCAATATACACGTCACAGGAACGGGTGACTTTTGTAGTAAGATAACGGACTATGAATCGCCGGAACCTATTAAAAAGTGCAAGTGCGAGTTTAGTTGCCTTGGCTACCCCTTCGCTTACTGCCCACGCTACCTCACGCTACGCCGAGCAACCCGCATCGGCAAGGAATTTCCCACCGCTACAAACAGCCTCAGCCCCCAATCGCTCGTTGCGGATTGCCCACCTGACCGACGTTCATATGCAGTCGGTAGTGGGTGCTGCCAAAGGGTTTGCCCGCTGTCTGCACCACGCCCAAAACTTGGCTTCACCTCCCGATTTGCTCATCAACGGCGGCGACGCCATCATGGAAGCACATGGCCGAAGCCGAAACAGCGTTGAACGACAGTGGAGTTTGTTCCGCGAGGTACTGCAACAGGATAACAGTCTGCCTGTGCTGAGCTGTGTAGGTAATCACGACATCTGGTGCCACGAAGAGTCGGCTCTTGGGTTAGCGGATGGGCGTAAATGGGCGATGGATGAACTCACCATTTCGCGACCATACTACAGCGTCGACCGAAATGGCTGGCACCTGATTATGCTCGACAGCGTACAGGCCAATGCCAACGGAAGCTGGTACACAGCCCACCTTGATGAAGCACAATACGAATGGTTAACCGCCGATCTGAAAGCAACCCCCGCCAACGTACCTGTGCTGGTGATCACCCACATTCCTATTCTGGCCGCCTGTGTTTTTTTCGACGGAAAACGCTACGAGGGGCAAACCTGGAACGTACCCGGACGCTGGATGCACAGCGACACACGCCGCCTGGTTGACCTCTTCGATAAACATCGTAACGTGAAAGCCTGTCTGAGTGGACATATTCACCTGACGGACCGCGTTGATTATAATGGGGTTAGCTACTATTGCAATGGAGCCGTAAGTGGTGCCTGGTGGTTTGGTACCTACCAGCATACAGAACCTGGTTACGCACTTGTAGATCTATATGACGACGGTACTGTGCATAATCAGTACGTAACCTATCGGTAGGAGATTCCGGGTTTGCCTACCTTCGTAGCGCTAATCCTACTACCTACCTCTTCATGAAAGCTATTCTAGTTGGGCTGCTTGCGCTGGCGTTGCCCACTTTTGCCCAGCTTCCGCTTCCCGCCCTTATTCCACAACCCCAGTTTATGCAGGCGGGCGCTGGTCGGTTTACCATTACCGCCAACACGCAACTGGCTGTGCTCACACCCGTAGCCGAGGTTCGGCAGATGGTGCAAACCAACCTGCCCGGTCTACGCATCAACGACCTGGCCCGGCCCACCAATAACATCACCGTCAGGCTGGCTCCGGTGACCAATATCGGTCGCGAAGGCTACGAACTGGTGGTATCGCCAACGGGCATTCGGCTCACGGCTCCCGAAGTGGCGGGCATTTTTTACGGCCTGCAAACGCTGCGGCAACTGCTTCCGCCCGACCGTGAACGACCAGGGTTTCGGTTTACAGGTACGTCGTGGGCAACGGCAAAAAACAGCACACTACCCGCCGTTACCATTCGCGACCAACCCCGGTTTGGTTGGCGGGGCATGATGCTCGATGTGAGTCGCTCTTTCTTCACGAAAGAATACGTGAAGCGCTTCATCGATCAGATGGCGCGGTATAAATTCAATGTCTTTCACTGGCACCTGACCGACGATCAGGGCTGGCGAATTGAGATAAAATCGTTGCCCCGCCTCACGGAAGTAGGAGCCTGGCGCGCCCCGCGAACCGGCCGCTGGAACAGCCGTGAGAACCCCATTCCGGGCGAGCCACAAAGCTACGGTGGCTTCTACACCCAGGACGATATTCGCGAGGTGGTGCAGTACGCCGCCCAACGGCAGATAATGGTGGTGCCCGAAATCGATATGCCGGGGCATATGCTGGCGGCCATCGCGGCGTACCCGAACTTGGCCTGTAGTGGTGAAGTGCTACCGATCTATCCCAACGGTAAGTTCTACAAGGTAAAAGACAACAACCTGAACCCCTGCAGCGACAGTACGTACCTGTTTGTCGATAAGGTACTGACCGAAATCGCGCAACTTTTTCCCGGTCCGTACATTCATATTGGAGGCGACGAAGCGTACAAAGGATTCTGGGAACAATGCGCCGCCTGTAAGCCGGTTATGGCTGCCAACAATCTAAAAAATGTGGAGGAGCTTCAGAGCTATTTTATCCGGCGCGTGGAGAAGATCGTGCAGAGTAAAGGCAAACGCATAATTGGCTGGGATGAAATTCTGGAGGGGGGGCTGGCTCCTGGGGCAACAGTAATGAGCTGGCGGGGTATGAAAGGTGGTATTGCCGCCGCCAAACAGGGGCGACCCGTCATCATGACACCCATTCAGCACTGTTACCTCGATCTGTACCAGGGCGACCCATCGGCCGAGCCTAGCACCTACAATTTGGCTCTGCTCAGTACGTCGTATGCTTTTGAACCTGTTCCTGACAGCGTACGGGCTGAGTTGATTCTGGGCGGACAGGCTAACCTCTGGACGGAGTCGGTGCCTACCACGCGCCACGCCGAGTACATGATCTGGCCACGCGCTTTTGCCATTGCCGAAGTGCTTTGGTCGCCCAGAGCCACGCGCAACTGGCCCGATTTCGTTCGGCGGATCGAAAGCCATTTTACCCGGTTCGATGTGGCGGGAATCAACTACAGCCGCAGTTACCTGAACCCATTCGTGACGGTACAACGACAGACAGCGGGTGTGCTCGAAATTCTGCTGAGTCACGAACTGGCTGGAACCGAGCTCTTCTACACCACCGATAATACCATTCCCGATACGCAGTCGCCGCGCTATACACAGCCGTTTGTTTTCCCGAAAGGGGCCGACCGGTTGCGTGTGGCGGCTTATCGGGAGGGTAACCCCGTTGGTCGTGTGCTGGATATTCCGATTGCCGACCTGGCAGCGCGGGCGCGGTGAAGTGTAGCTTTGTGCTCAGTTTAAATTACAGTAGCAAAGCAACCCTTTTCCCTACTAACAACGTACCTGCGTCAGATGAACGCGGGGCAATTCATTAGCCAATCAATTTTCTTATGTCCGTTTCAATAGCGCCTCTTTCCGAAAGTCTGCCACAGTTCATTGCTCAGCAAAACCCGTCGTCGCTGGCGGTGCTGGTCGATAACCATACAGCTAAGCATTGCTATCCGCTGGTGAAGTCTCTGTTGCCTAAACACACTCTGATCCGGATTCCGGCGGGCGAAGGACACAAGCACCTGGCTACCTGCGAAACCGTCTGGAGCGCCCTGACCAAAGCCAGTTTCGACCGGCACGGGCTGTTGCTGAACCTTGGCGGCGGTGTTATTGGCGATATGGGCGGTTTTTGCGCCGCAACCTATAAACGTGGTATTGCCTTTGCTCAACTGCCCACTACCTTGCTTTCGCAGGTCGACGCCAGCGTTGGCGGTAAGTTGGGCATCGACTTTCAGGGATTGAAAAACCATATCGGTGTATTTCAACTGCCCAACACGGTGCTCATCGACACGGCTTTTCTGGGTACGTTGCCCGAGCGGGAACTGCGGTCGGGCTTTGCCGAAGTGATTAAACATTGCCTGATTGCCGACGCCGACGAGTGGGCACGGATACGGCGCTACGACCTGGAAGATCTCGACTGGAACCGGACGGTGGCGCATTCGGTAGCCATCAAAGAACGGGTTGTTGCCGAAGACCCAACCGAGAAAGGAGTGCGGAAAATTCTGAACTTCGGCCATACCCTGGGGCATGCCGTTGAAACGCACTTTCTGAACCGCCCCAAAGGCCGATTATTGCACGGCGAAGCCATTGCGGCTGGTATGGTGATGGAAGCATACCTGAGTGTACAGCTCGGCCTGATTGACGAGACGTTGCTGGAGGAAATCGAAGAATATCTTTTTGCCGTATATGGTCGTGCCGGTCTGAAAAATGAGGATATGGAGCCTATTCTAGCGCACACTTTACAAGACAAAAAAAACAGGGCTGGCCAGGTGCGTATGTCACTTATAAGTGGGCGTGGTAGCTGTGCTTACGATATACCGGTTGGTAAATCAGTAATGCGCCAAGCCCTTGATTACTATCGGGGTTAATTAATTATCAATTCACACCGTTATTGCTTGGAACGCCAAACAATAGTTGGTAGATTGCTGTTGAAAGCATACATCATTTCTCTTCACTTGAACTTTACAATTATCTGAACTAACAACATTTACACGTATAATCTCATGAGCAGATTTTTTGGCTTATCCGTTGTACTGGCTCTGGCCGGTTTTAGCATGGTTTGCTGTTCGCCGGGAGGCAATAAGCTATTTGTTGAACATGATTATAGCTATGAAGGCCACTTCAAAGACTACAAATCATTCAACTTTCTGGAATGCGAATTCATCGACTCAACCCTGCTCTGCTCCGATATTCAGGATGCCATTCGACACCAAATGGAAGCGCGGGGTTATAAGGTGAGCAATCGTACTCCGAATCTGCTCGTTTCGTACAATATCTTCCGCAGTGACCTCCGTTTCCGGGGTTACCAACAGCCTGTAATCAGAGACTGGGTGGTACGCGAAGATGACGACGCTACCTACAAACGCGTCGACTATAACCTTGATGAGGGCACGCTGATGATTTCGCTCATCGACGCCGAGACCTATCAGGTTATATGGAAAGGCTACGCCTCTAAAATGATGCGCAACGCCAATTTCAAGAACAACTACTTCAAAGGTATTGTCCGCTCCATCTTCGACCAGTATCCGCTAATGGCTACCAATACGGAGAATACGGGCTACGGGCGGTAAGTAAAAGAGTTCAAAGTCCAAAAGTTCAAGGTCCAACGTTGCTCTGCTTATTCACAAGTTGTGGAACAGCAGAGCAACGTTGGACCTTGAACTTTTGGACTTTGAACCCTTCCTTTAATACCCCGCGATTTGCTGGTGTACGTAGCACCAGACCCATTGCTCGCCGGGTTCGGCTGAGGATACTACAGGGTGTTGGGTCGTCAGGAAATGCGCTGTGGCGTGTTTGTTGGGTGATGAATCGCAACAGTACGTTTGCCCGCAGGTTTGGCAGGTACGTAGGTGAACCCACGAATCGCCGGTCTTTATGCATTCTTCGCACACATTCGCTTGAGCTATTTTTATATCAGTCAATGCGCTTAATTCGTCACACGGTTTTGGACGTATCATATCTGCTTGCGCCGCTGATTGGCTCATAACGTAACGCCGACGCATAAGCAAAATACGAAGAAGTTGCTTATGCGTCGGCGTCGATAAAAAACTGTTGCCCTGCTGATTCACAGATCGTGAAACAGCAGAGCAACGTTAGACCCTTGGACATTAAACTTTGAACTCATTTTTACTGCTGTCCTGGCTTATTCCGCTTGGCGTTGTCGCTGGCTGAACCTTCTTTTTGGCCTTCTTTGGTCAACCGAACATTGGTTGCCCCTGGTGATGTCTCACCGTTACTCCCCGTCTTTTTAGCAGTATTAGCCTGACCTGCGGCTGTAGGTTGGTTTTGTGCTGCCTGGGCGTCCATGGCCGCAGCCCGACTCTTTGGTTTTACCGAACGAACGGTTTTCGTTCCGGTGCCGGGTGCGCCACCTGCCGAGGGTACACTGGCGGTCCCTTCAGATGTGCTTCCCTGCGTACGCATGGGCCTTGTTCCGCTTGGGGCCGTGTTACCATTACGGGTGCCTGTTCCTTTCGGCTTAGCTGTGGCGGGTGCCTTTGTCTCAACCGATGGTGATTGAGCTGCACTCACTGCACCTGCTGGTGAAGCTGGCTTGTCGCCACCCGGTGCCGGAGCATTGGTTGGTGAGGTGGGCGATAGGTTTGAGTTGCCCGATCGCGACACGCCATCCTTCATTTTCGTGCTCCCCCGCGTACCCACATCTTTGCCCCCTTTACGATCGAGGCCCGTTTTTGATGAGGTATTGCGCTGCGTAGAGGGTGTCGACGTGCCCTGGGTTTGCTGGGCGTACCCAGCTGTGGTGAGGCAAAGGGCTAGCGCTAGGCTGGCCATCCATATCTTTTTCATGCTGTTGAGTCTTTTAAAGCGATATGCTATTAACCTATAGTCTATATAGGATGTTTAGCCAAGCAGCAGCGATTCGCCCCCGTCGATCCAGACAGGTGTACCGGTAATATGGCTGGCGCGGTCAGAGGCCAGAAACATAACGAGGTCAGCCACTTGCTCCGATGTACCCGGCTTACCGTCGGTCAGTGGAATTTCACCTTCCGGAAACTCGACAGGTTCGGTAATGCTCTCCAGATTCCGGTGTTGTGTGTTATCATCGATCTCGGTGTCGATTGCGCCGGGGCAGACAACATTGACCCGAATTTTATGTTTAGCCAGTTCCAGCGCGAGCAGTTGTGTAAAGGCCACCTGCGCCGCTTTGGTGCTCGAATAAGCCGTTGAGCCCGTATTGGTAAATATGCGGGTACCGTTTACCGACGCCGTGATAATGATCGATCCGCCCTGCCGTTTCAGCAGTGGTACACCGAAATGCACCGTCATATACGTACCGGTCAGGTTGATGTCGATCGTTTTGCGCCATTCGTCTGGTGTCAGTTCATCGATCGGCGCCCATACGCCGTTGATGCCCGCATTAGCAAAGATGATGTCGAGTCGTCCGTAGGCCTTGTCGAGTTGGTCATACACCCGTTCCATGTCTTTCTCGCTCGAAATGTCGGCGGTGAGAGCCAGCCCTTCGCTTCCCGCTTTTTCCACCTCGGCAATCGTTTTGTCTATTTCTTCCTGCGTGCGGCTTATGGCCACGATTTTGGCACCCGCCTTCGCCATCATAATGGCCGCCGCTTTACCGATACCTGACCCTGCGCCCGTTATCAGCGCTACTTTACCAGCTAATTCGTTGTTTTCCATACCCGTTTTTCTCTAAATAAGCGCTGGGCCGACTGAATAGTTACGAACATTTAGGAACGGGTCTTTGTCCGGGGTGATCGGATGGGCGTGTGCAGAGCAACCAAATTAAGGAAGGTAGGCCTCATTGATTCAGTGCTTTACAGGATTCATGTCTCCCCATTCTGATTCTGGTTAAACCCATGAAAAAGCAGATCTTCCTGAGTTACCTCATCGGTTGCCTTATTTTGCTCAGCGGCTACACATCGACAGCGCCAGCGACACGCTCTGAGGTGGCGGCCCTTCGTCGGGCCGATGTGATTATCTACGGCGGCACGTCGGCGGCGGTCATGGCGGCGGTGCAGGTGAAAAAGATGGGAAAATCCGTCATCATTGTCTCGCCCGATAAGCACCTGGGCGGACTATCGTCGGGTGGGCTGGGCTTTACTGATACGGGTAACAAAGAAGTGATTGGTGGTCTGTCGCGTGAGTTTTATCAGCGGCTGTACGCTCATTACCAAAAGGATGAGTCGTGGACATGGCAAAAACAGAGCGAATACGGCAACAAAGGCCAGGGAACACCCGCCATTGACGGCAGTAGCCGGACGATGTGGATTTTTGAACCGCACGCCGCCGAACAGGTATTCGACGATTTAGTCCGTGAACACAAATTGACCGTTTATCGCGATCAATGGCTTGATCGCTCGGTTAAAGGGATTCAGAAAAAGGCGGGCGCCATTCAGTCGTTTCGCACGCTGAGCGGACAGGTTTACGCCGGGCGCATGTTCATCGACGCTACTTATGAAGGAGACCTGATGGCGGCCGCGGGCGTCAGCTACCACGTTGGACGGGAAGCCAACAGCGTGTATGGCGAAACGCACAACGGTGTTCAGGTCGGTGTTTTCCAACACGGTCATTACTTCAAAACTAACATTAGCCCCTACAACGTACCTGGCGACCCAACCAGTGGTCTGCTACCCGAAGTAGCGAAAGAGAAACCCGGTGTGAACGGTTCGGGCGATGCCAAAATTCAGGCGTACTGCTTTCGGATGTGCCTTAGCAATCACCCCGACAATCGAGTGCCATTTGCTAAACCCGATGGCTACGACCCGGCGCGCTATGAACTACTGGCGCGGGTGTTTGCATCGGGCTGGCGCGAGACGTTCAACAAGTTCGACCCCATTCCGAACCGCAAGACGGATACCAACAACCACGGCCCGTTCAGCACCGACTATATCGGCAAAAACTACGACTACCCCGAAGCCACCTACGAACGGCGACAGCAAATCATCCGCGATCACGAACTGTATCAAAAAGGGCTACTGTATTTCTTGCAAAACGATGCCCGCGTACCCGCCGATGTACGCGAAAAAATGCAGCAATGGGGACTGGCTAAAGACGAATTTGCCGATAATGGCAACTGGCCGCATCAGCTCTACATTCGCGAAGCGCGGCGCATGAAAGGCGTGTTTGTGATGAAAGAGGCCGACGCCCTCGGTAAAACGAACGTACCTGACCCAATTGGCATGGGATCGTATTCGCTGGATGCGCACAACGCCCAGCGGTTTGTGAAGGCCGATGGCTTTGTGCAGAACGAGGGCGATATTGGCGTACACCCCGACAAGCCGTATTCTATCGCCTACGGGTCTATTTTGCCCAAAGAGTCGGAATGCACGAACCTGCTGGTGCCAGTCTGTATGTCGAGCTCGCACATCGCCTACGGCTCTATTCGGATGGAACCCGTTTTCATGATTCTGGGTCAGTCGGCGGCCACGGCGGCGGTGCTGGCCATCAACAAAAAAGTGTCGCCGCAACGGTTGCCTTATCAGGTATTGAGTCAGGCTTTACTGGCCGATAAGCAACGCTTAACGTTGTAGACGAGTCACCTAATTTGCTTCCTATGAACCGTTTTCTCGTCTGCTACGTCTGGCTGTTTGCTTCCTGCGCTTTTGCGCAGCAGCAACCCACCACCACAAATCCCTATTTTACGACCCTGCCCGGCAGCCCCGGTGCATCGACCCGGCGCATCGAGTTATCGTCTGACATTGACGCTTCCTGGCACCGTTGGAAAGAACGCGGCTATCACTTCGGATTCGACCCCGCCCTGACACCCATGTATAGCACGATAAATGGGATTCTGAGCACACCTTACATGGTTCAGGTTCGGGGAAACGGCAGTGATGCGGCCGAGAAAAATCGAAAAAGATGGGGGTATCATGTGTTTGAGGGCTATGCCAGCGACGATAAATCACGCATTACGATGCTCGTGAACAAACACATTGAGCTCGATAAGCCCGTGGCCGAACTGTATTACTATGGAACCACCTACAACCATAGCGAACAAGCCTACAATTGGTTTAAGATCGGGTCGGATGTACGCCAGCACTCGTTTCTGTTTGGGCGCGACAAGGCCATCTTCTATGGGTCGCTCCGGCTAACCAACGCCCTGACCCTGGGTGCTATTGGAAACGACGATCTGGAAACGGCAAAACCAGACGGCGACGATGAACGCAACTACGAGAAAGACGCCAGGTACGTTAATTACAAAGAGCTGAAAGACAGCCCCGATGGCACTATTTTTTACGACAAGGATAACAAAATTGTGGTGATCAAGATCGAAGGTAAGTGGATGAAAGTGGCTGTAGAACCGCTGCCCGCCAATGTACAATACAGATTCTAAACCGACCGGAAAAGGCTCAGGTATTCCCCCGGAAACAGCTCAACGCGAATGCGAACGACGAAGACTAGCCATCGTTTATTAGTAGGCGTTATCGCCTTGTTTGGCTTACTAAGCTTAAGAGTCAATTCTGTTGAACCCGACACCAACTGGACGGAGTATAACGGTGATGGTCAGCGAAGTCATTATTCGGCGCTGAAGCAAATCACGCCCGACAATGTTCAGCAACTGAAAGTGGCCTGGAGTTATGCATCGGGCGGTGCCGATACGGTTCGGAACAGCACCCAAATGCAGTGCAATCCGATTATCATTGGTGGCGTGCTCTACGGGGTGTCGGCCAACACGCAGGCGTTTGCGGTAGATGCTGCGACGGGAAAACAGATCTGGAAAACCAACTTGCCTGATACCGACGGCACCACCAGCCGGGGCGTTACCTACTGGGCTGAAGGAACCGACGAGCGCATTTTCTTCGGTGCGGGCGGCGGCCTTTACGCCCTGAACGCAAAAACAGGCGAGGTTATGCGTTCCTTCGGAAACGCCGGGCGAATCAACCTGAAAGACGGCATAGACCGGCCGGGTGCCGACAATTATGTGCGGGCCAACACGCCCAACACCATCTATAAAAATATGTTGATTGTTGGGGCGCGCCTGGCCGAAGGCGAAACTGCGTTGCTGGGCGACGTGCGGGCCTACGACACGCGGACGGGTCGGCTTATCTGGACATTTCATACCATCCCGCAACCGGGCGAATACGGGTATTCGAGCTGGTCACCGGCCAACCCGCGTCAACGCCTGGGTGGGGCCAATGCCTGGGCAGGGATGGCCATTGACCGGCAGCGGGGCATCGTATACGTACCTACAGGCTCGGCGGCCTATGACTTTTATGGCGGTAACCGACTGGGCGACAATCTGTTTGCCAATTGCCTGATTGCGCTGGAAGCTACAACCGGTAAACGGCTCTGGCATTTTCAGTTTGTTCACCACGATATCTGGGACCGTGACCCACCGTCGCCGCCCAACTTATTGACGGTAGTTCAGGCCGGGAAACGCATCGACGCTGTAGCCCAACTGACCAAGCAGGGCCATGTGTTCATTTTCGACCGGGTAACGGGCAAACCGCTGTTCCCGATTGTGGAAAAAGCATTTCCCGGGGATGGCGTGGCGGGTGAAAAAACGAGCAGAACGCAGCCCATTCCGGTGAAACCGGCGCCGTTTACCCAACAAACATTTACCGAAAAAGACATTAATTCGTGGGCATCCAACCGGCCCGCCATTGTGGCTATGTTGCGCAAAGCCCGTACTGGTAGTCCTTACATACCACTCACGGCTGAAACAACCGTTTTCTTCCCCGGAACAGATGGCGGCGCACAATGGGGCGGTGCCGCAACCGATCCGGAAGGAACGATTTACATTCCGGCCAAACAAAACCCGTGTTTTTCAACGCTGATTCTGAAAGAACAGCCCGTTGCCAATGCGCTGGTAACCAGCGGTCAATTATACACGGCAAACTGCGCCGCCTGCCATGGAGCCGACCGGTGCGGTAATCACGACGGTTCGTATCCGTCGTTACTCGGGATCGACAAGCGGTTAACTGCCGAAGCCATTCATCAGGTGCTGCTCAAAGGCCGGGGCATGATGCCGTCGTTTTCGCACTTGCCCGAAGGCGAACGCAAAGCCATTGTCGATTTTCTCCAGAATACAGGCAGTGCGGCACAGGTGGCTCAGGCCCGAACAGGAGACGTACCCTATCAGCATACGGGCTACAATCGCTGGTACGATAGCAACGGCTATCCGGTTAGTGCGCCACCCTGGGGTACGCTAACGGCCATCGACCTGAATACGGGCGAACACCGGTGGCAGGTACCGCTGGGTGAATACCCCGAATTAATCGCCAAAGGCATACCGGCAACCGGCACCGACAACTATGGCGGGCCGCTGGTAACGGGTAGTGGCCTGCTCTTCATTGCGGCCAGCAAAGACGGGCAGTTGAGGGCTATCGATAAAAAAACGGGCAAAACAATCTGGCAAACAACCTTACCCACGGCGGGGTATGCATCACCGTCAACTTACTCGGTGGGCGGCAAACAGTTTATCGTCATTGCCTGCGGTGGTGGAAAGCTGAAGTCAAAATCGAGCGACAGGTACGTTGCCTACGCCCTGCCTGACTGATGGCAGCGTTTTATCGGATGAACTATCCTTCGTAAACGAATCATCAACTGCTTAAATGCGGTATATTCAACACGACAAGTAACAAAGTAGAATTGGTTTAACACAGAGGGGGCTGACCTCTATGTTAAACTAATTTCTCTTCACTACGTATAGTCATTTACGTAACTATGAAACAGTTTTTTAGCCCCAAACTCGGTGTTATGCTGCTTTTGCTAACAGCCGCACTCGCCAGTCGGGCTCAGGTAGCAACCACCGACAGTATGGGCGTACGCCGTTCGGAAACGGCTCAAAAAGAAATATTTCGTCTGAAAACAACCTTGTCTGGAACGGTTAATTTATTGTCTTTATCCGATTCGGTACTTACTATTTCGCGGCAGCAACCTTCGGTGCCGAAGCAAATCATTGCGCTGTGTCAACTGGCCAGTCGGGAGTTGCAGGAACAACCGCAAAAAGCAGCGGCTCGCTTACAGGAAGCCAATCGACTGGCTGCACAACTCCGCGATTTGAGAGAAGCAGGATGGGTTATAGGGCAGGTCGCTAGAATTCAGGCTGGTGTCATGCGCAGTTCACCATCGCAAGCCACCGCATTTTCGCCTATTCTGGAAACGTTGGGCCGGTCAATGGGAGCCAGTGTTGTGGTTGGCGGGAGAAGTAGGGGAAATGCCCCATTCGTGTTCGAGTCGAATCCGTTTTCCGACAAGCGCGTTTACGACCGGCGATCGCAGCCCGAACGGCCGGCAGAGCCTGCACCGCCGCTTTTACCAGAGATTGACCCCACCCAACTACGCCGCATTCGTGTGCGGCCTGATTTTGTGGATCGGTTGCTCGACACCCTGATATTATTCGATAAAAGTAGCCCACAGGTCGTTCAGCAGTTGACCGCCCGCAAAAAGTTGCGCGATTCGAACCAGGCCTTGAGTACGGCCTTTGCCAAAGAAGGCGATTACGCCCAGGCTTACCGCTACTTTTTGCAGTACACCGCCTATAAAGACAGCCTGACAGCCGAGGCCACCAGCCGACGATTGGCCTCGCTGAGGTATAAGCAGAACCTGCTCAAGAAGGAATCACAAATACAACTACTGACAAAAGACCGGCAGCTTCGCGAACAGGAGTCGAACCGGCAGCGGCAGTACGTGTTGCTGTTGATTGGCTGCATTGCCCTGCTGGCTGGCGTTGCGTTTGTCCTGATTCGGAATAACCGCGCCAAACAACTGGCCAATCAGCAGCTTAGCGAGCAAAAAGAGGCGTTACAGGAAACCCTGGCCCAACTGAAAACCACACAGACGCAACTGATTCAGGCCGAAAAGATGGCGTCGCTCGGGGAACTGACCGCCGGTATTGCGCATGAGATTCAGAACCCGCTGAACTTCGTCAATAACTTTTCGGAAGTCAGCGCGGAACTGGTTACGGAGCTGATCGAGAACCGGCAGTTGGCCGAGCGTGACGACGAACTGGAAAACGACCTGCTGAGCGATCTGAACCAAAATTTGGGGAAAATTATCGAACACGGTAACCGGGCCTCGTCAATCATCAAGGGTATGCTGGAACACGCCCGTACCACCGGCGGCCAGAAAGAGCCCACCGATTTGAACGCGCTGGTTGATGAATATGCCAAACTGGCGTTTCACAGCCTTCAGGCAAAAGATAAATCGGTTATGGCCCAACTGATCACTGAACTGCATCCAACGCTGAGCCGGGTGATGGTGAGTCAGCAGGAAGTGGGGCGGGTGATTTTGAACATTATCAATAACGCCTTTTATGCGGTACAGAAACGACAGCAACGGGGCGAAGCAGACTACCAGCCAACTGTTGTTGTATCGACTTATGAGGAGGCCAATCAGGTTTGCGTGTCCATCCGAGATAATGGCACAGGTATGCCGGAAACGGTAAAGGCAAAGATTTTTCAGCCGTTTTTTACCACCAAACCTGCCGGACAAGGCACCGGACTGGGCCTGTCGATCAGCTACGATATCATCACGAAGGGCCACGGGGGGATGCTCCTGATAAACAGCGAAGAAGGGCAGTTCAGCGAGTTTACGATCAAATTACCCATCGTGGGCTAGTAGCGGTTAGAATGTCTGTGGAAATGTCTTACCTGCCTAAACACCGCGAGTAGGCAGGTAACGTACCCAGGTACGTCGCCGAAACCTCAACGAAAAGGATGGCAAATCTTAATCAGTTCGACGTTATTGTGGTTGGGTCGGGCATAAGTGGCGGTTGGGCTGCCAAAGAACTAACCGGCAGGGGGCTGCGAACATTGCTACTGGAACGGGGACGCAACGTAGAGCACGTCACCGATTATCCAACCGCCATGATGAACCCCTGGGATTTTGCCCATCGGGGGCCGGTTAGTCTGGAAACGAAACAGGCGTATTCGGTGGCCAGCCGGAACTACGCTTTCTACGAGGGTAGCGCGCATTTCTACGCCAAAGACAGTGAGAACCCCTACATTCAGGAGAAACCCTACGACTGGATTCAGGGCAATCAGGTGGGTGGTCGGTCGTTGCTTTGGGGACGGCAAACCCAGCGCTGGAGCGATTTCGATTTCAGCGGCCCCGCCCGCGATGGGTTCGCCGTAGACTGGCCCATTCGCTACGCCGACCTGGCCCCGTGGTACAGCTATGTTGAAAAATTTGCCGGTATCTCAGGTAACCGCGACGGGCTGGCAACTCTGCCTGATGGCGAATTTTTGCCGCCCCATCAGATGAGCTGTGTGGAAACCTATTTCACGAAGCAGATGAGTCAGAAATTTCCTGATCGTCCGGTTGTGATTGGTCGGGTGGCTCACCTGACAAAGCCAAATTCAATTCATACCAAACAGGGCCGGGCCCAGTGTCAGCACCGTACCCTTTGCGAGCGTGGTTGCCCTTTCGGCGGTTATTTTAGCAGTAATTCGTCGACCATTCCGTGGGCGATGAAAACCGGTAAACTCACCCTCCGTCCCGATTCGGTGGTACATTCGGTGATTTATGACGAGAAAAAAGGTAAAGCAACCGGCGTTCGGGTGGTCGACGCGCATACCGGCCAGATGACCGAATATTTTGCCAACATTCTGTTTCTGAACGCCTCGGCTCTGAATACCAACAAAATTCTGCTTAACTCAACGTCTGGCCGTTTTCCTGCTGGTTTAGGCAACGATAGTGGTTTGTTAGGCAAATTCATGGCCTTTCACAGCTACCGGGGGCGGGTCACGGCCGATTACGACGGCTTTGCCGACTCAACAACCTGGGGGCGGCGACCAAATGGCTGCTACATTCCACGCTTTCGGAATGTGCACAAACAGGAAACGAGCGGTCCGGCGTCCCAGTTTCTGCGCGGCTATGCGTCCACCTTCTACGCGTCGAGGCCTTCGCAAGTGAACCGCGATGGTTTTGGGGCGGATCTGAAAGAACGACTCACCAGCTACACCCCTGGACTCTGGCACGTATCGTCGGGCATGATGGGCGAGACTATTCCAAAGGAAATAAGTACCGTTCACTTGGACCCAACTCTGAAAGATCGTTGGGATGTTCCGCTCCTGCGGGTGTCGGTGGCCTACGATGATAACGACGAAAAAATGCTCCGCGACTTCTGGGAGCAGCTATCGGAAATGTATGACCGGGCGGGCTTCACCAACATTAAAACGCACGATACTGGCCGATTGCCTGGCAGTGAAAATCACGAGATGGGCGGCGTCAGAATGGGCCGCGACCCGAAAACATCGCTGCTCAACAAGTGGAATCAGCTACACGCCTGCAAAAACGTGTTCGTGACCGACGGTGCGTGCATGACCTCGACGTCAACTCAAAACCCGTCGCTGACCTATATGGCGCTCACCGCCCGCGCCGCCGACTATGCCGTGAAGCAGTTAAAACGGGGTGATTTGTAGAGGGAACTGGCGCGAGGATTTCCTCGTGCCTATAATTCGCAAGCATTTGCTTGCACAGCGCGAAGGCGCAATTGTAGCTGGCTACTCATACTCATTTTTGCACTACCATATTGCGCATTCGCGCTGCAAGCGGATCGGTCCGGCGTCCCGGCTTGCGACATAAAAGGCACGAGGAAATCCTCGCGCCAGCCAGCCTATAACAGTTAAAACGGGGTGATCTATGAGCCAACTAACACGACGCGAAGCACTTAAAGCCACTCTTCTTGGCGGACTGTCAACCGTCGCGCTGGGCGAATCCACGCTGGGTATGTCATTGCCCTTTACGGCTAAAAAGCCGCAGCTTGCTTTCTCTACGCTTGGTTGCCCAAAGTGGGACTTGGCGACTATTCTGGACGTTGCGGCCAAATCGGGGTATCGGGCCGTGGAATTCCGAGGGCTGATGGGCGAACTGGATTTGCCGAAAAGTCCGGCGTTCGACACGGCGGCGCATATTCGGGATACACGTACCCGGTTTGCCGACCGGAACATCCGTATCTGTAACCTCGGCTCGTCGGCGCAACTCCACCATGCTGACGCCACGAAACGCCGCAAAAACCTGGACGATGCCCGCCGGTTTATCGATCTGGCCCATCAACTCGATTGTCCGTTCGTTCGGGTATTTCCCGACTCGTTACCGCCCGATCAGAACCGCGACGACACGTTGCGCCTAATCGGCGAAGGCTTGCTGGAGTTGGGTACGTATGCGAAAGAGAGTTCAGTGACGGTGTTGCTCGAATCGCATGGTGAACTCACCCGCAGCGATTTATTGATCCCCATTATGCTGGCAGCAAAACATCCGAACGTGGGCTTGATCTGGGACATTGTCAATATGTGGATCGATGCGCAGGAATCGCCGGCATTGGTGTACCAAAAGCTGAACCCATTTATCCGGCACGTAC
This sequence comes from Fibrella aquatica, assembly GCF_041321135.1. Lineage (NCBI taxonomy): Bacteria > Pseudomonadati > Bacteroidota > Cytophagia > Cytophagales > Spirosomataceae > Fibrella > Fibrella aquatica. The sequence continues at coordinate 4,493 of NZ_JBGGWF010000012.1, read as the reverse complement.
ACGTTAAAGACCTTCGCATTGTAGCCGGGAAGCACCAATATGTATTGCTGGGTGAAGGAGAAGCGCCACTACGCGAGGCCATCAACGCCTTGACGAAGGGCGGTTACAAAGGCTATTACAGCTTCGAATGGGAGAAACTTTGGCACCCCGACATTGCCGAGCCCGAACAGGCTATTCCTCACTACACCAGGGCGATGAACGCTTATTTCTGACGCTAATCTGCTGTATTGACTAAGTAGGCGACTGGCTTACGTAGGCTTTTACAGACTCCTTGTTTTATTATTTTCCCCCAACCAGACTTCATTCGTGAAAAACTCCGTTCTCTTTATCGTCTTTCTGTTGAGCATAAGCTCGGTTCAGGCCCAGAAAAAACTATTTCCGCAAAAACCCGGCATGGTGTCATACACCTACCGGAATAGCTTTTCTAAAAACGTGGCGGCCACCCTCGACACCATCAAAGGGCTGGGCATCACCGATATGGAGTTCTCGAACCTATTCGGTAAAACTGCCGCTGATCTGCGCAAACTTCTCGACGAACGCGGCATGAAATGCTCGTCGTTTGGCGTGGGTTATCCCGACTTGCAAAACAAGATGACAGAGGTTGGTAACAACGCCAAAGCACTGGGAGCCAGCTATGTACGCGTTGCCTGGGTGCCACACAATGGCCCGTTTACCCTCGACCTGGCCAAAAAGACAGTGGCCGACTTCAACAGCTTCGGCAAACAACTAAAAGATCAGTTTGGCCTTACTTTCTGCTATCATAACCACGGTTTTGAGTTTGAAAAGCACGAAGATGGCACCCTGATGGACTACATCATTCAGAACACCGATCCTAACTACGTGAGCTTTGAAATCGATATTCTCTGGACGTTTTTTCCCGGTGCTGATCCGGCGGCGCTGATCAATAAATACCCGAAACGCTTCAAGCTAATGCACCTGAAAGACCTTCGCAAAGGGGTTGCCGGTAATCTGTCGGGAGGCACGCCGGTGACGAATGATGTGGCGCTCGGAACGGGCCAACTGGATTTGCCTGCTATTCTGAAAGCGGCCAAAAAATCGTCGATCAAGCATTATTACATCGAAGACGAAAGTCCCAGCTACGCCACGCAGGTGCCACAAACCATTGCCTATTTGAAGGATCTGAAGTAACAGGTCGAACTCCGCTAACAGACGTGTTTTGCTGTTAGCGGAGACAGCTCTTAAATCTTAATTCTTAATTCTTAACTCTACCGGTCTACTTCACCCATGACCAGGTCGAGGGAGCCGATGACGGCCACCAGGTCGGCCAGCATACCGCCCCGGCTGATCTCGGCAATGACCGACAGGTTATGAAACGAGCACGACCGGCAGTGTGACCGAACCGGAATGTCGGACCGGCCGTCGGTGCGGAAGAAGAAGCCTAATTCACCTTTTGCGCTTTCGCCCCGGAAATAATAATCACCTGCTTTCGGCCGAATTTTCTTCGGCACCATCGCCTGTGGGTTATAATCGGGTGTGCGTTTATGGTCGGTGGTGAGCCGGTCGAGGCATTGCTCAATGATCTTGACCGATTCCCAGCATTCCTGAACGCGCACGTAATTCCGATCCCAGCAATCGCCCACCGCGCCAGCCTGACCGGTGCCGATGGGAATGTCGAAATCCAGCTCCGGGTACACCGAATACGCATCGACGCGGCGCAGGTCGTAACGTAGGCCCGAGCCACGAAGTACCGGGCCGGTGCATCCGTAATCAATCGCTACGGCGAGGGGCAACACGCCTACGTTCCCGGTGCGTTTCCGGAAAATTTCGTTGTCGATCAGGACTTCCTGTAATTCAACCAGCTTGGGTTTCAGGTACGTGACAAACTCGCGGCAGCGTTCCTCGAAGCCTACGGGCAGGTCGTAGAACAGGCCACCAATCCAGATGTAGTTGTAGAGCATTCGAGCTCCAGATACCCATTCCAGCATACGCTGAATGTGCTCACGGTCGCGCATGACCCACAGAAACGGCGTAAACGCACCAATATCGAGGCCATACGTACCTATCGCCACAAAATGCGAAGCAATGCGGTTCAGTTCGGCCACCAGCACCCGGATATACTCGGTCCGTTTCGGAATGTCGTTTTCAATGCCCAGCATCCGTTCAACGGCCATCGCCCAGATGTGCTCGCCGTTCATGGCGGCCAGGTAATCGAGCCGGTCAACGAACGGAATGCCCTGATTGAACGGTACGTTCTGCGTATGGGCCTCGAAGCAGCGGTGCAGATAGCCGAGGTGCGGCACCACATCCTGCACAATTTCACCGCTGGTAACAATCTCGAGCCGCAGTACGCCGTGGGTACTGGGGTGTTGTGGCCCCATGTTCAGAATCATCTCGCCCTCGCCGAGTTGCTCCGACTCGTAAACGTTCGGCTCCGACGCCCGAAAGTGGCCGGGGCTGTACTCGTACTGAATGCGGGACTCGAGCGGTTGTTCTGTTATCATGGCTGTGCAAAAGTAACAGCCATTCGGGGGAAATATGTTCGCGGACTTTTAGGTGAAGGGTGAGGGGTGAGGGGTGAGGGGTGAAGGGTGAGGGGTGAGGGGTGAAGCTTGGCTGGCACGAGCACATGCTCGCGCCAGCGCCAAGTCTTCACCCCTCACCCCTCACCCTTCGCCTCTCACCCCTCACCCCTCACTAGGTTACTCAAAACATAGTATGATCTATAGAGTTAGTTGTGTTTAAGATAACTTTATTCATCATATGGGAATCACGTTAGAACAGGCAGAGGGGTTGATCGCTGCTGCCAAAGCCAAATCAACCGAATTGGGCCTGAAAATGAACATTGCCGTCGTAGACGCAGGTGCCAATCTGGTTGCCTTCGCTCGTCAGGACGGTGCGTGGCTGGGCTCGGTCGATATTTCGATTAAAAAGGCAAAAACGGCCCGTTTCTTCGACATGAATACGGGTGATCTGGGTCAGGCATCACAGCCTGGCGGCTCGCTGTTTAACATCGAACACTCAAATAGCGGCTTGATCACCTTTCCCGGCGGTATCCCCATCAAGGATGCCAGCGGCGAAGTAATTGGCGGTATTGGCGTGTCGGGTAGCACGGTCGAAAATGACCACACGGTAGCTCAGGCTGGCGTCGATGCGCTTCAGTAACGCTTGTTGGTCAATCCGAACAGGCGATTTGGCAGGTAGCCTTGCCTAACCACACCAATAAATAATCGGTTTCACAGTACAAAACTACAGATCAGTATGGCGAGTAACCGTGGTGTCGTGTATACCGGGCCGGGCAAAGTAGAAGTGCAAAACATCGACTTCCCCGAACTGGCAAACCCTAAAGGCAAGAAAATTGGCCATGGGGTGGTTCTTAAAGTGATTTCAACCAATATCTGCGGCAGCGATCAGCACATGGTTCGTGGCCGTACAACAGCTGAGCCGGGCCTCGTTTTGGGGCATGAAATAACAGGCGAGGTGATCGAAAAAGGGGCCGACGTTGAATTTCTCGACATTGGCGATATCGTATCGGTGCCCTTTAACGTAGCCTGTGGACGCTGCCGCACCTGTAAAGAGCAACAAACGGGTATCTGTCTAAATGTCAATGATTCACGCGCTGGTGGTGCCTACGGGTACGTCGATATGGGCGGTTGGATTGGCGGTCAGGCCGAGTACGTGATGGTGCCTTACGCTGATTTCAACCTCCTAAAATTCCCGGACAGAGAGCAGGCGCTTTCTAAAATTCGCGACCTGACCATGCTCAGCGATATTTTCCCGACGGGTTTTCACGGTGCCGTTAAAGCGGGCGTCGGCCCCGGAACCACTGTCTATATTGCCGGTGCTGGTCCAGTAGGGATGGCGGCGGCAGCCTCGGCGCAGTTGCTGGGCGCGGCGGTAGTCATCGTGGGCGATATGAACAAAGCGCGACTAGCCCACGCCCGGTCGATCGGTTGCGAAACCGTTGATTTGAACGAAGACGCGTCGCTGGCTGATCAGATTGCCCAGATTCTGGGTGTTCCCGAGGTAGACTGTGCCGTTGACTGCGTTGGTTTTGAAGCGCGTGGCCACGGTGGACAGGTACAAAAAGAAGTGCCCGCCGCCGTATTGAACTCGCTGATGGAGATTGCCCGTGCGGGTGGTGCCATTGGTATTCCCGGTCTGTACGTAACGGAAGATCCGGGCGCCGAAGAGGCCACCGCCAAGACGGGCAACCTCTCGATCCGGTTCGGATTAGGCTGGGCCAAAAGCCATTCGTTCTTCACGGGTCAAACGCCGGTGATCAAGTACAACCGCCAGCTGATGATGTCGATTCTGTACGATAAAGTGCAGATCGCCAAAGCGGTGAACGTCGAGGTAATTACGTTGGATCAAGCACCGGAAGGCTACGCCGAATTTGACAGCGGCGTCGCTAAGAAGTTTGTCCTGGACCCTCACGGGCTAATTCCTGCCTGATTTTTTTGATGTTATATCGGCGTAGCCCCCCGCCCTGAAGGGAGCCCGCTAGCGCGCAAGCAATACCTGCGCGCTAGCGG
>NZ_JBGGWF010000011.1:0-187792 GCF_041321135.1 Fibrella aquatica | reverse complement strand
CGCCGCTGCGGTTGGCGCTGCTTTGCCAAGCGTTTGATCAATAGCAGAGCCAACCGCAGCGGCGGACCGCTCTTAATTCTTAACTCTTAATTCTTAATTCTTTAAAAATGAAGGTTTATAAATTCGGTGGGGCTTCGGTGCGTGATGCGGCGGGCATCCGCAATGTGGGTACAATCATTCAGCGCGAGGCGGGCAACGACCTGATCGTTGTGATTTCGGCCATGGGTAAAACGACCAATGCGCTCGAAGACATTGTGGTAAGCTACATGGCCGGGCGGCTCGACGAAGCCCAACTACGCTGGCAAAACGTGGTTATCACCCATGAATTGATCGTTGCCGAGTTTGAATTGCCCGACGAGCTACTATCTCCCGTACGAACTATTTTCTCATCGATAGCTGGCAAGCTCGGTACAGCTCCGTTGAGTAGTAGCTACGATGCCGTTTATGACCAGATTGTGTCGATGGGTGAACTGATCTCGACCCGTATTGTGGCGGCTTACCTGACCCACATCGGCTTACCGGTGCGCTGGGCCGACGCCCGAACACTGATTCGGACCGACGATACTTTCCGCGAGGGAAAAGTAGACTGGTCCGTGACCCAATCGCTTATTCAGGAGTTTGTGGGCGAATCGACCGGCCTGGTGCTGACTCAGGGATTTATTGGCGGTACCGTAGACGGAGAAGCAACCACACTGGGCCGCGAAGGCTCTGATTATTCGGCGGCTATTTTTGGCTATAGCCTCGGGGCCGAAAGCATCACGATCTGGAAGGACGTACCCGGCGTGCTCAACGCCGACCCGCGCTATTTCGATGATACCGTATTATTGCCCGAGCTGACCTATCAGGATGCCACCGAACTGGCGTATTATGGCGCTACGGTTATTCACCCGAAAACGATAAAGCCGCTTCAGAATAAGGGCATTCCGCTATACGTAAAATCATTCCTGAAGCCCGATCAGCCAGGTACGTTGGTTGGCGCGCCCACCGTTGCCAAGCCTACCCCTTCGTTTATTTTCAAGGTCAATCAACTGCTGATTTCGCTGCACCCCACCGATTTCTCGTTCATTGCCGAAGATAATCTGAGTCTCATTTTCGGCTTATTCGCCACGGCGGGGGTGAAAATCAACCTGATGCAGCATACGGCCCTCAACTTTTCGGTGGTAGTAGACAGCAAGCCCGACCGTATTCCCGATTTGCTCGAACAACTGCGCGCCCATTTCCGGGTCACTTACAACGAAGCCTTGGAGCTCATCACGATCCGTCATTACGACCAAAGCACCATCGACCGTGTCTTGGTAGGCAAAAAACTCCTCCTAGAACAAAAAAGCCGCAGCACGGTGCAGTTGGTGGTGAGGGAAGAAATATAGTTCGTGGTTTGTGGCGTGTGGTTGCGTTGCTATGTGCTGGCGCGAGCGTTTGCTCGTGCCCCTTATTGGCAAGCATTCGCTTGCTGCCCGTGAGGGCAATTGCTGCTGGATACATACCCGTTTTGGAGCTACCGTATTGCCCTGTCGGGCAACAAGCAAATGCTTGCCAATAAGGGGCACGAGCAAACGCTCGCGCCAGCACATAGTAGCGCAACATCAAACCCAAACCTACACACCACAAACTAAAATTTCGGGCACGACAGCATGCCTTTCTTTGGCTTATAGCGAGAGCGGTTGTTTTCGGGGCGGTCGAAGAGGTACGAAATGGATATTTCGTGGGAACCGCCGCTGGCAAAACCGAGGGTCGAGACAGTGGCGTCGTAGCTGTAGCCGATCGAGAATTTGTCGGCGCGGTAGCCAATCAGGGCGGCGAGTGCATCGTGGTTATTGATGCGCTGATCGTACTTTTTAAACGGAATGCCCCGATAGTAGGCCCCCACCGTAATGGGCGAATACGTCAGGTACGCCCCCAGATCAAGCTGGTCGTATTTACCCTGAAACTTATAATGCACTACCGGCGAAATGCTGATTTCGCGATCCATCTCATCGCCATAGCCCGTAAATCCTGCCAGAGGAATGCGCAGACCGGCCTGAAAAGAACCCTTTATGGGCAGTCGGCTGCTGTTGGGTTCAAAGAAACTCTGATCGGGGCGGCTGATATGATGCGCTGAAGCACCCAGCCAAAACCAGTCGGAATAGAACAGACCACCGGTTGAAAAATCGGCGTAGCGGTTGTTGGGCGCGTTACTCAGTGCCGCAATAAGGGCATCGCTGGTGGTGTTGCTGATAAGCCCCTGCGACGAAAACTGATCGCCGAAGGTGAGGCCAAAGTAATTGACATTCCGGTTTACGTAGCTACCCTGCACCCCCAGCCTGACAAACGACGATTCGCTTACCTGAAACTGGTACGCATATTGCGCAGCAATCTCAGTAGATTGTACTGCGCCCTGCCCCTGATTGTCGCTCACCAGCATCAGCCCAAAGCCACTGTTGAGTTTCGGGGCATAATAGTCGAGGCCAACCACCGTGGTGACGTAGTTGGTAATGGCAGGCCACTGGTTGCGGTAATTAATGGTGGCACGCGGTGTTAAGGCCGAACCCGCAAAGGCCGGATTGAGGTATTGCGGGGCCGCGTAGAACTGCGTGAACTGAGGATCCTGCGCAAAACACAGGGGAGCCCACAGCAACGCCAGGAGGCAAAGAATCGTATATCGTATAACCATGCTGGATAAGCAACGCAAATTCATTGCCAAATAGGATAAGCAGTCGAAATTAGATGAGCAGGCATTGGCAGTTGGTGGGTCGATGTGGGTACGCCGGGCGACAACAAAGGTTGCTTAACTCAGCGGTTTACAGGTAAAATTTTACGCGGCAGGATTCGTTTAGTATAACGTAACGGGTCTGTTCTCTGTTATATGATGGCCAGACTTTCGTTCTCTCTCAACAAATGGTAATCCAGGTAAGATACGGTCTTTATTCTATCGTTTGGGCGGTGGTCTGGCTATTGGCGGTCAGCAGCACTGGTTGGGCGCAAACGTCACCCAGCTCGGCGTCGGCCATCCGACAAACCGAACTGGCCAATAAGATTAAAATTGTCGGTAGTCTCTGCGTGCCGCTTTCTACAACTGGCGGAGCCGCCTGCGGCAATGACCCGGTTAACTTCTTCGATGTTGACCCCGCCGTTGATAAAGATAAAACGCAGTGGGTAATTGATGGTAGTGCTCCGCAAACGGGCGTAACGGCCAGTATGTCGTTCACCACGCCGGGTACCAAAACAATCACGATTACTCGTACCATCAGCGTAACCGATGTGGTTACGTCGGTCGTTAGCACCAGCGTGCTCGACCCCACCTCCTTCACCGTCTCGGTGGGCGTTCCCCCGCCGGCCTTTCAGCAGTGGCGACCCGATACCACCATTTGTAAAGGCACCGAAATTACCCTCAACCCCTACCCCGGCGGCGCTCCTTCTAACGTAACGTACCTGTGGTATCCCAAAGGCGAAACTACCCAAACCATCAGTACCACGGCCTCGGGTTGTTATTCAGTTGAAGTAACCAACGAATCGGGCTGTTCTACGCAGGATCGAATACGAGTCAGCCTGTGCCCGGAAGAAAGCGGCTCACCGGGATCGAAATGGTACTTTGGCAACAATGCAGGTCTTGATTTTCAAGGGGATAGTCCAACGCCCTTAACCGATGGCAAGTTAACCACCATTGAAGGCTCGGCCTCTATCACCGATACCAAGGGCAATATTCTGTTCTACAGCGACGGCATCACGGTTTATGATAAAGACGGTAATCCGATGCGCCTGTTCGACCCCATCAGCGGCTCGCTCACCAGCGGGTCGGCCGTATTAGGCGGAAATGAACGCTCTACCCAGTCGGCGATCATTGTACCCAAGCCCGTTTGCCGGGGTTGCGATTACCTCTACTACGTATACACGACTGCCGAAATCAACGGCTCCCGCCAGATCACCTACAGCGTAGTGGATATGCGCCGGAACGAAGGTAACGGGGCGGTGATTCAGCAAAACCTGCCCGTTGTTACCTCATCTACCTCATCGAGCAGTACCGAACGGTCGGCCGCCGTCAGAAATGATAGAGACACGACCTACTGGGTGCTTACCCACGATTATGGCACCAACTGTTTCCGGGTCGATCACCTGACAACGGCCACCAGTTCAACGCAACAACAATATTGCCTGGGTACGCCCCACGATTCACCGGCGCGGGGTGAAGGACAGATCAAGTTCGGTCCGGCTCCACCCGATTCGGGAACAGTGACGACAGGAAATAGCAATACCGCTGTGAGGCCGGTTGCGGTGGTGATTCCCGGCGACCCCAACAGCACCGACCCCGACCGACAAAAAAGCTACGTCGAGATATTCTCGTTCAACACCGAAACCGGGGTGTTGACGGGTCCCGACAAAAAAATTGACCTTGGCCCCGCTCCCCCCACCGCTTATGGTGTCGAGTTTTCGCCCGACGGCTCCAAGGTCTACGTCAGTTTACTCGGCGAAGTCACCAGTGTCTCCGGCGTGCAGACGCAGACGGGATTATCGCGCATTATTCAGTACGATATCACCGTTGACGACCCAAGCAGTACCAGCGCCCTGATCGATGAAAGCACAACCCGGCAATACGGTTCGCTACAGATTGGCCCCGACGGTAAAATATACGTGGCTGTTCAGGACAAAACGTCGCTGGCGGTTATCGATAACGCCGATGGCAGTGCCGGTTTCACTACGAACCCCTTTGAGCGGCCACCTACATTTACGGTAAATGGACAGGATTTGGGCGGAAAAATCAGTCAGTTGGGTTTGCCTAACCAGGTAGTCAACTTCACCGATCCGTCGAGCAGTGCCGGTTTATCGGCCAGTAACGTATGCGAAGGCAACCCGGTTACGTTCGAGATTACACCCTATTGCCCCAAGCTGAAAGAAACCTATAACCTCACGGTCAGAAACAGCGCGGGAGCTATTGTAGCGCAGATACCCTCGTTTACGGCTACCTCGCAAACGGTGCAGCTGACAACACCCGGTACGTATTCGGCCACGCTCGACGTGCGCGTTGTCACCTCGAGCGGCGCTACCTGTACCACTGCCACCGCCGCCACGTCGGTCACGGTCATTGAACAACCGAAACCGTTCGACGTTGGTCCAGATATTGATCGATGTACTGATAAACCCATTTCAGTAAGTATTGCCGCTGAAGCCGAAGAATACGCCTGGGCTTTCCGGGGGCGCATAGTCAGCCGATCCCGGTCGTTGACCACGACCGTGCCGGGTACGTATACCGCTTTTATTGGCAATGGCGGCGAATGTTTTGAATCGGATGTAATCAATATCAACATACGCATACCACCCCGGCTCAATCTCGGCCCCGACTTGCCCATATGCGAAGGTTCGACCCGTACCATTGAAGTACCCGAAGTACAGGGTTATCAGACCTTCGAATGGAGCAACGGAGCCACCACCCGCGACATAACCGTGACCCAGCCGGGTACGTATTCAGTAACCGGTACATTCACCACGCTGGATAATGTGGTGTGTTCGGCCAGCGATTTGATAACTCTGATTCCAGCCAAAAGACCGTTGCTCACCACCAGCTTGACCAACCCCGCCGGTTGTACCACCATCGACGGCGTAATCTCGGTGTCTCCCGCGCCCACCACCATTGCAGTGGGTACAACGTCGCCAACCAACTCGTTTACCTACTCATGGACAACCGTGAGCGGAACGCCTATTTCAACCACGGGCAGTTCGGCGTCGGCGCTCATGCAGGGCACCTATACCGTTAGCGTAACCGACGAAAACACCTGCGAAACAGTAGCGTCGTATGAACTCAGATCAAGAGCATTGCCGCCGACGTTAACGGCGCAAACCGGTCAGCAGTTGTGCAGTGTACCCGGCAGCGGCTCGGCCATACTGAGTGCCACGGGCAGTACGCCCACGCTATACGAGTGGCGAAACAGCAGCGGTGGTATTGTCAGTACCACTCCCGCGCTAACCGGCGTGTCGGCGGGCGTCTACAGCGTTTCTGTGGTCGACAACCTGGGCTGTGTGGCCTCGCTGTCGGCCGTTACGGTGGGCCTCGATACCCGGGCAGCCCTGAATCTTGGTCCCGACCGTAGCAAATGCGTCGGCGACACCGTACTCATCATTCCGCGCGATGGTGGGTTGATCGCCAACGTAAATTATCAGTGGAGCAACGGAGCCACCACGCGCACTCTGTCGGTAAACACCGCAGGTACGTATTCACTCACGGCCACCAACACCCTCAACGGCTGTATTGGCAACAGCAGCCTGCAGGTACGGTTTGTGGAAAAACCCGTGGTATCGGCGGGGGCCAACCTATCGCTTTGTCTGGGCGCGCCGCAGTCGATCACGTCGTTGCAACTGACGGGCAATAGTCCCGGCGGCGGCATCTGGGAAGGTACCGGCGTTAATCCTACGGGCCAGTTTATTCCGTCGGCCGCCGCCATCGGGCAGGTGCTTACGCTGACTTACTCAGTCACCGTGAACGGATGCGCCAACTCGGCCCCGCGCCAGATTGCCCTGAAACAAACACCCCAGGTCAACGCCGGACCCGATGCTGAGTTTTGCGAAGGCGTAAGGCAGGTGTTACAGGCTACCGGTTCGCCGGGGTCACTCTTCCGCTGGAGCGATGGCACGCAGGGCTCGCAACTTGTTCCGCAACAAACGGGGCGCTACACCGTGATAGCCAACCTGGACGGTTGTGAGCAGACCGACATTGTTGACGTGAATGTGTTACCCGCCCCCCGTTTCGGCTTCACCCGCGATGCCGCCATCTGTGTGGGCGACAACGGACAAACGCAACTTCGGGTTGTACCCCAAAGCCCCGATCAGGTGGTGGTCTGGACCACGTCGAACACAACCTCAACCACGCTGCTGGTGAGTCAGGTGGGTACGTATTCGGTGGTGGTGACGGGTAGCAATGGCTGTATTTCCCGCGATGCGGCCCGGGTGGTCGACCTGTGCGAACCCCGGTTGTTTGCCCCCAATGCCTTCTCGCCCAACGGCGACGGCAACAACGATACGTTCATCCCGCTCAACGCCTACACCACTGACCTTGAACTGCGGGTATATAACCGTTGGGGAGAAGTCATCTTCGTGAGCACAACCGAAAACCCCGCCTGGGACGGTACGTACCGGGGCGAACCGGCACAAACGATGGTGTATCCGTACGTGATCTCCTACAAGAGCCAGTATTTCCCCGAGCGCCCCACCGCCGTCAAACGCGGCTCGGTGCTGCTACTTCGGTAAGCCTGTTCAACGGAGCGTTGCTCCGTTAGACTGCAAGGCCAATTTGGCGGATATTTTTTGGCCTTTCGGCCTAACGGAGCAACGCTCCGTTGAACAAACAACTATCTTTGCTTACCCTCAGGCGGGAGTAGCTCAGTTGGTAGAGCGGCAGCTTCCCAAGCTGCAGGCCGTGGGTTCGAACCCCATTTCCCGCTCATTGAAAATCAGCCAGTCAGGTACGTACCTGCCTGGCTGATTCTTTTCTGTACGGATCCCGAACATAGCAGAGGACTTAACAGGAGAACGACAACATATCCGAAGCGGCGGTAGGTGGTCTGGTTAATTCAGCAGAAGTTACCGTATTTGGAAATGAGTAAAACAACTAGGCTTACTTACGGCTATAGTGTCTGCCATTGCTTGTATCTAGTGAAGCAAATGTACCCCTAGTCTGTAGACAAATTCCCACAATATATAACTAGTTATTTTATAGAGTAGTTTATCAAAATACTCACGTACAGACCATTAGTGTAGTAACAAATGCGCTGGCATGATATTGTAAACAGGCAGTTGGAAAATAAAATATCCAACGTTTATCACTCAACATCGTGTTCTTCGAGACAAAAAAGTACCCTCAGGATTACCTTACCGACAAGATGTACCTGGCAGGTGTAGTGACCGGCCTACTTGGTGGTTTGGCCATTGGCCTCCTTTTCGCCCCCCGGTCGGGTAAGGATACCCGCGAGCAGATTGCCGACTCTGTCAGCGATAAGGCCGATAAAGCCAAAGACCGCTGGAACAAGGTGAAGTCGCAGGCGAAAGACAGCTACGACGATCTCAAAAGCAACGTGAGCCATGTTGCCGACGAAGCCCAGGACAAAGCCGAGCAACTGGCCGACGATGCCAAGTCGGGCCTTGACAACCTCAAAGGCAACAGCCGTTTCTTCTAGGCAGCCCTGTTTGGCCGGCTTTTCTGATTTACTCAATACCCATGAAAGAATCCCTGATTCTCCGCAAGTCAGGGATTCGTCTTTTATCACCCGGAATCGGCAACTACGCGCGTCGTACACCAGGCCATAGGGCTCTGTTTGCTGCGCCTTGTCGAAACCATCAATCAATCAACGTTGACCGTTATGGAACGTGAACTTTCTTACTCGAATGATTCGGCTTATGGCCGCACCACTTTTGCGAAACGTATTTCCTGGAGCGCCGTTTTCGCCGGTGTATTGGTCGCTATTGTCAGCCAGATGTTGCTGACGCTGTTGGGTCTGGGCATTGGCCTGAGCACAGTCGATGCAACCACCGAAGCCAACCCAACCGCCGGTTTGGGCACGGGGAGCGCCATTTGGTACATTATCAGTAGCCTGTTGTCGCTGTTTCTGGGCGGCTGGATTGCCGGGCGGTTAGCGAGCGCCCCCCGTTTGTTCGACGGTATCATTCATGGCGTGCTCACCTGGTGTGTGGCCACGCTGCTGACCATTTACTTTCTGACCACAACCGTTGGTAGCCTCATTGGCGGGGCAAGTCGGCTGGTGGGTGGCCTGGTTCGCACGGCGGGCTCGGCTGTTTCGGCGGCTGCTCCCGGCATCGGTAACGCCGTGGAGGGGCAGCTCAAAGAAAACGGCATCGACCTGCAAAACCTGGATTTAGGCGATCTGAAAGACGAAGCCAACCAGTTACTGCGCGAAACCGGCAACGCGAACCTGAATCCGAATAATTTGGAGCGCAAAGCCGAACAGGCAGGTCAGCAGGCGAAAACGGCGGCCAACCGGGCGGCAACCGATCCACAGTCGACAGACGATATTGCGGGCGGGCTATTCAGCAAACTGTTTAAACAGGGGCAAGCAACGGTGAACAGTGTAGACCGGGAAGATGCCGTGAATGTGGTGATGAAACGGACCGGAAAAAGCCGGGCCGAGTCGGAGCAGATCGTGGATAACTGGATCAGCACGTACAAACAGGCAGCAGCCAAATTTGAACAAACCAAACAGGAAGCCCAGGTGAAGGCACTACAAGCGGCTGATGCGGCCGCTGGGGCCGCATCGAAAGCAGCCATATTCGGCTTCTTCGGACTGCTAGTCGGCGTTGTTGCTTCTGGATTTGGAGCCAAAATGGGCACCGAGTCGAAAGAAGGGCGCAATTGATCGAACCGATCTGCGGGAATGACCTGAGAATGGATGGCCGGATAATTACTCAGACTGGGTGGTTGTTCGGCCATCGGTTTTGTCTGAAACCGTAAACGCCGACATGGTAAACTGCCGAATGAGTAAACCTGTTAGCTACGTACCGATGGGCAAATCAAGGGAATGATTGTCAGGAAGGGGGGCTAATTGCTGGAACGCGTCGCGGCGACCGCTGACATCGACATCGTCGAAACGGCGGTAGGTAGTCCAGTCAACGTAGGCGGTGTTGGTATCGGCGTCGAGGTAACCGCCCGAGGCAAGCCGTTCCCGATCCAGTTCAGGTACGTAGCAGACCGTGAGTGATACCGACAGGCCGGGTTTGGGGTAGAATGTCCAGGTGAGTTTCATAATCGGTGAATGAGCGGATGAAGATAGGACAAGCAGGGCGGTTTGCTGGCCTGCTTTTTGTTGCTACACCAATCTAGTATGCAGATAGAATCTGTTGACTTATCAACAATCTGATACTAAACCTTCTGCCCATTAAACGGTCTGTACGTTTATATAGGCCGGTTGGTAGCTGGTCATTGCTCAACGCGCTATATCCAATGAAACAATCTTTCTTTCTCTTTTCCCTGCTGCTAGCCAGCCTGATCGCTTTTTTCATCTATTGCAGCATGTGGATCGACTGGGTGCAGGATATTCGGTCGGGCGTTTATATGCGCCATCACCTGGAGGGTTGGCTGGAAACGGGAGCGTTGCTCGCCTATACGTACCTGGCCTTCCGCTTCGCCGTTAGCAGGCTGAAGCTTTTTTAGGGAGTGTATTTGTCTATTGCCGTTACTCGGAACGCTTCGCCAGTTAGTATTTGTCCAAAGACGTTGCCAAGCAGCGCTTTTTTGTCATCCCGACGACAGGAGGGATCTTCGCTAGGCGTAGGCATTGTTAGCTGCTAGCGAAGATCCCTCCTGTCGTCGGGATGACAAAAAAGCGCCGCGATGACAAAAAACGCAGCATGACAGAAAACGCGGGATGACAAAAAAGCGGCTTGCCAACATCTGCTGGACAAGTATTAGCGCTCCAAGTAAAACGCCGACCTAAATGGCGGCGAAGGTATCGGCAATGGCTTGACGCAGCGCCTCTACTTTCGAGGTCCAATCAATGCCTACGGCCGAATGCCCGGCAGCGTCGGCAATATCTTTTTGCTCCAGTGCATATTTCAGCATGGCTTGTAACTCGGTAAAAGGTAGGGTTGATAGGGATTCCATCTTTTCGTTGGTAGAAAGTAAGGTTGGTACATACGGAAACTGATGCAACCATCATCGTAGAAAACCCACGTCCGCTGTGCTTAACTATACCTGAAACAGCGCCTTTTGTTTTCATATATCCAGCCCATGCGCGCTATCGTACAGCAGTCAATGGCAATCAGCCGGTTTGCTTATTTGCCGATTTACTGGTATTCAATCAAGAAATTTTCTAGAAAAAATCATATTTCAGGCTAATTATTGACTTTTATGGGGCCATATTCCTCAAAAAATCCTATATTTGTACATATGTTCGTTTGCCCTTCACTGTTTCTGCTTACGCCACCCTGACGGCTGATCCCCACTTCTGTAGTGTCTTATTTGTGTGAACTGGTTTTCATCAGTTCAGGATCTCCTTTTGTCTATCAGGTAAATTTTCATGAAACAGTATTTGACGTTATTCGATTTTAGTCAGCGCGTTGACTATAAATCGGAAGTTCTTTCGGGCCTGACCGTAGCGCTGGCCCTTATTCCCGAAGCCGTTGCTTTCGCCCTCATTGCCGGTCTGTCGCCGCTCACCGGTTTGTATGCCGCTTTCACCATGGGCTTCATTACGTCTATTCTAGGTGGCCGGCCGGGCATGATTTCCGGGGCTACTGGTGCCGTAGCCGTTGTTATTGTGGCCCTGGCCAAGAGCCACGGGGTCGAATACATTTTTGCCGCCGTGGTGCTGGCGGGACTCATTCAGATTTTGGCGGGTTTGCTTCGGTTGGGCAAGTTCATTAGGCTGGTGCCGCACCCGGTTATGTTTGGCTTCGTAAACGGACTGGCTATCGTTATCTTCCTGTCGCAACTGGATCAGTTCAAGGCAGTCGACGCCTCAGGTACGTTACAGTGGCTTACCGGTACGCCTCTTGCCGTTATGCTCGGGTTAGTTGGCTTAACAATTCTCATAATCTGGGGGTTACCTAAACTGACGAAGGCGATTCCCTCCTCACTGACAGCCATTGTGGTGGTATCGTTGCTCGCCATCGGGCTCAACATCGACACGCGCACCGTGGGCGATATTGCTTCCATCCAGGGCGGTTTTCCTCCGTTCCACATACCGGCGGTGCCGTTGACGCTGGAAACGCTGTCGATCATTTTTCCCTACGCGCTGATTGTAGCAGGGGTTGGGCTGATCGAAAGCTTGTTGACGCTGAACCTGATCGACGAGATTACTAACACCCGGGGTCGGGGCAACAAAGAGTGTGTGGCGCAGGGTGTGGCAAATCTAACCACCGGTTTTTTGTCGGGAATGGGCGGCTGCGCCATGATCGGGCAAAGCCTGATCAATATTTCGTCGGGAGCTCGGGCGCGGTTATCGGGCATTGTGGCGTCGGTTATGTTACTGGTGTTCATTATGTTCGGCGCACCCATCATTGAAAAACTACCCATGGCCGCCTTAACTGGTGTGATGATCATGGTGGCCATCGGCACGTTTGAATGGGCGAGTTTAAAAACGTTTGGCAAGATGCCCTGGCACGATGTGCTGGTGATGGTGCTGGTGGCCGCTATTACGGTGCTGTTTCATAACCTGGCGCTGGCCGTGCTGGTAGGCGTTGTTATTGCGGCGCTGGTTTATGCCTGGGAAAACGCCAAACGCATTCGGGCCCGAAAGTATGTTGATGAGGCGGGGGTGAAACACTACGAATTGTACGGCCCGCTGTTTTTTGGCTCGGTGATGACCTTCCGCGAAAAGTTCGACGTAGCGGGCGATCCTGATCAGGTCATTATCGACTTCAAAGAGAGCCGCGTGGCCGATATGTCGGGCATCGAAGCCCTGAGCAAATTGACCGCCAGTTATCAGCAATCGGGCAAGAAAGTGCACTTGAAGCACCTGAGCCCCGATTGCCGCCGACTGCTGACCAATGCGGCCAGTATTATTGATGTAAACATCATGGAAGACCCGGACTATAAAGTGCTCTCCGACGATTAATTGCTGGTTTCGAGCGGCTACGTCTGGCATAAACATGTAGATCGCTATGAAAAAGATTTTAAGACTGTTTCACGAGTTTTCAACCTCCGGTTCGCTGGGGGGATTGCTATTGATGATTAGCGTCGTTGTGGCGCTAATCATTGCCAATTCGCCACTGGGTGAATCGTACGCCCATTTTTTATCGCTGGAAGTAGGCACGAACGCACTCGGTCTGGAGCTAACGTACCCCGTTTTGAGCTGGATCAACGATGGCCTGATGGCCATCTTTTTTCTGATGGTGGGACTGGAAATAAAACGCGAGTTGGTTGAAGGTGAACTGGCCTCGATCAACAAAGCAACGTTGCCCATCATGGCCGCGCTCGGTGGCGTTACAATGCCCGCCCTGCTCTACTTTCTGCTCAATCGGGGCACCAATACGGCCGTAGGCTGGGGCATTCCAATGGCCACCGATATTGCCTTTGCCCTGGCTATTGTTACGGCGCTGGGCCGCCGGGTACCTGCTTCGCTAAAAATATTTCTGGCCGCCCTGGCCATTGTCGATGATCTGGTGGCCATTCTGGTGATAGCCATTTTCTACACCTCCGAGCTACACACCAATTACCTGGCTTATGCAGTCGGAGTGTTCGCGTTGCTGGTTGTCTTTAACCGGCTGGGCGTGAAAAATCTGGCTTTTTACCTCATTCCGGGGGCCATTATGTGGTATCTGGTGCACCATTCGGGTGTACACGCAACCATTGCCGGCGTACTGACCGCCATGACCGTTCCCACTACGCCCGACGATACCGAATCGTCGCTGGAGAAGCTGGAACACGCCCTGATCAAACCCGTTAATTTTCTGATCATGCCACTTTTTGCCTTGGCCAATACCAATATCCGGTTCGAGAATGGCATGACAGAAGCGCTTACCAACACCATGGGAATGGGTATTTTGGCGGGCCTACTGCTGGGTAAACCGCTTGGCATTGCGCTGTTCTCCTGGGCATCGGTGAAAGCGGGTTTATGCAGCCTACCCACCAATGCCACCTGGCGGCACATCATTGGGGTGGGTATCTTGGGCGGTATTGGCTTTACGATGTCGATCTTCATTGCCTTGCTCTCGTTCCCGGATATGCCCGCCATTACGGCCGGAGCAAAATTTGCGGTACTCACGGCCTCGATGCTGTCGGGCCTGATTGGGTACGTTGTTTTGCGGGCGGGTAGCGAAGGTTATGCCTTTGCCGACGAGTACTGAAGGTTACCCCCGGCAACGTACCTGCGTTTTCGCCACAGTAATAGCCTGATTGCAAGTTGCTCTTGCCGCAAAAAAAGCCGTATTTTAACGCTTGCATGGGTAAACGGGCATCTATAGCACGGCAATGGCTGAACGGGCCGGGTAGCTTACTAGCTGCCTGGCTATTGGTGTTTCTGCCCATCTGGAACGCCAGCGCCAACCCACCCGCCCAACAGAAAGCGTATATCTCGTATGATACGCCCAGTGGCCCGGTCAACCATCAGGACCTGGCCACACTGGCAGGTAGCCATAGCCCAATGGCGCTGGTTAGCCAACGCGGCGACTTCGCATTTGGCCCTTCACTAAGCATTTTACCCTATACCTTGCCTGACTTCAGGTGGCGGATAAACTTCGTGCAGTTGGCAGGCCATCTGTATGCCTCCCTCTACCCTTCCCGCTTTCGGCAGCTCATCTTCGAGCATCAGATAGCCATCAACGCGCCCTGACGCGATCTCTTGCTTTTTCAAGCCCATTTATTCTTCTGTCGCCTCGGTAACAGAAGCAATCAATCGTTGAACCCGTTCCGGATTTACTGTTCTGAACAGGCATTTTGTATACCTCATCGCACAGCCGTTGATGTAGGCTGTGCGCTTAACTCACTCAACACCATGATTTCACAACCAACTGTCACCGCCTCTGGGCAGGCGCGGCTCCACCGTTTGAAAGATGGCGCTTTTCTCGTTGCCGGTGTGCTTTGCGCCGGTATGGGCCTGAAAGGCTTTCTGCTCCCCAACAATTTCATCGACGGGGGCGCCATGGGCATTTCACTCCTCCTGAAAATCACCACCGACATTGACCTGGCCATCCTGATCATTCTGGTCAATCTGCCGTTTATCTGGTTGGGTTACCGGCAAATATCCCCGGCCTTTGCCATCCGCACCACCATTGCCATCAGTTTGCTGGCGCTGTGCCTGGTGGTGGTTCCGTATCCGCTGGTCACCACCGACAAACTGCTGATTTCTGTTTTTGGCGGTTTTTTTCTGGGTGCGGGCATTGGGTTGGCCATTCGGGGTGGCGGCGTGCTCGATGGCACCGAAGTGCTCGCCATCTGGGTTAGTCGCCGGTCGGCGCTCACGGTGGGCGACGTGATCATGGTTATCAATGTGCTGGTATTTGTGGCGGCGGCCATGCTGCTGAACGTGGAAACGGCTCTTTATGCCATGCTAACGTACCTGGCCGCTTCCAAAACCGTTGATTTCCTGATTCATGGTATCGAAGAATACACCGCCGTGATCATTATTTCTGACCATCATGAGGCCCTGCGCGAAATGATCACTGAAAAGCTGGGGCGGGGTGTTACCGTGATCAAAGGCGAGAAAGGGTACGGCAAACGAGGGCACCGGCAGCAGGATACCAATATTCTGTATGCCGTAGTGACCCGTCTTGAACTCACTCGCCTGAAAGACAGCATTAGCCGAATCGACGAAGATGCGTTTGTGATCAACCACGGCGTCGACGATGCCAAAGGCGGTATGATCAAAGGCCGACCGTTGCATTAACAGGCTCAGCTCCAAACTTACGGGTGTGTAGCAAGTTCTTCTTAGATAAATACTCAACTTACGATTTATGGATTCATATAGTTATGATTTATGGCTGGTGATTTTAGCCCTTGCCATTCTGGCGGTTGCCTGGCTACCGTCGCTCATTGCCGACTACCCCCTTTCTTACCCTATTCTGTTCGTGGTGGCTGGCTGGGTACTTTACAAATTACCGCTTGCCTTACCAGATCCGTTGCCGTTGAGTAATCCTACCCTCACTACTCACCTCACCGAGCTTTGTGTTATTGTAGCCCTAACGGGAACGGGACTCAAAATAGACCGGCGGTTTAGCTGGCGGGGATGGCGCATTCCGCTGAGGCTGGTCTGGCTTACGATGATTGCTACCATTTCGGTGTTTGCATTTCTGGCTTGGACATGGGGAAACTGGCCACTGGCTACGGCGTTGCTACTGGCGGCAGGCCTGGCCCCTACCGACCCGGTACTGGCGGGCGACGTGCAGGTAGGCGACCCCAATGAAGGCGGCGAAGACACCGTACGCTTTGCCCTCACGGCCGAAGCCGGCCTCAACGACGGCATGGCTTTCCCGTTTGTTTTCCTGGCCATTGGCCTGGCGCAGGCAAGCACAAGCCTGACCGAGCAATTGCCGATGTGGTTTTTGTATGACCTGCTGTATCGGGTGAGCGTGGGCGTGTTGGGCGGGTGGC
Organism: Fibrella aquatica; assembly: GCF_041321135.1. Lineage (NCBI taxonomy): Bacteria > Pseudomonadati > Bacteroidota > Cytophagia > Cytophagales > Spirosomataceae > Fibrella > Fibrella aquatica. The sequence goes on along the minus strand of NZ_JBGGWF010000011.1, from coordinate 171,789 downwards.
TGTCGGGACGTCTGTTGGCGTATCTGATTTTTGAACTCCCTCAGCGTATTCGGATCAAAACAACGGCCTACGGCTTTGTGGCGCTGGCCGTCACCCTGATTAGCTACGGCGTTACTGAACTAGTGCATGGGTATGGTTTCCTGGCTGTTTTTGTGGCCGCCGTCACCATCCGAAACCATGAACGTACCCACGAATACCACACCTATATGCACGCATTCTCCGACCAGATAGAGCGGCTGCTGATTGCCCTGTTGCTGTTGCTGTTTGGCGGTACACTGGCCAAAGGCCTCCTCAGTGCGTTAACGGTTGAAGATGCTTTTCTGGGAGCCGCTCTGGTGCTGTTTATCAGGCCGTTGGTGGGTTGGGCCACACTCTGGAAAACAAAAACAAGGGGTTTGAAACGCTGGGTTATTGCCTGCTTCGGTATTCGTGGCATCGGCTCTATGTTCTACATCGCTTTTGCCTTGCAAGAGGCAACCTTTGCCGAACCTGAGCGTATCTGGGCACTTACCGGCTGGACCATCCTGCTCTCGGTAGTTCTGCATGGTATACTGGTTACTCCCGTCATGAATCGGCTGGATCGTCATATTCAGCCAACTCCTGCAGCCAACACGTAGAGCCGGAACTATCTGAAGCGTTTATCCTCTTTCAACGGGCAGAGGCACTCCCCTTTTTTCTCCGTCCCGCTAGCCCCCGATAATATGGCCAAGGTTTTAATTCAGTTTGCCCACCCCATTCTCAGTAAGTCGAAAATCCAGGCAACCCTGCTGCAATACACGGCCAACCTGAAAAACGTAACGGTCAACGACTTATACGAACAGTATCCCGATTTATACATTGATGTCGATCGGGAACAGCAACTGTTATTAGCGCACGACATCATCGTTTTTCAGCATCCTTTCTACTGGTATAGCAGTCCGGCCATCATTAAACAGTGGTTCGATCTGGTGCTGGAACATAACTGGGCGTATGGGGCGCGGGGAAAGGCACTCGCGGGCAAGAAAATGATGAACGCCATTTCGTGTGGTGGCGGCCGGGAGGCATATAGCCCCAACGGGAACAACCGCTTCACGATTAACCAGTTTTTAGCTCCGTTTGATCAAACGGCCAACCTGTGTAAGATGACGTACCTGCCCCCGTTTGTTATTCACGCCACCCACCGGCTCACCCCCGATGAACTGGCTACCTGCGGTGAGCAATACCGATCCATTCTGGCAGCACTAACCCAGGATCAGTTCATGCCCCAAGATTTCGAACGTGTACAGTATATCAATGAGTTAGGAGTGAAGGGTGATGTGGTGAGGGGCGAGGGGTGAATTGGTGTTGGCTTGACGCTGGCGCGAGCATGTGCTCGTGCCTTTCATGTCGCAAGCCGGGACGCCGGACCGATTCGCTTGCACAGCGCGAAAGCGCAATATAGTAGTGCAAGAATGAGTAGCCAGTTACAATTGCGCATTCGCGCTGCAAGCAAATCGGTCCGGCGTCCCGGCTTGCAACATGAAAGGCACGAGCACATGCTCGCGCCAGCGTCAATTCACCCCTCACCCCCTCACCAATTCACCCCTCACCAATTCACCCCTCACCAATTCACCCCTCACCAATTCACCCCTCACCAATTCACCCCTCACCCCTCACCAATTCACCCTCATGCAACAATCGTTCTTTTTTCAGGCAATGGTCTACTTGGCCGCCGCCGTGGTTATGGTTCCTATTGCCAAAAAGGCAGGCCTGGGCTCGGTGTTGGGCTATCTGCTGGCGGGCGTACTGATTGGCCCTTTCTGCCTGAAATTCATCGGGCAGGAAGGCACCGACATCATGCACTTTGCTGAATTTGGCGTGGTGATGATGCTCTTTGTCATCGGCCTTGAACTGGAACCCTCGCGGCTGTGGCGATTGCGAAAAGTCATTCTCGGCATGGGCGGCATTCAGATTGGTGCAACCACCGTTCTGGTGGGTGGCCTGGCCATGCTGTTTGGCCTCGTCTGGCAACAGGCACTGGTACTGGGCATGATCGTCGCCATGTCGTCGACGGCTATTGTGTTGCAATCGCTCAACGAAAAAGGACTGATGCAAACGGCAGCGGGTCAGGGGTCGTTTGCCGTATTGCTGTTTCAGGACATCGCCGTTATTCCCATGCTGGCGCTGTTTCCGCTATTGGCCACCGTATCCGTTCCCGCTCAGGCGGGTGATGACCACAGCACAACCAGCCTGATGGACTCGCTGCCCGCCTGGGCGCAGCCACTGGTGTTGCTGGGCTCCGTGGCGCTCATCATTGTTACGGGACGTTACCTCACCCCACCTTTGTTCCGCATGGTGGCCAAAACCGGGATGCGCGAATTGTTTACCGCTACGGCGCTGCTGCTCGTGGTAGGCATTGCCGTACTGATGACCACCGTTGGCCTGAGCCCTGCTCTGGGTACGTTCCTGGCGGGGGTAGTGCTTGCCAACAGCGAATACCGCCACGAACTGGAAAGCGATATTGACCCCTTCAAAGGATTATTGCTGGGCCTGTTTTTCATTGCCGTAGGAGCATCCATCGACTTTAACCTCATCATGGCCAATCCGCTACTGATTGTTGGCCTGGTGCTGGGTTTGATGCTGTGTAAAATGCTGGTGCTGGCAGGCATTGGCCGGGTGTTCAACCTATCAACTGATCAAAACCTGATTCTTAGCTTCGGGCTCTGTCAGGTGGGCGAATTTGCGTTTGTGCTGTTCAGCTTTACGGCGCAGGAAGGTGTGTTGCCCACCACCCTTACCGACACGATGACGGCGGTAGTAGCCATCAGTATGGCCTTTACTCCGCTCTTTATGCTACTGAACGATAAACTGCTGTTACCGAGGCTGGGCGTAACCGAAAAAGACGATCGGGAAAGCGATGTAGAGGCCGAAGATAACCCGGTTATCATTGCCGGTTATGGCCATTTTGGCAACACCGTTGGCCGTTTTCTCCAAGCCAACGACATAGGAACCACCGTGCTCGACGTAGATAGCGACAACGTGGAGTGGCTACGACGAATGGGATTCAAGGTGTATTACGGCGATGCCAGCCGCCACGACCTGCTCGATATTGCGGGGGCGGCCAAAGCCAAAATCATCGTTGTCGCCATTGGCGATCCCGTGAAGCGGCTTGAACTGATCGAGACGGTAAAAAAACACTTTCCGAACCTGCACATTCTGGTCCGCTCCAGCAACCGCTACGACGCTTACGACCTGATGAATGCCGGTATGCTGCACATTTACCGCGAAACGCTGGATACCAGCCTGCGTGTTGGCGTTGACGCACTGACGTTGCTCGGTCATCGATCGCACGAGGCAAACCGCGCGGCTAAAACCTTCTTTATCCACGACGAACGAACGCTGAAAAAACTGTCGGCCATTCGCAACGAAGATGATTATGTAACGGCGGCCCGCGAAACCATGGCCGAACTGGAACGGGTTATTCAGGCCGACCGAAACGCTACCAGCCTACACATCGAAGAAGGGTGGGATGATACTACACTGGCTTTGGAGGCAAAAGGACGCGCCTGAATCACAGGGTATTTTCGGCTTCCAGCGCTTTCGCCGTTTCCCACGAAAAAGGAAGCCACTCTTCCCGCTGTGCATCATACAGTTCTGTAGCCGCCTGACAGGCAAATAGCTTGTAATCGAACTTGGGGTAGTTGCCGATCAGATAGCCCGGATAATAATGGGTTTTCTGTTGCTGTTGCGCGTACCGAATCTTCAGCAACATCAGGTACTTACCCAGGCTGTGTTTCCGGTAGTCGGGGTGGTAAAAATTCATGATGCCCGCGATGGTCTGCTCGCCATTGTCGAAAATACCGGCGGCAATCAACCTGCCTTCGTCCCGTATTTCAATCACATAGGTATCGAAGATGCTCGACGAACTGCCTTCGAGCAAACAGGATTCTACCGAATAAGGCGCGTCGAAATCGATGTTGTTCCAATAATCGTTGTAAAGCGATTCAAGTTCGTCGCTGATTATCAGGGGCTTCACAGTCACCGAAAACGGCGCGTTCAGGCGGAAAAGCCGGTTCTGTTTCGGCCCGAATACAACGGCCGACAGCGAAATACGCAGCCAGTGTACCGGGTAACGTTCTTCATCGAAGTGTACGTACCGGCACGTGAAAATCTGCTGCTGCATCCTGAAATAGCCAAGGCTAAGAAACAGGTCCATACGGCTACGGTCAATCATAGGCAGTAGTGGTCGGTAAGCTGCGCAATAAAGGGGGTAACGTGTTCATCGATCGGCGCATCCATTAAGTGAACAAAATCTAATTATAGCAAACAAAGTCGATAAACAAGGGCTTTACCCCTGCAAACAACATCGACCATGAACAAGCCACAACACCTCAAACTAGGCGGGCTGTTAACCACCCGGGGCGTCTTGTACATCCTGATGGGTGGGGCCCTTTTTCTGTATGCCAATACGTATACCGGCACATCTGGACAGGTAATTGGTGTTATTGTATTGCTGGCAGGTCTGGCAGGACTTGCCTATTGGTTCGTCAATCGACAGGCTGACCATAACAACCTCTGGAGTTTACTACACGGGATCAACGATTTGGCGTTCGGTGTGGTATTTCTGACGATGGCCAACAACGGGTTCAAGAACTTTGTAGATATGCTGGGTTTCTGGGCTGTATTCTACGCTTTTCTCCAAGCCGTACAGGCTATGTACCTTGCCCTGATGCAGGGTGGTTCGTCACTTATCGCCAAAGCCGTTCACTTTCTAAGCGTAGCCGTATCGGGCTACATGGCTTTCGACATTCTGTTACGCCCCCTTGGTCTGGGTAACTCGCTTGGCATCATGGGTTTCTTCCCCATTGCGTTAGGCACTCTGCTTATTGTGCTGCAACGGCTGACGCAACAGGCGAAGGTAACGGGGTCGGTGAGCCGCTAGCCGATTCGCCGCGCATTCCTGCCTGTTCAACCGCCTGCTGAATCTGAACGCTGATCGGCGTGTACTCCACATCGCAGGGGTAACCGAAGAGGCAATTTTCTTTGATCTGATTGGCCACCCTGGCAGGTACCATGGCCTCCCAGCCATCTTCGCCTTTCTGAATCATTTCCAGCACATGATCGGTCGAAATATGCAGGTTTTGCTCGTTGTAGTCGGTGATATCCTCGATTTTGTCGTTGCTCTTCAGGTATTGGAACAGCGGCTCCAGATGGGGAGGTAGTTGGAACTGAGCACAGGTATAAATCTGGCCATTCCGGAAGGTGGGGTACACAAACAGCTTCACCTTCCGGCTAAACAGCGTAGCGAACGATTCCAGAATTCCCCCCGGCAGAAAATCGTAGTGGTCTTCCTCAAAAATGTATTCCAGGTTGGGAATACCCATGATCAGGCCAATTTTCAGGCGGGTCAACCGCGACAGATAGGCCACTAGCCGGTAGTATTCGTGGTAGTTGGAGATCATTACGGTCTGCCCCAGGCCACAGAGGATATCGACCCGGTCCAGGAAATCTTTCTCGTCGATGCCCTGCTCGTTGGCTTTCAGGTTGTGAAGAGTCAGCTCCGACAGCATCATCACCCGGTCCTGCGTTACATCAGGCTCGGCCAGAAACTGTTTCAGCCCATTATCGATCATGTCGAGCTGCACATTGGTTACCGGCCGAAGTCGGCCACGCATAACCACCACGTTTTTCTTGTATAGCGCTTCTTTGGGTTGCAATACCAGCCCATCGGGACCAAATAAAGCCGCATCGGTAAACCCATTCTTCACCAGATAAAGGCTCATCAGCCGGTTATCGACCTTGGCAAAATCAGGACCACTACAACGGATCGTATCGATCTGAATGCGTTCGGGGGCCAGATCATCCATCAACGACAGCACAAGCGTTTCGGGCGATTTAGCGTAGTAAAAACAGGCAAAAATCAGGTTCACGCCAATTACACCCAGTGCCTGCTGCTGCAACAGATTCTCATTATCGAGCAGACGCACGTGGATGACTACATCATTGTGTGGCGACAGCGGATCGCTCTGGAAGCGACAGCCCAGCCAGCCGTGTCCTTCGTTGGTTTTCTGGTAGTTAAGCGCAACAACCGTATTGGCAAAGGCAAAGAATGTGGTGTCGGCCCCGCGTTTTTCCGACAGTCGTTTTTCAAGAAGGCTATACTCTTTATTGAGCATTTTCATCAGTCGTGACTCCACTACGTACCTACCGCTTACTTCGGTGCCGTAAATCGCGTCGCTGAAGGTCATATCATAGGCCGACATCGTTTTGGCTACTGTGCCCGACGCGCCACCTGCTTTAAAAAAGATTGCTGCTGTTTCCTGCCCCGCTCCGATTTCGGCAAAAGAGCCATAGATCCGCCGGTCGAGGTTTATACGCAACGCTTTTTGCTTAGTGCCTATATTTTTTTCGTACATAGTGCTGATCGAAGTGGTAAAACCAAAATTACACCATTTAGGGCAAAAGAATTCTGTTTACAGTTTGCTGTTTACTGTTCTCAGAAACGCTTCAATACCCGTTCCACCCCAGATACGTACCCGGAACCGAACAGATTTACATGTACTAACAACGGATAGAGATTATAGATCGGTATCCGCTCGGCGAATCCCGGTTCCAGCGGAAACAGTTCGGTATAAGCATCGTAGAAACGCCCATCGAATCCACCGAACAAATACGTGAAAGCCAGCTCAGCCTCGCGGAGACCGTAATACACCGCCGGGTCGACCAGCGCGGGCTGCCCCGATTCGGTGATGAGTACGTTACCCGTCCAGAGGTCGCCGTGGAGCAGGGCGGGTCGGTCGGCGGGAATAAGTTCGGGCAGGTGCTCACGCAGCCGGAACAGAGCCTCGTACTGCGTTTTTTGAAGAAGTCCGTTGTAGAGTGCCTGACCCGCCTGAGGTAGTAAACGCTGCTCAAAAAAGAAATCGAGCGCATTGGTTGTCAGCGCATTTCGTTGCGCCAACGTACCTACAAAATTGTCGTGGTCCAAACCAAACTGTGGCTGTGTATGGGCGTGAAGCTCAGCCAGTTGATGGCCCAACAGGGTCCAGTAAGCAGGTGGCGCCCCCGTCAGACCACCCGTTGCCGACTCGATATATTCCAGAATGAGGTAGCCCTGATCACCCTGTCGGCCATACCCGATTTGGGCGGGCACCCGAATAGCATTCTTGTCGCGTAGTAGGGCCAACCCTTTAGCTTCCACAGCAAACAGATCGTCGCCGTCGGCCATCGGCTCACCGATACGCTGCCGTCCGGTCCCACTCAAATTTGCCTGATTCCATTTGATGAAGAACGTACCCAGCGAGGTAAACACCCGCGCCGCCGTGTTAATATCGCCCCCGTTCAGAAACTGTGTATCGAGCACTTCCACCGGCTCACCCAAGTGCTGAAACAAAATCGTCTCAAAAAAATCAGCCTGCTCGTTACCCCAAAATTGCATGTCTTCCTCAATACAGTTCGAATACCTAACCTGCTTACCGGCCGGGCAGTTTTACCAATATCAAACTTCTTTAACAGCAAGAAGCGCAACAGGTTACCCCATCGCGCTTCTTGCTGTTAAAGAACCGTCTTATTCGACAGTCTATTCCTCTTGCCATTTTTCTGAAAACTTACCAACCTTTCGCTGTTGCATTTCAGTAGCTATCTGCTTCAGTTTAGATGATGTCCTGAGTTCAAATTTCTCCGTCGACTGCAGAATATCGTACAGTTCTTTCCTATCACGACTCTCGCCTTCATATGGGTCAACTATAAGGTAGTAATGAGGCTCATTATTGATCTCTCGTTCCTTCGCGAATTTGTTTAGCCGGTCTATAACGCTTTCAAATTCACTCAATTTGCGTTCTAAAGTGTCAATATGATGATTGGCATTCAGATCCACTGCTTTCACTGCGTACATGGCTCCATTAACACCTAGACCATCTAAATGGTAGTCGAAAAAAAGAGTCGGTAGCTGCTTTTTACGCAATGTATAGTCAACATCAATCTTTCCACGAAGCGGCTCATATAACTCAGTTATTACCCGACGCTGCATACGTGATAGACCTCCCACTGTCTGCTTTTCTTTCATAGGGAGGTTAGCTTCAATAAACGTATTGAAGTAGCGCTCAAACGCTGTAATCAACGTAGTAGATTCAATATAGGCAGGTTCTGTAAACTGGAGTATGCCGTTGTTATAGGTTGCCAGTCGTTCAATAAACGATTGTTGCACCTGAACTGGAAATTGAATAAGTCGATCTGTCTGTGCAACAAGATCCTGCTGAAAGTAAGTATTGAGTTGCTCTAAGGAAAATGCCAGAAGCTTTGCGCAGCCAGGATTTAACTTTTTGGCAAACTCAACTTTTATTTCAGATAGCCGAAACATTGCTTGTACTGACTGACCTGATTCTGACTCAGGCAACATCACCAACCCCAACGCGATACTCTCATCGGTCAGTGGGTTGTTGACGAACCGTAATATGCTGTAATAGCCTGCCATATTATTTTTTCAGGTAATCAAGGTATGCGGATGCTATACGTTTATTTCGAACCGAATCTGTGAGGAACTGTTTAAGATGCTCTTTCGCTTTACGGCTCAACCCCCATTCTCTAGGCACTTGCTCAAACATGAAATCCAGGTGGTTCGCCGCATTTTCCATGCCAGCTAGTATGTCAGCTTCTAGTGCTCGTATTTCGGTTGGGGTCGTAAACTTAACAATTCCCTGAGCGAACTGGTGCGACAAGATGCAGTTTTTAGGCTCGAGAAATAACCGGACATCTGTTACATCACGATAATTGTCAAAATGAGCAAAGGCTGCTGTATGATCGATTGGCACGAAAGTGAAGCGCTGTTTATCAGCGCCTCCAAGTAAAATATTAGGATTTTTAGGCTTCCGATCATGATTGCCTACCCAAAGATCAAATACGCCTATTTTGAGCAAGTCCAGCGGCCTGTGAAAGAGTTGCATTTGGGCAGGGTGATGTGGCCCTACAAGGTATTGCTCAACTTCAGTTTGGCAGTCAATCAAACCAGAGCCAAAAAAAATACGTTCGCCAAACCTGCAACCAGCATAGTGTTTCGGTGATAGAGCACCATGCCTTTTTTGATATTCATCCGCTACTCTTTGGCTAATCTGAACTAGCGCAATGGGAGGAGTCTCCAAATTCCAGCTTTGCGCCAAATAACTGCAGAGAACTTCATTTATGAGTTCAACATATGGCGGTGTGGGTGCTACGGTTGTTTTAGTAACATACAGCTTACCGTCATCAGCAAGAATCTTAAGCGGGCTACTTCCCTCCGTCTTGTACTCCAGTCTGATGAGTTCTGCTTTAACGGTCTCTATAGGTGACAACATGTATCTTCGCTAAGGCAGGATATCTCACTCACGTCAGGTACATTCAGCACGTTGTCTGAAACCACGCCAGATGGCAGTTATACGTTGACAGAATAATTTCTTCAGTACAAAGAAACAAAATAAGCATCACTGTTATCACGAAAGACTGTTGACCATTCTACATATATCACGCAACTCACCTTTTTAGCGCGTTAAGCCTTTTTCCTGAAATGCCAGGTACGTTACAGCCCGAAACCAACGCGCAAACCCGGGTACACCTGTTTGAAAAAGCCGTTCATATAAATCTCCGGCTGAATCTTGATAAACCCTTTCTGATACAATGTACCACTCAACCGAATGGCATCTTTAGCGAACTGATTACCTGACCGATAGACGGGAATACCAATCGAAAAACTCGTTCGTAATCGGTCATATGAGGTCGTCCGCCCGTCCGGATTTTTGCGATAAAAGGCCATACCAACACTCAGAAAATCGGTTCGCTGAATAGCCCCTCTTCCATCGGCCGGGTTCTGAAAAAAGAAGTTTGACAAATAACCAACCGAGTAGCCAACCCCTTTGAAACGGTCTGGAATGAAATGAGCATCGATGTTGAGCGAAGGGACCCATTGACTACGGATTAGCCCAACCCCAAAACCAGGCTGAAAACTAATAAACGAGCCTTTAGCCAAACCGGGGTTAAAAAAGAGGCTTCGCTCCTCCTTTCCTTTCCGCTCATACCAAAGATCGAACGACATTTTGGGGTCAGTCAGGTCATGTCCTTTGTAATTACCTACCGCTTTAAGCGCATCCAGAAACAGGCCATTTACACCTCCATTTTTCAGCAACGGCTCAATATCATTTAGGCTGTTTATCATCAAATAAACGCTAAAATCATAATACGCCTGCTTATCAACCGCCGATGACCAAACAACCTGAAGCGTATCCTGCTTCGTTTTCACGAGTACCGGTGTTACCCGATCGCCCGCGAAACGAAACGATGTAGACGGCTGAGGCGTAGACCGTAGTTCGATAGTTTGGTTCGTTTCACCAAGCCGAAGCAAAGCATGCGTAGCCATTATCGGGCTTTGCGTGGTGTCAATGATACGCTGGTAATTGGCCACGAAAAGCCGCAATACAGAGTCGATATTTTTTCGGGGTTCAATCTGACTATATCGGGTGAAGCCAACAATCAACGCATTTTTCTGACCGAGATCTACTTCAATATGGCTTAGTCCATCAAACCGGCCGCGATTACCAGGTTTGATTAAATGTGAATCTGTTTGCTGGGCCATAGTGGTCCCGGCCATGCTCATCAGGAGCAAAGCGATGTAACAAGTTATACGCATGGGGTTATTGGGGTGATTTTCGGTTTAACGGTATTGATATGGCGGGGGCCTGCTCCTCATCTCGAGTCGGCAGTTGATTTCCGGCCCCTATTCGAACAAAACGTTCATTATTACTCTTTTTGGCCCTTATTTGGCTATATACGGCTTCGTCTTCTGCTTTTAGCTCGTTTACGTGCACCACCTGAAAACGGCGTTTCGGGCTGGTCAACTTATACGATTTTACTACTACGACCGGCGATTGGCTAACTGGCATTGCAACGATTGGCAGCGTCTCGGTTGGCGCTTGCTCAGGTATAGTCTGCCCCGCCAGCGTGAATTCACCCAACGTTTCTGGCTGATTAACAGGAACAGCCACCTTACGAACAGCCAATTTATTACCGGTAGACTCCGGTTTCTTAGCGAACGCGATCGGAGCGGCAACAGCTATAGTTGGTCTAGCTACGCGCTCGGTCGGAACGTACCCAACCGACGTTGTATCGAGAGGCTTTAGAGCAACTACCGTTAAGTCTGTCACGGGTTGCCAAGACCACCAGAGCCAAATGATCAGCAAACCAGCCAGTGACGCGGCGACCAACCAACCCCGCCGGGTCGGGGCAGGCTGTACCTGGTCTGGCTGCTGCGGCGTCAATACGACGACCTCCGCCGCTAACTCGGGGCGCAACTGCTCCCACAGCTTGCCCGCGTCGAACGTGCTGCCTGGTGCAGGTACGTCGTCGGGAAGTTTGTCCAGCGCCTGCCTGACGCGTTCGTCAAGATGTTTGCCTTGTTGTTCGTTCATAGCCGTGCGTGGTTAACCAGTGTTGTAATAGTGCCCTTGCCTTGCTCAGTTGCGATTTCGAGGTGTTCTCCGAGATGTTAAGCTGCCCGGCAATCTCCCGGTGTGTATATCCTTCGATGGCATAGAGGTTAAAGACGGTTCGGTAGCCCGGCGGCAATTCCCGAATGAAGTCATAAATCTGTTCGGCATCCAGTTCGCCATCGGGCAGTTGCCCATCCGCCATTGGCTCGATCGCCAGTTCATCCGTATGGAAAAGCGGCAATGTTCTATTCGATCGCAGGTGCAGCAACGCTTCGTTGACAACGATTCGCCGCATCCAGGCCTCGACCCCGTTATCGTCGCGGTAACTAAAATCGGGCAGGCTGCGGAAAATCTTCAGAAAGGCCGTCATCAGTACTTCCTCAGTTTCCGGCTCTGCCCTGACATATCGTAAAGCCACCCGATGCAACCGGTTGACGTACTGATCATACAATCGCCGCTGGGCAAAGGCATTCCCGCGCTGGCATTGTTCGATCAGTTGCTGTAGCATTCCATTCGCATTGTAAGGGCTTCTGCAGATAGAAATACAGATTTGCGGCCGAGGGTTGCCTGGGGCATAAAAAAAACCGGCGACATGCTGATGAGCATCTCGCCGGTCTGGTTCACTTCAGGTACGTTATATCCTTTATGCAAACACGTGGGCAACGTCTACGTCAAGACCCGGCACTACGCCTGACGTAACAGCCCCTGTTTCAACCGCAAATGAAACTAAGTCATATACCCCACCAACCCGGCCGTAAACTTCAATACTCTGATTCTTGGTATCAACGATCCAGTACTCGCTCACGCCGGTGCGTTCGTACAGCTTGAATTTAGTACTCCGGTCCAGCTTAATGGATGAGGGGGAAATAATCTCGATAATCAGATCAGGTACGCCGAAGAAACCATCTTCCCGCAGATTGGGCAGGTTGGCATCCAGCGCAACAAACAAATCGGGCTGCACATCGCTGTTTGGTTCGAGCACTACGCCAAACGGAGCAAAGAAAACCTCGCCAAGTTTATCGGCTGAGATAAAGACATCGAACAAAGAAGATAACCGACGCAGTACACGCTGATGGGTTGCGGTAGGGTGATTCTTGGCCACTATTCCGCCGTTGATTAGTTCAAAAACGTACTCCTTCTCTTCCTGCGGAGCAAACGTTTTTGCCCGAAATTCATCGTGAGTAATTGGTCTTTCGAGCGTTTGCATTTCCTTGTTAAGCGTTAGATTACATTGTTACTCCACCGTTACCGATTTGGCCAGGTTGCGGGGCTGGTCTACGTTGCGGCCGCGCATGACGGCAATGTCGTAGGCCAGCAGTTGCATCGGAATAACCGAGATCAGCGGCATCAGAATATCGTGCACTTTTGGAATCTCGATCACGAAATCGACCATCGTGGGCAGGTGGGTGTCGCCTTCCGTGGTCACGGCAATAACGCGGCCTTTACGGGCTTTTACCTCCTGAATGTTCGACACTACCTTCTCGTACGAACTGTCCTGCGTGGCGACTACTACCATTGGCATGTCTTCGTCGATGAGCGCAATCGGGCCGTGTTTCATCTCAGCAGCGGGATACCCTTCGGCGTGGATGTAGCTGATTTCTTTCAGTTTCAGCGCTCCCTCCAGCGCAACCGGGAAGTTCAGGCCGCGACCGAGGTAGATGAAGTTACGGGCGTAGGTGAAGATGTAGGCAATTTCCTTAATCTTCGCCGCGCTTTGCAGTACGCGTTCCACTTTAGCCGGAATAGCTTCCAGCTCAGCCAGTAACTGCCGGAACAACGTATCTGAAATCGTGCCTTTGCGTTGAGCCGCTGCCAGCGCCATTAACGTCAGCACCGTTACCTGCGCCGTGAAGGCTTTGGTACTCGCTACCCCAATTTCTGGCCCGGCGTGGGTGTAAGCACCTGCATGGCTAGCCCGGGCAATCGATGAACCAACCACATTACAAACGCCAAAAATGGTAGCGCCTTTTGATTTGGCCAGTTCAATCGCCGCCAAAGTATCGGCGGTTTCGCCCGATTGCGAGATGGCGATGACAATATCGCCTTCCTTGATGATCGGGTTTCGGTACCGGAATTCTGACGCGTATTCAACCTCGACAGGAATGCGAGCCAGTTCTTCGAAGATGTACTCAGCCACCAGACCAGCGTGCCACGACGTGCCGCAGCCCACAATGATAATCCGCTTCGATTTAGCCAGTTTGTCCAGGTAATCGCGGAGGCCACCGAGTTGCAGCGTTCCTTCAGCGGCATTGACACGGCCACGCATCGAATCGGCGATAGAACGGGGCTGCTCAAAAATCTCTTTCAGCATGAAATGCTCAAAACCGCCCTTTTCGATGGCTTCGAGTTCCATTTCGATTTTCTGTATGTAGGGAATCGACTTCGTATTGTCGAGGGTAACGATGGCTAGTTTACCGTCTTTCACCGTCGCGACTTCATACTCGTTCAGGTAAATAACGTCTTTGGTGTACTCGATAATGGGCGATGCATCGGAGGCGAAGAAATACTCGCCCTCACCTACACCAATCACCAGCGGACTGCCTTTCCGGGCGGCTACCAGTTGGCTGGGGTCGGCAGCGTTCATCACCACAATCGCGTAGGCACCTACCACTTCCTGCAAAGCGGCCCGAACGGCTTCTTCCAGCGTACCACCGGCATTTTCCCAGATATCTTCGATAAACTGCCCCAGCACTTCGGTATCCGTCTGACTGGCAAACGTATGTCCTTTGCGAACCAGCGTTTCTTTAATGGTGGCGTAGTTTTCGATGATCCCGTTGTGGATAATCGCTATTTTTTTGTGGAATGAGTAATGCGGGTGGGCATTCACATCGTTGGGTTCGCCGTGGGTTGCCCAGCGTGTATGCCCCATGCCAATAGTCGACGTTAGTACCTTTCCGTCCAGTTCCTGCTCCAGGGCCGTTACTTTCCCTTTTTTCTTGTAGATCTTAAGATCATCGCCATTCAACAGGGCAATGCCTGCGCTGTCGTAGCCCCGATATTCGAGCCGTTTAAGTCCTTTAATGACGATGGGACAAGCTTCCCGATGCCCCACATAGGCAACAATACCACACATAGCAGTGACGAGTTAACGGTAAACAGTTATTAATTGGTGGGTAGAGAATTCACAGATTGTAGTTGAAAGATAACAATCTGTACACAATTTCTTTAAAAAAACCTGATGGCAGATTCCTAAAAGAAATGAACCCCGCCGTAGTTGGCGGGGTTCAGGAAAGTTAGTTCGATTTGGTGTAAAACAACACTAGCCTCACACTGGCTTTTCCGTCGAGCACCATTCGCCAGACTCGATCGGTCAGCACCGCCTGCGTCTGATCGAGCAGGCCGCCCGTTTGCTGATTCTGGGCGAATAACTGTTGATTACTCGGCGTTAGTATCGCCAATGCACTGTTTGGACTCACGCCCGAAGCGACCGATTGCAGATAGCCCGCCAACTGGAACGTATAACTGTTTGTCCGTGAATCGCGAATGGCCACCTGGGCACTCGTGAAGTCGGTCGGGTTGCGCGTTAACGGCCCGAGCGACTGTATCGTAAACAGCAACGAAGCAACTCCCGCAGTGTTAACCGAACGCACCAGCTGATTTTGGGCATTTACTTCAGTCAGCGCCAGGTAAGGGGGCAGTGGTGTTTTGCCATCTTCAGGGGCCGTAGGCGTAATGATCAGATCGGCCCGGTTGATGGCTACCCGACCTGTATTCAGCAGATTGGCAAGACCCGGAAACTGCAACTTCGTGGTCACGCCCGTACCCGGCTGCACGTAGGTACGTCCGGTTGTGGTTACGGGGAGACTTTGACCGGGGCGCAAGCTAACCAACGGTGTACCGGCCCGGTTAGCAGTAATTTTATTGAATCGTTTACCCACGAAAGGTAAGGTGTAAGCCTGTGCAAAACGCTCGCCCTGTACGTGGAAATAAGTGATAATGGCGCCTTCTGATGGTGTCAGCCCGACCACCGCCGCTCGCGGTGAACTGGTTGAGGTTACCACAAAGTCACGGGCAATTTGCCGCCGAAACGCAACCGGATCAACCCAGGCCCCGGTCGTTGATGAGAACAGGAGCGCGTTTGTGTTGGCCAATGCCATAATCTCGCGGCCAATGCTGTTGTCGATAAGCGGCGGGCTCAGATAACCTGACGAGTCTACTACCGAAGGCCGTACCCTAACCGTTCGGCGGGCAACAACCTGACCAACGGCCGGGCCGGGGCTACTGATATCGTAGTTGATAGACCGCAGGCTGTCGGTCAACCGCGACAATACGATCTCGTGGGTAACACTCGTATCGCCATACCAGATTCCGTTGATTGGCAACCGCACCTTCGTTGAATCGACGATGATCCGGTTTGCGGGCGTAGCATTTGTGGTACCCGAATCACGAACAATGAGACCTTGAGTGGGTCGAAGCTGAAGGAACGTCTGTGCTTCTACTTGCCCAAAAATCGGATCGGTATAACGCCCCACCAACGCCGTACTTTGGTCATTACTCCGTACCGAATCCAGTTGAATGGTGGTACGTGTAATGGTGAGTGTGTCGGTATAGAGCACATCCACCGGCGTGGTAGGTGCAAGACCAATTTCCCTGGGCTCTTCGCAGGCTACTGCCGTTAACAAAACAGCACCAACGAAAGCCAGTTTAACTGGCCAGTTGTGTATAGATGTTGAAATAACGCTCGCTAACGTTTGTTTCCGCCTCGTCGAGGTCAAGTTTGTGTTCGGCAATTTCATTCAGAATAGTATTCAGACTATCGTGTTCGGTTTTTCCCGCGTTGACAACGGCGTCGGCGTAGGCACAACCGATTTTTATAAATCCGGTAAAATCGCCGGTTTCGAGGTGGCTGAGCATCGCATCGTCGATATCCATCATCTTGGCTTTTTCAACCAGGTCGCTGGCATTGAAACGATGTTCAAACGAGTTATCATACACTGTAAAGACCGACTTCGTGTCTTTAAACATCGGGTCGTTCTTGTAGGTCGTTTTCAGATACAGCGGAATCAGCGCCGTCATCCAGTCATTGCAATGAACGATATCGGGCGACCAGCCTAACTTTTTCACTGTTTCCAACACGCCTTTGCAGAAGAAGATAGCCCGCTCGTCGTTATCGTCGTAGAACTTGTCTTCCTTATCGTGGAATACGTATTTCCGATGGAAGTAGTCTTCGTTATCGATGAAATAGACCTGCAATTTGGCCGTAGGAATAGACGCAACTTTGATAATCAGTGGTTTTTCTTCATCTCCCACCGAAATATTAATACCCGATAGCCGGACTACTTCATGAAGCCGGTTTTTGCGTTCGTTAATGAGCCCAAACCGGGGAACAAGAATTCGGATTTCCATGCCGCGTTCCTGCATATCCTGCGGTAACTTTCGCACAAAATCGGCCACGTCAGATGTTTTGAGGAAGGGCGTAATTTCACTGGCTACGTACAAAATGCGAAGTTTGCTCATAAATGCAAGAGGGTAATATTTTGGACGGCTTCACCTTAAAAACCTGCAAAATTAAGCAAAAAAACCCCGTATTTCAATACATTTCGTCGTAAAAAATTACAATTCCAGCCTTCTTCATTCGTTAGTCATTTTTCGCTTTCTATGCACTCGCTCAACACCGTTTACGCTCTTCGCCAATACCTCCATACCACTCGTCAGCAGGGGCAAACAATTGGCTTTGTTCCAACCATGGGCGCGCTTCATAATGGCCATCTTAATCTGGTTGAACGTGCCAAATCGGAGTGCGACGTTGTTGTTTGTAGCATCTTCGTCAACCCCACACAGTTCAATAATCCAGACGATTTGGCCCGCTACCCCCGTACGCTTGATGATGACTCGGCGTTGCTAGAAAGGGTTGGAACCGACGTGATCTTTTCGCCACCAGTAGCCGAAATGTACCCCGAACCCGTCACGCTAACGATCAATTTCGGTGATCTGGAAACAGTGATGGAAGGGGCTTCGCGGCCCGGCCATTTCAACGGCGTTGGTCTGGTTGTCAGCAAGTTATTTCACATGGTACAGCCTGACAAAGCCTATTTCGGTCAGAAAGACCTGCAACAGGTGGCCGTGATTCGCCGGTTGGTTCGTGACCTGAATTTTCCGCTCGAACTGGTTCGTTGCGATACGGTTCGGGAAGCCGATGGGCTGGCGATGTCGTCGCGGAATAGGTTGTTATCGGCCGAAGAACGTACCCAGGCACCCAGGCTGTTCGAGGCCCTGACGCTGGCAAAGAACCGGCTGCTCGATGACGCGTACACGCCAGCACAAGCCCAAACGGCCGTGCGCGACTACATGGCCCGTCAACCCGATTTTACGCTCGATTACATCGAAGTAGTGAACGCAGACACGCTGCAACCCGTAGCCGAACTACAGGCCCCCGGCCAAACGGCTCTCTGCCTGGCCGCCCAACTAGGTAAGGTGCGGCTGATCGATAACATCGTGTTCTAGCCTGAATTGTGTTGCTGATGTCGAGCGGTCTACTCTGTCCGACATCAGCAACACATGGTTGTTACTTGTTTAAAAATGCTTGTAGCGAAGCAATTTTCGATTCGGCATCGGCGGCTTTCTGACGTTCACGCTCGACCACCTCGGGCTTAGCGTTGGCCACAAAACGCTCATTGGCCAGTTTTTTCATCACCGAATCGCGGAAACCGATTAGGTAATCCAACTCCTGACGGGCTTTTTCGGCTTCCTGTTCTTCATCGAGTTGATCGGCCAGATCAATGTAAAATTCGTCGCCTTTGATCAGGAACGACGTCGCGTTCTCTGGTCGGGCTGCGTTCAGTTTCTCCGACACGTACCCAACCGCAGGTACGTTCGCCATCTTCTGAATCAGCCCTTCCAGCGCTTTAAACCGGTCGGGCGTTTCGGTACGGATCGAGAGGGGCAGCTCTACCTTCGGCGCAATCTGTTTGGCGTTGCGAATATTCCGAATGCTGGTGACGATCTCGAACAGGGTATCGAAATCGGTCAGTATTGCTGTGTCTATCTCCCCTGCTTTTGGGAAAGCAGCCGTACACAGGCTTTCACCGGGTTGGCGATCCCGAATATCCTGCCAGATTTCTTCGGTGATGAACGGCATAAACGGATGCGCCAGGGCCATTAACCGCTCGAAGAAGTTGATGGTGGCCAGGTACGTTCCCTCGTCGATAATACCGCTCGCGCTCCCGTCGGCATTCTTTTCGGTATATGTTGTTGGCTTGATCAGTTCAAGATACTGCGAACAGAAATCGTCCCAAATCAGCTTGTAGATGCTTTGAAGGGCATCTGAAATTCGGAATTTGCTGAAATGATCTTCGATTTCAACCAGCGTTGCGCTGAGTTTGGCTTCGAACCACTGGATGGGTAATTGCTGACGCGAGCGTAGAGACGCAAAATCTTGCGTCTCTACTGTAGATACCGTCCAACCTTTCACTAACCGGAAGGCATTCCAGATTTTGTTGCAGAAGTTACGGCCCTGTTCGCAGAGTTTTTCGTCGAACAGCAGGTCGTTACCGGCGGCAGCGCTGAAGAGCATCCCCGTCCGTACGCCGTCGGCACCGAATTGGTCAATCAGTACCAGCGGATCAGGTGAGTTGCCGAGTTGCTTCGACATTTTTCGCCCCTGCTTGTCGCGGACCATCCCCGTGAAATATACGTTCTTGAACGGCCGCTGACCCCGGAACTCGAAACCCGCCATTGCCATCCGGGCTACCCAGAAGAAGATAATGTCGAAACCCGTAACGAGGTCGTTGGTTGGGTAGTAGTAATTGATCTCTTCGTTGTCGGGGTGGCGAATACCGTCAAATACCGAGATGGGCCACAGCCACGACGAGAACCACGTATCCAGCACATCGTCGTCTTGTGTCAGGTCGGCTTCGGTCATGGCAAAGAGTAGCTTTTCGTGCTGCACCTTGCGCAGGGCTTCGCGCTTGTTTTTAGCCACAATGACGGTACCATCCTGCATGTAAAAGGCCGGAATACGCTGCCCCCACCACAGTTGGCGGCTAATGCACCAGTCGTGCGGTTGTTCCATCCACGAACGGTACATGTTTTTGTACTTAGGCGGCACCAGCGCAATGTCGTCGGTCATTACTGCGTCGAGAGCAGGTTTGGCGATGTCCTGCATTTTCAGGAACCACTGCAACGACAGCTTCGGCTCAATCACGGCATTGGTCCGTTCCGAGAAACCCACGTTCGATTTGTATTCTTCTACCTTCTCCAGATGCCCTGCTTCTTCCAGCATCTTCAGAATCGCTTTCCGGGCGGCAAATCGATCCATTCCGACCAGAATCTGCGCTTTCTCGTTCAGCGTGCCGTTATCGTTGAGCAGGTCAATAACAGGCAGGTTGTGTTTGATGCCTAGCTCGTAGTCATTCGGGTCATGAGCAGGCGTCACTTTCAGGCAACCCGTACCAAAATCGACCGTTACGTACTCGTCCGTGATAATCGGAATCTCCCGACCAATCAGCGGAATACGCGCTTTTTTACCGTGCAAGTGCTTGTACCGTTCGTCGTTCGGGTTCACAGCAATGGCGGCATCGGCCATGATCGTTTCTGGCCGAACGGTAGCGATGATAAGGTAGTCCTGATTGCCGGGTACCGAGTCTGTAGAGTCGTTTGACGTACTTACATCAGATTTTCCAGACTCAGGACTAACGACTTCGTACTTAATATAACACAGCTTCTGCTGCACCTCTTTCATGTTCACCTCTTCGTCCGACACGGCAGTGAGGCCCTGCGGATCCCAGTTGACCATGCGAACGCCCCGGTAGATCTGCCCTTTGTTGTAGAGGTCGATAAACACGTCGATTACCGATTCGTACATGGAGGGGTCCATCGTGAAGCGGGTACGGTCCCAATCGCAGGAGGCACCGAGTTTACGGAGTTGTTGCAAAATGATGCCGCCGTACTTTTCTTTCCATTCCCAGGCATAAGCCAGAAACTCGTCGCGGCTGAGGTCTTTCTTATCGATCCCCTGCTCTTTCAGCATGTTTACCACCTTAGTTTCGGTAGCAATGCTGGCGTGGTCGGTACCAGGCACCCAACAGGCATTCTTCCCTTCCATGCGGGCCTTGCGAATCAGCACGTCCTGAATGGTATTGTTGAGCATATGGCCCATGTGCAGCACGCCCGTTACGTTGGGCGGCGGAATCACGATGGTATACGGCTCACGCTCATCGGGAGTAGAGGTAAACAGTTTATTATCAAGCCAATACTGATACCATTTGGCTTCAATATCGGTGGGTGAATAGGTCTTTGCAATCATGCCGTCTGATAGGGCCTTAGCCGCTTTAAGACCGCAAAAATACGAATTATAGGCCGCGGATTTTTATGACACGCGGATGAATGATAGAACACGGATTTGGCGGATTAACCGGATTGACGCGGATTTTTATGGGTACGCGGATGAATGATGGAACGCGGATTTGGCGGATTAAACGGATTCGCACGGATTTTAGATGTGAGCGGATTAACAGCTCACGCGTTCGTAGCTACTAGCCTGCGTCAATCCGCTTAAATCAAAAATCCGCTTAATCCGCCAAATCTGTGTTCCATCATTCATCCGCGTACCCATAAGAATCCGCGTCAATCCGGTTAATCCGCCAAATCCGCGTTCTATCAACGCAAAAAAGCCGACACTGGAGAACAGCGTCGGCTTTGATAGCGTACCTGGAATAGTACTACTGACCAGCCTGTTTGGTGAATTCACCGGCAGCTTTCAGTTCAACTTCTTCGCTAACAACAACACCGCCAGCTGAGCCTACGCCAAAATCAGTGCGTTTGATGGTCCCGCTCAGTTTCAGACCTGCTTTTTGTTGCTTGCCATTACGGCCTTCTGAGGTTATCGGACCCACCAGAACGGCATCAAGCGTAACTGGTTTGGTTACACCGTGCATGGTCAGGTCGCCCATCAGTTTGTATTTCTTGCCTTCTACTTTCTTGAACGAAGTACTCTTGAACGTCAACGTTGGAAATTTAGCGGTGTCGAACCAATCAGCACTTTTCAAGTGACCATCGCGACGCTCGTTGTCGGTATTGATCGAGTTAATGTCAGCAGTCAGTTCAATAACGGCGTCAGACAAATCTTCTTTCGACGACGTGATTTTAGCGTCGTATGTTTTGAAGTTACCATCGACTTCCGACAGTAAAGCATGCGTAACCGAGAAGCCAACCCGTGAGTGTGACTTATCAACAGCCCAGGTCT
The DNA here is from genome assembly GCF_041321135.1 of Fibrella aquatica. NCBI lineage: Bacteria > Pseudomonadati > Bacteroidota > Cytophagia > Cytophagales > Spirosomataceae > Fibrella > Fibrella aquatica. The sequence continues at coordinate 150,195 of NZ_JBGGWF010000011.1, read as the reverse complement.
GGGCATTGGCAGCCGATAGGCTCAACAGAGCGGCTACAGGAATGAGTAGAAATTTCATGCGTTTGGGGACTTTAAGTACGAAAACAAATGACGAGTTATTTTTCCTCAGATAAAAGTAAGTGTAGATACACAGGTTTTTTGTGCCGACGTATATACGCATTCATCTGTAGGCTATTCGTTAGACAACGGCTAGCATCAAATGTCAATTCGGGCAGTCATTATTCTGCCAAAAGCTTATTAATCAACCGGTTGAACTCTTCTACGTACTGGTCATAGTAGATGCCGGTCCCCGGCCCGGAGAAGCCGGTATGAATATGCCGCACCGCCCCTTTTTTATCGACGAAAATCGTAGTTGGAAATGCAACAACACTACTCAGGGCTGGCAGTGCTTTAGCGGCTTCCGCTTTATCATTTACGCCAGCCAACAACAGAGGGTACTGTATCTGGAATCGCTCGCTCATGCGGGTGAGTTTTGGCCCAGACTCCGCCAGATCGGCCGTTTTTTCAAAAGCCAGCCCTACTACCTCTACACCGCGTGCTTTGTTTTTGATGTACCAGGGCGCCAGAAACTTTGTTTCGTCCATGCAGTTGGGGCACCACGAACCCATAATCTGCACCACGGTTACCTTGCCCCTAAATTGCGGATCAGCCAGCGATACGGTTTTTCCTGAGGGGTTGGGAAAAGCAAACGAGAACGGTTTGCCGGGTTTCAGGTACGTTAACGTAGCCGGGTCGGGCAGCGATGCGTTTGGATTCAGGGTAGCCGTCCAAGTTTCGCGGTAGGTGGGGCCAGAGTGAAATACACCAGTCAACGTTTGGTTAGTGCCCTTCCTGGCTTTAAACAAAAACGCGTGACTACCATCAAAACAGGACAGTAACAGACTATCGCCGAATACGTTACCAGCCAGATAGCGATAATCGCCGGTTGGCGTCAGGAACGTACCTGAAACCTCGTTGCCTTTCTGCTCGAATACGCCCACGGCGGCCGTGGTATCGCCCGGTGCGCCATCGGTACCCTCGGCCCGAAACACGGTTTGCCATTTACCCGACACATCGCCCGATGGCTTTTCTCCCGATTCGGCAAACCGGAATGTTTGCCCGAACTGCGCCGAGAACGGCACCACCTGATACTCGTCTTTCACACGCCGTTTCCGCCAAACGCCCGTCAGCTTGTCGCCGTCTACCTTCGCCACCAGTTCCGACTCAAATAACCCCATCGGAATACGAAGGGTATCGCCTTGCAGCGTTGCCTCGTCCATAGGCAGGCGTTCGGTTCCGTTGACGGCAAAAACGGTGTACTTATTTGCTTCGGTAGCTGGTTTTATGTCGAGGCCGAATGGTAGTTGGCCACCGCTTGTTTCCAGCGTTGCCCGCCACACGCCGGTTTTCACCGTTTTTCCTGATTGGCAACTGGTCAGAAAAGGAATACTCAATAAGGTCGCAACGACGTAGGTAAGTTTGTTTTTCATGCGATATCAGCCAGGCAACGAAGCTCTATTTTTCAACATGGGCAACAGCAAAAGAGGTTGTTCCCGTTCACGCGAAAAAGAGGTTCGTTGGTTAAACCATCGGCCCCATGCAACATCTCATGACTGATAAAAAAAGCATAGGGCCTATTCCGCAAAACTACGTTAACCATGAGAGTTGTTACACTTCTTCTTCTTCTCGCTCTGCTTACCGGCTGCGTTTCGTTCAAAAGCAACGTCGACCGAGCGTCTATCCCCGAATTCACGCGTGTATTGGTGGTGTCAAAGCTTCCAAACATGAAACCAAACTACCTTACTAACTTCCTCAATGTGCTGCCTCCCAACTACGAAGTGTGCGTGGTCGAAGCAGGTCCGTTGACCCTTGGAAAGCCAGACACAATAATCAACAATCGGTTGAATCAGTGCAAAAGCCAGGTAGTACTAACCATCAATCCTTACCGCAATTACACAACCGGCTCTGGCGACTACATCACGTCGACCGACGAGGTATTGATCGAAATGACCGATGCTAGCACTCAAAAGCCGTTCTGGAAAGCAATTGCTCAGGCACCGGGCGGACACGTCCCCTCGGCCTATCAGATTGCAAAACGCCTGCGAGATGATGGCGTTATCACGGGCAAACTGCCCTACGCGCAATAGATCAAGACGCGACAACAAGCAGGTACGTTCTTCGGTAGACATGTGTGTTGCCAACGCCCCGTTGAGAAAACTTGTCATCGCTTTAAGGCTGGTGAGGTGAGCGGGTTTTGTTAAGTTTGTAAAAGGCTTTCTCAACGAGCCTAACTAACCCGCACCCTATGACTACCGAGTACCATAATCCCGTTATGCTGGCCGAATGTATCGACGGGCTCGCCCTCAAACCGGGCGGGGTCTACGTTGATGTAACCTTTGGCGGCGGCGGACACAGTCGGGCTATTCTCAATGCGATGGTGCCCGACGAGAAAGGCAACGCAGGCAAATTACTGGTCTTTGATCAGGACCCCGACGCCCGCGCCAATGCCGCCGCTATTGACGATTCCCGACTGACTTTTATTGCGGCTAACTTTCGCAACCTAAAACGCTATTTGCGCCTTTACGGGGTGCGGCAGGTAGATGGTATTCTGGCCGATCTGGGCATCTCATCGCACCAGATTGATACACCAGACCGTGGCTTTTCTACGCGTTTCGAAGCCGACCTCGATATGCGGATGAACCAGCAGGGCGACTTGACCGCCAAACAGGTGGTGAACTCGTACCCGGAAGCCGACTTACACCGTATTCTGGGCATGTATGGCGAACTAACCAACGCCCGCACCGCCGCCGCTGCCCTGGTTTCGGCCCGCGCCAATCAGACTATTCAGACAATCAACGACCTGAAAGATGCGTTGAAACGATGCGCCCCACGCGGCAAAGAGAACAAGTACTTTGCCCAGGTGTTTCAGGCGTTGCGAATCGAAGTGAACGACGAGTTGAAAGTGCTTGAAGAGTTTCTGGAACAAACGCCCGAGGTGCTCGCCCCCGGCGGACGATTGGTGGTGATGAGCTACCATTCGCTGGAAGACCGGCTGGTGAAGAACTTCATCAACAAAGGTAAGTTTTCGGGTGAGGTCGAGAAAGATCTGTACGGCAACGAGATAAAGCCCCTGCACGGCGTCACGCGTAAACCCGTTGAAGCTGGCCCCGAAGAAGTAGCCCGCAACCCAAGAGCACGATCAGCAAAACTGAGAATAGCAGAAAAGGGGGAGGAAGGAGGAAAGGGAGGAGGGAAGAAAGGGTAGCTCTGCTATATTCTCCTTCCTCCGTTCTCCCCTTCCTCCCTCCTCCCTTTCCTCCTTCCCCATGGCCCTCAACACGTTCAAGCATCAGCCGCCGGTGAAGCCGACGCGGCGCAAACGAAAACAGAACCGTATTGCTCTATGGATCAATGAGGTTATGGGATTCGATCGATTGTTTGGGTCAGACAATGCCTGGCCCATTCGCAACATCAACCGCATTTTGTGGGTGACGTTTCTGCTGGTGCTCTACATCGGCCTGAATCACAACGCCGAACGACTGGTTCGCCGCATTCACCGCACCCGTACCGATGTAGACGAACTGCGCGCCCAGGCTACTACCCTCGAAGCCGCTTTGGCCCGCAACAGCAAGCAATCCGAACTCAGCAAGCGCGTATTGGCCGATAGCCTACTCGACAGCCAAAGCCCACCAACGAAACTAATTGTGAGTGAGTGAATGAGTGAATGAGTGAATATTGCTTACGCCTGTATTGCCTCTGGCGAAAGCAATATTCACTCATTCGCTCAGTCACTCATTCGCTCATTTGCAGCGATGAACATCAAAGAAGAATTCCTCATCCGTTCGCGGCACGCCTTCTATTTTTTGGTGCTACTGGGCGTCGCCATCACCGCTCGACTGGTGTATATGCAGTATTTCGCCACCTTTAAAAAGAAAGGCGAGACAACGGCCAAGTATTGGCACGAACGGCTCAATGGCTCTCAGATTTGGCAGGATACCATTCGGGCCAAACGCGGCGACATCTACGCCCGCGACGGTAGTTTGCTAGCTACGTCGCTGCCCACCTACGAAGTTGGTATTGACCCGCGCGTGGCCAAAGAGGCTTATTTTAACGGTAAAGTAGATTCGCTGGGCGTGTTGCTGTCGGGCTTATTCCGCGACAGATCGGCGCGTGAATACACAGGAATGGTGCGGGCGGCACGGCAGAGTGGACGCAAATATTTGCTGCTCAATCACCGGCGTATTTCTTATGAAGAACGGCAGAAAATGCTGACCTGGCCGTTCTTCCGGGCAACCAAAAAACTATCGGCACGGGGCGGCGGACTAAGGGCCTATTACGAACGTTACCATCCCTACGGGCAAATGGCCCTGCGCACGGTGGGCGACCTGAATCAGGCAACCATGAAAGGGCAAATGGGCCTCGAAGCTTCTTTCCAATCTGTTTTGGCCGGGAAAAATGCGGTTGGCCTGGTTGAAGTACTGGCGGGCGGCGTAAAAAAACCGGTCGACGATGGCCCCGATATGAAGCCCGAACCCGGCCTCGATCTGCACACAACGATCGACGTTAATTTTCAGGATATTGCTGAAACGGCCTTGAAGAACGCGCTGGTGAAATACGACGCTGACAAAGGTTGCGTGATTGTTATGGACGTGCAGACGGGCGAAATTCGGGCGCTGGCGAATCTGACCAAGAAAGGGACTGGGTACATCGAAAATTTCAATCACGCCCTGGCTGGTCGAACCGATCCGGGGAGCACCTTCAAGCTGGCCACCATGATGGCTCTACTGGAAGAAAAGGCGATTTACCCGGAGAAAATGATTCATACGGGCGATCGCTCGGTACGGTACCACGGTGTTGAAATAGCCGATTCAAAGGGAGGCGCATCGGGCAGTATTACAGCTCAGCAGGTGTTTGAAAAATCGTCGAACGTGGGCATTCACCTGATGATGCAAAGCTATTTCTATTCCCGCCCCGATCTGTATTGCCAATACCTGCGCAAATTTCACCTGAACCGCCCCACGGGCATTCATATGAAGGGCGAAACGCCACCCGTTATGCGCAACCCCGACATGAAAGGCTGGAGTAAAACCTCGCTCACGTTCATGTCGTATGGCTACGAAATGCAGTTGACGCCCCTACAAATGGTGACTTTCTATAATGCCGTGGCCAATGATGGGAAGTGGGTACGTCCCATGCTGGTGAAACAGGTGAAGCTGGCGGGCGAAGTGATTGAAGAAACACAACCCTACACGTCACCCAACCCGATTGCTTCGCCCGAAACCATTCGGAAGGTACAGAATATGTTGGAGGGTGTGGTCACGCATGGCACGGCCCGCAACGTGCAGAATCCGCATTATTCCATTGCAGGCAAAACAGGTACAGCCCAGAAAATATACAATGGCCAATACCAGAAAGGCCGATATTATACCTCATTCATTGGCTACTTCCCCGCCAACAAGCCCAAATACACGGTACTCACCATGGTCGACAATCCGCATGGCGAGTATGCGGGGTTGCTCTACGCGGGTAGTGTGTCGGCCCCGGTGTTTAAAGAAGTGGCCGATCGTATTTATGCCTACGATATTGACATTCACGCCCCAATGCGGGTGAAAAAACGCAAAACGCCACAAGGGTCTATGCTGGCCACCGCCGGTTATGCCGATGATCTGCACACGATTGGTGGGGAACTGAACATAGACAGTCAACCCGGTGCCGAAGGCTGGGTACGTCGCGGCGAAGGAGGAACCTGGAGAAGTTTACACGTCCGTAAAGACCGTATCCCTGATGTGCGTGGCTTACCCCTGCGCGATGCCCTTCCGCTGCTCGAAAACCGGGGAATGCGCGTGATTGCTCAGGGACGGGGTAAAGTAGTGAGCCAGTCGCTGGAACCGGGGCAGGCTTTGACCAACAACCAGCAGATTGCCTTGACACTACAAGATTCTCCGCGCCCGTCTGCCAAAGTAGATGGCAACAAGTAAACCACCTATTATGCGCCTATACCTCCTCTTTTTCTCGATGCTTAGCCTGACAGCCGGGGCACAAACACCGTTCGATCAGCAGATTGCGGCGCATAGGGAACACTACAAGGCTGAGTTTCTGAGCACGAAGAATAGCCCGTTACAATCACAGAAAGCCGTTTCGCTGCTTCGTTTCTACCCGGCCGATTCTGCTTATCGGGTTACGGCTACGGTGCAACGTCTATCCGGTTCGGCACCCATTGATTTGCCTACGTCGATGGCCAGCAGAACCGCTCCGGAAGCGCCGTACGCCACCCTGTCTTTCACGCTCAACGGTAAACCTTGCCAACTAACGGTGTACAAAAGCCTTAATCTGGCCAATAACCCCCTTTACCGCGATTACCTCTTCCTCCCATTCACCGACGCTACATCCGGTAAGGAAACCTACGGCGGAGGCCGCTACATCGATCTGCGGACCGGGCAAATTGAGGATGGTAAACTCGTGCTCGATTTCAACAAAGCGTATAACCCCTACTGCGCCTACAAATCAGGCTATGCCTGCCCCATTCCACCCGCCGCAAACAGACTGCCAATAGCCGTAAAGGCAGGCGAACTAACCTACGGTGGCACCTACCAGGACTAGTATGTCCGGAAGTGGCTAATGGCAATTGATTGAAGAATGAACTCGGGTATCTAACTTGCCTGTTACTTAATAAAATACGGCGATGAATCCAGCTGAGAAAAATACCACATTGACTAAATTCGAGCAGTACATAATCGATAAAGTCGATGAGAAGAACGCTATTATCAACGAAATAAGGAAGGGAAACAAGGACGTGTTTACGCAAAAAAACAAGAAGCTTGTTCAACCCATATCCAATAAGTGAGCAACCAGACGGCTCATATCTTTTTACGTCTGATTATGGTATAGACTACTTAATCACGTTCGAAGTTTCGGTTCATGCAACTGCCCACGCTTATCAATCAACAGTGTATGAATTTAGCTTTTATGCATCTGGTACAAACAAGCCCCCTGTCGACTCTCGTGTGGCAGATACAATTCTTCATTCATTGAATGAGTTATTCAGAGACCCATCTGCTGTTCTCCTATATGTTTGCGAGAGCCTTGACGGGCGACAGTTAGCGCGCAAACGTACCTTCGACAATTGGTTCCGCACAAACCATCAATTCCTTTTCGAAATTATGATTATGTAATCGACGCAGCCGGGACGATGCTCTACGCTTCTGTAATTATACCGGTTGGAAATATAGAGAAGACCGAACTTCTCTACGAGTTTGACCAAACATACCAGTTGTATAGGTCATACAAGTAACCGCTCCTTCCCCCAATCTTGCTGTTTCTGAAACTCCACCCGGCGAATGAGTGTTGATTTTAAGAATAGGCCCGCCCATTCTGAGCAGCCTTCTTGACCACGTGACGCAGGAACAACAAACAACCCATAATACGCCGGTAGCCGAGCCATCGACCCAATCTGATCGCTCACCACTTACCGACGTGCAACTAACTGGCTATGAGCAAATCGACGTGCTCGGAGCCCGTGAACATAATCTTAAAAACATCGATGTTTCCATTCCCCGCAACAAGCTGGTTGTCGTAACCGGCATCAGCGGGTCGGGCAAATCGTCGCTGGCGTTCGATACCATCTACGCCGAAGGACAGCGGCGTTATATGGAAAGCTTCTCGGCTTATGCCCGCTCCTTCCTGGGCGATATGGAACGGCCCGACGTCGACAAGATCAATGGCCTCAGTCCGGTGATTTCTATCGAACAGAAAACGACGTCGAAAAACCCTCGTTCAACCGTCGGCACCACTACCGAAATCTTCGACTTCCTGCGGCTGCTTTATGCCCGTGCGGGTGAAGCCTTTTCGTATGCAACAGGCCGGAAAATGATTCGGCAGTCGCAGGATCAGATCGTGGATACGCTGCTGGAACTACATGCCAACAAAAAGACCACGCTGCTGGCCCCGGTGGTACGTGGCCGGAAAGGGCATTACCGCGAGTTGTTCGTGCAGATTGCCAAACTCGGCTACACCAAAGTGCGGGTCGACGGCGTGATTCAGGACATTGTGCCGAAAATGCAGGTCGACCGCTACAAGGTCCACGACATCGAAATCGTGATCGATCGGCTGATTCCGACGCTGGACGACCGCTTCCGGCTGAGTCAGTCGGTAGCTACGGCGTTGAAGCAGGGAAAAGGCGCCATTCAGGTGCTCGATTACAAAGACAAGCTGCACTTTTTCTCGCAGAACCTGATGGATCCCGAGTCGGGCATCAGCTATGATGAGCCATCGCCCAACTCGTTTTCGTTCAACTCGCCCTATGGCTGGTGCCCCACCTGTCAGGGTCTGGGCGTCGTGGAAGAGATCACCGAAGAATCGGTTATTCCCGACAAGTCGCTGAGTATTAGCCGGGGAGCTATTGCACCACTGGGCGAATACCGCGAGTTATGGTTCTTCAAGGAAGTGGAAGTCATCCTGAAAAAATTCAAGATGAACCTGACCACGCCCGTCAGCAAATACCCGCCCGAACTGCTGCATATTCTGATGCATGGCACCGAGGAAGAGGTAGCCGATTCCAGCAAAAAGCAGTCTGCCGAAGAGATTAGCCGTACGGTTGGGCCGGTACGTTTTGAAGGTATTGTCAACTTCCTGAAACGCCAGCAGGAGACGGGTTCTGATAAAATTCAGGAGTGGCTGCGCGATTTTCTGGTCATCAATACCTGTCCGGAATGCAATGGAGCCCGACTGAAAAAGGAATCGCAGTATTTCCGTATCGCCGGGAAAAACATCTCTGAACTGGCCAACATGGACATTACCGAACTGGCCGAGTGGTTTGTTGATGTAGAAAGCCGGATGACCGACCGGCAGAATACCATTGCCAAAGAGATTCTGAAAGAAATCCGGAAACGCATTGGCTTCCTGGTCGATATTGGGCTGGACTACCTGACGCTGAACCGGTCGCTGAAAACGCTATCGGGCGGGGAAGCGCAACGCATTCGGCTGGCCACACAGATTGGCACCCAACTCGTTGGCGTACTGTACATTATGGATGAGCCGAGCATTGGTCTCCATCAACGCGACAACGTAAAACTGATCGAATCGCTGAAAAACCTGCGCGATCTTGGCAATACTGTTTTGGTCGTTGAACACGATAAAGACATGATGCTCGAATCGGATTATATCCTGGATATTGGTCCCGGCGCGGGTCGGCATGGCGGGCAGGTGGTGAGCTACGGAACGCCTACCGAGTTCATTCAGAAAGGCGGCACCACGGCCAACTACCTGAGCGGACGAACCAACATCGACGTACCTGACGAGCGGCGAAAAGGCAGTGGTAAATTCCTGATTATCAAAGGAGCAACGGGTAACAACCTGAAAAACGCCACGCTAAAACTACCACTTGGCCGCATGATCAGCATTACGGGTGTGTCGGGCAGTGGCAAATCGTCGCTGATTCACGATACGCTGTTTCCGGTGCTTAACCGCCATTTCTATAAATCGAAGCGCGAGCCGATGCCGCACAAGAGCGTGGAAGGGCTGGAGTTTCTGGATAAGGTCATTGAAGTTGATCAGTCGCCGATTGGACGTACCCCGCGCTCGAACCCGGCCACCTACACAGGTATGTTCTCGGAGATTCGCACGCTGTTTGCCGAACTGTCGGAAGCCAAAATCCGGGGTTACAAGCCGGGTCGTTTCTCGTTCAACGTGAAAGGCGGACGCTGCGAAGACTGCGAAGGTGCGGGCATGAAGAAAATCGAAATGGAGTTTCTGCCTGATGTTCACGTACCCTGCGAAACCTGCAAAGGCAAACGTTTCAACCGCGAAACGCTGGAGGTTCGGTTCAAAGGCAAATCCATTGCCGATGTGCTCGACATGACCGTTGAACAGGCGCTTGAGTTTTTCCAGAGCCAACCCAAGATCATTCGTAAAGTGCAGACGCTCAGCGACGTGGGCCTCGGTTACATCACGCTCGGTCAACACGCCACAACGCTATCGGGCGGCGAAGCACAGCGGGTGAAACTGGCCGAAGAACTGTCGAAGAAGGATACGGGCAAGACCATGTACATTCTGGACGAACCCACTACGGGCCTTCACTTTCAGGACATTGCCTTATTGCTCGGCGTGTTGCAAAAGCTGGTGAACAAAGGCAACACGGTGCTGGTAATCGAACACAACCTCGACGTGATCAAAGTCTCTGACCACGTGATCGACCTAGGCCCCGAAGGCGGCAACAAAGGCGGCGAGATCATCGCCGAAGGCACCCCCGAGAAAGTGGCCAAGACCAAAGGCAGCTACACCGGCAAGTTCCTGGCGATGGAGTTGGCAACGTAACACGGACTTCAGTCCGTTTTTGTACTCCATCAAAAACGGACTGAAGTCCGTGTTACGAATACCAAACCTACCTACCTCGGCGGCTGGACAGGTACGATTGCCTCAAGAACAATTGGCACAATGCCAATCATTAAAAGGCCAATTAACACAATAGACCATGCAATCCAGGCCGACTTTTTAGGAGAAGCTACTTCATTAACAAGTTCAGGAAAGTGCATAATCCTTTCGGTAAATGCCCACATGACTAATACATAAGGAGTTAGTAAAAGTAGCCCTACTATCAAAGCAGTCAACAGGCTATGGTCGAAAACAGGCCTGAAGCCTAACTTGTGTGATATCACTGCGACACCAGCGAGAAAAGCTACATACCAGCCAGCAAACCAGGCGACCATTGCCTGCTTTGTATTTGAGTAGACTTCATCTTCTGAATCACCCCGTTTGCGAAAGCTTACAATATGATAATCTCTTATCGTTAGGAGAATGTACTTCATAGCATATATCAAGAAGCGTTTTTAACTACTTCACAGAATCAATTACAGCTCCTCGGGTTTGACGTTGGTAGTCCCAATCGCTATTCCTATTGAGACTACCCCTACCGCCACAGCAAATATAGGAGCTGCTGAAGTGAATGCTAAAACAACGCCTACGCCCCCTAGTATCGTCTGGGCTGCATTCCAACCGTCTTTGTCTAGTGTGAAACCGTCTTCTGCAATTCCCATATACAGAGCACCTGCACTAGTCGCGAAGCCAAGAATAGCAACTGACCTACCTAGAATTTTTACTGTTGAAGAAGAAAAGGCCGTCAAATCTGCTCCTATTGCCCCTGCTATAGCTTGAGCACCATCTACAGTGAGTCCACGTAGACCTGCCGCTAAACCAACAGCATTTGCAGCATCTTTTAAGGTTTGACTAAATTGAGTTCGTGCAGTGCTATATGGGTCATTTATGGCCGTTCTTAAATTAAATGAGTTGATACTTGAGAAGACATTGCCCCCGCCACTGTACGTGAACCCTGGGTCATAATAAGATCCGTAGTAGCCCCCAGTATAGGTGACAAAGTCTCCAGTGCATACATATTGAGTCTCTGTATGCAAGGTAACAGTAATGTCACTACAATTTGGGCCGCACGACACACCTGTAACGGTTTGATAAGTCACGGTTACAGGTGCACATTGTTGAAGACGACCGTTTTTAGAATTACTATCTTGGTTGACATAGTAATTAACTCTCTTGCCGTCTTTAAACTCGATAGCATCAATGAAGTGGTCATTCCAGTCAGCCTTGGTTAACCATCCCGAAAATCCTCACGAGCTATTTTGCCTTTCATTCTTAGAGAAACAGCATCGTAGGCTATCTGTACCAAAAAAGCATTTGTTACTCCCTTTTCCTTTAACACGACAATTCCTTCTACTAGTGGCTGAACAAAATACTTTGCCAGCTTCTCCTTGTAACTCGTTGACTCATTCCAAGCCAGCAAAGCAGGTCGATTTTCATTTTCATAGCTAACAGGTGCCCAAACAAACTCCTGCTTACCCGGCTCTTTATATTTATTAGCCTTACCCCATTCCGCTATCCGTTTGTGCCCACCTTTTTCTCCTGCCAGACGAGCACCGGCAGGCCCTCTCAAGTAGGTGTTCTGAAACCAATTCTGCGCCTCATCAACGGTTAAAGACTCTCCGTTGTCATTCGGGATCAAATCTGAAATCAATGATTTTTCGCATCCTAGTACAGCGAAGCCTCCGGTCAGAATGGTGGCATTTTTGAGAAAGTTCTTTCTGTTCATTATCAAAACATACTTTTAAGTTAGAAATGATTTACATTCGACGACTTTCTACGTTCAATATGGTACTGACATATAAAGTCATTTTTTATAAAAGGGGGGAGCCTTACAAACAGTATGCTTGCAAGGCTCCCCCCTTTTATAAAAAATGACTTTATATGTATATTTTTGTTTGAAAAAAGTTATATATGTTAGAATTGTAATATCAAACAGCTTATCCATCATTGCGGAAGGCACCCCCGAGAAAGTCGCCAAAACCAAAGGCAGCTACACCGGCAAGTTCCTGGCCATGGAGTTAGCGGGGTAGTCGCTTTTTTGTCATTCCGACCGGTCCGCCGGTGCGGTCGGGATAACAAAAAAGCGTAAATTAAGCCCTACACAGCTTACATTAGCAGGTAATCAGCGTAAATCAATGACAGCACACGAACGCCCTCTTATTTCGGCAACAGCCTTTTGGGATATTGACTTTGAAAAAATTGACTTTGAACAACGGTCTCTGTTCGTCATGGAGAAAGTAGCCAATTATGGCACTTGGGCTGACTTTATTGCTATGGTTCGCTTTTACGGTACAGACCGATTCCGACAGGAGATCATAAAGGCAGCCAACCTAAAAAAAGACGTGCTCAATTTTTTGTGCGTCGTATTCGACCTGTCACCCCAAAACTTTGTATGCTACACACGGAGACAGTCGCAAAACCTACCCTGGAACTCCTGAATCGTCTTCTCGCCATTCCTGAGCTTGCCGATTTTTCACTGGTTGGCGGAACAAACCTATCGCTACGGTTAGGGCACCGTATTTCTATTGATCTAGACTTATTCTCACCAGAATCATTCGACCTATTGGCGGTGCAGGATGCTATTCGCGAACAGTTCAGCGAAGCGCATGAACTTGAAGCCCGCAAGCAAACCTTGCTATTTATTATTGACGGAGTCAAAGTGGACTTGATTCGTCATAACTATGCACACATAGAGCCTGTCGACTTGATTGATGGCATTCGGTTAGTTTCATTACCAGATGTAATAGCTATGAAGCTAGGCGCAGTGGCGGGGCGTGGTGCCAAAAAGGATTTCTGGGATATTGACCGGCTTCTTCCAGACTACTCAGTTGCCAAAATGGTTAGCTTCTACTCTAAAAAGTACCCTCAAAGTGACGCTAGTCAAGTGGTTCGTTCGCTGGTTTACTTCGATGACGCCGATGAACAGGAAGACCCAATCGATTTACAGAATACAACTTGGCCACAGGTCAAACAGCGAATCTTAAAAGCTGTTCAGGCATATGTACAAGGGCTGATCAGCTAACAGGATTGTTCTCAACTGTCTCCCACTCACCCCGCCTACTTATCGCTTGCCCCGCCCCGCAACCGCCCGCCCGAAAGCGGTTGCAACCAGCACTAGCTGATTGTTGTTTAGTATATTAAGACAAGCTCCTTACCGTATGACCACAATCAGAAAAGGCACGCTTTTACGGCGCGTTAAAGACATAACCCTGGGTACAACGCTCACCATTGCCCTTCTCAACGGGTCGGTACTGCTGCAAAGTTGCGGCAACAACCGCTCTGACGAAGCAGAGGGCAGCTATGGCGAAGGCCCTGCCGAAGAGACCGTTACCTTTAAAAAAGGCGTCCGTTCGGTCATTACCGAGACCGCTCCCGGCGAATTTAAAATTACCGACGAAGCAGAAGCCGCGCCAAGCGAATCGGGAGCCATTGTGAAGTATAAAGACGGCCACACCGACACGCTAAGCGTAGAAACAGCCCGGAAACTGGTGCAAAACGATCCATCGACGAGCCGGTATTTCAACGATCCAGGTTCGTATGGTCAACACCATTCAAACGGCTTATCGAATGTGTTGCTATGGGGTGGCCTGGGCTATATGCTGGGTCGCAGCATGACGCCGCGCTTCAATGAACAACGGTTTAGCTCGGGTGCCTACGCTAATCAGGCGGCTTACGGCCGGTCGCAGCAACTGGGCCGGAATGTTACCTCATCACGCGTTGTAACCAGTCGACCTTCCGGTGGCCGTAGCGGTTTCTTCAGCCGCGGCTCAGGCGGACGGGGATTTTCGGGGTAAATGAGTTTGTTGTTTGTGGTCTGTGGTTTGTTGTTGCGCTGCCAGTCCACGTAACTGATGACTTAGCAGCGCAACAACAAACCACAGACCACAAACAACAAACTCATTTACCGTAATGATTTCTCTCAAACCCCTCCCCCAATCCCCCGATGCGCAGTTGCGGCAGATTGGCTGGGACTGGATGCTGGGCACCGATACCCTGCCTTATTTGACCAACGAAGTTGTTCAGCTCAACGTGAACGAGGCCATGCACTACGCCGAATCGGCCAACCGGCTGTTCGAAATGCTGGTCGAAGCTGGTCAGCACGTTATTGATCAGGAGCGATTTGCTGAACTGGGCATTCCCGATAACCTCGTCGACCTCATTCGCCATTCGTGGGACGATGAGCGGAATATTCTGCTCTATGGCCGGTTCGATCTGGCAGGGAGCGTCAAGAGTGCTGTTGCCGACGATCCGGGTATCAAGCTCATCGAGTTTAACGCCGATACGGCTACGTGCCTGCCCGAAACGGCGGTGGTGCAATACGCTCACTTAAAGGCTAACGGGCTGGATGAAAGTCAGCAGGTAAATGCTGTTTTTGAAGCATTAGTGGCCCAATTCGAGGAAATAAAGGCGCAAAATTCGGACTTGACGCCTACGATTTTACTCTCGGCCATGCGCGACTCGCCCGAAGACGATGCTAACGTGGCCTTGCTGGGTGAAGCGGCCCGAGAAGCGGGTTTCGAGGCAGCTTTCGCTTATATCGACGAGGTTGAATTTTCAGCCACCGAAGGCATCTACCGCTTCGAAAATGGAGCCTTCACCCGCTTCGATTTCTGGTTTAAGCTTATTCCCTGGGAATACATCGGCCACGACGAGCCCGAACTGGCTACTATATTGACCCAACTGGTAAAAGAGCGTAAAGTGGTGATTCTGAACCCCGCCTACGCGTTGCTATTCCAGTCTAAATACATGCTGAAGATTCTTTGGGAGTTGTTTCCGTACCACCCACTCTTGCTTGAAACCAGTACCGAACCCCTGCCCGGTCAGGCATCGGTAGAGAAAGTATTGTTTGGGCGCGAAGGGGCCAACGTACGTATTCTCGACGAAACCGGACAGGCTACCCAAACCGTCGGTGGCGACTACGGCGATCAGGCTGCCATCTATCAGCAATACATCGAGTTCCCGAAAGATGAAGCGGGGAATCGCTACCAGGCGGGGGTCTTTTTTGCGGGTGAAGCCTGTGGACTTGGTTTCCGACGGGGCGGTGCTGTTATTGACAACACAGCCCAATTTGTGGGGCATATTGTTGAATAATGCTTTTTTTAGCGAGATCATGCAACGGGAACGTACCCGGCTGGCATCTATTGGCGGGTGGGTAGTGGGGATAACGTACCTGAACCAGTAACTTGCCAACGAAAAAAATCAACGCATGAAACAACGATTAACCGTCGTGCTGCTGCTCATCTCGCTGGCGGCGGCTGGACAGGAACGGCTGGGTATTCAACGATATGGCCATGTTGTGTTACCGGTAAAATCACTGGCTGTCAGTATTCCTTTCTACAACAACGTACTTGGCCTGAAACCGGTGGCTGTACCCAGCGGCATAGCCAGCTCCCAGGCCTGGTTTCAGATTGGTGGCGGTCAGCAGATTCGGCTTGTTGAAGGGCGGGCAGAATCGAACCGGCCTGCCGGTACAAACCTGGCACTGGTGGTCAGTTCGTTAAAGAAAACCGAACAGCAACTTCGTCAGCGAGGAATAGCTACATCAAGGCAGAATATGTCGACGGGAATAACAACGCTTTCTGTGTTAGATCCCGACGGCTACACTTTCGAATTCAATGAGGGAAAAACCGAAGGCCCCGGCTTTATACAATCAGCAGCCAAATCAATTTGGCGTTCCATGACAGAAGTGGAGTGACCAGGTGTACTGATGCCCATCACATTCAAGACAACCCTACTGAAATACGGTCAGAACGGCGAAAAAACCGGCTGGACCTACGTCGAAATACCGGTAGAGTTGGCTGAACTGTTAAAGCCCGGTCAACGTACCTCGTTCAGGGTAAAGGGGCTGCTTGATAAGCACCCACTTCGGCAGGTGGCTTTGATTCCGATCGGCGATGGCACGTTTGTACTGCCTGTCAACGTGGCCATGCGGCGGGCGATTCGCAAAGAAGAAGGCGCTGCAGTGACGCTGTCGCTCGACGTTGATGATGACCCGTTTACCCACTCAGCCGATTTACTGGCTTGCCTGGATGATGACCCGGCCGCGCAGGCCTTCTTCAACACATTACCACCTGGACATCAGCGCTATTACACGAAGTGGATTGACAGCGCGAAAACGGCAGACACGAAAGCCAAACGCATTGCCCAAGCCATCACCGGTTTTTCGATGGGTATGGGCTACGGTGAAATGATCCGCTACTACAAAAAGCGAGAAGAGTAGGTAATTTTTTGACGGGCTCTTGATGTTACTGAATGCGCGTTTTACCGTCTAAATCACTGAACCTTCAAACCTACAGTATCTTTTCATATGACCCTGTAGGTTAGTATTATGCAAACCGTTTTTCAGCTACTTGTTAGCCTTTTCTTTAGCTTCCTGGCTCTCAACACGCTCCACTACCTTTTCTACGCCTTCATGGGCCGTCTTGGCCGGGCCGACGATAAACCCGCCAGTCCCGATCAGCCTTACCGACGAATTGCCGTGTTGGTGCCAGCCTATAAAGAAGATGCCGTCATTCTGGAATCGGTTCAGGCCAATCTGAAACAGGATTATCCCACCACCCACTACGACCTCATTGTTATTGCCGATTCGTTTCAGCCACACACGCTCGAGGCGCTGGCTAAACTACCCGTACGTGTTCTCCCCGTCTCCTTCGAGGTATCCACCGTGACCAAAGCGTTGAACGCCGCGTTGGGTACGTTATCGACCGCAGACTATGATATTGTGGTAGTGGCCGACGCTGATAACCATCTGGCCACCGATTTTCTGAGCCGAATAAACACCGCGTTTGCGCAGGGCTGGCGAGCGGTGCAGGGGCACCGGGTAGCCAAAAACATCACAACATCCGACAGTTCGCGGGTGGCGCTGCTTGATGCTGTCAGCGAGGAAATCAACAATCACATCACCCGTAAAGGCTACCGGGCGGCGGGTCTGTCGGCCACCATTATCGGGTCGGGTATGGCCGTAGAACTGGGTCTGATGCAGGCAGCGATGGACAACCTCACCACCATTGGCGGGTTCGATAAAGAACTGGCTATGAAACTAGCGGTTGGTGGTCATAAGATCGGTTACCTCGAAAAGGCGTATGTCTACGACGAAAAAGTGGCCAAACGGGCGGTTTTCGAGCAACAACGTACCCGTTGGATTGCCGCCCAATGGCAATTTGTGGCCGACTATTTCCGACCCGGCATGCGTAATTTGCTGGCGGGGCAATGGCTCAGCGGCATTAAACTGGTGCAGGAAATGGCCCTGCCGAAGGTCTTACTGCTGGGCATTTTACTGCTTACCACGTTCGTCTGTTTATTCACCGCCAGCATCGCCACAACCCTACTGTTTTTCAGCCTATTGCTGGCACTCTTTCTGAGCATGGCCCTGTCGATTCCCGATTATCTCTGGAAACGTCTTTCCATTCGTGACCTGGGTGTGGTGTTCACGCTGATGATCAGTTTTGGTCGGGCGTTGCTCAATATGCGTAAGGCGTTCAAGTCGTTTATGCACACCCCCCACAACGCATGAGTGCGAACACTCCCCTCATTTCGCTGGTCACGATCAATTACAATCAGGCCGAGATGACCCGACTCTTTCTGGAATCGGTGAGGCAGTTAACGTACCCGGCTTTTGAAGTCATCGTGGTCGATAATGCCTCGGAGCCCGCCCTCAGTACACAACTCGATCTGGCCCAATATCCATTCGCGCGGCTCATTCGCAGTGAGGAGAACCTGGGTTTTACGGGGGGCAATAACCTCGGTATCGACGCGGCTACGGGTGATTACTTTTTCATCGTCAACAACGATACCGAACTAGACCCCAACTTACTGACAGAGCTCATCGAACCCTTTCGGGAAAACCCGGCGGTGGGCGTCGTTTGTCCGAAGATCCGGTTTTTCGATGCGCCGAATCTGGTGCAGTTTGCGGGTTACGGCCCCATGAATATGTTTACCGGCACAGCGCATCTGGTTGGGTTCAATCAGCCCGACGGCCCACAGTTCGACCAGCCGGGTACGTCGCCGTTTGCACATGGGTGTGCTATGCTGGTGAGTAGGGCTGTAGTTGACCGGGTGGGACGTTTTGCCGATGCGTTTTTCCTGTATTACGAAGAACTCGACTGGTCGCAACGCATCCGCAATGCCGGTTTTCTGATTCAATACCAGCCCACGGCCACGGTTTGGCACAAAGAGTCGGCTTCAGTGGGCCGCGAAAGCCTCCTCCGCACCTATTACCTGACCCGCAACCGCATTCTGTTTATCCGGCGGCATGGCTCGTGGGCGCAACGAATGGTTTTTTATGGTTTTTTTGCCGTTGCAGTACTGCCTAAACACGTAGCTTCGTATTGGCTAAAAGGCCGCGCCGCCCACGCCAACGCATTCTTGAAGGCAACGCTCTGGAATTTGAAACACGGCACGGCATCGGCGGTGTAGAAAAGTTTGTTGTTTGAGGTTTGTGGTTGCGCTGCTAATCTACGTAACTGTTGATCCAGCAACGCAACCACAAACAACAAACAACAAACTTCAGAAAAGTAAACACCTAATGCTTGACCAACTTTCCATACTGACCAGCCGGTGGCGCTACAACCCTTGGATATATGGGGCGTTGGGCAGTGCACTGGCTTTGCTGGCGGGTATGCTCATTGCCAAATTCGGCATCATGGGCGGCCTGATGGTCATCGCTTTTCCCATCGGTATTGCGGTGCTGCTGGGCGTATTGCTGGAACCGCGCATTGGCGTTTATATCTACGCCAACCTTAGCTTTCTGATCGGAGCCGCTCGTTTTCTGGATAGCGATGTGCAGGTGGGGCTCATTCTGGATGGGGTGCTCGTGCTGTCAATGGCCGGAACGTTCATCAACGCCCGCCGCATGGATTGGAACCGGTTGAAAAATCCCGCATTTTTTCTGGTCATTCTGTGGGGCTTTTACACTATTCTCGAGTATTTCAACCCCGATTCACCGTATCCACCAGCCTGGTTTTACCATGCCCGGTCGTTTTCGCTGAGTTGGTTCTTCATCGCTATTATCGTACTGGTTAACCCCATCACCAAACAGGATGTGTGGCTGCTGATAAAGACCTGGCTGGTGTGGTCGGTGCTGGCGGCGCTATGGGGGTTCAAGCAACAATACATCAGTCTGGAACAGGCCGAGCTGAACTGGCTGGCGGCGGGCGCAGCACGTACCCACATTTTGTGGGGTCAGTTGCGGAGTTTTTCGTTTTACTCCGATGCCGGGCAATTTGGCTCCGAAATGGCCGGGGTTACGCTCATCTGCATTATCCTGCTCATGGCCGAACGACGCTGGTATTACTGGGGGCTGTATCTGGGTTTGGTCCTGCTACTTTTCTGGGGATTTGCCGTGTCGGGCACGCGCTCGTCGCTGTTCGTTATGATCGGTGGCTTTGGTGCTTTTCTGGTGCTGCAACGCAAACTGATGCCCGTGATTTACAGTGCCATTGTGGGCATTCCGCTTTTCTGTATTCTGTATTTCACCCACCTGGGCGACGGCGTATACCAGATTTACCGCATCAGAACAGCCCTGCACCCCACCAAAGATGAATCATTTCTGGTCCGGCTCGAAAATCAGGAACGGCTGCGGGGCTACTTAAAAGACCTGCCCTTTGGGGCGGGCATCGGTAGTTCGTCGGGGGCCGGGCAACGGTTTACACCCTGGCATTGGGCCTCGCAGATTCCGACCGATAGCTGGTATGTTCAAATCTGGATGGAAACCGGCATCGTTGGTCTCAGCCTGTATCTGTTTGTGCTCGCAGGCATCATTCTGACAGGCATATGGCAACTCTGGCAGATCAAAGACCCATGGCTGACCACACTGATGCTCGTACTCCTCTGCGAATTCATCGGTATATGCGTAGTTAGCTACTCTAACCCAATTCTGGGGCAGTTTCCGACCAGTACCATGATGTATATCAATTCCATGCTTTTCGCCTCGGCGATGCGATGGGAGAAATCAAAATAGTTTGCTGTTTATGTTCGATAGTATCATCTGCGTTGGTCAGACCACCTGGGAAGGCGACTTTCAGAAAGCCGTTGTTCAGCTGATGTGCGAATTGGCGGTGCGCCATCGGGTGCTGTACGTCGACTATCAACATACTGCTAAAGATGTACTGATGGGGGTGCTTGGTCGCCAGAAAGACGTACCTGTGCGATCTGTGCTGCGCCTCGATAATCCGTTGACAACCAAACCGGGGAAGGACGGTAGTGTGGTTCATGTGTGGCAACCGCCCATGATGGTGCCCATCAACTTTATGCCTTCCGGCCCGCATGATCGGCTCTTAGCCATAAACACCAGTAGACTCGTAGCCGGTCTACGCAAGGTTATGGCTTCATTGAACTTCGAAAATCCACTGATTATCAACGGCATGCACCCTACATTGGGGTTATCGATGCTGGGAAAATTAAACGAAGCGGGTACCATTTACTACTGCTTCGATGAGATCACCATTTCTAAATGGATGAGCAAGCACGGCGGCCGGTTCGAGCCGGAATACCTGCGTCGGGTCAACGCTGTGGTGACCACTTCCGAAACTCTGAGGCGCACCAAATCGGCATTACAGCCCAATGCCTTTTGCGTGAAAAACGGCGTTAACTTCCCCCTTTTCAGTCAGGTACGTCAGCTCATCGAGCAAAATCCACCAGCCAAACCCGTTGTTGGCTACCTCGGCACCGCCGACGACCGACTGAACATCGATATTCTGGAACACTGTGTCAGCACTATGCCCGACGTAACGTTTCAGTTTATTGGCGAGATCAAAGAACCGGCCATCACTCAGCGGCTTGGCGCGTTACCAAACGTTGTGTTTACCCCGCCTCACCAACCGGCCGATCTGCCGCCGCTGTTGGCCGGGCTGTCAGCCACCATGATCCCGTTTGCCTGCAACGCGCACACATACACCATTTATCCGCTGAAAATAAACGAGTATCTGGCGGGCGGCTTACCCGTTGTGTCTACTCCCTTTTCTATTCTCGACGATTTTGCGGGTATTGTTGAGCTAGCCGACACGCCCGAAGCCTTTGCCAAAGCCCTCCGGCATGCCCTAACCGATAACAGCCCCGAGCGCATCCAAGCCCGAGTAGCCATGGCCCGCGCTAATTCCTGGACACACCGCGCCGAGGAATTTGAGGAAGTGTTTAGAAGGATTTAAGGTCTAAAGTTCAAAGTCCAAAAGTCTAGCGTTCAACGTCTAAAGTCGCGTTGCCACTCAACGAGGCTGTGCTTGTATTAGCCGCGCAACGTTAGACATTGAACGTTAGACGTTGAACATCCTGTCCCCGTCGAAATCAGTAATATTGGTAGTAATATCCGTAATCTGTCTACCAATTATAACCAGTATAAATGAGATCTTTGTAATGATCAATACCGTCTATAAAACGCTCATTACTACCCAATAAACCTTATCGCTGTGGCTACTTACAATCTAAAAGTTAACGGAAAAATCAGGCAGGTAAACGTCGATCCATCGACGCCCATGCTTTGGGTATTGCGCGACCATCTGGACATGCCCGGCACCAAATACGGCTGTGGTATTGCCCAGTGCGGAGCCTGCACGGTTCATCTCGACGGCACGGCGGTTCGCTCCTGTCAGCTGCCGGTTTCGGTGGTTGGCAAACAGGCCATTACCACCATCGAAGGCCTGTCGGTCAACGGCGATCATCCGGTGCAGAAAGCGTGGCTTGAACACGACGTGGCGCAATGTGGCTACTGCCAGTCGGGCCAGATCATGAGCGCGGCTGCATTGCTGAAGACCAATCCGAAACCTACCGATGCCGATATCGATGCTGCTATGAGTGGCAACATCTGCCGGTGTGGCACGTACCTACGCATCAAAGAAGCCATCAAATCAACGGCTAAGAAGTAATCACCCTGTTGTTAACTAGCAATCAGAACCTTGACCATGAAAACAAGCAGAACTACATATAACAGGCGTTCTTTCTTAAAGACTTCTCTACTCTCGGGTGGCGGTATGTTGCTTAGCGTAAGCTGGTTATCCAACGCGATAGCCGCCGATAAACTGGAGTTGTTGAACTTGCCGGAGCAGTGGGCGCAACTGAATGGCTACATTCAGATCACGCCCGACAACGTGATCAAACTCATTTGCCCTAACCCAGAGTTTGGCCAGAACGTGATGACGTCGCTACCGATGATGGTGGCCGAAGAACTGGACGCCGACTGGAAAAACGTACTCGTCGAAATGGGCCCGCACGATAACGCGAAACTGGGGCCGCAGTTTACCGGAGGCAGCAATTCGGTGCGTATGTATTGGAAACCCCTGCGAGAGGCCGGTGCCGCTGCCCGTCAGATGCTCTGCGAAGCCGCCGCCCAAACCTGGAACGTACCTGTCGCCGAAGTGACTACCAAAGCAGGTGTGCTGTCTCACGCGAGTGGAAAATCGGCGAAATATGGCGAAATGGCCAGCAAAGCCGCTACGCTACCTGTTCCCAAAGGCATGAAGCTGAAAGCTCCGAACGACTTCACTGTTGTCAGAAATTCCAAGAAGAACGTTGAAGGCAAAAAAATAGTCACCGGCAAACCACTCTTCGGGCTAGACTACCGGGCCAACGGGATGATGATCGCCATGATTCAGCATCCGCCCGCTTTCGGCATGAAACTCAAATCGTTCGATGCGTCGCAGGCCCTCAAAATGCCGGGTATCAAGGATGTGTTTACCCTGAAACTGTATCCCGACGGTTTCCAGCAGGGCGGTTTCGATACCCGTACGTTCAACGATTTACTGGTTGTGGTGGGCAAAACCACCTGGGAGGTCATGAATGCCCGCAAAAAGCTGGTGGCCCAGTGGGAACCCGCCGGTGATGTGAAAGACACGATGATGGGCCGGGGCGGGAAACAGGAGGTTACCGTGCCGGGAAATCTTGAAACAACCGCTACCCAGCTTGAAAAAATGCAGGAATTGGCCGGCAAACCGGCTAAGCAATTGCGGAAAGACGGCGACCCTGAAGCGGCATTCAAAAATGCAGCGCAAGTGATCGAACGTACCTACAATGCGCCGTTTCTGGCCCATAACTGCATGGAACCGATGAACTTCTTCGCCCATGTGACCGACGAAAAAGCGATAGTAGCCGGACCAATACAGGCACCGGGTTGGGCGGAACCGACGCTGGCCAAACTAATAAACCTGCAGGCCGACAAGATCGAGATTCAGATGACGCGCATGGGAGGGGGTTTTGGTCGTCGGGCCTATGCCCAATACCTCTACGAAGCGGCGATGATCTCCAAACAAGCTAAGGTACCGGTTAAGCTGATCTACACCCGCGAAGATGACATGACGTATGGCATCTACCGCCCCATGTATACGGCCACCTATCGCGCCGCGCTGGATGCGAACAAAAACCTGATCGGTTTCCATGTGAAAGGGGGCGGCATCCCGGAGCATCCTGTACACGCCAACCGTTTTCCGGCCGGTGCGGTAGATAACTACCTGGCCGAAGGCTGGGAGATTCCGTCAAACATTACGATCGGTGCATTCCGGGCGCCACGCTCCAACTTCAACGCCGCCGCCGAACAATCCTTTCTGGATGAAGTGGCCGAAGCAATGGGTAAAGACCCCATCGAGTTCCGGCTCGACTTGTTGAAGCGGGCCAAGGCAAATCCGGTTGGCAAAAACAATGAATACGACGCCGACCGGTATGCGAGTGTGCTCACGCTGGTGCGCGACAAATCAGGCTGGAACAAGCCAGGGAACGAGAAGTATAACCGGGGTGTAGCCGCTTACTTCTGCCATAACTCCTACGCGGCCCACGTTGTTGATATGGTTACCCGCGAGGGCGAACCCTACGTAGAACGCGTATTCAGCGCCATAGACTGCGGCATTGTAGTGAACCCCGATGCAGCCAAAAACATGGTGCAGGGCGCGGTAGTCGACGGAATCGGTAATGCGTTTTACGGGTCACTAACTCACAAAGACGGGGCCGCTGAGCAAAACAATTTCCACAATTACCGGATGATCCGTCATAACGAGGCTCCGCAGAAGATTGAGGTTCACTTTGTAGAAAACGACCTCGACCCAACCGGCCTGGGCGAACCGCCTTTCCCGCCGGTGTTTGGCGCAGTGGCCAACGCCTTGTACAAAAATCGGGGCAAGCGTTTCTACAATCAACCCTTCAAACCTGAGTTAGACAAGCGGGTTTAGAGCCAGTAGTCTGGTACGATAATTAGTTGAATAAGCGCTGCTTATTTCTGAAAATAACTATACGTAGCTAGCCGGAACTGATCTAATCGGTTCCGGCTAGCTACGTTTTGGCGAATGAATAGTATTGACGGGCATATGGTACAAGCTATCAATTTTCATGCAGTTCCACATCGGTGGCCCGGCGGTATTCGTTGGGCGATTGGCCAACCCGTTGTTTGAACAACCGGTTGAAATGCTGAGGGTACTTAAACCCCAGATCATAGGCGATTTGACTGACCGATTTGCTTTGGTCAAAGATGCGTTCTTTGGCCACCTCGATCACCTTCGCCTGAATGTATTCCTGCGCGGTTTTACCTGTTTCTTTTTTGATCAGATCACCAAAATAGTTGGCCGATAAATTCAGTTCACCCGCGCAATACGCTACCGAAGGCAACCCGATCGTGTGCGGTTTATCAGTCAGGAAATAGGCGTTCAACAGATTCTCAAACCGCTCTAAAACGCCCTGATGCACGTGATTCCGGGTGATAAACTGACGGTCATAGAAACGGACGCAGTAATTCAGGAATAACTCGATACTGTTGACGATCAGTCGCTTACTGTGCTTGTCGATGGCATGCTGTAACTCATACTCGATTTTCGCGAAGAAATCCAGCACCAGTTCACGCTCCCGTTTCGACACGTGCAGCGCTTCATTGGATTGGTAGCTGAAGAAGGTATAATCCTGCATGTGGCGCCCCAGCGCTGTACCGTGAATCAAATCGGCGTGAAAGACCAGCCCGTGACCTTTGGGCTGATAGGTCTCCCCATTGCTATTCAGGCCCGCTACCTGACCCGGTGCCAGAAAAACCAGCGTTCCTTCCTGATAATCATAGGTATGGCGGCCATATACCAGATCGCCACATTTTACATCCTTCAGGAGAATGGCGTAGAAACCAAAGTACATACCCGACCCTGTTCTGGGATCTGCTTTCGAGAAGTCGACTACACTGATGAGTGGGTGTAGCGTCTCGTGGTTGTTGAATACGTTGTAATCAGTGATCGTCTCGAATCGTCGCAGGGTGTCCATTGCCTTGTTGGTTTAGCTATCTCAAAATTATTGCTTTATAAACATGCTGTCTGACATGTGCAGGCGAATCAGTAATAGTGGTAGTAACTCCCGTAATCTGTATACCTGTCAGCATGATAAATGGCGAGACCTTTGCCCTGCAAACGCACCTAGTAATCGAAACGCCGTGAACGTACCCAGTAATTACAAAAGAGTGAACGCCTGTTGGAAGGCGTTAAGTATTGGCCTTTACTTGCTGCTGGTAAGCGGGCAGGTATCGTTTGCCCAGGCCAGTAAAACAAGTTCTAGCACCAGCGCGGAACAGGAAATTATTGACCTCTCGAAGCAAAAGTGGCAGTGGATGGCCGATAAGAACGTGGACAAACTGGCTCAACTCTTCGATGACAAGTCAAAATTTGTCCATATGAGTGGCACCTGGAAAAAGGACGAAGAACTCGAGATTATTAAAACCGGGAGCATTTGGTACAAGCAAGCCGATGTACACGATGTGGCGGTTGAGTTTTTTGACGACAACACGGCCATCATCTGGAGCCGCATTACGCTGGTGGCAATGGTTCGGGGCGCAGAGGCGAAAACCGAGTTTACCGTTACCGAGGCCTACAAAAAACAGGGACGTACCTGGAAAATGCTGGCCCTTACATTTAGCAGCGTGCGGGATACGCACGTGATTAAGCATTAAGCAGTATCAACACAGAATACGATGCAAACGCGCAGATTAGGAACCAATGGGCCGGAGGTATCAGCCCTTGGGTTGGGTTGTATGGGCCTCAACTTTGGCTATGGTCCGGCTACGGAAAAGGGAGAAGCGATTAAACTGATCCGGGCCGCCGTTGAACAGGGCGTTACCTTCTTCGATACGGCTGAAGTATATGGCCCTTATACAAACGAGGAAGTGGTTGGCGAAGCCCTCGAACCGTTCAAAGGCAAAGTAGTCATTGCGACAAAATTCGGATTTGATTTTCAGGATGGGAAGCAGACCGGGCTCAATAGCCGTCCCGAGAACATCCGGGCCGTTGCCGAAGCCTCCCTGAAACGGTTACGAACCGACGTCATCGACTTGTTCTATCAACATCGCGTTGACCCCAACGTACCGATTGAAGACGTGGCAGGCACGGTTCGCGACCTGATTCAGGAAGGAAAGGTAAAGTACTTCGGCTTGTCGGAAGCAGGCGTCAATACCATTCGCCGGGCTCATGCCGTACAACCCGTAGCGGCCCTGCAAAGTGAATATTCCCTCTGGTGGCGCGAACCGGAAGCCGATATTCTGCCCACACTGGAAGAGCTTGGGATTGGCTTTGTGCCATTCAGCCCGCTGGGGAAAGGATTTCTGACCGGAAAAATTGACGAGAACACCTCGTTCGACAAAACGGATTTCCGCAATACGGTTCCTCGTTTTTCGGAAGAGAACCGGAAAGCGAATGCAGCGCTGGTCGAGTTGCTCGGCAGCATGGCCAATGAGCGTAGGGCTACACCTGCCCAGGTTGCGCTAGCGTGGTTAATAGCCCAAAAGCCGTGGATTGTGCCCATTCCCGGCACCACGAAAATCCACCGGCTGGAAGAGAACCTTGGGTCGGTTTCTATTACACTGAGTGCCGATGATCTGGCATCTATTGCAGAGGCTCTATCCAGCATCGACGTGCAAGGCGGACGGTATTCTGAACAGGCGCAAAAGATGATTGACCGGTAGCTCCATTAAGCAGTTGAAACAACTCACGTTAGTGCCGCAGATAATGCTAACCTGGCTAACGGACGTACCCACTTATGCGAATAGACTGTCTTTTACTGGTAATCTGTAGTCTGCTTTTTGTCAGTAGGCTCAACGCGCAACAAATGGTAAATCAACCAGTGGCCTTATCGTCAAATCAACAGCAAATCGTTATCATCTCAGCCCTGACGGCTAAAGGAGATTTACAAAAACTGCAACCAGCCCTGAGTGCGGGACTGGATGCCGGGCTGACTGTTAATGAAATCAAGGAAGTGCTGGTCCATCTGTATGCGTATTGTGGTTTTCCCCGAAGTATCCGTGGATTACAAACGTTTATGGCGGTGCTGGACGAACGGAAGAAAAAAGGTATTTCCGAAAACGTTGGTAAGGAAGCGTCACCGATTGTCGGCAACGTACCCAAGTATGAGCGCGGCAAAAAGGTACTTGAACAACTGACCGGGCAACCCGAAACCGGTCCGAAGCGGGGCTACGCGGCGTTCAGCCCGGAGATAGAGGTTTTTCTGAAAGAACATCTGTTTGCCGATATCTTCGAGCGGGACGTGCTCAGTTATGCCGACCGCGAACTGACGACCATTTCGGTACTAACCAGTATCGGGGGCGTCGAACCCATGTTGCAAAGCCATCTAGGGCTCTGTTTACATGTAGGCCTGACCGGCCCTCAATTGGAGCAAGCGATGGCGGTAATTGAAACCAACGTCGGCAAATCGGAAGCCGATGCAGGCCGAGTTGTATTAAAGCAGGTAACAGCAGCAAGGCGTTAGTAAAAAAGAATACGCGCTGCACAATCGTTAGTATTCCGCGTCTACGTACCTAAACAGTTCGTCGCGGTTTTTGGCGTGAAGGATTCTAGCCCCTGACAGGGCGGGGAAGAGGTTTTTGTATTCGTCGAAATCGTGCTCGAAACCACCACCGGGATGCGAGAGCAACGTGTTGATACCCCCGAAACAACTGGCCAATGCCGCCGTGCCGCCATGCATGGAAATGAACCGGTCGCAGTTGGCGTAGACCATCAGTTGTAGGTGATTAAAATTGTCGACCTGCTCACGATGGCGCTCGAAAAGATCATTCATCAGCAACACATCGGGGTGCGTTGTCTTCAGCCAGGCATGTTCGCCCAGATCCATGATTTCGCTGTTGTCGAGCACAATCTGCCCCCCCAACGGCCGATTGTAAATGATCTGATAGTGACTCTTCAGACTGGAAATCAACCGGTCGAGAGACGGGATATCCAGAAAATTGATGGGCGGCTTATCCCACTCAATGTTGTATTTATTGGCAATAACCAGAAGCGGTTTGTCATACACAAATAACTCGTTCCGGTAGTATTGTTTAAACGGCACGCTGGTCCATTTCGAGAAATCGTAGTTGGGCGCGTGGGTCATATTCGGAATGCTGTAATTACCATACCCGGCCTCCCACACGCGTTTATCGTGCTTTTCAACGTGATCGGGGCTGAAAAAATAGAACGGGCGGGTGTTTTTGGCCGAAATGGTTTGTTTCAGCGTGCCGTTCAGGTAATGCCAATACGCAAACGGCATGGCATACCGCACTTCCTGATCAAATTCGCCGTAAAACTCAATTACTTTATACGGCTTCCTGGTCACGAAATCAGCTTTCCAGAAGCGCAGTTGACTCAGGCGGGCAAAATAATTATCGCGCACAAAATACCGCAGATCACGCCGATAATGCGGATACCGCACCGCCGCAACGAGGTAGAGTGATTTGAGCAGTAATCGCTGAAGCATAGGAAAATGGAGGTGTTTTGGGCTTGATGTTTAGTGTTTGATCGGTCCGCCGGTGCGGTTGCGCTGCTAGTCAGACACTAAACATTAAACCCGAACATCAAACGTCAAACTGTTTTATACACGTCGATCAATTGCCGCGCCGTATTGGCCCACGAGAAAAGCGCGGCCCGTTCAAAGCCACGCTGACGAAGGCTGGTGCATAGCTCACTGTCGGTCAGCAACCGATTTAGTTGGTCGGCCATAGCTTCGGGAGAGGCAGGGTCGGCCAATAGGGCGGCGTCACCGGCCACTTCGGGCATGGCCGACGTGCTGGCCGTAAGTACAGGGGTTCCGCAGGCCATGGCTTCCAGAATGGGTAGTCCGAAGCTTTCGCGGAGCGATGGGCATAGAAACACTGTAGCCAGGTTATAGACTGTTGGCAGCAAGGTGTTCGGAATGTAGCCACACAGCACAATGTCGGGTTTCAGGGCCGTTGTTCCTGTTTCGTTCAGCACTTTGTCGACGTACTCGGCCGACACATTGGCCATCACAAGCGGGAGGGTAAGCTGGCCGCGTTGTTTCAGCAGCAGCAACGCCCGCAACACGTTGGGTACGTTCTTTTTAGGGTCGGCATTGCCCAGGAAAAAAATAAACTCGGCAGGCAACTTGAATCGCGCCCGCACCTCGTCTAGTTGGGCCGTGTCATCGATGATTGTGAACTGCTTACTAACTGCATTGTGTACCGTGGTGACCCGGTCGGGCGATACCCGAAGATGATCAATAATCCGTTGCCGCTCGTAATGCGAAACGGTCAGAATCTGACTGGCTGTTTTCACCACGTTAGGTACGTTCCAGCGGCGGTAAACGTTGCCAAATCGCTGATAGGCGGTACCACCAACAATGGCTTTTTCCAGAAAAATAATGTCGTGTAACGTTAATACCACCGGCACCGATGACCGGAGCGGGGCGGTATTGGCCGTGCAATGCAACAAGGTAGCTCCCGCCTTTTTAACGGCTTTTGGCAGCGCCCACTGTTCCCAAACCGGGTAGGGGCCGCCCTTTAATTCAACCACGCGGAGGTTGGGCGACGTGGGCAGGCAGGCCCGGTCAGTATCGGGTTTTACGAACACGGCAAATTCGTGCTCACGGTGAGCAGTAAGCGCCCGGATGGTCTCCAGCGCAACAATGTCCATACCGTGTTTGTGGGGCCGTAACAGCCGCTGGGCTTCAATGCCAATAATCATAGGGTATACACGCCACCTGTCTGGCTAGTCAGTACAAGGGGCAGAAAGGCCGGATTTAGCCGTTTCAAGCGTAAAAAATCGGACAGGTATTTCTGACAACTGATAAGCAACCGCGCCAACGTACCCAGCCGACACTGAAAAACTCGTCGTTTGCCACGTAAGCGCCATTTCCGACCGGTCATCTACAGCCCGATATACCCCTTTTGACGCAGAAATGTCCATGAAGTCATTTGTCAATCCTTGTCCGGTCGCTTTAATGAGGCTTTCCTTCCGGGTCCAAAACGTGTAGAACAACGTTCTAGGATCGGCACTGATGCTTAAATAACCCTGATCTTCCGCGTTGAAACTCGACGAAATAAGCGCCTGGTAGCCCCAGTCGGGGTTTATCCATTCTACATCTATCCCAACAGGTACGTTGCCAACGGCCAACAACACCCATTGGCCCGCGTGCGAAACGTTGACGTGCCAATGAACAGGCTCATTAACAAACGCAAGTAGTTCGGGTTTCCCAAACGGGCCTATTGCCAGCCCAACGTGCTGTGGTGTGGTAGCGGTAAGCTGCCCGATCAGCCAGCGGAGCCAACCGCGCCCCGAAACAAACCGCTCTTTGTCAGCTAGTTGCCGAAATCTGGTGGCCCGCTGCTGTTCGTCAGGCACTAATAGGTTATGCAACCACAACTGATCAGTTGACTGTATATGATACCGGAAAACGGCCATACTATTTGGTTCAAGCGCACCCGTCCACGGTTTCCAGCATACATCAGCAAGCAGGTCGATATGTAGTTCTGGCAGCAAGGCTATATACACGAGAGAATTACGTGACGAAGGTGGCTATTTTAGGTCTAAATCTATGCAGCGGGCAGTATGTTTTGTAGCTATTTGTGCTTCGGTGCTACACCTCAATGAACCGTCTTCTTTTTGTTTCGGCCGCCGCTCTGGGCATCACGCTTCTGTTACTCAACAGGCCCAACAACGCCGCTTCTCATCCGCCCAAAGTTAGTCCGCTCCTATCTTCCAATGCATTCGATACCGTTGGCCGAATTCCGATCGACGCCAAACGGTGGTACCAGGTTATCAACGTCAGCAATGGGTTAGATGCCCTTTTCGACGGAAAAACTCAGGTGAATGTCAACACGGGCTGGAACAAACTGGTCACGCCTTATGAAGCGTATTACCCGCTTCGAAACGGCGAGCAGATGACCATCGATCGGATTCGCCTCTACGATTACGCCGATCAGAATCTGGACAAGCCGATGACGCTTTTCATCATCACCGCCGACTGGAAACGCATTCCGATTGCCCGGTTCGTGGGCGATAAATACGATGAATGGGTTGGCCCTGATCCGGCCGTTCCAGGTACGTTCCGGCTGAAGAAACCCATTTCGGGCGCTCGGTATCTGCTCATCAGTACCTCCGGGGCCTATCCGTCGGAGATGGAATTATATGGCAGCTACACGCCCGGCCAAACAACCCATACTACGCCTCCGACCCGGCAAACGCTTTTTCGGCAGGCGGTGGGCGTCAATATGTTTGAGTGGAATCTGGAAGACCCGGCTCAATCGCTGGTAA
Organism: Fibrella aquatica; assembly: GCF_041321135.1. NCBI lineage: Bacteria > Pseudomonadati > Bacteroidota > Cytophagia > Cytophagales > Spirosomataceae > Fibrella > Fibrella aquatica. The sequence goes on along the minus strand of NZ_JBGGWF010000011.1, from coordinate 118,372 downwards.
TCGATGAAACCCGCGTACCGCCGATGCGCAGTTTCGCGGCTGTGCGGCATTACATGGACTGGGAAAAGCTGGAATCGAAGCCAGGGCAGTATTCGTATAACCCGACCCTAAGCGGAGCCTGGAACTATGATGCGATGTACGAACGCCTGCAAAAAGAAGGCATCGACGTATTGGCCTGTCTGAAGACCATTCCGAAGTGGCTCGAGACTATGTACCCAGCCGATCAGCGCAACTACGGCAACAATCCGGTTCGGTACGGCAGCGACCTTTCCAAACCAGTTTCTTACGTTGAACAGGCGCGTGTGGCGTTTCAATACATGGCCCGCTATGGCTACAACAAACGCGTTGACCCGGCTTTGGTGAGCGTAACGGCCCTGCATGATCATTGGCTGCCCGTAAACCAGAAAAAGATCGGGATGGGGCTGATTCGGTACATCGAATGCGAAAATGAGCGCGACAAAAACTGGACAGGCCGTCAGGGCTACCAGACAGCGCGCGAATATGCCGCCAACCTATCTGCTTTTTACGACGGCCACAAGAACACGCTTGGCCCCGGAGCGGGTGTAAAAAATGCAGATCCTTCGGTTACGGTAGTTATTGGCGGGTTGGCAGAGCACACCACCGATTACGTTCGGGCCATGGTTGACTGGTGCCGCGAGTTTAGAGGCTACCGGCCCGACGGACGTGTAAACCTGTGCTGGGACGTGATCAATCACCACCTGTATGCCAATGACGCGGGTTCGTCGCAGCAAAAAAATGGGAAAGCACCCACCCGTGGGGCTGCCCCCGAGTTGGCCGGTGTTGGCGAACAGGCCGCTTCGTTTGTAAAATTGGCGCACGAACTATGCTACGATATGCCTGTCTGGATCACCGAAGCCGGATACGACGCTAATCCCGGCAGCCCCTTTCATGCCATTGCCATCGGCGCTAAATCGGTGGAGCAAACCCGCGCCGACTGGACATTGCGCACGGCTCTGCTTTACCTGCGAACGGGTATTGATCGGGTGTTTTTCTACCAGATGTATGACGAAAATCCGGCCGATCCAACTCAGTTCAGTTCGATGGGGCTCATCAACCAAGATAAAACCCGAACAATCGCGGCCGACTATCTATACCAGACTACCCGGTTAATTGGTAATTTCACCTACCGCGAGACCCTTCGACGTACCCAGTCCAGCCAACCCCTTGTTGATCGATACGTGCAGAATTTGCCGGGAGGGGTTACGCAGACAGCCTATGTGTTGCTGATGCCTGACGAACGAGGCCGAACAGCTACGTATACGCTAGCCGTTCCCAAAGGAGATACGGTTATGTTGCATACCCCTATTAAATTGCGGCAGGAAATGACAAAACATATGATTATCAGTCTAAATGGTAGTGTTCAGATCCCTGTTAGTGAAACCCCCATTTTTGCGTTGCTCAAACCAACCAGGCCGTTGCGACCACACTCTAATTAAACCGCTCACTATTACCGACTAATGAATACAAAAAGTGCGGCTATTAACGGGGGGAAGTGGATTACCATTGCTACGGTAATCTCTACCGTTTTTCAGTTCGGTCAGATGGTTGTGTTGGCCCGCCTGCTTACTCCCGGCGATTTTGGCCTGGTGGCGTTGAGTAACCTGATTCTCACCTTTTTCCAGCTTTTCACCAACCTCGGCTTTTCGAATTCAATCATTTACAAGCAGGAAAGCGACCGATCGGTGTTATCGACGATCTACCTGCTGAATATTACGCTTGGGATTCTCATTTTCGGCATCATCCAACTGGCTACGCCGGCTATTGTGTCGTTTAAGCACGAGCCGCGTCTGGATCGGGTATTGCACATTTCGTCGTACTACTTTCTGATTGTGTACTTTGGGCAGATCTATCTTTTTCTGATGGAAAAAGAGTTACAGTTCCGCACCATTGCTATCACCGAAATCATAGGTACGTTCATAGGCACCACCACCACGCTGGTGATGGCGTATAGCGGCTACCACGAGCTGTCGCTAGTGATTGGTCAGCTGGTTACCCAGGCCATTAAAACCACGTTGCAGGTTATTCTGGGCAGTTCGCTCTTTAAACCCATTCTGCAAATTTCCTTCAGCGGCATTAGCGAGCACCTCCGATTCGGTTTCTTTAACCTGGGCGATGGTATTCTCGGGTACGTTCAATCGAATTACGATAACCTGTTTATTGGCTTCGTGCTGGGCAACGAAATGCTTGGTTTGTACACGCTAGCGTACCAACTGGCTATTTTTCCGATTACCAAAATAAACCCGATCATTTTGCAGGTAGCCTACCCGGTTCTGGCCAAAATGCAGAACGACAATGCGGAGTTGAAGCGGCTTTACCTGAAGATTCTGGATATTCTGAGCTATTGTAATTTCCCCCTCCTGGCGGGCCTCTACATTACCGCCGACAGTGTGGTGCCGCTACTCTACGGGCCGGGTTGGGAAGGCACCATCGGCTTGATTCGGGTCTTTGTGTTTGTGGGACTGATGATGTGCCTGAACCACCCTCTGTTTACGATCGCTTTTACGAAGGGCAAACCAAACCTGCTTTTTTATCTGAATCTGGCCACGCTGATCGTTAAAATCCCGCTGGTCTACTGGCTGGGTAACAGCTATGGCGTTTTGGGGGCGGCGGCGGCTTTTCTGATTGCTACGGCGCTGAACCTGCTGGCCAACTTTGCCATTGTTCAGTATCTGATCGGCGACTTCATGGGCGTTTTCCTGCGCAATATTGCCCGCCCAATCTTGTTTTGCCTGCTCATGGTTGGGGCTATCACCGCTTACAAAGCATTTTTCGGTCACGAAGGCGTTATTAATACTATTGCTGAAATTGTGATTGGCGGGGCGGTTTATAGTGCGCTCACGCTGGCTTTCAAGTTCTCGATAACCGATTTGAAACAGCTTCGTCAGGCGCTATAACGTTCAGCAACTCTTCGATATACAAAAACCGGGGTGCTTTTGGCAGTAGCCATAGCACCCCGGTTTTATGTTAGTAACGCTTTCTTTTTTACTTCCTTCCGTCGAGAACAGCCTGTAGTTTTTGGGCGAATTCTTTATCGTTGGGCGGGGCAAAAATATAGCTGTGTTCGCCAGGTACGTCGTGAACATGAACGCCTTTCATGGCGAAGTCACGCCAGCCGTAGTAGTCGTAGTCATCCATGTAGAACGTCTGGGTAGTGGCCCGAAACAGGTGAACCTCCAGGTCGGCTGGTTTTAGCTGGAACTGGTCCAGTGCTACGTCGTTGATGGCTTCAATCTTGAACGTTGTGTCGAGAATGGCCTCCTGCTGTTGCGCCTGTCCGAATTTCAGTTGCCAGTAAGAGCGAATGGCCATTCTAAGCAACACATGGTCGGGCCGGGTGCTTGATTTCAGCCACCAGTATTTTTTGATGAGCCGCCGATCGATCGACTGCATCTTGTAGTTCACGCCCTGCCAGCGGTGCTTTTCCAGCAGTCCAAACGTATGAATGATCTTGTTAGTCAGCTGTTGCAATTGCTGGGCTTTGCGTTGCCACCATGGATTGTTGTGGCCTGCATCGTAGGCGTAGGCATCGAACAAGGCCACCAGATTCACAACACGGCCTTTCTCAACCAGTTGGCGAGCCATTTCGTAGGCCACAATGCCACCGAACGAGAAGCCGCTTAGTGAATACGGTCCGCTGGGGTTGTGCTTCACAATCTCCTCTACGTAATAGGCCGCCATGGCTTCAATGCTTCGGAACGGCTCATCGATTCCGTTTAGGCCGCGCGCCTGCAATCCGTAAACGGGCTGATCGGCGTGCAAATTCTGCGCTACGGCATTGAACAGCAATACGTTCAGTCCGGCTCCGTGTACGATATAAAGTGGCTGACGCGTTCCGGTTGGCTTGATAGGTACCAGCGATTCCCAGGAAACGGGCTTGTCATTTTCGCGAATCAACTCGGCTAAGGCCCGAACGGTTGGGTACTCGAATAGCGTTGCCAGCGGTAAACGGCGACCGGTTTGTTTTTCCAGCCGAGTCATCACCTGCACCGCAATCAGGGAGTGGCCACCCAGTTCAAAGAAATTCTCGTCCAGCCCAATATCGTCTATTTTCAATACCTCGCCCCACAGCTTCATCAGCATTTGCTCTTCGGGCGTTGGGGGCCGGTTGGCGATAACGGGCGCAGCGGCAGGAGGCGTTTCCTGTAGCGGTTCGGCGCGCGCTACCGATGGAGCCGGTAGGGCTTTCCGATCAATTTTACCATTGGCCGTAACTGGGAAACGGGGCAGCACCACAAAATCAGTGGGTACCATGTAATCGGGCAGCGATTGCGACGCCTGTTTACGCCACGCCCGTAGCTGATCGCTACTGGCTACAGACACGCCGTTTTTTCCGTTCTTCTCCGTTGGTGTTTCGTCGGGCACGATGTAGGCCACCAATCGCTGATCACCGGGCTGGTCTTCACGAGCGGCCACAATGGCTTCGCGAATACCCGTCACCTTAACCAACGTATGCTCTATTTCGCCCAGTTCGATCCGAAATCCCCGAATTTTGACCTGCTGATCAATCCGGCCCATGTATAGAATGTCGGCCGTTGATTCAGTTCCGCCATTCAGGTAGCGACCCAGATCGCCGGTGCGATACAGTTTTTCGGGCTGTGCAGAAAACGGATTATCGATGAATTTTTCGGCGGTCAGCTCGGGCTGGTTTAGATAAACGCCCGACACGCCTTCGCCCGCAATGCAGATCTCGCCCGGTTGCCCGTCGGCGGCTCGCTGCCCTGTTTCGTCGACAATATAAATGCGGGTATTGGCAATGGGGTGGCCAATCGTAATACGTTCATCTGTAGCCAGAATCTGCTTTCCGGTGGCGTAAATGGTGGTTTCGGTGGGGCCGTAGTAGTTCCAGAGTTCGCGGCAGGAACTGAGTAGCGTTTTAGCCAGGTCCATCGGTAACGCCTCGGCACACGATATAACCCGAAGGTTCGGGTGTCCACGCCAGCCCGATTCCAGCAATAAGCGGAAAGTGGCCGGCGTAGTCTGGATGAATGTGATCGTTTTGTCGCCCAGCACCTGAGCCAGCGCTTCGCCATTTCGGGTTGTCGCCGGATCAATCAGTAACAGCTCGGCCCCTACGATCAGCGGCGTATAAATTTCAACTACCGCCAAATCGAAGGCGATCGTCGCCAACGCAATGGTTTTGTCGGCCTCGGTCAGGCCCGGCTCGCGCGCTACGCTAAACAGCACGTTGGCCACGCTATGATGCCGAATTAGCGCCCCCTTCGGCCGACCCGTAGTGCCCGACGTATAGAGTATATAAGCAATATCCTGCCCCGTTGGCGCCTGATCGGGGGCGGTTTTGGGGTACTGATCCAGCGTTGGCCAGAGCGTTTCTACCAGAATCTCAGGTACGTTAACCAAACCAAGCCGTCCCTGATGTACCTGCGAGGTGAGCAGTACGGAACAACCGGCATCGGTAAGAATATAGGTTAGCCGGTCGGCGGGGTGTTGCGGGTCAACAGGTACGTAGGCCGCTCCGGCTTTCAGAATTCCCAACATGCCCACCACCATCGGCAGCGATCGGTCAACGGCAAGTCCAACGCGGTCGCCCGGCCGAACGCCCTGTGTACGAAGCGCATGCGCCACCTGGTTGGCCTGACTATCTAATTCCAGGTACGTCAGCGACTCCTGCTTAAACCGAATGGCGACCTTATCCGGGAATTTCGCCGCTGTTTCGCTAATAAGCGTAGTCAGTGCTTTATTGCGCGGGTAATCCAGTACATTGGGCGCAGACTGGTCGGTTTCCGGCTGTTGCGGGGTTGCTTCCGATGCCCTCAATGCAGCCATTGGAACGTCGGGCTGCCTGGTAATGGCTTGCAGCAACGCAACAAACGTCTGGTTGAATTGGGCAATGGTATCGGCCCGGAACAGGTGCTGATTATACGACCATTCCAACACCAGCGACTGTTCTGAGCCAGTGGCATTCAGCGACAGTTCAAAATTTTCGTAAGCCCGCGGGTTGCTGATCAGTTCGTGGGTAAGCCCAACGAAGTCAACGCCTTCGTCGAGCCCCATATCTACATTGAAAACCACGGGTACCAGCGCAATGCGAGACGGGTCGCGAGCAATGGGTAGCTTTCGAAGCAAACTGCCGAACGTAAGTTGCTGATTGTCATAGGCATCCATCAGCTCAACACGGCGTTTTTTCAGGTAAGCCGTGAATGATTGGTCGGGTGCGTATTGGCTACGGAGAGGCAATAAACTAACACAATGACCAACCAGGCTATACCGATCGGCCACGAGTTGGCCGGCGGCGGGCAGACCCAGCACCAGATCATTTTGGCGGGTAAGCTGGTGCAGCCACACTTCAAAAGCGGCGGTCAATGTACCCACAAAACTGCTTCCAGCCCGAACGCCAACCTGTTTCACGGCTTTGGCCAGGGCGGCATCGACCACAAAATCGGCCCGGCGACTGGCATAAGTACGGGGCACGGGGCGCGGCGAATCGGTGGGTACGTTCAGCACCGGCAGGTCACCCCGAAACTGACCAAGCCAATAAGCTTCACTTTGCTGATAGGCCTCACTCGCAGTAAAAGCCTGCTGTTCAACCGCGTACTGACCAAGCTGAGGCGCTATTGCCATCATGGGCGACAGGCCCTGAGCATAAGCCGTATATAGTTTACCCAGATCCTGTAACAGAATACCCGTCGACCAGCCATCGCAAATTATATGGTGGGCGGTTAGGGTAAAGTGCCAATGTGTTTCCGATAGCTGAATCAGCGTAGCTTTCGCCAATGGTCCGGTTTGCAGGTCGAACAGATGATGTGCGTCTTGCTCAGTATATTTAGTAACCGTGTTTGCCTGAGAAACCGGTTCGCTGTCAGAGACATCAACGAAGGCTAATTCGATGGCAATTTCGTCGGATACGCACATCTGCTGCCCGTTGGGGCTAAACGTGGTGCGCAGGGCTTCGTGCCTGCTGACCAGCCCGGCCCATGCTTCAGTAAATGCATCCCGGTTGAGGTGGCCCGTTAGTCGGAGCGAAATAGATTCATTATAAGCCCGACTGGCTTCATTACCTCCTAATTGACAGGCCGTCCATATTTCAAGTTGCGGTTGAGTGGTGGGCACTACTCGCGCTAACTGAGGGCCCGCAAAAGGGTCAAAATCGGGGGCCGTTACTATAGACTGGGTAGTTGTTTCACGCATTTTTTCTCCGTTTGGACAAACAGGTAGCCTATTGCTAAGCTGCAATTAATTGCAAAAATCAGACCACTAAACCAATACGAGACCGTGAGGCCCCATGTCTCGTATTTTTCCAGTGAAAAGTAAAGATAAGGGCTGGCAATGAGATGAAATAGGGCCATTTCACTCTCTATGTACGATTAGCTTGAAATTGTGAACTTAAAACAGGCCATTCCTCCTAAAATTTATTAGTCGTCACTTTATTCTGTACCAATTCTGCCTTAGCTTGATCCGATTTTTCATTCGTACATATGTGTTCTTATTCGTCGGTGTTATGATTAAACGTGTAGCTAAAAAATTAGTCTCCATTTGTAAAAGAACCATCAATAAGCTGGTTGCATGGCGGTTATCATTATCGGGCATTCGCCTTTTATCGCGTGAACAAACCGTGGCAGCGCTACGTACCTACAAACAACTGGTTTTGCCAGCCACACACGTTGAATTGCCCGAAATCGTCAAGCTGACCGACCCCAATACGGTTATTTTTCAGCAGACAGAATCGTTTACGAATCCCTCTTTTGTGTGGTCACTCGCGCAGTCGGCGCAAAAAGTGACCCTGTTACCCTACGGGGCCGTTAAACTGGAAAAAGACATCTTATGTACTGATTTTGATACAGATGGTTTTTTTGATGACTTCTATGATCGAAAAAAGCGATCGGTTCAGCAGACCAATTTACTCCTTGCCCCCTGGAGTCAGTATCTGGACGGTGTTCGGTTTGGCGGTTATTACGATTTCGTTTTACTGGTAGCCGCTAAACTTGCCCGGATGAAGGAAGCGCTCACGCCCGATGAATTTGCTCAGGCTACCGTTGCTTACCCGCTTTTCAACACCCCTTACGAGCGGGAGTACCTGCAACTGCTTGGCCTTCAACCAGAGCGCATTTTTGACAGTCGCACCACTGAGTTTACGGCCGAACGCGTTGTCACCGGCAATAGCGGGCATTGGTTTTACCCAAATCCAGCCGATATTTTTAGCCTGAAAAAGTATGTCGAAAACAGCCTCGCCTTGCCGCCTGTGCCGCGCCGACGAATTTATATCAGCCGGTCGGGGCGTCGCCGTATTACCAATGAGCCCGAGCTGATTGCGTTGTTGAAACGATTCGATTTCACCCTGATCGATGACGTACCCCGTTCTGTGGCCGAACAGGTGGCGATTTACAAAAGCGCCTCGTTCGTTATTGGTCCACACGGTGCTTCGTTCAGTAACCTGATTTGGTGCGAACCGGGCACCCACCTGCTCGAATTGCTTTCACCCAATTATACGCCTAACTTTTTCCAGTATATGTGCCACGTACTGGGTCATCAGTACAGTGCTTACTACAATGGTAAACCAGCCAGGAACCGGGGCGTTGTCGAATCGCTTGAAGAAGACATCACGGTTTCGGTAGCCGAGATCGAAATTTACCTAAACAAACTCCTGTAATCAAGTTATCTATTGATTCTCTGCAACTTACGCTTATTGGCAGGCTCGGTTAATGAATCGGCAACTTCGGTTTTACTGGTTTCATCAAGGTAGTCGCCACCAACCCGGTTCAACACGGTTAAAATAGGCTGTTGAGTTACCCGCTCGAACAGGGCCAATAGTTGTTTTTCGGTTCGGCCCCAGGCGGCATTGGCATCAATGATCAGCAATGATAACGCGCTTTGTTTCATCATGTACACCGGAATCTGGTGGTTGATCAGCGGCGGCAATTCCAGCAGTACCCGGTCAAATTGAGTTGGGTCGAAATCATCCGTATGATCCAGCAGGTATTCCAGACTGGTTACATTCATGAAATCGGGGCGGGCGGTATAGGGCAGGTACGTTACTCCCAGCTTTTCTTCACGCCGTTCGTTCCCTTTTGAACGCGGATAGCAATAAGCAATCCGTAGATCGGCCTCGGAATACAGACGAATCAATCCGTTGGAAATCCAGGCCTTACCCTGTTCGGGGCGAATACTGAAGAGCGTGATGATGGGCGGAAACGGCTTGTTACTGACCTGCGAAACCTCGATGTTGATCGTGTTCAGCAGTTGCTCGAACATACTGCGCGAGGCTCGGGTCGCTTTTGAATAAGCCAGCGGATTTTTTACTGTAGGGAACATTGCCGCCACTGGACGACCAATCAGCTCTTCGGCCTGTTCGGGCGATTTAATGCGCTTATCGAGCCAGAACCGCAGAGCCATAATCAGCATGGCGATGAATAGGCCCACGCCCAAACTGACAATAATCAACTGTTTCCGTTTTGAGGCCAGCGGTGCTAATGGAAAGTTGGGCGCATCCAGAATTTCAAGCTTCCCTCCCACCGATACATCCTGCTCGCGGGTACGTGACTGATCAACCTGATTCAGCAGCTCGGTATACTCCCGTTCGGCCAGCGCCAGGTTGCGGTTCAACTGCCGAATCTGAGAGCCTAACGGGCCGTATTCGTTGGTTTTGGCTTCGAACTCACGAATTCGTTTTTCGTACACCTCCAGCTTAGCCGACGATTCTTCGTATTCCAGCGATTTCGCCAGCCGGTCGGTAGCCAGCGTTTGCTGCGGAATGGCCTCTGAATTATTAGAGACCGCATCATATTTCTGGGCGCTGATTTTCAGTTCGTCGGCCGCTTGATTCACCACGGCCTGCAACCGGGCAATGGCGCTTTTGGGCTGGTTGTAGGCGCGGGCATTGGCCAGTTGGTTTTCGGCTTCGCTTAGTCTGCGCTGTTTGGCATTCAGGTCGGCACTGGCCATCTGCATACCGCTCTGCTGACCAGATCGTTTGCTCAACGCATCTAATGCGGCTTTTGCGCCATTACGCCGCATCTTCTCCTGGTTGTATTCGCTGATCAACGCCTCGCGCGATGAAGCAACCGTGCGGGCTTCTTCGTCATAATCCAGCACCTGATGGTTCGTGCCAAAAGCGCGTAAAGCGGCATCAGCCGCGTCGAGCCGGGCTTTAGATTCTTTCAGTTTCTCTTCATAAAAACCAACTACCGACTTGGTCTCTGATGTTTTGAAGTACGAGTTTCGCTTGTTCAATGCCTCAATAGCATATTTCAACGTACGCTGGGCTACGGCCGGGTCATTGGCTTCGTATTCCATCAACAGCACATCGTTGGTATTTTTACGCGCCGAAGCCTTCAGCTTTTCACTGATATGCGACACCGAATAGTACGTATCTGAATTGAGCAACAGACTTTTAACCGGATTGGCAGCAGGCGTTTTGGCCAGACTATCTAAGGTCATGCGCAGGTAATCTGTACCGGCAAACGTGGGCAGCTCAGCTCTGAATTCGTCTGGGAAGGCTGCTTGTAATTTCTGAAAGCCAGCGGCACCCAGCACCAGACTATCAGGCTGCTGGAGTTGCAGGTCGTCGGCCAGCAAGCTTATGCCCACCTGAAGCATAGTCTCTTTTGAGTTCAGGGTAGACAGCAGGTTATCGAAAGCACTGGTTGACATATCCATCGACGGCGCTTTCTTATCGCTCAATAAGGTGTAACCAGAGGCCAGCCCGGTATATAGCGTAGCTTCTGACTTATAGGTTTTCACCTCATTGCGCGTGAGGTAGAAAGCCGTCGAGGCTGTAATAAGCGGAATCAGCACAAACCACAGGGTATGCTGTTTCAGAAGGCGCAGAAAAACGTCAAGCTTCATACAGAGTGGTTATCATCGTTTCAGCCGTTGAATGGGTACGCCCATTACGGCTTCAAAAAAGTGAACATTTTTCAAAAAATCGCCTTTCACCTGCTCCGAAACCGCCTTCGCCTGCACATACTGCGTTGTGAGAGTTGCCATTGTTGAGGCATTGATACGCCCTTTCTGAAGATCAAGTTCGGCGAGTCGGTAGGCAGTGAGAGAGGCTTGTTCGTCGAGCAAACGGATTTTAAGCATCTGCTGCGCCGTAATCATATCCTGGTACAGTTGAATAAGCTGTTGTTTGATCTGTAACTCCAGCACATCGCGTTGTAGTTCGGCCGCCCGCTGATTTGATTTTGCCTGCCGAATCTGGTGTTTCCGTCCGAAAAGCTCATAAAGCGAGATCCGAAAATCAATACCTACGCGATAGCCATTGGCAATTTGCCCCAGCGTACTTCTTTGCGGGTCAACAGCAGGAACTGTGGGTACAGTAACTGCGGGTAGAGTACTAGTAGCCAGAATTGTTTGGTCGCCCGTCGAGTAGTTGGCATTTCCCGAGAGGTTCTGATAAATCAATGCTTTGGTCTGATCAACAGATGCTCCGAGACCGTTCACCACTTCATCCTGGTATTTAAGCAATGGCGAATAGGCTATGGCTACTTTCAGGAGTTGATCGAACGGAAGAAGCTGAACGGCGAGGTCCTGATTTATATCCAGGTAAAGAGTGTCGCCTGGTAAACCAGCTGAACGGCCAAACGAGACCATGCCCCGTGCGCCGGTATTTTGTGCCATAGCCGACCATCCGAAAGAAAGACTTGCCAGGACAACGAATAAAGTTGAAAAACGAGAAAGAACCACGAATCTAGGTAAGCGATTGAACAGTGAGCTACGCGAACAAACGACTAAGTTACGCAGCTATTGAGGCAGTTGCTTCGCTTAGCCTTTTTCCTTTTGACTGGAAATGGCGGTGTATGTCACGTGATGCCCTGTGAGGCTCGTTGTCGGGGTATCCTCACGTCGGACATTCCCGCATAGGGCGGCGCAAACAAATATACTAACCTATAGACTTTATTGGACTATGAGTTGCAGAATCTGTTGGCTGAACGGTTCGGGCGGCTTTTTCCCAGATGCCCGAAATTCCTCCCTGCCAATAGCGTACCAAACCTAATAGTACGCATACATTCATGAATACAAAATAAAAGGGCACAAAGGCCGGTTTCCAACGGGTTTGCCGGTCTTCGTTTTGATAGCCAATGTAAGCAAGGCCATAAAAGAATAGTTGACCGATCAGCATAGCGACCCAAAAAGTGATTGCCCAGGCCGAAGCGTCCGTTAGCAATACCTGAACCGCAATGGCCAGGTTGAGCAAAAACAGGAGAGGCAGGCAAAACGGCGTAACGGCCCAACGCAACACGCGGTGCGATACATACTGAAAACTGAGCCAGCCATAGCGGAAGATATTCAGCAGGCTTTTTAATCGCTGAATGGACTGAAAACCACCCGTTGCAATGCGCACTTTCCGTTTCTGTTCTTCCCGGATTGAGGGTGAAGGGCGCTCCAGTGCGTAGGCCTCGGGTTCATATTCGACCCGAAATCCACGGGCAGCAATGCGGAGCGAGATCATAAAATCGTCGAGGAGCGTATCGGCTTCTACGGGTTCGTATAGATTGGTGCGGATAGCAAAGAGTTCACCCGCAGCCCCGACGATGGTGTATAATTCAGCGTCGAGCCGTTTCAACAATGACTCGTAGCGCCAGTACAGCCCTTCGCCGCTCCCCGTTGCCGCTTCTGCAGAAAGCATCTCAATCCGTTTTTCGCCCGTAACGGCACCTACTTCGGGCGCATCGAATTTGCGCACCAGGCGCTGCACGGCTTCGGGATTCAGCGTGGTGTTGGCATCGGTGAAAATTACCAGCGGGGTATGTACCTGACGCATGGCATTGTTCATCGCCTCGATTTTACCCAGGCGTTGCGAGCCCGATAGTATCGAGAGATTAGGTACGTTCCTTTTTTGTGTTTCCAACCACTCAGCCGACCCATCGGTTGATCCCTCTACCACAAAAAGCAGGTGAAGGCGATCGGCGGGATACTGTTGCGCCAGGCAGTTTTGCAGCTTAGCCGGTAGGCAATCTATCTCGTTATAAGCAGGGATAACAACGGTTACGTGGGGGGCTTCACCGGCAGCGGGCAAAAAACGCTGCCCGATGCCAAACAAACGGCGCAGTTTTACCAGGGCGTATAATACCAGACCATAACCCAGGTACGTATACAAAACCAGGGACATCAGAATCCAGAAAAGAATAGTAAGTACCATATTATCAGACGTTTTCCTGTTGCCAAAGGCTGAAAAACGTTTTGTAAATAATCTTCATATCGTTCAGAAATGAGAAGGTCTCCACATATTCAATGTCCAGATCAATCCGTTCCTGCTCATTCATCCGATTTTCGCCGCGGGCGCGCTTTTGCACCTGCCACAACCCGGTTAATCCCGACGGGCCGGCGAACCGTTTCACAGCCTGATCAGTGGTGAGTTTTTCCGCTTCGTAGACTGGCAATGGTCGGTTTCCAACAATCGACATATCGCCTAGCAGGATGTTTACCAGCTGTGGTAACTCATCGATACTGCTGTTTCTTAGAAAGTTGCCTAGACGGGTGATCCGCGGGTCGTTGCGAAACTTAACGAATGCCGCGCCTTTATCGCCCCGTTGCAAGTAATGGCGTTCGCAGACAAACCGATCCTGATCAAACAGTTTTCGCTGACACGACGAAGCAATTAGTGCACAGCCTTCGCATACGTCATGCTCAGTAGCCGACTCCTCCGAAAGAGCCACATCCTGACTATACATATTATTTTCTGCCGCCATCTGCTTCAATAGCTGATCGGCTTCAACGCGCATAGTGCGGAACTTGATCATGCCGAAGACCCGGTAGTTGGCACCAACGCGTTTCGACTTGTAGAAGACGGGCCCTTTTGAATCCAACTTAATCAGAATAGCGACCAGCAGCATCAAGGGACTAAACACAATGAGTGCCTGTAGCGAAGCGGCAATATCAATGGCTCGCTTCCAGGTGGGCAACTCGAACCGAAATTTATGGCGTGGTGCTTCTACATCGGGTTGAGCAGCTACCCGGCGCATGAGTGTTAGAAAGAATTGGATTCTTCGTTCGAGTTGAGCCGAATCAGAGAGCGAGATCAAATCGGTAACCCCGGCCCGCAAAGCTAGTTTCGTTGACTCCTCGGTCGTCTTGTTACATAAGAGCAGGATAGGCACACTTTGATTGAGAGTTGACCGCCTCAGTTCAGCGAGTGAATCGAGCGTGCTCTGCTTCTCGTTGACAATAATGAGCGAAGCCGATTGACGGTCGCGCATCCAGGCAATTGCATCATCGATCCGCTGATACCACCGAATCAAATATGTTTCATCGATCAGCGCAGATATCTGGCTGAATACGGCTTCCTCTTTTTCAACCAACACCAGACAAGTAGTCGTTTGTCGGTTTATTTCCGCGCGTATCATATCAATGAATAAAAGTAGCAGTGACGTTGAATAGATGGGTTTCTCCAGAAGGAGAAGGGTAAGCTAGAAATAAAGTATGGCACGAAGTTTGTTAAGCCCGAAACCTCTTCGGCGTGCTAGAGATTTAGCGAACTAGGTGACCAAAACCGTTTTAGCAGCGACGAGTGCATGGGAATCACAGGCGTTTCTTCCTGCTCTTCCACCCATGCATAACGGCTTGCCAATGCCTGCAGAGTTACCTTCACTTCAACCGGATTAAAGGGCTTGGCAATGTGCGCATCGGCGCCTGCTTCCAGACAGGCAATACGCGTATCACTATCAGCGGCATCTGACAAAACCAGGACGAATGTTTTTTGAGACAACTTATTCATTCTGACAAGCTTAACTAGCTCGAGACCATCAAAAAAGGGCAGATTTAGCTCTGTAATAATGCAGTCGAACTGACGTCCCTGTACCAAAAAACGAACGGCATCACGACTGTTGGTTGCAACGGTAATGCTGTAATCAGCACGCAGTGTTTGCGTCAGCACGGTGACAATGTGAGGATTCTCTTCGACGATCAGTAGCTGACGATTCGCTTTTTTCATGATTAACTATGGAATGGATATTCTTTAGTTTAGTGATGGCACGATTGTTGTTCAATTCTTATCAGGAAAACAGCCACGTTTTATATAGTCTGTTGCTCCATTACTTTTTTGCCGTACATGAAGCCTGAGTAAGTTCCCTGTTTTAGGTAGCTTATCCGTTGGTTGTGTATGGCAATACTCGATTTCATGCTTTAGACTATGTAACTGCACGCATAGTCACACAAATGACCACGTTTTAATTATTCCGTGTTTATCGCTTTTCTTTCCGGCTGTTTTACACCCGGATGCAAGTAAGAAGTAAGGCGATATCCAACCCGAAAATTGACGGTTCGGTTCTACTTTCCCTTCTACTCCCAGTTCTGTCTGCCTACTGCCCTGTCAACTACAGATTAATTGACCCGTGGCGATACTCACTCACCCGTCTGCAGCTTTGACCCATCAACGAGGCGGTTATCGGTCGACCCCGCCGCTCATTTATCAGGTATCACTTGTATGTTTCTGGTCGCGCTCAAACACATAAATTGTCGGTATAGTTACTCCTGGAACGGTTCGCTCGCTCTCCGTATTTTCGCCATTACCAGACTCACGTTTATAGACTGTAAACGCTCAGCCTACAATCCGGACAAGATTGCCTCTCCTGGTATACTCTTTTTTTTACTATTTCTATCAACTCTATCTATCAGCTACGCATATATTTCGTAGACGGTCAGTGGCGTGATGCCCTACTTTTCGTCTAAACAAAAGACAATTGGTTGACTTCGGTACAAAGCCAGATTGACCGATTATTAAATTTGCATTAATCATAGAACGCCTTTAGTCAAGCCGGTTACCTATAAATTTCAAGTATGGCTACTGAATTGTTGTTACGCACCTATTCACCCAATGATTTAGCAGCCACCGTGCAGCAGTTTGTCAACGATGCGACCAACCGTTTTGGCCCATCTCCGGCAGTTGTCTTCGACGGGCATTCACAGACTTATGCGCAACTCCATGACGAGTCGGAAAAGGTGGCGCAACGTTTATTGGACACAGCACCGGATGCGGCGATTATTGGCGTAAGCACTACCCGTCGGTTAGGGTTGATTAGTCAGTTATTGGGTATTCTGAAAGCCGGAAAAGCGTATTTGCCCCTTGACCCCACCTACCCGGCGGCCCGTCTCCGGCAAATTATCGACAGCGCCCGGTTAACGCACTGCCTGGCCGATCAGGGCGAGGCATCGTTCTTTGAAGCCGTTGGCCTTGTGGTACCTAACAGTGAGGCAGGTACAAATAGAACGGGTTTACCCACCCTACCCGTAACCGGGCAAACCGACGTTACCTGTGTATTATATACGTCAGGATCAACGGGCACGCCCAAAGGGGTTTGTTTAGGGCACAAAGGATTAATTGACCTGTTGCAATATCAGGCTAAATATGGTACTGCTCAGCCCGGTACGCGATCTCTTCAATTCTGTCACCTAAGCTTCGACGCGTCGTTCCAGGAGATTTTCCTTCCCTTGACCACCGGCGGCACCGTTTACCTGATCGACGATTCGTACCGGCTCGATGCAGCTCGTCTGCTGCGGTTTATCAGCGACAATGCCATTAATCGGGTTTTTCTGCCTTACGTGGTACTTCAGTATATGACCGAAGCGGCCGAAACAATCGGTCTGTTCCCGGCCACGCTTCAGGAAGTGATTACGGGTGGTGAACGACTGCGGATCACACCTCAGATTCGGCGGTTCTTTACCGAGTTACCCGACTGCACACTCATGAACGTGTATGGCCCCACCGAAGCCAGTGTATGGGTAACCGAGCATAAGCTGAAAGGCGACGCCGATAACTGGCCCGCCCTGCCGCCGATTGGTACGCCCATTGCCCGCGCTGAAATTCTCTTGTTATCGGATCAGCTCACGATGCTCGAAAACGGGCAGGTGGGCGAACTGTATATTGGTGGCCCCTGCGTGGCATTAGGCTACCTGAACCGCCCCGACCTGACCGCCGAACGTTTTATTCAGTGGACACATCCCGTGAAAGGGGAGATGATTATTTACCGTACCGGTGACCTGGCCAGGTACGTTACTGATTCGTCGGCCAGTGAAGACAAGGCCGTTGGTTTTCTCGATTTCATGGGACGAGCCGACGATCAGGTAAAGATTCGGGGCAATCGGGTTGAACTGGGCGAGATTGAAGTGGCGCTGGCTCATTTGCCGGGTGTGCAACAGGCCGTTGCCGTAGTGCAGGAAAGCGCATCGGGCCAAAAAACGCTGCTGGCTTACGCTATTGTTACGCCCGGTACATCAGTGGATGGGCCGACGCTTCGGCAGGCGTTGTCAGGTACGTTACCCGATTTCATGCTTCCCGCACAGGTAATTCTTGTCGACACGTTTCCGCGCACAACCAGTGGCAAGGTTGATAAACTAGCGTTACCGCGGCCCGAGCCAACCCGCCCCAGTTTGCCGACCCTTTTCCGGGAGCCAGACACATTGCTGGAGCAGCAAATCGCGAATTTATGGGCCGAAATGCTGGAAATAGCTCCGATTGGGGCCGACGATAACTTCTTCGACTTGGGCGGCAATTCGCTGCTGGCCCAAAAAACGGTGGCCGGCCTGGCATCGATGGGGCACACCCTACCGATTACCAAACTCTACCAATACCCAACGGTGGCTGGTCTGGCCAACTTTCTTCAACCAACAGCAACACCTGCTGTAGCCAGCCAGCCTGCTTCATCAACGCGCCATCGCGAGCAATCGGGTGCTATCGCCGTGATTGGTATGGCCGGGCGTTTTCCGGGAGCCGATACCATCGATGAGCTGTGGCAGGTGCTTACCGAAGGCCGCGAAACAACCCGCTTTTTCACACCCGACGAGCTTGATCCGTCTATTTCGGCACAGGTACGTAACAGCCCAACCTATGTGCGGGCGCGGGGCGTATTGCAGGGAGCTGACCAATTTGATCCGGCATTTTTTGGTCTCACCCCCGCCCTGGCCGACCTGATGGACCCGCAGCAACGCGTGTTTCTGGAGATTGCCTACGAGGTGCTGGAGCAAACCGGCTACCTGCCGCAGGCACCTCGCCCTAAGGGGGAAAGCCATACCGAAACAGTAGGCGTTTGGGCTGGTTGCGGCAACAATACGTATTTCCTGAACAACGTATTGCCTAACCCGGCTGCCGTTGAGCGGGTGGGCGCTTTCCAGGCCATGACGGTTAACGAAAAAGATTACATTGCTTCACGTACGGCCTACCAGCTAAACCTGAAAGGCCCCGCAGTCAGCGTGTATTCGGCCTGTTCTACGTCATTACTGGCCATAACGCAAGCCGTTGAAAGCCTCCGTAATGGTCAGTGTACGGTGGCGCTGGCAGGGGGCGCAGCCATTACGGCCCCAATCAACAGCGGTCATTTCTACGAAGAAGGGGCCATGCTGAGCCGTACGGGCCAATGTCGTTCATTCGATGCCGATGCCAGTGGTACCGTGTTCAGCGACGGTGCGGGCGTTGTACTCCTGAAATTGCTGGATGATGCTCAACGCGATGGCGACCCCATTTTCGCGGTCATCAAAGGCGTTGGCGTTAGCAACGATGGCGGCGGGAAAGGCAGTTTCACAGCACCCAACGCCGAAGGACAGGCCGCCGCTATTCAACAGGCACAAGCCGATGCGCAGGTTGACCCGGCCACGATCAGCTATGTAGAAGCCCACGGCACCGCTACGCCCCTCGGCGACCCCATCGAATTCGACGGGCTGACGATGGCGTTTGGGCCACAAACCAATAAACAGTTTTGCGCTCTTGGCTCCATCAAAAGCAACATGGGTCACCTGACTCAGGCGGCAGGTGTGGCAGCTCTGATCAAAACCGTACTGGCGCTGCACCACAAACAGTTGCCTGCTTCCCTGAATTTTGAGCGGCCAAACCCCGCTATTGATTTTACCAACAGCCCGTTTTTTGTCAATACCACCCTCACCGACTGGCAGGCTTCTGACCTGCCACGGCGAGCGGGGGTCAGCTCATTTGGCGTGGGCGGTACCAATGTACACGTGGTGTTGGAAGAAGCACCAGCCCCCACCAAGCCAACCATCGATCGGCCGTTATCGGCACGCCCGTATCAGTTGCTTCCCTGGTCGGCCCGCTCGGCTACCAGCCGGGAAGCCTACGGCGAAAAGCTGGGTACGTACCTGCAGCAACCCAATGCGGCCTCGCTGGCCAATGTGGCCTACACATTGCCAACAACCCGCCCGGCTATGGGACAGCGTCGTTTTGTGGTGGCCGCTTCTGCGGTACAAGCTGTCGATCTTCTGAAAGACACTGATTCCAACGCTCATGTGCTAAATGGTAGACCCGGCGAAGTGGTATTTGTTTTTCCCGGACAAGGTGCGCAATATCTCGGTATGGGGCATGATTTTTACCAGCACGAACCCGTTTACCGCGCCGCCGTTGACACCTGTGCCGAGTTGCTGAGTCCGTACCTCGACGTTGATATCCGGTCGGTGATGTACCCGGAGAAGGCGGATCTGGCGGCGAAGGAATTGCTTAAAAATACGCGCTATACGCAGCCAGCGCTCTTTGTGACCAACTACGCACTGGCGCAACTCTGGCAAAGCTGGGGCATTGAACCCACCATATTATGCGGCCATAGTCTCGGCGAATTTGTGGCGGCTCATCTGGCGGGTGTCTTTTCACTAGCCGACGCTATTCAGCTCATTGCCCGCCGTGGCCAACTGGTTGGCTCCTGCCCGCGAGGTAGTATGCTGTCAGTTCGTAGGCCGGTGGCGGAGGTTGAATCCATGCTGCCGGGTACGTTGTCGGTGGCGGCGGTGAACAGCCACAGCCTGTGCGTGGTGGCCGGTTCAGACGAAGAGATTGCGGCCTTTGCCCAGTATCTGGATCAGAAAAGCATTCCGAACCGGGTGTTGGAAACCAGCCACGCCTTTCATTCGGCCATGATGGACCCCGTGGTGGCAACCTTTGCCGAAACCGTGCAGCAGGTACAGCTTTCGCGCCCCAAGAAGCCGATCGTCTCCACGGTCAGCGGCACCTGGCTGACTGATCAACAGGCCACGGACCCGCAGTACTGGGCCGCGCATCTACGAAACACCGTTCGATTTGCCGATGCCCTAGACACGATTTTTGCCCTTCGGAACCCCCTTCTGCTCGAAGTTGGCCCCGGAAACAGCAGCACAACGCTGGCCCGTCAACAAGCCGGGGCGCGGTCGGGCGGCGTAGAAAAACGACCGATGGTTGCCGTTGCGAGCCTTCACCGACCCGACGAACAAACCGACTATCAGGCCCTGCTCACCGCACTCGGAACAATTTGGTTACGGGGTTTAGAGCCTAACTGGGCCGCTTTTTACGCTAATCAGCCTATTGAACGGGTTCCGTTACCAACCTACGCCTTTGACCGGAAGCGTTGCTGGGTCGACCCACCTGCGGGAGCTGTTCCCCTGATTCCTACACAGGGCAGTCAAACGTTGTCGTTGCCCGATTCGCTGACAACTGCCTCTGATCATCAACTTCATTCATCACCAGTACAGACTATACAATCCACGATACGACCACCTATGCGAAGTGAACATCTACTAACTCAAATCAATACGCTGCTCGAAGAGGCGTCGGGAATTGACGTGGCAGGGACATCACCCACGACCTCGTTTCTTGAAATTGGCCTTGACTCGCTGTTACTCACGCAGGTATCGATCAGCCTACGTCGTACGTTTGGCGTTCCGATCACGTTCCGGCAGCTCAGCGGTGAATTTGATACCCCGCAAAAACTAGCTACTTTCCTGGATGCTCAGCTACCAGCCGACGCGCATCAGCCGACGCCAATAGCGGCCGTTGCTCCCCCAATGGCTGTACCAACCCAGCCGATTTACACAGAGCAACCCGTTTATACACAGTCGGTAGCCAGTCAGTCCAATGGCGATTCGGCGTTGGGTCTTATTGCCCAGCAATTGCAGATTCTGGCCAAACAGGTGGCCCTCATGCAGGGCGGTGCGGTGATGCCTCCGTCAGCGCAGCCAGTGCCGCAACCAATTGCCGCTCCGGCTATTGCCACGGTTCCATCAAACGTACCTGCACCAAAGGCTACACCAGCCGTTTCGGTCTCGTTACCATCTCCCGATGTAACCCCGGAAGAAGCCGCCGAACTGAAGAAACCGTTTGGTGCAACAGCCCGTATCGACAGGCAGGTGACCGGCCTGAGCGCGAAGCAAGAGCAGTTTCTGACGAAATTAACGGCTAGCTACAATCAGAAAACAGCCAAGAGCAAGGCCTATACCCAGCAACACCGCGAGCAAATGGCCGATCCACGCGTGGTATCGGGCTTCCGTCCGTTGACGAAAGAAATCGTGTATCCGCTGGTCATTAATAAATCGAAAGGAAGCCGCCTCTGGGATCTGGACGGGAACGAATACATCGACGCCCTGAATGGGTTTGGCGCCACGATGTTTGGTCATCAACCCGACTTTATCAAGGAAGCGCTTCACGAACAGGTCGAGAACGGCTACGAGGTTGGTCCACAGCATGAATTGGCCGGTGAGGTTTGCCAACTGGTTTGTGAGTGTACCAAATTTGACCGGGCGGCGCTGTGCAGCACGGGTTCCGAGGCCGTTCTGGGCACCATGCGCGTAGCCCGAACCGTAACGGGCCGGTCGTTGATCGTGGCCTTTACGGGTTCGTACCACGGCATTGTCGACGAAGTACTGGTTCGCGGCACCAAAAAGCTAAAGACCTTCCCGGCGGCGGCGGGTATCATGCCCGAAGCGGTGCAGAATATGCTTATTCTGGACTACGGCACCGACGAAAGCCTGCGCATCATTCGCGAGCGGGCGCACGAATTGGCCGCCGTACTGGTTGAGCCCGTGCAAAGCCGCCGGCCCGAGTTCAGGCCTATCGAGTTTTTGAAAGAAGTACGGGCCATCACCGAAGCGTCGGGCACCGCCCTGATTTTTGATGAAGTGATCACCGGTTTCCGCATGCACCTTGGCGGCGCACAAGCCCTTTTTGGCATTCAGGCTGATCTGGCTTCGTACGGAAAAGTAATTGGCGGCGGACTGCCTATCGGTGTTATTGCGGGCAAAAAAGCCTTCATGGATGCACTCGACGGTGGTTTCTGGCAATATGGCGACGAATCATTCCCCGAAGTGGGCGTCACTTATTTTGCCGGTACGTTTGTGCGCCACCCGTTGGCACTGGCATCGGCCAAGGCATCGCTGCTGCACCTGCAAGCCGAGAGCCCATCGCTTCAAAAACGGTTGACCCGCTATGCCGAGCAACTGGCCACCGCTTTCAACGCCCGCTTCGACCGGCAGAAATTACCCATCGTAGCCACGCAGTTTGGGTCACTGTGGCGCTTAAAATGGACCGAAGATGTGCCGTATGGTGAACTGCTATTCACGATGATGCGCGAAAAAGGAATTCACATCTGGGACGGTTTCCCCTGTTTTATTACCGAAGCCCATACCGACGCTGATATAACGACCATTCGCGAAGCGTGCCTGAGTAGTATCGACGCCATGATTGCGGCGGGTTTTCTGACACCCGGCGTTAGCGAAGCAGACAACGTACCCGGCGTTTGGTCGGCCGATCAGCCGCCCGTACCCGGTGCACGCCTCGGCCGCGACCAGGCGGGCAACCCTGCCTGGTTCATCGCCAACCCCGATCAGCCCGGTTCGTACCGGCAACTCGAGATCGGCGTGTAGGCACCTACTCGCTTCATTGAAAAAGGCCGAACCCGCTGCACATTGGTGAGCGGGTTCGGCCTTTTTCAGTCCATTACGGTCCTGAATGATCAGGAGCGCGGGTTATTTTTCACCCCTGAGTTTCTTCAGCCAGTGATCCATCTGTTTGCCGGCTGCTTCCCGTCCACCAAGACCAAACGAGAGCGCAATAGCCAACGCAATGGCACCTACCAGCGCACCGAAAGCCAGATCAACGATTGAGTCGGCAATACCCATCGCCTTGAACGCCATGGCCAGGAACAAAACCAGAATGGTGTAGTAGGCGATGCTGGCCAGGGCGCGGTTATTGGTGTTGGGCACATCAATGTTGGTACGCACCAAACTGGCGATGAAGTTACCTACCGCCAAAATCAGCAGCCCGAACGAAATCTGACCTGTCATATCGAAAATGCGACGGAGAATATCAACCAATTGGGGCAACTCCAGTTTCTCAACGGCCGTGATGATACCCGTGAACAGCAAAAAGAAGAAGGCTATGTTCTTCAGCAATTTTGCCAGCGATTGCTGACCCAACACCGAAGCCAATCCGATACGGCTGGCAAATTCGTCGAAGCCCAGGCTTTGCAGCAGGTCACCAACCCAGTCGGTCAGCAGTTTACCACCCACGTAGAAAACGGCCAAAATCATCGTGAACGACAGGATTCGGGGGATAAACGACATCAGGTCGCTGAGCATCTGTGTGGCTGGTGCCGAGATGACCTCGATTTTCAACGCATTCAGAGCAACGATCAGAATGGGAACAAACACGGCCAGAAATACCAACTGCCGCACCAGTTTAACCACGTTGACACTTCCCTGTAAATCAACCTGCGTCACTACTTTGTCGAGGTAGCCAACAGCACCCGCAACCGCACTTGCCGCCATAGAAGCCAGTACGTACCCGGCAAAGCCGATGATGGCAGCCGCCAGCAAATTGGGCAGGAACGAAACAAAGCTGTTCAGCATATTCTGCAAAGGCGTCAGCACGCTACCAACGCCCAGCATGTCGAGGGCAACCACAATGGCATAAATTAACAGCACATAGTAAATCAGCGACGAGATAATGTCAGCCAGGTTAAGTCCGAACCGTGACTCTTCCTGTAGGCCAAACCGTTCATTGAGTTTTAGGCGGGTAAGTTGCTTGTTAACGAATGACCGGAGTGCCTTGGCAATGAAATAGCCAATCAACAAAATGAGCAACGCACCGATCACACCGGATAAGTGCTGGCTTATAGAGTTGGTAAAGACCTGAATGTTTTGGGTAACGGTTTCCATAGAAAATGTAGTGGGTAATGAGTTAGTACTCCGTTTATGACGTTGACTAGGAGTTCATGTAACCCAGGTATCACTTACCTATCCCGCAAAACACATTAAAGAGTCAATTAATGTGTCTATCAAACAGTTATCTATCCGCAAATGCACATATCAACTACAACAAATAAACAGGTCAAGACAATTTTCAGGTAAACGAATCTGTTTTCCCAGACAATTTGTTACACCTTTATATATACTGTTCTGCCCTCACCCTATGATTTCTTTGCGTAACTGGCCGTTGCTCCTGACGGTCACGCTTGGCTTATCGATGCCTTCATTGGGCCAATCGAAGAAAGCCCTTAAACCAACTGTTGCCCGCTTCAACCCTGCCGCTCCCATTCCGTTCGACAAATCGGTAAAGGTGGGCAAACTGCCTAACGGGTTGACGTACTACATCCGTAAAAACAGCGAACCCGCCAACCGGGCCGAGCTGAGGCTGGTGGTTCGGGCCGGTTCGGTGCTGGAGAACGATGCCCAACAAGGTCTGGCGCATTTTATGGAGCACATGGCCTTCAATGGCACCAAAAACTTTCCCAAAAATGAGCTGGTCAACTTCCTGCAATCGTCGGGCATCCGGTTTGGAGCTGATCTGAACGCGTATACGAGTTTCGACGAAACGGTATACGAGCTACCCGTTCCAACCGATTCGGCGCGGGTGTTTGAGCGGGCCATGCAGATTCTGGAAGACTGGGCGCATAATGTAAGCCTCGACACCACCGAGATCAATAAAGAGCGCGGTGTTGTGCTGGAAGAATGGCGGCTTGGTCGCGGGGCGCAGCAACGGATGCGCGACAAGTATTTTCCGTACCTGCTTAACAACTCGCGCTACGCTAACCGACTACCCATCGGAAAAGACAGCATTATCCGAAACTTCAAGCCCGAGGTGCTGCAGGCTTTCTACAAAACCTGGTACCGCCCCGACCTGATGGCCGTGGTGGCCGTGGGCGATTTCGACGTGGCGAAGGTGGAAGCCATGATCCGGCAAAAGTTTGGGCGTATTCCGAAAGCAACCAAACCTACCCCGCGGCCAACGTACCTGATCGATGCCCACAAAGACACCAAAGTGGTGATTGTGACCGACAACGAACAGCCCAATACGGTGATTCAGATCATCTATAAGCGACCCGAACTAACAGACCGCACCCTCGGCGACCTGCGGGCCGATATCACCCGCGAGTTATTCAACGCCATGCTGGGTAACCGGATTCAGGAACTGACTCAACAGGCCGATCCGCCTTTTCTGTACGGAGCCAGCAACTACGGGTCATTCCTGGGGAACCTCGATGCGTTTACGGCCTATGCGGTTGCTAAAGAAGGTAACATTCAACGGTCCATTCAGGCATTGCTGGATGAAACGTCGCGCGTGAAAAAGTTTGGGTTTACCCCTACCGAAATAGCCCGCGCCAAAACGGAGTTGCTTCGTGGCGCTGAACAGGCCTACCTCGAACGGACAAAAACCCGCTCAGCCAACTACGTGGGGCAATACGTAGGTCATTTCACCGATCAGGAACCCGTTATCAGCATTGATTTTTACTACGACTTTGTAAAGCAGAACCTAGGCGGTATCACGCTGCCCGAAGTAAACGGGCTGGTCGATCAGTTTATCCGTACCGAAAACCGGGCGGTCGTCATTATGGCCCCGGAATCGGACAAAGCCAAACTGCCCAGTGTTGAGCAGGTCATCAGCTACATCGATGCCGCCGGGAAAGACCTGACTGCCTACGACGATAAGGTACTTGACAAACCGTTGCTGGCTACCCCGCCAACACCCGGCCCCGTGGTGAGCGAATCCAAAATCGATAAGATCGGCGTGACCGAATTGCGGCTGAAAAACGGGGTTCGCGTGGTGTTGAAGCCAACCACGTTCAAAAATGACCAAATTCTGTTTACGGGAAATAGCCTCGGTGGTACATCGCTCTACGAATTGCCCGATTACCAGACAGCTCGTTTCGCGTCTACGCTGGTGAATCTGGGCGGTACCGGTGATTACAGTCAGGTGCAACTTGGCAAATTTCTGGCCGGAAAAGCCCTGAACGTATCGTCCTACGTGTCGGAACTGGGCGAAGGCATCAGCGGCGGCACAGCCCCTAAAGACCTGGAAACAGCGCTGCAACTGTTGAACAGCTATTTCACCCAGCCCCGCCGCGACCCCGATGTGGTGGCCGGTTTCCTGTCGAATCAGAAAAGTGCACTGGCTAACCAACTGGCTACGCCCACGCCGCAAAAGGTGTTTCAAGATACCGTAAGCATCACGTTGGGCAACAACAATCCCCGCCGTCTGCCGCTAACGCCCGCCGACCTCGACCGCGTGAATCTCGACCGGGCCATTCAGATCTACAAAGAGCGTTTTGCCGACGCCAGTGGCTTTACGTTCGTTTTTGTCGGCAATTTCGAGGTAGCCACTATCAAGCCGTTGTTGGAGACGTACCTGGGTAGCCTGCCCACCACCAATAGCAAGGAAACGTTTCGCGACCTGGGCATTCGGGCACCCGAAGGGCAAGTGACCAAAACCGTTCGCCGGGGTGTTGACCCAAAAGCGAGCGTGCAACTGGTATACACCGGCAACTTCGACTGGACAGCCGAGAATGCCACGCAGGTAGATGCGCTGGGCGAAGTGCTGGAAATTAAGCTTGTTGAGCAGCTACGCGAGGCCGCTAGTGGTGTATATGGTGTATCGGCAAGTGGCGTGTATGGCCGTTATCCGGTTCCGCGCTACACCTTCCGCATTAATTTCGGCTGTGCACCCGAGAATGTGGATAAGTTGACGGCGCTTGTGAATAAAGAGATCGAGAAGCTAAAAACCACCGGAGCAGAGGCAGCCGACATAGCCAAATTCAAGGCCGAAACGCAGCGCGAGCAGGAGATACAGCGAAAGGACAATAATTTCTGGCTCAGCTATCTCTCGAATCAGTATTACAATGGCGACGACCCGCTCGAACTTCTCCGCGAACCGGAATTGCTGAAGCAGGTAACGGTAGAAAGCACCAAAGCCGCCGCCAACCGCTACCTCGGCAATAACCTGATCAAGTTCATACTCCTGCCAACGGAGTAGCTGTCTGTCGCTGACGAAGTGTGGCCTGTTAGTCAAATACTACGTCCAACGGCAGTTCAACAGGTACGTTTGAATCCTTCACCACATCGTTCCCCATGAAAAACTGATAACTCGTGGGGGACGAATAAACAGCAATGGCTTTCATATCCGGTATAACGATCCAGCAGGAAGTTACGCCAAACGCAAAATATCGACCGGCTTTTTCGATCATCTGCGACAATGACTGACTGGGCGAAATTATTTCGACGGCTACTAGCGGAGCATCAGTTCTACTAGCGGTGTCATGCTGATAATCTAGTTGAAAATAAGGATAGAGCGCAACATCAGGAACAGAGTCTTTTGGTTGAGTAGCTAACGTAATTTCTGTTAGAACCCGATATTGTTTACGATAACGCACCTTGAGTTCAGCCGCAATATTTGTTTGAATAGCGGCATGCACGGTTGTTGGCATGGGTTTCCCTCGTTCGAGTTCGTAGTCCGATAATTGGTCAATGACGGCCTCCATAGCGTTTGTGTTTCCCAAATATAACCAAAATAGCGCGGTTGCGAATACTACTATCCCTTCGTTTTTCGGATGCGTACAGGTACGCAGATGTCGGGTTTACAGGTACAAACGGCGGGGGGCAGGATCAATGTCAGGTCTTTACTACACCCATCGGCCGTGAAAATCCGGATGGTGTAGGGCAGCCCCTCGCCGCTATCCGGGTTGGGTAGGTCGTTACGCAACACGCCATTGGCCGGTATACTTGGTAACGTACCCAGATCGGCAACAGTGGTAGTAAAACTAGTACCCTCCGAAATAGCGTAGCGCCAAGCCAGGTCGAACGTAATAAGCCGCAATTGGCCATCCGGCCGGGGTAACGGACCTGCGCAAGTTGGCGCAATGGCCTCTCCCGTCAGCGTCAGATTATCGGCCTGTGTGAGTTGGAACTGAATTTCTTCGCGGCATCCGTTAGCGTCAGTGACCGTCAGCGAATACGTACCCGCGGTCAAATTGGCAATATCTTCCGTTTCGGCTCCGGTGCTCCACGTGAAGCGATACGGCTGTTCCGGCATTCCAGGCGTAGCTCCTTCAACGGTTACGTCAATACTGCCGGTAGCCGAGCCGTTACACACAACTGGACTCACAACGGCATTGAGGGCGTAGGGCGGGGGCTGCGAAACCGAAACGGGTGTGGTGGCGGTGCATCCGCTGGCGTCCGCTACCGTTATGGAGTACAGGCCCGCCGACAATCCCGATACCGATGAAGTAGCCTGCCCATTGCTCCACGAATACGAGTAAGGTAGAGTACCCCCAGTGGCCGTTACACTAATGAGTCCGTCTGTTCCGGAGAAGCATCGAACGGCAGACACGGCAGTTGTCAAACTTATCGCGGTTGGTTCACTCACGGTGAACGAATCGGTAGCCGTACAACCATTTCCGTCGGTCGCAATCACGGTATACACATCAGCCATGAGCCCGCTCAGCGCCGCCGCCGATGCACTGAACGTACCTGACAGATTCGCCCACAGGTACGTATACGAACCATCCAGCGATGCAGGGGAACCACCCGCCACGGTCACACCAACCGTACCATTGGTGCCCGACAGACAACTCACGGGCATTGCTATACCAACGAGGCTCAGGGCATTGGGCTGGGTTATGGTGAATGAATCGGTGTATTGGCAACCGTTCCCGTCGGTAATGGTCACGCTATACAAGCCTGCCGAAAGGCCCGTGTTGAGAGAATTGTCCGGGCCGTTACTCCACGCGTATGCATAGGGCAGGGTGCCGCCACTAGCCGTTACACTCACGGCTCCATCGATGCCACCCAGGCAACTCACCGCCGATACCGTGCCCGCCACGGTTAGCGAAGCCGACTGCCCAACGGTGAACGAATCGGTTAGCGCACACAAACTGGCATCGGTGACAGTGACGGAATAAACGCCCGCCGATAAGCCCGTAAGCGCCGAGGTCGACGCGCCGCCTGCCCCAGGTCCAGCCCACAGGTACGTATACGGTTGTTCCTGCGTGATGGGCGTGCCGCCCGTGACGGTAACGCTCACCGCCCCGTCGGTACCGCTGAAACAGGCAATAGACGTAGCGGTTCCGGTCAGGCTCATGACGGTTGCGGGCTGACTTACCGAATACGACCGAATGATGGTACAGCCGTTATCATCCGTCAAAATCACGTTATACGTTCCTTCTAACAAGCCATTCACGCTGGATGTAGCCGCACCGGTTGTCCAGGTGTAGCTGTAAGGACTAATTCCCCCGGAGGCGGTCAAACTGACGATTCCATCAGTCCCGCCAAAGCAACTGACCGGCACTATTTGGTGCGTCAAACTTAACGGTTCGGGTTCACCCACGTGAATGAGCAGATCGACCTGGCAGTTATTGGCATCCCCGATTTTGAGGATGTAGGCCCCGGCGGTCAACCCGGTCAGGTCGGGTGTATTTGGCAGCGGATTTTGATACCCGTCGGCCCAGGTGTAGCTGTATGGTCCGGTGCCGCCCGTCAGCGTGGTGCTGATGGCTCCACTGGTGTGACCAAAGCAGTTGGCGTTCTTAACACTTGTTTGAGCGGCTAGCCTGAGGGGTTCCATCAGGGTAATGGTCACCGTATCGCGGCAGGCATTGGCATCGGCCACAAAGACTGTGTATACCCCGGCCGATACATTATCGATCCGATCGGTGTTGCTCAGTACCGTTGTAGCCTGCGCATCAGTCCAGGTGTAGCTATAGGGACCGGTGCCGCCCGTCACCGAAGCCACCGCGCCACCTGTTTTGTTCCCTTCGCAACGGTTATTCTGCAACGCCATCGTGACCGTTAGTTGCGGTGGCTCGGTAACCGACAGCGACAGCAGTGCCGAACAGCCATTACCATCTGTCACGGTTACCGAATACAACCCAGCCGCGATACTGGCCTGATCAGGCTGCGTTGCGCCATTGTTCCACTCGTATCGATACAGGAGCATACCACCGGAAGCCGTTATACTAACCGCTCCGTCTGTTCCTCCTGCGCAAGAGGCCGGTATGGCCAAACCTGATACCGACAAGGCGGCGGGTTGCGTGATGGTTTCGCTCATTGTTTGGCTGCACAGATTGGCATCGGTGACAGTGACAGAATAGACGCCCGCTGATAAACCGGCAATGACCGAAGTCGACACGCCGTTTACCCCAGGGCCAGCCCACAGGTACGTATACGATTGCCCCACTCCAGCAAGGTTACCACCGGTAACAACCACCGACAACGACCCGTCGGCCCCGCCAAAGCAGCTAACCGCCGCCGGACTTATCTGCAACCGAAGCAGATCTGGTTGCGTGAAGGTTCGCGTTAAGGCTGTCTGGCATCCGTTTTGGTCGGTAACGGTTACCTGATACGTACCTACAGTCAGGCTGGTACGGTCAGAAACGGTGGCTCCGTCGGTCCAGAGGTAATTGTAGGGCGCAGTACCACCCGCTACGGTCAGGCTGATAGTACCTGCGGATTCGCCAAAACACACAATGCCCGTCGTTGAAGCGTCGATGGATAAGGCTGTAGGTTGCGTAAGGGTAAGGCTGGTCGACGTAGCACAACGGTTGGCATCTGTCACCGTGACAGCGTAAACACCCGCCGTAAGGCCGGACAAATCAGCTCGTTGTGAGCCCGTATTCCAGCTGATTTCGTAAGGGGCAGAACCGGCTGTTGGCGTGCCACCCATGACGGTCAGACTCGCCGTTCCGGTAGCCCCGCCAAAACAGGCAATGGCTGTTTGGTCGGTAATCAGCGAAAGAGCCGGTGGTTCGGTGAGTGTGAATGACCGCACAAGCGCACAGCTATTGGCATCGGTTACGGTGACCGAATAAACGCCCGCCACCAGATTAGCGATCAACGGGGTGGTGGCTCCGGTATTCCAGACGTAGGTATAGCCCAATACGCCGGGTGTTCCTCCCGACACATCAACAGCGAGTTGGCCGGTGTTTCCACCCGAACATAGAATAGCTACGGCTATGTGGGTCAGGCTCAAGCTGGTCGGTTCATTCACCAGGGCGGTTGAGGTAGCGGTGCAGCTATTGGCATCGGTGGCCGTGACCGAATACGTACCGGTGCTCACCCCCGATAGCGACTGTGCAGACGTACCTGTGTTCCAGACATAGGTATATGGCATGGCACCTGCCGCCGGCGTGCCGCCAAGTGCCGTGGCCGACAATACGCCATCGGCAGCGCCGTAGCAGTAGGGCGGCACCACAAACATGGTTAAGACAACACCCACAGGCTGCGTCAACGACCGACTCAGCGTGATATGACATTCCTGCGCATCCAAGACGTTGAGCAGGTACGTACCCACCGGCAAACCGGTCCGATCAGGTGCGTTCAGTACAACGTCCATCCAGCTGTAGTTGTAAGGTGCGGTACCTCCACCAATGACGGTACCGATTGTTCCATCGGCCCCGCCATAACACCCGATTGCTGTACTCGTGATACGTCCGGTCAATGCCGTTGGCTGACTGATAGTCAAGCTGTTTTGGCTCGAACATTGATTGGCATCGGTGGCCATTACGGAATAAATACCAGCGGTTAACCCGATAAGGGTGGGATTGACAGAACCTGTATTCCACAGGTACGTATACGAGCCAACTCCCCCGGTCGCTGTTAAACTGGCAGTCCCGTTAGCCTCCCCGAAACAGCTGACATTCGTGCCCGATACAGCTACCGAAACAGCCGTGGGCTGGGTTAGCGTGAACGAATGGGTCAGAAAGCAGGCATTGGCATCCGTGACGGTTACCGAGTAAACACCCGCCGGAACGTTGTTGATGGATGAGGTAACTGCGCCCGTATTCCACGAATAAGCATATGGTAGCGTTCCGCCCGAAACGGTTATATTGGCCTGTCCGTTGGTACCGCCGTTACAAAGAATGTTTGTCTGGGTTCCGGAGATTGTCAAGGCGGCTGGCTGGGTAACGGTAGTTTGGGCGGTAGACGAACAGGCATTGGCATCGGTGATAGTCAGAAAATACGTACCGGCCGGCAAGGCGGTAAGCTGTTGGCCGGTCGAGCCGTCGTTCCAGCTATACGAATAAGGCATGGTTCCGCCCTGAACGTTCGCCGTTATGCCGCCGTCGGCACTACCAAAACACCGGGCTGCTGTGGGCGTAAGGGCCAGCACAAGCGGCGTAGGCTGATCGATTCGCACCCCGTTACTGGTCTGACAACCGTTGGCATCGGTCACCACAACGAGGTAATTGCCCGCCACTAAAGCCGTCCGGTTTTGTGAGGTTAGTCCATCGTTCCAACTGTAGGAATAAGGCCCTGTACCACCAGAAGCGGTGAGGCTGATGCTTCCCGTGGTACCACCAAAACAGGCCACGCTAACGCTACTCACCGTCGACATCAGAGCTGGGGGCTGCGTAATCGTAAACGACTGACTGATCGCGCACTGATTGGCATCGGCAAGGCTGACGGAGTAGATACCCGCCATCAGCCCCGCTCGATCCTGATTCGTGCTGCCATCGTTCCAGACAAACGACCGCTGACCGGTTCCGCCCGAAACCGTCAGGCTGATACTTCCCGTTTCGGCACCAAAACAAGCAACGGGCCGCGTAATGCCAGCCAACGTCAGCGCATCGGGTTGGGTAAGCGTGATTGACCGAACCTCTGAACACCCATGACCATCCGTCACCGTCACCGAGTATACACCCGCGGCTAGTCCAGTCCGGTTATGGTCTGTTGATCCGCTCCCGGTTGGTCCGTTCCACAGGTACGTATAGGGCAAATTTCCACCGGTCACGGCCAGGGTTATCTTACCGGAAGCGTTTTCAAAACAGGTTAAGTTTTCGGGGAAAGCCGCTACGGATAGGGCTGTTGGCTGATCGATGGTGAAGCGTAACTCGTCGGAGCAGCCATTGCCATCCGTAACGGTCACCGAGTACACCCCAGCTATCAGGTTTGCGTTAGTTGCCGTGGTGGGGCCGTTACCCAGTGGGCCGGTCCACGAATACGAATACGGCACCGTGCCCCCCGCGGGGAACACGGTGATTTGCCCGTCGTTTCCGCCAAAGCAGGTTACATGGTCGAAACTGCCGCCAAGGGTCAGGCCGGGTGGTTGGGTTACGCTTCGGATGGCGGTGGCGGTACAGCCGTTGGCATCGGTGACTACTACGCTATACGTACCCGCCACGATGTTTGTCAGCGTGGGGATGGAAGCTCCGTTGGCCATCGGGCCAGACCAGTCATAGGCAAACGGCGTTCGTCCACCCGAAGCGGTCAGGCTAACCACCCCCGACTGATCGCCGTAGCAGGGCACGTTGGTTGCCGCCGTTTCCAACGTTAGGGCTGGCGATTCAGAAATAGAGATCGTGGTGCTTTGTACGCAACTGTTACTGTCTACTACTTTGATCACGTACCAACCAGCGGGCAATCCGGTTGTCAGCGTACTGTTGCTGATCACCGTATTGGCGGCGTTGGCCATTGTCAGCGCGTAGGGCGGCGTAGCCCCTTCAATTTTCAGCGAAATAACGCCGGTAGCCTCGCTGTTACAGGCCACAGCCGTTACACTGGCTGCAACGCCAAACGGAGGTGGCTCCACAATAGTGGCCGACGTAGTAGCCGTACAACCGTTTATATCCGTAACCACTACGGAATAAAAACCAGATGGCAAACCATAGACCGATGCCGTAGTGGCTCCGTTACTCCAGACGTATGAATACGGCGATGTGCCACCCCGGGTATCGGTAACAATGCTGGCGGGCTGCGCATTGCACAACACCAGCGAAGGGTCAGGCTGAATGGTTAGCGGAATGGGCTGAATGATGGGCACCGAAACCAGTAACTGACAGCCGTTTGCATCGGTAATGGTCACCGTATATGTGTTGGAAGTCAACCCTGAAATAGCCTGCGTAGTGGCTCCGTTGCTCCACAGATAAGTATAGGGTGCTACGCCGCCGCCGGGCGTCAGGCTAATGGCTCCGTTGCTGCTGTTTGTGCAGCCAACATTGGTGTGGCTTTCGGTAGCGGTCAGACCGGGTGATTGCGTCAGCGAGCGGCTCATCGTGATGAAACAGGCGTTGGCGTCGGTCATCGTCAGCGAATACGTACCGGCCAAAAGACCGGTTCGATCTTCGGTGGTACCCGCATCCGACCACAGGTACGTATAGGGTGCAGTACCTCCAGAAGGCAGTATATCAATGGAACCAGTGGCCCCGCCAAAGCAGACGATCGATACCGTGTTGGCCGTGAGCGACAGCGCCGCGGGTTGCGTGACGGTGGTGGTGCCAAAGCCAGTGCAGCCGTTACCGTCCGTGACGGTCACCGAATAAATGCCCGCGCCCAAGCCCGACAATGCCGACAATGACACGCCGTTGCTCGCCGGACCGTTCCAGGCATAGGTATACGCACCCGAACCGCCTTGGACCATTAGGCCTACTTTCCCGTCTGAGCCGCCAAAGCAGGAAACAGGTTGTGGCGCCAGGGTAAGGCTGAGTGCCGACGGTTGCTGAATCGTAGCCTGCGCTTTGGCTACGCAACCGTTTCCGTCGGTAACCGTAACCGAGTAAGCGCCCGCGGGGATGCCCGTCAGCGACTGACCAGTAGCACCACTGCCCGTTGGGCCCGCCCATCGGTACGAATACCCACCGGTGCCGCCAGTAGTGGTCAAGCTGACGAGGCCGGTAGACGCACCATTGCAAGAAACGGGCACCGACGACAAGGCCACATTCAGCGCTGGTGGATTGGTCAAACTAACAGCCAGGGTCTGACTACAGCCGTTGGCATCTGTGACGGTTACCTGATACGTACCGGCAAAAACGCCGGTTATATTCCGGGTCTTGAGGCCATTCACCGATTGCCCCGTCCACAGGTACGTATACGCGCCGGTGCCTCCCGTTGCGGTCAAGTTGATGGCTCCCGAAGGCGCGCCGAAGCAGGTAGGGTTTTGTGTAGTGGCCGTCAAAGTCAGGGCCGGTGGGTTGGTCAGGGTAACGCTACGAATCAGTAAACAGGCATTGGCATCGGTTAGGGTCACCGAATACACCCCGGCTACCAGAGCCGATATGCTTGCGGTGGTGCCCCCCGTATTCCAGCGAAAGCCATACGCGCCCGTTCCGCCCGTAGCCGAGAGGTTAATGCTTCCGGTAGCCGACCCAATACAAGCCGGATTTTGCGCGGTTGTTGTCGCGTTCAGGCCCGGTGGATTAGTCAGCGTTACGGTCAGGATTTTACTACAGCCGTTGGCATCCGTGACGGTCACCGAATACGTACCTGCCCCTAAACCAGACAAGTCCTGCGTTATCTGCCCCGTTGACCAGGTGTATGAGTACGCGCCCGTTCCGCCCGAAACCGTCAGGTCAATGCGGCCATTCGTACTCCCGAAACAAGCGGGTGATTGCGGGGCGGCCGAGAGTGTCAGGGCCGGGGCTTGCGTGATAATGGTTGACGTAGCCGCCGTACAGCCGTTTCCATCGGTAATGGTCACCGAATAACTACCGGCTGCCAGACCCGTCTGGTTTTGAGCCGTTGCGTTTACGCCCGCGGTACCGGTCCACAGGTACGTATAAGGGCTCGTGCCTCCCGTTGGGGCCAGGCTGATACTGCCAGTGGCCGCGCCGTTACAGGCTACATTTTGTTTAGTCAGATTAGGCGTAATAGCGGCGGGCTGCGTCAGGCTGACAGTCTGGCTTACTACGCAATTGTTGGCATCGGTAACAACCACCGAATAGCTACCAACGGCCAGCGAGGCAACGGTCGACGTAGTTGCTCCGGTACCCGGCAAACCAGCCCAGGCGTAGGCGAATGGACTTTTTCCGCCCGAAACAGTTACGGCAATCTGGCCGGTACTGGCTCCGTTGCAGGCAATATGCTGCTGGGTGGCGGTAAGCGAAAGGGCGGCAGGTTGCGTAACCGAAAACGGCTGCACAACCGAACATTGGTTTGCATCCGTAACCGTCACCGAATACGTACCGGCCGATAGCGCCGTAAGCACCGGATTTGCAGCACCCGTATTCCAGCGGTACGCATAAGCCCCCGTTCCACCCGTAGGCGATAAGGCTACACTCCCGGTTGTACCGCCAAAACAGGCAACAGGTTGCTGCGTGGCATTCAGCAAAAGCGGAGCGGGTTGGGTCAACGTTACGGAGGTCGTGGCCCAACAATCATTGGCATCCGACACAGTTACTGAATACGTACCCGCTACCAAACCAGCCAGATTCTGCGTTGCCTGCCCCGTTGACCAGGTGTATGAGTACGCGCCCGTTCCGCCCGAAACCGTCAGGTCAATTCGGCCGGTATTGGCTCCGTTACAGGTGGGGTTTATGCGGCTAGTGGTCAGCGAAAGGGCGGGCGGTTGCAGAAGAGTCGTTGCTGCGGTAGCGGTACAGCCACTGGCATCCGTGACGGTTACCGAGTAAACACCCGCCACCAGACCAGCCACCGTTGATGAGGTTGCCCCCGTATTCCAGCGGTACGAAAGAGCGCCGGTTCCTCCGGTGGCAGAAAGAGCAATGCTACCCATAGCGGTTCCATAGCAACCTACCTGTTGCGGCGTCAGTGTGAGCACAATAGCCGGGGGTTGGGTTACCACTACCGTCAGGCTTCCGATACAGTTATTGGCGTCGGTAACCGTAGCCACATACGTACCTGCCAAAAGACCGGTAAGGCTGGGTGTAGTAGCGGTCAGGGTAGTACCGCCGCTGCTCCACGAATATCGGTAAGCCGGTGCCCCACCCGTTACTGAGAGGCTGATAGCGCCCGTATTACGTCCATTACACGAGACATTTATTACCGTCGACGAAACGGCAATGGTGGTAAACTGCCCAACCGCAGCACTGCCCGACGTGACGCAGCCGCCCCGGTCGGTGACCGTAACCAAATAAACACCCGTGGGTACGTTGGTCAGGTCTTCGGTGGTGGCGCTTGTCCCTGTTGGGCCCGTCCAGCGGTACGAATAGGGCGTGGTGCCACCACTTGGCGTAAGATTCACCTG
The DNA here is from genome assembly GCF_041321135.1 of Fibrella aquatica. Classification (NCBI taxonomy): domain Bacteria; kingdom Pseudomonadati; phylum Bacteroidota; class Cytophagia; order Cytophagales; family Spirosomataceae; genus Fibrella; species Fibrella aquatica. The sequence continues at coordinate 81,468 of NZ_JBGGWF010000011.1, read as the reverse complement.
ACCCGTTGACTGCCCGAAACAGGCCTCGTTTTGTGTTGAAAACGCCAGCGTTGGCGCGGCTTTAATGGTCACAGTCTGAGTTACGGAGGCCGTACAGCCGTTTATGCTGGTCATCACCGCCCGTAATGTACCGGTACCCGCCGCCCCCCAACGCACGGTGGCCGACTGACTGATTGGTGTTCCTCCCGACAGAATGGTGCCGTTGGTTACACTCCACGCATACGTACCTGCCGTGGCCGAGAGCGTATACGGTACAGTGGCCCCCACGCAGAAAGAGGTACTACTGGTCGACGAACCGGCAAATTTCAGCGCGGGCGTATCGGCCTGAATCACGAACGAGGTGGTATCGACGCAGGTATTTCCATCGCGCACGCTGACAAAATAACGCCCCGACTTAGCCCCCTGAATAACCTGTGTGGTCAGCACCTGCTTGTCGGGCGTGATCCATTCGTATTGGAAATTACCGCCGGTACTGATCGGAATCACAGTCAGCGATACCGTTCCCGTTGGCTGGCAAATGATGGGCGAACTCGACAACACATTGACGATCAGGTCGCTGTTATTGTTCACGTATTCCAGACATACCTGCCCTTCGCGCCCCAATTCGTTTTGCACAATGACCCGAATGGTGTCGCGGGCACAAATGGGCGCGGTGGTACTCATGGTGTATGTAACACACTGCTGATTATTGAACGTCGCCGATTTAGTGTATTTACCCGGTAAAATACTTTTGATTGTATTGGTGGTACCGCAACTGGTGAGCGTGAGGCAGTAATCGACGGGGCTGCCCACGGTGACCTGAGCCACGGTGATGAAATCGTCGGGCTGACCAGATTTGGCGTTGATCACATCGACCCGGGCTTCGTAGTTCGAATAATACCCGTAGTTACCCGTTGAGCCACCGCCCGTGTTCGAGACAACACCCACGTGAAAACGCTCATTCGATGTCAGCGTGTTTACATTATCAACGGCGGCGATGGAGCTGTTCGGAAAACTGATAATACTCTGCGGCACTCCATTTACCGTGACTAGGTCGATCACCGTGCCGTAGACTGAAAATGGCTGTCCGCGAAACGTGAGGCTCGACGTACCTGACGACGGTATCGTGACCAGCGCCTGATCGTTGGATGCGGCGGTAGTTCGGTAAAAATCGATGCGTTTACTGCCGTTACAGGGGTTAATGGCCGGGAGTAGGCCCATTCCAAACTCATTCTGACCATACGACGATACGTGATACGCATACGCTTTCTTACTCGTTTTGATGTAAAAAGCGCGATTTTGGGCCTGATTGGGCAAATTATACGTATACACCTCCCCCGCCTGAAGCGTAGCGGTTGCCAGCACCGACGACGTACCTGCAACCGTGGTAGGGCCGCTGATGGTAACTGTGGTATTATTTTCAATAGCCACTATAAACACGTAATCGGAATTAGCGGCCGTATTCAGACTGTGTACAGCCACATAGTCAGTACCGGCCGTGCGGGCAGGCACGAGCTGATCGATACCGGCGTCGCGGTTACCGCTATAGGGCTGTACCGTATGTTGCGACCCCGAATTGACCACAATCGGATGGTCGGGGTCGGAGGTGACGAGCGTACCGGCCACCGATTTATTTTCGGTATTGACGCCGTTGTTGATCACTTTTGAACTGACCATATACGTCTGTCCTGCATCCAGCGTAACCGTAAACGGTACATTAGCGGGGTGACCTTCCAGATCGATCGGGCTGCAAAACGTAACGGTTGTGCCATCCATCGTGGCCATGACCGACACAAAATGCCGTTCAAACGCATTGTTATTCCCTCCCAACCGCGTTTGACTACCGGCATAAAACGCATAGCCCAGCGCGGCGCGGCATTTCAGGGGAACAATATCCTGATTGAGCGTTGGCGTGAGTCGGTACGTTACCTGAACGGGCTCACCGGAGGTAATGATCAGGCCTTTATCTCGCTCTTTCGTGTTCGGCTTGTCAGACATCACCACCGATGTCGGGAGCGATACAATGGTTGATCCTGTGGACGTTACGGCTACCGTTTTGGTAAAAGAGCCGTCGGCACTGCGGATGGTAACGGTAGTATACGGAGCCGATGTTGACAGTACCAGATCCTGCGAACCGTACACACTGGCCCCGCCGCCGTTGGGCACCCCCCAAATGGGCGGCATATAGCAGGTATTGGGCTGAACGCAACTCTGGAACCGATCACACTCCGGACAGTCAGGGTCTTGACAATCAATGAGTTTATCGCCATCATCATCTATGCCATTGTTACATATCTCGGTAGCCTGTGCCAATGAAACATACGGCCACATTACCAGTAAACAACTGGCTATCAATAAAATAACTATACGAATGGAATAAATTTGGTAAATTTTAGTACCCATAGTACATCGACACACATGTAGTGTCGACAAAGGCACCAACTTTTATGCCATACACAATTTTGTAAGCGTATAAATACATGAAGCACTAACAAGTGCTCGTTAGGAGCATTTAAGTATCTATACGTAAGCCATAAATGCCTTTCAACCCATTTTTGACCAATTTCGGCCTTCAATTACTCATTTAGCTGTATTTTAGTATCAGTACTTACCTATTTCACTTTAGCAATGGATACACTTTATCGAATTTCCAGGTCGCTGCTTCACCAGCGTCTGGTCTGGCTGCTGTGCCTCTCTTTAGCCAGCCTGAGCGTGGTAGCTCAGTCTACTACCCGCTACACCATTAAAGGTCGCATCACCGAAGACAATGGTCAGCCACTGCCGGGTGCTACCCTGCTTATTGCCGGCACCACGATCGGCACCTCATCTGATGCTGACGGCAATTTCACGCTGGCAGCGACCGTGAAACCCGGACCGGCCACGCTGGTGATTTCGGCCATTGGCTACGAAACAAATCAGCAGCCGATCACTTTCGGAACAACCGAGCAGATTACGCTGAATGTCACTGTCAAAGCATCCTCGACCAACCTCGACGAAGTGGTCGTAACCGGTTCAACATTATCGGCCCCCAAGCGTGAGCTAGGCAATGCCATCAGTACGGTTAAAGCGCAGGACCTGGTGCAATCTGGCTCGGGAAATCTGATCAATTCACTACAGGGTAAAGTACCCGGCGCACAGATTACCCAAAACTCCGGCGACCCGGCGGGTGGTATCACCATTCGGTTGCGGGGCATCAAGTCGCTGGCCGGTTCATCTGATCCGCTCTATATCGTGGATGGAGTCATTGTCAGCAACGCCAGCACCAACGTATCGCAACTGGCCCTGGCCAATGACGTGGGTAACTCGAATGTGGGCCAAAATCGCCTTTCCGACATCAACCCCGACGATATTGCCACCTTAAACGTGATCAACGGGGCGGCAGCAGCGGCTCAATACGGATCGCGTGCGGCCAACGGTGTAGTGATCATCACCACCAAACGAGGTAAGACCGGCAAGCCACAGGTATCGTTCTCCACCTCGTTCAACGTCAACGAATTACGCAAGATGGTGCCTGTGAATACATATGGAAAACAATTTGGTTTTACGGCCCTACGGCTATATCCGATTGGTGGCATTTCGGCGGCGCAAATTGCAGCCAACCCCGGCACTACTACTGCGGGGGTTTTTCGCGACGGAACAACCACTCAACTGGCTACTAACCTCGTTGATGTAACACGCTACAATTACTTCGATCAGATTTTCCGCACGGGTACAGGTTCCGACAATAATCTCTCGGTAGGCGGCGGGAACGACAACACGCAGTACTACGTGTCGCTGGGTTATTTGCAGAACCAGGGCATTATCAAGGGCACCGACTTCACGCGCTACAGCCTCCGCGCCCGCGTAGATCAGCGCTTGACAAACTGGGCCAAAATGACCGTTGGCCTGAGCTACGCCAACAGCCTCTCGAACGAGAAAGCCAACGGAAACGTGTTTTACAGCCCCATTAACGCGGTCAATATCACCAACAACATCTACGACATCACCCGTCGCGATGCTGCCGGTAATCTGCTCGCCGTTGAACCCACTCGCGTAAACCCGCTATCTACGATTGAAGACATGGAGTTTTCGCAGCAGGTTAGCCGCACCATTGGTAGTGTGCAACTGAATCTGACGCCGTTTAAAGGCTTCGCGGTTGACTACATTGCCGGTGTCGATTCATATTCACAACTGGGCAAGAACTACATTCGGCCTTACCCCTATCAGGCGGTGGCTGGTTTGCCTGCCGCCCGCTACCCGCAGGGCTACGCAGCCAACGCCACCAATATGGTTATGCAGTTCAACAATGACCTGAACGTATCCTACCAGACCATGTTCGGTGAAAATATTAAGCTGAACGCCATTGCTGGCTACAGCTACCAGTACTTCCAGTCTGACTATACCACGCTGAGCGGACAGAACCTCTCGCCCTTTATTGAAACGGTAAGCGGCACTAGCAATACAACCTACGGCCTGGGTTATGGACTTGACCGCTACGCGCTGAACGGCCTGTTTGCGCAGGCAACGGTTGGCTACAAAAACCTGGCGTTCCTGACCGGAGCCGTCCGCCGCGACCAGTCAAGCAAGTTCTCGCCCTCGCAGACCAACCAGTATTACCCCAAAGTGAGCGGTTCGTTTATTCTGTCTGATCTGGATTTCTGGAAGAGCGCGGGAATTGGCCAAACCATCAATGGCGTGAAACTACGGGCCAGCTACGGTGAGGCCGGTAACCTGTCGGGAATTGGGTCATATGCCCGTTTCTACCAGTTCAACCCGGTTGGTTTCCTGGGTCGGAACACGATTGTACCCGGTACGCAACTGGCCAACCCGGATGTACAACCTGAACGCATGGCCGAACTGGAAGGAGGTGTTGATGTGGGCTTGCTCAACGGAAAAGTCAATCTGGGCTTCACCGCTTACCAGCAAAAAATCAGCAACCTGATTGTGAACCGCACGCTCGCCCCATCAACGGGTGGTACCACTATTCTGAACAACGTGGGAGCCATGCAGAACACAGGCTTCGAGATCTCGCTGGACGTTCAACCCATAAAAACCAAAGATTTTAGCTGGGATTTCATGGTGATCTACAATCAGAACCGCAACAAAGTCACCGACCTGGGTGGGCTAACGGTGGTCGATGTTGGCGCGGAAGGCGTATCGGGTGCGCCCGTACGGCTGCTGCTGAATCAACCCGTTGGTGTGTTCTTCGGCACCGGCTACGCCCGCCGTCCCGACGGTTCACTGATCCTGACATCATCGGGCTTCCCACAGTCTGAACGGGCACTGGTGGCCAATACAGGCACGACCGACTTTACGCCTGCTCGCCTGTCAGACGGCAACGTAGACGTGAGCAAGCCCCTGGCCAACGTGATTATTGGTAACCCAAACCCGAAATGGACCGGCTCGTTCAGCACCAATTTCACCTACAAAAAGCTCAATCTGCATGTGTTACTCGACGCCGTGCAGGGTGCCAATGTATTCAACGCCGACAAACGTACCCGGCAGGGCGTAGGTCTGGGCGACTTTGCCGAGCAGGAACTGCGGGGTACGTTACCACGCGGCTACATCTTCGGTATCTACAACACCCAGGAGTTTCGCGTCGATCCCGGTTCGTACACCAAGCTTCGCGAACTGTCGCTTAGCTACGCGCTACCCACCTTTACCAAGGCCATTCGTGGCCTGAACGTGGCCCTGATTGGCCGGAACCTGTATTCGTGGGACAACTACACCGGCTTCGACCCCGAAACCAATGCGGGCGGTAACAACGACCTGATCCGCGGCGTCGACTTCGGCAACGTACCTATTCCACGTACCTACCAACTCAAACTAACGGCATCATTCTAAAAACACCTCACCCCCGGCCCCTCTCCTTCACAAGGAGAGGGGGGTGCTCGGCCCATTCTTTGGCGTAGCTCCGCCAAAGCGGCTCCCCTCTCTCACTCTGGGAGAGGGGCTGGGGTGAGGAGAAACTCTTTCAAAATGAAAAAATTCATCATTCTTTCGGCCATACTCGCGGTGACGCTGGCAGGTTGCCAGACGCCCGAATACTTGAACCCCAGTTCGATCAGTCAATCCCAGGCGGTAAGCTCGCCCGATGGGTTGATGACGCTCTGCAACGGGTTGCAATTCCGGTACACAACAGGCGGCGCGTTGAGTGTGCTTTATAACGCCACAGCCGGAGCCGGTCTGACCACCCGCGAACTGAGTGTGCTGAACGTCGGTAACATCGAAGAAGCCAATCTGGCTACGGGCGGTGGCAACGTCAATAACGGCAACGGGGTAGTACGTAACCTCTGGACGCAATCGCAACTGGTGCGGGCCAACGCCGAGCTAATTCTGGCCAACACGGCCGTGGTCGACAATGATCCCGGCACAAAAAGCGGCATCGTGGGCTATGCATCTATTTTTCGGGCGCTGGCGTTGGGTACGTTAGCGCAGTTCTTCGAGCAGGCACCAATCACCACGGCCACCAACGCACCGTTTGTGTCGCGGACTCAGGTGTTGCAGGAAGCGATCAGGACGCTGGAAGCCGCCGCTACGCAGGTCGCTGCTGCCCCCGTTTCGGCCAATTTTACCAGCAAAGTGGTTCCGGGCATCGATATTCCGAACACAATTCAGGCGTTGATTGCTCGGTATGCGCTCTTTGTGGGTGATAACGATAAAGCCATTGCCGCCGCCGCCAAAGTTGATCTGACCAAGCGGTCGGCGTTCAATTTCGACGATAACACCCGGAATCCACTGTTCGAGGCCACGTTTGGTAACCTGAACAACTACCAGCCTACCAACGCCAATCTCGGCCTGATAGGTACGTTGGCCCCTGACCCGACCGACAAGCGACTGGCGTTTCTGACCAAAGTGAGCAGCAACACCGCCGTTACGCCCGTAGTAGCCTCAGCCTATTACACAGCCAACAACGCGGCCGTTCCGGTGTATCTCCCCGGTGAAATACCGCTGATTCAGGCCGAAGCTTACGCCCGTAAAAACGACCTGACCAACGCCGTGACGCAGTTGAACCGGGTACGTACTAAAGCCGCTACGGCTGATGTCTTCGGGTTAGGTGCAGGGTTGCCAGCCTACGCGGGTGCCAATACGGCTACTGATATTCTGCTGGATATCTACAAAAACCGCCTCATCGAATTAGCCTTCCAGGGTTTTCGGCTCGAAGACAGCCGCCGCTTTGGACGTCCTGCGGCGGGTACAACGGGTGCCGAACGCAACCGAAACTTCTTCCCCTACCCCCGCACCGAACGCGATAACAACACCAACACGCCCGCCGATCCGGGGTTGTAAAAACAGTTTGTAGTCTGTCGTTTGAGGTTTGTGGTTGCGCTGCTTCTCATCAAGTATTGTGATGTAACAGCGCAACCACAAACCTCAAACGACAAACTACAAACTGTTTTCCTCGTACCTTTCGGGTCGTAAAAAGCAGTTTGTTATGATCATTGCGCTCGGCACCGACCACGCCGGTTTCACCTACAAAGAATTGGTAAAAGCCCACCTGACACAGGCCGGCCACACCGTTATCGACAAAGGCACTTATTCGCCTGATCCCGTCGATTACCCTGATTTTATTCGCCCTGCTGCTCAGGCCGTTCTCGACGGTGAGGCTGAGCGTGCTATCGTGTTCGGTGGCTCGGGCAACGGCGAGGCCATGACTGCCAACCGCCTGAAAGGTATTCGCTGCGGTCTGTGCTGGAGCGAAGACACCGCCCGCCTCACCCGCGAACACAACGACGCTAACGTGCTCTCGATGGGTGCGCGCCAGATTTCAGAAGAACTAGCCCTCCGCATCGTCGACATCTTCATCGAAACGCCATTCGAAGGTGGCCGCCATCAGGCAAGGATCGAGAAGCTGGATTTGTAAAAAAAGTGTGTCGTTTACAGTTTCGCTGCCACTCATGAAGTAATACGATGTAGCAGCGCAACTGTAAACGACACACTTTTTTTACATGTAGTCAGGCAGTTCGATGCCCTCCTTTTCGGTCTTTTTTTCAGCGTTGGATGAGCTGAACAGGCTCACTAGCTTTTGAACAGGCTTGCTGGCGAATAGGCCCGCAAGCCTGTTTAGTGTCGATACCCCCCACTTCGTTTTCGGATACACGAGCCAGGGCACACCAGGAGGCAATTTCTGGACCTCATCTACATAGGGACGCATGCGTTTTTCGTAAGCGGCGAACGCATCCTGATGGCGTTCATGCGTAGCTAACTCACCAGCCAGCACGTAGGCACCAACCATAGCCAGGGTGACTCCCTTACCGGTCAACGGCGTGGGGCAATAGGCGGCATCGCCAATCATCACCACCCGCCCATCCGACCATCTGGGGGCTTTTATCTGGCCTATTTTGTCGAAGTACACATCCTGCGTTTTATCGATCGCGTCGATGATCCGGTCTGCTTCCCAACCGGCACCAGCCAGCTTGGCTTTCAATACGTCTTTTTGGGCCGCAGGCGACAACTTTTCGTAGGCCTTATCAGGTTCCATGAAGGCGACAGATGCCCGTATGGTGCCCTGATTGTCAGGGCGCAGCATAACCACACGCTGGTTAACGGCAGTGTACCAGCGCCACCAGTTGTTGTCTGTCTCCTGCCGGGGAATAGTCAGGTACGCCGTGTATAGCCCCAGGTATTTGAATTTGGGCTCGTCGCCAAACACCAGTCGGCGGGTGCTTGATCGAACACCATCAGCAGCGATAACCAGCTGGAAGATTTCTGTTTTGCCACTCGAAAAGGCCACGGTTACGCCATCGGGCTGTTGATCCAGACCCACAATCGAATCGCCAAACCGGTAGTCTACATCCTGCTTCGTACAGTTATACAGAATACTGACCAGGTCGCCCCACAAAATCTCCAGTTCGCGGGTACCACTGACTGCACCGTCTTTCGGAAAGGCGGCCACTACCTGGCCATCCTGATCAATGAATTGCAGACCAACCTCGCTCGTATTGGCAACCCGTATGGCGGGTTCAATGCCCATTTTACGGACAATTTCCTCGGCCGGGCCATTGATGTCAACATTCTGGCCACCAAGACGCAGTGAGGCTGAGCGTTCAATAAGGGTGACCTCGTAGCCGTATCTGGTCAGCCAGAAAGCCAGCGTGGGGCCCGCAATACTGGCACCGGATATAAGTACTTTTTTCGACGCAGATGTTGTCATACTCAGTAAACTGTTATCAACAGAAAGAGGCTACTTTTACCATATGAAACTATATAATCTACTAGTAACGCTGTGCCTTGTATTGGGCATCAGCCAGGTTGTACGGGCGCAAGCCTCTATCGACGAAACGGTGAAGGAATGGGAACGGGCTAAAGCCTATACGAAGGAATATCTGGATGCGATGCCAGAGTCGGGCTACGCGTTGAAACCCACGCCGGAAATGCGTTCGTTTGCCGAGCAAATGCTTCACTTGACCGACGCCGGTTACGGCTTTGGCTCAGCGGCCACAGGTGAGAAAAAGCCAGACGGCGTAGCAGATCTGGAGAAGTCGACAACGGACAAATCGAAAGCCAACATCACTAAACTCGTATTGGCAAGCTATGATTTCGTGATTGCCGGAGTGAAAAAGCTAACGCCCGCTCAGATGAGCGAGCAGGTAAAACTGTTCGGCCGCTTCGATATGAGCCGGGCCACGGCACTGGCCAAAGCTTTCGAGCACCAGACGCACCACCGCGGCCAAACCACCGTCTACATCCGCCTGGCCGGGGCCAAACCACCGCAGGAGAAGTTGTTTTAATTGGGTGGTTAAATATTGAATTAACCTTTAATAAAAAAGGCTGACGCATGGCCCTTCGACAGGTCCAGCGTCAGCCTTTTTTTGCTCGGCAATCTATTGCCTAATCACCCAATCCATACAACTGGTTGAAGAGTAGCTTGAACGTACCCTGTGCCTGGGCGCGGAACGTGATTTCGGGGCCGAAGGCGTAAAGTTTTCCTGCTCCGACAGGTGCCATGAAGGCCGTTACGCCATCGCGGAGGTAGGCTTGTCCCCAGGCCCAGCCACTGCGGAGCGGCTTGTCGTTCGGAAACCACATCAGCGGTTTCACGGTCCCGTTGGCAATGGCTTCTGGTGCCAGTTTGAAAACCGGACTTGAATCGAAATAGACGTCGGCCTGCGCGGGCATTCCCCAGGTGGCCTGCTGCGTTGAGTCGAGGGAGGCGCGCAAAATGCTGCCGGGAATAAAGTATTTCTCGTTACTCAATGGCCGTTCCTGTCCGGTTGGTCCCAGTTCTACCAGCGCATTACGCACGGGCAAGCCAAGGTGATAGGCCAAATTGGTGCTGCTGCCAATAGTAACGACCTGCCCGCCTGCTTCCATAAACGCTTTCAACTGTGGAATCGACTTTGCCGCCGTAATGCGACCCATCGACGGACGGTATTCTTCGGGTATTTCCTCTACTTTAGGCTCCCGTCCACCGCCATATTCACCTTCGCCGCGTGCCGGTGTACCACTGCTTACGGCCGGAATAGCGCGGGTCACGAAGACGATCACGTCATATTTATTCTTCAGATTGCCCGCGTCGATGTCCTGCGCGTAAACGAGCTGCATCGGGTAGTGGTATTGTTCCATCAGCCAACGTACCCAGCCCGAGGGCATCGATCCGCCGTAGGTATCCCACAGGCCAATGCGCAGGGGCGTTACTTTTTTCACGTTCGTTGGCCGCTTGGCCATGCTCGTTACCGTCATACCCGCAGCGTCGATGATCGATTTGGACTTGGCCGACGCAGGTACGTAGAAAGACCCGGCTGGAACGGTGCTCGTGCCCGTAGGTATCCGATAAACCTCTACGCCCGCTTTAATCAGATCATTGACGGCCATAAAAGCGTTGGTGATCTGACTGTTCAGGACGTACCCGGCACCCGACCCAACAACTTTAGCGGTTGGCGATTGCAGTTCTCCGTAAGGCAATTTCTTGAACGCACCGTCGAAGCCCGTGAGTAGACGGTCAAATTGCACGTTCATTTGGTAAGCAAGTGTCCAGCCGGCGGCATCGTAGGGGCGAACAGGCGGTCCACCGGGGTACTGAAAATCGTTGGGGTGATCCTGCGGCTCGAACATATCCAGAATATGCGGCCGGAACGCCTGATCGAGTTTCACGACGTAAGAACCCGCCGGGTACGTCTTACCCGCCACGCTGAACTCGGCCGTAGCCTGCTGCACCTGAATGCCCGTTTTGATGAGCGCGTTCACAAATTTCACCGCCGTTGGCCAGTCGGCCTGGCTCGATGGGATAATGTACCCGCGCGGGTCGCGAAGAAGCGAGTCTTTCAACACGGTGGTGAAGTACTTCACGGGCACACCCTCACCACGCGGAGCCGGAGCCTGATCAGATACAGCCGTTGCACTGCCCGGCGCCGTGACGCTGGCAGGGGCGGCGGCTGTGCCGCTACCGGGAGCAGCGGCGCGGGCGGTCGCAGCACTAGCTGGCGGCGTCTTTTTCAGATCGGCCTGATACAGTTCGTTAATGGCATCGACCCGCTTTGGCGAGAGTGTCCAATAACTGTCGCTGCCGCGCTCGATCGAGTTTTTGCCCATCCGGTAAATGTTGTACAGCAGTTGGTCGTAGTGGCGGGCGGCGTAATCGAGCACGGCATAGTTGAGCGACACCGAATAATCGATCGACTGGCGAAACCGCCACCGTTGCGGCGTAACCGGGTTTGGCGTGTTGCCGTTCGGGATCAGCCGCGACGGAATCAGGGGTACGTTCTCGGGTGTTGGTCCTCCGATAATTTCCGTCAGCAGACCAATCATGTTGTGGAAGTGCGTGGTTGTGCGCAGACCACCGTTGTACCAGGTCGAGAAAACCGAGCCACCCAACCGGGTAAAGCCGGGCTTGTTCTCCGTATTCAGGCGGTTAATCATGGCTGCTCCAACCGCGTCGATGCCCGTTACCATCAGCGGGTCGAACACATAGTTGAACGGATCGCGGTAGGGTGGGCCCGCCAGCACCGACCCAGCCGGACCACGCTGATGGTGATTGTACATGATCTGCGGAATCCAGTCGACGAACAGTTGACGGCCGATGTTCTGCGACTCTTTCAGATTCATGATGTAGAAATCGCGGTTGTTGTCGTGACCGGCGTATTTTTCATACAGGCGGGGTAGGTTATCGAGCGACCGCTTTTCGGGAGCCGGGTTCCGCATGTACCAGTTCGAGACCAGTTCCTGTCCGTCGGGGTTGGCGTGGGTCAAGAGAATAACCACGTTATCCAGAATCCGCATCGTTTCGGGGTCATTGCGGCTCACCAGCTGGTAGGCCGTTTCGATCAGTTGGTGCGTACCCACGGTTTCGGTCGCGTGTAGGCCACCATCGATCCAGACCACGGCTTTACCTTCCTGGGCCATAGCCTGCGCCTGCTGTTCGGTCAACCCTTCAGCCCGCGCCATTTTGGTCGAAATCTCCTGAAAACGGGCCAGTTTTTTGTGGTTTTCGGGCGAGGTGACGATCATCATAAACTGATCGCGGCCTTCTTCCGTCTTGCCAATAGTAGTCAGCTTAGTCCGTGGCGAAGCGGCCAGTTTCTTAAAATACGCCTCCGTTTGGGTGAAGGTAGCGAGCTGATAATCGTCGCCGATGTTGAAGCCGAAATGGTCTTTCGGCGTCGGTACGGTTTGCGCCTGCACCGATGTAAATAGCAGCAGGGCTGTACTTAATGCAAGTAAAGTTGTACGGAACATAGAGTGAGTCAGGGCCGTCGGGGCCGTTGATGAATAAACGGCCAAGTACGCCATTTTCTACGGCTTATATGAAGAAGCGTAATAGAAAATTTGGCTTTGCCGGTGGTATAGCCACCGTATTCACGCCGTTTGGCTGGGTACGTTACTTGCCTTTTCAAACTGGGAAATTGCTTGGCACTGTAGATTGCTGACGCGAGTCCCTTCGACAGTGCCAAGCAACCTGCATCTAATTGCCGCCCTTTACAACCTGCGCTGCTTTAGCTTCAACCTCGGCGAAGCTGTAATTTCCCCCTTGTCGGTAATCAGAATATAGTGGTACGCTGGAAATCGCCGGATCAGTTTCAGCCCGGCCTCTTTGCCCAATACCATGATCGACGTACTGAATCCATTGGCCCGTTCGGTACTGGGGCCGAATACCGTTACACTGCTAACGCCGGTGGCGGGATAGCCCGTTTTAGGGTTAATGATATGCGCGTACCGCTTGCCATTGAACATCACGAATTTTTCGTAGCTGCCCGACGTCACCACGGCGGGTTGACGCAGTGGTAGAATGGCAAAAATTGTGTCGTTGTGCAATGGGTTTGTGATACCGATTGTCCAGTCGCCTCCGTCGGGTTGTTTGCCCCACGCGCTCATATCGCCCGACCCGTTGACAATGCCGGCGTTAATGCCTTTGGCCATCATCATGGCGCGGCAGCGGTCGGTGGCATAGCCTTCGCCTAGTGCCCCGAAGCCGATCTTCATGCCTTTCCGTTTCAGGAAGATTGTCGACCGTTTCTTGTCGAGCACGATGTGCTGGTAACCAACCTTTTCCACCGATTTCTTAATGGCTTCGGGCGTGGGCATTTCCGTCATCGAGCCGTCGAATTTCCAGATTCGGTCCATGGCAGCAAAGCTGATGTCGAACGCTCCGTTGGTGAGCGTAGAGAGTTGCAACGCCCGTTCCGTCAATGCAAATACTTCAGGATCAACGCGAACGGGAGCAATGCCCGCGTTTTTATTTACTTGCGAAATTTGTGTGTTTGGTCGCCAGTCAGAGATCAAATTCTCGATTCGATCTACTTCGGCAATCACCAGATCAATGTTCTGCTCGGCTTGTAGGGAATCCTTTGCTACGATCGTGATATCGAACCGGCTACCCATCAGCTTCACGGTTCTGTGCCGCAGCACCTGAGCATTGGCACGCAATCCGGCCAAAAGGAGCACCAAAACAACAAGCTGTTTCATATCGCAAAAATAAGCTTCAGCCAGATGGAGCAATACAATTAGTAAAACATGATCAATTGTACGTTTAACAGATGCTGAATACCGGATTCTGGACGTTGGATAAAAAGGATAGTCTAAAGTCCAATGTCTAACGTTCAATGTCCGGCAAAACCCCAGTTATGGCTAAATCACTCTTCTTTTTCCTTCTTCTCGTTACGCAGGTTTTTCCTGAATCGATGGCGCAAGTGACGCAACGCGTTGCTACGCCCAAAGCCACGTTTTCGAACCCGTTGCCTGTACAATTTGGTGATCCGTACATACTACGTACCCAGGGTATGTACTACATGTATGGTACCGGCGGCGGGGCCGACAAAGGGTTTTCGGCCTATTCGTCAACCGATATGGTCAACTGGAAAGCGGAAGGGCAGGTTTATTTCCACGACAACAAAAACGGCTGGAGCGACCCGAAAGCCAATTGGGGTGGCGCTTACTGGGCACCGGAAGTGTATGAAGTGAAAGGGAAATTTTACCTGTTCTACAGCGCCCAGTGGAAGGTAAACCCGACGAATGAAGCCGAGAACTTCCGGATTGGCGTAGCCGTGGCCGATAAACCCACCGGCCCATTCATTGACCTCGCCAACAAGCCCATTTTCGATCCGGGCTATCCGATCATCGATGCCAATGTGTTTACCGACACCAACGGCAAACTGTATCTGTATTATTCGCGCTGCTGTTACAAACACCCGGTTAAGAGCGAAGTGGCCGATCTGGCGAAGCAAAAAGGGTGGTTCAACGAGATCGAAGAAAGTTGGGTGTACGGTGTAGAACTCAAACCCGACTTTTCCGGCGTCGTTGGCGAACCCGTCTTGGTACTACGGCCACCCGTCAGCCTCAGCGACAAGCAGGCGGCCTGGGAAAGTCAATCGGTCACGGCCCGCGAAGTAAACCGCCGCTGGACCGAGGGTTCTGTCATGTTTAAAAAAGACGATACGTACTACATCATGTATTCGGCGAACCATTTCGGCGGGCAGTTCTACGCTGTTGGTTATGCTACGTCCAGTTCGCCGTTGGGGCCCTTCAAAAAAGCCGCCAACAATCCGGTGCTACAGCGTAACACGGAGCGGGGCGGCACCGTAACAGGAACAGGTCATAACAGTGTCACGTACTCGCCCGACGGCAAAGAGATGTTCTGTGTCTATCACGGACGAACCGCCAAAACCGGCGATGAACGGGTTGTTTTCATCGATCGCATGCAGGTAAAAAATGGTCAGATAACCATCAACGGCCCTACCACAACACCCCAAAAACGCCCATCGAGCGCGACACGTGCGGAAGTTGGCAACAGGTAGTTCTTCCCCATCGACAATGACGCCTATAGTTCGTAGGCTGTAGGCATCACGTGCGAGCCTAACCATCAGACAGGCTTATGCTGATAATTTTTTCCACATTACTTGCTACAAAGTGCCCTGCAGCGCTTTTGGCATACGTTCAGTCCGCTGGTGCGCTCAGAAGGTATGCTAAAAGTGCTTCTTGGTTTATAGAAGCCTAACAAAATGAATTAGGCAAGCAGTCTGACTTGCGAGGCTATCTTACTGTATCTACTTCATAGTCATGCCAACGTACCTAATGCTGCAATGGTCAGCCAGACCGGGCCATAGCATGTAGCTCAGCGCAGCGTAAGGTACAGTCAGACCGTAGTGCGTTGAGGGTAAGCGCAAAGAATACACACTATATGTCGCCTACCGTCTAGTAAACATATAATTATTTATAGCAATAGTTTAATGGATCAGAGTACTTTCGATCAACAAAATAATATATCATCATATAATGATTTATGTATTATTTAAAATGTGGCTACGCCTTTTGCTCAGGCTTAGCATGCCCTGTTCTCTCAATTTTCATTTATCAAATCACGCTCGCGCATGACTCTTTCTACTTCTCTTTTCATGTACCGTACCCTGTGTGCTGCAAGAAGGCACCGATGCGTACACAACACACTGGTCACCGGCCTCTTATTGGCCGTGATGGTCTTACTACTGCCTCTTTCGCCCGCAAAGGCGCAGATATCGGCCTTTACTGCGGCTCAGATCGAGACGGGCACAGGCTGCGACTGGCCTTTCAGTTCGTTAGCCGTTAATCCCGTCGACGGAAAGGTGTATGGATTCTGGCGCAAAGGGTCTGGACTAGAGGCCATCTACAAACTGATCCGGTTTGATGGCAGTAGCTGGACAACCGTGAGCACGTTTGCCCCAACGGGCAATAGCGGTTCGCCGATCAACATACCCAACTTTGACTCGGCCACGGATGACGTCGATATCGCTATTGATGCGCTGGGCAGGTTTCACGTCACCTTCAGAGGTTCACGTGGCGGAGGGTTCGACAGCGTTCGGGGTGTTTGGTATGGTTTGAGCACAAACGGCACAAGCTGGGCTTTTACCGAGATTCAGACCTTCTCCGATCCCAGTGGTTTTAAAGGCACTGACGATCCAGTTATCGAGATAGATGCTGCCAATCAGCCTCATATTGGCTTTCGTGTTTCTGACGTAAATAGTCCTCGAACATACGGAATCCGTTACTATCGCTTCACGGGTACGGCTTGGGTTGGTGAGACAGCCATTAGCATAACAGGTGGCGTCCCGGCCAACGAGGTCAACAACTTTGATATGGCCATTGATGGGGCAGGTAAAGCGCACATGGCTATTCAGCGGGAGACGAACAATATGGGGCGCAATGGGGGGCTGGTTTACACCACCAACAGTTCTGGCAGTTGGGTAACGCCTACCGTATTGGCAGAAGGAGCGCAGGATCAAACTCAGGGTAACACGCTGGGCATTGACACCGACGCGGCTAATAAAGTGCACATTGTTTACTCGGGATATCCAGACCGTATTAATTACATCACCAATACTTCGGGTAGCTTCTCGGCACCCCAACAGATCAACGGTAATTTATCGGGTAGTCTGGTTGAGGGCTCTTTCCACATAAACAGCAACGGAGACAAATCCTTTGGCTATAGATCCAACGGTTTACGGTTTGCCTATCAACCCGCAGGTGCAGGTGCCTGGACAACGGCGTTGGCCTATACACCGCCAGCCGAGGCCAGGGCATTCAACTATCCATCTGCCATTCTGGCTCCCAGCGGTCGGGTCATTATTCTGTTTGATAATTTGACCACGGGCAATGGTGATTGCAGTGCTCAAAATACACGTAAGCTGTGGTACGCCACCGCTACGGTACAGGCGCCGACAACGCCCGCGCCAAGCTTCACGCAAGCGCCAACGTCAACGGCCGTTTGTACGGGCAACACGGCCACGTTTACCGCTACGGCTACCGGCGCAACCAGTTTCCAATGGCAGCAGGACGACAACTCGGCGTTTAGCTCACCCGCTACGGTCACTACCGGGGGCATCTACACAGTGTCAACTTCTGGTACCACCAGCACGTTGAGTATTGCCACCAACACCTCGGCAAACGGTCAATATTTCCGGGCGGTAGCCACCAATAGCACAGGCTCAACCAATTCAACCGGGGCCTTATTGACGGTGAACGCCCTGCCAACTCCATCAATCACAGGTTTGGCCAGCGCATACTGTAAAGATGCAGTGGCCGTTACGCTGACGGGATCGCCAACAGGCGGCAACTTCACCGTCGATGGTAATTCGGCTACTAGTTTTAATCCGGCCGCACTCGCAACAGGTAGCCATACAGTCGTTTATCGCTATACCAACGGCAGTGGATGCGTCAATACAGCGACCCAGAACGTAACGGTGAATCCGCTGCCTGCGGTTTCTATCACAGGCCTGTCCAGTGCGTATTGTAAAGACGCCGCAGCCGTTACGCTGACGGGCTCACCCACTGGCGGTAGCTTTACTGTTGATGGAAACTCCGCGACACAATTTAACCCGGCAAACCTGACAGCGGGTGCTCATTCGGTGCTTTATAGCTACACGAATAGCAACGGATGCACCAATACTACGACTCAATCGGTAACGGTTAATCCACTGCCGGTGGTGTCCATCACGGGCCTGGCCAGCGCTTACTGCCGGGACGCGGCCACCGTTACGCTGACGGGCACACCGGCGGGTGGTAGCTTCACGGTGGATGGCACATCGGCTACCCAGTTCGCACCGGGGACCATCGCCCTTGGCGCCCATACGGTGCGCTATGTATACACCGACAACAACGGTTGTACAAACGCTACTACACAGAACGTGACGGTGAACCCATTGCCTTTCCTGTCTATTACCGGACTGGCCAACGCCTACTGTCAGGATGCAGGTACTGTTACGCTAACGGCTACGCCGGAGGGCGGTAGCTTTACCATCGATGGTAATTCAGCTACTCAGTTTAATCCGGCTACGCTGGCCGTGGGCAACCGGACCGTCGATTATCGATATACCGATAGCAACGGATGCGCCAACACGGCAACCCAGATCGTACGGGTGAAAGCCACGCCGCCTACGCCTACCCTACTCACACAAAGCGGAGGGGCCTATCCGGCCAGCCAGTCTGCCGTGACGGTGGATGTCAATTCAGGTAATGTCACTCTGCTGGTGGGCGGCTGTGCGGGCACCATTAACTGGAGTGGACCTAACAATAGCTCTGGGACAGTTTCTACCATTACGGTGGCTACCGATCAGCCAGGCGCGTTCACGTATCAGACAAGCTGTCTGGTAGACGGTTGTGCCAGCCTGCCGGCCACGGCCGTTGTAACGGTGGGTGGTCGCCTGACGGTGCTGCACCGCGACGTAGACAATTACGCCGATAACAATGCCATTCAGCCTTTACTTGTCTTGCAGAACCAGGGCCTGGGTACGTTGCCACTGGCGAACGTGACCCTGCGCTACTACCTGACGGTAGAAGGTGCTTCGGCACTGAGCAACCTCTCGATTAACTACGCTCAATTGGGTAATCAGAATGTGCAGCTACGTTACGTGCCGCTTACGCCCGTCCTACAGGGAGCAGCGGGTTATATAGAATACAGCTTTACGGCCGGGGCAGGCAGCCTGGCTCCGGGGGGCAGTTCAGGGCCTATTCAGGCCTACTTTGCCAAAGGTGATTACTCGGGCTTGAATGAGCGGGATGATTATTCATACGCGATCGTACGGAATCAGTTGGTGGGTAATCTGCGCATCACCGCCTACTACAATGGAGTGCTTATTGCGGGTGTAGAGCCGGGCACGACCACCCAGATTCGGGCGTTGCGCGCCTTGACGGAGAGCAAGAATGGCCCCTCAGCCACCCAGATCCATACGTACCTGGATATTCGCAACGAGGGCAACGTACCGGTGAATTACAGCGATCTGACAGCGCGCTACTACTTCACATCTGACGGCAACGAGCGGCTACAGGTGGAAGTAGATGAAGGCAACGTGCAAACCCAGTTGGTGGCGCTGAATCCGGCTGTAGGCGGGGCTAATTATTACCTGGAGATCCGCTTCAACCAGAGTGGGCAACTAGCTCCGGGAGCCAGCACGGGCCGGGTACGTTACCGCATCAGCAAGCCCAGCGGTGGCCGCTTCGACCAGACCAACGATTACTCGTATCAGGAGCAACCCGCCGAGTCGAGCTCAAACAGCCGGGTGGTCGTCTATGTGGGTGCCGATCGGGTATGGGGTCGTGAGCCGGGCGCTGCGTTCCGTATGGCGGTAGCCGAGCCCAATACAGGGCTACAGGTAACGGTGCTGGGCAACCCGGTGCGGGATGATGCCGTGTCGGTAGAGATCACAGGTGCCGGAGGGCAACCCCTTCAACTACAGCTGATCACGGCTCAGGGGACTATATTGTCACAGAAGCAGGTACCAAACCCGCAACCCACAGAGCGCCATCAGTTCTCCGTACAAGGCCAGCCCGCCGGTATGCTGCTGTTACAGGTAAGCACACCTACCGAACGCCAGACGATTAAGGTGTTGAAAGCCGAGTAAGCCTGGTTTGTGGCCTTACTTAACCCAGTTAACACGAACGCCTGCTGACACATCGTTAGCAGGCGTTCGTGTTTTTGAGAGACACAACTAAACGGTCAGTTAGCAACACATGGCACGCTCGGCCTAGCTGTTGCCACACTGCTAACGTACCTAATCGTTTTACAAAAGCCATAAAAAAGCCTGCAAGTGTCATTCTTTTTATAGCGTTATGATTTGCACTATCATAAAGACTGAGTGCCTTGTGTGCTCTGAATAGGATTATGGACACTATGAGTACCCTTATAAACACAATTGACACTTAAGTAACTTATACTTAGAAGTATAAACCATAGATAATTTCTTAATTATATAGTAGATTAGACTCATTCAATACACTTGAATCAGGTATATTGAATGAGAAAAGAGCTTCAACTGTTTATAAGAGAGTTGTTGTACGTAAACTATATAAGCAATGTCGACACAATATAATCCTAACGTTATAAGGATAGATAACAGCTTAGAACTGTCAACTATAGAAGGTGAATATGAAAAATTACAAAGTAGATCGAATGTAGATTTACACATATCGATAAGGACTAACACAAATATATTTGGGACTGTACCTGCAATTATTCAACTGGCGATATTTTGGAATAAACAATCTACAGAAGGAATCATAACGATTGATATTAATGATGAGTCAGAAATTGAGAAATTGTATGAATTAGATTATGTTTTTCCAATAATTGTTCATTGCTGGTCAAGGCAAATAAAAAATAAAGGTGGAAGCGATTTAAAAAGTGTTTTAAGAAAATATAATAATGAGCAAAACACAAAAATGAAAAATCAAGACAATAAAGGATTCAAAATATTATTGTCTTGTTTTGACCACTTATCCACAAGTAAAGGATTGATTAATTCTTTTTATACGGATAATGAATTTATTGAAAATGAAATGCTTTTTGAGTATGCAATTCAAAAAGCGTTAAAAGGTGTCCTTCAGTTTAATAGACAGCTTTCAGTAGCAAACATTGGCCCGATTTATGGCGATATTGTCGAAATAATATACGAGTTAATTAAAAATACTCACGATTGGGCTACAACAGATTCCTACAATAAGCCATTGAATCCAAGTACGCGAGGTCTGTATCTTAAATTTCATCGAGGCAAAACAGATAATTTCGCAAGCGCATACAGGCAGCATTTAGGTTTATACGATTACTTTACAGGTGATAATTTCGTGGAAAATACAATAAACGAATTATATTTCTTAGAGATTTCAGTTTATGATTCAGGGATAGGGTTTGTTCAAAGGTTTAATTCAGAAAGTAGCGAATCTACTCCTGTGAATGAGCAGGTTGAAATAATAAAAAAATGTATGCTTTTAAATAGTACTTCTGCAACTGGTATTCCAAAAACTTTTAAAGGTAAAGGTTTAGATAGAATAATGAATATTCTTAATAAAAAAGGGTTTTTATGGATTAGGACAGCAAGTGTTTCTCTATTTAGAAATTTACAAAAGAATAATCTTATGCAAGATCAAAAAGTTGAAAATACTCAACTGTACGATTGGTTTACTAATTCAACTACCAATTTTAGTACCCTAACAGCTGTAAAGGGGAGTGTGATTACGATTGTTTATCCTATTTCTACTACACGAAATGCATAGCTTTTATATCTATACAACACAATACGAGAAAGTCACTCGATCAAGAGAAAAGGCTTCGGTTACAGCAACAGTTATCTTTTGCGATAGTGATCATATTGATGAGGCCAATTTACAAACGGAGATAAAAGACTTCTATCAAAAAAATTACCAAACCGATGAGATTTTTGTAATTGGTGGTTCTTATAATTCCGATCAACTTAATGATTTATTTATAGCAAAAATTGCAGAAACATTTAAAACAGTACCTAAACTTCAAATTGAACACCTTCTGAAGAATATCTATATTTACACTTTCAATAGTGATGGTGTTCTCCGATGCCATCGAAGTACAGAAATCACAAAGGAAACAGTTAATGTTCTGATTCAGAATGGCTTAATCAACATATTTAGAAAGAGAGGCGGTTTAATAGAAACTAAAGGGAATGCTCATCACTATGTATTCCCATCAGGAAAACATTGTAATAAATTTTTAAGGACTGGAAATATTCTTCTTTACAGTTCAGAAATTTTCTTTATAGCATTTAATTTATTGAAATTTTTTAAAGAAAGTGAACATAAGAAAATTATTTGTGATACTTCTTCAATAAATACACTTGCGTTTGCACTGTTAGAATTAAAAAGAAAATTTCCTGATCAAGGAAGTCTTGGGTATATACCAATAGAAAGTTTTTCTTCATACGAAGGTTTATATTCTAAGTCAGTTGGTGTATTTAGAAATTCTTTAATTCTAATTTCTTCGTCAACTTCTGGGAATATTATTGATAGAATAAAGAAACGACATGATGCTATTTCAACAAATAACATTATAATTCTATTTTTTCTTGGTACTCAGACAGATTATTTAAAAAATGAAGCAAGTATAATATGCAATCTGTCTAAAACAGAGCATAATGATGGCTTCGATAATTATGAAACTTTTACTGATATAAACTGTGTATTTTGCAAAAAAGGGTCTTATGCAGTTGAGGTCAAAGGTGACGTATTTCTCCTTGATAAACCTAAGATAAATAGGGTATCAATTGGTGTTCCTGATGCTCCCAAAAAACTCTCATCTTTTATTGAGCAATTCAAGGCCAAGAATCATAATATAAATAATGTGTTAAAAGTAAATTATAAAGAAAATGTATCTACATCTCAGAAATATGAAGTTTATTTCGATATGCATCATGTCTTATCTAATATAGAGGGTTCACAAAACCTATATCCCAAATTCAGAGATAAGCTTTTTGCATATATTAATCAGTATGTACCTAGTAATACGAAATATTTGATTACACTTCCTGATACAGGATCTGAGAAGTTAGCCCAAATTATTGTAGAGCGTATTAGGTCAAGCTATAAGACTAATCACTTACCTAAGACCATTAAGTTTGATGATGTTACGTCAGAAATTATAAACGAACATGAAGAGGGGGCTATCGTAATAGTTGGCTCATGCATTTCGAATGGGAAAAACCTTCTATTCTTAAGTAGAACGTTTAGAAAATTCGACAAGATGAGGTTAGTATATTTTATCGGGCTTTCTCGAACCAATAATGAGGATTATCTAAAATTTTTAAAAAGCAACCTTAAATATGGCACCTACGGTCGAGATTCAAATTCATTCGTTGAAGTTGAAAACTTCTTCTGTACAAAAGATTCTAAAAACACTTCTTGGCTCCAAGAAAAAGATTTCTGCAAGCAGTTAATTGAAAACCTGGAACAAGGAGACTTAAGACAAGAGATCGCTGCTATAAATGCTCGTATAGAGGTTATTGATAATAGCATGAGTGTTCAGGAGAAGGGTTTGTCTAACCACTTGTTTTACCCTGATACAAATGGAAATGAACTATCGCTGAGAAAAGGATTCGCTTTTTTCGATTTTTTAGGATATCATCAAGATGTAAGCCAAGCAGATGTTTACTTCACAATTTCAGCGGTAGTCAATAATTTAAGGGAAAGTAAAGAACTCAGGCAATGCCTTACTCAATCTGAATATGTTAGAAATGTGATTGAACCCGGAAATTTTAATAGATTCAATGATGGAATTATTCAAGCTTGTATTTTAAGAGCAGCTAACCCAAGTGAGCTGTCATATCATATTGATCATGATATGAGTATGGAAATGAAGTCAATACTTGAAAAGATAATTGATGAACATGACTCGCCACAAGGAGAAGGGTTAATAGAGTTTCTGTTTGCTCTTGCAACAAATAAACTTACATTACGAAGAGATCATCTGCTTGAATTATTGTCAAAACTAGACCTTTTAGAAAATATATATGTCAAGATTTTCACTTTATATATCCGTACAAATATTATCAATACTACCCCCACCTTATTAGAGCAAATAGACACATTGAAAGGTGAAAATTTGGCTTTAAGAAATGAATTAAATTCATTAAAAGCTAAACTCAAATAATTTACCATCATCACCTGAATCATTCAGGTTAAGACATATATTATCACTCAAAGTGCTCAGCATTTCTTGTGGAATATCATGTTCTATTGAAGTGAATATGTATTGAATGTCGAATTTTTCACAATAATCTTTTAGTAGATTAATATAATTAATCTTCTTTCTATTATCTAAACCTTCTAGTGCGCCATCATGGTAAACAAATCGATAAAAAGATTGCTTGTGATAAGCCACTAGAACAGCTATATCAAAGGAGATACATAGCATTTTTTGATACGAATTACCTTTTCCTTCGGCAGTTACTATATCATTTTCTTTTGTTACTTCAACTTTGAAATCAATATTTCCTAGCTGATTTTGTTTCATGAAAATTATAGCAGATGCATTAAATATATATTTAAAAATATTATGAAAAAATCTTCTGATTTCAGGATAGATTTTGTTATTATCTGAAGTTATCAATAATCGGATTCTATCAATTATAGAATCTAACTCCTCATTGAGTTCGTGAGTTGTTTCATTTAATACAGCAATCTTATCAATATTTTTTAATTGTTCATCAAGGCGTGACAGTTCCCCCTCCACTTTTGAAAGCTCAATTTGGTAATATTTAAATTTGCGAAAGGAGTCTTTATCTTTTAAAGAAGACAGTAGTTGTTCTCTTTTTCTATCGAGTATTTTGAGTTCGCTTCTAATGGATAATAGAGATTTATTAAGCGAAGTAATCTTCTCTTCAAGATATTTATTTCTTTCTTCAGTAATTCTTTTGTTGAATTCTTCAAGTTCTTTGTAACTTTTAACTAGGCTATCTGGTAAGAATATTTCAACTTCTTGGTATATTCTTTTTAATTGGTCTACATCAAAGGAAATATGCTGTGATAGTGATTGCCTCGCTTTATCTAAATCATATTCTGTGTTATACTCTGCGGTGTTTAAAATTGAAATTTGAACTTCTACTTCATCAACTAATTCTTTACTTATAGACCTTTCTTGCTGATAAAAATTAAAATTGTCAATTTGGTCTTGCAGCTCCGTTTGCTCTGAACGTTTTAGTTCAATAGAACCTTTTATTTTGTCCACTTCATTTGCATCAACCGAAAATTTATTTTTTAAATTATTTATAAAAACCTTTTGCTCGTTTATTTTTTGATCAATTTCGTATTTACTTATTAATAAGCTCTTGTCAAATCCCAATAGATTAAACATAAAAGGTTTCCAATCAACATCTTTTCCCCTCACAAATTTTGAGAGTTGAAAAACATCATGATAATCACGCTGAGTTCTTAAAAAGTATGTTGCTGATTTTCTGTAAGACCACTCTTTTAAAACATCAAAATTTAAGTATTTATTTAAAGCTTTTTCAGCGGATGATAAAGACATGTTCAGATTATCCCAATCTTGCTCATCTACTAAATTAACAGAAGTATCTGTTTGCTTAAACGATACTTTTGTCTGATTCTTAATCGATCTTTTTACTGTTAAATAATTATTGTCATTAAGTTTTATTTCTAAATAAAATTCATGATCTATAAACTTATCCTGATATTTTTTAAATATATTTTCTTCACTTAATTCTTTTAAGAGCATAAAATCTATAACATAAATCAATGTTGTCTTTCCCAAATTGTGAGAATCCTTATTCAGATCGAGTTTCTTGGTAACTTTAGCCAACACAAGGTTCAGTCCATCATTGAAAACGATGTTCTTAAAACTTTTATTAGAATATATTTGACTTAATTTCATTTTACAAATTCGATTGTGTCAATATCCTTTTGATAATTTATTTTCCCTAAAATATACAAAAAGCTCAAAGTTTGCACAAATACATCTTTAGCATTTTTGCCTCTAGCAAGCACAACACGGTTAAGTAGTTCGTCATACTTTATAGCACCGTCTTCCATTATAATTTTTAGTATAACACCACCTAAATTTAGAATGGATAAGTTTAAGTCTAAATATTTATGTGGAGCAATCATTGAACTCTTCCTATATCGCAATTAAAGTACATAAAGTGAATAAAAACTCTTACTAAACTGCGCAGACTTTGCAATTCTTGTCTATTGGAATCTACTACATATTCAACCAAATGCTTAATAATATGTTCAAATTCATTAAACCTTTTTCTTTCTAAAATTATTAATTCTTGTAAATCACTAACCGTGTTAGTATACATGTTGGTATATATTTCATTTTTAGGTTCTCTTAGGAAATCTTCTATTTCTCCAAAGTATTGTAATGAATTTGTCTTTATAAAATCGAAATATTCTTCGCCCAAATTATTCAATTTGTTCTTTTGGACTTTGTCAATAATAGGAAAAACGGAAGCATAGCTTTTAATTCCGCTATTTAAGACTTTTCTATTTCTTCCAAAGAATATTATTACATCTTTTAAATCTTTTTCAAAGAAGCGAAGTGGAGCTGCAAATTTGAACAAGCCAAACTGTTGAGCGATATGTGGAAAGTCGTTTAGGTAAGTATTAATTTCTTCTTTACCAATAATTTCAACATTAGTCAGCCCAGTACCGGTCTGTAATTTTTTGATTATATTAGTATGTGCACCACCTGAGAGCTTCCTGTTTGTGAAGATTATGTAATTGTCAAACCTAGTAGTGACCATTACCTCCTTAAGTCTTTTAATCTCCTTACTTAGTACACTACTTACATTCACGTAAAAATCGTTATCTGAACAGCTAGCATCTTGTAATTGGGTATGCTTTGCCTGAATATTAAATGTACCTTTCCATGGACTCACTTTTGAAGGATAATTTTCAGCTACTCCTGTAAACCAGCTATCTTTTGCTCCATCCCTTCCCGGTGAAAATGTTTTGCAACCCACTCCCAAAATTTCCTTACAGATACGAATGACTAAGTTCTCAAACTCATCTGCGCTTAAATGCTCACATGGATAGTTGTTCATCTAATTGCTCTATCTTGACTTTTCGCATTTTACTTGAAACATATCCGTTTTGCAACTGTGGCGGCAAGCTAAACGCTGTCTTAAGTAACCTTTTAGATGGTAAGGGCTTTATAGAACACTATTTATTTGATAATCAGTTACTTAATTCATAAACTGATTTTGTAAGTCTTAACCATTTTGCTCATCATCCATTGGTATTTCAAAAGCAATACTATTTCGCTTTATACCATCTAATCTGACGATTACAGATAAAATTGGGCATACCGTACACGAAACCGTACACAAACAAAAAAAGCAGGATATAAACAACTGATTTATAGTTATTTATATCCTGCTAGTGTGCCGAAGGCGAGACTCGAACTCGCATGTCCGTAAAGACACACGCCCCTGAAACGTGCGTGTCTACCAATTTCACCACTTCGGCAGGTACGCTTTCCCTTGTTGGGACTGCAAAGATAAGGGGCCACCTGTACGTTTTGCAAGCATTTGCGCAAAAAAACAATGGTACACGGATTTTAGGGATTTTAGCTTTGGTTACAAGAGTTGGATTTACACGGATTTGCTTACGCTACTGTTTACTCGTGCGTCAGCTGGAAATCCGCGCAGATTCGTCTCTTGCAGCTGAAACTAAAATCCCTTGAATCCACGTACCATCTTTCTAGCTGACGCAAATCCGTGTAGGTCAGCTTCTTGTAGAGAAGACTAAAATCCCTAAAGTCCTCGTACCATCATCACAGCTCTACTTTCTCGTACATATCGGGGATGGCTACGTTGGGAAAACCGGCGGTAAGAAGCTTTTCGCGCCAGACTTGCTGGGTGTCGTAGTCGCCGTGGACGAGGAACAGGGTTTTCACGGCGGCGGGGTTTTGGCAGCTCAGGAACTGGAGCATCTCGACCGAATCGCCGTGGGCTGATAGCGAATCCATGATCTCGACGGTGGCGTTGACGTCGTAGCGTTCACCGAAAATGTTTACCTGCTTGTCGCCACGCTTCAGGATGCCGCCCAGACTGTTGGGCGAGGCATAACCCACAAACAGGATCGTGGTGCTAGGGTCTTCAATGTTGTTTTTGATGTGATGCTTGATCCGTCCCGCCTCGGCCATACCCGACGGCGCGATGATAATGCACGGCCCCGGCCGGTTGTTGATCGCTTTCGACTGCTCCACATCCGACACATAATGCAGGTTCGGGAAGTCGAAGGCGTCGCCGTCTTTGTTGATGTAGGCCAGAATGTCGGGGTTAAAATCTTCTTCGTGGTTCCGCATCACCGTGGTGGCGCTGACCGACATGGGCGAGTCGATGTAGACCGGTAAGGTAGGGAGCCTGCCTTCGCTGGCCAACTGGTCGAGGGCGTAAATCAATTCCTGCGTGCGGTCAACAGCGAAGGCGGGAATGAGTAGCTTACCCTGCTTCTGCACGCAGGTTTCTTCCACAATGCGCAACAAATGCGCTTTCATGTCGGGCTCGGTTTCGTGCACCTTATCGCCGTAGGTCGATTCACAGAGGATGTAGTCGGCCTGGGGGAAGGTCTCGAACGTGCGGAGGATCTTGTCATCGGGGCGACCAATGTCGCCGCTGAAAAACACTTTCTTTTCCACCGTTTTACCGTCCGCACTGGCTTCTTTGATGCTCAGGCTGATGGCAGCGCTGCCCAGCAGGTGGCCGGTGTCAGTGTAGAGGAAGCTGACGTTGGGGTTCAGGTACGTTCGTTTGCCGTATTCGACCGCCTGCATCTGGTCGAGGGCCTGTTGTACGTCGTCTTCCGTGTATAGAATGTCCAGTTCAGGCTCGTTCCGGTTGCGGCGGCGTTTGTTTACCCGCTCCAGGTCTTTCACCTGAATCCGTGCGCTGTCCATGAGCATAATCCGGCACAGATCAAGCGTCGACGGTGTGCAGAGAATCGGGCCTGTAAAGCCCTGACGCACGAGCCGG
The DNA here is from genome assembly GCF_041321135.1 of Fibrella aquatica. NCBI lineage: Bacteria > Pseudomonadati > Bacteroidota > Cytophagia > Cytophagales > Spirosomataceae > Fibrella > Fibrella aquatica. Next base: position 52,810 of record NZ_JBGGWF010000011.1, on the reverse strand, counting down.
GGCACCAGTCCCGTATGATCGATATGCGCGTGCGACAGGATGAGTACGTCGACGTCGGCGGGGTTAAAGCGAAAATCCTGGTTTAGCTCGTCGGTGTTGATGCCCTGAAACAGGCCACAGTCGAGCAGAATGCGGAAGCCATCGGCGGTGGTAATGAGGTGTTTGCTGCCCGTAACAGTGCGGGCGGCACCCATAAATTGAATGGTCATTATAAAGGGGTTGGAAAGTCAGACAGGCAAGGTAGTAACTGGTTGGAGAGTTTGATGCTTTTAGGTTAACGCGCTGTGTAACTGGCTAGCTGCGGCGCTGGCACGAGTGTGTACTCGTGCCTTTTATATCGCAAGCATCTGCTTGCACAGCGCGAAAGCGCAAGGGTAGCTGAAATACATTTTTGCTCTACCATATTGCGCTTTCGCGCTGTGCAAGCAGATGCTTGCGACATAAAAGGCACGAGCACATGCTCGCGCCAGCCCCGCGTGCGCCGCAGCACGTCAATACTGCGACAGCGTAGCCTTCAATGATGACACCATGGCTTCGGCGAGGCTGGCGGGGGCAAGCACGCGCAGGTGCTCGCCGTAGGAGCGCAGGTGCATGAGCAAATCGCGGTTGGGGGCCAGTCGAAGCCGGACAATGCACTCCGTCTCGGTGTCGGAAATCACTTCCTGGGTTTGGTGAATCGGTTTTGCTTTTACGTAGCGGCCGAATAACGGACTGAACGACAGGCGTATTTCTTCAACAGGGCCGCTGCTGTCGGTGATGCCGTAGATGTGTTCGAACAGTTCGCTGACGTTGGTCAGAATTTCTTCAGGTACGTAGCAGGGTTCGTCGAGAATAGACAGGTCGCTCATGCGGTCGAGCGCAAACGTGCGTTCTTTCTGGGTACGTTCGTCGAAACCAATCACATACCAGCTGTCCCACACTTCCCGAAGTAAAATCGGATGCAACGTGCGTAGTACGGGTACCACACCGGGTTCGGTGGGCTCGTGTTTAGTGTACCGGAACATGATCTGCCGGTTCTGGTTCACCGCCCGGATCAACACAGGTACGTATTGCCGGTTTCCACCCAGAATTTTCTCTTCTACATACACCACACGCCGTCCAAGACCCTCTGGGCCATCACCGGGTTTTACCTCGCGGATGATGTCGAGGCTCTGCCGTACTTTTTGCAGGGCGCTGGTCAGTTCATCGGCAACAGAGGCTCCCTGCGTGGCGGCCAGCACCTCGCGGGCGTAATCGAGCGCTTCCATATCGTCGGGCGTGAGCATGAGCTTCAGCAGCCTGAATTGCGGGTTGGTGTAGTAGTAACCATTGGCCCGCTTGTCGTAGGCGATAGGCGCATCGTGGTCTTCACGTAGACGCTGAATGTCTTTTTCGAGCGACGAAATTGACCGGATACCACAGGTTTCCTGACACAGTTCGAACAACCGTTCTTTGGAATATTGGCGGGGGTACCGGCTAATGACCTCGTCGATTAGGCGGTAGCGTTGAAAAGCAGAGCGGGTAATAGGCATAGGAGAGGAGTGGGGGTTTTACCCTCACCCCCGGCCCCTCTCCCTCTACGGGAGAGGGGAGTTGCTTTGGCGTAGCTCCGCTGAAGAATGGGCCGAACACCCCCCTCTCCTTATGAAGGAGAGGGGTCGGGGGTGAGGTGAATACGGGTAAATCTCCTGAAAAAAAATTTCAGAAAAAAAGATCAACGTAAAAAGATTACGTCTTGCTAGTTAAATATTTGTATCGGACATACAGAAACGATAATCATGAACCTTACGCAACGTCCGCGACTGAACGCAACTTACCCCGCCGCACTGGCCAACTCGCCAGCTGCCGTAACCTGCCCCCGCCGGGTCAGCCATCGAGCCAGCTTATCGGCCCGTCAACTGTTTGATGTTGAACTGGGGCTGGTGCTCCTGAGCCAACTGATGCCAACGGCTTCTCCAGATCACCTGCCCACGCTACTTAGCGATGACGCACTGACCCAGGATGACAATTGGACAACCAAACAGCGCCGCTGCCTGAACCGGGGCCGCGAACTGCTGAGGCCTTTCCAGCAAAGCAACCTGTGGAGCGACCTTCTTGACCGATACAGCCGCCTGACTGACCAGATGCAGGCCTTCGACATTAGTAACGATCGCAGCCACTTCAACCAGAAGTCGGTTGGTTTTTTCCGCAACCGCGTCTTTACCCTGCGTCAACTGCTGGCCTAAGGTCGACATGTCGCAGCACTCTTGCTCGAACAACAACAAAGAAGATGAACATGACTGCTTTCACCCTAGCTTCCAACCCACTGCCTTCGCTGCCCATCCGGGCTACGCGTTTCAGCTGGCAGGAACCCCTGGCTACACGCCTGAAGCATCAGTATAACCTGGCGGGCCAATCGGCTAATCGCCTTCTAAATATCGAATTAGGTCTTTTTCTGCTTACCGAACTGCTGCCCGACGCTCCTCCCGAGGCATTACCCGATCTGCTATCCGGCAACGGCCTGATCTACCTGCGTCGGCCCGTCTGGACACCGAAACAGCACCGTTTGCTGAGTCGTGGCCGCACCTTGCTGGCTCCTTATCAAGATCGGGCTACATGGTTTCAGGCACTGGTAAAATATGCTTCGCTACCCGCTCAGGCCCGCATGTACAGCTTAAGCCAGTACGGCAGCATCACGGAGAGCGCTAATGCCCATGCCGGCAGCTACACCCAACGCGAACGCCTGACTCTTTTCTGGCGGGCAATGATTTAAGAAATGTCATTACGCTGCGCTGTCATTGATGGTCATTCATTGCTTAACAGTAAATGACTACAAATGACGCCAAGCAAATGACTACTTAATGACAGCGAAGCGTAATGACGACCTAATTAATAACCCCTTCTTTATGCTATCTCAATTCATACAACATATCACAGGCGCAGCTAATCCGGCTTCGGCGCTGAAAACAGTTACTGCGCCCGCCCTCACAACAACATCAACGGCAGCACCCGCGCCGTTGTCGGTGACAGACTCAAGCGCACCAGCTTTGCGCACGGTGAAGCTGATTATGGTGACGGCGGCCAATAATAACAAGTATTACGAAATGCACGAAACCACCTCAGGTACGTTCACCGTCAGCTATGGCCGGGTGGGTGGTTCGGTCAGTACGGCCACGTACCCGATGAATTTGTGGGATAAGAAGTTTCGCGAAAAAGTGGCGAAGGGCTACGTCGACCAAACGCATTTGTATGCCGACAAACCCACCACGACCAGCGCCGATTCGATCGCCGATGTTCAGGTACGTGCCCTGATGACGAAGCTGATGGAGTATGCCAATCAGTCGATCTTCCAGAACTACATAGTGTCGGCGCAGCAGGTGACGAAACAACAGGTTGACACGGCACAACAATTGCTGAACGAACTCGCTGCACTCACCGACATGGGTTTGGATATCGGGCGATACAACGACGCGTTGTTGAACCTGTTCAAAACGATTCCGAGGAAGATGGGGAAGGTAAGTCAACACCTTGTCCAGCAAAGTCCACAGACAAGCAGTGATCTACAGGAATTACGTGATTACCTGGCTGCCGAACAAGACACATTGGATGTGATGCGAAGCCAGGTAGAGTTGAATCAGCCCAAGCCCGACCCGAATAGTCCCGAAGCGGCAGCGCCCTCTTTGCTCGACGCGCTGGGCCTGACCGTAGAGCCCGTTACTGATGACCGGGTGTTGACCTTAATTAGGCGGATGATGGGTTCAGACGCCGCTAAATTTGACGCTGCCTTTTCTGTCCAACAGACTCATACTGAGGCGTCTTTTACCAAACACGTAGCTACGGCCAACAACAAAAAGACACAGTTGCTCTGGCACGGAAGCCGCTCCGAAAACTGGTTATCGATCTTGAAAAGTGGTCTGGTGCTCCGGCCGACCAACGCCGTCATTACCGGCAAAATGTTTGGTTACGGCATCTATTTTGCCGATCAATTCAGCAAATCACTCAACTACACCTCACTGAGTGGCTCTGTTTGGGCAGGTGGTCGGCAGCGTGAGGCTTATTTGGCCATTTACGAAGTACATGTTGGCAAGCAGTTTGTAGTAAACGAACATGAAACCTGGCACTATAACCTGACGGGCGAGGTGTTACAACGACGTAACCCAAACCTCGACTCAGTATATGCTCAGCGTGGTAAGAGCCTGTTAAAGAATGAGTTCATTGTTTACAACCAGAATCAAAACACCATTCGATATCTGGTTCGCGTAAAACTGTAACAACCTAAACCTCTGAGAATCATGAAGCTAAAACCACTCAACCGGCAGTCTGTACGCATGGCGGCAACGATGCTGATGCTGGCCGAAGGAAGCACGACAACACTCAACGTAAAAGTATATCTCCGCGACCGGGGTTTCCGGGCGGGGCAATCTGAAGTATCGTCGTGGCTATTCCGCATTGCTACCCGCGAACGCTGGACTATCAACGACAACGGCACATTCCGGGTCTATTATTTTCCCAACTTCATGGGGCTCCCCTTTACCGGCAACACCATTGATCGCATTTCACCTCACCCCCGGCCCCTCTCCTGAAAACCAGGAGAGGGGGGGCATTTCTACCTCGCGATTGTTTATCAAGATATTGTTTCTCTGAGCATTGGTGCGCGGGCGAAGCTATTGTAGTGCTGCTCCCCTCTCCCGTAGGGGGAGAGGGGCTAGGGGTGAGGGTAAGCGCGGTCACTCATCCAGTAACCCCATCTCATCTTTCAGCTCTACGCCGGAGAGTTTGCGGGTTTTCATTTCGGAAAGCAGGTACAGCAACTTTTGTACGGCAAAGTGGTACGGCATGCCTTCGGGGCGAATGTTCGAGACGCAGTTTCGGGATTCGTCGGTTAAACCGGGGCGGGGGGCGTAGGTCAGGTAAGCGCCCATGCTGTCGGGCGACGTAAGGCCGGGTCGTTCACCAATGAGCATCAGGGTCATGCCGGCTTTCAGGGCATGAGCCACCTCATCGGCAATGGCCACGCGCCCCTGCTGCACCAAACAAATCGGCGTTAATGACCAGCCCAACGTCACTAATTCAGGAACAAGCTGCTTCAGCAACGGAACAACGTGTGTATTGATAGCCGTGGCAGACAATCCATCAGCCACCACAATTGACAAGTCAGCGGGGCGGGTACTAAGCGTTTTCAGCCGAAGCCACGAATCAGATTCCAGCCGACGGCCCTGATCAGGACGTTGCAGGTACGTTCGTCGGTCGGTGGCCTGACTTTGGAGTAGTACGGGCCGGGGAGAAATGCGATCGATGTCGGCTAGGAGCCGTCCGGTTTCGAGTGTCGAATACACGGCATCGCGAGCGCGGGCATGGTCGAGTTGAAAATCGAGCAGGGCGCGTGTTGGTAGGCTATGCCCGGCACGGCCTTGTGCGATGCGGGCGGCGGTATAGGTTTGCAGGAAGTCCCAGGGGTCTTTTTCCATGACAACAAGATCGGACTATTTTTTCATTCTTCTTCCCAGGCCGACGTCCAGTAGTAGCGTTTAAATAGCCAACCCGACGCCAGTAAATTAAACGTTGCCAATGCCCAAAGCGGAATCCGGAACATGATGAAGAGGAAATAGACGATCAGCATGATATACAGGTACGTCATGGTTCGATCGGGCGTGCGATGAACGCGCAGGAGCAGGCCGTGTTGCAGACTCAGCAAACTAACGCCAAACACCCAGGCCCCGAGCGACCTCCATAGGGGTTGATCAACAGGGAGGTGATAGAGCAGGAGCAGGGCTTCGGGGAGCAGCAACAACGCAAACTGACCAACGTACCCAGCCCATCGCCGCCAGTTGGCCACAGGTATGTTCCGATAAATAGACAACCAGCGATGCTCAAACCGATAGTGTTCGTAAACTACTGTAGCGTGGCCCAGACCAACAAGTAATGCGCCCAACCCGATCAGCCGAAGGTCATAATCGGGGGTTCGGAAAAGATTGATCCGGTAATGGTCCGTAGCGTAGAGCTTCAAAATACCGATCCAGACCAAGCCCGTTCCAAGCTTTGTTCGCCAGAAAAGTGTTGCTTCCTGATTCACTAAATGTCTGAAATAAAACAGGCTATAGGGTGTACGAACGTACCTGCGCAACCGGTTTACCCACGCCATCCAGCGACTCACCGGATTTGGGTGACGCAGAGCATATTCGTACCAGCTGAGGCCCGCCGCCCAAAGTAGAAGTAAGCCACTGATGATGGCCACTATAGCCCAAATTTGCTTTTCCTGCCCCGCAATTCGCCCAACAAACAAGGCATAGGCCACCGCCGGTCCCATCAGCAGGAGTTGGGCAATGCCCAGCCCCGCCCATTTCTGAATAGGGCTGAACAGCCTGAGATGAAGCAATACATCGTAACGGTTGATCATGCCTACGGCGAAACGCGTAGCCAGCAAGGTGTACAGCAGCCAGATAGCCACGTACAGAGACAGTACCAGCGCCGACGAAACGGCATAGGTTGCCAGCGCAATATGATCGTCACCACGCATGAAACCGCCCGCTAATAGCCCAGTCATCCAAAGCAAACCCGCATTTTGCCGGTAAAATGGATATACCAGCGTTTTGGTCAGAACGGTGATTGTTGATTGCATTGTGTTGCTGTGAAGTTTTGTGTGTAGTTAGAATCGCTCATTCTTCCCGCACCACCGTCTGATTCGCAACCTGCCAAACCGAATCAATGGGCAGTTGCGCTGTTTCCATGGCTTGGTGCGACGATAACAGGAAATTCACTCCCGCCAGTCGTGCTCTGTCGATCAGGTTGGCCACCGTTTGAGTAGCGGCCACATCGAGTGTGACCAATGGTTCATCCAGCAAAATCAACGTTGGCTGACCCAGGAACGCCATAATCAGCGATGTCTTTTTCAACATCCCGCTCGAATACGTACCCACAGGCGTGTGCTGATACGTACCCACGCCAAACTCTTCAATCAGCCCTTCCGCTTGTCCAGCGGGTGCCTGCTTGGCATCGGCCACCCACGAAATCAGTTCGTACGCCGTTAGGAATGGCGGGAAGGTTGGCTCGGCTTCGGCATAATTCACCTTCAGCCGATACGCCATCACATCGCGTCGACTATCCAGTTCATTCAGCATCACTGACCCTTCGTGCGGCAACATACCGGCAATGGAGCGAAACAGCGTGGTTTTGCCGGCCCCATTCGGCCCTTTCAACCAATGAATGCCTGTTGGCAACTGCCAGTCAGGAATCGTGAGAATGGGCCGTTCGCCGTACGATTTCTGGAAATTGTGGAGATGGAGCATAGTGCGGTGATGGTACGCGGATTAAAGGGATTAAATGGATTTGCGCGGGTTTTTGATTTAAGCGAGTGATGATGGCACGCGGATTTTGCGGATTAAACGGATCTGCGCGGATAATGGATTAAAATAGATTAGCTCTGCTTGAGGCTACAAATCCACTTAAATCCATAATCTGCGCAAATCCGTTTAATCCGCAAAATCCGCGTACCATCATCATCCGCGTGCCATTGTCATCCGTGTCAATCATTTTAAATCCCTTAAATCCGTATTCCCATTCTTCTTCTCCTTAATCCACACTCTCGCCTGCGGGAAACGGCGTTGCAGGCGCTTTCGCTGATTAGGCGTGGCTACGCTGAAGACCTTCGTGAGTGCATCGGCATACGTACCTGTGGGCGCATGAACAGTTGCCTGCACAAAATGACGCAGTCCCAGACCGGTTCGCGGATTCATGATGTGCGAGTACCGACGTCCGTTTATATCCAGATGCCGCTCTGTATCGCCGGAGGTAGTGATAGCGGCGTTTTTAAGGAAAATTACGGAATCAGCTTCGGCCTTGGGCAGACCAATTCGCCAGCCTTCGGGCTGTGTGGGCGGTGCGTCGCCCACCAGAATATCGCCGCCAATGTCGAGCAGAAAAATGCGAGTACCGTGCTGGTAAAGCACTTTCTGCGCTTCATCGATAGCGAACCCCTGCCCAATGCCACCCAAATCAAGCCGCATACCCGGCTTCCGCAATCGTACCGACTGGCTACTCGAATCCAGTTCGATGTACCGCCACGACACGGCCTTCCGCGCTTTTCGACGTTCGCGCGCATCCGGAAATTGGCGCTGTCGTACCGCCCGCCGCCACAATTGCGACAGCGGCCCAATCGTAGGGTCATACCGCCCGCCCGATTGTTGGGCGATGAGTTTAGCTTTTTGCAGCACATCGAACAGCGTAGGCGAGACATGCACCCAACGATTCTGCCCGCTTGTTGCCGATAATCGGTTCAATTCCGAGCCATCCAGATAATCGCTCATGATCTGGTTCAGCGTATCCATCCGCGCCGAAACGGCTTCGTAGGTACGTTGTGCGGTCAGGCTGTCGGGCGCGTAAAGCGTAACCGTAAACGTTGTCCCCATGAGGCCACGACGGAAGGTGAACGGCCTTATGGTTATTTGATGCTGGATGGGCGATATGTAGGGGCGGCCCATCGTGGCCGCCCGCTCTCGGCCCGACAGGGACGCCTGTACATGGGATTCATTTCCCGGATGTTGAGTTGCCGGAAATGCGTTGGCCTGTGAATTGTGATTATCGGGTGTGTATCTTCTCGAAACAAATACGCGGCCCTGACGGTCCGAAAGCGGGCGACCACGAGGGTGGTCCGGCATTCCGGTTGCCCCTACATATTTACCATCCAGCATCGAGGGCAAACACCAGGCATATCCACCATCTGGCAGGAGGCCAATCAACAGTAACAACCAAACTTTCCCCAAAAAACTGCTCATCATAGAATCAAACCCCCATCAATTTCGTTTTCTAGCCTACGGGTGGGGTATAGTTGCGCGACACCAAATTTAGCCCCACTTTCGCAACCCGTTTTTAACTAACCACGAACAAACTCTTTATGCGCTAAACGCAGGGATGAAGACGTACTACGACCTGATTGACCAGACCTTTGAATTTCCAACCTTGGAGTTCAACGTCGAGAACAACCACCTGTTGTTCAACAATGTGCCCTTGATGGACATTGTAAAACAGTATGGCACCCCGCTTAAACTGACGTACCTGCCGAAGATTTCGGAACATATCGATCAGGCTAAGTCGCTGTTTAAGAACGCGATGAAGCGCTATAATTACAAAGGCAATTACACGTATTGCTATTGCACCAAGTCGTCGCACTTCCGGTTTGTGCTCGACGAAGTGTTGAAAAACAACGTGCACCTCGAAACCTCATCGGCCTTCGATATTCCCATTATTCGGGAGTTGTACCGAAGCGGCAAGATCAACAAAAGCACGTATATCATCTGCAACGGCTACAAACGGCCGCTCTATACGCAGTATATCAGCGAACTGATCAACGAGGGTTTCAACGTATTCCCGATTCTGGATAACCTCAAAGAAATTGAGGCCTACGAAGACTCAGTAACGGCCGATACGGTAAATCTTGGCATCCGAATTGCAACGGATGAAGAACCAAACTTCGCGTTCTATACGTCGCGGCTTGGAATTCGTTACAGCGACATCAACGAGTTGTACAAGAGCAAGATTCAGAACAGCAGCAAGTTCAAACTGAAAATGCTGCACTTCTTCATCAATACGGGCGTGAAAGACAGCGCGTATTACTGGAGCGAGCTGAGCCGGTTCATGTACAAATACTGCGAATTGCGAAAAATCTGCCCTGACCTCGACAGCATCGATATCGGTGGTGGATTACCCATTCAGACCTCGTTCCAGTTCTCGTACGACTACCAGGCCATGATCGACCAGATCGTGGAATCGATTCAGTGGATCTGCAACAAGAACAACGTACCTGTTCCGCATATCTTCACAGAATTCGGTTCGTATACGGTAGGAGAGAGCGGCGCCGTTATATACAAGGTTATTGACCAGAAGCTTCAGAATGACAAGGAGTTGTGGTACATGATCGACGGATCGTTTATTACGCAACTGCCCGACTCGTGGGGCTTGGGACAGAAGTACATTATGTTATCGGTGAATAACTGGGATAACCCGTACCAGAAAGTAAATTTGGGCGGACTAACCTGCGATTCGCACGACTTTTATAATACCGAAGTACACTCGGCTGACCTCTATTTACCTATTTTCGATCAGGAAACGGAAGATCAGTATGTGGGCCTGTTCCACACGGGTGCGTACCAGGAATCGCTTGGCGGGTATGGCGGCATTCAGCACTGTCTTATTCCGGCGCCACAACACGTCATTGTCGACAAAGATGAGGAAGGCAACCTCCGCACGCGCCTGTTTGCGCCGGAGCAGCACAGCGAGTCGATGTTGAAAATATTGGGCTATACGCCTACCAATTTACCGCAACCAACTGAACTGGAGGCGGCACAGGCCGCTGAAGAAGCAGAGGAAATTGCCGAATTACAGCCTGAATTAGTGAAGGAAGAGAATTAACTAAATCAAACTCATGAAAAAGGTAGTGATGTTGGCAAGTGCCGTGCTGTTGCTCTCAATGGGTGCCTGCGCCCGCAAAGGCGTTTGCCCGGCCTACGGCGCAGCTAAGGCGAAGCCTGCCGTTACGCGGGCGGCGTAGAAATTAGTTTGGGGTTTGTTGTTTGACGTTTGTCGTTGCCCTGCTCGATTACCATTCTTGGAATCAGCAGAGCAACGACAAACGTCAAACGACAAACCCCAAACTCGTTTTAAGCGATACGACGATGTTTAATCACCCGTCTGGCTGTCAGGAAAAAAGCGGTTAGCTCTAATAGCATACCAATTGCCATGAGGGTACGCCCCACGTCTACGCTGAGATGCGTTACAAACAGGTAGCATCCGGCAAGCACGAGTACAGTGCCAGCGCCGAAGAAATACGCGATGGCGAGCCAGGATGGGTTTTTCTTCTTCATGGCAGCTGAATTTAATACGAGGCAAAGACAGCCACATACGGTGACGACCAATTGAATAATCTCTCTATTATTATCAACAAAGTCGACTCTGAGCGATCTGTCAAAGTAGACAACCATAGTGTAAAGAGTGCTAAGCAAGAAGTAAGGCAGTATTATTCCCCAAATGATTACTTGCTGAATCTTTCTTGTGTTAATGTTCATCGCGTAAATAGACTGACGATTTAGTTTTGAGTTTCATTTTACTCTCAACTACTTATCTGTTAAGTATATGCAGACCACGCAGAAAGCTGTGACGGCAGTGGAGGTACTTAACTAAAGGCATGATAGCTTCCTCCGCAATATAGTCAAACCTAACTTACATTTTAGAAGGTATTGGACCACTATTTAATCGGCCATCTCAACCAGGATTCGCTTCAACTCCATTTTTGCCAAAATCAGTATGCATGCATACTATTTTTGAAAATTTCGTAGTTTTGTCTTACTGAACAGCAACCTCCTGGGCGGGCGACATCCACTATGAAGAAAGAGAAAACCGTTGATTTTCACCTGAAATGGGGTTGGCACGCCATTTCCAGGATGTACAATGCCCACGCGGCCCGGTTCGATCTGACGATGGCGACTGGGTACGTCCTGCTTAACATCGATGCAGAGCAAGGCACACCGGCGACGAAAATTGGTCCGTTGTTGGGTATGGAGCCGCGAAGCCTGGTCAGGATGCTGAAAACGCTGGAAGAACGCGCCCTGATTCGGCGCGAGACCGACAAGTCAGACAAGCGGTTTGTGCGCATTTACCTCACGGAAGAAGGCAAAGCAAAGCGCGAAATGGCCCGCGAAGGCGTCATCGAGTTCAACAAGATGGTTCGTGAGAAAATCCCGCTCGACAAGCTCGTTGTTTTCTTCGACGTCATTAAGGAAATCAACCTCATCGTGGAAGAAGAAAACGTGAAGCTGAAAGCCACCAACGCCCCAATCGAAGACGTTTTATAGTGGAAATGTCATTATGCTTCGCGTCATTAAGTGGTCATTGATAGTCATTTATTGAAAAAACTATCCAGACAACAAATGACTATCAGTGGCCACCTAATGACAGCAAAGCATAATGACTACTTAATGACATTTCACTAATGCAACCGACTTACCCTGTTATCGCCAAGCCACTCTTAGACCGCTTTGTTGGTCTGATGCAGGTGGCGAACGCGTTTTACCGGGGTAACTCAGCTAATCCAGCCAAGACGATGGACATATCGCAGAGCGACGTACAGAGCCTTTTCCGTAGCCTGAACCGGTTTGGCGTTCATTATCTGCTGGTTGGTGGTATGGCCAATATTGTTCACGGCTATATCCGGGCAACGGAAGACCTTGATTTGTGGATCAGAGCTGACGATGCTAACAAAGCAAGCCTTGTGCAGGCATTGGTCGAGAACAACGTGGTTGGAGCCGAGTTGCTGATGAACGTTCCCCTGCTATTTGGATGGTCGACAGTGACAGTCGGCAAGCAGGGATTTACGCTGGACATGGGCCATTCGTTGAAAGCATTTGCTGATACCGATTTCGATGCCTGTTACGCTCGAGCCCGCGATGCCACGTTCGATGATGTTCCGTTTAAAGTCATTCACCTAAATGACCTGATCACTGAAAAAAAAGCCACTGGCCGCCCTAAGGACCTTGGTGATGTAGATGAACTCACTAAACTTATAAACCGCTGATGATAATGGTACGCGGATTAAAGCGATTTAAAACGATCAGCGCAGATTTTTGGATTTAAGCGGATTCGTAGCCTGAAGCAGAGCCAATCCATTATAATCCAAGAATCCGCGTAAATCGTTTTAAATCCCTTTAATCCGCGTACCCATCTATACCAATACCCTTCTCATGGAAGCAACACTCGAAAAACCCAAAACAACCCAGAAGAACCGTAGCATACGGCGTGTAGCCGTGCTTGGCTCGGGCATCATGGGGTCGCGCATTGCGGCTCACTTCGCCAATATCGGCCTCGACGTTCTGCTACTCGACATGGTTCCGCGTGAACCCAACGCCGCCGAAGCCGCAAAAGGCCTGACTACCGACAGCCCCGCCGTGCGTAACCGGATGGTGGGCGATGCCTGGCAAGCGATGCTGAAAGCAACGCCTGCGTCGCTCTACAGTCCCAAATTTGCCGACCGCGTGAAACTGGGCAACTTCGACGATAACCTGAAAGACATTGCCAATTACGACTGGGTGATCGAGGTGATCGTGGAGCGGCTGGATATTAAACGCTCACTATACGAGCGTGTGGAGCAGTTCCGCAAGCCAGGTACGTTGATCACCAGCAACACGTCGGGTATTCCGATGCACTTGCTGACCGAAGGCCGTAGCGACGATTTCCGCCGGCATTTCTGCGGTACCCACTTCTTCAACCCACCGCGCTACCTGCGTCTGCTCGAAATCATTCCCGGCCCCGACACCGATCCCGCCATCATTGATTTCCTGATGAGTTACGGCGATCTGTATCTGGGCAAAACCACCGTTCTTTGCAAAGACACGCCCGGCTTCATTGCCAACCGGCTCGGTATCTACGCTATGGTGCAGACCATCCGCGTGGCCGAAGAGATGGGCCTCAGCGTGGAGGAAGTCGATAAACTGACCGGCCCGGTAGTTGGTCGGCCGAAGTCAGGTACGTTCCGGCTGTCAGACGTGGTGGGTCTGGATACGACCGTCAACGTGGCGGGTAATCTGGTGAAGCTGGAGTACGACGAGTCACACAAGGCGTTTGAACTGCCGTCGGTGATGCAGAAGCTGAGCGATAATAAATGGCTCGGCGACAAAACAGGGCAGGGTTTTTATAAGAAGACGAAAGACGAGAAAGGCAAGACGGTCATTCTGGCCTTGAACCTGAAAACGTTTGAATACGAACCCTCGCAGAAAGTAAAATTTGCCACGCTGGAAAGCACCAAAGCCATCGAGAGCCTACGTAAGCGGTTTTCGGTGCTGCTGGCGGGTACCGACAAAGCGGGTGAATTCTACCGCCGCACCTTCTCCGATGCCTTCCAATACGCCACGAATCGTATTCCCGAAGTAGCCGACGAACTGTTCAAGATCGACGAGGCCATCAAAGCGGGCTTTGGCTGGCAGATGGGCCTGTTCGAAACCTGGGACGCCATTGGATTACAGGCTGGTATCGACATGCTGGAGAAGCAGGGCACGAAACCTGCTCAGTGGGTCTACGACATGGCTGCCAGCGGTGCTACGAGCTTCTACAAAACCGAGAAAGGCAAAAAGCAGTATTACGATATCAACGCCAAGGCGTACAAGACGATTCCGGGTACCGAGTCGTTCATCATTCTGGAAAGCCTGAGCGATAACGTGATCTGGAAAAATGCCGGTGCTGCCATTTACGATCTGGGCGACGGCATTATCAACCTCGAATTCCGCTCGAAGATGAACACCTTTGGCGCGGAAGTAATCGAGGGTCTGAACAAGGCGATTGCGCTGGCGGAGAAAGATTTCCGTGGTCTGGTTATCGGTAACGAATCGACTGAGGCATTCTCGGCGGGGGCCAACCTGGCTACGCTGTTTATGTTTGCCCTGGAGCAGGAATATGACGAGATCAACCTCATGATTTCGCAGTTCCAGCAGACTATGATGCGGGCGCGGTACTCGTCTATTCCGGTCGTAGGCGCACCTCATTCGCTGGCCCTGGGCGGTGGTTGCGAGCTGAACCTCCACTGCGACCGCGTAGTGGCACATTCAGAAACGTACATGGGTCTGGTGGAAGTAGGCGTCGGCCTGATTCCGGCGGGTGGTGGCACCAAAGAAATGGCCGCCCGCTGCTCGGATCTCTACCAAACCGGCGATCCTGAACTGAACATCCTGCAAGCCGCCTACATGAATATTGCCACGGCGAAAGTGTCGACCTCGGCGCAGGAGGCCCGCGAGATGAATTACCTGTTACCCTCCGCGCAAATCGTGCTGAACCGCAGCCGCCAGATCGCCGAAGCCAAGCAGGTAGCGATTGAACTGGCCGAAAACGGCTACACGCAGCCGAAACCACGTACCGACATCAAGGTTCAGGGCAAAACGGGCATCGCGCTGTTCAAAGCGGGTATCACGGCTATGAAAATGGGCCGGTTCATCTCAGATCATGACCTGAAAATCGCCGATAAGCTAGCCTACGTCATCTGCGGCGGCGACCTGAGTTCACCCCAGAATGTAACGGAGAAATACCTCCTCGACCTGGAGCGTGAAGCCTTCCTGTCGTTAACCGGCGAGAAGAAAACGCTAGAGCGTATTCAAAGCTTGCTGCAAGGCGGCAAGCCGCTACGGAATTAGAGGCTGCTTTTAGTGGCTAAATGACATGATTATATCTGTCAAGTAACTTTCAAAAATTACTATTGATAGTAATTTTTGAAAGTTACTTGACAGATATTTATATTTGTGCTACTATTTAGGCAAAAGCCCCCTGACAATTAAGGCAGAGGGCTTTCGGTAAGCGGTGACTGCCTACTAGTGTCGATGATAGTCCATCAACATTGAGAAAGCAGTCCGAACCAGCGTTGCAATCGTATTGATCTTATGCTGGTTCTTTTTGAGCCAACTTGAAACTGAGAATTTCGAGTTGCTCTTGTTTGACTTAGCCATAATGGTCTTATGGTTTTGGTAAAACATAGTGACACGCTCTCCGCGCGTGACAACGGTTGAAAAGGGCTGGTGGAACAGCCCTTTTTCTATTTGCAAGATAATAACGATAATACCTTAGTCATCCCCTTGCCGAGTTTATACAAGCATTTTAAAGCTCAAAACTTGTATTACTATCTCAAGGTATTTATACAAAAAGGGCCATTCCTGTGCAGGAATGGCCCTTTTTGTATTGTTAGATACGTTTATTCTTTCGCGCCGGTGAAGGTGATGGCGGTTTGCGGATCGTTGGGGTTGGTTTGAACGCGCAGGACGAGGGCCTGGCGTTCCATGCCGTTGGTGTTGAATGCGCGGTCGGTTTGGACGGTGCCCAGGATTTGACCTTGCTGAGATAGCTGAATGCTTTTATCGGCGAGGCGGGTCAGTTGCAGGTGCGTAAACGTCTGCATTTGAGCGGTCGGGTACTTGCGCAGGTACGTTAGCGTAACGGTAGCATCGGTCTCGGGCGTCAACGTGGCGGTGGGCATCTGATCGGCGGGAAGGGCCACGCAGAGATAATCCAGAAAGCCATTGGTCAGGTACGTTCCCGACACTTCACTCGCCAACGTAGGAGCTACGTCGTTGCCAGGGCCACAGGCGGCCGATAGAAAGGCAAGTATGCTAAAGAGTAAGGCTTTTTTCATAATGTACGTCCCGTTCAAAGTACAGATACAAATTAACGGCCAATCGTTGGAAAAGGCAGTTAAATTTACTTAACAGCCTCAAGCTTAACGCGGATGCTGGATGTTAGATCTTAGACTAGCACGGCCCCTAATTTTTAAAAGCAGGTCACTCTGTGGGCTTCATCAGGAAGGTGTAGATTTTCCCTTCGGCATCGGTACTGATGAAAAAGTCGAGCGTGGCCAGAGCGAAGGTGGCTTTGTATTTGGCCACTCCATCTTTTATGCCCGCGGGTTCAGCGGCGGTCCACTTGCCCAATTGGTTGCTTACCTGCGAGGCTACTTGCTTCATTTGGTCCAGCGAAATCTGGTTTTTAAATGCCGTACCCATGAGCGCGTAGAGCGAATCAACCTTCTGTTCATTCAAAAAGCGCTGCGACAGTTTGGTGAGCGAGTCGAGCTTCATCATTTCGGGCGACGGAGCAGTAGCTGGTGTTGAGGCTGTTTGTGCATTGGCCGAAACGATCAGGCCCATCAGCAGGGCAGCAGTAGCAAAAAAGCGTTTCATACGTGTAAATCAGATTTTCGTGTTCGTAAAATAGGTTGATTATAACAGGTTTATAGTCATTCCATTTTTCGAGCGGGCTTTACAGGTGATAAACGGACCTTTCTGATTATCTGTTTGCGTCTACCTTTGTCTTTTACTAAGTCCATTTACTCACAAAGTTTACTTTCAAATTTATGAAACAGTGTTTTGCGTTATTCACAGCCCTTTTGCTTGGCTTTTCGGCTCAAGCTCAAGAATTTAAAGCGTTCAAGGTTAACCTCTCACTCGGGGTAGCCATTCCAAGCGGAGGTGGCGGCGTTTTGTTCTCTCTAGAACCTAAGTATGGCATCAACGACCAAATTGACCTAGGCTTGCGCATTGAGGGGGCCGCTATGGCCCGCAACGTTGTCGCGAATGGCAACACCACCAGCGGCGATGTTCAGCTGGCTGGTTCTTACATTTTGACCGGTAACTACATGCTGTCGACCAATAATTTCCGGCCGTTCGTTGGCGTGGGTGCCGGTCTTTATTCAGTAGCCAGCACTGGTTTTTCAGAAAGCGGCGGTCAGTCAAGCAATGGCTCTATTGCAGCAGGTAATGTGTTTGGCGGTATGGCACGGGTTGGTTTCAAGGCTGGTCACTTCCTGCTGGGTCTGGAGTATAATCTGGTGCCCAACACCAACTCTATTGTGTTCGACAGCGACGGCACAAACCAGATCGGCACCAGCGTCCAGAGCAAAAATTCATACGTCGGCGTGAAACTCGGTTTCGATATCGGTGGTGGTCGCAAATAACAGCGTACACTTTTTTCAAGAGCGCCCTTCAGATTAGTTCTGAAGGGCGTTTCTTTTTTGGAGACGTGTTTACCCCCTTACCGATTCATCGTCAAATTACCCGCGGCGTTGTAGCGGAGTTCTTCTTCGGCAAGCATCAGGCGCACAGTTTGTGCCAGATCGTTTTCGTCGGTTTTACTGAAATAACCCGACAGTTGCTTCGGTGTGACGCCTTTGTCGCGGGCCAGCGTGATGTACTGACGTACCTGCTCACGTATCTGCGGGTCAGGGCCCGCTTTCTTTTTGGCTTTCAGACAATTGTCGCAAACACCACAGGCAGCATCCGTTTTTTCGCCAAAATAATTTTGCAGGATACGGGTTCGGCACTGGGTCTGATGACGAGTGTAATCGACCGATGCCTGCGCTTTGGCCAGGGCATGCTGACGTCGCTTTTCCAGACCTTGCACATCGAACGGAAGTTGGCGAGCATCTTGCCGGGGCGTCAGGTACGTTAGCTGTGGCTTATCCGTTTGTTTCTCGTAGATAATCACTTCCCGTTCGGCCAACTGCGTCAATAGCTGAATGATCTCGTTCTCCGACACCATAAACGCCCTCGACAGATTACCTTCTGAAATAGGCAGGAAATCGGTGAAAATTTCGCCGCCATACATCCGGAGCATCAGCTTGATGAACGGGTCGAAGCGGGGGTTCATAACCTGAAACTCGTAAATGGCCCGATTATCCATGTTCATCACCACCCGCGACGATCGGAAATAAGCTTCGCTAAGGTCGATGTAGCCCGCCATCTGAAGCTGTTTCAAGGCGTAATGTGTGTCTTGTGGGGGCAGCGAATAGGTCTTGGTAAACTGCGCCAGATCAAAATCAAACGTCTCGAATTCGCCACTGCCAACGGGCACTTTGGTGTAGTTGGCCAACGCCTGGTAGGTACGTCGAATCAGCTCGACAGATGGGTATTGCTGTTCGGTCTGGAACAGCACTCGTTCACAGTCGGCTTCGGTATACAGCAGCACGGCATACGCCTTTTGTCCGTCGCGGCCAGCGCGGCCGGCTTCCTGATAATAGGCTTCGAGCGTATCGGGCGGGTCGAGGTGAACAACCACCCGTACGTCGGGTTTATCGATACCCATACCGAAGGCATTCGTAGAGACGATGATGCGGGTTCGGTTCTCGATCCAGTCTTCCTGTTTCTGCGACCGCTCGGGTGTGCTAAGACCAGCATGGTAGAAGTCGGCCGAGATGCCCTGCTTTACTAGCCAATCGGCCATGTATTGCGTTTGTTTCCGACTCCGCACATACACGATACCCGTTCCGGGTACGTTGGTCAGAATTTTCAGCAGGCGCGCTTCCTTGCCTTCTTCCAACATGGCCGAATAAGATAGATTAGCCCGCGCAAACGTTTGCCGGAATACCTGAAAGCCGGTTTTAAAATCCAGCTTTTCGATGATTTCCTGCTGCACATCGGGCGTTGCCGAGGCAGTCAGTGCCACGGTAGGCACCTTGCCAGACAGGTGCTCCCGAAAGTCGGCAATTTGCAGATAGGGGGGGCGGAAGTCGTGACCCCAGGCCGAAATACAGTGTGCCTCGTCGATGGCGAGCAAACAGACCGTCATTTGCCTGGCCCGTTCAATCATTATTTCTGTGCGTAGCCGTTCGGGCGAAACGTATAGAAACTTAAGATTTCCGTAGATACAGTTATCGAGAATGGTATCGATTTCGCGGTAATGCATGCCCGAGTGAATCGCGGCGGCCGGGATGCCACGCCGCCGAAGCTGAAAGACCTGATCTTTCATAAGCGCGATGAGCGGCGTTACAACGATACAAACGCCTTCCATTCCTAAAGCGGGCACCTGAAAGCAAACCGATTTCCCACCGCCCGTAGGCATCAACACCAACGCATCGTGACCGTCGAGTATGGCATTGACAACGTCTTCCTGCAAGGGCCGGAAAGCGGAGTAACCCCAGTACGTTTGTAATAATTGGCGAGCGGTCATAGATACTGCAAAAATAACGGGGGCATCCCGGCTTTCTTAAGACAATAAGGCTGAGTTATTCGTTTGTATTGTAAACCTCAATTCGCAGGAAAGAAACGTACGTTAACATGGAAAAAGTTATCAAAACCGATGAGGAGTGGCGACAGATTCTGACGCCCGAGCAGTTTCGGGTGGCGCGCCAAAAAGGTACCGAACGCGCTTTTACGGGGGCTTATTGCGAATCGAAAGATCCGGGTACGTATGCCTGTGTGTGTTGCCACACGCCTTTATTTGAATCGACCAACAAGTTTGAATCGGGCACGGGTTGGCCAAGTTTCACCGAGCCGTTGGTTGCCGACGCCATTCGGCTCGAAAAAGATTACAGCTACGGTATGTACCGCGTAGAAGTGCTTTGCAACGTATGCGACGCTCACCTCGGTCATGTGTTTGACGATGGGCCACCACCAACCGGCTTGCGCTATTGCCTGAATTCAGTATCTTTAGTATTAATCAATCCTTCTTGATTCTTGACTCAAATCTACGTGTATGATGCACCATTACGCATTGCGTTTGCTGGTTGTGCTGCTGCTAACCACAGGCTCACTCATGGCCCAAAAGCGAACGTCAACCGCCCGAACCCGGCCACTGACTACCTATGAGAACTTTGCCATGCGTAATCGGTTAGTCAAAGCCGATTCTATCATCTGTTACGCTTCCAAAGAAAATGCATTTACCCGCATTGGGCCGCCACAAGGTTTTGGTGATTCGCGCGCCCGCCGCGCTGCCACATCGACGTTCATCGTTGATTACGTAGGTTATCCCGACAGTGCAAGAGCTGCTTTTCAGCGCGCCGTAGATATCTGGTCAACGTTGATTGTGAGCCCGGTACCTATTCGCATCAGAGCTACCTGGCAATCGTTACCTACCGGCGCGCTTGGCAGTGCCCGGCCTGCCACCTACATTGGAGCGCCTGATGGGTCGCAGCGAGCCACCGCTTATTATCCTATTGCGTTGGCCGAGAAAATTTCTCGCCGCCCATTGAATAACCCCGCCAATCCAGACATCGTTGCGAATTTTAGTAGCGACGCTTCCTGGTACACAAAACTGGATGGACAACCAACCGGTGGACGCTATGATCTGGTTACGGTAGTGCTTCATGAACTGGGTCACGGCCTGGGGTTCAGCGGCGGTATTACCGAGAATCAAAATGAAGAGCCTGAAGTAGCTCTCCCCGTTGTGTTCGATACGTACATCGAGAATAATCTGGGCACCAAAATTTTGAGTGAACAGGTTGCTAATTCGCCCGCCGCCTTGCTCACGCAGGCTACAGGTCAAAACCTGTTTATAAACGGCCCTATTCTGCGTAGTAAAACCGGCGATAAGGCCAAAATTTATGCCCCCGCCACCTACGATGCCGGCTCGAGCCTGTATCACCTCGATGAGAATACATACCGGCAGGGCACGCCAAATTCATTAATGACGCCCTTTATTGGCGCGGCCGAAGTATCGCAAAACCCCGGTCCGGTCGTGTTATCATTTTTTGAAGACATGGAGTGGAAAACCACGTCTCTGCTACACGAACCCATTTCTGATCTTGAATCAGCTGCCGGTGTAACCTTTACGGCGCGTGTGATCAGCGATACTACGCTGGGCGCTGAGCCACCCAAACTGTTTTACCGCACAGGTTTTCCAACCACAGCCGATAATACCTATAAAGAGGTCAATCTGGTTCGCCAGGGCACTTCAGATACCTATTCAGTCGTGCTACCGGCCACCGAAACACCGGGCCGCACCGTTTACTACTTACAAACCCGGGATGCCTCGGGGCGGACGTTTACCAATCCTGGTAAAGACAATGCTGGCACCCTTCAGTACTACTACTCGTTTTTGGTTGGCCCCGACCGTGTACCACCCACCATTGTACACGCGCCCGAAAAAAGCGTTTTACTGGAAGCAGAAGTAGATACCCTGGCTATTCTAGCCAAGGTTACCGACGATCGGCGCATTCTGAACGCGGCCCGGACCAAACAAGGCATAGATACGGTTTTCGTGGAGTATAGGGTCGATGGGGTGGCGAGACCTGCCGTTTCTATGTTCCAGTTAGATCCATCGGTGTTTAACGTACCCGACAGTACCTGGGTGGCTGGTATTCCTATCGCTGTAGGCTCGCTCAGAGGAGGCTCTGTGATCAGTTACCGAATTGGTGCACGTGACTTATCGTCGACGGGCAACCTGGTGTATAGCCCGGCAACAGGCTTTTATTCAATCACCGTTGTGGCCCCGCAAACGACCGTCAGAAACCAGTATATCAACGACTTTAATGCGGCTACGGCAGCGGCTGATTTTACTGGAAACGGGTTCAGAATTGAGCAACCCACCAGCTTCAGCAGTGCGAGTATCAACTCCGATCATCCTTACAAAAACGGGGCAGATGTTTTCAACGAAAGCAACTACACCTACACCCTGCTTGCCCCCATTCGGGTGAAAGAAAACCCTGACAGCGCCCGCATTCAGTTCGACGAGATTGCGTTGATCGAACCGAGCGATCCGGGGTCTGTTTTCGGTGAGGCCGGCTTTTACGACTATGTCATTGTAGAAGGCAGCAAAGACGGGGGACGTACTTGGCGGCCCATGCTGGATGGATACAATATCAACGATAAAACAGACTGGACCACCGCCTGGAATTCGAGTACAGCCTCGGGATTACCCAACGAAACCAATTCTACGGCCGTAGGCAGACCGGCTCTTGTGAAACCACGTACCATCTTTATTCAGGCAACCGGTTTTTTCGTACCAAATGATGTTGTTCTGATTCGTTTCAGGCTTTTTGCTGATCAACTGGTTCATGGCTGGGGCTGGCAGATCGATAATCTTAAAGTTCAGGTAGCACCACCGCCACCGATTCTGGCCACCGAGCCGCTACCAATTCCGCTTTTCGCGGTGTACCCGAACCCCGCCACGGGTACGGTACGCGTAACGGCAGAGCTGGCGCAAACGGCTACAGAAGGTACCATGACCCTGAGCGGCCCCACCGGCCAAACATTGCGCCAGCTACCTGTGGCTGTTCGTAACGGCAAACAGATCAGCGAACAACTCGATGTAAGCCAACTGCCAGCTGGTATTTATTTCCTGCAGTTGAACGCGGGCGATGCCAAACAAGTGAAAAAAATTATGGTGACCCGATAAGCGATTAGTAACGGGTTAAAGCTCAGAATGTGGGTCAGGTACGTTTTCCAGCGTATTTTAACCTTCCATTCTGAGCTTTTTCTTTTCATTATGACCTCAACGTACCCAACAATCTTGATTTTACTTTTGTGCATGATTTCGTTGACCCAAACCCAGGCGCAGGACTTGTCCAGGCGTCTGCACGATGCCCATGATGTCTATAAAGACACCACGTTTACACATCGCCGCTTTAAACACCGCGACATAGTGTCGGCCCTTCAGCACGTGGGCAGTCCGCTGTCGGTGAGCCAGATCGGTACATCACTCGAGAAGCGGAGCATTCATCAGGTGAAGGCCGGCACCGGGTCAATTCCGGTACTACTCTGGTCGCAAATGCACGGCGATGAGGCCACAGCTACCATGGCCTTGTTCGATATTTTTCGGTTCCTGCAAGCTTCCAATGATGGTTTCGACGAGATGCGGCAGACGATTCTAAGTCAGACGTCGCTCTACTTCGTGCCTATGCTCAACCCCGACGGTGCCCAGCGTTTTCAGCGACGTACCTCGGCCAACATCGACATGAACCGGGATGCCCTGCAACTTCAATCGCCCGAATCGGTGCTGTTGAAGGGGTTACAGCAAACCCTGAAGCCACTGGTAGGCTTCAACCTGCACGACCAGAATCCGCGCTATAGCGTAGGCAGGTCGGGCAAGCAGGCGGTGGTTTCTTTTCTAGCTACGGCCTACGATCCGGCCCGCAGCATCAACGAGGTGCGAAAGCGATCGATGCAGTTGATTGTGGGTATGAACAGGGTGTTGCAGCAGTTTATTCCCGGTCAGGTAGCCCGTTATGATGATGAATTTGAACCCCGCGCTTTTGGCGATAACATTCAGAAGTGGGGTACCACGCTGGTCCTGATCGAGTCGGGGGGACAAGTTGGTGATGCCGAAAAAATGAGCATTCGCCGCCTCAACTTCGTGGCCATTCTATCGGCTCTGCACGCCATTGCTACCGAGTCGTACGCTTCAGAACAAATCACCGAGTACCAATCCATTCCCGAAAATAGCCGTACCCTGTTCGACCTGTTGATTCGGAACGCCACCATTGTGCGCAATGGCAAACTGGCTACCGTTGATCTGGGCATCAATCACTACGAAGTCAATACCGATTCGGCCCGGTCGTTTGCTTACCGAAGCCTCATTGAAGACATGGGCGACCTATCCACCTTTCACGGTCTTGCCGAACTCGATGCCACCGGCCTAACGCTTGTGCCAGCGCGCCTGTATACAGAACCGCTAGACTCCATAAGCAGCTTGCGGAAGCTGAATCTCATGCAACTCAGAGAAGAGGGCATAACCGCCTTTAACGTGCGTAATCCGGTTAAACGGGATACATTTCCGACCTACCCCGTTCACGTTCTTTCGGGAGGGAAACTACCTGGCCGCCCACCGGCAGTAGGACAGATTGCTACGTTCCTGCTGAAAAAAGGCAGTCGGATCAAACAGGCGTTTGTGAACGGGTTTCCAGATGATCGACATGGGAACGGAATTGTCGATTAACATGACTATCAACTATTTACAACGAAAAAAGCCCCATCAGAGTCGCGCTCTGATGGGGCTTTTCGATATTAACTTAGTTGCTTTTAACGAACGGCAAAGGCACCGGCTCCAATTTTGAAACCTTCGCTATAGAGCTCTACCGTGTATTTTCCGGGCCGATAAGGAGTACCACGGGTATACATTAGCTCAACGTTTTTACCATTGCGGTCATAGTTTACCGTTTGCTTAACAGTGTAAACCATCTCATCGCTACCCGACCGGAACGTACCTGAGCCGTTGGCCATATCCGAGATCACAGCCCCATCTGGGTCGAGCACCCGGATAAATACATCCTTGGGTTCTTCCTGCGTAATAGGATTATCAGCCAAGGCATACATCAGCTTAATTTTCTCCAGGCGTTTTGCCCGGTAAGCGTCATCTTCTTTCACCTTGCCTTTCGGGTTAACCGCCAGCACCTTAATATTCTGCGCCTTAAGTGCGGAAGCCCGCGTTACTTTCGAGGCCAGTTCCTGATTCTGAGAAGCTACAACGGCTACCGTATCTTCGAGCTGTTGACGACGTGTTTTCAACCCAACATTCTCGGTATTCAGCGTTTGGTTATCAACGACCAATACTTCTTTCTCGCGTTGAAGTACGGCAATGGCTGTATCCTTTTCGGCAAGAAATGCTGTATACTCCTGAATTTTGAGCTCGTATTGTGCAATGGCTGCCCGCGAAAGTTTGGCTCCCCGTGAAAGTGCCTGCTTATCTGCTTCCAGTTTAGCCTTAACTTTTTTGAGCTCAGTTACATCGCCACCCAGCCGCTCTACTTCGGCAATCTTAGCATCTAGGGATGTTGAAATCGAATCGAGGGTAACGCGGGTGTTCGAGAGTTCTTCCACGCGTTCTGCAATTGTCACTTCCTGAGTTTCTGCTACTGTCTTCTTATCGAAATAGAGGTAGCTGGTTACTCCCGCCAGGCCCGTCATGAGAATGAGGGCGGCTAAAAGCGCTCCGTTTGCCTTAGGCTTTTGCTGATTACTCTCCATAATTATAGTACGAATTTTTAAAATGAAACAAACACGAACTAGGTATTAGGTAGAGTAAGTCGATAGAAAAGCAGGTTTGGATGAAACGATATGGACATAACGAACAAAAGACGTTAATAGTGCAAGACCTTAGCAAATGGGAAAATGGGCCAGCAATCAGGTACGTCAGATATTCAGGATTGGTTGTAGCTTTGAGTAATATACTTTTCGGGCGTAACTGCCTTTTGCCTACCGTATACAGATGCTTGCAAAAACTTATGGCGCAGCCGTTTATGGCGTTAATGCCACTATAATTACCGTTGAAGTGACCGCTGGTCAGGGCATGAAATTCTTCATGGTTGGCCTGGCCGACAGCGCCGTTAAAGAAAGTGAACAGCGGGTTGAATCATCGTTGAAATATTCGGGCTACCGGATGCCCCGACAGAAAGTAGTTGTCAATTTAGCCCCGGCCGATATTCGGAAAGAAGGATCTGCCTATGATTTGCCCATTGCTCTATGCGTGCTGAAAGCGTCGGAGCAGGTCAACATGGAGAAAGAGCTCGAAGAGTATGTGATCATGGGCGAATTGGCCTTAGACGGAACGCTACGGCCTATCAAAGGTGTACTTCCAATTGCTATTGAAGCTCGGAAACGCGGTTATAAAGGGTTTGTGCTGCCCGTTGAGAACGCCGAAGAAGCCGCTATCGTCAACAACCTCGACATTATTCCGGTGGCGACGATGATGGAAGCCCTCGAATTTTTTGAAGGAAAAAGAACCATCGATCCCCTCGTTGTCGACACCCGCGACCTGTTCTTCAGTAGCCAGAATGCGTACGACGCCGATTTTGCACACGTGCAGGGGCAGGAGAATATTAAACGGGCCATGGAAATTGCCGCCGCTGGTGGCCATAACGTGATCATGATTGGCCCACCGGGAGCTGGTAAAACGATGTTAGCCAAGCGATTGCCTACCATTTTACCCCCAATGACTTTACAGGAGGCGCTGGAGACAACCAAAATTCATTCGGTGGCGGGTAAGCTGGGTGCCAAAGCCACGCTGGTATCGCAACGTCCCTATCGGGCACCGCACCATACCATTTCAGATGCAGCGCTGGTAGGAGGGGGGAGTTTTCCGCAACCGGGGGAAATTTCGCTGGCCCATAACGGCGTATTGTTTCTGGATGAATTGCCCGAGTTCAAACGATCGGCGCTGGAAGTAATGCGGCAACCCCTTGAAGATCGCAAAGTCAGCATTTCGCGGGCTAAATGGGCGGTTGAATTTCCGGCCAATTTCATGCTCATTTCAAGCATGAACCCCTGCCCCTGTGGTTACTACAACCATCCCGATAAAGAGTGCGTTTGTGGACCCGGTGTGGTGCAAAAGTACCTCAACAAAGTCAGTGGCCCCCTGCTCGACCGAATTGACCTACACGTAGAAGTGACGCCTGTCTCCTTTGATCAGATGACTGGCAATCGCCCCGCCGAAACCAGCGAAGCCATCCGTGAACGGGTAATAAAGGCGCGTGAACGACAGACGAAACGATTTGAGGGGCAGGAAGGCATCTATTCCAACGCCATGATGCCGTCGCAGATGGTGAAGGAAATTTGCCAGATAAACCCCGCCGGACGCATTCTGCTCAAGACCGCCATGGAGCGGTTGGGGTTATCAGCCCGCGCCTACGACCGCATTCTGAAAGTCTCCCGCACCATTGCCGACCTCGCCGATTCAGACGAGATCAAGATCGAGCACCTCGCCGAAGCCATTCAGTACCGCAGCCTGGACCGGGAGAATTGGGCGGGGTAGAGGGATTGAGTTTTCGGTCTTCTGTTGCGCTGCTTCATCAACATACTTACTGATTAGCAGCGCAACAGAAGACAGAGGACTTATTTTGTCGAATCAGCAGGCATCGGCGTTCCGTTTTTCTCGGCCTCTTTCGCTGCTTTTACCTTCGCTTTTTCCTGTTTTCGGAAATACCCCCGGAATAGAAAATTGCTTTTTAAGGCTTCCAGATTCTCGTCCAGTTTCTGGGTGCTGCTATTCAAATTCCGAACGGTACTTCGGATATCATTACCTACCGATACATCACTAGTCAAGACACCCAATGCGCTGTTGCCGTTTTTGAGCTTTTCAGTGGTCTGTTTCACATCGGCAACCACATCATTGGCCGACACAGAAGCCCGTTGCAAGTTGGCAGTCGACGTTCGCACATTCCGCATAATGGTGGTATCGGTGATGAGGTCGTTGGCCAACGTACCTGGCCGGTTCAGCTTAGCGGTGAATGTGGTGAGTGAACCTGTCATTTTCGCCGCGTTGGCCGACGCTTGTTGCAAGCTAACCATCGAACCACGGAAGTTTTGAACAATGGCAGTGTCGTTCAACAACAAGCCAGCCAAACCACGTCCGTTTTTCACCCGGTTTACGATACTGCCAATATCTGTCGTGATTTTCAACAAGTTACGATTAGTCACCTGTAACGTATCAATGATCGATTCCATGCTAAGGGCTTCGCGGGCGCGCAGCATATCGCCTTCTTCAACAGAGGGTGTATTGAGCGAACCGCCCACAATCACGATCAGTTTGTTGCCAATCAGCCCGTCGGAACCAAGCGTAGCCTGTGCATCTTTTCGGATATACTGCGCCGACTTTTCCTCAATATTCATATCGACCTCCACTTTCGAGGAGCCAACAAAACGAATGCGTTTGATAGTGCCAATTTTGACACCCGAAAACCAGACGTTATTGCCTGTTTTCAGGCCACCTACATCATTAAAAACAGCTTTTATCTCTATGGTTGACACAAACCGCTTTTGCTGCCCGCCTAGAAACAAGATACCTGCTAACAAAATGGCCAGGCCAATAAACACAAACAGGCCTACAATAACTCCCCGTCGATTTGATTTCATATGGTTGTATGTTGACTAGAACGCAGATTGAACGGATTGGGCAGATTTATGCTGATTAATTACTGATTCAGACGAATTGATTTATCACTGATCAGTGCAAATCGGCCCAATCGACGTTATCCGTGTTCCCATTATTTTATTCAGTGAAATTGTAATGATAGAATTGTTGCACCCGTTCGTCGTCGGTAGCAAAGACTTCGTCGAACGTACCTACGCGTTGGAACTGACCATCGAAGAGCATGGCCACCCGGTCGCCAACCGTTTTGGCGCAGGTCAGGTCATGAGTAATCACAATCGCCGAAGCCCCGTGACGTTCCTGTACTTCGTTGATCAGGCTATTGATTTCGGTGCAAGTGATTGGGTCAAGGCCCGCTGTCGGCTCATCATAGAGCATAATTTCGGGTCGCAGAATTAGCGTACGGGCAATACCAATGCGTTTACGTTGCCCTCCCGACAATTCGGATGGCATCTGATTAATCGCCTGTTTCAGCCCAACATCGTCAAGCGCTTCTTCTATCTGCCGGTCTATGTCGGCACGAGTTAGGTTTCGGACGTTGCGCACAAGCGGGAATTCCAGATTTTCGCGCACCGTCATACTATCATACAAGGCACTGTTCTGGAATGAGAATCCCACTTTTAGGCGAAGCTGATCAAGCGCTTTTGAATCGAGCGACACTACATCTTCACCGAGTACCGTCACTGTACCCGAATCGGGTTTCAAAAGACCAACCAATAGTTTGATAAGCACCGATTTACCCGTACCCGAACGGCCAAGTACAACCAGGTTTTCTCCTTTGTATAAATCCAGATTAACCCCACGCAACACATGATTATCGCCAAAAGCGACGTGTAGGTCTTTCATCTGAATAACTGATTCTGGCATAGTGGTGTGGTTTACCTAATTGTCGCGGAGGGCTCCAACAATTTGCAAGGCGAGCAATTCTTCAATGAAAATCAGAAACATAGAGGTTACCACCGAGGCATTGGCTGCTTTACCAACTCCTTCTGTACCCTTCGATGAGTTGTACCCCTGGTAACACCCAACCATACCAATGGTGAAACCAAATACAACGGATTTGATCACCGACGAGAAAATGTCGAGAAACGTGATGGTGTTAAATACTTCGCTGATAAACGATTGCATACTGGTGGCCTCGTTTCCACTAACATTCATGAAAGAGCCCAGTAAACCCACCGCAATGGCGTACATGGCCAACACTGGTGTCATGAACGTAGTGGCCAGTACACGACTGACAACCAGAAATTTAAACGGATTAGTAGCTGACACCTCCATGGCATCGATCTGCTCGGTTACCCGCATCGAGCTAAGTTCGGCCCCAATATTTGACCCCACCCGGCCCGCTGCGATCAGTGAGGTTACCAATGGACCGATGGCCCGTACCAACGCAATAGACACTAGCGAAGGCAACCATGAAGTGGCCCCAAACTGCGCAAGCGAAGGTCGAGATTGGTTGGTAAAAACAATGCCCGTGATGAAACCTGTCAGCGAAATCAACGGCAGCGAACGTACCCCAACTTCGTAGCATTGCCGAATAATCTCCCGGCCTTCATAAGGTGGCAAAACAACTTCCCGAAAAAAGCGGCCCACAAACATAAATACGTTGTTGAGCGACAACAGTATTCCATCTATGCGCTTGCCTAAAAGCGGACGTTCATTGGGTGGCGAAGAGGGAATCATTACAGGTACGTAAAGAATGGAGCATAGTGAGTGACGAACTACATTAACGTTTCAGTTGACTAGTGGTTCAAATAGCCAGCAAAAGCCTACATAGTGGGACTTTTCAGGTAATTTACGAGCAATTGAACCAATACGAATCATTAAATGTATCAACATTAAATACAATTGAAAATAAAATAACTAGACCATGAGCACGCTTATTAACGGCCTTCACCACGTCACCGCCATTGCTGGTGATACGCATCGCAACGTTGACTTTTACAGGAATGTATTAGGGCTTAGGCTCCTGAAAAAAACCGTCAATTTCGACGCGCCAGATGTGTACCACTTGTATTTCGGCGATGAAACAGGTTCGCCCGGTACCATCTATACCTCGTTTCCATATGGCAACATTCCACGGGGCCGAAAAGGCGTTGGACAACTAACATACACCGCTTTTTCAGTACCTGTAGGATCGATGAGCTTTTGGCTCGATCGGTTGCATCAGTTCCAGATTCCGTACTCGGCACCGGCTAAACGCTTCAGCGAAACGTACATTCGCTTCGAGGATTTCGACGGCATGGGTGTTGAATTAGTCTTCACCGATGCCGACGCTCGTTTGGGCTATAACAATGGTCAGATAACGCCCGAAAATGCCGTTCGTGGCTTTCATGCGGTCACTTTAGAACTGCTGAAACCTGAACGGACGGTTGAGTTATTAACAGGCATTATGCAGCACCGGTTAGTAGCCGAAGAAACCGGACTTTTCCGCTTCGAAGCTGGACTGGGAGGGTCAGGTAAGTACGTGGATATTCACATTTCAGATAATCCGGTTCGCGGTTTACAGGGCGCGGGTTCTGTCCACCACGTCGCTTTTTCGACCGATACCGACGAAACGCAGTTAATCATTCAGCAGCAGTTGGCCGAAGGTGGTTATCAGGTAACGCCTGTACAGGATCGTAACTATTTCCACAGTATCTATTTCCGCGAACCAGGTGGTGTACTGTTCGAAGTAGCAACCAATCCCCCCGGATTTGCCATCGATGAGTCGCCCGAATTGCTGGGTACGTCGCTGATGTTACCTCCCCAATATGAAGCCCGCCGGGCACAGTTGGAGAGCGTTTTGCCGGTAATTGACTAAAAACAGTTTATAGTTTGAGGTTTTGCGTTTAAACGCAAAACCTCAAACTATAAACCTCTTCTTCCTGATGATTCATAACCCAACCAATTTTATGACCGCAGGCGTGCCGCTCGAAGAGGCGAAGCGCGTTATGATTATGGTGCATGGCCGGGGCGGTTCGGCGCGTGATATACTGGCGTTGGCTCAATATCTCGATGCCGACGACATGGCTTTCGTAGCACCGCAAGCAACCGATGGTACTTGGTATCCGTACTCGTTTTTACAGCCTACCGAACGTAACGAACCGTATCTTTCTTCGGCGCTAACAGTGTTAGAAATACTCAGAGCACGTTTGCAGGCTGATTTCAACGTAAAGACAACGCAGATGTACTGGCTTGGCTTTTCGCAGGGTGCTTGTTTAACGCTGGAATTTCTGGCCCGTAACCCTGCTGCCTACGGTGGTATTTTCGGTCTTAGTGGTGGATTAATTGGTCCGGACACTACTCCACGCGATTACGCGGGTACGTTCGCCGAAACACCGGTTGTACTGGGTTGTAGCGACCCGGATTCACATATCCCGAAAGCACGTGTGATGGAGACAGACACTGTTTATACCAAAATGGGTGCTCGTGTTCAGACGAGAATCTACCCCAACGGAGGGCACACAATTAACGAAGATGAATTATCTTTGGTTAATACCGTATTAATGGCCGGGTAATTCTGGTCAGGCACTTAACTACTAACCGTTATGAGTCAATTCATGGTCGAGTTTTCGCTGGCCAACATGGACGCCGCCTTCATGGCCAAAGTTCCGGAGCAGCGTGCTAAAATCAACGAGCTGATGGAGCAGGGGCATATTCTGTCTTATTCGCTGGCAGCCGACCGGTCGAAATTGTGGTGCATTGTTAATGCCGAAACAGAATTGGACGTACTGGAAACGATCGCTCAATTCCCCCTGATCGACTATATGAAACCCGATATTTCTGAGTTGATGTTCAATAACGTGGTGTCGTTGCGTGTACCGATGTTTTCGTTGAACTAAGCTGTGTAGCACCGAAGCTCCAGCTTCGGTAGTGGTAAACCGGCCAACTTACTACCGAAGCTGGAGCTTCGGTGCTACTATCAATGCCTTTCTACCTCCGCCGTTACTTCCTGTTTTTGTGCCTGTTTCTGGGTACGTCTTTATTAACTGACTGCCAGCCCAAAGCGAAAGAAACGCAGGAAACGGAGCAGCAATCACAAAAGAAAAAACATCGAAAACGGCATCGCGACCGGGATTACCAACCGCACGATGATCAGCAACGTACCCAGCAGTATCAGTCTGAAAAGGCGTCGCGAAAGAACAATGGTACACGTATCCAAACCGGGCAGATTCCGCAGAAGGTGTACGACGTACTGGCTTACGCACGGGCCAATAAACGCGCGATGGACGGGTATGTTGGCGGCCGTCGGTTCGGTAATTTCGAGAATCATCTGCCTCGTTCCGATACAGACGGTAAGCCTATTCAATATCAGGAATGGGACGTCAACCCAAAGGTTCGGGGTCGAAACCGAGGCACCCAACGCCTGGTCACCGGCTCAGATGGCCGCGCTTGGTTCACTAATGATCATTACAACACGTTTGTGGAAGTGAAATAAACCGGTTCGTGGTTTGTTGTTTGGGGTTTGTAGTTGCGCTGCTTTATCACCAAATTCTAATAAAGCAGCGCAACTACAAACCCCAAACAACAAACCACGAATCCCAAAAAAAATGGCTGCTAACTTCATACTTTCTTCATCAGAACCTGCTTTGGCTGATCGGTTTCCGGATCATTTCATTGCGCACATCGATGGGAGTAAGGCCCGGACACTCCGGCAGTTTTACGACCAAATGGCCGATGCACTGGAATTCCCGGACTTTGGCAATAACCTCGACGCGCTGAACGACGCGCTAAATGATCTTCAATGGCTTGAAGATGAGAAGATTGTGCTCTATTTCACCAATACTGATCAACTTATCAGTCAGGAGCGCGACCCCAAAAAAATGGCGTCGATACTTGCCATTCTGGAAGCCACCGCCGAAGACTGGAAATGGATGGCCGATGACGAGACTGATTTGGCGGACAAGAAAGAGTTTTCGGTCGTTTTTCAGACCAGCCCTCGCATTGAAGCCCTAATGGAACAGGAGGGCATCGCATTTGAAGTGGTAGGGTAATTCTATTGCCGTAACGCGGGCTTTAGCGGGGGCGCCTAGCCCGCATTTTTAATCACGAAAATGCGGGCTAAAGCCCGCGTTACAGCAACAAATTGGATTGAATTACTGTTCTTTTTATGCCGCCGGGTTTAGTCGCCCGGCGGTTTTTCGTGTTCCTGCAGACCTGAATTTACGCTTTGACAACGACTGCTCTTTTATCGCTTTACGCCGACGATCCGTTCATCAACATCCTCGCGCAACCGTTGCTTAATCGCAGCAAAACTGACCCTACACGTGTTCAGGTAAAAGGTATTACCGGGAGCCTCGACGCTGTCTTGGCGGCTACATTGACGAAGCAAACAGGCGGCAATCATCTTTTTGTGTTGACCGACAAAGAAGAGGCATCTTACTTCTTCAATGACCTGCAAAATCTGCTCGGCGTCACTGATATACAAGACCGCGACAGGAAGGTAGCTTCTACAGACACATCGAGTCATGTATTAATGTTCCCGATGTCGTACAAGAAACCATATCAATACGAAGAGATTGAGAATGCCAATGTGCTAATGCGCGCCGAGGTGCTGAATCGAATCAATATGGGTAACTCGTCGGGTAACGCAAAGCAAAACAGCGGAGCATCGCCCACTTTGCTTGTCACGTACCCGGAGGCTATGTTCGAGAAGGTCATCAATCGGCGTTCATTGAAGGCCAATACGCTGGCCGTTCGGACAGGAGATAAGCTCGATACGAACTTCATTTCGGAGATGCTACAAACTTATGAATTTGAGAAGACTGACTTCGTGTACGAAGCGGGGCAATTCTCTGTTCGCGGCGGCATTATCGACGTGTTTTCGTTTGCGTCTGAGTTTCCATATCGCATCGAACTCTTTGGCGATGAGGTGGAAAGTCTGCGCCATTTTAACCCTGAAACTCAACTTTCGACCGACCGCCTCGACCTGATAAGTATTATCCCGAATGTTCAAACGCGGCTGACACACGAAACCCGGGAATCGTTCCTGGATTTTCTTCCGAAAGAGACCTGCCTTTGGTTCA
Organism: Fibrella aquatica; assembly: GCF_041321135.1. Classification (NCBI taxonomy): domain Bacteria; kingdom Pseudomonadati; phylum Bacteroidota; class Cytophagia; order Cytophagales; family Spirosomataceae; genus Fibrella; species Fibrella aquatica. The sequence continues at coordinate 18,752 of NZ_JBGGWF010000011.1, read as the reverse complement.
AAGACATTGAGTTTGCCCTCGAAATTATTGAAAAGTGTTTTGAACGCGCCGAGGAAAGCCTGGCGCAATTGGTTGGAGCTGGTGGGAATATTCAGGTGGTGGATGATCCTGAAACGTTATTCGAGACGCGCCGGGCTTTTCTGAATCAAATAAAAGGATTTACGACTGTTGAATTTGGCCGGAAGTTTTACTTCAAGTCAGAGAGTAAGCTGGCGTATCCGTCGAAACCACAACCCTCATTCAACAAAGATTTTAAGCGGGTAGCCGAGGCGCTTAGTGATTTCCAGAGCAAAGGGTTCACCAACGTTCTGGTGGCCGAATCGTTCAAGCAGCTCGAACGGTTGAAAACGATCTTCGATGAAGTGGATCCGTTCCTCAAATTCCAAACGCTGCAAGTCGGCATTAAGGAGGGCTTCATCGACGATACGCTAAAAGTCGCGTGTTTCACCGATCACCAGATTTTCGATCGCTATTTTAAATACCGGGTACGTGACAAGTTTAGCAAGTCGAAGGCACTTACCCTTCGCGAACTCAAGACTCTGCAACCGGGCGACTACGTCACGCACGTCGATCATGGCATCGGACGGTTCGCGGGTATGGAGCGGGTCGACCACGGCGGCAACGAGCAGGAAGCTATCCGACTCATCTACCGCGACAATGACATCCTGTTGGTAAGCATTCACTCACTCCACAAAATCTCTAAGTATAGTGGGAAAGAGGGTGGGCCACCAACCATGAACAAATTAGGCTCGCAGGAGTGGGACCTGAAAAAATCGAAAGTTCGTAAGCAGGTTAAGGATATCGCCCGCGAATTGATCGCTTTGTACGCAAAAAGGCGAAATGCACCGGGCTATCGGTTCTCCGACGATTCTTTTTTACAGGCTGAATTGGAATCATCGTTTATTTATGAAGATACCCCCGATCAAGCCAAAGCAACCGCCGATGTCAAAAACGACATGGAGAAGCCCCACCCGATGGACCGGCTCGTTTGTGGAGATGTAGGCTTCGGCAAAACAGAGGTAGCCATTCGGGCGGCGTTCAAGGCAGTGACCGATAATAAGCAGGTAGCGATTCTGGTCCCGACCACGATCCTGGCCATGCAGCATTACCACACCTTCAAAGATCGGCTGGCTAATTTTCCGGTGAAAGTGGGCTACATCAACCGCTTCAAAACTACGGCGCAGATCAAGGAAACCCTTCGGCAGGCAGCTTCCGGCGAATTGGGAATCCTGATCGGCACCCACCGGATTGTGAACAAAGACGTCAAGTTCAAAGACCTTGGCTTGTTGATCATTGACGAAGAGCAGAAGTTTGGGGTGAAGACGAAAGACCGCTTAAAAGAGATGCGCGTGGAGGTCGACGTTTTGACGCTAACGGCCACTCCCATTCCGCGTACGCTTCACTTCTCGTTGATGGGTGCCCGCGACCTCTCGGTTATTGCCACGCCGCCACCCAACCGTCAGCCCGTTACCACGGAGACCCACCCGTTCAGCGATACCCTAGTTCGTGATGCGGTCAGTTATGAACTTCGTCGAGGCGGTCAGGTTTTCTTCGTGCACAATCGAGTTAGCGATATTGAGTCGATGGGTAACATGATCAAGCGACTTGTACCCGATGCACGCATCGGCGTTGCTCATGGACAGATGGAAGGTGACCGGCTTGAGAAGGTCATGACCCGATTTATCGAAGGCGAAACCGACGTATTGGTGTCGACCAACATCATCGAGTCGGGCCTTGATATTTCAAACGCCAACACGATTCTTATTAATCAGGCGCAGAACTTCGGTTTGTCAGACGTACACCAAATGCGCGGTAGGGTAGGGCGGTCAAACAAGAAAGCGTTCTGTTATCTACTTACGCCACCTGCATCTGTGCTCTCGTCTGACGCTCGCAAACGGCTGCAAACATTAGAAGATTTCTCTGACTTGGGCGAAGGTTTCAAGATTGCCATGCGTGACCTTGACATCCGCGGAGCAGGGAATTTGTTGGGTGCCGAACAAAGCGGTTTTGTGAATGACCTCGGCTACGAAATGTATCATCAGATTCTGGACGAGGCCGTTCAGGAACTGCGCGAAACGGAGTTTAAAGAACTGTTCATGGATACGCCCGAAGTATTCAGACCGCTGCTACCCGATACCGTTATTGAGACCGATCTCGAAGTGATGATTCCGGAGTCGTATGTGACGAACATCTCTGAGCGCCTATCTTTGTACACCCGTTTAGATAGCATCAAAGACAAAGCTGAATTACAGGCTTTTAGGAAAGAAGTATCTGATCGATTCGGTCCACCACCCAGAGGGGTCGAGAATTTATTTAAAATGGTGGCTGTTCGCTGGAAGGCGGAGGAGTTACACCTTGAAAAACTGACACTTAAGAATACGATTTTGAAAGGAACTTTCGTTTCTTCCGAGAAAGACAACCAAGCCAACAGCTTCTTTTCATCCGACGGCTTTGGCAAGGTAATTGACTACATCAAGGCGCACCCAAAGGAGTGTTCGCTTAAAGACGTTAAAAACCGGTTGTTCTTCACCCATCAGAACGTGACCAACATTGATCAGATGGATGGAATTCTTGAAAAACTGACGAAATGAGAATCGAGATTTGATAAACAAGAGACAAGATAATGCTGACAGAGAATCGTCTTGCCTCTTGTTTCTTACTTCTAACCTCTCTTTTCTAGCTTCTACAATTTAAGCCTGCACACAATACACAACAATGATTCAGAAGTATCACCTGAAACGCGCGGCTCTCGTGCTTCTAGCCACGGTTGCCATGGCAGCCTGTAAGACCAAACACCCGACGAGCGTAAAGCCGGGAAAAACCAGTACGGCAACGGGCATTGCCTACAATCAGAAAGAAGGATTCCAGGTAAAGAAATTTTCGGTTCCCGGAGCGGGGCCTAACCTCGTATTCGTAGAAGGTGGCCGTTTCACATTGGGTGCTCTGGAAGAAGATGTCGTGAACTCGCGTGATAACCGCGAACGTACGGTATCTATTCAGTCGTTTTACATGGATGAAACGGAGATCGCGAATATTCACTACCTCGAATATTTGGATGCAATCCGCCGCGATTCTTCGGAAGAGGTTTATTCACGCGCTTTACCTGATACAACCGTTTGGGCCAATCTTTTGTCGGCTAACGATTCGTATGTGACACAGTACCTGCGTCACCCTTCGTTCCGTTACTATCCGGTAGTAGGTGTGTCATGGGTTCAGGCAAACGACTATTCAGTATGGCGTACCGACGCGGTGAATGCCGAACTATATAAGAAAGGTAACCCAGGTAAAAAGGGGGGCAAAGGGTTCTCGCTCAAACGGAAGTCGAAGGCGGTTGATCCTGCTGCTGAAACGGTGCAGGGAGCTGAAACCGCTACTGCCTCTACGAAGCCTAGTCTGGAAAGTGGATTGATTCTACCCGATTATCGTATTCCGACCGAAGCAGAATGGGAATATGCCGCTAAGGCACTCATCGGTACGCAGTATGTAGACGAGAATCAGTCGAATCAGCGTATTTATCCTTGGGATGGCTCATCGGTGCGCAACCCTAAGAAAGGCCGTAAACAAGGTCAAATGTTAGCCAACTTCAAACGTGGCCGCGGTGACTATGCCGGTATTGCTGGTCGGTCGAACGACGGAGCTATTATTACACAACAGATCTACGCTTATCCTGCGAATGACTTCGGCCTCTACAATATGGCCGGAAACGTTAACGAATGGGTTTATGACGTTTATCGCCCGCTCACGTTCCAGGTTGAGAGTGACCTGAACCCGGTTCGTCGGAATGGCTATCTCGACGATGCCAAGAACTATGACAGCAAGGGTAACAACTCGTTAATCAATGATAATCTTCGTGTATATAAGGGCGGCTCTTGGAGCGATGTTGCTTACTGGTTAGCACCGGGTACCCGTCGTTTTATGGATCAGGATTCAGCCACGGCTACCATCGGTTTTCGTTGTGCTATGACAGGTGTTGGACTTAACAAGTAAGCCACACTAATACATCATTTCTTTTCGCTTAGCGGCCACTCGTCATCGGGTGGCCGCTATTGTTATAATACCTACCGTTGCTGCACCAGCATCGCGCAACTGAGCAATACAAGCCTCCAGCGTTGCGCCGGTAGTAAGCACATCATCTACAATGATTACGTGCTGCCCACGTACCACAACGGGTTTCGTTACCTGAAATACATTTGCCACATTTTGCCATCGTTCGAGTCGGTTCTTTCGGGTTTGTGAGGAAATGAACTGGGTACGTTCCATCACGTCGGGACGGGTCACAATGCCCATACTCATCGATAATCCTTCAGCAATCCATTCGCTTTGGTTATAGCCACGTTGCTGTTGGCGTAGGGGATGAATCGGTACCGGAATCAGCATATCTGCTTTCATGGGCATTCCTTTCAACTCCGCCAATTCCTGACCGCACCATTTACCCAACTGAAAACCGAGATCGCGTTTGCCCCGGTATTTCATCTGGTGAATTAATCGTTGCACAATACTCTTCTTTGTGAAGTAGGCATAAGCATATACGTAATCGACGGTTACCCGCCCACCGAATTTATTCAATAGTACAGATTGTTCTTCACCCGTATTGATGTGTGGTAGCTGCATCCGACAGGTAGTGCAGAGACCTTTTTCTTCGCCAAAAAGCATCGCTTGGCAACCCGCACAGAGTGTGGGATAAAACAGATAAATAAGATTACTAAAGGCCGATCGAATAAACGGGAACATGCTTCTTAAGCGTTTTGTAGATACACGCTAACTATATGTGTTATTGCTGCTTATAAATCTGTTTCTACTCTAGCTCTCCATATCCTGCTTTGCAGGAAATCGCGTAATTTTAATCAATCATTATCAACTTCTTATGCTCACTAGTACTGCTTCATCAACCCTCGATGCCAACTGGGAAAATTTACTTAACAAGATTGAGCAACTCGTGGGTAAACGACCCGCCGATTTGAACGGGGTCTTGTTCCTGATTGGCATGCAGGAGTTGGGGCGGGGGCCTAAGCGTTTCTCGAAAGAGCAAAAGCAGGACCTTCTGCATGTTGCTGTTTGTACAGTTTTGAGCCAATCTGGTTTTTATTCACCCATCGGACCAGATAAAGATAATTGGCCGCAGTTCGACTTATTGAAGCCATTGCCTTCTGGCGACATTCTTGCTCAGGAAGACTTATTGAAATCACATGTGTTGCTTTATTTTGACTCGATGCTCAACAGCTAAACTATGGTCACTCAATCTTCTTTTACCGCATTAACCCAACAGATCGACGAATATAAACGCCGGTATTTTCAGAATCAGTTGATCAAAGGGTCGTTGCTCTTTCTGGGTATTCTGTTGGCAACCTATCTACTCTTGAACACAGTTGAGTATTATGGCCGGTTCAGTACACCTGTTCGAGCCTTCATGCTGTTTAGTTATATCGGCCTGTTTTTGGCGGGTATGTACGGCTACGTGTTGAAGCCATTGATGGGCTTATATGGTCTTCGTAAACCTATATCCGACGAATTGGCAGCTCAGCAAATTGGCCAGTTCTTCCCCGAAATTGGCGACAAACTGCTGAACACGCTCCAGCTTCGTAGCCTGACTAATGACCAGAGTGACCTCCTGAAGGCTAGTATTGAGCAACGCTCCAGTCAGTTGTTGATCACGCGTTTTTCGTCAGCTATTCAGTTGAACAAGAACCGCCGCTTCCTGAAATATGCCCTCATTCCGGCGTCAGTGATTGGCGGTATTCTGTTACTGTATCCGGCCTTCTTCACCAAAAGTTCGTCGCGCATCGTGCAGTTCGATAAAGAGTTTGTGGAAGAAGCTCCTTTCCGGTTTGTTCTCGACTCAAAACGACTTGAAGCTTTCCGTAATGAAGATTTTACGCTTAAGCTGCATTTGGAGGGAGACGCCGTTCCCGATGCGGTTTATCTTGTCTTGAACGATACCCGTTTTAAGCTCGAGAACGTGGGCAAGAACGCCTACGCTTACACGTTCGATAACGTACAGCGTGATCTTGATTTCCAGGTTTCTGCGGCGGGCTTTAACTCCCAAACTTACCAACTCGAGTTATTGGATCGCCCTTCAGTTCTTTCGTTCGATGTCTCACTAACATACCCATCTTATTTGGGTAAGCCGGCCGAACAGCTTTCAAACGTCGGCAATCTGCTTGTTCCTGAAGGAACTACTGTTCAATGGAAATTCCTGGCCGACCATGCTGATTCATTGGCAGTGCAGTTTGCGCCGGGTGGTACCGTACGTGCCTCTCAGGTAGAAGATAACGCGTTTGGTTTATCACACCGCGCGCTCCAATCAGGTACGTATTCGCTAAATCTGATGAATCGTCATGCCCGCAATGGGGGAGACCTGACCTACTCGATTCAAGTTATTCCAGATCGTTTTCCGCAGATCAATCTTCAGAAAACACAGGACTCAGTCACTTACAACTACATCGGCCTCTACGGCCTTATTACAGACGATTACGGCTTCTCAAACCTGAAATTGGTGGCTACCGTCACCCGCGCCGATGGAGCCTCGAAACAAACCTTTACGCGGCCTATTCCTATCGCGACCTCAACCACGTCGCAGAATTACGTGTATAACTGGAGTCTCGACAGCTTAAAGCTCCAACCCAAAGACAAACTCGATTATTACGTTCAGGTTGCTGATAATGATGGCGTTCACGGGCCGAAAACGACCCGTTCAGCCGTAATGACCTTTGCCGTTCCTTCGCTTGAACAACTACAGGCACAGGTTGACGAATCGGCCGATAAGACCGAACAGCAGATGGATGCCGCCATGAAAACGGCGCAGGCGATCAAGAAGGAGCTGACTCAGTTAGAGGAGCGGATGCGCACTAAAAAATCGTCAGACTTTCAGGATAAGAAGCAGCTTCAGGATATTCTGCAGAAGCGCGACGAGTTGATGAATGAGATTGAGAAGTTGCAGGAGCAGTTCAAGAAAACGAACGATACTCAGCAACGAATGAATCCGCAGCAGCAGGAAGCGATGAAGCAGAAGCTGGAGCAATTGCAAAAGTTATTCGATCAGATGCAGGACCCTGAGTCGAAGAAGCTGTATGAAGAGCTGAAACAGATGATGGAGAAGAAGCAGGATGAGCGTTCTTCTGAACTGATGAACAAGCTGAATCGGAAAGAGCGCAATCTGGAAAAAGAGCTTGACCGTGCCCTGAAAATGTTCAAGCAGATGCAGCAGGATCAAAAAGCGCAGAACGCAATTAAAGAGCTGGAGAAGCAGGCCGAGAAACAGGAAAAGCTCGCCGAGAAGAACGAGAAAGAAGAAGCTAAAAAAGACCCCGCCTCTTTAGAGAAGCAAAAAGAAGAGCAAAAGAAAGCGGAAGAGGAGTTCAAGAAACTTCAGGAACAGCTTGACAAATTGAAACAGGAAGCTGAAAAAGAAAAGCTATCATCACCTGACCCTCAGAAGGAGGAGCAAGAGGAGATTGAGAAACAGATGGACGAGTCGAAAAAGGAGTTGGATAAAAAGGAGCAGAAAAACGCCGCCAAGTCTCAGAAGAAAACGGCCAAGTCGATGCGCAACATGGCCAAGTCGATGGAAGAATCGATGGAGGGCATGGATATGAAAAGCATGAGCGAAAACCTGGACGATCTCCGAAATCTGCTCGATAATCTCATTACACTTTCATTTACTCAAGAACGGTTGATGCGCGACTTCAGGAGCATGAGCCTTCAGGATCCTCGTGTTTTAAAATTGTCTCAAGAGCAAATTCGGTTGCAGGATAACGCTAAAGTGCTTGAAGATAGCTTGAACTCGCTCGCCTCACGAGAGCCTCAAATTCAGCCTTTTGTGACCCGGGAGTTAACCAACATGCGTTACTACATGGACGAGAGTTCACGGTTTTTGAAAGAGCGTAGACTCAGTATGGCATCTGCCCGTCAGCAATCGTCAATGACATCTATCAACAATTTATCATTGATGTTGAATGATGCATTCAAACAAATGCAAGCGCAGATGAATGCCATGGCCATGCCAGGATCAGGTAAGAGTAAAGGAAAAAGTAAAGGCGAGCAACCATCTCCAGGTATAGGGGAAAAGCAACAGCAACTGAATGAGCGCATTCAGCAACTTTCTCAAGGCGGCAAACAGGGCCGGGCTTTATCGGAAGAACTATCTCGTTTGGCTGCCGAACAGGGTGTTCTACGCGATATGCTCAAGGAGCTTCAAGACAAGGCCAAAGGCACCGAAGCAGGTAAGCAACAAGCTGAACAGGTGCAGGACTTGATGAAGAAGATGGATGAAACCGAAACGGATCTTGTCAACAAGCGGTTGAATCCAGTTGTCAATAACCGTCAGAAAGATATTCTTACCCGGTTGTTGGAATCTGAGAAGGCTTTGCGTCAACAAGAAGAAGATCCAAAGCGTCAGGGGGAAGCGGCTAAACAACAGAATGTTAGTCAACCAGCATTCATTGTTCCTGATTTACAGAATCGCTCTCGTCAAGTTGAGGCGTTACGAACTGTTTCGCCTGCTTACAACTTATTCTATAAGCGGGAATCTAATCGCTATCTGCAGAAGCTAACCAAGTAGTGTTTGCTCGTTTTTTATGTTTTTGCAAAAGTTTCCACGTGGAACATTTTTAAATTTTCACCAATGTTTAATGAATATGATGTTGTCGTAGTAGGGGCAGGGCACGCAGGTTGCGAAGCAGCGAATGCTGCTGGCACGATGGGTTCCAGCGTATTGCTCATCACGATGAACATGCAAACAATTGCGCAGATGTCGTGCAATCCAGCTATGGGAGGCGTAGCAAAAGGGCAGATTGTTCGTGAAATAGATGCCTTAGGCGGTCAATCTGGAATCATCAGCGATAAAACGATGATTCAATTCAGGATGCTCAACCGGTCTAAAGGCCCGGCTATGTGGAGTCCGCGTTGCCAAAGCGATCGTCAATTATTCGCTCAGGAATGGCGCGATACGTTGGAAAGAAATCCTAATGTAGACTTCTGGCAAGATACCGTTGACGAAGTCATCGTGAAAGATAATCGCGTAGTAGGCGTGAAAACCGCCATGGGTGTTGAGGTTAGGGCTAAATCAGTTGTGCTGACAAACGGTACATTTCTGAATGGACGCCTGTTTATCGGCGAAAAGACCTTCGGCGGTGGACGGACAGGCGAACGATCAGCAACCGGATTAACGGAACAACTGATTGGGTTAGGCTTTGAATCGGGCCGAATGAAAACCGGTACACCACCTCGGGTAGACGGACGCAGTCTGGACTACACAAAGATGGAAGAACAACTGGGTGATGATAACCCAGGCAAGTTTTCGTACACCAATACACCGGCTTTAACTAAACAACGGTCGTGCTGGATTACTTATACGGATGGTGCCGTTCACGATGTCTTAAAAGAAGGCTTCGAACGTTCACCCATGTTTACAGGCAGAATCAAAGGATTAGGCCCACGGTATTGCCCGTCGATTGAGGACAAAATCAACCGATTTGCTGATAAAGACCGGCATCAGATCTTCGTTGAACCAGAGGGATGGAACACTGTAGAAGTGTATGTCAACGGCTTTTCCACGTCGTTACCCGAAGATATTCAGTACAGAGCGCTGACCAAAATAGCCGGTTTTGAAAAGGCAAAGATGTTCCGTCCAGGCTATGCGGTTGAATATGACTTTTTCCCGCCAACGCAGCTGAAGCAAACGCTAGAAACGCAATTGGTAGCCAACCTATTCTTTGCAGGGCAAATCAATGGAACAACGGGGTACGAAGAAGCTGCTTGCCAGGGCCTGATGGCTGGTATCAATGCGCACCGAAATACGCATGAATTAACGCCCTTCACCATCAGTCGGTCAGAAGGATATATCGGTGTATTGATCGATGACCTGATTACCAAAGGCACCGAAGAACCATACCGAATGTTCACCTCGCGGGCCGAATTCAGAACCTTACTCCGGCAAGACAATGCCGATCTGCGATTGACCGAGAAGGGCCACGAAATTGGTTTAGCTGATGACGACCGCCTCCAGACAATGCGGTTGAAGAAAGCCGGGATTGAACAGCTAACCACTATTTTCCGGCAAGCAAAGCTTCGCCCGGAAGAAGTGAACGACTGGCTTGCTGCCAGAGGCTCGGCTCCCTTACGTGAAAAATCGGTTGTGCTAAGCCTAATCAAGCGGCCGGAAATCGATGCTGTAGATGTTCGTCAATTGCTCGAACTGATCGGGGCTTCCGGAGAATTTGTGCCCGCCTCGTTCAGCACCGAAACATTGGAACAAGCCGTGATTGAGATTAAGTATGACGACTATTTAAGCCGCGAACGGCAAAACGCTGAGAAGTTAACCAAGTGGGAATCACTGGAAATCACGCCCATGTTTGATTTCGATAAGGTAAAAGCACTATCATTCGAGGGCCGTGAGAAACTCAAGAAACTTCGGCCTCAAACCATTGGTCAGGCTACACGGATAAGCGGCGTGAGCCCATCCGATATTTCTATATTATTAGTTTACATGGGTCGCTAATCGTGGAAGAATTACAGGAATGTCCGGCTTGTTCAGGTACGTTGTTTACACCGTACCTGACCTGTCAGGATCAGTTAGTCAGTCAAAAACAGTTTGTCATTCAGCAGTGCAATCAGTGTACGTTGCTCTTTACCAATCCTCGACCAACCGCCGAAACCATCGGTTCGTACTATAAGTCTGACACCTATATCTCTCACGACGACACAAAAAAGGGAGTCGTTGACACTATATACAGAACCGTCCGTTCCTACGCGTTAAGCCAAAAAGAGAGTTGGATCAGGTCGATGAATGGTGGGGCAGGGGCGTTGCTCGACTATGGTTGTGGCACAGGAGCCTTCATCAAAGAGTGTCAGAAGAAAGGGTGGAGCGTTACCGGCTTCGAGCCAGATCCTGACGCCCGTCGACTATCTGAAGAACGGATAAGCCAAAAAATCTTAAAAGACAGCGACGAGATAAGGAGTTTGGCGAAGCTTGACGTTATTACATTATGGCACGTGCTGGAACATGTGGCTGACCTGAAAGAGACAGTAGCCATGCTGACGGATAAACTCAAAACAGGCGGTCATCTGGTAATCGCCGTACCAAATCCTGCTTCGAAAGATGCAGCCCTTTATGGCTCAAGTTGGGCCGCTTATGACGTACCCAGACATTTGTACCACTTCACGCCATCAGTTTTAACAGCCTTAATTGAAACGTTCGGTCTAAAACTCCAAAAGAGCTTACCTATGCGGTTCGATGCCTATTACATCGCCATGTTAAGCACGAAGCATCGGGACGGAAGAATTAATTATGCAGAAAGCATAGCAAGTGGAATACGATCCAATGCCGCTGCCAGTAAAACGGGTAACTACTCAAGCCTCACCTATGTGTTCAGGAAACTCTAACAATATGAAATCAACCGCTTACCGAACGCCTTCCTTGTGGGGCGTTTTCTTATTACTATGCATCTCCATTTTTGCCAGTAACTGCGCGCAGATAGCTCAACCACCCGGTGGGAAGAAAGACACCCTTGCACCCAAACTGATTGATAGTAATCCAAAAATGAGGGCTAAAAGCGTGAAGCCCAAGCAGGTTGAATTGTTCTTTGACGAGTACATCAACGTTGAAAACCTGCCTCAAAAAACAATCATTACGCCTGGAAGCGGGATGACATTCGATTATCGGGCGAAGCCAACGAGCGTGGTGCTAATCTTCAACGAACCTCTGAAAGACAGCACAACTTACACGATCAGTTTCACTGACGGTATCCGTGATGCTAGTGAACGAAACCCGGCAACTAATCTAAAATTGGTATTTAGTACGGGTGATCAATTAGACTCGTTAAGCCTCAGTGGAACGGTCTCTAACGTGACTACAGGCACCACGGTCGAAGGCGCACTCGTCGGACTGTATGCTCCCCGCGATACGCTTGATGCACAGCGAAATAAGCCCGTCTATTACACCAAAACGGATACGGCGGGCCGATTTGTTATCGAGAATATTAAGGCCGGAGAATACGATGTTTTATCGTTTACAGACAAGAACAACAACTTCCTATTCAACCCGAATGGCGAAGATATCGGCTTTTTAAAAGAGCGGGTAAAGCTCGATAAGTCAGTGAGCGGGCTTTCGATCGAGCTCTTCGAGCAGAATACTACACCCATTCGTATTCAGCGAACTGATTCACGGTCTGACAGTTACGTACTGAATCTGAACAAGGGAGTAAAAACATACTCGATCAGTTTTCGAAATCCGGCAGATAGCCTACCATCCATTCAACCGGCAGTTAATCAGATCAAATTCTTCAGAACAAAAGAGACAACGGATACCCTATCTATTTCGCTGACAGCAGTCGACTCACTTGGACTCTCAAATACCCTTAAACATACAATCAGCTTCAGGCAGAAAAGCAAGCGGGAAAAGCCTGAAGAGTTTACGTTCAAACCAGAGCCAGTGCCAAATGATGCAGTAGAGCCAAACTTCTCGTGGAAACTACTGTTCAATAAGCCACTTGGAAAGGTGAGTGAAAAGCAAATTCAATTCTCGATCGATAGCCTTTCCACAGCCGACTTAAGTTCATTCACGTCGGCTATAGGTATGCAGCAAACCGAGTTAACAACCAGAATAGCTACTAAAGCCCGGAAGTTCATTCGAATAAAGCTGAATAAAGATGCTTTCGAGAGTGTGATGGGCGATACCATTACTGCTGTAACGATTACATACCCAATTATTGATCCAGAGAATTTTGGTGTATTGCGTGGTCGAATCACTACTAAAGAGCCGAACTACATCCTGGAGTTGATAGACGAGCGAAAGATTGTTGTGCAGCGACTGAGGAACGTACCTGCCTACGAATTAAAAAATATCAAGCCGGGTAAATATAGACTGCGACTCATCATCGACACAAACAATAACGGGATTTGGAACACAGGACGTTACGAGCAACGGATAGCCGCTGAACCTATTGTGTATTATCCAGGTGTGATAGTAATCAAGCAGAACTTCGAGTCTGACAATACAGACCTTACATATTAGAAAAGGTCAATGAAAACTATATTTTTCGCCAGTTTTCTGTGGAGAATAGAGTGGAAAACATTGGCTAAACTGTGGATAACCAAATAAAGTAAGAAACCGGAATGTGGATGAAAGAAGCGTTCTTCACAATTCGTTGTTATCCACAAGAGATAGTGTGCAGAACAAGCAGGTTGTGAACGGCTCCCAAACAAGTTATCAGTCTTCTGAAATGTGGACAGTCTTAATCCACAAATACGCGCTGGCTTATTGTGGGAAATGTTGATAACTTGGAAAAAGCGTTCAAAGCGTGTCAAACAGGCCAAAAGAGCATGGATAACCCCGTGGATAACTCGTAGAGCTTATACACAATTGGCATAGATTTTAGTGGACAACCATGTTGTACACTTATGCACAGCCATAATAGAGACATTAAAAGGGTTTAGAAACCAAAACTATAAAATGAAAAATAGGGCTTGTGGAAAGATTTTGCTGGGGTTCCTGCTTTTGGTCAGCCAGCTGTCGTGGGGTCAAAGCGAGCAAGACCTGGCCGACGAATACTTCAAAAATGGAGAATTCGAAAAAGCTGCGGTCGAGTATGGGAAGCAAGTCCGAAAAAATGAAGAAAACGGGGGGCCGGCCTGGCAAACGGTGAACAGATATGTTACCAGTTTGAAAAAATCCAAAAAAGCGGATGAAGCCGATCGGCAGTTGAAAAAGTGGGCTAAAGGCGAGGGCAACCTGAAAACGTATGCCCTGTTGTTGACTGGCAGTAATGCGCAGGAAACGGGCGATACCATGACTGCAAAGAAGCAGTTTGCTCAGGTTTATGAGCTATCGAAAGGTGATCCGATGAAGATAGCACGGGCTGGCGAGCTATTCGAGGACGTCAGCGCCGCTGATTGGGCCATACAGGCCTATCAGAGAGGCCAACAACTTACAGAAGACCCAACCTTTCACGCAGAGGATTTGGCTAGCTTATATCGCAGTAAAGGCGATACCAAACGGTGGATAGAAACGCTGCTGCCTTTGTCGCAGAAACCAGATCAACGAGAGCGGGTGCAGGGCGCCTATCAGGCACTTATCAACACGAAGGAAGAAGCATTGCTTGAGCAGGTTCTGTATGACCGAGTGCAGAAAGAGCCGGAGTCTATCGCCACCAATGATATGCTGACCTGGTACTACCTACAGAAGCAGAAGTTTAGCCGGGCACTGTTGCAGGAGAAAGCCATGGATAGGCGCCTGAAGCTATCGGGGGCCAAAGTGTTTGAACTAGCCCAGTTAGCCATGACTAATCGGGAATATAAAACTGCCATCGACTCCTACGAGTACATTATCCAGACTTATCCACAGGGTACTTTCTATCCCTACGCCCGTCGAATGATAATCAATGCCCGTGAAGAGCAAGTGAAAAATGTATATCCAATCGAGAAAACGGAAATAAGGAAACTTATCCACGATTATCAGCGGGTATTGAGTGATGTGGGTATTACGCCTAAGACACTGGATGCGCTTCGTAACTCGGCAAACCTGTACGCTAACTACCTTGATGAGAAAGATTCAGCTTTGGTCATGCTGGATAAAGCCATTGCAATGGGGAAAAGTGACCCGCTATTTGTGGATAAGTGCAAGTTGGACAAGGGTGATGTATATCTGCTAAAGAACGAACCTTGGGAATCGACCCTGCTGTTTTCACAAGTGGAAAAATCACAAAAAGATGATCTGTTGGGATATGAGGCTAAACTAAAAAACGCCAAGCTTCACTATTACCGCGGCGATTTTACGTTAGCGAAGGGTGTCCTCGACGTGTTGAAAATGGCCACCACGCGTGAGATCGCCAACGATGCCGAACAGTTGAGTATGCTGATTCTGGATAACACCGGCCTCGACAGCACAGAAGCAGCCATGAAGGAATACTCGGCCATTGATCTCCTTCTGTTCCAAAATAAGCTGGATGAGGCTACCAATCAGATCAACGTGATGTTGAAAAAGTACGAAAAGCATACGTTAGCCGACGAGCTTATCTGGCTACAGTCAAAGATCTATGTAAAAGAAGGCAAGATCGACCAGGCCATAGCCAACTTGAAGACAATTGTGGATAAGTACCCGCTGGATATCCTGGGCGATGATGCGCTATACGAGATGGCGAAGCTCACAGATGAACGAAAGAAGGACAACGTAGAGTCGCTGAAGCTGTATCAGCAGTTCCTGACAACGTACCCAGGAAGTTTATTCGCTGCTGATGCCCGCAAGCGTCTCCGTCAGCTACGAGGCGATCAAATCAACTAAGCCTACTTATCAACAAACAGAAACGGGCCGACTCTTCATATCGAAGGGCCGGCCCGTTTCTGTTTGTTGATAAGTAGGCTTAAACTAACTCAAGCAAAGACTCCTTAAAGGCGTTGAACGTACCTGGAATGGCAATAGCGTGTTTCTCGCGTTGAGAAAGCACCGCTAGGCGTTCAGGTACGTCAACGGCATGGCCAAAGATGGTATCCACAACCGGGCTGAATTTGGCCGGATGAGCAGTTGCCAACGCTATACCACAGTTATCCACATGTAATTGTTGATAACTTTCAAGCCCAAGTAAACCAACAGCCGTGTGTGGACAAGCGATATAATTGTACTTGTCGCGTAGGTGAATCATCTCGTCAACTGTCTGACCATCAGTAAAGTAAACACCAGAAACAAGGTCGCTCATCTGATCGAAATTGTCTTCGAAAAGGCGTTGCAGTCGCACAAAATTACTTGGATTGCCTACGTCCATAGCGTTAGAGAGGGTTGCCAGCGACGCCATCGGTGCATACTGTCCGGATGTGAGATAATCAGGAACAACCTTGTTCAAATTAGTCGCTGCCACAAACGCCTGAACGGGCAATCCCATACGCCACGCAAGCACACCTGCGCTTAAATTTCCAAAGTTTCCACTAGGCGTAGAGAAGACAGCCGGTGCGTGATCAGCCTTCAGTTGAGCAAGTGCCCTGAAGTAATAAAAGCTCTGTGGAATAAGCCGGAAAATATTGATTGAATTAGCCGATGAAAGTGAGAACGCTCTTGTCAGATCTTCATCTAGAAAAGCAGCCTTCACCATC
Source organism: Fibrella aquatica (assembly GCF_041321135.1). Classification (NCBI taxonomy): domain Bacteria; kingdom Pseudomonadati; phylum Bacteroidota; class Cytophagia; order Cytophagales; family Spirosomataceae; genus Fibrella; species Fibrella aquatica. The sequence continues at coordinate 2,675 of NZ_JBGGWF010000011.1, read as the reverse complement.
GCCTGACAATCATCGAACGAACCATCAACCTCAAAGGCGTGGATATTACCGCCTAGCGTGGTCAATTGCTTTTCCTGAAGCTGACTAACCCGGCCTTTCGGATACAGAATAGACACCCGCACGCCAGGTACGTTATGGAAACCCATTGCCACAGCACCGCCGGTATCTCCAGACGTAGCAACCAGAATATGAACCTCACGAGACTGGGTTGCCGAGTAGATCGACATGAGCCCCGCCATAAACCGAGCGCCAACATCTTTAAAAGCCAGGGAAGGACCATGGAAAAGCTCAAGAACGTATTTCCGATTAGCTTCGAGTTCAACCAGGGGCGTATCGAAAGGAAAGGCATGCGTGACCAATTCCTCGATCTGAGCAGGAGTAAGGTCATCTTGCAGCCAGAGCTTCGTCAACTTGTACGCAATTTCGGCCAGCGATTGATTGGTAATGCCCTCCATAAATCCATCTGGTAACTGCGGAATAGAGGTAGGCATATAAAGGCCTTTATCCTGAGGAAGGCTATTGAACAGCGCTTCCTGAAGAGAAACAACGTTGGCCGAATTGTTAGTACTATAAAAAGTCATGAGCAGCGATTAGCAAAAAAAAGTGGTTGCAAGTTAGGGGTAAAGCCCCTGAAACAGAAAGCGAAAATCAATCCAGCTTCGTTAGAATGAGTCGGAAAAGAACGCTTAAAGGGTAGCTATTTGTTACGTTTGCAAGAGACAAACTAAAAACGATGATAAACGGAATTACGGGTGTACCCCAGCCTTTGAACGAACCGGTAAAAGAATATCGGGTTGGCTCACCAGAACGCAAAGCCTTACAGGACGCTCTTAAAGCGGCTAAATCCATCGAGCAGGATCTGCCTATGTGCATTAACGGAGAAACTGTTTTCGGAAGTAAAAAAGTCCGGGTTTCGCCGCCACACGAGCATGCGCATACATTAGGCTATATACATGAAGGCGATGCCTCACATGTACACCAGGCAATAGACGCCGCTTTGCAGGCGCGCGAAAGCTGGTCATCAATGCCGTGGGAGCAACGAGCCAGTATATTTCTAAAAGCTGCCGATCTGCTTGCCGGACCGTACAGGGCAAAGATCAACGCGGCAACGATGTTGGGCCAGTCGAAGAATGCGTATCAGGCCGAAATTGACGCTGCCTGTGAGTTCATTGACTTCCTGCGTTTCAACGTCCACTACATGACGGAGATATATTCGCAGCAGCCCTACTCGCCACCGGGCGTTTGGAATCGATTGGAATACAGAGCATTAGAAGGATTTATTTTCGCGTTGACACCGTTCAATTTCACGGCAATTGCCGGTAACCTACCCACATCAGCGGCGCTGATGGGGAACGTGGTTGTCTGGAAACCGGCCTATACGCAGGCGTATTCGGCGCAAGTGATCATGGAAGTATTGCAGAAAAGCGGCTTGCCTAACGGTGTTATCAACCTGATTTATGTAGATGGTCCTGAGGCAGGAGAGGTAATCTTCAAACATCCTGACTTTGCCGGTATTCACTTCACGGGTAGCACAGGTGTGTTCCAGACTATCTGGAAAACAATCGGTGAGAACATTAGTAAGTACAAGACGTACCCACGGATTGTCGGGGAGACGGGCGGTAAAGACTATATCCTAGTTCACAACACGGCCGATGTTACAGAGTCGGTGGTGGCCATGATTCGGGGAGCGTTCGAGTATCAGGGACAGAAATGTTCGGCAGCATCCAGAGCCTATGTACCTGTCAGCTTGTGGCCAGCCATAAAAGAACAGCTACAGGAAGAACTCGCCAAGCAGACAACGGGAAGCGTGGAAGATTTCAGCAACCTCGTCAACGCGGTCATTGATGCAAAGTCGTATAAAAAGATAACAAGCTACATTGATAAGGCAAAAGCCGATGGTCAAACGATCATAGCGGGCGGTAACTACAGCGATCAGGTCGGCTACTTTGTTGAGCCAACCGTAATCGAAGTGAGCGACCCCAAATATCAAACCATGTGTGATGAGTTGTTCGGGCCTGTACTATCCGTTTATGTGTACGACGATGCGAAGCTGGATGATGTGGTAAACCTGATCGACACTACGTCACCATATGCCTTAACAGGAGCGATCCTAGCAAAAGACCGGCATGTGATTACGGAGCTAACCGCAAAGCTGGTGAACACGGCTGGCAACTTTTACATCAACGATAAGCCAACTGGAGCCGTTGTTGGGCAGCAACCTTTCGGTGGCGCAAGGGCTTCTGGCACCAATGACAAGGCTGGATCAGCGGTTAATTTGATGCGGTGGGTATCGATGCGAACAATAAAAGAAACGCTAGTTTCCCCACGTTCAGTGAGTTATCCATTTATGGAAAAAGATTTTTAAATTATTTTCAGTCTAGGGCTTGCGTAAAGCTAATTGTCACCCTACCTTTGCAGTCCCAAATCGATAGAAACAGCGCACAACGGTGAGCAAGTTTATCAAACAGGGATCAGTTCTTTGGCGTATTGGCAGAATAGTAAAGCACAAATCGTGCTAAAAACATAGTAGTTACTTTCGAGTAGCTACGCACATATTTACGATGGAGAGTTTGATCCTGGCTCAGGATGAACGCTAGCGGCAGGCCTAATACATGCAAGTCGGACGGGCAGCAATGCCAGTGGCAAACGGGTGCGTAACGCGTAAATAACCTGCC